>NZ_JBEBMU010000001.1:0-912762 GCF_043196805.1 Saccharospirillum sp. HFRX-2
CTGACAGGTCACTTGTCGATCGAGTTTTGCCTCGAAAGGCATATAGGTCGACCCACAAGCGCCCACACGAATTACTTGATTCCAACACTGTTAAAGATCGACGAGCCGCGCTGTTGGCGCTCGTTTAAGCGAGGCGCGTATTCTACGCCTGCGCCGCATCCTGTCAACTCTAATTTGCAAAATTCGTTTAGGAATCAGCTTGTTAGCGTCGCGCTCTTCATAGACTCGAACAGCGCTTCAGGATGGCTGTCGGTGACAGCGGAGGCGCATTATAGAGATGAGCGGGATGCTGTCAAGGAAGCGGCTGAGGTTATTTAACCACCTTTAAGGATGGCTTTTTGGCAGCGCTTTCCTTTTGACCTTTCGGCCCTTCCGGAGCAGACGGCGGCGGGTCGGTTGGCTCTTCAATATCAAAGCCCATGCCCTGACCGTTTTCTTTAGCAAAGATGGCCATTACTGCACCCATCGGAACCCGGATTAAGGTGGGAACGCCGCCAAAGCGGGCACTGAATTCAATCCAGCGATTATCGAAAGCCAGCTCACGCACCGCTGTGGGCGATACATTGAGCGTTATCTGGCCATCGCGGACAAATTGCACCGGAACTTCAACGCCCGGGTAGTCGGCAGCGACAACCAGATAAGGGGTGCAGTCGTTATCCAGCACCCATTGATGGATGGCTCGAACCATATAGGGCTTGTTCGAAGTCATCTCAGCCATGATCAGTCCCGCATTTCCTGCTCAATTTCAGACAAACTCACCTGGAACGATTCGCGTGCAAAAAGGCGATCCATGTATTGCAACATGCTCTTGCACTGCTTCTCCGGCAACTCAATACCCAGAGCCGGCAAGCGCCACAAAATAGGAGCGACACAGCAGTCCACCAGCGTGAATTCTTCACTCATAAAGTAATCGTATTGCTGGAAGACAGGCTCCATGGCAATCAGGTTTTCACGCAGTTCTTTGCGCGCTTTGGTGACACTGTCTTTGCTCTTGGCGGCAACAATGGCGTCCACTTTTTCACACCATTCGCGCTGAATTTGTGCGATGTACTGACGACTGCTGGCACGAGCAACCGGATAGACCGGTAACAGGGGTGGATGCGGAAAACGCTCATCCAGATATTCCATCATCACATAGTGCTCATACAGCACCAGGTCACGATCGTGCAAAACGGGCAGGGTATTGTAGGGGTTGATATCCAACACTTCCTCGGGGATGTCTTCCGGGTCGACATCTTTGATATCAACCGACACGCCCTTCTCAGCCAATACAATGCGCACGCGATGGCTGTACTGGCTGGCCGGATCAGAATAAAAGGTCATGGAAGAACGCTTGGCAACAACGCCCATCAGGTACTCTCCTCGATGCTAAAAACACCCTAGTGAAGACAAAACAAGCGCGGACAAGCCGCGCTTTGCAATAATAGTTTTTTACCGACGATCGGAATTAATGGAGGTCTTTCCAGAGCTCGCGATACAGCAATTGAGCAATAACCAGGAAGACAGCCAGGAAGGCGAAAACCATCCAGCCGATGCGTTCACGATCTTGCTTGAACGGCTCACCCATATATTCCAGGAAGTTAACCAGATCGTAGATGGCGTCGTCGTATTCGGACTGCGACATCGACCCTTCAACTTCATAGTGCTCACAACCGCCTTCGGTAATGGTCTGGCCAGTCAACGGATCAAAGCGTTTGTCGCTGACCGGATGCGGCGCTTCGGCACACAAGCCCTGCAGCTCCATCAAAACGTGCGGCATACCGACGTTGTTGAAGGCGACGTTGTTCACGCCCATTGGGCGACTGTCGTCTTTGTAGAAACCGCGCAGATAGGTGTACAGCCAATCCGGACCACGAACACGAGCGACCAGCGTCAAATCCGGCGGTGCAGCACCAAACCAAGCTTTGCCATCTTCTTCACTCATGGCATTTTCCATCAGCGAACCAAAGCTGGCATTGGTGAACACCAGATTTTCCATCAGGATGTCTTCAGGAATATCCAGGTCGGCAGCAATACGGTTGTAGCGAGCATGCTCGAGCGAGTGACAGCCCATGCAGTAGTTCATAAACAACTGCGAACCACGCTGCAATGACGCCTTGTTGGAGATGTCCGTGCTGATATGGTCCAGCTCAGCTTCACCGCCGGCTGACCAGGCAGCCAACGGAGCCAGAGCAACAACGAGGGACAGGAAAAGTTTCTTCATCATTCTGGCACCCTCTCCGGTACAGGCTTGGTCGTCTCCCAACGCGTATAGAACGGCATCAGGATGAAGTAGGCGAAATAGATGATCGCGCCAATACGAGCCAGCCAGGTGTTTCTCGGGCTAACCGCTTCACCACCCAACCAAGTCAGCATCATGAAGGCGAGGGCAAACAGAATCAGCGCAATTTTGCTGTACCAACCTTTGTAGCGCCAGGAACGAACCGGGCTGCGATCAAGCCAAGGCAGCACAAACAGGATAGCGATAGCCGCGCCCATGGTAATCACACCCATCAACTTGTCAGGCACAGCCCGCAAGATGGAGTAGAAGGCACCGTAGTACCAAGTCGGCGCAATATGCTCAGGCGTCTTCAGCGGGTTAGCTGCTTCGAAGTTAGCGTGCTCAAGGAAATAACCGCCGCCTTCCGGGAAGAAGAAAATAACGCCACAGAAAACGAATAGGAACAGCACGATCATCGGCAACTTACCGACTGTGAAGTAAGGGTGGAACGGAACGCCATCCAGCGGGCGACCGTATTCATCCATATGCTTCTTGATGTCGATGCCATCGGGGTTGTTGGAACCCACTTCGTGCAATGCCAGAACGTGCAACACGACCAACAGTGCCAACACCAGCGGAATGGCGATAACGTGCAAGGCAAAGAAACGGTTCAGGGTGATACCAGAGATCAGGAAGTCACCACGAATCCATTCAGTCAGGCCATCACCGATCACCGGAATAGCGCCGAACAGAGAGATGATCACCTGAGCGCCCCAGTAGGACATCTGACCCCAAGGCAATACGTAACCCATAAAGCCTTCGGCCATCATCGCCAGGTAGATGAACATGCCGAATACCCAGATCAACTCACGTGGCTTCTGATAGGAGCCGTACATGATGCCGCGGAACATATGCAGGTAGACGACGATAAAAAAGAAGGACGCGCCGGTTGAGTGCATATAGCGGATGAGCCATCCAAAGTGCACATCGCGCATGATGTATTCAACAGAACCAAAGGCAGATTCAGCGCTCGGTACGAACGACATGGTCAACCAAATACCGGTGAGGATCTGGTTGACGAAAACGATCATCGCCAGCAGACCAAATACATACCACCAGTTGAAGTTCTTGGGGGCATAGTATTTGGACATATGCTTTTCATAAGCACTGGTGACCGGCAGTCGCTGGTCGATCCACTGCATGATGGCAGGCTTATTTGTACTCATCAGGCTGACTCCTCACCCACGGTCAGAATGGTGCCTTCCACGTAGTAAGGCGGCACCACCAGGTTGCTCGGTGCTGGTACGCCACGGAAGACGCGACCGGCCAAGTCAAAGCGTGAGCCATGACAAGGGCAGAAAAAGCCGCCCATCCAGTTTTCATCGAACGGCTGTGGTTCGACTTCCGGACGGAACTGCGGCGAACAACCCAGATGAGTACAGACACCTTCCAGGACAAGCAAATCTTCAGAGCGAGAACGTAACGGATTCTGAGCGTATTCCGGCTGCTGAGAAGCGACCTGAGATTCAGGGTCGGTCAGGCGGCTCGTCAAAGCATCCTTCTTCAGGTTCTCGATCATGACCGATGTACGACGCACGACGAAGATGGGCTTACCACGCCACTCGACGATACGCATTTCCCCAGCTTCCAGCTTGCCAATATCAACGCTGACAGGTGCGCCAACGGCTTTGGCTTTCTCACTGGGATACCAGGATTTGACGAAAGGGGTTGCGACTCCCACTGCACCCGCGGCACCCATAGCTCCCGCGGCAATGTAGAGAAAGCGGCGCCGACCCTGATTTACGCCGTCTTGCGTCATTATTAGGTCCTCTGTCTGAAGGTAGTGTAGTACTGGGCAGATGCCACAAAATGGAGGGAATACTAAAGAATTACGCCTTCTGTGACAAGAAAACCCTTCGCCAAACAGGGGTATACAAAAGCCGTATCGATATCGCTGCAGCGCCCACCAGACGCGCGCTGCAAACAAAAACGCCCGGCGTGAGCCGGGCGCTTGTACAGTGCTTCGAAGCGATTAACGCTTGGAGTACTGAGGACGCTTACGCGCTTTGTGCAGACCGATTTTCTTACGCTCAACCATACGAGCATCACGGGTTACATAACCCGCAGCACGCAGCGGCTTGCGCAGATTTTCGTCATAAGCGATCAACGCACGAGTGATGCCGTGACGGATCGCACCGGCCTGACCGTTGGCACCGCCACCGGAAACGCTGATAACAACGTCGAACTTGTCGGTCATTTCGACCAGTTCCAGCGGCTGACGCACGATCATGCGTGAAGTTTCGCGGCCGAAGTATTCTTCCAGCGAACGCTTGTTGATGCGAATGTCACCGTTGCCGGGGCGCAGGTATACGCGCGCGGCAGAGGTTTTGCGGCGACCGGTACCGTAGTTTTGCTGAATGGCTGTCATGATGCTCCCCGTTAAATCTTCAGTTCTTTCGGCTGCTGAGCAGTATGCGGATGTTCAGTACCGGCATACACCTTCAGCTTCTTCAGCATGGTCCGACCCAGCGGTGTGCGGGGGATCATGCCTTTAACGGCCAACTCGATGATTTGCTCGGGCTTGTGATCAACCATCTTGTTGAAGCTCATGGACTTCAGGCCACCCGGATAACCAGTGTGACGGTAATACATCTTCTGGCTCGCTTTACGACCAGTCACAGCCACTTTCTCAGCGTTGACCACGACGATGTAATCGCCAGTGTCGACGTTCGGCGTGAACTCGGCTTTGTGCTTACCGCGCAGACGACGAGCAATTTCTGTGGCCAGACGGCCCAAGGTCAGACCGTCAGCGTCGACAACGTACCAGTCGCGCTTCACTTCTGCCGGTTTTGCTACAAATGTTTTCATCTTAGTCTCTTAACTCCGCCATGTAAGTGGGGGCTCAGGGGAAGTTAATCCAGAATGAGGGCGCGGATCATATATAAGATGCCGGGGTGGAGCAAGCCTTTTTGACGGCCAAAAGCCGCATTTCTCAACGATAGCGCTCAGGTGCCTGCAACTGAGACAAACCGTACCCCAAAGTGCCCATGCAACAACAAGCGGTAAACAGCAGACCAACGGTCGCACCATTGATACCCGCAGCGGCGACATCGGGCACACCAAAACGGCTGACACCCCAGAAATAGGCCAGACTTGAGAACAGGAAGGTCAGGATCAGCATGACCACTACCAAGTAGCCTTTGGCGTCGTATGCCGACACCCGTTCATCACTCACCAGGGACTGCAAACCCAGGACCGCAGCACTGCCACCGCCTGCGTTAATCAGCAACAAGCCCAGCAAATAGACGATCATGAACCTTCCTCCAAAGTCACTGTTTCAAGCGAACACTCAGTGCTCTCGCGTTTTGCGGAAGCCAATATCCGGGTGTCGCTCCTGCGCCATCTGCAAATTCACCATGGTCGGCGCGATATAAGTCAGATTATCGCCACCATCCAGCGCCAGGTTGTCATAGGCTTTATCGCGGAACTGCTCTAACTGACGTTCATCCGGTGCTTCCACCCAGCGCGCCGTGGCGACGCTGATGGGTTCGTAGACGGCTTCCACTTTATATTCGCTTTTCAAACGCTGTGCTACGACATCAAACTGTAGCAGACCTACGGCGCCAACGATCAAATCATTGTTCTTCAAGGGGCGGAATACCTGCACCGCGCCTTCTTCCGATAACTGTAGCAAACCCTTCTGTAACTGTTTGGCCTTGAGCGGATCTTTTAGTCGAATGCGACGGAACAGCTCCGGTGCAAAGTTGGGAATGCCGGTGAATTTGATGTCTTCACCCTGGGTGAAGGTATCGCCAATCTGGATGGTGCCGTGGTTGTGCAGGCCAATGATGTCGCCGGCCCAGGCTTCTTCAACGGCGGTACGATCTCCTGCGAGGAAAGTCAGGGCATCGGAAACCCGCACATCACGCCCCAGCCGAACCTGACGCATCTTCATGCCTTTTTCGTACTTGCCGGAGACGATGCGCAAGAAGGCAACACGGTCGCGATGGTTCGGGTCCATATTTGCCTGAATCTTGAACACAAAGCCGGAAAACGCCTCTTCCTCGGCGGACACTTCACGCTCGTCAGTCGCGCGCGGCTGAGGCGTCGGCGCCCACTGGATCAGTCCATCGAGCATATGGTCGACGCCAAAATTGCCCAGCGCCGTACCGAAATACACCGGCGTTAACTGGCCCGCCAAAAACTCTTCCAGATCGAAGGGGTTGGCGGCTGCTTTGAGCAGTTCAATTTCTTCGCGCAGCTCATCGGCATAGCCATCCAAAGCGGCATCCAGATCCGGATTATCCAATCCTTTAATCACCCGACGCTCAGTGATGGTATGACCAAAACCGCTCTGATACAGAATGACCTCATCGTTAAGCAGGTGATACACACCCTTAAACTGCTTACCCTGGCCAATCGGCCAGGTAATCGGCGCGCAGCTGATTTTGAGGATGTTCTCGACTTCATCCATCAGCTCGATCGGATCGCGAATATCGCGGTCGAGCTTGTTCATAAAGGTCAGTACCGGCGTTTCGCGCATGCGCGCCACATCCATCAATTTGATGGTGCGGTCTTCCACACCCTTGGCAGCATCGATCACCATCAAACAGGAGTCGACCGCCGTTAAGGTGCGGTAGGTATCTTCGGAAAAGTCTTCGTGCCCGGGGGTATCGAGCAGATTGACCAGCTTGTCGTGATAGGGGAACTGCATCACCGAGGTGGTAATGGAAATACCCCGGTCTTTCTCCATTTCCATCCAGTCGGATTTGGCATGCTGGCCGGATTTTTTGCCCTTAACGGTGCCCGCGGTCTGCAAGGCCTGTCCGAACAACAACACCTTTTCGGTGATGGTGGTTTTACCCGCATCGGGGTGCGAGATGATGGCGAAGGTGTGGCGTTTGCCCACTTCGCTGGCAATTTGTTTGGTCATGATGATTACCTGTCAGCCGGTTCGGCAATAAGTAAGACGATCGCTCAATCAGATTTAAGCGTATTGGCAAAGCTGGCCCGATACGGGCACCGAACACCGACCTACATGGAAGTCACACCTTTGGCTGTCATTCGAAACGTTTATCCAGCCGCTGCCGGCTAGGGCAGCAGCAAGGCTGCGCATTATAACGATCAGCGCACAATTTTCGACCATGACACCTAGCCACTCAACTCTATCGCCGCAAATAATGGCTGGGTGATACGCCAAGCTGTTTGCGAAACGCGCTGGAGAAGGCCGCCGGATTGTCGTAGCCCAATTCATAGGCGACAGCGCTGACTCGTGCGCCAGCCAATAAACGCTCAATGGCGCGAAGCACCAAGGCGCGAGCGCACCAGTGAATCAGACTTAAACCGGTTTGTTGCCGGAACAGACGAGTCAGTGAGCGCCGGCTCAGCCCCGCCTGGTCGCACCAGTCATCCAGACGCACGCCCGTTTTCGGATCTCGGGTGTAGGCCTCACACAAAGCACGCAGCTGCGTCTGCTTGGGTAGCGGCAATGAAAACGGCATCACCTTAAGACGCTGAATTTCGGCCAGCAGTAACTGGTGCAATAAATGATCACGCGGCACCCATTGGGTCTGTGCAGACAGAGCGATTGATTCTTTTAGCAGACTGACCAGAAGCTCAGTGGCTTCAAACACCTCACACTGGTTGGGCATGGCCATGGCCGCCTGCGGCTCAACATAGAGATTGATCAGATAAACCC
Organism: Saccharospirillum sp. HFRX-2; assembly: GCF_043196805.1. Classification (NCBI taxonomy): domain Bacteria; kingdom Pseudomonadati; phylum Pseudomonadota; class Gammaproteobacteria; order Oceanospirillales; family Saccharospirillaceae; genus Saccharospirillum; species Saccharospirillum sp. HFRX-2. The sequence continues at coordinate 7,899 of NZ_JBEBMU010000001.1, forward strand.
GATCGCTGATCAGCACCGAGTGTTCAACGCCCGGCGGTATCCACAACGTACACTGCGGCGGCATCACCCAGGCGCCCTGATCCGTTTCCACCCGCGCCAGACCGTTATCGGCAAACAACAACTGGCCGCGCCGATGATGATGCGGAGCGAAGACATCCTGAGGCTGACACAGCTCACCCTTAGTAAAGAGGTCTCGCGCAGCGCTGGTCATAAAAATGGCCCGATCTTTAAAGTTAATGACCCTATTAAATATTCAGGCCAACCGCCGGTGCAAGGCATGCTGTCCAAACTGACAGGAGCCTTTTATGACCACTACCGCTGTTTTATCCCGAACCACCGAACGCAATCTGATTACCGGTCTCAGCCTGTGTCACCTGCTGAACGACCTGGTGCAGTCCATTCTGCTGGCGATCTACCCACTGCTTAAAGCCGATTTCACGCTCAGCTACACCCAGCTGGGACTGCTGTCGATGAGTTACCAACTGACCGCCTCGCTGATGCAACCCTTAATCGGCAACTGGGCCGACCGCTATCGGCTGTCGGCATTACTGCCCGCAGGCATGCTATTTACGCTGGCCGGGTTGCTGACGCTGGCATTCGCACCACACTACGCCGGCCTATTGATGGCCAGCCTGATGCTGGGTTTAGGTTCCGCCATCTTTCACCCTGAAGCGGCTCGCCTGGTACGCCTCAGTAGCGCCCACAAACCGGGATTGGCGCAGTCACTGTTTCAATTTGGTGGCAATCTGGGCGGGGCGCTCGGGCCTTTGCTCGTGGTGGCGCTGGTGCTGCCCGCCGGCCGGTCTCAAATCAGCTGGTTTGCCTTGGCTACCTTGGCGGCACTGCTGTTGATATTGCGTCTCGCGCCCTGGCAACGAGCGAAACAGACACCCCAACCAACATCGCAAACCTCAGCAAGGCTGAACCGACAACAGCGTTGTGGCCTGGCGCTGCTGTTCGGACTGATGCTGGTTAAGTGGCTCTATCTGGCCTGTTTCAGCAACTTCTATTTGTTCTATCTGATGCAGCATTTTGCGTTGGACCAAAATCTGGCGCAAATCGGCCTGTTTCTGTTTTTGGCGGCGGTTGCCGGCGGCACCATTCTCGGCGGCTGGGCCAGCGACCACCTGGGTGCGCGCAGCGTTATCCTGGCGTCTTTTGTTCTGGCGCTGCCGTTCAGTCTCGCCGCTACCAGCGGTCACTTGATACTGGCACTGCCGGCTGCAGTTCTGTCGGGCGCCGTCCTGGCGTCCGCTTTTCCGGTCATGGTGGTCTACGCTCAGGATCTGATTCCCAATCGTGTCGGTGCCGTTTCCGGACTGCTATTCGGTTTGGCGTTCGGTCTGGGTGGCATCGGCGCAGCGGCCCTGGGCGTAGCGGTCGATCACTTTTCGTTGCGCAGCGTGTTTTGGGCTTGCAGTCTGTTGCCGCTGATCGGTGTGCTGGCTTACTGGTTGCCGTCTATCGTTCAAGAGGGGCGCGATTTGCGCGCTGAAACGGTAAACTGAGCGCTTTCCACGAACCTCAGTCTCAGCCTTTATGCCGCACGAAAAAGACACCCTTTACGCCAGCGACCACGGCCAGGTCGCCGATTTCCGCTTTGACGACCAGGTTGCCCGCGTCTTCCCGGATATGATCAAACGTTCGGTCCCCGGCTACAGCCACATCATTGCCATAATCGGCGTATTAGCTGAACAATACGCCCAGCCCGATAGCAACCTCTACGACCTGGGTTCGTCGCTGGGCGCCGCCAGTCTGGCGATGCGTCATCGCGTGCATGCGCCCGGCGCCACCATCATAGCGGTCGATAGCAGCCAAGCGATGCTCGACCGCAGTCGCGATTTTCTCGACAGTGAAGACTTACCGACATCGGTACAAACCCTCTGTGCCGACATCACCAAACTCAAGCTGGAACGCGCCTCTTTCGTAGTACTGAATTTCACGCTGCAATTTATTCCACTGGAACAACGCCAAGCGACATTGCAACGCATCTACGACGGCATGCTGCCCGGTGGTGCTTTGGTGTTGTCGGAAAAACTGCATTTTGAAGACCCGGTGCAAGAGCAATTGCTCGGCCAGCATCACCACGATTTCAAGCGCGCCAATGGTTACAGCGATTTGGAAATCAGTCAGAAGCGTCAGGCCATTGAACGAGTGCTGTTACCGGAAAGCGCCGATGATCATCTAAACCGTTTGCGTAGCGTCGGCTTTCAGGTTGCGACACTTTGGTTTCAGAGTTTTAATTTCGCGTCTTTTCTGGCCATCAAATGATTGATTTTCGTCCCTTTATCGAACGCCTCAGTGACACCTCTCTGGCTCATTGGCAAGACCCACTCAGCGAACAACTGGATCAGTTATTCGCCACTTTAAATGACGGCAATCTGCCGCGTTTTTTGCAGCAGCTCGACAAGCTGCCTGAGATCGAAAACAGTCGAATTGATTTAGATCGTGTTGCCGTTGAAGCCGAACAGCCGTTAACAGCAAACCAATCGGATTCACTAAAGAACGCACTGCGCGGTTTGATTCCCTGGCGCAAAGGCCCCTTCCAATTATTCGATACGTTGATCGATTCCGAATGGCGCTGCGACCTGAAATGGGCGCGCGTTGCACCGCATCTGAGTGACTTAAATAATCGCAGTGTGTTGGATGTCGGCAGCGGCAACGGCTACTACGGCTGGCGCATGAAAGCCGCCGGCGCACGACTGGTAGCAGGCATTGATCCGTCCTGGTTATCGGTGGTGCAACACTTGGCAGTTAATCATTATTTTAAAGACCCCAGTCACACCGTTCTGCCACTGACGCTGGAACAATTAACGCCTAATCTGGAAGCCTTCGACACAGTATTTTCGATGGGTGTTTTGTATCACCGACGCTCACCACTGGATCATCTCAGTGAACTGCGCGCTGCGTTACGACCCGGCGGTGAACTGGTGTTGGAAACTTTAGTGATTGAAGGTGGCGAACGCGAAGCTTTAGTACCACCAGGTCGTTATGCGCGCATGAATAACGTCTGGTTTTTACCGTCGCCGCAAGCCCTGGCACTGTGGTTGGAAAAGGTCGGTTTTGAAGACGTGCGTACTGTCGATGTCACTCACACAACGACAGAAGAACAACGCAATACTGAATGGAAACCGGGCCAATCATTGGCCGATTATCTGGACGCAACCGACACGAACAAAACCGTCGAAGGTTTACCGGCTCCGCTCAGAGCCGTGTTGATCGCCCGTAAGCCGGACGACCAACAACGATTACGCCGCTACCAGCTTTAATTCAGCGTACAATTTTGGCGATGGCTTCGATCTCGACCAGCAAATCCGGTTCGGCCAATGAGGCCACGCCGACACCGGTCAATGCCGGTCGGTGATCGCCAAAATACTTCGGCATCAGTGGCGCAAAGGCGGCCATATGATCGGCCAATTCTCCACGCACATAGATGCGTAATTGCAAAACAGCATTAAGACTTGAACCGGCGGCTTCCAGTGCAATTTTCAAGTTGGAAAACGCTGCCTCGGCCTGACCGGCCATACCTTCATGTTGGCGACGATTTTCGGTATCCCAGTCAACCTGACCGGAAACAAACACCAGTCCTGTTTGGGTATCGACAGTCGCCTGCGATAGGCCGACTGGTGAGCCGTCGTAAAGTTGTTCCGGGTTGATGGTAACGATGGACATAGTTGCGACCTCAGTCTGTTTGGATGAGGACGCATGTTATAAAGCGCAAGAAAACTGAACCATCAAGCACAGCTTGTATCCGATACAACTGACTCTCAGAACCTTGTCTGCAGCCAGTCTAAAACAGCCAACAATAACGGATCGGATGCGGCGCTTGGGTGATAAGCGGCGACAACTTCGTAGCCGGGTGGCAAGGTCTCCAACGACAGTTCTTCAATGCCTTCAGGCTGCGGTAATCGCGCTGGCAGAAAAGCCACCAACGCCGCTTGCTGCAGTGCACGCTGTGCCATATAAAAGCTCGGCACGCTGAGCACTACCTGTCGCTTAACGCCTCGCCGTTCAAACCAATCCTGGGCTGAGCCTTTGAAGTCGGCGGTGCCGGGTGAGGTTACAACGAAATCAAAATCCACCAATTCTGACAGCCTGATAATACCGCCGTCCGGTTGCGTAATATGCGCCGAATATAGTCGATATTCCTCGGTAAAAAGCGCCCGCGATTGCAAACCTTCGGGCACATAAGCCGAAGTGGTTAAGGCCAAGTCAATCTCGCCTTGCTGCATCCGCCTTGTCAGCGACTGGCTTTCAATATTGATAATTTTAAGCCGCACTTTCGGCGCCCATTCACGCAGCGCAGCCAGTAGTGGCAGGGCAATTAAATGTTGGGTGTAATCGGTGGCGGATATAACCAGAGTGCGTTCCAGTTCGCCCAATTCCTGCTCGCCCGGCAATGGTATTGCTTGCACCGCCGCCAAAACTTGCTGCAACTGCGCTGCAATCGAACGGGCATAGTGGGTGGGCGCCATGCCCTGACCAGAGCGGACAAACAAAGGATCACCCAGCAGCTCGCGCAAGCGACTGAGTTGTTGGCTGACGGCCTGTTGCGACAGACCGAGCCGTTCCGCCGCTGCGGAAATCGATCCACTCTGCAGTAACACGGCAAGAGTACGCAGTTGCTTGAGTTCCAGTTTTTCGATCATGCGGCTCACCTGTTGGAACAACCATTCTTACTCAAGCATTCTACAAAGCAAAAAAAAGCGACCCGAAGGTCGCTTCTTATCTGCATCAGTATGGCATCACTTCAGGCGTTTGGATTCCCGCAGTGTGCGCAACTGGGCAGCGGCCCGCGCCAGGTCAGCAGCGACCTGGGCAAACTCCGCTTCAGCCATCTTATCGGCGATGGCTTGTTCGGCGTCCTGCTTGGCTTTTGCCGCTGCAGCTTCGTCGATGTCGTTCGCACGCAAAGCGGTATCAGCAAGGATGGTGACCACTTCCGGCTGGACTTCCAGGAAGCCTCCGGAAACGTAGAACACCTCTTCACTGCCGTTTTGCAGCGTCAGCTTGACCGGCGCCGGATTCAGGCGGGTCAGCAAAGGTGCGTGCTTGGGCTTGATACCCAGCTCACCCTGCTCGCCTTCACAGACGATGGTCTCGACCAGTCCTTCGAAGATTTTCTCTTCGGCACTGACGATATCGCAATGAACAGTCATGGCCATAGCTACCTCCGCCCTGATTAGCCTTTGCTACGGGCGTTGTGTGCTTCCATTACTTCGTCGATCGAACCCTTCATGTAGAAGTCCTGCTCGGCGACCTCGTCGTATTCACCGTCCAGGATGCCCTGGAAACCACGGATGGTTTCTTTCAGTGATACGTATTTACCCGGAGCACCGGTGAAGACTTCCGCCACGTGGAACGGCTGCGACAGGAAACGTTCGATCTTACGAGCGCGCGCTACGGTCAGCTTGTCTTCGTCGGAAAGTTCGTCCATACCCAGGATGGCGATGATGTCCTTCAGCTCTTTGTACTTCTGCAGCACGCCCTGCACGCCACGGGCACAGTCATAGTGCTCACCGCCGACGACCAGAGGGTCGAGCTGGCGAGAAGTAGAAGCCAGAGGATCAACCGCCGGGTAGATACCCAGAGCCGCGATGTCACGGCTCAACATAACCGTTGCGTCCAAGTGGGCGAAGGTGGTCGCCGGAGACGGGTCAGTCGGGTCATCCGCTGGTACATAAACCGCCTGAACGGAAGTAATGGAGCCGGTTTTGGTGGAGGTAATACGCTCCTGCAAAACGCCCATTTCTTCGGCCAGAGTCGGCTGGTAACCCACCGCAGACGGCATACGGCCGAGCAGTGCAGATACTTCAGTACCGGCCAGGGTGTAACGGTAGATGTTATCGACGAACAACAGAACGTCACGACCTTCGTCACGGAACTGTTCGGCCATGGTCAAACCGGTCAGCGCCACACGCAGACGGTTACCGGGCGGCTCGTTCATCTGGCCGTAAACCATGGCGACTTTGGATTCCGCCAGGTTGTCCAGTTTGATAACGCCGGCATCACTCATTTCGTGATAGAAGTCGTTACCTTCACGAGTCCGCTCGCCAACACCGGCGAATACTGACAGACCGGAGTGTTCGATGGCGATGTTGTTGATCAACTCAAGCATGTTGACCGTTTTACCCACACCGGCACCACCGAACAGACCGACTTTACCGCCCTTGGCGAACGGGCAGATCAGGTCGATTACCTTGATGCCGGTTTCCAGCAGCTCGGTGTTCTGTGATTGCTCAGCGTAAGTCGGGGCATCACGGTGAATGGTGGCGAACTCTTGCGAGCCGATGTCACCGCGTTCATCGATGGGCTCACCGAGAACGTTCATGATGCGACCCAGAGTCGCCTTGCCCACCGGTACGCTGATCGCGTCGCCGGTATTTACTACGTTCAAGCCACGCTTCACACCTTCGGTGCTACCCATGGCAATGGCCCGGACAATGCCGTCGCCCAGCTGCTGCTGAACTTCGAGTGTCAGGCCAACTTCGTCTACCTTTAGAGCGTCATAGATCTTCGGGACGTTATCGCGCGGGAATTCCACGTCGACAACAGCGCCGATGATCTGGGTGATACGTCCGCTACTCATCTTCTGTATCCTCTCAAAACCGTGTTATTGCACCGCGGAAGCGCCGCCGACAATTTCAGCAATTTCCTGAGTAATTGCTGCCTGGCGCGCCTTGTTGTATTCCATATTGAGACTTTCGATCAGGTCTTCCGCATTATCGCTGGCGCTCTTCATCGCCATCATGCGTGCGGCCTGTTCACAAGCGAAGTTCTCCACCACACCCTGATAGACCACCGATTCGACATAGCGAACCATGAGGTGGTCGAGCAGCGTTTCGGCGTCTGGCTCGTATAAATAGTCCCAAGTATGGCGGCGCGCGCTTTCATCGTCGGCCGCTTCCAGGGGCAACAGCTGTTCAAGGACCGGCTTCTGTACCATGGTGTTCACAAATTCATTGAACACCAGATACAGACGATCGATCTTGCCCTCGTTGTAATCGTCCAGCATGACCTTGACGCCGCCGATCAGATCGCTCACAGAAGGCTTATCGCCCAGCTGTGTCATCGAAGCCACGACATCGAAGCCGCGACCTTTGAAGAAACCGGTGCCTTTACTGCCGATGGCACTGATTTGCACTGATGCGCCTTTGTCTTTCCAGGCGTTGGCTTGCTGAATCACCTGCTTAAACAGGTTGGCATTCAGACCACCACACATGCCTCGGTCTGTGGAGACCACGATAAAACCCACACGCTTGACGTCACGCTCAACCAGATAAGGGTGGCGATATTCCGCGTTGGCGTTGGCCAAATGGCCGATCACCGCACGGATTTTGTCCGCGTAGGGCTTACTGGCATCCATCCGATCCTGGGCTTTACGCTTCTTACTCGCCGCGACCATTTCCATGGCCGAGGTGATTTTCTGCGTGTTCTTAAAGCCCGCTATCTTTGTCCGTATCTCTTTTCCGGCTGCCATAGCATTGCCTCAGTTCAGTCGGCTACCCGAAAGTAGCCGGTGAATTACCAGGTCTGGGTCGCCTTGAATTTCTCCACGGCGTCCTTCAGCGATTGGGCAATCTCATCGTTATAGTTGCCCGACTCGTTGATCTTTTTCATCAGATCGGCGTGTTCGCTGTTCATGTAGGCATGCAGAGCCGCTTCGAAACGTCCGACTTCGCTGACTTCCAGCGCTTTCAGATGACCTTCGTTGGCGGCATAGACGGAAACAGCCATTTCAGCGACCGTCAGCGGCGCGTACTGACCTTGCTTCATCAGCTCGGTAACGCGAACACCGTGGTCCAGCTGGGCTTTGGTGGCTTCATCCAAGTCCGACGCAAACTGGGAGAAAGCCGCCAGTTCACGGTACTGAGCCAGAGCGGTACGAATACCACCGGCCAGTTTCTTGATGATCTTGGTCTGAGCCGAACCACCTACACGAGAGACCGAGATACCGGCGTTCATCGCCGGACGAATGCCGGAGTTGAACAGGTCGGTTTCCAGGAAGATCTGACCGTCGGTAATGGAGATCACGTTGGTCGGTACGAACGCAGAAACGTCGCCACCCTGGGTTTCGATGATCGGCAGCGCGGTCAGAGAACCGGTTTGGCCTTTCACTTTACCGTCGGTGAATTTTTCGACGTAGTCAGCGTTCACACGCGCCGCGCGTTCCAGCAGACGGGAGTGCAGATAGAAGACGTCACCCGGGAATGCTTCACGGCCCGGCGGACGACGCAGCAGCAGGGAAATCTGGCGATAAGCCACTGCCTGCTTGGACAGATCATCGTAGATGATCAGCGCGTCTTCACCGCGATCGCGGAAGTATTCACCCATGGTGCAACCGGCGTACGGCGCCAGGAACTGCATGGACGCAGGTTCGGAAGCCGTGGCTGCAACAATGGTGGTGTATTCCATGGCGCCGTGTTCTTCCAGCTTGCGCACCACGTTGGCAACGGTCGATTGCTTCTGACCAACCGCCACGTAGACACACTTAATGCCGGAGTTTTTCTGCGCGATGATGGAGTCGACGGCCAGAGCGGTTTTACCGGTCTGACGGTCGCCAATGATCAACTCACGCTGACCACGACCGATCGGCACCATGGCGTCGACGGCTTTGTAACCCGTCTGTACCGGCTCATCAACCGACTGACGGGCAATAACGCCCGGCGCGACCTTTTCCAGCGGATCGGTCAGTTCAGTCTTGATCGGGCCTTTGCCATCGATCGGATTACCCAGGGCGTCAACGACGCGACCGAGCAGTTCCGGGCCGATCGGTACTTCCAGAATACGACCGGTGCACTTACAGATCTGACCTTCGGCCAGGCCTTTGTAGTCGCCCAGAACGATGGCGCCAACGGAGTCTTGCTCCAGGTTCAGGGCCATGCCGAACAGGCCGCCCTGGAATTCAATCATCTCACCGGACATCACATCGCCCAGGCCGTGAATGCGCACAATACCGTCGGAAACGCTGACGATGGTGCCTTCATTCTGAGCCTTGGAAGCGGTATCAAGCTTGCTGATACGCTCCTTGATGATGTCACTGATTTCTGAAGGATTCAGTTGCTGCATTTCATTTCCCTCATTAGGAATTCATTGCGTCAGCGAGCTTCGCCAACTTGCCGCGCACCGAACCGTCGATGACCAGATCACCCGATTTGATCAGCACACCGCCGATCAGGGCTTCGTCAATTTCGACGGTCAAGCTGACTTTGCGACCCAACTTAGTGGTCAGTTTTTCAGTCAGCTTTTGTTGCTCGCTGTCGCTCAAAGAAAATGCACTGGTGACCAGTACATCGGCACTCTTTTCATGCTCAGCTTTCAGCGCTTCGTATTGCACGCTGATTTCACCGAGCAACGACAGACGGCGGTTTTCGGCCAGGACGTTGATCAGGTTGGTGACGCCATCACCAATCGCATCGCCGGCAATGTCTTGCAGCGCGGCGGCCTTGTCGGAAGCCGACAGGGCAGGATTGTTGATCAGGTCTTCAACCTGCGTTTGCTCGCTAATGACAGCCAGAGTCGCCAGTTGCTTTGACCAGGCGTTCAGTGCCTGACTGTCCAATGCGGCGTTGAAACTAGCCTTGGCGTAAGGACGAGCGAGCGTACTGAGTTCTGCCATGCTTCCCCCTTACAGCTCTGCTGCCAGCTTATCCAACAACTCGCTGTGTTTTTTCGCGTCGACTTCGGAGCCCAGAATGCGCTCGGCGCCAGCCAGAGTCAGTTCAGAAATCCGCTCACGCAATTGCTCGCGCGCAGCTGTGACTTCTTTATCGACTTCAGACTGGGCAGAGGCCACGATGCGGTCGCCTTCTTCACGAGCAGTCGCCTTAGCTTCTTCCACCAATTGATTGGCGCGCTTGTTGGCTTGCTCGAGGATGGCTGCCGCTTCTTTCTTGGCTTCGCTCAGCTGCTTCTCTGCTTCGTGCTGGGCCAGTTCCAGATCTTTGGCGGCACGGTCGGCAGAGTCGAGCCCTTCGGCGATTTTCTTCTGGCGGGCCTGCATGGCTTCCATAATCGGAGGCCAGACATACTTGGCACAGATCCAGACGAAAACGGCGAAGACGACGATTTGTCCGATAAAAGTTGCGTTAAAGTTCACGCCTTCACCTCGTTTTGGTTGGTTTAATCACAGTACCTCTAGGGGCGCTTGGATTAACCAGCCACCACGAAGATGAGGTACATAGCGATACCAACACCGATAATCGGGATGGCGTCGATCAGACCAGCAACGATGAAGAAGCGGGTTTGCAGCATAGGGCCCAGCTCCGGTTGGCGAGCGCTGGCTTCCATCAGTTTACCACCGAGGATGCCGATACCGATCGCAGCACCGATCGCGCCAAAGCCCATCATGATTGCAGCGGCAATGTATACCAGTTCCATGTCGTTCTCCTAAGTTTCAGTTTTTAGCTCAAGTTTAAAGAGTAAGGTTTAGAAAGTTGGTCCGATTCACCTGGAATCGGACCGGTGAATCGTCAATGGTCTTCGTGCGCCTGACTCAGGTACACGATGGTTAACACCATGAAGATAAAGGCCTGCAGCGGGATCACCATGATATGGAAGATGGCCCAGGCCAGTTGCAGCGCACCACCGAAGATGGCAATGAAAATGCCACCGCCGAACATCAGTGCGATCAGAATGAAGATCATCTCAGCCGCGTAGAGGTTACCGAACAGACGCAGACCCAGTGAGAACGGCTTGGCCAGCAGACCCACCAGTTCCAAAAACAGGTTGAAAGGTACGAATGCCCAGTGGTTGAACGGCGTGAATGACAGTTCCTTGATGAAGCCCATACCCTTCACTTTGAAGGAGTAGTAGATCATCAGGAAGAAGACGAAGGTCGCGGTACCCAGAGTAATGTTCGGGTCGGTCGACGGTACGATCTTGTGATACTTCACGCCCAGCAGTTCCAGGCTGTAAGGAATCAGGTCGACCGGAATGATGTCCATCAGGTTCGACAGGAACACCCAGACAAAAACCGTCAGTGCGATCGGTGCAATCCAGGGGTTGCGGCCGTGGAAGATGTCGCGCACCTGGGTGTCGACAAACTCAACGATGGTTTCAACAAAATTCTGAATGCCAGTGGGTACACCCGCATGCGCTTTGCGCGCCACCAGCCCGAACAACAGCAGGAACACCGCGCCCAGGCCGATTGACCAGATCATGGAATCCAGGTGGAAAGCCCAGAAGCCCATGTGCTCAACTTCTTCGTGGCATTGAGCCACTTTCCAAACGGCTTCATTGGTGGTGCTGCCATCACACAGATGACTGCCCGCTTCCAACTTGCCGTAGGTCAGGTTCGTCAGGTGGTGCTGAATGTACTCACCCGCGTTGGCGTAACCGCCTTCGCTGCTTGCCATAGGTACTAATCCCCTTGTTTACCGCCCTTACGAGCGGTCACTTAACCAGAATCGGGGCCAGTACTGCCGCTATCGTATTGATGACGATAACGGTCAGTAACATGGCCAGGGCTTCCGGTCCGCTTGCGTTGTGCCACAACACCAGCAAACCGACAGCCACTATCATCCATTTACCAAACAGACCTCGGGTTGCACCCATCACAAAGAGGCCGACCTGACGGGCGCCATAGTGACGCATGCTTCGCCAGGTAAAGTAAAACTGGGCCAGCAGCGCCAGAAGCGCTGCAACCACGACAGATACCAATACCTCGGGAAACCAGATACCAACGGCTACGGACATCACGGCCGCTGACACCCCCTGAACAAACAACACCCGCCAGGCTGTAGGGCGGGGTATGGGGCGCGGTCGAACCGGCCTGAATAAGGTCTGATTCCGGTTTTTATCGTCTGCCATAACGCTCAATACCGAAGCTCATTTGGCAGCGGGCTAGCCTGAAATGGGCATTGCCCCGCTTTTGTCCACCGGACACCAGCCAAAAAATCCGGGTGAGTATATTGGGTTCGTTCGGGGGCTTCAATACAGATGCGCCAAAGGTCGCAACACTTTGTTACAGCCACCAGGCTAAGAGGTTGCGACCGTCAAACTAACGGCGTTTGTTTTTATTTGACGTGGTTCAGAATACCGTCCAGTTCATCCAGGCTGTTGTACTTAATCACCAAAGAGCCTTTACCTTGCGCACCATGCTTGATGGCAACATTGGCGCCCAGGCGCTGTGACAACATTTCTTCGAGGTTCTTGATGTTGGCGTCCGGTTTGGCAGCGGCCGGCGTCTCTGACTTGCGGCCTTCGGCCAGATTGCGCACCAGTTGCTCGGTGGCGCGTACCGTCATGCCTTTAGCCACCACCTGACGCGCGGCTTCCACCTGGGTATTGCCTTGCAAACCCAGCAGGGCGCGGGCATGACCCATTTCCAGATCGCCGTGTTCAAGGAGGCGACGCACTTCGTCTTCCAGGCTGATCAAACGCAGCAGATTGGTGACGGTAACCCGACTCTTACCCACCGCCTCAGCCACACCGGCCTGAGTCAGTTCGAACTCTTTTTGCAGCCGCTGCAAAGCAAAGGCTTCTTCCATCGGATTGAGGTTTTCGCGCTGGATGTTTTCGATCAGCGCCATGGCGATGGCGTCTTCATCGGGCACATCACGCACCACCGCCGGAATGGTATCCAGACCCGCCATCTGCGAAGCGCGCCAGCGACGTTCACCGGCAATTAATTCGAAACTCTGCGGACCGACGGGACGCACCACCACCGGCTGCATGACACCCTGAGCACGAATCGAGGCGGCCAGCTCTTCCAACCCTTCAGCCGACATATCGCGACGTGGCTGATAAACGCCACGCTGCACCCACTCAATGGGCAATTCGCGCAGGCTGCCGTCGCGCACTTCCTTAACCGGCTGCTCGGAAATGGCTTCCACTTCTTCGCGGGTGGTAATCAGTGCATCCAGACCGCGTCCGAGACCTCGTTTTTTCGGTGACATTGTCATCGTTATCCTGTGATTTCAGCCGCTTCGGGTGCTTTGACACCTTCAACCCGACGCACCATCTCGCCCGCCAGTGCCAGATAAGCCAGGGCGCCTTTGGAGGTGCGATCGTATTGCAGTACCGGTGTACCGTAACTGGGCGCTTCGGCCAGACGAACGTTACGGGGAATCACCGAAGAGTAGAGTTTGTCGCCGAAGTGATTCTTCAGCTGGTCGGAAACATCGTTGGTCAGGCTATTGCGCGGATCGTACATGGTGCGCAACAAGCCACCTATGGTCAGGCCCGGGTTAACCACCTTCTGAATGGAACCAATGGTTTCCATCAGCGCCGCCAGACCTTCCAGTGCGTAGTATTCGCACTGCATCGGAATCAACACCTGCTCGGCCGCCGCCAGTGCATTGACCGTGAGCATGTTCAGCGACGGTGGGCAGTCGATAAAGATGTATTCGTAATTTTGCTTGATCTCGGCCAAGGCGTATTGCAGACGATGCTCTTTCATCTTCATCGGCATCAGTTCGACTTCGGCCGCGGTCAGATCGCCATTGGCGGGCAGAATGTCGTAGCCGGCATTTTCGGCGCGCACCACAGCATCGGCGCAGGCGCAGCGACTGGTCAGAACATCATAGACGCTCAGCTCGACATCGTTCTTGTCGATGCCGCTGCCCATGGTGGCATTGCCCTGAGGGTCCAGATCGACCACCAGCACTTTGCGCTTCATGGCCACCAGCGAGGCCGGCAGATTGATGGCGGTGGTCGTCTTGCCGACGCCGCCTTTCTGATTGGTGATAGCGAAAATCTGAGTCAAGATCGCATCCTTATACATCCCGGATCGACAACTGTACCAGATGTCGAGCGCCGGAGGTGCCTGGCACATTCAGCGAATGGACAGCATCACACACCACGCCGTTAGGCAGGGCATCGAGCTCGTCCTGAGGGTAGCGGCCCTTCATTGCCAAAAAACGACCGGCGGGGGCCAACAGGTGTCTGGATTTTGCCACCATCTCATCCAGGGTGGCAAAGGCCCGTGAACTGATTTGTGCAAAGTGGCGCTGCGGCTGCCAACTTTCCAGACGGTTGTGCACCACGGTGGCGTTATCCACACCCAGGTCCAGCCGCACCTGCGTTAAAAAGCGCGTCTTTTTGCCGTTGCTGTCGAGCAGCGTCACCGCCTGCTCCGGCCGCACCAACGCCAGTACCATGCCCGGCAAACCCGGGCCGGTGCCAACATCGAGCAGATCGCTGGCATCGACAAAAGGCAGGATGGCGAGCGAATCAATCAGATGACGAGAAATCATCTCGCCCGGATCGCGTACCGAGGTCAGGTTGTAGGCTTTATTCCACTTCACCAGCAGAGCGTGATACGCCAGCAACCGTTCGATCGCCGCCGTCTCGACATCCAGTTCGAGTGCGTCTATGCCGGCTTCCAGTTCGGCGCGCCAGGCATCACTCATGCGCTGTCTTTAACCGCAGTATGACCCAGCGAACGTTTCTTCAGATGGATCAACAACACGGAAACCGCCGCCGGTGTTACACCTGAAATCCGTGCTGCCTGAGCCAGGGTTTCCGGACGTGACTGTTCCAGCTTTTGCTTAACTTCGTTGGACAAGCCGCCAACCCGGCTGTAATCGAAGTCATCCGGCAACGCCATGTTTTCATGGCGGCGCAGCGTTTCGATCTCATCCTGCTGACGCTGGATATAGCCTTCGTACTTAGCGCTGATTTCTACCTGCTGACGAATGGCGTCGCTCAACGTCGCCTCGCTCGGCACCAGTGCCTCAATATCGTGGTAATTCAACTGCGGCCGCTTGAGCAGATCGCGCAATGTAGTTTCGCGCGACAGCGGTTGGTCCAGACGCTCGGCCAACTGCTGAGCCTGGGCCGAGCCCGGCTGCACCCAGGTGCTTTTTAAGCGTTCGTTCTCAATGGCAATGGCGTCTTGTTTGGTGCTGAAAGCCGCCCAGCGCTGATCATCGACCAAGCCCAGCTTGCGACCGGTTTCGGTGAGGCGCGCATCGGCGTTGTCTTCACGCAGCAACAACCGATATTCAGCGCGACTGGTGAACATCCGGTACGGCTCCTGAGTGCCCAGCGTGATGAGGTCATCGACCAAAACGCCCAGATAGGCTTCGTCACGACGCGGATACCAGCCGTCTTCGCCAAGCGCCCGGCGCGCCGCGTTCAGGCCAGCCAGCAGACCCTGAGCGCCGGCTTCTTCATAGCCGGTGGTGCCGTTGATCTGACCGGCGAAATAGAGGTTTTCGATATAGCGCGTTTCCAGGGTATGACGCAGGTCGCGCGGGTCGAAATAGTCGTATTCGATGGCGTAACCCGGCCGGGTAATGTGCGCGTTCTCGAAGCCCTGAATAGTGCGGATAAAGTCGACCTGCACATCGAACGGCAGGCTGGTGGAAATGCCGTTCGGGTAGACTTCAAAGGTGCTCAACCCTTCCGGCTCGACAAACACCTGATGGCTGGTTTTGTCGGCGAAACGGGTCACTTTGTCTTCGATTGACGGACAATAGCGCGGACCGATGCCTTCGATTTCGCCGGCGAACATCGGCGACTGATCGAGATTGGCGCGAATGATGTCGTGGGTCTGCTCGGTGGTGTGGGCGATCCAGCAGTTCACCTGCTCCGGATGCTCCTCCACCGAACCCATATAGGACATCACCGGCAGCGGCGCGTCGCCCGGCTGCACGGTCATTTTGGAATAGTCGAGGCTGCGGCCATCGATACGCGCCGGAGTCCCGGTTTTCAGCCGGCCGACGCGCAACGGCAGTTCGCGCAGCCGAGCCGACAACGAATTACTCGGCGCATCGCCCATGCGACCGCCAGCATAATTCTGCATGCCGACGTGAATCTTACCGCCCAGGAAAGTACCGGCGGTCAACACCACGGTGTCGGCGAGAATGCGGATACCGGTTTGAGTAACGACGCCAGTGACGCGATCGTTCTCGATCAACAGATCGTCAGCGCCCTGCTGAAAGATCTCCAGATTGGGCTGATTTTCGACGATGTCGCGAATGGCGGCGCGGTACAGCGCACGGTCGGCCTGGGCGCGAGTGGCGCGTACCGCCGGGCCTTTGCGGCTGTTGAGCATGCGGAACTGGATGCCGGCGCGGTCGGTGGCGCGCGCCATGGCGCCGCCGAGCGCATCGATCTCTTTCACCAGATGACTCTTGCCGATGCCACCGATGGCCGGGTTGCACGACATCACCCCGACGGTTTCGATGTTATGCGTCAGCAACAGCGTCTGCGCACCGGTGCGGGCCGCAGCTAACGCCGCTTCGGTACCGGCGTGACCGCCACCGATCACCACCACCTGATAACGCTTGGGAAAATCCACGCTTCACCTCGAACGGTTGAACCCGAGCCAGTCACGTTCAGTTTTTAACCAGCCCGGAAAAATGGGGCGGCGATTATACGAGTTTTACCGGCACCTTAGAAGATGGTCGCGAGGCGCCGCTCGGCTTGCATCTGGTGGGAGGCAGCTATACTTGGGCATTCAACCCCTGTTAGGACCGCCTTTGTGATTCGCAAGCTTTCAGTCTGCACCCTGTTATGGGTCGCAAGTAGCCTCTGTTTGGCGCAAAACCTGCTCCTGGTCACCGACCTGGATGACGACAACCTGTCCAGCCGCCCGGATCTGCGCCTGGTCGCCAGTGAAGCCATCAACCAGTTACGCAATTATCAGGTCGCCACCGCCAAAACATCCGAACGGCCCGACAGCCAGGCCAAGATCACCGCCATGGTCGATGCGGCCAAGCGCGCCGACCTGACCACCCTGGCCGTCGTGACGCTGTACCCGCACGGCTGGGGTTCGTCCACGCTGACAACATCCTTTTATGGCGTTGCCAACGGCGAACTGCAGATGCAGCGCTCGCTCGATTTTAACACCCGCGATGTGCAATCCATTCTGGCGCAGCTGGAATACGAACTGCCGCTGATGCTCAAACGCGAATTCCGCGAGCTGGGTTCGGTGGTCCGGGTCACCGCCGATCGGCTCTACTTCGATCTCGGTGAAAGCGCCGGCGTGGAAGTCGGTCAGCTGTATCGGGTGTTCCGTCGCGGCGAGGAAATTCGCGACAGTCGCGGTGAAAGCTACGGCTATGTCGATAACCAGACCGGCATCATTGAAGTCACCTCGGTCAGCGGCGTTTATTCGGTTGGCGAAATCAAGCTCGGCCGACTGTCGATTCGCAATAACGACTGGGTCGAAATGACCGCCCCGGACATTCGCGTCGAAGGCGAGGTGCTGTCAAAACTCGATAACGAAGTGGCGATCAACCTCGGCCGTCAGTCCGGCATCACCGCCGGCAGTTACTTCGCCATCTACAAAGACATCAAACCGATTGATTCCGACCAGTCATTCCGCGAAATGGTTGGCCAGATCCGCATCAATGAGGTCAACGACAACATCGCTCGCGGCGAAATCGCCCGCTCCGATCATTACGACCTGGCCAAGGCGCTGATCGAAGAAGGCGACCGGGTGGAAGAGGTCGCCTATCGCCATCGCAACCAGCTGGAAGTGGGTCAGAACCTGTTCGGCATTTTGAACGATCTGGATCAAAGCTATTTCGTCGGTCTGCGCTTCGATTCCAACAGCGACATCGATCTGGGTTACCGGCTGCGCGCCGCCGTCGTCGAACCCTACTACGGCAGTCTGGGTATCGTTTCAGCCTTGAACCACAGCGAAAGCTTCCGCTATGGACTGGACGGACTCTATGGCCCCGACGGTCTGGGTACCCAGCTGTTTGTCGAAGCTGATATCCCCACGCCGCTGAGCGACCGCGCCCGCTTTTCACTGGAAGGCGGTTATCTGCTCGGTGGCATTGAGGCGGCCGAAGGCCTGAACATCAGCCTGAGCGTCAAGCTGGGCCTGGTGTCTTTACTGTAAACAACAACTGTAAAGATAGTGTTGATGACGGCTTTGGCTCCGCTACCATCGCGGTAAAGCCGAGCCAAAGCCTGAAGGACCCCACCATGTCATCAACACCCATGCCCTGGTCACATCGCCTGTCCTGGCCAGCTTTGTTGCTGAGCCTGGTGCTGATGGGCTGTGCCAGTTACCAGAGCATGGAAGGCTCGAACACCGCCTTGCAGTCGGACCTGGTACTGCGCTTCGAGCAGGTTTATACGCGTTATCAGGGCGTGCCTTACGTTTACGGTGGCAGCACCCCGGCCGGTTTTGATTGCTCGGGCTTTATCAAAACCGCCTATCGTGAAGCGCTGGGCCACACCGACCTGCCGCGCACCACGGCGCAAATGCTCAATGGCGGTCAGTTTGTCCGGCTTGATCAGTTACAGCCCGGCGACCTGGTGTTCTTCCGCATCGCCGGCAAAGAGCAGCACGCCGGCATCTACCTCGATAATGACCGTTTTATGCACGCCTCTTCGTCGCGCGGGGTGACGGTGTCGTCATTGTCCAACCGTTATTGGATCAACCACTACTCCCAGGCGCGGCGCTTTCTGTAAAACCGGATCAGCGGTAAGAGCGGATCAGGCCTTGCCGCTGCGCCTGGCCTCAAACTGCTCAGCGTATTGCTGATGCAACTTCGGCCAGCCGTGTGCCATGGCATCCGGCCCGACAATCCGTCCCAGCGGATCGCCTTCCAGATAGTGTCGCAACACATCAAAGCAGATATGCCAGCCCGCAGCGCCCATGGCGATGTGGTCGCGACCGATGCTGTGCCACAGCGTCAGCAAGGTGCCGCCATCATTGAGCGCCTCCAGTTGCCAGCGCATGTCGCTATCGCCCCAGCTCAGTTCCAGCAAGGTCGGCGCTTCGGCGCGTTTGATTTGTGTCTCGGTCACATGCGGCTCGGGTGTGCCGACCGTGGATAACCTGGCCGCCCCGGTTTGCGCCAGGTTGCGATCGGCATCGAACGGCGCCCACTGACGCAGTTGCTCCGGGTCGGTAATGGCCTGCCACACCTTGGTCGGTGAATGACGCAAGTGCCGCTCCACCACCAACACCCAGTCGTCACCCTTTTGTTCGATGCGGGCGCCCTGAGCGTCACCGGCCTGATAATGATCTGCATTGCTCATGTTTCAATCCTCGCTCGATGCATCGTCGGCAAGCCCGTCAAGATGCGCCTCCAGCTTATCGATCTGCGCTGACCAGTAACGACGGAACGGCGCCAGCCAGGCGTCCAGTTCCATCAGCGGTTCCGGTCTCAGCCGATACAGACGACGCTGAGCTTCCACTCGCGACTCAACAAAACCCGCCTCGCGCAGGATGCGCAAATGTTTGGAGACCGACGGCTGTGACAAAGTCAGCGCCTGCTCTATTTCGCTGACCGAGCGCTCAGAGTCGAGCAGCATATCGAGAATGGCGCGTCGGTTGGGTTCGGCGACAACATTAAAGCTGGTTTCCATCCTGATCGACCTCCCCTTCGTTCCGGCATCAGGCCGAGATTGTTAACCGGCCATAGAGAATGATCGCCGCCAACAGCGCCATCACCAACACATAGGGCAGTGGCGCTTTGTCACCGAAATACAAATAGAACGCGGCGATCAACAACGAATGTGCCAGCATGACGGCGGCGGCTATGGGCGTCACGACTGGCATTATTTTAACAGCGGCGGGAAACACCAGACCCAGACCAGCAACGATGCCAACCGCGCCCAATACTGCCCAAACGCCCTGCGGCAGTTGCTGCATCGCCACCACCGAGGTTTTCAGATCGGCGAATTTAAACAGCTGGAAATAGCCGCCCGCGACGGCGAACCAGGCCAGCACCACCTGGATGACCCACAAAGCAATTGACATAACCATCTCCTTTTCAGACTGGTTTAAACAAGCCAGGATGCATTAAGTTCCAAGTCAGTTATATAACCAATAAGGTATATTACTGTCAAGACATAAACCGACGCCAAGGCCAGCCAGAGTTACCGATTAACAATGAATTCAGCGCAGCGGCGGCGCGTACAACAAACCGCCCTGGCTCCACAGCGCATTCAGACCGCGATCGAAACCCAAGGGCGTATCCGGGCCGATATTGCGATCAAATATCTCGCCGTAGTTACCCACCTGCCGGACAATCTGATAAGCCCAGTCGGCAGACAGTCCCATAGCGCGACCAGTATCGCCATTGACGCCCAGCATGCGCTGGATCACCGGCTTGTTGGAGCGGCGCATGGCATCGACATTGGTCTGGGTCACGCCGTATTCCTCGGCATTAACCAGGGCATAGAGCGTCCACTTGACGATGTTGTACCACTGCATGTCGTCCTGCCGAACGGCCGGGCCGAGGGGCTCTTTGGAAATCACTTCCGGCAGCATCAGCACGCTGTCGCGCTTTTCCAGCCGGGTGCGCAGCGCATAGAGCTGCGACAGATCCGACGACAACACCGCGCAACGTCCCGCCTGAAAACCTTCCAGCGCCAGGTCAGAGGTGCCGAAAGACACCGGCTGATAATTCAGGCCATGCTCGCGAAAATAATCGGCCAAGTTGAGTTCGCTGGTGGTGCCACCCTGCACGCAGACCGCCGCGCCGCCCAGATCGTCAACACTCTCGATGCCCGAGGTGCGTTGCACCATAAAGCCCTGACCATCGTAAAAGGCGATGCCGGCGAAGATCATGCCCAGGGTGGTATCGCGCGAATGCGTCCAGGTGGTGTTGCGCGACAACATATCAATCTCGCCGGACGACAGCGCCGAAAAACGATCGCCCGGTGTCAGCGGCGTAAAGCGCACCTTATTGGCATCACCCAAGACCGCCGCAGCGACGGCGCGACAGATATCGACGTCGAGGCCACTCCAGTGACCCTGATTATCGGGGTTGGAAAAGCCGGGAATACCGGTTGAGACACCACAATCGAGCTGATCTTTAGCGCGGACCTCACTGAGCGTCGAAGCCGCGGCCGTCGTACTGAACGCAGTACTGAGCCAGAAACAGCTCAGCAGCAAGGCCGTTTGGACGCGGCTCACAACGCCACCTCACCGACAAAATCGGGCAGATCAAGCCCCAAATCCGGGCTGCGGACCGGCGCGCTCCATTGCAATTGCAGATTGCTCGGCCAGGTGCCATCGCGCAAAGCCGAGATCAGGGTGCTGCCCAGATCGCCATAATCCAGACGTAACCGCGTCGACTGCATGCGCTTTTCGCCCGCGCCCATCGACACCGGTGACAGACTCACCGCCGACATCGGCGTTGAACCTTGACGCACCGCCAACTCAACGGGTCCGGTGCTCAAGCCAAAGCGATTGGGATTATCCAGCAGCAGATCCAGCTCCAGCGTTACCGACGTCAAATTGATGCTATCGACCCGCCAGTCCGCCAACTGCACCTTGGGCAAACGCGGTACCGGCACCGCAAAGGCTTGCTGCCATTGCAACTGACGCGAACCCAGCACCGGTACATTGACCGTCGGCGACAGGTGCAGCGTCAATTCCACTTCGCCGTTTTCATAGGCGTTGGCCACGCGGTCGAACACGCCAGACACCGCCAGCGACCAATCCAGATCGACGGTGGTTGAACGGCCAGCGGGCAAGCCGGAAATCGGCGGGCTGTCGAGTTGTAGCCAGGGTTCGCCATTGAGCCAGAGTTCAGCGCTCAGCGATTGAATGGGCAGGGAATAGGCATTGGGATTATCGATGATGACGCGACTGCGGCCATCCAGTTGTTGCCAGCTCAGCGCCGTCAGTTGACTGCCCTGATGCTGAAAGGTCGGTGACTGATAAACCTCATCGACACCCAGATTGGCACAACCGGCCAGGCTCAATACCACCGCAACAGACAACCAAAAGACTCGCATCAAAGCACACCGAGACAACAATAGAGACTTCGGCACCTTTGCCTGAGCCGTCGCAACTGTCAAGAGCCGGAGGCGGCAACCTCGGTGCGCAGCTGCCAATCCGTGTCATCAAGCTCGAACAGCAATTGATCACCGGCGGACAAAACGCCCACACCGGCCGGCGTACCGGTGAGCACCACATCGCCCGGCTGCAGGCTGAAATCGGCCAGTATCAGCCGTAACAACTCAAGCGGCGGGCAGAGCATCTGGTTGATCTGACCGTGCTGACGCGGCGCGCCATTCAGGGTCAGACGATAGGACCAGTCCGCCACCTGCGCCGGCATCTGGGCAATTGGTAACCAGGAACCGAGCGGTAAGGCACCATCGAACGCCTTGGCGCGCTCCCACGGGTGGCCAGCCTGTTTTAATTCGGCTTGCAGGTCGCGATCGGTCAGATCCAGCGCCAGGGTAACGCCAATCACCGCCGCCCAGGGATCTTCGCTGGCGGCCGTCAAGGGCGCGCCAATCAGCAGCGCCAACTCAGTTTCAAAATGCAGCGCCGGACGCCTCAGTTGCAGCTCGCCTTCCAGCTCACAAAAAGCACTGGCCGGCTTATGAAACAGCAAGGGTTGGGTCGGCACCGGGTTGTTCAGCTCGCGGGCGTGCTCGGCGTAATTGCGACCCACACAGACGGCTTTACCGACCGGCAGATCGACCGCTTCCCCAGTATTCCAGCGATGCACAAACATCTTACTCAGCCTCTTCTTCGACCGGCTCGGGAATCACCGCCAGCTCGGCAATCTGAGCGGCCGCTTCGGCCAGTGTCGACTGAATGGGCGCCTGCTGTTCCAAAATGGCTTTCACCGCAGCGCTGCCAAACATCCAGTACAACCCCATTGCCGGAACCGATGGCTGTGGCTCTGCGTCTTGCCAGACTGACCAGGCTTGGGCATGCCAGGCTTCATCATCCTGCCAGTCTGCCAGCACCGTTTCGTGCAACGGGGCCGCCGGCGCCAGCGTCTGCGCCAAGGCTTCAAAACCGGCCTCGGTGAGCAATTGGTTTTCAATAAATTGCCGCGACAGCGTCTTGTTCGGTGTTGCTGAATTGATAAAGGCCGCCGTCACTTCAGCGAAACCACGGCCAGGTCGGCCACTCAAACTGGGGTAAGGACCAACCACCAGGTCCACACCCGCCGCTTCATAGTCCGGCAGGGCATTGGCGGCGGTCAGCACACAGGCGGTGCGCTCAGCGGTAAAGGCGGCGTCGACGTCTTCGGTGGTCAGTCGACCGGGCAGCAGATCGCCTTCGATCATCGACTGCATAAACGACAGCGCCGTCACCGCTGCCGGGTCACGCAAACCCACATCCTGGGTATTCAAGGCACCGTTTTCGTCATGGCCAAAAACATAACCGCCCTGAGGCGTCATCAGACCATAATTCAGATAGAGGTTGGTGGCATCGAACAACAACGGCTGCGCATTCTGACGCGCCAGACTCGCCTCGGCCTGCCACACCGCCTGCCAGTTATCGAAAGGCGCATCGACCAGGTCGGCATTGCACGCCTGCAAGGCGCCTTCAACCGCCAGCGGATAGCCATAGACCACGCCGGAGTGGCTCAATACCGACCAATAGGCTTCGTTGACGGCATTGCGCGCAGCACTGCGCGGCTCAATGGGATTGACGATTCCGCCCAATACCCAGTCGGTCAGATCCTGATGCTGACCGATGTAGATATCGGGGCCGTCGTTATCCACTTCGCGCTGCTGGAAAGCGCGCCGACCTTGTTCCGGTGCCGCCACTTCCACGGTCACACCGGTGCGGTCGCTGTAGGCTTCGGCCAAGCGGGTCAGTTTATCGATATCGCGGCCAGGATCGACCCAAACCAGCAGGGAGCCTTGTTCATAGGCGTAGGCCGGGGTCAGCAAAGCGACCAGAATCAGCAAGGCGGCAGGCAGACGAAGCGTGGCGATCATGGCAATTCCTGTTCGGTTGAGGGTTGCGGCGGCGTGATGCCGGCCGAGCGCAGGCGTCTGTCGAGCACCTCGCGCGCTTGCTCAGCGGTGCGGTTCAGGCCGACCAAAATCCAGATGGTGCCGGCCGGACTGGTGCGGGTACGCACCACCCGCAGCTCTTCGCTGAGCCAGTCGTAAACCAGAGCCTGGGCACGGTCACGCTGAGTTCCCGGCAAAGCCGAGTACCAGGCCTGGGTCCATTCCAACACCAGTTGGTTCTGAATCGACCGGCGGCCGTTTTCGATGCGCTGCTCGGCCGAGGTGTCACTCGATGGCGACGAAATCAGCCGCGTCAGCGGATAGCCTTCCAGTGACTGACCGCAAATAAAACCAGGCGCCGGTGTACGGGAGCTATCCGGATAGGTGCAACTGGTCAGCTCGGACTGGCCGGGGTTGGTCATGCAGGCAGAAACCGCCACAGCGCCTGTAACCCACACCAGCTTGCGCCACAGCGAAACGGGCATCCACACGTCCTTTGATCAAAACAGCCGCCGATTATGACAGCCGCCAGCGCATCAGAACAGGATGCGCGTGCGCATGGTGGCTTTCACTTCGCGCACTTTTTCCAATGCCTTCAGTGAACATTCCTGAGCCACATCGATGACCACATAACCAACCTTATCGTTGGTCTGCAGATACTGACCGATGATGTTGATGTCGTTCTCAGAAAAGATGCGGTTAATCTCCGACATCACGCCCGGCACGTTGTGGTGAATGTGCAGAATGCGATGCGCATCCGGATGCGACGGCAACGCCACCTCAGGGAAGTTCACCGCCGACAGCGAGGTGCCATTATCGGAATACAGCGCCAGCTTTTCTGCGACCTCAATACCAATGTTGTACTGCGCTTCCTGAGTGGAACCACCGACGTGCGGCGTCAGGATCACATTGTCGAACTCGCGCAGCGGCGAGATAAATTCGTCGTCGTTGCTGCGTGGTTCGGTGGGGAATACATCAACGGCTGCGCCGAGCAATTTCTTCTCAGCCAGGGCCGCTGCCAGCGCATCGATATCCACCACCGTGCCGCGTGAGGCATTAATAAACACCGAGCCGGGTTTCATACGGCGGAACTGATCGGCGCCCATCATCCACTTGGTGGAGGCGGTTTCCGGCACGTGCAGGGTGACCACATCGGCCTCGGCCAGCAGCGCATTCATCGAGCCAACCTGGCGCGCATTGCCCAGCGGCAACTTGGTGACCATATCGTAGAAGATCACTTCCATACCCAGGCCTTCGGCCAGCACACCCAGCTGAGTGCCGATGCTGCCGTAACCGACAATGCCCAGTTTTTTACCGCGAATCTCGTAACTATCGACGGCGCTTTTCTGCCAGCCACCGCGATGGCACACCGCGTTTTTCTCCGGCACACCGCGCAACAGCAAAATGGCCTCGGCCAACACCAGTTCGGCGACCGAGCGGGTGTTCGAATAGGGCGCGTTGAACACCACCACGCCATGCTCGCTGGCGGCGTTCAAATCAACCTGATTGGTGCCAATGCAGAAACAACCCACGGCCACCAGCTTATCGGCGGCCTCAAACACGGCGCGGGTCAACTGAGTACGCGAACGAATGCCGATAAAGTGCGCATCACGCACCTTCTCGATCAGCTCGGCTTCGGGCAGTGAACCCTTCAGGTATTCAATATTGGTGTAGCCCGCCTTGTTCAGGGTATCCAACGCGCTCTGGTGGACACCTTCCAACAGGAGGATGCGAATCTTGCTCTTATCGAGAGAATTCTTGCTCATGATCGGCTCTTGCTGCGGGTGGTCGAAGGAAATGGCGCGCGGATCATACCACAGCCAGGGGCGAGCCGAAGGGGCTGTTTGTGCAATGGTCTGTTGCGAAACGCTGAGCAGCGCCTAGCTTGTGCACATTAAAAAAGGCCGCCGAAGCGACCTTTGTTTATAGCGTTACCGACTGAACAATCAGTCGCGCACCACCGCCATACCGGGTTCATAGTCGGCGATGTCGAGCGGGCTGTTGCGCTCGATGTAATCGGCGAGCATGTCGGCATCGACAAAACCGGAGTTCACGTAGTTCGGATGCTCAGTGATGTTCGGGTAGCCGTCACCGCCAGAGGCGGTAAAGGAGTTGACCGACAGACGGTAGGTCTGACTCGGGTCAATCGGCTCACCACCGACCTTGGCTTCGACTACTTCACCGTCGATGATTTTCAATTGCACACCATCGAACTGAGCAAACGCACCGCTGCCGGCTTCTTTCTCGGCGGCTGCGTTCAGGTAGTTCATCAGCTCGGCACCGGTGAAATCGACGTAGGCGAGCATGTTGCCGAACGGCTGCACGGTGAGCACATCTTTGTAGGTAATGTCGCCACCTTCCAGGTCGGCACGAATGCCGCCGGAGTTCATGATGCCAACGTCGGCGTTGGTGCGCGCGCGTTGGGCGCGGGCAATCAATACACCCAGGTTGGTCGGTTCGTTACGCACAATGGCGCGGTCGCCAATGAAGTCGCCATTGGCGCTGCCGATGACGGTGTTCAATGCTTCGGCACCGGATTCCTGATAAGGCGTCAGCATGGCGAGCATGTCTTCGTCTTCGGCGATTTCAGCGCGCATCAGTTGGTCGTTGTCGTCGAGCAGGTTGACCGGAATCAGGTCGTAGCGGTAATCGACAATTTCGCCGTTACGCAGCGTCAGGTCCAGACGGCCAACGTACTTGCCCCATTCGTAGGCCTGCAGAATCAGGGTGTTGTTCTGCACGTCTGGTTCGAACAGCGGGTTCTGGCTGTGGCCACCGACGATAACGTCGATGCCGTCAACGCTGCGCGCCAGGGTAACGTCGCCCGGCGCATTGCCGCCGTAGTTGCCGTTGGCGTAGTGACCCATGTGAGTGACGGCGATGACCAGGTCGGATTTGGCATCCAGTTCCGGAATCAGGTCAGCGGCGACATCAACCGGGGTCAGGAACGACAGGTCGGTCATGTATTCAGGGTTGGCGATCTTAACGGTGTCTTCGGTGGTGAAACCGACTACCGCCACCTTGTAGCCCTGGACGTTGAACATTTCATAGGGCTTAAACAGGGTTTTGCCGCTGTCGGTGTAGACAATGTTGGCGGACAGGAACGGGAAGCCAGCCCAGTCGGCTTGCTGCATTAATACATCGCGCGGGTTATCGAATTCGTGGTTGCCGACCGCCATGGCGTCGTAGTCGAGCATGGCCATGCCGAGGAAATCGGGTTCGGCGTTTTGCAGATCGGATTCCGGCACGCCGGTGTTGATGTCACCACCAGACAGCAACAGCACTTCGCCACCCTCGGCTTCGACTTCGGCGCGGATGCTGTCGATCAGCGTTTTGCGGGCGGCCATACCGTATTCGCCGTCGTCATTGCGCCAGAAACGACCGTGGTGATCGTTAGTGTGCAGAATAGTCAGGTGGTAATCGGTGTCCGGCTCATAGCTCGGACCCATCAGCGCACAACCGCTCAGTGCGATTGCCAGACCCAGGGAAACGGGCAGTAGCGATTTCATTATTATGCTCTCCATGTTGTTGCCAACAGCTGGTGGTTTTGTCAGGTCCTGACTCTTCGGTCAGAACGGGCTGAATCACTTTAACGACTTCGTCATTAAACCGAAACAAAAGTGGACCCTTGCTTTGCGGCGGTCTTAGCAGCAAAAACCAAGCCGGATTCGGCGGCGCCTGAACAGGCAGTCAAGTTTCGCCCTGCCAGCCTAGAGACGCCGTATGACAGAGCCATGAATGAAAGATGACAGCGTTAACGCACCGCTTCGGTGCGCGTATCGCTGCACCTTGCCATTAAGGCGAGTTTCTGCTGCCGCGATTGCGCTTTGATGGCCGCCTCGCGCTGACCGGCGGCGCTGCGATCGGCGCAGACTTCTCTATAGACCAGCGTCACCGGCCGCCGCGCCCGGGTATAACGCGCACCACCCACCAGCTCGCCGTTATGTTCACGCAAGCGACGCTGCGGGTCGGTGGTCACGCCGGTGTACAAACTGTTATCGGCGCAACGCACTATATAGACGAACCACTGCGAAACCGGATTGGGCGAAACGCTAGTGAGCGAATCTGGGTTGGGCGAAATCGGGTTGGGCGAGTCTGCCGCCAAAGCTTTGTCTCCTGGGTGATAATCAACCGCTGTTCGTCTTGACGAACAATGCGGCTGTTCGACCATCGATAGTAGAGCCCGCGTCATAAGCGGTTTCCAACGTACCGATCTTTAACATAGACTTACAAAACACTAACACATTCAGCCCTCTGATTATGGCCGTACAGATAGCGTCTTTTTCGTTCCGACCAGGCGTCGAGGACGGCCTGCAACAGCTCGGAAAGTTCCAGCGACGCTTTCCCGACCACGCCAATCTACTGATCCTTATTTTCGCCAACACCACCGCCGACACTCTGCAACCCATGCTGCCCTGGTTTGAAGCCCTGTGGCCCAAGGCGACGGTTGTCGGCACCCAGTGCGGGCCTATTCTGAACCGCGGTCCGCTGGCCGAAGGCGAAGTGCTGGTGCAGTGTCTGCAGTTTGAACGCACCGAGATACGCTGCCAGGCATTGCCCTGGCAAGCCGACCTGAAAACACTGGGCGAGCAACTGTATCGCCCGCTGATTGCCGATCACACCCGCCTGGCACTGACCTTCTTCAGCGACCCGGCGCCAGCCTGCGATGATCTCTTTCACTGGGTGAACCAGCAGCATCCGCACGTGGTCGTCGCTGGCGGTCGGATGACCGATCAGCTTGGCGGCTGGGTGTTCGCCAATGGCTTGGTGCATCCCAATCATTGCCTGGTGGTGACGCTCGATAACCCGAGCCTGATGGTGCAGTCGCTGGCCTTTAACCAATGGCATCAGATCGGTCGCAACTGGACGGTCACCAAAGCTTCCGGCAACCAATTGTATGAGCTGGACAATCGTTCGGTACAGTCGCTGTACGACACCTACCTCAATGATAACCAGCCGCTGAATCCCGCCGACTATCGCCATTTTCCGTTGATGCACATCGACGGCGCCCAGCAGCGACTCTGCGTGCCCATCGACAACCTCAGCGGCGGTGGCTTTCAGTTGTCCGAACCCTTGCAGGTCGGCGACAAGGTGCGTTTTGCCTACAGCCATCCGTCGATCAGCCGTGAAGCCCTGAGCAAGGGCGCCCAACAACTCTACGAACAACGCCCGGAATTACTGTTGGCGTTCAACTGCCAGGCGCGCGCCTCCAGCGACAGTGGCGGGCCCGATCTGGAACTGACGCCGCTGCGCCAGCTGGCACCGTTGAGCGGCGCCTATTGTGCGGACGAACTGCACCACGAAAACGGTCGCACTCGATCGCTGCAACATCATCTGACGGTATTGGCGCTGGCGGAAGATCCGGCGCAGCGCAAACCACTGGTGACCTACCAGAGCAATGCGCTGACGCCGCTGTTTCATCTGATTCGCGAATCGGTCAAAGACCTGGATCAGGTCAATCGCGACCTGGAAGCGGAAGTGAAAGTCAAAACCCGCGAGCTGTTTCGCAAATACGAAACCGATGCCATCACCGGCCTCGCCAACCGCGTCGGTCTGTTGCAGTGTCTGCGCGATGCCGACCCCTGGCCCATCGCTCAGGTGTGCAGCCTGAAAGTGAACAACCTGCGCCAGATTAATAACCTTTATGGTTACGCCATCGGCGACCAGCTACTGGGTGATTTAAGTCAGGCCATCCAAAACCATCTGCCGGAATTACTGCCGACCACGGCGCTGGTGTTTCGCGGCTCGCCCAACGAATTTTTGATCGTTGCGCCCGATGCCTGCCCGAATCAGACGTTCTTCCGCGGCATGGCGCAATTAACCGAACGCTTGCAGGATCAGTCCGATGTGTTCAGCGCCGAACGGGTGCGCAACGTCCTGCCGATTCTGTTGACCGCCGGCACCGCCCACCGCGACGAATTGCCGCCCAACATGACGCCCGGCCCGGAAGATTTATTGATCAAAGCCTCGGAAGCGCGGCGTCATGCCTACCATCATCAGTTACCCATCGCCCGGGCGTTGGATATGCCCGGAAACGACAAGCACAAACGCGACGGCCTGATCTGGCTCGGCCGGGTACGGACGGCGCTGGCCAACGATGAAGTCGAGCCCTTTATCCAGCCGTTATTCAATGCCCGTGGCGAGGTGCCACACGTCGAAGCGCTGATTCGCATTCGCCAGGATGGCCGCATTTACGCGCCCGGGGATTTTCTCGATCTGGTCAAACCGACGCAGCTGTATCCGCGTCTGTCGATGCGCATGATCGACGAAACCTTCCGGTTGCTCAAAGACCTGAACATCGGTTTCACGCTGAATTTTACCGCCCGCGATCTGGGCAATACCGAGTTAATCGAACGGCTCAAGCACTGGCTGCGCTCGGGCATCGAAGCCGAGCGGGTAACGCTGGAAATTGTCGAGTCCGATGGCCTGCGTGAATTTCAGCGCTTCGCCATCACCCTGATGGAATTGCGCCGTCTGGGCTGCAAACTGGCCATCGACGATTTCGGCAGCGCCTACTCCAATTTAGAGCGCGTGCTGCATCTGAAACCGGACTGGATCAAGCTCGACGGCAGCCTGATTCGCAATCTGGACGAAAGCGAAGTCAGCCGCATTCTGGTCAAACGGGTGGTGCAGTTGTGTCAGGATCTGAACATCCGCACCGTCGCCGAGCACGTGCATTCCAACGACATTCTCAGCGTGGTGAAGCAGATGGAAGTCGACTATTTTCAGGGCTTCCATCTTGCTGAACCCATGGCCGTGGCCGACTTCTGTGCCAACCGGCCACAACGTCAGGAAATGTTCGCATGACCGCCACCGTGCTGGTGGGCGCCACCGGTCTGGTCGGCCAGGCCGTCGCGCCCAGACTCACCGCCGATCACTTCGATCCCTGCTGGTTGCTGGTACGTCGACCGGTACCGCCGGCCTTGCCGCATCAGGCGGTGCAAGTGGTCGACTTCAAGCAATTGGAAACCGATACCGCCGGTCTCGATCTCAGCGGCGGCAGCCTGATCTGCTCACTGGGCACCACTTTGCGCAGCGCTGGCTCCGCCGAGGCGTTTATCGCGGTGGATCGTGATCTGGTTGCGCAGGTCGCACATTGGGCACGCGATCGCGGTGTGCGCCATTGCCTGGCGGTGTCGAGCGTCGGCGCCGATGCCGACAGCCGCAATCTGTATCTGCGCACCAAGGGCCAGGCCGAGCAGGAATTGATCGCGCTCAGTTTCCAACGCCTGACGCTGCTGCGACCGTCACTGTTACTCGGTGAGCGGCAGGAATTTCGGTTGGCAGAGCGGCTGGGCGCCTTGCTTGGACGCGCCGTTTCGCCGTTGCTCACGGGCCGACTGAGCCGTTACCAGCCGGTTGAAGCACAACAATTGGCGCGGGTCCTGGTGCATCAGGCCGCCACGGAGCAGGGCCCGGTGATCGATATCTGGGACGCTCGGCGCATCAATCGCTGGCGTCCGGACAGTGACTGAAGTCGCGCCACTGCCATAAGGCCGGCGCAGCGCTGCCTTGAAAACCGATGCTCAGACAATAATCGCCCGCCTGAATCTGCCAGAGACGGGATTCTTCGACCAACAACGCCCAGGGCGGTTCCGGTAACGCTTGCAAGCGCGGTGTCAGCGCCTCAGCCAGACCAGCGGCATCATCAAGACGAGCACCGGCGCGTGGCAATAAAGCCTGTACCGCCGCTTGCGGATCGGGATGACCGCTGCCACTCAAGTCCGCCAGCAGTTGGTCGCTCAGCCAGAGCCGCTGTTGCTCAGCCAGCGTTTCCACCAACAGATATGCCGGATCCAGCGCCGTCTCTCCCAGTGCCACTTCCCCCAAATGCGTCAGCAATTGCTGCGGCGCCTGAACATGACGCTGCTGATAGCGTTGGTGCCAGAAAATACTCAGCGCCACTATCAACACAGCCAACAAGCCGGCGGCCCAGAGCATTCTGGATCGAGTCAGGGTCATGGGGGTTCTCCGGGGTCAAATCGACGCGCTAGTGTATCAAGGGATGCTTAGTCAGCCACCCAGTCACGCAAGGATTCGGCCAGGTGATCGAACAACAACCGCACCCGCCGCACCGAGCGCAATGACTCATGCATCGCCAGCCACATGGGCAATTCAAAGCGCACGCTGTCGGCCAGCACGCGCACCAGATTCGGATCGCGATCGGCCAGTTTGCACTGCATCGGGCCGATGCCAAGGCCACAGCGAATGGCGGCCAACTGAGCGGCATTATTGTCGGTGCGCAGGTCGAAATCGGTCCGTTCCAGTTTGAAGTCGTGTTCGCGCAGCACGCGCACCGCGGTGTCGTCGCGATCGAAACCGATCAGCGCATGGCCGTTCACATCGTGCTTGTGTTTCGGCATACCGCGCCGAGCGATGTAATCCCGATGCGCATAGAGCGCCACCTCGACCTGACCCAGATGCCGCGCCACCAGTGCGCCCTGATTCGGTTCGGTCATGCGAATGGCGATATCGGCTTCGCGCATCAGCAGGTTGGTGACCCGGTCGGACGTCGCCAGCTCCAGCGCAATCGCCGGATAACGCTGGCGAAACGGCACCAGTATCTGCGGCAGAATTTCACAACCGACCACTTCGCTGGCGGTCACTCGAATGGTGCCGCTGGGTTCGCTCGCTTCACCCGAGGCTTCGCGCAGCAAGGCATCGGCGGCGGCATGCATGGCTTCCACATGCGGAATCAGCGCCAGCGCCGCTTCGGTCGGCTCCAGTCCATTGCGACCCCGCGCAAACAAAGCCCGGCCCAGCTGCTGTTCCAACGCATCGATATGCCGGCCCAGCGTCGGTTGCGTCAGATGCAGGCGCCGCGCCGCCGCCGACAGACTGCCTTCGTGCACCACCGCCAAAAAGGATCGGTAATGGCTCCAGTCGCCGTTCTGGTCATTCATGGCTTTCATTCATTTTTGTATATAACCAATGCAGTTTTCGCCAATTTCCATTCTTATTATTAGATAGCACAGTAGGCGCCGAGTCCATACAACCTTGCTAGGAGAATCTTATGAGTACGGTATTAATCCTCGGCGCCACCGGCAGTGTCGGCGCCAACATCACTCGAAAACTGGCCCAACGCGGCTGGAACATTCGCGCTTTGCACCGCAACCCGGACCTCGCTGCCGAGCAGTTT
This sequence comes from Saccharospirillum sp. HFRX-2, assembly GCF_043196805.1. Lineage (NCBI taxonomy): Bacteria > Pseudomonadati > Pseudomonadota > Gammaproteobacteria > Oceanospirillales > Saccharospirillaceae > Saccharospirillum > Saccharospirillum sp. HFRX-2. Next base: position 40,672 of record NZ_JBEBMU010000001.1, read on the forward strand.
AAAGACCTGCCCGATATCGATTGGCGCCGCGGCGATATGAGCCAGGCCGGCGATGCCACCACGGCGGCCCAAGGCTGCGATGTCATCGTTAATGCCACCAACCCACCGGGCTATCGTCGCTGGCGCGAGATCGGTTTGCCGATGCACCAGCACGCCATCGCCGCCGCCAAAGCCAGCGGCGCGACCCTGGTATTTCCGGCCAACGTCTATAACTACGCTCCGGACAGCGGCGAGAACATCGCCGAAAACGCTCCGCAACAACCCCAGACTGAAAAAGGCCAGGTGCGGGTGGAAATGGAACAGCTGCTGCGCCAGGCAGCGGACGACGGCGTTCAAGTCATACTGGTGCGCGCCGGCGATTTCTTCGGCCCGGGCTCGGGCTCATCGGTGCTGAATTTCCTGATTAAACCCAAGCGCCGCGTCACCAAAATGGCCTACCTCGGCGCTATGAATGTTAAGCACGCTTACGCCTATTTGCCCGATCTGGCGGAAACTTTCGCGCGCTTGATTGAGCGTCGTGAACAGTTGCCGACGTACGCCGATTTCCAATTCGCCGGCCAGGTCATGACCGGGGCGGAACTGGCGCAACAGATACGCCAAGTCAGCGGCGAGCCACGGATGAAAACCACCGCTTTCCCTTGGTGGCTGGTGCATCTGGTCGCGCCGTTCAACCTGACCTTTAAAGGCCTGTTGGAGATGCGTTATCTGTGGAATAAACCGATCACCCTGAACAACGCCAAGCTGGTCGCGCAATTGGGTGAAGAACCGCGCACGCCGATGTCGGTCGCGCTCACCGAAACGCTGAGCGCCATGCATTGCCTGCCGCAACAAAGCCAGTTGGCCAGCGCCTGATTGCCTTGCCGCCTTGGAGTGGAAAGGGTAGCGTTAGGCCTCACTCAAACACTGTCAGGGACGACAATGAGTTTAGCGGTGCTCTACAGCCGTGCGCGTTTAGGGATGGATGCGCCACTGGTTACTATCGAAGTTCATCTCACCAATGGTCTGCCCGGTTTTACCATGGTCGGCTTACCGGAAACGGCGGTAAAGGAAGCGCGTGACCGGGTTCGCTCAGCGCTGCTGAACAGTCAATTTGAATTCCCCGACCGACGTATCACCGTCAATATGGCACCGGCCGATCTGCCCAAGCAGGGCGCTCAGTTTGATCTGGCCATCGCCCTGGGCATCCTGATCGCCAGCAAGCAATTACCCGCCGATGGCATCGACGGCTATGAGTTTTTTGGCGAGTTGGCGTTGTCAGGCGAATTGCGTCCGGGACCGGCGTCGCTGCCAGCGGCCATTGCCTGTACCGAAGCCAAACGCATCTTAATTACCAGTCCGTCCGGCGCCGCCGAAGCGGCTTTGGCCAGCGGTTCCGATGTACGCCACGCCAGCCACTTGTTGCAGGTCACCAGTCATTTCCGCGGTCATCAAAGTCTGCCGCAGGCGCATTATAAACTGCCCGAAGTGCCGCCACCGGTTGCCGATCTGGCGGAGGTTAAAGGCCAGGAAGGCGCCAAACGGGCCTTGGAAATCGCCGCTGCCGGACGTCATAACCTGCTGTTTTTTGGCCCGCCCGGCACCGGTAAAACCTTGCTGGCGTCGCGCCTGCCCGGCTTGTTACCGCCGCTGACTGAGCAGGAAGCCTTGGAAGTCGCCAGCGTGCAATCGGTCTGTGGCCTGCCGTTGAACTGGGGCTCCCGGCCCTTTCGCTCACCCCACCACACCGCCTCGGGCGTTGCGCTGATCGGCGGCGGTTCAATTCCGCGTCCCGGCGAAGTGACGTTGGCGCATCGGGGTGTGTTGTTTTTGGATGAACTGGCCGAGTTTCCACGTGCGGCCCTCGATGTACTGCGTGAACCTCTGGAAAGCGGCGAAGTCAGCATCGCCCGCGCCGCCCGCCAAACCACCTTTCCGGCGCGCTTCCAACTGGTGGCGGCCATGAACCCGACGCCGGGCGGTTACAGCCCGGATGACCCGCGCTCGCAGCGTTACACCCGCGAGCAGATGCAACGCTATCTGGCGCGGCTGTCCGGCCCTTTGTTAGACCGCATCGATCTGCATATCGAAGTACCAGCACTCCCCAAAGAAGTGCTGACCCGTGCCGCTCCAGGTGAATCCACAGCGGTCGTTCAGCAGCGGGTGGCCTTGGCGTGGCAGCGGCAATTGAATCGTCAGGGCTGTGCCAATGCCGATCTCAGCGGCGCGGCGCTAGAGCGCCACTGTGCCTTGGCTTACGCCGATCAACAGCTATTGGATAGGGCGATGGAGCGCTTACGGCTGAGTGCCCGGGCTTACCATCGCATCTTGCGGGTGGCACGCACCGTGGCGGATTTGCGGGGTGTTGCCGACATCGACAAGAGCGCCCTGATCGAGGCGCTCAACAGTCGGCAATTGGAGAAATTACTGGGGTCGGTGTAACTGCGAACGGAATGCCGGGATCACAGCTCCATATCGTATTCGATCATCACCGCCAGGTGCGGCGAGATACGTGGCTCACGCAGGATTTTCACATCGATCACATAGTCGGCGATGTTGGGCGTGACCATCTGATAATCGAGTCGCATGCCGTTGGCCTGGGCTTCATCAAAGGGCCACCAGCTGTGTTGACGATCCTGGCGGTTCATCAAACGGAAGGCGTCGACAAAGCCAATCGGTCCGGTCACCTGATCCATCCAGGCGCGCTCTTCGGGCAAAAAACCGGCTTCACGCTGATGGTTTTCCCAGTTGCCCAGGTCGATGGAGCGATGCGCCACCTGATAGGAACCGGCGAAGATAAACTCGCGCCGCTTGCGACGTGTTTTCTTCATGTGCAAACCGAGCACTTCCAGGAAGGCCAGTTTGTGCTCGACTTCTTCCTCGGTGCGCGCGTGCGGCACGTTGATGGAGGCGATGCTGACGTTATCGAAGTCGGCCTGGATAAAGCGACCTTCCAGATCCCACTGCGGCGAACCGATGCCGCGAATGATCGCCTTGGGCATGGTGCGACTGTAGATGGCAGTGCCGGAGTAGCCGTCTTCTTCGGCGTCGAAGAAAAAGGCGTTGTAGCCGGGCACGTCCAGAAAGGCTTCGGGCAGTTGATATTCCTTGGCACGCAGTTCCTGAACGCAGACCACATCCGCATCCAGTTTCTCGAGCCATTCGAGAAAGCCACGCTGGGAGGCATTCACAATGCCATTCAAATTGAGGGTGACGACCTTCATGCTGTCTATCCAGTCAAAAACGCGCGTATCATAGCGGCACCAAAGTGCAGTGTCACGGCACTGTACCGCCTTTTCAGCGCCATGTACGGGCTATTTTCAGAGATTAGGGTAAAGCGAATCGAACGCTCTGTTCACAAAAATTCAGCCGACTGTGCCGGTCTTTTTGTTCTCGGCCCGCTTTCGTTATACTCGCGCGCCAATTCGGCCCATGCGGCCACAACACTCATGCTCTGGGGACCTTAGCTCATGGATCATATCGCTTCCACCGCAACGACAGAAGCATTGAGCGACTGGCAACGCGATTTCATCCGTTTTGCGATCGATCAAGAAGTGCTCGGTTTTGGCGACTTCACGCTCAAATCCGGTCGCCAGAGTCCCTACTTCTTCAACGCCGGCCGTTTCCAGACCGGCGAAGCGCTCGATCGCCTGGGTCGCTATTACGCTCAGGCCTTGGTCGATTCAGGTCTGGATTTCGATCTGGTGTTCGGCCCGGCCTACAAAGGCATTCCGTTGGCGACCACCACCGTGGTGGCACTCAATCGCGATCACAGCCGCTCCGTGCCTTACGCTTTCAACCGCAAGGAAGCCAAGGATCACGGCGAAGGCGGCACTCTGGTTGGCGCTGAACTGAACGGCAACATTGTCATTGTCGATGACGTCATTACCGCCGGAACCGCCATCCGCGAAGTTCAGGCGTTGCTGGCGAATTATCCCAAGGCCCGGCTGGCCGGGGTGGTGGTTGCCATGGATCGTCAGGAAAAAGCGCCGGACAGTGAGTTGTCGGCCATCCAGGCGCTGCAGGCCGAACACCAGTTGCCGATCATTCCGGTGATCACCTTCAGTCAACTGGTCGACTATTTAAAAGAAAGCGGTGACTTCGCCGAGCACCTGCCGGCCATCGAAGCGTACCGGGCTCAATATGGCGTAGCCTGATAACGCCGCCGGAAAAAGTGATCTGAGAAACTTCCCTGCGCGAATGCAGTCTGAGTCTTCCAACCGTCCAGGAATCCAGCCATGCAACGCGCCCTCTTGATCGTACTGGTGGCTCTCGCCATCGCCGCCTTCTTTGTGTTCGATCTCGACAGTCAGCTGACGCTGGCAAACCTGCAGCAGCAACAGGCGCAACTGGCCGCTTACCAGGCGCAACATCCGTGGCAACTGGCCGCCCTCTACTTTGTTATCTATGTGCTGGTAACCGCGCTGTCACTGCCCGGCGCAACCTTGCTAACGCTGGCCGGCGGTGCGATTTTTGGTTTGCCACTGGGCTTGTTGCTGGTCAGTTTTGCCAGCACTCTGGGTGCGACCGGCGCCTTCTTAAGCGCTCGCTTTGTGTTGCGTGACTGGGTGCAGCAGCGTTTCGGAGATCGACTCGCGACCATCAATGCAGGCGTGGAAAAAGACGGCGGTTTCTATTTGTTTTCGCTGCGACTGGTGCCGCTGTTTCCGTTTTTCGTCATCAACCTGGCGATGGGCCTGACACCGATTCGCTTGCGGACTTTCTATTGGGTCAGCCAGGTCGGCATGCTGGCCGGCACCGCCGTCTATGTGAATGCCGGTACCCAGCTTGCTCAACTGGAAGGTCTGGGCGGCATCCTGTCGCCCGATCTGATCATCGCCTTTGTCCTGCTCGGCCTGTTTCCATTAGTGGCACGCAAAAGCCTGGCGCTGCTGCGCCAGCGTTTCAGTAGTGATACTTGATCACCGCGCCGTACCAGTTCTGACCGTTGTTGGGTTTTTCGATACCGCCGTTGGAGACATGCTGGAAGCGTCCGCCCAGTTGCACCGGCCCCCACTGCAATCCCAGACCAAAAATCTGACTGAATTGAAAACGCGTTGAATAAATATCCGGTCCTAAGGTCGTACGACTGAGATAAGCCACACCCAGACCGGTTTCGAAAATGCCGGTGACCGGCCCCATCGGCAGACGCCAATCGAATACCGGCGTAATGTTGGCCATGGACTGCTCCTGACGTACGCCATCTTCACGATAGGTGGCCTGGCCGAGCGCCACTTCCAGGGTGGTGGTTACCGCAAAGGGCCCGAAGTCACCGGTCACTGGCAAATCCCAACCGACCAGCAAACGACCGCGTTCTTTGCCGTCGTCGCTGCCGAAGTCGAGACCTGCGGTATCCGCACCCAGCGCATTCACTGCCATGGCAGTACCCACCGAGGTCAGTACCGCTACGTTATGCATCTTTAAAGGTTCGGCCTGAACCCCCGTTATCAGTGCTGCCGTCAATAAAAACCCTGCCCAGACGCGCATTCGATCCCCTCAATCAATGACCAAAGCCGGGCATTATAGCCAGGGCTGGGGTACTGACGCATTGCCGTTATACTGCAGCGATGCCGCCAAATTTTTTGCGAACGCTATTTTGCCTGGGGTTACTGGGCCCAATTCAGGTTGTCGCCGATACGATGCTGACCATCGTATCTGAACCCTGGCCTCCTTATGTCACCGAGCAGATCGATCTGCCCGGCTTCGATGTGGAAGTGACCGAAGCGGTGCTGGCCCAGCTCGACCTGGAGATGGAGCTGCAATTGCTGCCCTGGCGCCGGGCATTGATTGAGGTTAACTCCGGCCAGGCCGATGCCTTGCTCGACGCCTTCGACAGTCCGGAACGGCGCCGCCAACTGCACTATCCGGACGAACCACTGAGCTACAGCACGTCCTACCTTTATTGTTATGCCTGCGAACGCAGCCAGGCGCCCACGCTGGCCGAACTTGAGGGTGCGGTGGTGGCGATCAACCGAGGTTATCAATACAACGACGCCTTCGATGTCTATCCGGGCATCGATCGCATTCCGGTGGATACCTTCGAGCAGGGTTTTCGTTTGCTGCAACGCGGTCGGGTGGACTATTACGCCGTCAACAGCCGAGTCGCCAGCTTCGTGTTGCAGCAATGGCAAGACGCCCGCATCAAACCACTGGCGCCCTCTCTGGCACCGGCAGAACCGGTCTATCTGGTGTTTGCCGACAAGCCCGGTTACGACGCTCTGGCGCAGCGCTTCAGTGATGAACTGCGCCGTTTCAAACAAACCCCGGCCTACCGTGCCATCCTGCGTCGTTATGGCCTGAATGGACCTTAACGTACCGGCGAACCCGGGCCGATGGATGGGCTTAGCGGCCCAGTTCCCCTATACTGGCGCTTCGTTTTCGCTCGGTTTGGACTGGCACTTATGCATCGAATCCTCCGCACCTTGTTGTGCTCATTCTGGCTGATGGTCACGCTGACCGCCTGCGGTCAGAAAAGTGACCTCTATCTGCCCAGCGAATCCGCCCGCTCAAGCACGACTTCAGCACAGGAATTGATACTGCCATCATGACGGCCGACGCCTCCGCTTTCGCATCCCGCAACGGCGAACTCCACGCCGAAGCAGTACCACTCCGCCAACTGGCCGAACAGTTTGGTACGCCGCTCTACGTTTATTCGCGTACCGCCATCGAGCAGAAGTTCGACGCCTACCGTCGTGGCCTGGGCAACCACCCGGGCATGATCTGTTACGCCGTTAAGGCCAATTCCAATCTGGCCGTGCTCGATGCATTGGCGCAGCGTGGCGCCGGTTTCGATATCGTCAGCCTGGGTGAACTGGAGCGCGTCCTGGCCGCCGGCGGCGATCCGGCCAAGGTGGTGTTCTCCGGTGTCGCCAAGCAGGCGCACGAAATGCAGCGCGCTCTGGAAGTGGGCATTCACTGTTTTAACGTCGAATCGGAAAGCGAATTGCGTCGGCTCAATAAAGTCGCTGGCGAACTGAGTGTGCGGGCACCGGTTTCGCTGCGCGTGAATCCGGATGTCGATGCTCAGACCCATCCCTACATTTCCACCGGCCTGAAACAGAATAAATTCGGCATCGCCATCGACCGCGCGTTAGACGTTTATCGATTAGCCGTGCAGGATTTACCCAACCTCGATTTAATCGGCGTCGATTGCCATATCGGCTCGCAGATTCTCAACACCTCGCCATTCGATGACGCCCTCGATCGCGTCCTGGCGCTGGTCGACACCCTCGCCAGCGAAGGCATTAAATTACGGCATCTGGACCTCGGCGGCGGCCTCGGTGTGCGTTATACCGGCGAAGATATCGAACCGGATGTGGCGGCTTTCGTTGCCCGTCTGGTCGAGGTGCTGGGCGATCGTGATTTGGAACTGGTGCTGGAACCGGGCCGTTCCATCGTCGCCAATGCCGGGGTGTTGTTAACGCGCGTGGAATTTCTCAAAGACAACGGCGACCATCATTTCGCCATTGTCGATGCCGGCATGAACGATCAGATTCGTCCGGCGCTGTATCAGGCCTGGATGAGTATTGAGCCGGTAACGCCCAACGCCAACGGCCAACAGGCGGACTGGGATATTGTCGGCCCGGTCTGTGAAACCGGCGATTTTCTGGGCAAGGGTCGCCCGCTGGCGCTGGCCGAAAACGATCTGCTGGCGGTGCATTCGGCCGGCGCTTATGGATCGGTTATGGCCTCTAATTATAATTCGCGTAATCGTCCGGCCGAAGTCATGGTGGCAGGCGATCAGGTTCAGTTGGTGCGCAAGCGGGAAACCATTGCGGATCAACTGGCCCTGGAATCCCGACTGAGCTGAGCCCGATATGCGTCTGAAATTCACCAAAATGCACGGCCTGGGCAATGACTTTATGGTCATTGATGGCGTTTCCCAGAACGTGGAATTTTCTGCGGAGCAGGTTGAACGTTGGGCCGATCGCCACTTTGGCATCGGTTTTGATCAACTGTTGTTGGTCGAACCACCGACGCGTCCGGATCGGGATTTTCGCTATCGCATCTTCAACGCCGACGGCGGCGAGGTGGAAAACTGCGGCAACGGCGCACGCTGCTTTGCGCGTTTTGTGCTCGATCGCAAACTGATTCAGGCCGAGCGCATCCGCGTCGAAACCGCCGGTGGCGACCTGGAACTGTTGGTGCAGCCCAACGGCGAAGTCACCGTCGATATGGGCCGGCCACGGCTGGCGCCGGACAAAATCCCATTCACCGCTGACCAGCGTCAATTGCTCTATCCACTGCAAACCGCTGCTGGCGAAACGCTGGACATCGCTGCCATTAACATGGGCAACCCGCACTGCGTGCTGCGCGTCGACAGCGTCGACAGCGCGCCGGTGGAAACGCTGGGACCGGAGCTGGAACAGCACGAGCGCTTTCCTCAACACGTCAACGTTGGCTTTCTGCAAATCATCGATCGCAGCCAGGCACGGTTACGCGTTTACGAACGCGGCGTCGGTGAAACCCTGGCCTGTGGTACCGGCGCCTGCGCTGCCATGGTGGCCGGTCATATCAACGGTTGGTTCGATGATCAGGTTCACATCCATCTGACTGGTGGTACCCTGAAAATTGAGTGGTCCGGTGATGGCAATGTTTTGATGACCGGGCCGGTCGAAACCGTCTATGAAGGAGTGGTGGGGTGACCGAGACTGTTAACGACAGCGCTGTATCGGAAGAGGCGGTCATCGCCTATTTGCGTCAGCAGCCGGATTTTTTCGAGCAGCACCCCAACCTGCTCAAGCAACTGCATCTGCGTCACGAATCCGGCAACGCTATTTCCCTGATGGAGCGTCAGAATCAGATTCTGCGCCACGAAAACCGTCAGCTGATCGACCGCCTGAATCACTTTATTGAAGTGGCTCAACGCAACGACCGCCTGTTTCAGCAATTACAACGACTGGTGCTGGCCATGGTGCCACACGACACCGCCAGTGGTCTGATCGAAGCTTTGGAAACCGGCCTGATTGAGCAATTCGAGGTGCACGAAACCAGCGTGATTCTGTGCGATCGCGCCAACGCCGATGGCGACCCCTGGCTACAGATCAGCCGCGACAGTCTGAGCCAATATTTCCCCACCCTGATCAACGACGGCAAAGCCATGTGCGGCAGCTTCAGTGACAGCGAACGTGATTTTCTGTTCGCAGGGCGCAACGTCGGTTCCATCGCACTGGCCCCGCTCACCGATGTCAACAACCAGACTCTGGGTGTGCTGGCATTAGGACATCACGACAGCCAGCATTTCCGCTCCGGCACCGAAACGCTGTTTCTCAGCCACCTGGCGCAAGTGACCAGCCTGTTACTGCAGCGCTGCTGACACTTTCTTTATCTCTGTTGACACTTTCTAGATAAAGGTCAGTAAAGTGTGACGCCAGCGCCGTCCCGCTGTTGCAATGGCTGCTACACTGCCAGGCAATTCGTTCACAACCTGCCGTTTTCATGTTCAAACCCGCACTGCGCATTGCTCTCATTTACGCCCTCTTCGCCGGCGCCTGGATTCTGTTTTCAGACAAGGTAGTGGAAGCGCTGATCGACGACGTCATCTGGCTGAATCGAGCCCAGTCGCTCAAGGGCATCGCTTTCGTTCTAGTCACCAGTCTGTTGCTCTACATCCTGCTGTATCAAACCTTGCGTCAGGTACAGACGGTCACCTTAAAAGACCCACTCACCGGTCTGCCCAATCGCTACGCCTTTGAAGCCGAATTGAAACGTCGCTGCCGGCGCAGTCTGCAACGTGGCTCGGTGTTCAGCCTGAGCATGCTCGACATCGATCACTTCAAGAACATGAACGATGAACTGGGCCACAGCATTGGCGATGATCTGTTGGTGGCGCTGCACGGATCACTGCACCAGCATCTGGGAGAAAGCTGGTATCTGGCCCGGCTCGGCGGCGATGAATTTGGTCTGATCAGTCCACCGGAATTGACCCTGGAAGAATGCAGCGAACGCCTCGATTGGCTGCAGCACAGTGTAACCCGCAGCGCCAAACACAACCGACTCCACGGCCAGACGGTGAGCATGGGTTCCAGTCATTTTCCGGCCGATGGTGACAACAATCGCGATCTGATGCGTCACGCCGACATGGCCTTATTTCACGCCAAATCACATGGCCGCGACCGCCACAGCGTGTTCCGTGAAGAACTCAAAGATCGCCTGATGGAACGGCTGACGCTGACCAAGGATTTGCGTCAGGCCATCGACGACAGCGCCTTCGAACTGGTTTATCAACCCCAGTGGAACGTGCACGAAAAACGCTGGGTCGGCGCCGAGGTATTGATTCGCTGGAATCATCCGCAACGCGGTTATATTTCCCCGGCCGATTTTATTCCACTGGCTGAAGAGCAAAGCCTGATCGGCGCCATTACCGATTTCGTGATCAACCGCGCCTTTGCCGAACTCGACGCTGCCGGCATTCGGCAAAACAAACTTGGGCGCATTTCGGTCAACCTGTCGCACCTGGCGCTGATCGAAAAAGCCACCATGAGTCACCTGCTGCAACTGACCAAAACCCAGCCCGAAGACAGCCCGGTGTTGCGTCTGGAAATTACCGAAACCGCAACTATGCAGGATCTGGATGTGGCGCTGAACGCGATCAGCGCCTGGCGGCAGGAAGGCATTGAATTTTCCATCGACGATTTCGGCACCGGCTATTCGTCGCTGTCGATGCTCAAGCAGTTGCCGCTGGTGGAGTTAAAGATTGATCGCAGTTTTATTCAGGATATTCCGGACGATCACAACGACGCCGTCATCACCGAAACCATTCTCGCCATGGCGCGTACCCTGAAACTGGAAGTGGTTGCCGAAGGCGTAGAAACCGACGCCCAGGCCGCGTTTTTAACGCAACACGGCTGCTCCATCATGCAGGGATTTTACTACGCCCGGCCAATGCCGATCGGTCAGTTGAGCCAGTTGCTCAACCAATAAAGGCCAGCACCAACGATGCAGTACCGAGAAAGGCAAAGAAGCCGACCACATCGGTGACCGTGGTCAACACCACTGAACCGGCCAGCGCCGGATCGATCTTCATGCGCGACAACACCCAAGGCACCGCTACGCCGGCCAGCGACGCCGCCACCAGATTGACCAGAATGGCAAAGGCGATCACGCCCATCAGTACCAGGCTGTCGTACCAGAGGCTGGCGACAATACCGATAACAATGGCCCACAACACCGCATTAATCGCGCCCACCAGCAATTCCTTGCGCAACAGCGAGCGCACGTTGGCTGAACCGAGCTGGCCAGTGGCCAGACCACGAATCGCCAGACTGAGCGTCTGACTGCCGGCAATACCGCCCATGCTGGCGACCACCGGCATCAACACCGCCAACGCCACCCATTGCGACAAGGCCACTTCAAAACGACCGATCACCCAGGCGGCGAGCAAAGCGGTCAATAAATTAATGCCCAGCCAGACCGAGCGCTTGGGCACCGCCAGACGCACCGGCGAAAATAAATCTTCCTCTTCCAGACCACCACCAGTGAGCTGGGAAATCTGCCGTTCCTGTTCTTCGGTGATCACATCGAGCGCATCGCTGGCGGTAAAGCGTCCCAGCACCGTGCCGTTTTCATCGACCACCGGCAGCATCGACCAACCCGATACGCGAATTGCCTGAGCCCCTTCGTGCAGCGACAAGGCCGGATTCAGCGGATTAATTTCCGGATCGATAAACTGGCTGAGCGGTTGCTGAGTCGGCACCTGCATGGCGGTATCGAGTGACAGACAACCCTGGAAACGGCCGTTGTCGTCGACCAGCACAATCACATCGGTCATCTCCGGAATACCGGTTTCGCGCAGCGCCTTGCGAAACAGACGACCGGGCGTGTCCGCCAGAACGGTAATAACCTTGAAGCTGAGCCAGCGACCAATCTGATCATCGTCGTAACCCAGGGCCGCCTGCAGCTGTTCACGTTCTTCCTGATCGAGTCGGCGCAACACCCGCCGGCCCAATTGCACCGGCAGGTCATCCATCAATTCGAGCAGGTCTTCCGGGTCGGTGCGACCGAGCCATTGCAGCAGTGAATCCGGCGGTGCCGCTTTGAGCAGTGAACGGCGATGTTCATCGTGCAATTCCACCAACACCGCACCACGCACCGCCGGCGGCACCGCCTGCCAGACGGACAGACGCGCTTCGAACGGCAAGGATTCCAGCGTAAAAGCGATATCGGTTTCGGACAGGCCATCAAACCAGTCAGAACGGGGAGGGCGATCGGCCGCCAGCTCTTCCAGCCAGAATTCGACGTGATCGTGCAGGGTTTCTTCGCGGCTCGACATGCTTGGGCAGTTCCCGGGAAAAACGATGGGCGGCCGGCAAACGCCGACCCGGTACAGCTCAGATCAACTCTAACTATAGCACGAGGTGAATGACATTTTGTGCGCTCTCAGGCGGCGATACCAACCACCAGCCGAGCCACATAACCGGCCACCGGATTGCCGCTGATGGCCGCCACCTGCAATTGGCTGCCATCGGCAAAAATCGGATCGGTGGCGACGCTGCTGACCGACGCATTCTGCCCACGGTCGGCATAGCCGCGACTGTTATAGACCGCCTGAGTGACGGTATCGGGAAACGCCAATTGGGAAGTCACGGTAGCGCGACTGCCCGCCGGATCTTCCAGATACACCTGGAAATGAATGTGGCTGACGCGGCCACGATACCAACCCGGATAGAGCGTATTGAAACGCGCCACGCCCTGACCATCGGCAAACTGCAGACCGCGACAGAAGGTCTCACCACGGCTGTCGCCATAGCCGGAGTAATGGCCGTCCCGGTCGCAATGCCAGACATAAACACCGGCGCCTTCGATTGGCCGGCAAGCGTTGTTCACATCGACCACTTTTAATTGCAGCGCCAGGGGCACACCCGGCTGACCTTCGGTCAGATCACGACGGACCAGTTCCGGGCGATTGAGAATCTCACGCAGCGGAAAAGGGCCTTCGGTTTCACGCGGTGTTAATCGACATTGGATATCGGCCGGCTCATCTTCATTTTCGGCACGCACAAAACCGGATGCGCTGATCAAAGCGCCGGTCATCATGCCGCCGGCCAAACCCAAAAAAAGACGCCGGCTGGTTGCCGGAAAGTTGTTATTGCTCATGCCATCTAGCCCTCGGTCGATGCCATTCAATATAAGCGGTACCTTTGTACGTTATTCGCACGCGCTGCGAATGTGCCATTAGGCAGAAAGACGCGTAAAAAGCCCGTAAGGGCTAGGCTTGGCATGTCGGCGTCAATTGCTTGAAGATAGTGGATCAGGTTGATCATTCGCCGTATGCTGCGCCGCCGCCATTCTTCTGCCATGGGAGTTCGCAATGAAACTGGCTGTACTGACCCGCGAGCCGACTAACTATTCGACCCAGCGGCTGGTCTCGACCGCCCAGTCACGCGGTCACGAAGTGCTGGTCATCGACACCCTGCGTTGCTACATGAGCATCGCCTCTCATCGCCCGACCATTCATTACAAGGGCGAAGCTCTGGAGAATGTTGACGCCATCATTCCGCGCATCGGCTCGTCTATTACCTTTTATGGCACTGCCGTGGTTCGGCAATTCGAGATGATGGGCACCACGACGCTGAATCCGTCACTCGCCATTTCCCGCTCGCGCGATAAATTGCGTTCCATGCAGATGCTGGCGCGCAAGGGCATCGGCTTGCCGATCACCGGTTTTGCGCACAGCCCGGACGAAATTCCCGACCTGATTCAGATGGTCGGCGGCGCGCCCCTGGTGGTGAAACTGCTCGAAGGCACTCAGGGCATCGGTGTGGTCTTGTGTGAAACACGCAAGGCAGCGGAAAGCGTGATCGAGGCGTTTCTGGGTCTGGACACCAACATCCTGGTGCAGGAATACATCAAGGAAGCCGGCGGCGCCGACATCCGTTGTTTCGTCATTGGCGACAAGGTGGTGGCGGCGATCAAACGTCAGGCCGCGCCCGGCGAATTTCGCTCCAACCTGCATCGTGGCGGCAGCGCCGAAGTGGTTAAAATCACCCCCGAGGAACGCAAAACGGCGGTGCGTGCCGCCAGGGTGATGGGGCTGGAAGTCGCCGGTGTCGATATTCTGCGCTCCAACCACGGCCCGGTGGTGATGGAGGTGAATTCCTCGCCCGGGTTGGAGGGCATCGAAATGTCCACCGGTAAAGACATCGCCGGCCTGATCGTTACTCATCTGGAAAAGACGCTGGTCGAAAAACCCAAACGCGTCGAAGGTTAACCGCACAAGGAAGCCATCCTCATGCCGCAAATCGAACCTGCCAAACTGGCACCCGGTCGCTGGCACAATCTGCCGCTGGCGTTGCCCGGCGCACCGGGTAACTCCGACGCCACCATGCACACCTTTGTGCGCCGTGGTCGCAAACCGGGGCCGACCCTCTTTGTCACCGCAGCGCTGCACGGCGATGAACTGAACGGTCTGGAAGTGATTCGTCGTTTTATGCGCTCGCGCAAACTGCGCGGCCTGAAAGGTACCGTCATCGTGGTGCCGGTGGTCAACGTACACGGCTTCGGTATGGGCTCGCGCTATCTGCCTGACCGGCGCGACCTGAACCGCGTTTTTCCTGGTTCAGCGTCCGGCACGCTGGCTTCGCGCGTTGCCGAAGTGCTGATGCAGGAAGTGGTGCTGCAATCGGATTACGGCATCGACCTGCACACCGCGGCGCTGCACCGTTTCAACGTGCCGCAGGTGCGTGCCGAGTTGAATAATCCCGACGTTGAAGCCATGGCGCGTGCCTTTGGTGTGCCGCTGATTCTCAACAGCGAATTGCGCGAAGGCTCACTGCGGCAGTCAGCTGGTAACAACAATATTCCGGTGCTGGTCTATGAAGCGGGCGAAGCACTGCGTCTGGATGAAATCAGCATCCGCGCCGGCACCCGCGGTATCACCAACGTGATGATGCATCTGGGCATGCTCAGCGGCGTACTGAAAGTACGTACTGATCAAACGGTAGCCGACACCTCTTACTGGGAACGCGCCGCCGATTCGGGCGTGTTTCAGTGTCTGGTCAAACCCGGCACCTATGTGAAGAAAGATCAGTTACTAGCGCGCATCATCGGCCCGAACACCATGGAAGCGACCGAAGTGCGCTCCTCGCGCGCCGGCATTCTGGTCGGGCTGACGCAGCTGGCGCTGGTTTACGAAGGCGATGCGCTGTTTCACATCGCACGCTATCGCGGCATGTCCGAAGACGTGGCCAGCCAGGTGGAACGTTTCCACGAAGAACTGGGGCCCGAATTTGGTACTTAATTAAAAGTTAGGTACTTAATAATTTAGAAAGGACGCTTTAGAGTCGATCGGCGAACAACGGTTCGTCGAGCAGCTTCATGCCGAACTCGCCGCTGCGCTGATAGCCCAGTGATTCATAAGCGCGTTGGGCAGCAAAGTTGTCGTGGCCGGTAAACAGCACCGAGCGCTGCACGCCCTGATCACGCGCCAGCAACAACGATCCCGCCACCACCGCCCGGCCGTAACCATGGCCACGCTGTTGTTCTGGTGTGAAGACGCCGCCGATCTGCACCGTCTGCGCTGCCTGCGCATTAAAACCGGACATGGCGACCGGCTGGTCACCGCGACACAACACAAAGAGATTGCCGCTGGGAATTTCCTGCTGCATCAGCGCACGGGCACGGCGTCGGGTTTCGGCATTATCCGGTTCGGCCATGGTTTCCCCGGCATAGACAATGCGCCATTCCACCAACAGATCTTCATCGGCCGGCGTCGCCAGACGGATGTTCAGTTCACCGCTCAACAAGGCTTCAGGAATTTGCAGTTGATCCAGATCGAGGCTGTAGAGCGGTTCGGGGTTATCCATGCGCCAGTGCTGCACCTGAAAGAAATCCCCCAACCAGTCGACTTGCGCCCGTTCGCCGATAATCCCCTGCACTGGCCGGTCGGCCTGTTCAACCACCAGGGGTGCTAGTTGCTCAAGCCCTCTGGGCGCCGAGGGTAACAACATGCCTTGCCAGTAGTGCGCCACCACGCCAACCAACTGACCGTTTTCGAAGGCGCCCCAATACTGCCCCTGATAGGGCACATCACCGGCGACCACGCCGCTGTGTTCAAGGTTGTTCAACAGGAACAGGCTGACATCGCGGTGGCTCAGCAAAAACTCTCGCAGTTGGGATTCGTCGGATGCATTCAGGCGGCGGGCGGCAAGGGACACAGCAACTCTCCAGAACCTTGGAAACCGCCAGTATCTCAACTCGCTCTCTGTCCGCAAGGGCTTTTGCCCTGATCGCCAGGAGTCGCTATATTCTCGGCCACTGCGCCACCGTGCGCCCAATGCCGTCGCCGAGGAACTTTTTTTGTCCCGCCGCCTGACCGACCTTTGTGTTGCCCTGACTGTCACCATTTTGTTGCTACCGCTGGTGGCGCAGGCGGACGTCATTCATGTCGGTGGCGACGATTCCTTTCCGCCTTATGAGTTTGTCGATGACGACGGCAAGGTGACCGGCTACAACGTCGACATGACGCGCGCCATTGCCGAGGTGATGGGACTGGATATCGAGATCACTCTGAGCAGCTGGTCGTCGATGCGCTCGGCGCTGGATAACGGCGAGATGGATGTGCTGCAGGGCATGATAGCGTCACCCGAACGGGCCAAGGATTATAGCTTCAGCCCGCCCTCGGTGATCGTGAATTTTTCCTTCTTCGCGCGCAGTGACGATCCTGAACCGAACAGCCTGGTCGATATTCGCGGCAAAACCGTTGTGGTGCAGCGCGAAGACATTATGCACGACTACTTGCGCGAGCGGGATTTAGGCGTGCGCATTGTGCCGGTCCGCACCCACTACGATGCGCTGCGTCAGATCGCCGCCGGGCGTTTCGATTACGCCCTCGGCGCCACCTTGCCGAGCCTCTATTACAGTCGCGAATACGGTCTGTCGAATGTCGAATCGGTGTGGCGACCGGTGCAGGCACAGCCCTATGGCTATGCGGTGAAAAAGGGCAATGAAGACATCCTGGCGCTGTTCTCCGAAGGCCTGGCGATTCTCAAAAACACCGGCCAGCAACAGGCCATTTACGACAAGTGGCTGGGCTCATTGGAAAATCCACAAAGCCGCGACTGGCGCCTGGTGGGCATCGCCACCGGTGCGACTTCAGCGGTGTTGCTGTTCGGTCTGGGTCTGGTGGTGATCTGGAACCGCACGCTGCAGCGCCGGGTCGAACGCCAGACTGAAGAAGTGCGCAAACAACAGCAGCAATTGATTCAGGCCGACAAGATGAGTTCGCTCGGTACCCTGGTGTCGGGCGTGGCGCATGAAATCAATAATCCGTCAGGACTGATTTTGCTCAACCTGCCGATGCTCAGCGACGCCTGGGATGACGCGCTGCCGTTGCTGGACCGCCTCTACGACAGCGGCCGTTTCGACATCGCCGGGCTCGACTACCAACGCATCCGCAGCGAAATCCCTTACGTGATCAGCGAGATGAACGAAGGCGCCCAGCGCATCCGCCGTATCGTCAACGACCTGCGCGATTTCGCCCGCCAGGAAGCCAAAGACACCGCCGTGCCGATCAACCTCAATGAGGTCGTCGCCACCGCCGCGCGCCTGCTCGATGTCACCATTCGCGGCTACACCCGCCACTTCTCGTTGGTGCTCGATCCCTACCTGCCGTCGATGCTCGGCAACGCTCAGCGCATTGAACAGGTGGTGGTCAATCTGATCATTAACGCCTGCCAGGCCTTGCCGGACGACAGCCGGGCGGTCAAGGTGGAAACGCGCATCCACCACGCCAGTCAGCGCCTGGTGCTGGTGGTAGAGGACGAAGGCTGCGGCATCGAACCGGAAGCGCTGTCGAATCTGACCGATCCGTTCTACACCACCAAGCGCGAAAGCGGCGGTACCGGCTTGGGACTGTCGGTGTCGGCCGGTATCGTCACCGCCTATCAGGGCAAAATGAACTTTTATTCCCAGCCGGGTGAAGGCACACGCGTTGAAGTGACTTTCCCCTGGAATCACCACGAAGAGACAGCCGTTCATGAATAAGAGTGCCGATCAGACCGATAGCCGCTACCCGGAATTCGGTATCCTGCTGGTGGATGACGAGGCCTCCTATCACCGCAGCCTGGGGCTGATGCTGGAACGCAAAGGCGGCATCAACCATCTTTATTACTGTCAGGACAGCCGCGATGCCATGGCCATGCTGGAAACCTATCCCATCGGCGTGGTACTGCTCGATCTGAACATGCCGCATCAGTCCGGCCAGTCACTGCTGCGCGAAATGAGCGAAGCCTTTCCCAACGTTGTTATCGTCATCATCAGTGGTCTGAACCAGGTCGAGACGGCGGTCGAATGCCTGCGCATGGGCGCCTTCGATTTTTATGTGAAGACCACCGAATCGACGCGTCTGCTCGAAGGTATCAAGCGCGCCATCCAGTTGCAGGAAATCAAACGCGAAAACGAAGAGTTGCGTCACCGGGTGCTCAGTCGCCGGCTGGATTCGCCCGAGGTGTTTTCCGACATCCTGACGCAAAGCCGCGCCATGGCCTCGGTGTTTCAGTATCTGGAATCGGTGGCGCGGTCGTCCCAGCCGCTGATGATCTGCGGTGAAAGTGGCACCGGTAAAGAGCTGATCGCGCGCGCCGTGCATCGTTTATCCGGGCGAACGGGGAAACTGGTTACTGTCAATGTCGCCGGCCTCGACGATCACATCTTCAACGACACCCTCTTTGGTCACCGCAAAGGTGCCTTTACCGGCGCCGACACCGAACGCGCCGGCCTGGTCGAAGAAGCCTCCGGCGGCACGCTGTTTTTGGATGAAATTGGTGACTTGCCGCCGCCAGCGCAGATCAAGCTGCTGCGCCTGTTGCAGGAAGGTGAGTATTACCCCATCGGCGCCGACCGACCCAAACGCACCCAGGCGCGCATTTTAGTAGCCACCCATCAGGATCTGGCAGAACGTCAGCAAGCTGGCGAGTTTCGGCGCGACCTCTATTACCGGCTGTGCACCCACCAGGTTCAGATCCCGCCACTGCGTGCCCGGCGCGAAGACATCCGCCTGCTGTTCACCTATTTCGCCGAGCTCGCCGCCGAAGACCTGGGTCAGTCGGTGCCCGATTACAGCCCGGAACTCTGGGCCGTACTGCAGAACTACGACTTCCCCGGCAACGTGCGTGAGCTGCGCGCCATGGCGTTCGATGCGGTCAGCCGGCACCAATCCAGCGGCCCGCTCAAACCCAGCGATCTGCCCTGGCAACAGGACCGCGATCCGAATATCGACGCCAGCCAGGGGGGCGCTCTGGTGAACTTCCCGCTCGACGCCCGCCTGCCCACGCTCAGTGAAATGGATGAGCTGCTGATTCTCGAAGCCATGCACCGGGCTGACAACAATCAGTCCATCGCTGCCCGCATTCTGGGCATTTCCCAACCGGCGCTGAGCAAGCGGCTGAAACGGCAGCGCGATGGTGAATCGCGCAAAACCAGCCTGTCTGACTGATCTCGACTATTCCTTTGGTTATAACTATTCCAAAAGTTATAGGCACTTTGTGATCTTGGTCACACGCACAACGGCTGTGCATTTGCTCTATGCCACCCATGGAGGGCGATTGAGCATTGTTCAAAGTTTCCACAGGCGCACTTTTATCGCCCATCAAAACGCACCCATTTAGTGCTATGACTCATGACGGTGCAAAGGCTTTGTTGAACCCGCTGCACCACTTTATTCCATTCGTTATAGTCCCTTGACCTTGTCTTTACGCCGCAAATCGCTTATTTCTACAATAAAAACAATAACTTAACTTGTATCGATACAAGTTGGCCCTGTCCTTGCTCTATGGAACCGGGCGATAAAAAGAACGATCTGATAACGAGAATAACAATGCCGGTTTGCCCGATACTCGATGCCCCGCTTTGTGTAAGCCCACCAGACCCTGCGTGTCTGCTGTCATGACGAAGATTCAAGGCGTCCTCACCTGGCGGTGACTGGACGACCGGAATTCGGATCGTCGGGCTGTGATGACCGTCCGGCATCGTGAATAACCCGCCTGCCAAAAGCAGTCGAGGTTGTAGGGCCGAAGGAAGACGCTTTCATCTTTCGGCAATAAAAAAAGCAATGTGAAACGGAGAGTAAGATGCTTAAGAAACTGACCAGCACGACGGCTGCTGCCGCTCTGTCCCTGTCTATGGTGGCTGGCGGCGTTCAAGCCGGCGATACCGTCGACGCCGTTATGGATCAAGGTTACGTCCAGTGTGGCGTTAACACCTCCCTGCCGGGCTTCGCTTCCAGCGCTAGCGGTTCCTGGGAAGGTCTGGACGTGGACGTTTGCCGCGCTGTTGCGGCTGCCATGTTCGGTGATTCCGAAGCCGTTCAATACACCCCTCTGACCGCTGCTCAGCGTTTCACCGCGCTGCAGTCTGGTGAAATCGACGTGCTGTCTCGTGTAACCACCTGGACACTGACTCGTGACACCAGCCTGGGTCTGAACTTTGCCGGTGTGAACTACTACGACGGTCAAGGCTTCCTGGTTCGTAAAGACCTGGGTGTGACCAGCGCGACTCAACTGGACGGCGCTGCTGTCTGTGTTGAACCGGGTACCACTACCGAGCTGAACCTGGCTGACTACTTCCGCGCCAACGGCATGGAATTCGAACCGGTGGTTATCGAAAACACCACTGAAGTAACCGCTGCCTTCTTCTCTGGCCGTTGCGACGTTTACACCACTGACCGTGGTGGTCTGGCGTCTGCCCGCATGGTTTCCGCTGAAAACCCGGACGACTACGTGGTACTGCCTGAAGTGATCTCCAAAGAGCCGCTGGGCCCGGTTGTTCGTCACGGTGATGACGAGTGGCTGGACATTGTTAAGTGGTCTTTGATCGCTATGATCGAAGCGGAAGAGTACGGCATCACGTCTGAAAACGTTGATGACATGCTCGACAGCACCAACCCGGGCATCCAGCGTTTCCTGGGCGTCACTCCGGGTATGGGTGAAGCTCTGGGTCTGGAAGAAGACTGGGCTTACAACATCGTTAAGCAAGTCGGTAACTACGGCGAAGCTTATGACCGCAACATCACTGAGAAACTGGGTCTGGACCGTGGTCTGAACGCCCTGTGGAAAGACGGCGGCCTGATGTACGCCTACCCGGTTCGCTAAGTCAGTGAACCTGAGTCACTCCCAAGGGTGACTTTTCCTGAGCGGGCCCAACCGGGCCCGCTTTATACGCTCTGTTAATCACGGTATTTCCAATTTTTTTGGAAACCTCGGGCACTTCATTGGAGACCTCGGGTTATGGATCCCAAACACCCAAGCGACGCCTCCCGATCCCTGATGGCTCTTCTGTACGACAAGACCGTACGCTCCATTATCTATCAGGTGCTTGTCTTCGGCGGCGTCTTCTTTCTCGGCTGGTATCTGGTCAGTAACGTCCAGACCAACCTGGATGAACAAAACATCGCCACCGGCTTTGGCTTTCTCGATCGCGAAGCCTCCTTCGGCATCAGCGAAAGCGTTATTGCCTACAGTCCGGAAAGCAATTACGGCCGCGCTTTGCTGGTCGGCATTCTCAACACCATCAAGGTGTCACTGACCGGTATTATTCTGGCCTCCATTATCGGCACCCTGATCGGCATTGGCCTGGTTTCAAAAAACTGGCTGGTGCGCTTTATGGGCAAGACCTATATCGACGTTTTCCGTAACGTCCCCTTATTGCTGCAACTGTTTTTCTGGTACGCCATCATCACCAACGGCTTACCGGGTGTGCGTCAGGCGTTGAATCCGCTGCCGGGCACTTTTCTGACCAACCGTGGCCTCTATCTGCCCATTCCGGCGGATAACCCGGCCTGGTTCTGGGTCTTTATTGCTTTCATTGTCGGCATCATCGGCGCCTTTGTACTGCGTAAGTGGAGTTTCAAACGGCTCGAAGCCACCGGCCAGGTGTTCCCACACCTGAGTGTCGGCCTGGGCATCATCGTCGGTTTACCGATTCTGGCCTGGCTGCTGTTCGGTGCGCCGCTTGAGATGAACGTGCCGTCACTGCAGGGTTTTAACTTCAAGGGCGGCCTGAATATGTCGCCGGAATTTTTCACCCTCTTGCTCGGGCTGACGGTCTACACCGCCACCTACATCGCCGAGGTGGTGCGTTCCGGTATTCAGTCAGTGCCCAAAGGCCAAAGCGAAGCCTCCACCTCCCTGGGTTTGAAATCCAGCTGGACCATGCGTCTGATCGTGCTGCCCCAGGCCTTGCGCGTCATCATTCCGCCGCTGACCAACCAATATCTGAACCTGACCAAGAACTCCTCGCTGGCGGTGGCCATCGGTTATCCCGAACTGGTCTCGATCTCCAACACCACCATGAACCAGACCGGTCAGGCGGTGGAAGGTGTGGCGATCTTCATGACGGTTTATCTGGGTATCAGCCTGCTGATTTCCCTCTTTATGAACTGGTACAACAAGCGCATGGCGCTGGTGGAGCGTTAAGATGGCAACCATGATTCCAAGTCAGGCGCGTCCGACCGGTGGCAACACCCTGCGTCGCAGCACGCGCTGGTTGAAGAGCAATCTGTTTTCTTCGCCCACCAACACCATTATCAGCCTGCTGTGCATTTACGTGCTTTGGGAAATCCTTAGCGCTGCGGTTGGCTGGGCCCTGGTTAACGCCAGCTTCAGTGCCAACAAGGAATTCTGCGGCGATGTCAGCGGCGCCTGCTGGGCGTTCGTGCACGACAACTATCGCTTCCTGATGTTCGGCACCTATCCGGCCGAAGAACAGTGGCGTCCGTTGATTGCCATCTTCATGTTGGTCGGCGGCATTCTGGTGAGCATGAACCGCCGCTTCTGGAGCCCCTGGCTGGCAGTTGCCTGGATCGTCGGTTTCTTCGTCATGTACATCATCCTCGGCGGTGGTGTACTGGGCCTGGAACGCGTCTCCAGCAACAACTGGGGCGGTCTGACACTGACGCTGATTCTGGCCGTGGTCGGTATCGCTTTCGCGGCACCGCTGGCGTTGATTCTGGCGCTGGGTCGGCGTTCAGAAATGCCGTTCGTGCGCGTCATCTGCGTGGTCTTTATTGAGATCTTCCGTGGCGTACCGCTGATTTCGGTACTGTTTATGGCGTCCTTAATGTTCCCGCTGTTCCTGCCCGATGGCGTGTCTATCGACAAAATGCTGCGCGCTCAGGTGGGCATCATCTTCTTCCAGGCGGCCTATCTGGCAGAAGTGTTCCGCGGCGGCATGCAAGCGATTCCATCCGGCCAGTACGAAGCGGCCGATGCACTGGGTCTGACTTACTGGCAGAAAATGAGCAAGATTGTTCTGCCGCAGTCACTGCGTCTGGTGATTCCACCGACGATGAGTACCTTCATCTCGCTGTTCAAGGACACCTCTTTGGTGACCATCATCGGTCTGTTCGATTTGCTGGCGGCAACCAAGGCAGCCATCAACGACCCGGCCTGGCGACAGCAGTACATTGAAGGTTATGTATTCATCGCGCTGATTTATTTCTGCTTCTGTTTCTTTATGTCGCGTTACGCCCTCTATCTCGATCGCGAAATGCATAAAGGCATGTCTCACTAGGAGAGTTCGACCATGACTGAACAACGCCAACTGGCCGATCGCGAATCGGTGATTCAGGTCAACAACATGAACAAGTGGTACGGCGAATTTCACGTACTGCGCGACATCAATCTGGACGTCAAACAGGGCGAGCGGATCGTTATCTGTGGCCCATCCGGCTCTGGCAAATCGACCATGATTCGCTGCTTTAACCGGCTCGAAGAACACCAGCAGGGTGATGTCATCGTCAACGGCATCGAGCTGACCGACAACGTTAAGAACATCGAAGTCATCCGCAAGGATGTCGGCATGGTGTTCCAGCACTTCAATCTGTTCCCGCACCTGACGGTGCTGGAAAACCTGACGCTGGCACCGATGTTTGTCTTGAAGCGGCCCAAAGCGGAAGCCGAAGAGACCGCGATGAAATATCTGGAGCGGGTCAAAATTGCCGAACAGGCGCATAAATATCCGGGTCAGCTGTCCGGTGGTCAGCAACAGCGTGTGGCCATCGCCCGCTCGCTGTGCATGAACCCCAAGGTCATGCTGTTCGATGAGCCGACCTCGGCGCTCGACCCGGAAATGATCAAAGAAGTACTCGATGTCATGATCGAGCTGGCCAAAGAAGGCATGACCATGCTGTGCGTCACGCACGAAATGGGCTTCGCCAAAGAAGTGGCCGACCGGGTGATCTTTATGGACGCCGGTCAGATTATTGAACAGAACGAGCCACACGAGTTCTTCAATAATCCGCAGAACGATCGTACCAAGCTGTTCCTCAGCCAGATTCTGGGACACTGATGCCAGCCGGGGGAGGCGTTCTGTCTCCCCCAGATTCCTGCCAGCCGGGACCTTCACCTCAAGGTTCGCTATAGTTTGAGCAAGTCGTACAAACAGGCGAACGTCCATGACCCCTTTGCGTGCTTTGTTGTTGTCGACACTGCTGTCGATGCTGGTGCTGATCCCGCTCATCAGCCATGCCGAAACCGGCACCGACATCTACCTCTATACCGAAAATTACGGCCGCTATAACTACTCCCTGAACGGTCGGGATTTTGAGCATTGGCGCGATGACATCGGCGGCTCCTCGACCGAACTGGTCAAGGCCATCCTGGCAGAATCCGGGCTCAGCTATCGGCTGCGGCTGCGCACCTGGCGGGTGGGTTACGAACGCACGCTGGAACGACCCAACTACGGCCTGTTCTCCACAGCCCGCACCGAATCACGCGAAGAACTCTTTGACTGGGTCGGCCCTATCGCCCAATACAGCTGGGTGCTGTTCAAGTACGCGGGCAAGGATCTGAACATCGACAGCATTGATGATCTGGCCGGGCTGCG
Source organism: Saccharospirillum sp. HFRX-2 (assembly GCF_043196805.1). Classification (NCBI taxonomy): domain Bacteria; kingdom Pseudomonadati; phylum Pseudomonadota; class Gammaproteobacteria; order Oceanospirillales; family Saccharospirillaceae; genus Saccharospirillum; species Saccharospirillum sp. HFRX-2. The sequence continues at coordinate 65,467 of NZ_JBEBMU010000001.1, forward strand.
CATCGGCGGTTATCAGGATGACGCTGCCACGCTCTTTCTGCAGGAACAGGGTTTCAGCGTCTCCACCCTGCCCAATGATTCACTCAACCCCCAGCGCCTGGCGCAGGATCAGATCGACGTCTGGATCGCCTCCGATGCCAGCGCTTACCAACTGGCGCAGGACGCCGGCTACCCGAATATCGAGCCGGCGCTGATTATCCGCAGCGTCGATATGTACCTGGCGATGAACCCCGATACCGATGCCGATAAGCTGCGACGACTGCACGAGGCGTACGATCGAGTCATGGCCGAAGGTGACTCTATCGCTGTTCAGCAAAACCACGGCGGAGTAGAGTAAGCGGTCGCCAACACTGTTCGAGAAAGGTTTCACCATGACAGGGATTCAGTCACGGAAACTCCTGCGCCATCGCTTGGAAAAACAGGTCGCCGGCACCATTCGCCGCGCCCGCCGCCACACCACTATCCTCTTTACCGATGTCGAAGATTCCACCCGCTACTGGGATAACCAGGGCGATGTGCGCGGCCGTCTGGCGGTCGATCTGCACAACCGCCTGGTGTTTCCGGTGGTCAAACGCTACGGCGGTAAGGTGATTAAAACCATCGGCGATTCGGTCATGGCCACCTTCCGCAAACCCAGCGATGGCGTTCGCGCTGCCATTGGCATTCAACAGGCACTGGCGGCCGAACGCACGCGCAATTCCGACTTCCACCTGAAAGTTCGCATCGGTTTGCACGCCGGCGAAGCGCTGGTGGAAAAGGGCGACGTTTACGGCAATGCGGTCAACACGGCGGCGCGCGTGGAATCCTGCGCCGAAGGCGACCAAATTCTGATTTCCGGTACCACCTTGAAGCAGCTCGGCAAGGGCGCTCAACAGCGTTACGCCATCGAACGCGGCGAGCGCATCACACCACGCGGGCAAAAACGCGCCATGACCTTGTATCAGGTCGGCTGGACGCAATTGGAGGAAAACCTGGCCGGCAATATCGATCCGGACCAATGGATGACGCCGCGCGACAAAGGCCGACTGCTGCTCTACGCCCTGGGCACGCTAGCCGGGCTGGGCTGGCTGTTTTTCGATCTGGGTCGTTACCTGCTGCTCGATTGGGACCGGGTCGCCACCCTGGTGCTCAATCCACAACAAATTCTGACGCACCCCTGGGTTGTCGCTGCGCTGGCACTGGCGGTGCTGGCATTGGTGATGACCCTGGTGCGCTTGCAGCGTCGGCCGGTCGGCATGCTGCGCGCTTTGCGCGGCAGCTTCAGTTTCAGCCTGGCTTTGATCGTGGCGCAGCTGGCCATCGCCTTCTGGCCGACAGTCTGGACGCCGCCGCATCACTGGCAGCAGCCGCTCTATGAATCCGACCATCTGTTTGTCGAGGTCCAGGCGCCGCGTGCCTGGATTTACAGCGAACCCAACGAAAGTGCCGAGCCGCTGCGCGAAGTGCGGGCCGGCACGCTGTTGCTGTTAGCCGATGTGCGGCAAAGCGACGCCTTAACCTGGAACCGCGTGCTGATCGACGCTGAGCAATACGGTTGGATTGTCCGCGTGCTGCCGGCGCGCATCGGCGTACCGGAAACCCGGGTCAGCCTGACCGACAAATTCTATCTGCGCTGGACCGACCTCTATGCGTTGGCGGCCGGTCTGGTTGGTCTGCTCTGGGGTCTGATCGGTTTCCGACTGCGGCCCATCTGAGTCCCCGACTGCGGCCGTTATGAATCAAAGCATCAACAGGCCGCGGCTGATGTAGACCACGCCGACCACATTCAACACCCAACGGGTATAGCGCCGGAACTGCTGATCATCGAGACGATGCAGCACTTCCGCGCCCAAACGAGTGCCCATAAAGGCCGCGGGAATCACTGCCACATAAACCCAGACCGGAATGCCCAACGACTGCGGCTGGGCGAACACCAGCGTGCCATAAAAAGTCAGCTTCATCAGATGACCGCTGGTCTGGGTAATCGCCTTGGTGGCAACCACCTGATAGCGATTGAGCTTGGCGTGCACAAAAAACAAATCCAGCAGACTGCCCGCCACCCCAACAAACAATTGCCCGCCAGTGACCAAAGCGCCACAGACCACCGACTGTATAGGCCGGGTCACGTCGAGTTGCCACGACTTGGGCAGCACATTACCGAGTAGCGCCATCAGCCCCAGGCCGATAAAGAACCACGACTTGGGCACTTCAAACCAGAGAAAGAAAAACAGCCCCAGTACCACCAGACCGCCGAGCAGATACCAGCGCAAAACGCCCCAGTGAATATGACGCCGATGCAGCCAGGCGCGACTGCCGTTGGCGGCAATCTGCGTTAAGGCGTGCAACACCATGGCGCTGGCCAGGGGCAGCAGCAACACCAGCACACCCATCAAAATGATGCCGCCGCCCATGCCTAAAATACCGGACAAAAAACTGGTCGCGGCCATCACCGCAACAATGCCAAACCACATAGCCTGATCCTCTGTCTTATTAGCGACGCCACTCAGCCTGGCCAGGACCGATGGCGGAGACACAGTATCGACTGGGCAGATCCCTGAAAATAGCGAATAATTGGCCATTATCAGTTTCCATTTAGGAATACTATGTTCAGTCAATTGGAAGCGCTGCTGGCGCTGGTTCACCACGGCACTATGAGTGCAGCGGCCTTGTCGTTGCGCATCAGTCAGTCGGCCGTCAGCAAACGCATCGGTCAACTGGAACAACAGCTGGGCAAAGTGCTGGTTCGGCGCCAGGGGCGACGCGCTGTCTTGACCGCCGAAGGTGAAGCCCTGGTGGCCGAAGTCGCGCCACTGATGGCCGATCTGAAAACCGTACTCAACCAGCGGCAGTCGGGCGCGCGTGAGCAAATTGCCATCGCCGTGTCTGAAGCCATCCTCAGCTCCTGGGGTGCGCCCTTGCTGGTGCAACTGCGCGATGCCCTGCCGCAAGCCGATCTGATCGTCCATACCCACCGCTCACCGACCATCGTCGACCGGGTACTGGCCGGTACTTATCCCTTTGGGCTCTGCGCTGGCGAGTTGCCCAACCACACGGGTCTGATGGTGGAACAATTGCTCGATGAACCGCTGGTGCTGGTCGCCAGAAATGGCGACCGGGCGGCGCTGGAAGCAGAGCGGGCCAGCAGCAACGCCTTGCCGATCATCTGCATCGAAGAGAAATCGCACACCTGGCGCGGTATCGAAGGACGCGCCCGGGCGCTGGGACTGGAACCGAAATGGCCGGTGGAATCGTCGCTGGCGGCGACGCGATTAGCGTTGTCGGGCTGGGGTCATGCACTGGCGCCGCGCGGTATTGCCCGACTGTTAGCCGACGACAGCGCCTGCATCGATCTGGGTCAAGCCGGGCTCAGTCGCCCGGCTTATCTGATTTGCCGCAAGCAGGTTTATCACCAGAGCAGCGGCCAGGAACTGCGCCGGGCGCTGGCACGCCTGATGCCGGCGTTAGGTGCGTAAAATCCCCACCACCAGACGGCCGGCCAGCGCGATCAAAATGACGCCGAACACCCGCTCCAGCCACAGGCTGCTGCGCCGCAACGCCGCCATCCAACGCGGATTGGAGAACAGCCAGACCACCAGCAGATACCAGCAACCATCGATGACCATGGCCGTAGCCGCATAGGTCAGCTTGGCCACAAAGCTGGTGTCCAGACCCACCACCTGCGAGAACAACGCCAGAAAGAAGACCGCGATTTTGGGGTTCAAAAACACCACCAGAAAGCCATCACGCGCCGAACTGGCCTGACTTGGCCCGGCCTGAAAATCACTTTCCGACGCCGGCCGGGCGCGCAAACCCTGAATGCCTAACCAGACCAGATAAGCCGCGCCACCCCATTGCAACACCGCAAAGGCCAGCGGCGAAGCGGTGATAACAGCCGCGAGACCGAGAATGCTCAACAGCGCGTAGAAGCCGACGCCCAGACCGTGCAGTAAAGCGACGGTCACGCCATTGCGACGTCCACCGGTCAGCGTATGGCGCAACACCACCGCCAAAGATGGCCCGGGCGACATGGCGCCGAGCATGCAAATTCCGACCACTGCCAACCAAGTTGCCCAACTCATAGAGGTGTCTCCATAAAGTGAATCGCTAAAGGGTGCTGCCTTAAAGAAGGGCGACTCTACCCCAGGGCTGTGAGCGCTGTCATCCGACTGTCGTCCCACTGTCATCTTTGATCACTAGGCTCTGCGGCCACAGCCATTCAAACAACGAGAATCTCATGCCTACCCTGACACACCGCCTTGCCAGTGGTTTGCTGGCCTTTGCTTTAACCGGCACTGCCTTTGCCGAATCAACGCTGTCAATCGACGTGCTCGGTCGCCACACCAGTGGCATTCTGGGCGAAAGTGCCGCCGAGATTGTGTCCTACCATCCGGCGTCCGGCTACGCCTACATGACCAACGGCGCCACCGGCCAGATTACCGCCATCAATCTGAACCAGTTACCCACCAGCGCTGCAGCCGATCCGCTGCGCCTGAGCAACCTGCGCGCCCGCGCCGGTGATCTGCCCGGCTCAGTGCGCGTCGCCACGCCCGGTGGTGGTATTCGTGGCATCGATATCGGCGGCGCCAACAGCCTGGCGGTGAGCAACGACCTGCTGGCCATCGCCGTTGAACACGACGACAAAACCCAAGCCGGCGCCGTGTTGTTTTACCGCCTCAACGAAGACGGCGACACCCGCTTCGTTAAAGGCGTGCTCGCCGGCGCGCTGCCGGATATGGTGACTTTCTCGCCCGATGGTCGCTTTGCGCTGGTCGCCAACGAAGGTGAGCCGCGCAGCGACTATCTGCGCGATCCCGAAGGCAGTGTCACCGTCATTGCCATCGATAACGGCATGCCGGCTGATCTCGGCATCCAGCTCGACTTCACCGCCTTCGATCACAACCTTCCAGCCGACGTGCTGATCGGCAACAACCCGAGACCGCAAGTCATTCGTGCGTCGCAGGACATCGAGCCGGAATACATCAGCGTCAGTGCAGACAACCGCACTGCCTTTGTCTCGCTGCAGGAAAACAATGCCGTCGCGCGCATCAGCTTGACGGGCACACCGCGCATCACCGCCATACTGCCGCTCGGTTTTAAAGACCACGGTCGCCCGGAAAATGCGCTCGATGCCGACAAGGATGACGAGGCTGCGGTGCTGCGCAGCTACGCCAAGCTGTGGGGCACCTACCATCCGGATACCATCGCCAGCTATTCAGTGGCCGGCCAGGATTATTTCGTCACTGCCAACGAGGGCGATGCGCGCGAATACATCACCGATGTTGATAGCGAAGCCGACTGCAGCGGCACCTTACCCAATGCCCAGTACGATTTTGATGCAGACGACGGCTGCCTGGTGTACACCGATGAAAGCGAAATCGGCGATGCCAACCTCGACCCGTCGCTGGCGCATCTGAACGCCATTGCCGATCTGAAAATTCAGGCCGGCCGCGGTGACACCGATGGTGATGGCGATCTGGATAAGGTCTACGCCTTTGGTGCCCGCTCCTTCTCCATCTTCAGCGCCAACGGCGAGCTGGTGTACGACTCCGCCGATCTGCTCGAACGCGTCACCGCCGACGCCTATCCAGACTTCTTCAACACCACCGACGATGCGCTGGCAATCGACGACCGCAGCGACAACAAAGGCCCGGAACCGGAAGCTCTGGCGCTGGGACAGGTTGGCGAGCGCATGCTGGCCTTTGTTGGTCTGGAACGGATGGGCGGCTTTGTCGTCGCCGACATCACCAACCCGCGTAACGTCCAATACCTGCAGTACATCAACAACCGCAACTTCAACGCGGCGCAAGCCACCGAAGACGGCGATGTCACCGACGCCACCCTGGCCGAGGCCGGCGATCTGGCCCCGGAAGGCATGGCTTTTATCCCGGCCGACATCAGCCCTACGGGCGACGCCCTGCTGGTGGTTGCCAACGAAGTCAGCGGCACCACCACCGTTTATCGCATTCGCGATTAAACACCGCTGAGTTCACTCCAAACCCGGCCCAGCGCCGGGTTTTTTACGTTCAGTGCAGCGTTAGAACTGAGAACCCAGGTTGACTCCTTCCGGCTTTTATTGAGAATGCTTATCAAATTAAAAATGAAACTCTGTTGGAGACAGCACGATGCGAGCACTGACCAAAGCCATCTGGATGGCCCTTCCCCTCGCCGGTAGCCTGGCGGTAAGTTCCGCCCAGGCCGACGAAGTCAACATTTACTCCTACCGCCAACCCTTTCTGATCGAACCTCTGCTGGAAGCCTTCACTGCCGAAACGGGTATCGAAACCAATGTCGTCTACGGCGATGGTCTGGTTGAACGGATGGAAACCGAAGGTCGCAACAGCCCGGCCGATGTGCTGATCACGCCCAACACCACCATCCTGATGAGTGCTTACAACAAAGGCCTGACCCAGGCGGTCGACAGCGATGTGCTGACCGACAATATCCCGGCCCAGTACCGCGCCGAGGATAACCACTGGTTCGGTCTGACCACCCGGGCGCGCATCATCTATGCGTCCAAAGAACGCGTCGCACCCGGCGAAATCACCACTTATGAACAATTAGCCGATCCCGAATGGCAAGGCCGGTTGTGCACCCGCAGCGGCAAACACAGCTATAACCTGTCGTTGTTCGCCTCGATGATTGCCCACCACGGCGAAGACTACACCCGCGAATGGCTCGAAGGCGTCAAAGACAATCTGGCGCGTCGTCCGCAGGGTAACGACCGCGCTCAGGTTAAAGCCATCTACGAAGGCGTCTGTGATATTTCTCTGGGTAATTCCTATTACTTCGGCGCCATGCTGACTAACGAAGAAGCGCCGGAACAGCAGGACTGGGCACGCTCCGTTAACCTCATCTTCCCCAACCAGGATGATCGCGGCGCGCATATGTTTATCTCCGGTATCGCGCTGTCCGAACACGCGCCGAACCGCGACAACGCCGTCGCGCTGATGGAGTTTATGGTCAGCCCGGAAGCGCAGTTTCTGTACGCTCAGGACAACTTCGAATTCCCGGTCCGCCCAGGCATTGAGCGCTCTGAACTGATCAACGAATATATGGGCGAATTTAAAGAAGATCCGCTCAGCCTGACCACCATTACCGATCACGTCGACGAAGCCTCGCGCCTGGTCGATGAAGTGGCTTACGACTTCTAATGCTGTGACCGGCTCCCAACCTTCACTGACGGCTGCGGCCGTCAACGCCATTTCCCGCAACAAGGCTGCGCTGGGTCAGAATCGTCTGGCCCGGCGCTGGCGTTTTGCAGTGATCATGACCGCTGCCCTGGTGTTGCTGCCGGTGGCCTCGGTGTTCTATCTGGCGCTCTTTCCCAGCCATAACATCTGGGCGCATCTGGTCGACACGGTTTTGTTCTACTACCTCGACGCCACGGTGCGATTGCTCGCTGGCGTCGGTCTGGTGGCCTTGCTGATCGGCGTCAGCACCGCCTGGCTGGTCAGCACCTGCGACTTTCCCGGGCGGCGTTTTTTCGAATGGTCGCTGCTGTTGCCCTTCGCGGTACCGGCCTACGTGATCGCCTTCGTCTACACCGACCTGCTGGAATACGCCGGCCCCGTTCAGGCCACGCTGCGCGACTGGTTTGGCTGGCGCACCATGCGCGATTACTGGTTTCCGGAAATCCGCTCCATGGGCGGCGCCATCGTTATGCTGGCGCTGGTGCTCTATCCCTATGTGTATCTGCTGGCGCGCGCCGCCTTTGTCGATCAGGCACACGCCATTCAGGCCGCCAGTCGTTCACTCGGCTGCACGCCCTGGCAGAGTTTTCGCCGCGTCTCCCTGCCCATGGCACGACCGGCCATCGCCGTCGGTTTATCGCTGGTGTTGATGGAAACGCTGAACGATTTCGGCACCGTCGATTACTTTGCCGTACGCACCCTGAGCATCGGCATTTACGACACCTGGCTGAACCAGTCGAACCTCGGCGGTGCCGCCCAGATCGCCAGTTTGATGCTCGGCTTTGTGGTGCTGTTGATAACGCTCGAGCGTTTCGCCCGGCGCCGACAAAAGCATTTCACTCAGGTTGGCCAGCCCGGCGACACCGCTCGCTATCAATTGCGTGGCCTGCGCGCCGGTTTGGCTTTGATGGTTTGTGCCTTGCCGCTGATCGTCGGTTTTGCAGTGCCGGCACTGCGCTTGTCGTACTTTGCGCTGCGTGGTTTTGGTGCTTATTGGACGCCGGACTTTATTCAGTTATCGCTGAATTCTTTACTGCTCTCGGCCAGTGCCGCATTGGTGACCGTCGCCCTGGGTTTATTGCTCGGCTATGGCAAACGCTTGTTTCCCGGTCGCGGTTTGAACGCCAGCGTCGGCCTGGCCAAACTCGGCTACGCCATGCCCGGTACGGTGCTCGCCATTGGCGTGATGATTCCGCTGGCCGCTTTCGATAACGGCATCGATGCACTGCTGCGCAGTACGCTGGGTATTTCCACCGGTTTGATTTTAAGCGGCACTCTTTTCGCGTTGATCTTTGCCTATTCAGTGCGTTTTCTGGCGGTCGCCGCCGGCGCCGTGGAATCGAGTCTGGCCAAGGTAACGCCGGCCATGGATCGTGCCTCGCGCTCCCTCGGTCACAACAGTCTGCAAACGCTGTGGCGCGTGCACCTGCCACTGATTCGTCCTGGCTTGTTGACTGCGGCCTTGGTGGTCTTTGTCGATTGCATGAAGGAATTACCGGCCACCTTGATTTTACGGCCGTTCAATTTCGATACGCTGGCCACGCACGTTTATCAGTTTGCTTCGGATGAAAAACTCGAAGCCTCAGCGCTGGGTGCGCTGTTGATTGTGCTGGTGGGTTTGGGGCCAGTGATTTTGCTGAGTCGTTCGGTGCGGGGGCAAAGACGGGAGACGCCGGTTAGCTAAAACTCGGCTGACTGGCTGAATTAAATCATCGCTGCCTGGCGCGAAACAGGGCGCTCAAAGGCTACCAACTGACTCGGTGCAAAGTGCAGTTGCACACTGTCATTCAGAACATGCGCTCGTGACGGCAACAAGGCCTGAACCTCAGTCCCATCGGCCAAAGCCAGACGCAGTCGAATCTGAGTGCCGAGAAAGGCACGGCTCAGCAGGCGTGCCGGCACGCCATCCTGGGTGACCAATTCAACCTCATCGGGACGCACATACACCTCAAGCTCGGTACCGACCGGCCAGTCAGTCGCGGTCATTACCTCGCCCAAGGCGGTGCGCACCCGACCGACGGCCACTACCGTTCCGGCAATAAAATCACCATCGCCGACAAAGCGCGCAACCGCCGGTGTTGCTGGCTGATGGTAAACCACATCCGGGGTGTCCCATTGTTGCAAGCGGCCTTTGTCGAGCACGCCCAGTTTGTCGCTGACTACAAAGGCTTCTTCGCGATCATGAGTCACCAGTATGGCGGTGGTGCCGGCAATCTTAAGGATTTCGCGCACCTCGGCAGACAGGGTGCGACGCAATTCGGTATCGAGATTGGAGAAGGGTTCGTCCATCAGCAGCAGGTCGGGTTGCGGAGCCAGCGCTCGCGCCAGCGCCACTCTTTGTTGTTGCCCGCCGGATAATTCATGCGGATAGCGCTCGCCAAAACCCTCGAGTTTGACCAGCGCCAAGGTATCGGCAACACGTCGCGCGCGTTCCGCTGCGCTTAACGAACGCAACCCAAAGCCGACGTTGCCAGCCACGGTTAAATGCGGGAACAGCGCGTATTCCTGAAACACCATGCCGATGCCGCGTTGCTCCGGCGGCACCGAATCTTCCTCGGTCGCAATGCTCCGACCATCCAGTTCAATACGACCGCCACTGGGCTGGCTAAAACCGGCGATGGCATGCAGCAGGGTGGATTTGCCGCAACCGCTGGGACCGAGCAATGCACAGATTTCGCCGCGCTCCACCGTCAGCGACAACGCATCGATAACGACATTGTCACCATAACGGCACTGCAACTGATCCAACCGCAACAACATGGCATTTCCCCAAAGCGCGTGAACGCAGCAGTGTAAAACAAAGCCGCTGCGCCAACCACGAGCCAGGGACGACAAAACTCATCCAGAGCGCTAAGCTGTGCGCCCTTCGCCCACTGTGATTGTTGGAGTTCCAGCCATGGCCGACCTGTACCGCGCCCACCTCGACACCCTGATGCAACGTTACCAAGCCAGCCTGGAGCGCTGCGGTTTCGATGCCGTCATCATCAGCGCCGGTGTGGCGGAAAAGGTGCGCGACGACGACCATGCCTATCCCTACCATCCGGGCGCTTTCGCCCAGCAATGGTTGCCCGAAGCCATAACGCCCGGCACCTGCCTGCTGATTCGACCGGGCCAGACACCGCAACTGTACTGGCCGGCACAGGCCGATTTCTGGCATCTGTCACCGACCGCACCAAGCGGTGACTGGACCGCACATTGGCAATTGCAGGGCGCGGCCGACCTTAATGACTGGTTACCGGCCGTATCCGGTCGCCTCGCCTGGATCGGACCGGCCCATCCGGGCCTGAAAAACTCAACCAAAGACGTTGAGTTAAACCCGGCCAATTTGTGTTCAGACCTGGCTTTTGACCGCGCCTACAAGACCGAATTTGAAGTCGAACAACTCTGGCTGGCCAGTCGCAAAGCCGTGCCTGGCCATCGCGCCGCGAGCGACGCCTTTAACGCCGGTGCCAGCGAAGCCGAGATCTACGCCGCCTTTCTGGCCGCCAGTGGTCAGCTGGAAAGTCTGGAACCTTACCCGGGCATCATCGCGCTCAACGAAAATGCCGCCACCTTGCATTACGAGCGCCGTTTGTTTGCCAAGCCGCAACAGCATCGCAGCCTGTTGATCGACGCCGGCGCTCAGGTCGGTGGTTATGCCAGCGACATCACCCGCACCCAGGGTCAGGGCTCGGCGAGCTTCGATGCGCTGCTCGCGGCCATGGAAAAATTCGAACTGGATTTATGCGCCGCTGTGCGTCCGGGCTTGCCGATGGCTGAGTTGCATCAGCAAGCGGTCGAAGGCGTCGCCGGTATTTTGAAGGAACTGGATCTGTGTCGGCTAAGCGTCGCAGAGCAACTGGAAAAACGCGTTCCCCAAGCGTTCTTCCCGCACGGTCTGGGTCACTTATTGGGCTTACAAGTGCACGACATCGGCGGTCATCAACAGGATCGCGCCGGCACCCTGGCGCCGAATAAAGATGCGCCCTTCCTGCGTCTGACGCGCACGCTGGAAGCAGGCATGGTACTGACCATCGAACCCGGTCTGTACATCATTCCGATGCTGCTCGATCAGCTGCGCGCTCGTGGTGACATGGGTTTGAACGAAACCGCCATCGCCGAACTGCGTCCCTGGGGTGGTGTGCGCATCGAAGACAACCTGGTGGTCATCGCTGAAGGCTCGCGCAACTTAACGCGCGACGCCTTCAGCGAACTGGATTAAAGCCAGCCGCTGAACTGAAAGCCGATGCCCAACGTCTGGGAGCGTCTTCTGTAGTCGATCAGGCTTTCGCCATAACCATCGAAGTAATGCACCCGGCCACGAATGTGGTCGGAGATGGGGAAGGTCCAGCCGGCCTCTATGGCGCCTCGGTTATGTTCCAGATCGAGGTTATTACGCGCCGTCAGCGAGAGGGTGTTGTACTCGCCGACCCAGGCGGTGGTGAAATCGAAATGCCCCAGGTAATCGAGAATATCCGGGTTGTCATCAGCCAACGGATCGCCTTCAAAGCGCGGCTCCGGTGCCGGTATGCGCAGCCAGGGGCGAAACTCGAAATGCAGCCGGTCGCGTTCCCACTGGGTTTGCAGAATCACCCGGTTCCAACTGCGCGAGTCTTCACCGCTGCGGCCGTTGGATTCGTGATTCAACGACACCGCATTGGACACATTGGTAAAGCCGAGCAGATCGAAATCGTTGGCGAAGGTCAGAATCATTTCCGGTTCGTGGTTGGTTTCACGAAACGGCGATGACAGATCAAAGTTGTAGGCCTGCCAGAACGATTTACCGGTGTAGGCAAAGGCCAGATTGCCGTGATCACCAATCAGACCATCGACAACGATCACCTTCAGGCTCAACTGAAACTGAATCTCAATGGGCTGAAATTCGCCGTTACCCGGCACCTGGGCGGAGTCGTCATCGAAATCGGAATAATTCACCGGCATTAAATAATTGGGCCGATGCGGCAACAAGCTGAACGGATTGTTCAATACCAGCCGCTCCATTTCGCGGCGCTGCTGTAACGGCGTATCACTGGTTTGCGCCGTCTCGCCTTGTTCGCGTGCTTCACGGGCACAGTAGTTACGAACGTTGCCAGCGCTGAGCATATTGGATGCACTTTGTGTCAGCCGAATCAGGCAGGTCTCGTAGGCCGTCAGTGATGACGACTCTTCTTGCTTTTCCGGCTCAGCGTCTTCCGCTGTGGGCGTGTTTTCTGCCGCGACCGGCATAACCACTGACATAACGACAGCCAGCAGGCCAAATGCCAGCGAGAGGAAACCTCTGAAGGCTGGCCGGACGCCAAATTTCAACATTGAGTGGGTTATCCTAAGAATCAAATTGAGGCAGCACCCTACCAGAGTCTGAGCACGCCGTTTCGAACAAGCGCACAATTTTTGACCACAAAGACAAGATATTGCTTCGATCGGTGTCGATCTTGCTTTACAGCAACACTATCACGCCGGCCAACATAACCACCGCCCAACTCAAGCGATGGCGCAGATAGCCTTCATTAAGCAACAACGAACCCAAGAGCACGCTGAACAAGACGCTGATTTCCCGGGTCGGCGCCACATAAACCAGGGGCGTAAAGGTCATGGCGGTCAACACCAGAATATACGCCAACGGACTGAACACGGCGATGCCAACCACCTTCCAGCGATGCGCCTGCCAGACATCGCGCACCGACGACCAGCGACGCACGGCGACCGGTGTGAGTATCAAGGCACGCACGATGTTGGAGCCGTAATCCAGCAGCAACGGCGGGATCAGCAAAGCGGCAACCGCATGGGCGTCCCAGAGTGTGTAAGTGCCAATCAGCAAACCGACCAGAATGCCAAATCCCATGGACTGAAAGGTTGGTTGTGATGAGCTGCCCGGCTTACGGCTTAAATTCAGCACGCCGAATAAAATCAGCGCAATGCCAACGGCCATCCAGGCATTCAGATGTTCGCCAAAAAGCAGCACCGCCATAACGGTGGAAATCAACGGGCCGGTGGCGCGAGCGGTCGGATACACCACCGATAGATCGCCCACTCTATAACCCTGTTGCAGCAGCAGAAAATAACCGATGTGGATCACCGCGCTGCCAACAATAAAACCGATTTCCAGCCAGCCCCAGCCGCGCCAGTCCCAGGCGAAATACACCGCCAGCGGGAAATAAATAATGACCGTCAGAAAAGAAAACAGCCAGGTTAAAGCAGCATCACCATTGATGCGTTTCAGCAGGAAATTCCAGGTGGCGTGACACAGAGCGGCAGCAAAAACGAGTAAAAAACCAGCGAGAGACATAGGCGTTCCAGATAGATGCACCACGGCTAAGCGCAGTCATACCCGTCGGCACACCAGCCCGCCAAAGATGACAAGGTTAACGCCCTGTCATCAAAACGTCACGGACGCAGGCTGTCGAACAGCAGGGTGGTTAAATTACGCAGCGTCTCATCAAAGAAGTCCGGATCATCCAGAGTGCGGCCGGCGACCGCTTCGATCTGCACGCGGAAATCGGCGTAATGTTGCGTCGTCGCCCAGATGGAAAAAATCAGATGGTAGGGTTCGATCGGTTTCAGTTTACCCTGATCAATCCACGACTGAATCACTGCTACTTTGGCTTGCACGCGATCGTGTAGTGGCTGTTGTAATTCGGCCAATAACAGCGGTGCACCCTGCAGAATTTCCATACAGAACAGCCGCGATTCTTCCGGATTATCGCGCGAAAATTCCAGCTTGATGCGCAGGTAATCGCCCAGCGCTTCGAACGGATCCTGATCCTCGCTGAAACTGCTCAATGGCAATAACCAGACGCGCAACAACTCGCGCATCACCTGCACATAGAGTTCTTCTTTGGTGGGGAAGTAATAGAGCAGATTGGTTTTGGAGACGTCCGCTTCCTGAGCAATCTGATCGAGGCTGGCACCGTGCAGACCATAGTGAGAAAAGGTGCGTAGCGCCGCATCCAGAATCGCCGCCCGCTTAATTTCCTGATTGCGCTGACGACGTTTGATCGACGCTGCAGTCGGGGTGCGCTTAGGTCGGTCTGCCGCTGTGGCGGTCTTATCGTTCAACGCTCTCTCCTGCCGATTTTGCGGGCCTCATTCTAGCATCGACCACCCGGCGCACGGCCAGCGTCTTATCGGTTAATGCATCGCGTGCTTTATTGCACCGCCATGGTTCGCACTGGTGGATTTTTGCACAAACCATGTGCTCTAAGTTAGACCATTTGGTCCAACTTAAACCGCATAAATTTAATAACCAATTGATTTATATAGATAAAACAGAGTTGGCCGGCTTTCTGCAAAGTGCTATCGCATTCGCACCCAGACGAGGACGTAGCATCATGAAGGTTGGCGTATTTATCCCCATCGGCAACAACGGCTGGCTGATTTCCAAGAACGCGCCGCAGTACATGCCGTCGTTCGAACTGAACAAAACCATCACCCAACGCGCCGAGCATTACGGCTTCGACTTCGCGCTGTCGATGATCAAGCTGCGCGGCTTCGGCGGCGAAACCGAATTCTGGGATCACAACCTGGAATCTTTCACCTTGATGGCCGGCCTTGCCGCCGTCACCAGCAAGATTCAATTGTTCGCGACCGCCGCGACCTTGACCGTGCCACCGGCAATCGCTGCGCGCATGGCGTCAACCATCGACTCCATTTCCAACGGCCGTTTCGGCATCAACCTGGTCACCGGCTGGCAGAAGCCGGAATACTCGCAAATGGGTTTGTGGCCGGGCGATGAATTCTTCGCTTATCGCTACGACTATTTGACCGAGTACGCGGAAATTCTCACCGAACTTTGGCAGACCGGAAAAAGCGATTTTAAAGGCGATTATTTCCAGATGGACGATTGCCGCGTCAGCCCCAAACCCAAAGGCCCGCTGCAAATTATCTGCGCCGGTCAAAGCGACGCCGGCCTCGCCTTCACCGCCAAGTACGCCAACTACGCCTTCTGTTTCGGCAAAGGCGTGAACACGCCGACTGCTTTTGCACCCACAGCCGAACGACTGGTCAAAGCCACCGAAGCATCCCAACGCGACGTTAAAGCTTGCCCATTATTTATGGTCATCGCCGATGAAACCGACGCTGCTGCCCGTGCCAAATGGGAAAGCTATAAAGAAGGCGTCGACGAAGAAGCCGTCGCCTGGCTGGGTGTTCAGGGCGCCGCCGATACCAAATCCAAGGGCGACACCAATGTGCGCCAGATGGCTGACCCCACATCCGCCGTTAACATCAACATGGGCACGCTGGTCGGTTCTTATGAAAGCGTTGCTGCCATGCTCGATGAAATCGCCGAAGTGAACGGCACCGAAGGCGTGATGCTGACCTTTGATGATTTCGTCCAGGGCGTCGAGAACTTTGGCCAGCGCATTCAGCCACTGATGAAAAGCCGCCAGCACATCGAGCTTGAGGCGGAGGCCACCGCATGAGCATCGAAGCCAAAGCCAGCGGCTATGCGCTGAGCAGCAGCGGTGAAGACGCCATCACGCTCGACGCCAAGCCGGAACCGATCCGACTGAAAGCCAGCGAAACGGCGGTCATCGTCGTCGATATGCAAAACGCCTACGCCAGCAAAGAGGGTTACCTCGATAAAGCCGGCTTCGATGTCTCGGCCACCGGCCCGGTGATCGCCAACATCAATAAAACGCTGACCACGGCGCGCGCTGCCGGTATGACAGTGGTGTTTTTCCAGAACGGCTGGGACCCGCAATACCGCGAAGCCGGCGGACCCGGTTCGCCCAACTGGTACAAATCGAACGCCCTGAAAACGATGCGCAAAAACCCTGAGCTGGACGGCACCTTGCTGGCGCGCGGCGGCTGGGATTACGACCTGGTCGATGCGCTGAAACCCGAGCCGAGCGATCTGGTGTTGGGCAAAACCCGCTACAGCGGTTTTTACAACACCCCACTCGACAGCCTGTTGCGCGCGCGCGGTATTCGCAATCTGGTGTTTACCGGCATCGCCACCAACGTCTGCGTCGAATCGACGCTGCGCGACGGTTTCTTTCTGGAATATTTCGGCGTGGTGCTGGCCGACGCCACTCATCAGGCCGGACCGGAATCGATCCAGGCGGCCTCGCTGTACAACATCGAAACCTTTTTTGGCTGGGTGTCAGACGTCAACACTTTCTGCAACACCTTCGCCACCGAATCCACCCGGACGGCAGCCGCCGCCACTCACTGAACGAGGAAGTTTCCATGCCTAAGCAAGCTGTGATTCCCGCTGGCACCAGCACACCCATCGCACCCTTTGTGCCTGGTTCCATGGCCGATAACGTGCTGTACGTGTCCGGCACCCTGCCGTTCGATAAAGACAACAATGTGGTGCACGTCGGCGATGCTGAAGCGCAAACCCGTCATGTACTGACCACCATCAAAGGCGTCATCGAAACCGCCGGCGGCACCATGGACGACGTCACCTTTAATATGATTTTCGTTAAAGACTGGGCCGACTACGCAGCAGTCAACAAAGTCTATGCCGAATTTTTCGCCGGTGAAAAACCCGCGCGTTACTGCATTCAGTGCGGCCTGGTGAAACCCGAAGCGCTGGTCGAAATTGCCAGCATCGCCCACCTGGCATAAACCAAGGCAGGCGCATGATGTATTTGGAAATCGTCGGGCAATTAGAAGCGGATCAGACGGTGGTGCTCAGTTCGGGCCTCGGTGGTTCGGCGCGTTTCTGGGAGCCTCAATTAAGCAGCCTGACCGAGCGTTACAAGGTAGTGCTGTACGACCAACTCGGCACCGGGCGCAGCCCGGCCGAGTTGCCCGACGGTTACTGCGTCACCGATATGGCCGATGAACTGATCAGCGCTCTCGATAACGCCGATATCGACGACTTTCATTTAATTGGCCATGCACTGGGCGGCCATATCGGTTTAACGCTGGCGCTGCAACAGCCGCAGCGATTGCGCTCTTTGGTGGTGATTAACGGCTGGCATCAACTCAGCCCGCACACCCAGCGTTGTTTTTCAGTGCGCCGGAAGATTCTCGATGAGATTGGCGCAGCGGCTTATATCGAAGCTCAGGCGTTGTTTCTTTATCCACCGACCTGGATCGACCAGCACGCCGACCAGTTGGCTAACGAAGATGTACAGATGCTCAGCCATTTTCCGCCGGCCGATAATCTGCGCCGGCGACTGGAAGCAGTACAAGGCTTTGCCATGAACGATGAGCAGCTGGCGCAGATCGAAGCACCAACGCTGTTGATCGCCAATCGCGACGACCTGCTGGTGCCCTGGACCTGCTCGGTACAACTGGAGCAAAAACTGCCCCGGGCGCGACTGGAATTGATGGACGTTGGTGGTCATGCCAGCAGCGTTACGCAGGCGGAACGCACCAATGCCTTGCTTGTTGAGCATTTGACCCGATTTCAGGGCCTGTTGTCTGAATCTGTCTAAGGGTCAGCCAAATACGTCATCTTCCTATTAACGTTGTATAAGGATTCTTCATGTCCAGCTCTATCGACACCTCGGCCATCCAACAAGTTTTCACCGAAGCCCGCACCCACAGCTTCTGGCAGGACAAAGCCGTCCCGGACGCGGTGCTGACCGAACTCTACGACCTGGTCAAAATGGGCCCGACGTCGGCCAACTGCGAACCGGCCCGATTGATTTTCGTGCGCACACCCGAAGGCAAAGAGCGCCTTAAACCGGCCTTGTCCGCCGGCAACCTGGACAAAACCATGAGCGCCCCGGTCACCGTTATTCTGGCTTTCGACAATCGTTTTTATGAGCACCTGCCAGAATTATTCCCGCACGCCGACGCCCGTTCCTGGTTTACCGGCAATGAAGCTTTTGCGCAAAAAACTGCCTTGCAAAACAGCTCCATTCAAGCCGGTTATCTGATTCTGGCGGCGCGTGCGTTAGGCCTCGATGCCGGTCCGATGGCGGGTTTTGATGCCGAAAAAGTGAACGCCGAATTCCTCAACGATCGCAACTGGTCGGTCAATATGCTGATCAACCTCGGCTACGGCCAGGCCGACAAACTGCACGATCGACTGCCACGTTTGAGCCTCGAACAAGCCGTCGATTTCTGCTGATACTGATTACTCCAAGGAGAATGCCATGAACGCGCCCGCTGTTGCCGCAACCGAAACGGCTCCCGAACTGAGCTCAAAAAGCTATCGCGATGCCATGTCAGGTCTGGCGGCGGCGGTTAACGTCGTCACCACCGACGGCCCTGGCGGGCGCGCCGGCTTCACTGCCACTGCTGTGTGCAGCGTGAGTGATAAACCACCAACGCTGTTGGTCTGCCTGAATCGCAGTGCTTCGGCGTTTCCGGCGTTCGCACAGAACGACGCTCTGTGCGTGAACACCCTCACGGCCGATCAGATGAGTCTGTCGAACCTGTTTGGTGGCAAGACCGAGATGGACGAGCGCTTTGCCGCGGCCAGCTGGAGTGAAGGTGAATCCGGCGCACCGGTGCTCGATAATGCTCTGGTCAGTTTCGACTGTCGCATTATCAAGCGCGTCAGCCTGGGCACGCACGATACGTTGTTTTGTGAAGTTCTGGGTGTGAGCGCACCGCAAAGCACCGATGGTTTGCTGTACTTCGATCGCGGTTATCACGGTATGAAACGGCTCTGAGCAGAGCCGTTATTTCACGCCCTGCAAACAGGCAATCGCCCGCTCCAAGCCGCCGACGCTGAGTGAGAACATCCGCTTGTCGGCCAGTTCACGCACCATATTAATGCTCTGTGTATGGCCCCAAAACCGTTCCGGAAAAGGGTTTAACCAAACCAGTCGCGGAAAGTGCTGCGCCAGCCGATCAAAGCTGGCCGCGCCCGGTTCAGTATTCATAAAATCGATGCTGCCGTAAGCAGCGGCAATTTCATAAGGCGCCATGGCGGCGTCACCAACGAAGATGACTTTGTAATCGGAACCGTAAGTCCGAATCACTTCATCCAAAGAAGTCACCGCTTGTCGATGCAGGCGGTTATCGGTCCAGACATGGTCGTAAATAAAGTTATGGAAATAGAAATGCTGCAGATGTTTGAACTCGGCACGGCAGGCCGAAAACAACGTTTCACAGATCTGCACATGTTCGTCCATAGAACCGCCGACATCGATAAACAGCAGCACCTTAACGGCGTTGTGTCGCTCCGGGCGCATCTTGATATCGAGCATACCGGCGTTACGCGCAGTAGAGCGAATGGTGTCGTCGAGTGCCAGCTCTTGCTGCGCGCCGGTGCGCGCAAAACGACGTAATTTGCGCAACGCCATTTTCAGATTGCGCGTGCCCAGTTCAACGCCATCATCCAGATTTCGATACTGCCGCTGCTGCCAGAGTTTCACCGCCCGGCGCTGGCCACCTTTGCCACCGACACGCACGCCCTCTGGGTTATAACCGCCGTGGCCAAACGGACTGGTGCCGCCGGTCCCAATCCAGCGATTGCCGCCTTCATGACGTTCACGCTGTTCATTAAGGCGTTCTTCCAGCGCTTTCATCAAGGCTTCGAGTCCACCCATGGCTTCGATGGCGGCGCGTTCTTCCGCGCTGAACTGACGCTCCAGTTCTAAGCGCAACCAGTCGTCTGGAACTTCATCACCAAACGGATTGGGCAAGGCTTCCAAACCTTCCGCGAAATGCGCAAAGGCGCGATCAAAACGGTCGAACTGAGTTTCGTCTTTAATCAGCGTCAGCCGTGACAACTGATAAAAATCATCCAGATCGAAACCCGCCAGCCGCGCCTGCAACGCCTCGATCAACACCAGTAATTCTTTCGGTGTGACCTTGATGCCGTGTTGGCGCAATGTCGAAAAGAAGCGGATCAGCATGACATCAAGTGCCCGAACGGCGACTCATAAAAGCCAGGCGTTCCAGCATGCGCACATCTTCTTCATTCTTCAGCAGCGCGCCGTAGAGCGGCGGCAGTGCTTCACGAATATCGCCACCTTTTAACGCCTGGGCGGAAAGACGATCGCTGGCGAGCAGTTTTAACCAATCAATCAGTTCCGACGTCGATGGCCGTTTTTTCAAGCCGGGCACATCGCGCACCTCGAAAAAAACTTCCAAGGCATCGCGCATCAGTTCTGCTTCGATGTTCGGGAAATGCACCTCGACAATGGCTTTTAAGGTGTTGGCATCGGGGAATTGAATGTAGTGGAAAAAGCAGCGCCGCAAAAACGCATCCGGCAATTCTTTTTCGTTGTTCGAGGTGATGATCACTACCGGGCGTTGCGCCGCTTTTATCGTCTCGCCGGTTTCATAAACATGAAATTCCATGCGGTCGAGTTCGACCAGTAAATCATTGGGAAATTCGATATCGGCCTTATCGATTTCGTCGATCAATAACACCGAGCGCTGTTCACTGGTAAAGGCTTCCCATAGCTTGCCGGGCTTAATGTAGTTATGGATGTCGTGCACTCGATCGTCGCCCAACTGGCTGTCACGCAAGCGCGATACCGCATCGTATTCGTACAAACCTTGCTGAGCGCGCGTCGTCGATTTGATATGCCACTGCACCAGTGGCATTCCTAAAGCCGCCGCGATTTCTTCGGCCAGCATGGTCTTGCCAGTGCCGGGTTCACCTTTTACCAACAGCGGACGTTGTAAGGTGACGGCAGCATTCACAGCAAGGCGCAAATCCTCACTGGCGATATAGCGGTCTGAACCTTCGAAATTCGACATAGACGTCTCTCGATTAAAGCGGTTTGTGATAAAAACTCAGTGTCTTTTCGGTCTCCCGATCGGCATCAACATCCTGCCAGGGGAAACGAGCCTTCACGCCGGGCAACAGTTGATAACCATAGCGCCGCCAGATGGCATCCAGCGGCTGATAATCGGCCGGCTTTAACGGATGATCATCGGGCCGGTCCACCGCGCAAAACACCACCCGATTCAAACCCAAACGCTCGGCCTGAGCTTCGCGCTCGGCAAAGAACTGTCGGTAGATACCGCGTCCGCGATAAGCCGGCAACAATACAGACTCGGCACAATAAAAGACCTCGTCGACATCAAAACCCGCCTCGGTTAACGGCTGACGAAAAGCTGCTTCTTCATCGCCCATCGCCAAGCCGGTCGCCGCGCCAACCACTGCCTCGCCATCAAGTGCCAACACACAGATAGCGCTGCCACTCTCAATGTAGGTTTGCAGATATTGGCGCTCGTAATCGAGTGAGCCGTCATACAAATAAGGGAAGTCGCGAAACACCTGAATACGTAACTGGGCAACGTCACCGAGCCAGGATTCCAGCTCGGCGCCCATGCAGGTTCTTGTTGTTATGTCAGGCACGATTACTCGATTCTGCCCACAAATTAATACCACCATCGGTAGCGAGCTGATCGATTTTGCTCAGCTCATCCGCACTGAACTCCAGCTTATCCAGCGCCTTAACGCAGTCTTCCACTTGCGAGACTTTACTGGCGCCGATCAAAGCAGTGGTCACGCGTGGATCACGCAGTGCCCAGGCAATGGCCATTTGTGGCAGCGTCTGACCGCGCGCTTCGGCGATGTCGTTCAGGCCACGGATTTTGGCGAGGTTGTCATCGTTGATCAGGGCGGGATTGAGCGCCGCGCCTTTGCTGGCACGACTGGCGCGGCTGCCTTCAGGAATGCCGTTCAGATATTTGCCCGACAACATGCCCTGCGCCAATACCGAGAACGCAATGCAGCCGATGCCTTCGTCTTCGAGCACCGGCAGCAGGCCGTCGTTTTCGATCCAGCGGTTAAGCATTGAATAGCTCGGTTGGTGAATAAGACAGGGTGTGCCCAGCTCTTTCAAAATCGCCGCGGCTTGGCGGGTTTTTTCCGGGCCGTAAGAAGAGATACCGACATACAAGGCTTTACCTTGGCGCACGGCGCTGTCGAGCGCTTGCATGGTTTCTTCGAGCGGCGTTTCCGGATCGACGCGATGCGAATAAAAAATATCGACGTAATCCAGACCCATGCGTTCCAGGCTTTGGTCGAGACTCGCCAGCAGATATTTGCGGCTTCCCCAGCTGCCATAAGGACCAGGCCACATGTCGTAACCGGCCTTGGAGGAGATCACCAGTTCGTCGCGGTAGGGCGCAAAGTCAGTCTTTAATATTTTGCCGAAATTACGCTCCGCTGAACCCGGAGGCGGGCCGTAATTATTGGCCAGATCGAAGTGGGTGATACCCAGATCAAAAGCGCGTCGGCAAATCGCCTGGGCGTTATCGAACGGCACGTTGTCGCCGAAGTTGTGCCACAGGCCGAGCGAGATCGCCGGCAGTTTCAGGCCACTGCGACCACAGCGGTTGTACTGCATCGATTCATAACGGTTTTCAGCAGCGCTATAAGGCATGGGTATCTCCACGAATAGAACGAGGACGGCTAGCTTAACAGATGCCGACGGTACTCAGGCAAAGACGGTGATGGTCTGGCGGCTGACGGCGATCAGTTCACCGTGTTCATCCCAGACGTTGGCATCGGTATGGCCATAGCCTTCGCCGGCCTGACGGGTGACGGCGCGGTAACCAAACCAGGCGTCCGAACTCATCGGCCGATGCGGATGCAAAAATTCCAGGTTCCAGGTCAGGGTGCTGGCGGGTGCGGGTTTTTTCAGTTGCTGCAACAGTGTCGGCGGCCAGGTGTCGATCAGGGCAATGAGGTGGGCTTCGGTCCAGGCGGCGGGTTGATCTTTAAAGCGCATAAAGCCGCCGTGGTGTGATGTCTTGCTGCCGCTGAATGGGAAACCGCCATCGAGCAAGGTCATATCCAGGTGCTGAAAAAACTGCGGTGTGACACCGGTAATATAAGGAAACAGCGTGGGTTTTTCCGGCATGACAAAGGGCATTTCGTCGCTGGCTTCTGCGCGGGTTACGCTGTCGCGCCGGTCGCCAAAACTGGCCAGCAACACCACACAAACCTGGCCGTCCTGAATCACCCGGGCTTCGGCCTGAGTGACGTACTTGCCCGAACGCAGTACTTCCGTTTTAAAAGCAAAATCCTGGTCGGTCGCCAACGGCCCGACAAAGCTGATATTGATGCTGCGTAACGGACGTTCGGCAGCAACCTGATCACGCAATACCCGAAACGCCATGGCGGCCGACAAACCACCTAAGACGGTGCGGCCCTGGCCCCAATCATCCGGGACTGCTATTTGTCCGTCGGTGCCGCAGACAGCGGCGGCGGCCAATAATTGATCCAGCGTCATGAGCAGAATTCCTTCGTATTATTGTCGAGGTGATCGCTGACGGCGCCTATCGATCTAGCGACAAGACACCCGATTCTGCCACGGCTTCACCCAGGGCCCGGAACGCCGCTTCGGCTTCGCTCAGGTTGGAGCTGCCGCGCGCGCAGGCGGCAATGATGACGCCTTCAGCCGGCACCTGCCCCGGCACAGTGGCGAGGCCGATATTACAGGCACGTCGATGCTGGGTCCCGGTTTTGTGAGCAAAGCTCACGGATGCGGGCAAGCCGGCTTTGATTCGATCATCACCGGTCTCAATACGCTCCATGGTCGACAACAACAACGTCGTACTGGCCGGACTGAGCAAGTCGCCACGCGCCAGCGCCTCCAATAAACCACTGTACTGATCGAGCGGCGCCGAGTTCAGGCCGGTGGCGTAATAACGCTCAAAGGCTTCATCGAGATCCGGGGCGGTAAATTCACTGCGCGGCACGTCCAACACCTGTACCAGCGCCGCGACTCTGTCTTCGCCATAGCCGGCCGCCTTGATGGCAAACATTCCCTTGGGTGCAAGGTTCATGGCGTCGGGATGAAATTCACTGTAGGCATAGCGGCGCACATCCGCCAGGGTGGTGATGCGGCCCACACCCAGACCGACCACGCGCCGTACCATGGCGTTCACATTGTCGGTGCCTAGATAGCGCAGCAACACATCGGTGGCGGTGTTATCACTGTGAATCAGCATCTGATCAAACAGATACTGCAAGGTGACGGCGGTACCGGGTTCCTGCCAGTTGGTTTCGCCCGCGCCATCGACGTAATCGAGCGGATCCAAGACGATGCGATCGCTTAAACTAGCGCGGCCATCATCGACCGCCTCAAGCAAGGTAATGGCCACCGCCACCTTCACCGTCGACGCCAGATACCAGGGTTGCATTTCACGCAGGCCAACCACTTCGCCTGTGGATAAATCCTTCACATAAATGCCCAGTTCACCCGGGTAATTGGCATCGATTTGTGCCAGGCGAGTGCTCAGTTGTGTGGTCCATTGCGGCGCTTCTTCGGCGTTGGGAGATTCAGCCCAGGCCGGCGCAATGCTCAGCGCCAGCCAAAGCAATATCAGCTGTAGCGACGGAAGAGGTCGATAGTTTTGATCCATAGTGCGGTTGCGAATACCAGTCCAAGTGTCAGGGTCAGGGCGTAGCCATAGCTGATGCTGTCTTCGTAGCCGAGCAGGAAACGAAAACCGACAAAGATGACCACGATGTGAAAAATAAAAGCCTGCAGTGAGTTACTGCCGATGATGGTGATGGGTTTCAACAGCAACGCCAAAGCGCGCCCGCCAAATAGCGCCAGCGCCAGAATGGCGAAGGCACCGGCCATACTGAAGGCCATAAATTCAGCCTGAGGCGGATGCTTGCCGACGTTGTACGCCAGGTTATAAAAGCTGCGCTGAAATTCCGGCCAGGCCAGGACGACATAGAGCAGCGCGCACAGAGCGCTGGCACCGCCGAGCACGCCAATCAGCCGCAAGCGCTGGCGCCAGTCGTCCTGAGTGACTCTGATACTTTCGCCAATCAACAGACCGATCAACACCAAAGGTCCGCGGGTTAATTGCCCCCAGGTATAGAGCTCTTCGTCTTCGATCAAAATGGCTTTCAACGCCAGGCTGTTGAATCCGTCCCAGACACGCAGCGTTTCAGCCAGGGCGATCATCAATAACGGACTGAGCAAGCGCAGCCACAACGGCATGCGCATCCACAGCGATAAAAAGAAAGGCACCCAGAGCAGGGCGACGGCGTAAAAACCGAGCACTTCAACAAAGGAGGGAAAGATCTCGTACAACAAGGCGCCGACAATCAACGAGGGCTCAACGCCGTCGAATAATTCGATCACCGTTAGCACCTTGTACCAGAACAACACCTTGAAGCCGGTCAGGAAAAGTTTTAACCGGTAGCGAGGCCAGTCGTCGGTACCGACGCGGGGCAGGAAGGCGGCACCGAGCGCGATGCCGAACACCATAATAAAGAGGGAGGAGGAAAACTTGGTGACCATATGCAAGGGCACCAGGCCCCAGTCAGGCATCTGATCGTAGTCGACCAGACCGCGAATACCATGACTGAGGATCATCAAAGCCACGGCCACACCACGCGCCAGATCGATGGCGTCGACGCGGCCAGACAACGCCAGGGTCGATGGCCGCGCCCACAAATTCAATGGCGCTGCTGCGCCGGCAAGCTGAGTCACAACGTCATTCCTCTAGGTGACAGCAGCCTCCAACTTACCCAAGGCCTAACAACTTCGCCACCTAAGAGGTCTCAGTTTGCGCATCGGCTGCTTCTTCCAGACCGAGAAAACCACCGGTCTGATGTGCCCACAGCTGCGCATAAATTCCGCCGCTGGCAATCAGTTCGCTGTGCGTGCCCTGCTCAACAATACGGCCCTGGTCCATCACGATCAGCCGATCCATCGAAGCAATGGTCGACAAGCGGTGGGCGATGGCAATCACCGTCTTGCCCGCCATCAGGGTATTCAGACTGTGCTGAATGGCGGCTTCAACTTCCGAATCCAGCGCCGAGGTGGCTTCATCCAGAATCAGAATCGGCGCGTTCTTCAACAGCACCCGGGCAATGGCAATACGCTGCCGCTGACCGCCGGATAATTTCACGCCGCGCTCACCCACCTGGGCGTCGTAACCGGTGTTGCCGTAAGGGTCGGTCAGGCCTTCAATAAACTCATGCGCTTCGGCCTGACGCGTTGCCGCCAGCAGTTCTTCCTCGCTGGCGTCGGGCCGGCCGTAAAGAATGTTGTCGCGCACCGAGCGATGCAGCAAAGAAGTATCCTGAGTCACCATACCGATGCTGGCGCGCAGACTTTCCTGAGTCACTTCGCGCAAATCCTGGCCATCAATCCGCACCGCGCCACCTTCGACATCGTGAAAGCGCAGCAGCAGATTCACCAGCGTCGATTTACCGGCCCCGGATCGTCCCACCAGACCGATTTTTTCACCCGGCTTGATGGTTAAATCGAGCGCCTCGAAAACGCCTTCGTCCTTGCCGTAATGGAATTTGACGTTGTCGAATTCGATGCGGCCCTGATGCACGTTCAGAACCTTGGCGTTGTCGTTATCGATGATCTCGTGCGGCCGCGACAAGGTGGTAATGCCATCGGCCACGGTGCCGATATTTTCAAACAGCGCCCCGACTTCCCACATAATCCACTGCGCCTGGCCATTCAGTCGCAATGCCAGACCGACCGCAATGGCCATGGCGCCAACGGTCACCGCCTGGTTGATCCACAAGCCGATGCACAAGGCGGCGATGGAAAACACCAGCAGATAATTCAACAGACTGACGCTGAAATTAAAGCCGGTGACCAGACGCATCTGACGATACACCGTGGTCATAAAATCGCTCATCCCCGAACGCGCATAATCGGCTTCACGGGCGGTATGCGAAAACAGTTTTACTGTGGCGATGTTGGTGTAGCTGTCGACAATACGGCCGGTCATAGCGGCGCGCGCATCGGCTTGCTCGGTCGACACCTTGCGCAACCGTGGCACGAAATACAGCATGATGGCGGCGTAACAACCAAACCAGATCGACAACGGCAACAACAGCCAGGCATCGGCGCGCACCAGCATCACCGTCATGGTGGTGAAATAGACCAATACATAAACCATGACATCGAGCGTTTTCATCACCGACTCGCGCGCGGCAATCGAGGTCTGCATCACCTTGGTGGCAATACGGCCGGCGAAATCGTTCTGATAAAAACCCAGACTCTGTTTCAACAGATAACGGTGCGCCATCCAGCGAATGGACATCGGGAAATTACCCAGCAACGCCTGATGAATAACCGCCGTTTGCAGCAACACCACCAGCGGCAACACCACCAGCGTGATGACCGCCATAAACAACAAACGCCCGCCTTCATCGCGCAAAAAGGTGGCGCGATCCTGATCAGCTAACCAATCAACCAACTGACCGAGAAACCCAAACAACATCACTTCCAAAATGGCCAGCGTTGCCGTGAGCGCCGACATCAATAACAAGGGCGCACCCATGCCGCGGGTATAGTGACGCAGAAACGCCATCAGCGTTGCAGGAGGTTGGACCGGTTCTTCAGGCGGGAAGGGACGTATCAGACGTTCGAAAAAGGCGAGCATGCAATCCTCGGTAGCCGGCAGGAGGGGCGCCAAGGATAGCCTAAATTGCGCAGCGGCTCTGCCCAATCAGGCAACTTTATCAGCAATCCTTTGGCAGCCGTCGCGTACAGCCATTATTCCAGGCGACGTTCCCGTTCACAGGCCCAGCAATGATCGAAGCTGGCCGCGTTCAATTCACCACACTGACCGCAATACCAGTCACGTCCTTCGGCCTGTGACTGGTCGGCTTCGATCAGCCGCTGCGCCAGTTCGACATCGCGTTCATCAAGCACCCAGAGCTCGGGCCAGACATCGATCGGCGCCAGTTCGCCCAGCGCACCGGCGGCGAATTCATTGCGCACTTCGCACTCAATACCGCGCTGCAACAAACGGTTGCGCACGTTATTCACGGCAAAATGATGCGGATGGGTATAGACCAGTTTCATAGCAGCAACGACGGCCTGGTTATGATGACTGAAAAACTAGCACAGCCATGAACGACTGTAGACATTGACCGGCAAAGACGTTTCCATGACCGCATCGTAACGACGCTGGAGCCAATTACTCATGTCTGCCAACAACGATGCCTGGTCGTCACTTCAGCTGCGTTATCCCATCATTCAGGCACCGATGGTCGGTGTCTCCACACCCCAACTGGCGGCGGCGGTATCGAATGCCGGCGGCCTCGGTTCCATCGGCCTCGGCGCCAGTTCAGTGGCGCAGGCGCGCGAGCTGATTGCGGCGACCCGGGCGCTGACCAAGCAACCGTTCAACGTCAATCTGTTCTGTCACCGCACGCCCAGGCCAGACCCGCAACGCGAGGCCGCCTGGCTGAATTATCTGCAACCCTGGTTCGAACAATTCGGCGCCGAGCCACCCAGTGCGCTGGATGTTCCCTACCCTAGTTTTAATGACGATCCGGATATGCTGGCACTGCTGCTGCGCGAGAAACCCGCCGTGGTCAGCTTTCACTTCGGGCTGCCACCGAAGGATTGGATCACCCAACTAAAAGCCGCGGGCAGCGTTACGCTCGGTTGCGCCACCAACGTCGATGAAGCGCTGCAAATCGAAGCTGCCGGTGTCGATCTCATCGTGGCTCAAGGTTTTTCTGCCGGCGGACACCGAGGCACTTTTGAACCGCAGGACGGCGATTCGGAACTAACAACCGAAGACCTTTTGCAACAGATTCTGACCCATTGCCAGCGCCCGGTGATCGCCGCCGGCGGCATCATGACGGGCCAGCATATCCAAACCACCTTGAACGCCGGCGCTCTGGCGGTACAGCTGGGCACGGCTTTTATTCTCTGCCCGGAATCGTCTGCCAGCACCACACATCGTCAAAAGCTGGGTTTAAGTCAGCACATCCAGACTGGCATTACCGCGGCCATATCCGGGCGGCCGGCGCGCGGCATCATCAACAGCGCCTACAGCAAAATAACCGGGCCGGATGCGCCAGCCTTGCCGGATTACCCCATCGCCTATCAGGCCGGTAAAGCGCTGGCGGCGGCAGCGGTGGCCGCAGGCAGCAGCGACTTTGCCGCTCATTGGGCCGGCACCGGTGCCGCCCAGGCTCGTGCCCTGCCAGCGGCCGAACTGATCAGTATCCTGGCTGACGAAGCCGGCTTTAACCGCGTCTAGCCCGCAACACAGCGCGAAAGCGTTGAGCAAGGCCGGTACTGCCACTAGAATCAGGCGGCATTACAGTGGAGAAACCCATGCAGCCCTCGGCCCCGACTGGCTTTGCCGCCCACCTCAAGCGCATCGAATCGAGCCCGCTTTTTCAAGGCAGCGTTATCTTTATCATCATCCTCTCGGCGCTGACCATCGGCGCCAAGACCTATGATATTCCACCGGTTTTCGAACACACACTGTCGGTGCTCGACAACGCCATCACGCTGTTTTTTCTGGTCGAAATTCTGCTGCGTTTTATGGCCTGTGATGACCGCAAACGCTTCCTGCTCGACGGCTGGAATTTATTCGACACCCTGGTCGTGATCGGCAGCCTGATTCCACTTGAAAATTCCGACGTTATTCTTATCGGCCGACTGTTGCGCGTCTTCCGCGTACTGCGTCTGGTGTCGGTGGTGCCGGAACTGCGCTCGCTGATCAACGCCCTGTTCAAAGCCATACCGCGCATGGGCTATATCGCCCTGCTGATGTTTATCATCTTCTATATTTACGGCGCCCTCGGCTCGCTGTTTTTCAGTCGCATTAACGAAACGCTGTGGGGCGATGTGTCGATCTCCATGCTGACCTTATTCCGCGTCGCCACCTTCGAAGACTGGACTGACGTGATGTACGAAACCATGGAAATTCATCCGCTCAGCTGGATCTATTACCTGACCTTTATCTTCCTCACCGCCTTCGTGTTTTTAAACATGATGGTCGGTGCCATTCTGGAAGTGATGCAGGCGGAGCAGGAAGCGGAAAGCCAGGAGCAGGCGCAGCAGGAACGTCAGGATATGAACGAACAATTGAATCGCATCGAGGCGCAACTCGAAGCGCTTCAGCAGCAGCGTAAAGGCGACCACTAGATAGCGACGAGCGCCTGCTTTGCGTTAGTTCAACGCGCGCATGATTTCAGCCGGGATGCTGTCCAACGCTATGATGCGATCCGCGGCGTCCATCGCCAACGCCTCTTTGGGCATACCAAAGACCACACAGCTGGCTTCGTCCTGAACCAGCGTCAGCGCACCCGCTTCGCGCATCTCTTTCAGACCCCGGGCGCCATCATCGCCCATGCCGGTCAGTAAAAAACCGGTGGCGTTGGCACCGGCCCAACGCGCCGTCGAACGAAACAACACATCCACCGAAGGTCGGTGTCGACTGACCAAAGGACCATCAAAGACTTCGGCGCGATACTGAGCGCCACTGCGCACCAACCGTAAATGCCGACCGCCCGGCGCAATCAATACCTGCCCCGGCAGAATACGATCACCGTCCTGAGCTTCCTTAACACGCATGGCGCACAGTCGATCGAGTCGTTCAGCAAACTGGGCGGTAAAGCGCTCCGGCATATGCTGCACCACAGCAATGCCCGGCGCCGTCGCCGGCAAGGCGCGAAAGATACGTTCCAACGCCTGGGTGCCGCCGGTTGAGGTGCCAATAACCACCACTCTGTCGGTGGTCGTCACCATGGCGTCGCGCTGGCGCGGCGCAGCAACATGAGCCAGAGGTTCGGCAGCCGGCTTGATATTGGATAGCCGGGCCTGGGCGGCACCGCGTACGGCCTGCACGATGTCACCGGCGTCGTCTTCGAGGAATTTTTTCAGCCCCATCTTGGGCTTGTTGACGATGCTGACCGCACCGGCGGCCATGGCTTCCATAGCAGTCGCGCTACCGCTTTCGGTCAGCGATGAGCAGATCACCACCGGAACCGGGCGCTCGACCATCAGCCGCTTAAGAAATGTAATGCCGTCCATGCGCGGCATTTCCACATCGAGCACAACAACATCGGGCCAATCCTGACGCATGCGCTGCTCGGCAAACACCGGATCGGACGCAGCCCCGATGACGCTAATGCCCGACGCTTCATTGAGCATTCGAGTCAGCACCTGTCGAACGACTGCCGAGTCATCGACAATCAATACCCTGATATCCCGGCTCACCCGTTATCCTTCTGGTTTATTACTAGCAAAGGCATTTCCCTTTCGGACCCAGACATCACCGTTCCAGACTTCCATAAACAGCGTGCGGTGCACGTTGCCGCCAACATCCTGCGCCAACACCTTGATATTACGCTGCGCCAACACCTTGCTGGTCCACTCGATGTTGCGCGCGGAAATATCGACCGATCCGGCCTTACGTTCGATGCCGTGAAACATATTACCGCCGCCAAAAACCTTGGCCTGAAAAGCGCTCAACTCCAAGCCTGACAGGGCCGCCTGGCGTTCAAAAAAAGCCATCGCCTGACTGCCATAATAGCCCGGACGCTCCGAACGTTGTTTGGCATCCCGGCCCGGTTCAGGCAACAGAAAATGGCACATACCACCCAAGGCGTATTCGCGATTCCACAGGGTGATGGCGATGCAGGATCCGAGCAGTGTGCGCACCACCTTGTGACCACTACCAAACCAGATGTCGCCGGGTGACAGCACCACGACCTCCGGATTTTTATCCACTAAATGCATACATTATTGAGCAAGATAAACGGACGGCCGAACCAGTTTGTAGCCATCCACGATGCCAAAGAGACTTTCCGAATGTCCGACCAGCAGGTAACCGCCAGGCTTCAGGCACTGGCGTAAGCGCGTCAGTATTCGCGCCTTGGTATCACGGTCGAAGTAAATCATGACGTTGCGTAAAAAAATCATATCGTAAGCTGCCGTTTCCAGGTGAACATCCAGCAGATTGCCTTGCTCGAAATGCACCCGCTCACGCAGCGGACGCTCAATCAACAAGGTGCCTGCTTTGTCATGGATCCCTTTCAGACAATAGCGTTTCAAATAGCGTTCGGGTAAGCGTTGCGCCCGCGACATCGGATACACAGCCTTGCGTGCCGCTGTCACCATACGCGCACTGATGTCGGTACCATCAACCCGCCAACGATCTGTCGGGCTGTGTTCGGACAACACCATGGCTAAAGTGTAGGCTTCTTCTCCGGATGAACAAGCCGCGCTCCAAAAACGCAGTTCGGATGTTTTAACACTGGGCAGGAATTGCTCGCGAATAAAGTCGTAATGGGCGGGTTCGCGATAGAAGTAGGTTTCATTGGTGGTCAGTAAATCGACCGCTAATTGCCGCTCCGCACGCTGTTCGACATTGCCGGTTTGTGGCGAGACATAATCGAAATAGGCCTGGTAACTGTCGAATCCCAGGAGTTTCAGGCGCTTGAGCAAACGACCACTCACCAGCGCCTGTTTAGCATCCGGTAAATGAATGCCGGCCGCTTCATACATAAAGCGCACAAAGAGCCGGAATTCTTCCAACGATAAAACGGGTTGCAAATGCCTTCCCTCAGCCTGACACGATCAGCGGTGCTGAATAATGATCAGTGGTCATCCGCTGGCTGTGACGCAGCAGGAATCTCGTTGACCATGGCCAGTTCCTGAGTCGACAACACACAGTCGACATCGAGAATAATCACAAACTCACCGTTCACCTTACCCATGGCGTCCATAAAATCGGCGCGAATATGGGCACCGAAGGACGGCGGTGGTTCAATTTCTGTGGCTGGAATTTCCAGTACTTCCGAGACCGAATCCACCATGATGCCGATGTCATGGTGGTGATCTTCGTTCATGATCTCGATGATGACGATGCAACTGCGCTTAGTGACCTGATTGACGGCACCACCAAAACGCACATTCAGATCAATCACCGGCACAACAGAGCCACGCAAGTTGATCACACCCCGAATAAAAGGCGGCATCATCGGTACCTTGCTCAGGTTGCCGTATTCCAGAATTTCTTTAATCCGCAGGATATTGATGGCGAACATTTCCTGACCCAAATGAAAGGTCAGGTACTGTCCGGCCGTGCCTGATTCAGCCTCATCCGCCTTGGCTTTAGCGTCGGCTCGACTTATCGGTAGATTCATTCTGCCTCCTAGAACCGGACGTAATTGGACTCATCAACATCGTCCTTGGGCGCCTTCGGTGCAGAGCGTTGGCTGGTTTTGGCAACGGCCGGAGCAGAACGCTGGCGGTTACCAGCGTCGCGTTTTTTATCGGTCGAATCTGCTTCGCCCTCATCGGCTTGTTCGGCAATGCGGAAGAAGGTCATCAGGTTTTGCAGTTGCTCAGCCTGACTGCTCATTTCTTCAGCCGTGGCGGCCAGTTCTTCCGATGAGGAAGCACTCTGTTGCGTCACGCTGTTGAGCTGTTCCATGGCGTCGTTGATCTGCAGGGCACCGGTGCTTTGCTCTTCCGACGCAGCGCTGATTTCCTGAACCAGATCGGAGGTTTTCTGAATTGACGGCACAATTTCATCCAGCAACTGACCGGCACGTTCAGCCAATTCAACACTGCTGCCAGCCACTTCACTGATTTCCTGAGCGGCTACCTGGCTGCGTTCGGCCAGCTTACGAACCTCAGCAGCCACCACGGCAAAACCTTTGCCATGATCACCGGCACGCGCCGCTTCAATGGCCGCATTCAAGGCCAACAAATTGGTCTGATAGGCGATGTCATCGATGATGCCAATTTTCTCGGCAATGGACTTCATCGCCGACACCGTTTCGCTGACCGCCTTGCCACCTTCTTCAGCTTCGCGCGCGGCTTTGGAAGCCATATCGTCGGTCACCCGGGCGTTCTCAGTATTCTGACGAATAGAGGCCGACATCTCTTCAATTGAAGACGTCGCTTCTTCAACGCTGGAGGCCTGTTCGCTGGAGCCCTGGCTCAGGCTTTGAGCGGTGGATGACACCTCTTCCGAGGCTGACGCCAGCGACTCAGCCGAACCGCTGACATCGGCGATAATCTGGCGCAGCTTCTGAACCATGATGCGCATACCGGCCAACAACTGACCCACTTCGTCTTTGGATTCATAGTTCAATACGACGGTCAGATCACCATCGGCCAACTGATCCATCGCATCACGGGCACGAGCAACCGGCACGGTAATACCCCGGGTGATCACCCAGGCCAGCGTCACCGACATCAACACCGCTATGATCGACAAAGTCAGCATAATAACCAGCGCCGTGCTGTAAGACTCAGCGGCATCGACTTCGTCCTCGTTCAGCAAACGATCCTGATGCGCCAGCATTTCCGTCAGCACATCGTCATAGGGCGTATAGGCATCACGTAACGGACCGGTCAGCTGTTCGATGGCGGCATTTTCATCCAGCCGTTGCGTCATCAAATTAATGAAAATATCCATCTCGCGATAATACGCATCTCGGGCACGCTGAATATTATCCAGCAACCTCAGACCATTATCTGAGACAACACGGCTCTTCATCTCATCGTACATAGCCGTAGATGATTGCTGAAGGTCGCGCATCTCAGCAGCAATTTCGCGACGCTCAGCAAGACTCAGGAAGGGCATCAAGCGCAGGTTACGAATCATCGCATTGGTATTGGTCAGCATGCCATTGGCATTGACTGTATTGGCGTAGCGATCGTTGGCAATGGAATCCAACTCTTCATGTATCTGTGCCATATAGTGCATACCCATATAGGCTATAACGCACAGCAGCACCGTCAGTACACCAAACCCGAGCCCGAGTTTGACGCCTATTCTTAAGTTCTTGAGCATAAGAACATCCTCTAATTAGGTGACCGGTTTCAACTGAATCCGGATCTCTATTTCTTCCCTGAACTCATCTTCCATTGCTATCAAATTGCTTGTTTAAACTTTCTGATAACGACCCGTGACTGTTTGATATTCCCGGGTCGCTACGCGAGAAATTAACGACATCACATCGACGATCAACGCCACACCACCATTACCCATGATGGTTGATCCACTGATCCCCGACAGATGATTGAAAATCGGCCCCAACGGTTTGATAACGGTCTGGAATTCACCGTGCAGACGATCAACCACCAAACCCACTTTCTGGCTTCCTGAACGCACCACAACAATGTTTTCACGTTCATCATGATCGCTGTCGATACCGAATAAATCGTGCAACGAAATATAGGGCAGCACTTCATCGCGCAAGTTGACATAGCGCCGATTCGATTCGACGTGAATCTGGGAACGATCCAGCTCCACACATTCCAAAATGGTTTCCAGCGGAATAACAAAATAAGAACCGCCAACCTGCACCAGAAAACCATCAATAATGGCCAGCGTCAGCGGCATATGAATGCGGAAAACTGAACCGGCGCCAGGCTCGCTTTCAACCTGAATACGGCCGCCGAGCTCTTCAATATTGCTGCGCACTACATCCATGCCGACACCACGACCGGAAACGTTGGTGACTTTATCGGCCGTCGAAAAACCCGCTTCAAAGATCAGACCGTAAAGATCGCTGTCGTCCAGTTGCTGGGAATCCTGAATCAGCCCTTTCTCAATCGCCTTGGCGCGAATCTTCTGCGCATTCAAACCACCGCCATCGTCTGACACTTCGATAACGATGCTGCCAGAATCATGATAGGCATTCAGGCGAACCGTGCCTTCTGCCGGCTTGCCCGCTGCCAGTCGCTGCGCTTCCGGCTCAATGCCGTGATCGATGGAATTGCGCACCAAATGCATCAGCGGATCATTGATTTTTTCGACGACGGTTTTGTCCAGTTCGGTATCGCCACCTTCCAGACGCAACTGAATACGTTTGTTCAGTTCGATGGACAGATCACGGACCACACGCTTAAAACGCTCAAAGGTGTTACCGATCGGCACCATGCGCAGACGCAGTGCCGATTCGCGGACTTCTTCGACCAGGCTGGTGAGATTACCGATCGACTCCATCACGTTGGCATCGCCGCTGTCGCGCGCACTCAAAGACGCACCTGCGCCCATGGTGACCAATTCACCCACCAGGTTAATCAGTTCGTCGAGCCGGCGGGCATCCACCCGGATCGATTGCTGCTCACCACGCGCTTTTTCTCGCGCTTCGGTCTGTTTTTGCACCGCTGCTTCAACCACCGGCTGCGCAGCATGACCCTGCTCAACCAGCATCTCACCCAAGGGTGGCGCACTGCCGGCCTGTTCAGTGGCGGCTTGCTGCGCGGCCAGGGTCGCATCCAGTTCGCGTTGCGTCAGCGAACCGCAGGCCACCAGAATTTCACCCAGCCGGCGTTCGCCTTCGGGTGATTCTTTGATTAAACGGATGTAATCGGACAACAAACTCTTCGGTGGCAGGATGCGAATCTGACTGTCTTCCCAGACAAATTCGAACACATCCTCCAATGCCTCTTTACTGGCATCGCTGTACAAACTGACTTCAAAACTCAGGTACAGATGCTCGGCATCAAAGTCGTCGGCAGGCGGTAAATTCGTGTCGATCACCGCGACGCTTTCGATCTCACCCAACTTCTGCAAATAGCGCAGGAACGACAACGGATCCATACCATCGCGCAGCGAATCCGGTCCGAAGCGCAGTGATAAATGCCAGCGCGGTGTTTGCGCACGGACGGCATCGTCGCCCTCACCGAAAAAGCCAATCAGATAATGATCAAAAGGATCGCCGCTCATCGAATCATCACGGTGCTGATCATGGCTAGATGGGTCGGCTGTTTCAGTGTCGCTGGTGGAAGGCTGGACGGGTTCGGCAGCGTCTGGCTGCAAACCGGCCGCCTGTTTCAAATCCAGGTGGGCCTGTTCGCACTGAGCTTGCAGTTCGGCACTGGCTTCACTGTTGCCGTCAGCGGCCACGGTTTCGACAAACTCAGCCATACAATCGCGGCATTTGAACAGCGCGCTGATCAGTTGGCTGCTGATGGCGACGCTGCCGGCACGCATCGAATCCAGAACGTTTTCAACCACGTGCGTAAAGCTGACGATTTCATCGAGCCCAAATAATCCGGCTGAACCCTTGATGGTGTGAGCCGCCCGAAAGATGGCATTGAGATGCTCGGCAGTGTCGCCGTCGCCGGTCTCCAGCGCCAATAAACCCTGGTCGATGTCGACCAACAGTTCCCGGCTCTCTTCGATGTAGGTTTGCAGCGCCGAATCCAGACTCACAATGGATGCTCCTTAGCTCGCTTGCGACTGGCCGGACAACACCAGCGGATCATTAAAAGTACCCGCCAGATTCATCAGCTCAATCACATCGATAACCACCTGGCTGTGGTTGATAAAGGCCACACGGGTGCCTTTGGGCGGATGCTTTTTCAGCAACACCAATAACTGCAATCCCGCCGTATCGAGCTCTTCAACCTGGCTTAAATCCACCTCAACGCTGGGCGCAGCCTGGACGGCTTCCAACAAAGGTGCCTTCATTTCTGCGGCAGAATAGATAGTCATTTCGCCGGTAATCGAAACGTGACTAACGCCATCAACCAGCTGATAAGACACCATGATGCCTGCCTCCAGTTAACTGATCAGTTTGCTGACCGCACCGATCAATTGTTGCGGCTGGAACGGTTTAACAACCCAGGCTTTAGCACCTGCTGCTTTACCTTCTGCCTTCATTCCTTCTTGTGATTCAGTGGTCAGCATAATCACCGGTGTGAATTTGTAATTCGGCAATTTTTTCAATTCCTTGAGAAAGGTAATGCCATCCATATTGGGCATATTGACGTCGCTGATAACCAGATTAATGCGCTTACCATCGAGTTTTTTAAGAGCGTCCTGACCATCGCTGGCTTCTATCGTTTCGTACCCTTCATCCTGCAAAGCAGTGCACACTACTTGCCGCAATGATGCCGAGTCGTCGACCACCAGAATTGTTTTGCTCATACTGCTGTCTCCTAAAAAAAGGTGATATCACCGTCATCGGTAGTGGATTTTTGTTTCGCCGAACCATCGTGATTATCACGCTGCTCAAACATCGCATAACCATCGGCCATGCGTTCAAGCCAGCGGTCGACGTCTAACTCCTGCAATACTGCCTCCTCGTCCAGGCGCAGCAGATGCTCTTCCATATCGGTTATGGTGCGATTGACTTGGGTCAGAATCTGACTGGTCCGATCCTGGAACTGCAAATCCAGTAATACCTGGTCAATATCGTGTCGGGTACGATCGGCTTCATGGCGCAGTTGCTCCGCCGACTCATCCATCTCTTTGGCCATCGACGATAAAGACGTTAGTACGCCAGAGAGTTCTTGCTGCGCCTGTGCCTGGGCTTCTTCCTCGGCTTGCACCAGGGTTTCAGCCAGGGTGAACGTCTCGTTGATATCGCTATTAGCGGCGTTCACCTTGACCGACATACTTTCAGCGGTTTCGCGCGAGCGTTGCGCCAACTTTCTGACCTCATCGGCGACCACCGCAAAGCCACGGCCTGCCTCACCGGCACGAGCCGATTCAATGGCCGCATTCAACGCCAATAAATTCGTTTGTTCGGCAATGCCGACAACCTCGCTGGCCAGGTCACTCAGGTCACGGGTATAGGCCGTCAATGAACGCACGCCCTCGCGAATTTCGCTGCGCGTATGCTGTGTGGATTTCAGTCCTTCCATAACGCGCGCCAGTTCCTCCTGGCTGTTATTGAAGACCTGAGCCACGGAAGTATTACTGCTGGAATGCTGACTGCTAGCAGTGCTTTCACGCAGCCGGCGCGCCAGGCCACTGAAGGTTTGAGAAAGTCCTTGCACCGCCGATTCAGTTTGCTGCTCAGCGGTTCCGATATGACGTTTCCACAGAGGTAATGACGCCAGGATGGCAGCGATGGCGACGGCATTTTTGTCATCGACCGAGGACAATGGCTCTGCAGCAATCGCCGGTTCGGCCAGCGCAGCAGGTTTATAAAGCAGAGCTAGAATCAAGCAGAGAACAGCGACAATCGCCAGGCCGATCATCCAACTGAGTGGAGCCCCCATCAGGCTCAACATGACGATACCGATAACGGCTGGAAGGGCCACTATCAGTTTACCGAGCGCCCAAACCCCATGACCCTGAGTCAATTTATCCGTTAGTATCATTACGCTGCCTTGGAATAAAATCTAAGGAAAACAATGAGTTAAAACTGAGGCATCCTTGTCGGGCTGCCAAACGTCAACAACCAAACATGTCGGTTTGTAACAAGACAGCTTCTGTTTATATCGGCAAGCGTAGCAGATTGTTTAAAATCCGATTGACCACCGTTGCAACGGTCGGTTCCAAAACCGGGCAAGCTCACAGCCATGTGCTATTACTAAAGATTAGCCCAATTCTGCGGCTATAAAGCCAACAACCTATTCAGAGAAAGGAACCAGCCCCATGGTCATATGGTCCGTGGCGAACCAAAAAGGGGGGGTCGGCAAAACCACCACCGTTGTCAGCCTTGGCGCCTTGCTCGCCGAGCAGGGCAAGCGCGTCTTATTGCTCGATCTGGACCCCCAAGGCAGCCTGACCAGCTATTTCAAAGACGACCCGGAGTCACCACAGCCGGGCAGTTATCATCTGTTTCAGCCAGCCGAAACGCGGCCGCACCCGGTCAGCCTGCTGGTTGAAACCGGTCTGCCCAATCTAACCTTGATTCCCGGCCGCACCGCTCTGGCGACGTTGGAGAAAAACCTCACCCGCCAGGCCGGCATGGGCCAGACCATCAGCCAGGCGCTGAAGCTGTTGAGCAACGATTTCGACCATGTGCTGATCGACACCCCGCCGCTGATCGGCCTGTTGTTAATCAATGCCCTGGCCGCGGCTCACCGCCTGATTATTCCGGTCCAGACCGACCCCATGGCACTGTCGAGCCTGCAAGGTATGACGGCGACGCTGAACCGCTTGCGCTCATCGATTCACCGGCCGCTGCCCGACACCCTGGTGCCAACGCTCTACGACCCACGCACCCGTTCCTCGCAGTTGTGTTTGCAGAATCTTAAAAAAGAATACGCCGACCGCCTGTGGCCAGAACCCATACCGGTCGACACCGGCTTTCGCGATGCCGCTCGCCTGGGTGTGCCCCTAGGTGACCGCAATGCCGATAGTCCGGGTTGGTTGGCTTATGGTCGTTTGCTGAATTCGCTGTTGCAGGAAGATCGTGAACAGCTGAGTGCTTAATGATTTAAATCGTTCAACCTTTAAAAAAGCGAACCGCTCTGGTTCGCTTTTTTTGTATCTGCTGAGCGCCAAGCGGGAATCCTGTCGCGATAGTTATTTACAAAAAGTGATATAACCCAGGAACGCACGACGCGAAGGATGCCTAAGGATAGCGGCGAGCGTAACGGACTCATCTGCGCAAAAGGAGAAAACCCCATGTCAGCAATCCAGCAAGTCGCTGTTATAACCGGCGCCGCCAGTGGCCTGGGCCAGGCCGTCGCCTTGAAACTGGCCGACCAGGGCAAGCGCCTGGTGTTGGTCGATATCAATGCCGACGCCGGCCAGGCCACTCAAGCCCAATTGGAGAAACTCGGCGTTGAGGTGCTCTTTGTACACGCCGATGTCAGTCAGGCCGAGCAGGTAAAGCACTACGTCGATGTCGCTGTGGAACGCTTTGGCCGCATCGATCTGTTTTTCAATAACGCGGGTATTTCCGGGCCGGGTACGGCCTTTGTCGACAACAGCATCGAGCAAATCGATGAGGTACTGAACATCAACCTGCGCGGCGCGCTCTATGGTTTGAAATACGTACTCGAAGTGATGCTCAAGCAAGGCGGCGGCAACATCGTCAATATGGCGTCGTCGGCTGGTTTGGTCGGCATCGAAGGCGTCGGTACTTATTCGGCCACCAAACACGGCATCGCCGGCATCACCAAAACCATCGCTGTGGAAAACGCTAAAGACGGCATCCGCATCAACGCCGTCGCCCCGGGCGCCACCGATACACCGCTCATCAAAGCCTATCGCCAGGCGCACCCTGACATCGTTGCGCGCAACGAAGCGTCCATTCCGCAGCAACGCTTTGGTACACCCGAGGAGGTCGCCGAACTGGTGTGTTTTCTATTCAGCGATTTGGCGCCGCATATTCATGGCGTCATTGTGCCGATTGATGGTGGCTTTACGGCGCAATAAAGCGATGCCTGACACCAGGCTGAGCTGCAGCTAACTTCGACGGCGTCATCGAGCGGCGACAAAACCTTCTTGCCAGGCTTGCCGCAGTATCTGCAACGCCGAGCGCAGGAAGAGCGTCGCCATTAACGCAGCCACCAGCAGATCCGGCCAAGCGCTGTGGGTGAAGCCGACGGCAATGGCCGCAGCAATCACGGCCAGGTTGCCAATGGCGTCGTTGCGACTGCACAGCCAGACCGAGCGGACATTGGCATCACCGTCGCGATAACGCATTAACAGCGCTACGCTGATCAGGTTCGCCGCCAGGGCAAGCACGCCGATAAAGCCCATGGTCGTGGCATGGGGCACGCCCAAGACTGTCACCTGATAGAGGGTGTAACCGAGCACCCAGATGCCCATCAGCGCCAGACTGACGCCTTTGATCATGGCGACCCTGGTGCGGCTGCGCAACGAACGGCCGATGACCACGAGGCTCAGACCATAGGTCAGGCTATCACCGAGAAAATCCAGAGCATCGGCCTGCAAGGCCTGCGAACCGGCCAAGGCACCCGCCAACATTTCCACACCGAACATGAGCGCATTGATGGCAATGATCACCCACAAAACGCGTCGATACGCCTTGGATTGGCCATCAAAACCGAGGTTCTGACCACAACAATCGCTCACCTTTATCCCCTTGCTTTGAGCTTGGACAGGCGACACCCTAATACCTAAAGCCACTTTAGCTTCAAGCACGAAAGGACAATAAGGATGGATTACAGCATCGGCCAGGTGGCCAAGCAGCTTGGCTGCAACGTCCAGACCATTCGTTATTACGAGCAGATCGGACTGATCCAGGCGCCGCAACGCACCGCGGGTCAGCAGCGCCGTTACCGCAGTGCCGATCTGGATCGGCTGATGTTTGTGCGCCACGCGCGCGAACTGGGGTTTTCACTCGACGCCATTCGCGCCTTATTACGGCTGTCCAATCACGTCGATGAACCTTGTCATCAGGCGGACCAAATCGCCGCCGAACAATTAGCCGAGGTGCGTTCACGCATCGCCCGGCTAAAAGCATTGGAAGAAGAGTTAGTCGCCATGGTCAGCCACGGCGCTCATGGCACCGTAGCCAACTGCAAGGTGATCGAGGTGCTCAGTGACCATGCCTTGTGCCTGCACGATCAACACGCAACACCCAGCTCACCAGGCGCATCCTAAACCCAGCACTTCCTAGCCACTGTGCGCAAAGCTGTCTGCTAACGACTGACTGCGTTGCTGTTCGGTTGTGGATGGCAATCGTTGCAACGGTTCCACCTTGCCACGGGCCGCAGCAAAGTCGGGTCTCGGCCGATTGCCACAGAAGGGTTCAACCATTTGGTTTTCGATCGAGTTATAAACAAAGAACAAATTACGTCTTGGCCAGGGCGATAAATTATTTGCCGAGGCGTGCAGTAAATTGCTTTCAAATAAAATAACCGAACCGGCTGGTCCCTGCGGTGCGACCAAGCCTTTTTCTTCGCTAAGCCGATGCAACACATCGGTCGTTGGCACCCCAATGGTTTGGTTTTTCAACGACGATTTCCAGTTCTGCTGCGGCGTTTTGCCACCGGTCGGCACGAACCAGCGATGCGAACCAGGGATCAACATCAGCGGTCCATTAAACTGGTTATTTTCACTGAGCAAAATCGACAAACTGAAACAACGCGGCCGTGGCATGCCGTCTTCGCAGTGCCAGGTTTCAAAGTCGGAATGCCAGTTAAAACCGGTGCCGGTAAAACCGGGTTTGTCGTTGATACGCGACTGATGGATATAGACTTCGCTGCCGAGAATCTGATGCGCCATATCCAACAGGCGCGGATCGCGCGTTAGCCGGTCGAAGCGTTGCGACAATTTATGAATCGCAAAGATGGAGCGAATTTCATCGGCATAGGGCTCGATAATAACCTGGTCTTTTTCCTTCAGCTCAGCGTCCTTGTCGTAGTCTTTCAGGTCGTCGACAAAACCCTGCATTTCCTGCGCGGAAAAGAACGATTCAAAAAATATAAAACCCTTGTCATCGTAGTCGCGTAACTGAGCTTCGCTGAGCGGCCCGTCACGACGTGCTGACCCTTGGGTATAGACCACAGGGTCATGACGCTCGAACGGTTCCGGTC
This sequence comes from Saccharospirillum sp. HFRX-2, assembly GCF_043196805.1. Taxonomy (NCBI): domain Bacteria; kingdom Pseudomonadati; phylum Pseudomonadota; class Gammaproteobacteria; order Oceanospirillales; family Saccharospirillaceae; genus Saccharospirillum; species Saccharospirillum sp. HFRX-2. Next base: position 108,461 of record NZ_JBEBMU010000001.1, read on the forward strand.
GCTGTTCGAGACGAGTCGGATAAGTGTCCTGTGCTTCACGCATATCAATCTCTCCCTTGACGAGTGACAGTTCAATTCGATGATTTTTTCGAGTTTGAGGTGATTAACAGCATCACCTTTCGGTGCCGACATGGCGTCGGTCGAACGCGCAATTAAGCGGTATTTGAAGAGCCAGAACGCAACATCGGGCGATACTGCCTGGCCAGGCTGGGCACAGCGATACTCAATCGCCCAACGGCTTTCTGTGTGAGGCTGTCAGAGTTACTTTCAAGGGTTCGGGTAGCCGACCCGATCACAGAATCAGCGATAAGCGCGCAATAATTCTTTGTACGTGGCGTCCTTGCCCAGGCGCGAACGAATCTGCGCCAGCAACAATTCCGCCGTCCCCAGTGCATCGCTCAAGGCGTGATGCGAACGATAAATTGGCAAGCCATAACGGCGACGACAGGCGGTCAGCGTTAAATCGCGATAGCCGGGCGGCACATCGCGTGGCAAGCGTTTGTGCTCGAACGCCAGGGTGTCGAGCATGGTGGGTTTGGGCCAGTGCAATTGAAAACGACGACACTGTTCTTTCAGAAAACCGCTGTCCAAAGGGGCGTGATGAAACACCCAAATATCCTCAGCGTGCTGTTGCAGGGATTGTTCTAACCAGCTGGATAATTGCTCGCCGCTTTCGCGTTGCTGGTCAGTAATATGATGCAAATGAGCGCTGCCCATAACATCGTCACCCATGATGGCGCTTTGCTGAAACAAACAATGACCGGCTTGCTCAAGGCGGATTTCCCCGCCTTCAATGCTCACCCAGCCGGCGCTCAGCACATGATCTTCGGCCGGGTCCAGACCGGTCAGTTCCAGATCCAAAACCCAGAAGCGTCGTTGATACCACAGCGGCTTAGCCATATTGGCCTCGGGCATAACGCTGCAGCGCCGTCTGCTGTACCTGACCGATGGCACCGAAGGCGTCTTTGAGGTGAGCGCGCATCAGCGGACTGAGAGCATCCGGGTCGAGAAAACTGGTCGGCGTTTCATCGCGGCGCACCGCTTCACTTTGTTCTTCAATGCGCAGCGCTGCGATTAAATGCCAGGCTTCGATCAGGCTGTGGGCCAGATCGGCTTCGAGCAAACCCGCCTCCAAGGCCGCCTGCAAACGCGCTGTGGTGCTGACCGCGCTGATGCCACCAGCCAGCGCATAGATGCGCGCCAGATCGTTGATTAACGCGACGCCACGATGTTTTAAATCGAGCGCGTCTTCGTGCGCGCCGCCACTTTCCACCACAAAGCGACGAAAGAAACCCAGCGGCGGTCGGTTGCGAACCGCTGTCTGAGTCAGTAACGCCAAAAACAAATCGGCTTTGGGTGTGCGCGCCAACAAAGCGCGGTGAATGGGGATCAGCAAATCGGCGTCCCCATCAATGACGCGAACATCAAAAAAGATGGTGCTGTGCAACAAGGCTTTGGGCGTGGCTTCGTCAATCCAGCGGGTGAATTGTTGTTGCCAGCCGTCTACGGATAACCGCCATTTGGGATTGCTCGCCATGATGTCGCCCGGACACAACACATAGCCGCAGCGCGCCAAGGCCGGGCACACCCAGTCGGCCAGGTGACGAAAATAATCGGCTTCGGGTTCGTTGGGTTCACGTTCGAGTATCAGAGCGTTGTCCTGATCGGAAGCAAAGGTCTGGTCCATGCGCGCCTGGGAGCCAAACGCCAGCCAGGCGAATTTCATCGGCGCCTCGCCCAATTCTTCCTGCGCCAGGGCTATGCAGCGCTGCACAAAGGCATCGCCAATGGCCGCCAATACCCGACCCATTTCCACCGGGCTGATTTCCGCCTGCACCCAGTTGTGAATCAGCGCCGGCACGCGATGGCGCAATTCGGCCAAGGCGTCGAGGTTGGTCTGGCGTTGAATATCGTCGATTAAAAACAGCGGCGAAACCTGCTGGGCGCGCACCAGATCGGTGGCGGTAATCATGCCGACCAGACGCTCGCCGTCCATAACCGGCAGGTGATGAATGCGATGCTGACTCATCATTTTTTGCGCATCAAACAGGGGTGCGCTGGCGCTGACAGTGACCGGATCGGTGGTGGCAATATCGGCCACCGGGCGACTCAAATCCAGACCTTCGGCGACGGCGCGATTGCGAATATCGCGGTCGGTAACGATGCCGCCCAGAACGTCACCATCGAGCAACATCAAGGACGACACACGCTGGTCACGCATCAGCCGGGCGGCATCCTGGATGCTGGTGGTGGGCGCGCAGGCAACCGGCGCGGCCGCAGTGGTGACATCGCGCACGCTCTGCGTTAATTGCAGCTCCAGACGCGGCCGGTTTTGGCGATTGTGCGCCAGCCGATTCAACCGCTGCCGCTGGCTGCTGACCTGCTGAAAAAAACTACCCACCGGTTCATAACTGGCACTCAAGGCCTTAACTGCTTCGGCGCTGAGTTTGTAGACCAGCGCATCTTCAATCGGAAATACCGTCAGGCCTTCGGGGTTGCCGGTGAGCAAAGTATTGAGACCGAATAAATCGTGCTCGCCAAGGCGGTCGAGTAATTCGCCATCGGCGGTGCGTAATTCGAAAGCGCCGGTGCGGATGATGTACAGCGTTGGCGCCAGCGCCAGGGGTTCGTTAACGTGACGCGGAATGTAATCGACACTCAGACGTTGCGCGACGTCCAATCGATCGTCCGCAGGCAGCGCCGAAAACGGCAAAGTTTCGGCGAGAAAATCGACCACATCTTTGAGATCGTCGGCATTGGTCATAACGGCCTCCTATACGCTGTTTCAGCATAGCACTGCGAGCTTTGTTCACTCATAAAAAAACCGGGGCACAGGCCCCGGTTTTTTATCAATCACAGCAGTGATCAGTGTGAAGAAGCAGCGCCAGACCCTTTCGGGAAGCGGATGCTTTCAACCACGTCTTGAACATCATCCGGCGCATCGCCAGTCACTTTGTGAACCACGAAAGCGACCACGAAGTTCAGAATCATACCCACGGTACCGATGCCTTCCGGCGAGATACCAAAGAGCCAGTTGTCAGAGACATTGGCGCCCGGGTTGATGAACTTGAAGTAGATGATGTAAGCGGCGGTGAAGGTGATACCAACCACCATGCCGGACAACGCGCCTTCTTTGTTCATCTTCTTGTGGAAGATGCCCAGAATAATGGCTGGGAAGAAGCTCGACGCTGCCAGACCGAAGGCGAAGGCCACCACCTGCGCTACGAAGCCGGGCGGATTAATACCCAGATAACCGGCCACAATGACTGCCACCGCAGCGGCCAAACGCGCGTACATCAATTCCTGTTTATCGGTGATATCGGGCATCAGATTTCGCTTGAGTAAGTCATGCGAGATCGAGGTCGAGATCACCAGCAACAGACCGGCAGCGGTCGACAGTGCAGCCGCCATACCACCCGCAGCCACCAGCGCCACTACCCAGTTCGGCAGTTCAGCAATTTCCGGGTTAGCCAGAACCATGATGTCACGGTCGATGCTCATCTCGTTGCGCTCATCGGCAGCGTAGAACATACGGCCATCATTGTTCTTATCGGTCCAACTGATCAGACCGGTTTTTTCCCAGTTGCTGATCCAGCTCGGGGCGTTTTCATAGAGCGTGCCCTGAGCGTCTTCACCGTTGATGGTGTTGATCATGTTCACCCGAGCGAAAGCCGCAACGGCCGGCGCAGTGGTGTACAGGATGGCGATGAACACCAAGGCCCAACCGGCAGAGCGGCGAGCATCAGACACCTTAGGTACAGTGAAGAAACGTACGATCACGTGCGGCAAGCCAGCAGTACCGACCATCAGCGCGCAGGTAATGGCGAAGATGTCGATCATCGGCTTGGAGCCTTCGGTGTACTGAGCAAAGCCCAGCTCCGTCGACAAACCATCGAGTTTCGTCAGCAAAGAGGTGCCATCGGCAACGCTGCCGCCGAAGCCCAACTGCGGGATGATGTTGCCGGTCATCAGCAAGGAGATGAAGATCGCCGGTACGATATAAGCGAAGATCATCACGCAGTACTGAGCCACCTGGGTGTAGGTAATGCCCTTCATACCACCGAGTACGGCGTAGAAGAAGACGATGACCATACCGATGACCACACCGGTGTTAACGCCCACTTCCAGGAAGCGCGAGAACACCACACCCACACCACGCATCTGGCCGGCCACATAGGTGAACGACACGAAGATGGCACAGATTACCGCGATCACCCGGGCGGTTTGGCTGTAGTAACGATCACCAATGAAGTCGGGCACGGTGAACTTACCGAACTTACGCAAGTAAGGCGCCAGACACAGAGCCAGCAGCACGTAACCACCGGTCCAGCCCATCAGGTAAACCGAACCGTCATAACCGGCGAAGGAAATAATCCCTGCCATGGAAATGAAGGAGGCGGCTGACATCCAGTCCGCGGCGGTCGCCATACCGTTAGCTACAGCAGGAACACCACCACCGGCGACGTAGAAGTCGTTGGTAGAACCGGCACGCGACCAGATCGCGATGCCGATGTAGAGCGCAAAGGTCGCGCCCACAAAAATATAACTGAGTAATTGGATATCCATGGGGCGCTCCTTAGTCTTCTTGGACGTTGTACTTGCGGTCCAATGTATTCATCTTCTTCACGTAGACGAAGATGAGCACAATGAAGGCATAGATCGCGCCTTGCTGAGCGAACCAGAAGCCCAGCTTGAACCCAAAGAATTTAATTTCGTTCAACACATCTACCAGCAGAATTCCGGCGCCGAATGAAACGACAAACCAGATCACCAGCAGTGTGAGCAACAGCCGAACATTTTCACGCCAGTACTGGGCGGCGTGCTCTTTGCTCTCGAAGCTCATCGAGTTTTCCTCCATCTTGTTGTTGTTTTACTGCCACCGGACGGGACGGGATAAAGGCAGTTGCGAGCGATAGCAACCTAACACTCCGCCTGCAGGTCAGCGCTTATACTTTGGTATGGGGTTAGACCAATGGTCTAAGCCTCACGACGGATCAGCGCCTGGCATCCTAAAGCGCGCCATACCGCAGTCGATAACCCTGAACCTGCAACCATCGATGCAAAAGGCATTGTCAGCGGTGTTGCCACCAAGGAGGGGCAAGCATGCTCAGACACATCTCTATCGGCCCACGGCTGGGGCTTTTCTTTGCCGTTATCGTCTTATTCCTGATTGCTCTGGGCGGTTTTGCGCTGAACCAGTTGCGTTACCTGAATGATGAAATCGTCACCATCGATATTCATCGACTGCCCAGCCTGGAAGCCATCGTCAACATCAACAGCAATTTTTTGATGGTGCGCATCCAGACGGCCAATATGCTGACCTCAGATAATACAGCGACGATTGAACGCTACTCCGCCAATGTCGATGCCGCCCAGGCCGCTCTGGAAGACGCCAAGATTGAATTCGAAGGGCTGATGCGCGCGCCAGCCGCCATTGAAATTTATGGCCAGATGCTGGAGGGCTTTGATCAATACTGGCCGTTGAATGAACGTTTGCGGGAACTGGCATTAGCCGGCCGCGAAGAGCAGGCAGAACAGATTCTGGAGGCCGATCTGGCTCCGCTGGCCGCCACCATCAGTGCTGAAATTGCCGAGTTGGTGCAGTTCCAGAAACAGCGTATCCGCGATTCTTCCACCGTCGCCCAGCAAACCTTCAGCATGGCCCGGATGATGATCCTTGGCGCTATCGGCGCGGTGATCGTGCTGGTGATCCTCTGCGCCATCTGGCTGACCCGCAGCATTGTCGGACCGATCCGCCAGGCCATCGGGGTTGCCAATGTCGTCGCTGATAACGACCTGACCGGCGATATCGACATCATCGGCCGCGATGAAGCCAGCCAGATGCTCAGCGCCCTGCAGCGCATGAAGGAAAATCTGCGGACGACCCTGATGAGCATTAACGAATCATCCGATCAACTGGCATCGGCTTCGGAAGAACTCAGCGCGGTCAGTCGCGAATCCACCCAAGGCTTGCAGCAACAGTCTGCAGAGCTGGATCAGGCGGCGACGGCGGTTACCGAAATGACCGCCGCCATCGAAGAAGTCGCCAATAACGCCAACGAAACCGCCCAGGAATCCCAGCAGGCGGAAGAGCGGTCGCGTTATGGCTTGGAACAGGTTGGCCGCACCATCAGCTCCATCGAAAGTCTGGTGACGGTGATCAAAAATACCGCCACCGATATTGCAGACCTGTCGTCAAAAATCGCCGACGTTACCTCGGTTTTGGACGTCATTCGCGGCATTGCCGAACAAACCAACCTCTTGGCATTAAACGCCGCCATCGAAGCGGCCCGGGCGGGTGAACACGGCCGAGGTTTCGCGGTGGTCGCCGACGAAGTACGCAGCCTGGCACAACGCACCGCCGATTCGACGCACGAGATCGAGCGCATCATCGAGGCGGTGGAAGCCGGTTCAGAACGCGCCGTCAGTGCTATGAACACCAGTAACGACAGCGCCGGTCACACCTTGGAAACGGGCCGTGAAGCCGGCGAAGCCCTGAACGCCATCGCCGCCCTGATCAGCAGCATCAGCAACCACAACACCGCCTCGGCCAGTGCCGCCGAACAACAAGCAAAGGTGGCGCGGGAGGTGGACCGCAACCTGATCACGGTGCGCGATCTGGCGACCCAGACCGCTGCCGGCGCCGAGCAGGCCAATTCCTCCAGCCAGGAACTGGCACGGCTGGCGGAGCAACTCAACAAACTCGTGGGTCATTTCAAGTTGTAAGCTGCCCACCCTGTCCTGGGCAGCAGGCCGCTCAGTCTGCTGCCCAAAAACGACCTGAGTGACGCTAAAACACCTTAACCAGCCGCAACCAGACCCTAGCTGGCCCCGGTCTTGCGTTAGTTTTCGACCATTCACTGGTTTCTCTTATTCCGTAGCGTTTTCGCTCGCAGTAAGGGTTTGGAGACATCGCATGCTGCGTAGAATCAATATCGGATTACGGCTGGCGCTGATTCTCGGCACGACGCTGGTTCTGCTCTTTGGTCTGGGGCTTTACGGCCTGCAACGTCTGGGGCAACTCAAGGATGAGATTACCCAGATCGACGCTCAGAACGTGCCCACCCTGATTGCCGTGAGCAACCTCAACAACGCCTTTATGCAAGTGCGCACCCAAACCGCCAACCTGATGTCGGCGCTGACTTCGACACAGCGCCAGCTGTTTCGCACCAAACTCGACCAGGCACGGGAAGATTTGAACCAAGCCAAGGCCGATTACGCCGCACTGGTGCAAACCGAAAGCGGGCAGGCGATGCTGGCGGAGATTGAGACGGATCTGGCCGCCTATTGGCAATTGAACGATCGCGTCTGGGAAATGGTGGCTGGCTTCGACAACATCGGTGCCCGCGACATGCTCGATGAAGACGCCGCGCCGCTGGCCGCCGCCATCGACGAACGTATTCACGCCACCATCGACGAACAAAAAAACCGCATCGCCGCCGTGGCGGATATTGCCAATCGCAGCTACCTCCAGACGCAACTGACCACCCTGGGATTATTAGCCGGCATCGCAGTGCTGATTCTGCTGCTGTCCTGGCGGTTAACCCGCTCAGTGACCGGCCCGCTGCGCGAAGCGGTGCAGATTGCCAACCACATTGCAGCTAACGACCTGACCAGCGACATCCAGCTAAGCGGTCACGATGAGGCCACCGAATTAATGCACGCGCTGGTGCGCATGCAGGACAATCTGCGCGATACGCTGGCCAGCCTGTCCAACTCCTCAGCACAACTGAGCACCGCCTCCGACGCCCTGAGCAGCATCACCAATGCCGCCAACGACAGCGCTCAACGCCAGTCGGAGGAAATCGAACAGGCCGCCACGGCGGTGAATGAATTAACCGCCGCCATCGAGGAAGTCGCCGGCAACGCCACCAGTACCGCCGACCAATCGCGCCAGGCCGACGAGCGCACCCGCTATGGTTTAGGCAAGGTAGACGCCACGCTGAGCGCCATCGAAGAGTTGGTTGGCAGCGTGCAAAACAACGCCCAAAGCATGGAAAGCCTGGCGACCCGGGTAACCGACGTTGGCTCGGTGCTGGAAGTGATTGGGGAAATCGCCGATCAGACTAACTTACTGGCGTTGAATGCGGCCATCGAAGCGGCCCGCGCCGGCGAACACGGCCGGGGTTTTGCGGTGGTTGCCGAAGAAGTGCGCGGTTTAGCGCAACGCACGGCGGATTCTATCGCTGAAATCGAAACCATCATCGAAGCGGTGCAAAGTGGCACCGAAACCGCCGTGGGTGCCATGCGTTCCAATAACGAGCAGGCCAGCCACACCCTGACCAGCGGACGCGAAGCGGCCGATGCGTTATCGACCATCGCCACCCTGATCAGCGATATCAACGACCGCAATATGGCCTCGGCCAGCGCCGCCGAACAGCAGGCATCGGTCGCCAAGGAAGTGGATCGTAATCTGGTCACGCTGCGTGATCTGAGCAACGAAACCGCCCAAGGTTCGCAACAGGTGCAAACCTCCAGTGACGATCTGGCACAGCTGGCGGCGAGCATGAATGAACTGGTGGCGCGTTTTAAGGTATCGGCCTGAACGAACCCAAACCCGGCTGATACCTCAGCGTTCGAGAGGCGCTCTGGTATCAGCAACGCAGCGCCTGCTGACAAGCCCAAAACCACTGGATTGCAAACACCACGGATAAGATTGTGCGTCCCATCCGCCGAACGTGACCACCCGCTTTGCCGGCGCTGCTTCGACCTGTACTGAGCCCAGCGGTAAAGCCTTATGGCAGAGCGGTTACCGCGATTTTCTCAGCCCAAAAAACCCGCGATTATTCCCGCAAATAACGCAAACAAATCCCATTTCTAACCGCCTGAAAATCTAGCAGTGGTCAGCGTTTGACAGCTATATAAGCAACGTCTAAATAAGTAATAACAGCCAATTATAAGGCTGATTATTTCCGAATCGCTGTGGTGTTACTGCGCCCTTGGACAGCGATGGGTCATCGCTTGTGTGCACTGTTGCAGATGTTGTTAGCAAAACGTTTTCGCGGGTTTCAAAAAGACCGGCGCGAACTGTTATTGGCTGTTAATTGGAAAAGGAGCAGACCCTTATGTCTGTCAGAAAAAAGTTCTCCCTGGCGGTGACTTTGTTGATTTCGCTGGTTATCGCCATCACGGCGATTTTTACCGTTATTTCGCGCAACCATGAGTTGACACAAACCGCAGAAAACCAGGCCCAACAAGCGGGCAGCCGTATGGTTCGACTGCTGACCATCACCGACTCCATCATGATGGATCGCGTGCGCAGCAGCATGGCGGTGCTGATCAAGCGCGGTCAGGCCATCGGCACACCCCGCCTGGCTGGCGATACTCAGGTCGGCGAACGCTCCGTGCCGCAACTCTGGCTCGGTGGCGATGCCCAGGCCAATCGCTATGATCTGGTTGACGAACTCACCGCCGATATGGGCGGCACCGCCACCCTCTTTGTGTTCGACGGCGAAAACTATGTGCGCGTGTCCACCAACGTCCAGAATGAAGGTAAGCGCGCCACCGGCACCATTCTGACCCCCGGCGGTGCGGCCTTCCGCGCCATCGAATCCGGCCAGGCGTTTTATGGCCAGGTCGATATTCTTGGCAAACCCTATCTCACCGGCTACGCGCCCATGTTCAACGCTCGCAATGAGGTGGTGGGTATCTGGTACGTCGGTTATTCAGCCGATATGAGCGTGCTCGAAAGTGCCATTAGCGAGGCCTCGGTGCTCGAGGATGGCTTTACCGCTCTGGTCGACGACAAAGGCCGTCTGCGCATGCATTCCAGCAACGTCGACACCGCCACCGTCGAAGCGGCGTTAAAGGGTGATCACGATCACTGGGCGTTCACTGAAACGAATTTTGATCGCTGGGGTTACAAGGTCGTCTCGACCTATTCACGCCATGAACTTAACAGCATTATTTTGTCCGATTCACTGCTGATCGCCGGTGCCATTATCGTCATCGGCGCGCTGCTGATTGTGGCGATCAATCTGTTGCTGTCGACCGTAGTCACCCGACCGATGCAGCGCATGATTGGTCTGGTCAACGACATTGCCGAAGGTGAGGGCGATTTGACGGCCCGCTTTGCGTCCAACAGTCGCGATGAATTCGGCCAGATGGCCAAGGGTTTCGATAAGCTGCTGGCCAAGGTGCAGGACACCATTCGCAGCGTCGGCCAGTCATCAACAGAAGTACTGAACGCAGCCCAGGGTTTGCGTACGGTGGCGGAGCAATCCAGTCTGTCGATCAGTCGGCAGACCGCCGATACCGAACAGGTCGCGACCTCCATGCACGAGATGTCGATGACCGCTCAGAACGTCGCCGACAGCGCCAGTGCCGCCGAAGCCGCCGCACGCTCGGCCGACACTCAGGCACACAGTGGTCATGATCTGGTGCAGCAGACCATCCAGGTCATCGAACAACAGGCCAAAACCATTGCCGATTGCGCCCGTGCCGTCGAAGAACTCGACCAGCACAGCGACGCCATCAGCGGTGTACTGGAAGTGATTCACGGCATCGCCGAACAGACTAACTTGCTGGCCCTGAACGCAGCCATCGAAGCAGCACGCGCCGGCGAACAAGGCCGGGGTTTTGCCGTTGTCGCCGACGAAGTGCGAATGCTGGCCAACCGCACTCAGGATTCCATCGACTCTATTCGCAGTCAGATTGAACAGCTGCAGAACGGCGCCAAAGCCACAGCGCGGATGATGAGTTCGACTCAGGAACTGTCCGAAAACCTGACCTCCAAAGCCGAGGAATCCGGTTCGGCCATCAATCAGGTCCGCCAAGCGGTGGGCAGCATTACCGAACGCAACGCCGACATCGCCAGCGCCGCCGAAGAGCAAAGCCGGGTGGCTGAAGACATCAACGCCACCCTGGAACGTATTCACAGCAATGCTCAGGATACCGCCACCCAGGCCAACCAGACCCGCAGCGCCAGCGAAACCATGATCCGCCTGGCCGAAGGTCTGCAGCAGCAGTTAGCGCACTACAAGGTTTAAACTACAAGGTTTGAACTACAAGGTTTGAACTACAAGGTTTGAACTACAAGATTTGAGTGTCAGCACCCTCAGGGATTGAGGGTCGCTTTTTGCTTTTTGCCTTTTGCTTTTCGCCTTTTCCAGCACAAACGCCCCACTGCAACAGCTTTGCAACAGGTCCGCTTTAAGCTGTCAGCTTTTTGCACGGAGCCTTTATGCGAGCCTTGCTGAGTTCCCTTTTAGCGTTGAGTTTTGTGGCATCGGCGCAGGCCGTCGAACTGAAAATCGCCACCCAATATCCACCCGGATCCGTAGCGGTCACCAGCCTAAACGCCCTGGCTGACGACCTGTCCAACGCCACCGGCGGCGAGTTGGAGCTCAAGCTCTATCCCAGCGGGGTAATGGGCAACGATCCAACGGTGCTGCGCAAGATTCGCGTCGGTCAGTTGCACGGCGCTCTGGTTTCGAGCAGCACCCTGTCACTGCTGGACGTCCAGGCCGACGGCATCAGCCAACCCTTTCAATTCGACTCTCTGGATGCCGTGGATACGGCTCGCGATCAATTCGATCCGCGCATTCGCGCCCAGTTAAACGAACAGGGCTGGTACGGTTTCGGTCCGCTCGACGGTGGCTTTGCTTATTTAATGTCGCAGCAACCGGTGGATGGCATGGCCGGTTTGCAGGCGAGCAAGCTGTGGTTGCCGGATACGCCAACGGTGCGTGACATCAGCAACAGTGTGGCTATCGACTTTGCGGTGCTGGGCGTGGGTGATGTGTTGGCAGCGCTCGAAACCGGTGCAATCGACGCTCTGATTGCACCACCAGCGGCCGCCCTGACTTTGAACTGGCACAGCCGGCTGGATTATCTGACCGACCAGCCGGTGGTCTACACCTGGGGCATGTTGATCTTGCCAGAGCGGGCAGTAGCGCGGCTGTCGGACACGCAGCGTGAGGCGCTGTTCAGCCGTCTGGATCGCTGGGCCAGTGAGTTGGATGCGCAGATGCGACAGTCCAATGCCTCGGCTCGCACCGCCCTGTTGAGTCTGCTCACCCCGGTTGCCTTTGCACCGGCCGAGCTGACAGAGCTGCGTCAGCAACTGCCGACACCCTGAGCGACGCCTCAGGTGTCGCATCTGTCCGCTGTTATGGAACAATTTCGCGGTCAATCCCCAACCATGCCGGTTGGGTAACGCTTGGTAACACCCGGGTGTGAGCTTGTGTAACAAGCGTGACGGCCATAAAAAAAGCGCCCTAGGGCGCTTTTCGCGGTCTTAACGACCGATCAGAACAGTTCCAGATCCAAATCATCCAGATCCTTCCGCAAGCGATTTTGCTCCAGATGGTCTTCAATCGCGCGACGCGCCGCCAACCGACGATGATTGGTGGAACGTTTGTTTTCGCTGGTATCTGCCGGTTTGTGCAGTTGATTGTCCTCAATATTAGCCAGTTCCAAATCAAACAGATTCACAGACATGAGATCAGCTCCTTTAAATGGCGACTGCCGTTTCTTGTTCTTTTTTGGTTTATCGACGCTGAGTACCTGGCCGGTACCCGAACGAAAAACGCATTTTAGTCAGCGGCTGTGGCAAAACTGTGAACGTCTGAAAGGACTCACTTTCGGCCCCCAGCTGCGACCAAGTGGCAAAATGTAAGCAGGATATGTGCCCATGCGAGAAAGGTTCTCAGACACAAGACCAATCTGCGTTGTCAATGCACGCGATCGGTGCTGTCGAATACCTGTGGCAGGTTGGTGTGACGGATCAGGGTGAACATCTCATCCGCCGGCAGTGGCCGGCTGATCAAATAACCCTGGGCATGACCACAGCCGAGTCGTTTCAGATAATTCAGTTGCTCACGACTTTCCACACCCTCGGCGACCACGCCCATCTTAAGACTGTCAGCCATGGCCATGATGGCTTCGATCACTGGGCTGCTTTCACCCTGACGCCATTCCTGCAGAAAGGAGCGGTCAATTTTCAGCGTCTGAATCGGGAAACGCTTGAGGTAGTTGAGCGAGGTGTAGCCGGTGCCGAAGTCATCCAGCGTCAGGCCGACACCCAGGGTGCGCAGCTGATTGAGAAAATCCTGAGCGTGATTGGCGTCTTCCATCAGCATGGCTTCGGTCACTTCCAGTTCCAGGTAACGCGCTTCCAGACCACTTTGTTTGAGAGCGTTGGCGACGCGATCATAAAGGTCGTCGCGGTAGACCTGACTGGCCGAGAGATTGACCGATACGGCGATGTCACCCAACCCCTGACGCTGCCAGCGTGCGGCATCAACACAGGCGCGTTGCAGCACGGCATCGCTGATGCGGCCAATCAGACCGGCATCGATGGCCAGCGGAATAAAGTCTTCCGGATCGATCGGGCCGCGCTGCGGATGTTGCCAGCGCACCAGCGCTTCGACCGAATCGATCATGCCGGTTTTCAGATTCAGCTTGGGCTGGTAATCGACACTCAACTGATCGGTGGTCGCCGCCTGGCTGAGTTCCTCCACCAGCTTGCGGCGTTCGGCCGGACGGTCGCTCAACGCCTGGCGATAGAACAGCAGCGTATTGCCACCGCGCTGTCGTGCCTGACCCATGGCGGTGATGGCCTGGTTCAACAGCTGGTGCAGATTATCGCGATGCACCAGACAGACGCCCATGCTGGCGGTGATGATCAGTTCGTGTTCGCCAATCAGGCTGGGCCGGCTGACTTCTTCGAGCGCCATCAACAAGGCGGTATCGAGCGCCTGACGATCGCCGCCGTAATCGAGCAGCAACGCAAATTCATCGCCGCCGAGGCGGGCGACCGAACGCACCGGATCCTGCAGATTATTGAGTCGGGCGGAAACATCGCGCAGCAACTGATCACCGACATCCTGGCCCAGGCTTTCGTTGATCGCCTTGAAGCGATCGAGGTTCATCACCGCCACCGCGTACTGGTTCGACATCAAAGGTTCATGGCTTTCGAACTGCTTGAGCAATTGATGGAAATAAGCCCGATTGAACAGGCCAGTCAGCTTGTCGTAATTGTTCAGATAATCGAGTTCCAGCGCCTTGTTTTGCTGCTCGGTCAGATCGCGGGCGATGCCTAAATAATGACTGGTACGACCATCGGTGCTGCGAATGGCACTCAGCGTCAGCCGCATCGGAAACCGATGATGACCATCGCGCAGCGCTACGATCTCGCCCTGCCAGCGACCGTTGTTGGTCATGCCCTGAGCGATGCGATTGCGCTGTTCGGTGCGAATCACATCGAACAAACCCTGGCCGACCAGCTGGCTTTTCTGCCGCCCGATTATCTGACTGAACACCCGGTTGCAAGTGCGCAGACGCTGGTCGCTGTCGAGCACAAAGACGCCATCGGGGCTGTTATTGAACAGCGATGACGACAGCCGTAATTCTTCCTGCAAACGCATGTCTTTGGAAATGTCACGGCGCGTACCGACCATGCGTTGGGGCCGGCCCTGATCGTCACGAGAAATCACCCGGCCGCTGTCTTCCAGCCAGATCGGGCGGTCGGCATCGGGGCGGTGCAGGCGGTAACGGGCGTGGTAAAAACGGGTACGACCTTTCAGATGGGCGCGCAACGCCCGCCGCACCAGAGCGCGATCGGCCACGTCGACCCAGGCTTCGAGATCGATGTAATCAACGGCATCGGTCACCTGGCCGAAAAACCGCTGCTGATCGGAGTGATAGACGCGTCGGCCGGTGATGTCCCAATCCCAGAAACCGATGCCACTGGCGGCCATCGCCATGTTCATCTGTTCTTCGCTTTTAAGCAGCGTCTGGTTGACCTGCTGACGCAGACCCACCTCGTCGTTCAGGCGTTGGTTAATCGCCTCCAGCTCGGCCGTTCGACGGCTGACAATACTTTCCAACTCATCACTGTGGCGCGACAACTGAGTCGCCAGACGGCGCCGGTCAATCAGACTTTCCAGATTGCGTTTCGCCATATTGCTGGCCTGCCAGGAAGCCAGCAGAATCAGCAGCATCAGTGGCAAATGCAGTTCGATCAAGGTCTGGTTCGGTAACCCTGGCTCAGCAAAGACGGGAATCAGCAACACCGGCAGACAAGCCATCACCTGGCTGCGCCACTGTGGAATCAGCGCGATGCAGGACAGCACCGCATAGGCAATCCCCAGGGTCAGACAGAGCCCGCCAGCGCTCGCCTGAACGCCCCAGTAAATGCCGTGCACCAGTGCCAGGGCGCTGATCCAGATATCCGGCCGCCAGCCTGGCCGCAGCTTCAGATGCTGCCCGCCCCAACGCGCAAACGCGATACCCACCAGCGTCAGCAAGGCCATCAGAGCCAACTCATAACCGGCAAAGGGTGCCTCACGCATGGCAGTGCAGACGCTGGCCAACAGCCACGAACTGATCCACAGCAGCGAGCTATAACGCAGCATCAGCGAATGGCGTAGAAAACGCAGGGTGTCCTGAGGTTGATGCATCAGCAGATCGCCATGGCTCGGCGTAGCACCGAGATGAGAGTAACTTGCATCAGTATAGTTCAATTTTGGCGCTTTACCGGCCAATACCGATAACGGTCGTCGGCTTGGGACAGGCGGGAACCAGCGCATCATTACTCCAGAGCCTGCTGTTTGGGCGAAGGCTTGTTGCTGCTCAATGCCGGTACTGCTATGAGCCGATTAATCGCCTGGCAAGATCAGTGAGGCTGACAAACAGACGCCATCAGGCTCACATTATGCGACCTGGTCTCGGCGCTTGGCGTTGCCAGTGGTATTCTTGTCGGCATAGCGGCTGGGCCAGATCACCTGCGGCGCCACACCTATGGCGTCAGCGATGATGCGTTCCCCCTTGGGCCAGGGCCTGGCCAGGGCATTGGTCAGTGTACTGGGCGAAGCATAACCATGGTGCACTGCCAACCGACGCAGGCTCCAACCGGCCTTGCGCACCGCGGCTACGATGTCGGCACGATGCCAGTCTTCAGGGCTGGTTTTTTTAGCGTCATTTTGTGTAGTCATAAAACAAAAGCAGTGCGCCATGTTTGTTGCGATATAACCGCATAGTGCACACGTTTGGGTCGACATTCAACTTTTATGGCGTTTTTCCGCATATAAGCGCCATAAATATGACGATCTGTTAAAAATTCAATTAAATCAATGGATTACACTAAAAAATGGCACATTCAATGGCACAAGATCAAGCTGACAGGGCAACTGATCGAAGCTCAGATGACTTTATGCAGCGTCTGAATGTGGCGATACAACGTGCCGGCGGCGCCACTTCCATGGCGAAGCAGGCGGGCGTCTCGACCTCGGTATTACGCAAGTGGCGCTCTGGTCAGTCCGAGCCAACGCTCCGACATCTGTGCCAACTGGCCAAAGCGGCTCAGCTGTCAGTCGGTTGGCTGGCCGCCGGAGAAGGGCGGATGGACAGCCCGGCTGGCTGGTCGACAGTCGCCGAGACAGCGAGTGCCTATACACTCAGCGTCGCTGACACCATCGATCATCTGCCCGTTGAGATTTACGCCAAGATGGTGACCCCGCTGCACGATCTGGGCAAAACCCCCGACGAACGCCAGGCCATTTTAACGGCAACGCTGCGCTTGCTGGGCGTGCTGAAGATGGCCGGCTCGATCAATATCGACAACCTCGACGAAGCCGACCTGCTGCCCATTATCCAGGTCGCCCTGCTGACCAACGGCGACCCCGAAGGCAGCCAAGACGCCAAGGAATAACGGCGACCCGGCAGTCGTCAATCTGCCATCCCCAGCCCGGCCTTCCTTCTGGTACACTCCATTCCCTGTTTTTTTGTACAGCTATTGATGCCGATGGACCTCAACGCCCTGCTCGACCAACTGAACCCCGAACAACGCCAGGCCGTGGAAAGCGACGCCCAGCATTTATTGGTGCTCGCTGGCGCCGGCAGTGGCAAAACCCGAGTGCTGACGCATCGCATCGCCTGGCTGATTGCCGCCGGGCTCGCTTCGCCCTATTCGGTACTCTCGGTCACCTTCACCAACAAGGCGGCACGCGAGATGCGCGGCCGGGTGGAGGAACTGCTCGAATCACCCAGTACCGGCTTGTGGCTGGGCACTTTCCATGGCCTGGCGCATCGGCTGCTCAAAGCTCACACCGTCGATGCCGGCCTGCCGGAAAACTTCCAGGTCATGGACAGCGACGACCAACTGCGGCTGGTCAAGCGGGTGATGACTGAGCGCGGCATTCCCGACGACCGGGTGCCGCCCAAACAGGCTCAGGGTTATATCAACCGTCAGAAAGATGAAGGTATTCGTGCGGCGGCTTCCTTCAGCAATGGCGACTGGTTTGGTGAAGCCCTGGTGGAAATCTACCGCGCCTACGAAGATGTGTGCGAACGCTCCGGCCTGGTCGATTTCGGTGAACTGTTGCTGCGCGCCCACGAGTTGTGGCTGAACCAACCGCACATCCTGGCGCACTACCAGCAACGCTTCACCCACCTGCTGGTGGACGAATTTCAGGACATCAACACCATTCAATATGCCTGGCTGCGCGTGCTTGCCGGCGACCGCCTGAGCCTGACCATCGTCGGCGACGACGACCAATCCATTTACGGCTGGCGTGGCGCCAAGGTCGAAACCATCCAGACCTTCGAACACGACTTCCCCGGCACCCACATCGTGCGTCTGGAACAAAACTACCGCTCCACCTCAACCATCCTCGACGCTGCCAACGCGGTCATTGCCCGCAACCCGGCGCGACTGGGCAAAAACCTCTGGACCGAAGGCGACAAGGGCGACCCGATTCGTCTCTACGCCGCCTTCAACGAACAGGATGAAGCGCGCTATGTGGCCGATGAAATCAGCCGGCTGATCGACGGCGGCACCAACGCCAATGACATCGCCATGCTGTATCGCTCCAACGCCCAGAGCCGGGTGCTGGAAGAAGCGCTGATCCATAGCCAGATTCCCTACCGCATTTACGGCGGCCAGCGTTTCTACGAACGCCAGGAAATTCGCAACAGCGTGGCCTACCTGCGACTGGTGTTGAATCGTCAGGACGACGCTGCCTTCGAACGCGTCAACAACGTACCGACGCGCGGCATTGGCGGCAAAACGGTGGAAGCCATTCGCACCATCGCCCGCGATCAGGGCTGCTCGCTGTGGGAAGCCAGCGCCAACGCCGTCGAAAATAAAGCCATTCCTGCGCGTGCCGCCAATGCCCTGGCCGACTTCATGCTGTTGATCGCCGACCTCGAAGCCCTGGTCAGCGAGCAGGAAGAACTGGGCAAGATGGTCGAAAAAATCAACGACGCCTCCGGATTGATCGAACACTACGAACAAAAAGAGAAAGGCGAAAAAGCCCGCGCCCGCATCGAAAACCTCCAGGAACTGGTCACAGCCGCCCAGAGTTTTGCCGGCGACGACGAGGCCGAAACGCCGATACAGTTACTGGCGCAATTCCTCGGCGAAGCCTCCCTCGATGCCGGCGACCGCCAGGCCGACGAATTTGAAGACAGCGTAAACTTAATGACGCTGCACTCGGCCAAAGGCCTGGAATTCGAGCAGGTCTTTCTGGTCGGTATGGAAGAAGGTTTGTTCCCGCACAAGATGTCGATGGACGACGCCAGCGGCTTGCAGGAAGAACGCCGTCTGGCTTATGTCGGCATCACCCGCGCACGCAAAAACCTGACGCTGACCTACGCCGAAAGCCGACGTTTATACGGCTCCGAACAATTCAATTCGGTGTCGCGTTTTATCAAAGAAATTCCCGCCGAACTGATGAACGAAGTGCGGCTGCGCTCGTCGGTGTCGCGCCCGGTCAGTTTCGGCTTGCAGGAAGATATGGCGATGGAAGCCGGTGGCTTCAGTTTAGGCCAGCGCGTACTGCATCCGATGTTTGGTGAAGGCACCTTGATCAATGCCGAAGGCGGTGGTGCACAAGCGCGCGTGCAAGTCGCATTCGATGACGGCAGTGAGCGTTGGTTGATGATGCAGTATGCGAAGTTGGAAGTGATTTGATGACGTTTTTAACGGTTAAAAGAAACTGAATGCGCGCTTCCCTTCGCGAAAGAATCATCCAGGTTTGTGACCAGAAAATCGCCACCAAAGGCGATAACGTCGGCCTGTCGTTTTATGCATTTTTCGCTAATAAAAATGACGACCCCGACTTACTGATGGAAGCGGCCACCTGGTGGATTAAAACGCACCAACTGGATCATTTTGAGAAAGCAGTAAAGATTAAGACGATGGTGTTAGCCGACCAATAATATTGCACGCCGTTATTCTTCGAGCATAAAACGACGCAGTAATTGTTCTTCTCTCATCACCAGTAGAATAACAACTTCGGCAGCTTCATAGCGGTAGAAAACCCGACAAGGCGGCACCACAACTTCCCGATAGACTGAAGCGGGCAATTCCGGTGGCATTCGGCCGGAATCAGGAAACCGAGCCAGGCGTTCCACTTCCTGAAAAACCTGCGCAACCAATTGATTGGCCGCCTGGGGTTTATCCAAAGCAATGTACTCGGCGATGTCATCCAGTTGTTGCAGCGCTGGTTCCGTCCAGACTATTTCAACCATTTCGCCATTTTCTCCCTGGCTTCAGTATGACTCAGCGTGCGGCCTTCCATAAGCGCACGTTCACCACGGGACAACCCATCCAGAAGCGTCAGACGACGCTGCATCATTTCGTAATCCTGAACGTCAACCAGATAGGCCGACGGCTGGCCGTGTTCGGTAATCAACACCGGCTCTTTCGAGGCATGAAGATCCGCCAGTATCTTGGTGGCCTGGCGCTTGAGATTGGTGACCAGTTCGACTTTCATGGCTTCCTACCGAGCGGCTACTTAGTGACACTATAGTATCACTTTCAGTGAATCATAGAACAGCCGAGCCAGGCGATGGTTGCAGCACCAGCACCTCATCACCATTCTCCAAACGCTCTCCGCTGGGCACCCAGCCCAACTTACGATAAAAGCCATGGGCGCGAACACTGGGGTTGCTGTCTGCGGCCAACCAGATTGCTTTGTGACCCTGCCGCCTAAGCGCTTCAACAACCAGCCCCAACAACTGTCGGCCAATTCCCTGGCCTTCGAAGTCGGGTAGCAACGCCAGTACCAGAACTTCTCCGGTATTCAGCTCACCGTTGCAGAACCCAACGATGGTTTCATCGACCATAGCGACCCAACCGCACAAATATCCATCATCAAAGCCCTGACGTATCGATGCCGGGGTAATGCCCAACTGCGCCAAGCGCTCGGTGGACATAGGATTATCGCCGGTCTGAGTACGAACGATAAAGAGCGGGTCCACATCGGTACTCTGAGTTTCTCGATATTGTATGAGCATCGGTTATTTCCCTTGAGTGGCCCCGCCAGTATCAGCTGTTGCTTAGACGATAGGTCGCACAGACTTTGTTTCCGGCCGGGTCGCGTAAATAGGCGGCGTAAACTCTCAAGCCGGACCTCTCGCGAATGCCCGGCGGATCTTCACAGTGCGCCCCTCCGTGCTGTAAACCCAGCCGATGCCATGCGTCCACGGCTTCCGCATTGGGCGCTTTAAAGGCGATGGTGATGCCATTACCCTGACTGGCAGGCTCGCCATTGATCGGCTCCGCCACTATTAAGGAAGCGCTATCGCTACGATAAAAGCAGCGACCATGGTCGTCCATCTTGGCACTTTGGTAACCCAGCGCTGCCAGCGTCGCATCGTAAAAATCTTTTGATGCAGCAACATCCAGCGCACCGACAGTGAGGTGATTAATCATGGTTGCTGTCGCCTTTTGCCGTTAACGACCGCAAGACATCGGGCAGGTTGGTCAGCCCCCAGTGCTCCAGATAACGACCGTCGCGGATGCGCACCACATCCATGACTTCAATCTCAATAACGCCATGGCTGGGTTGAACACCAAACAACTCGCCTTGGTGCGTGCCTACAAAACGCTTAAAGGTCGATACCAGATCGTTTTCGGCGGTCTGATGCACGATGTCCACCCTTAAATCCGGTATGGCCGGACGCAGCAATTCGTTGAAAACGAACAAGACTCCGGCAGCGCCATTGTCCGACTCGGGTGGCGCGGAATGATTGATAAAGTCAGGATCGAAAAAGGCGTCGCTATCGTTGTTACCGCGCTCAATCACCTCGCGGTTGAAACGAATAACGGCTTGTTTTGCTTGCTGTGACATGGTCTGGCCCTCGTTGTTAAGAGCGGCCAGTATGCGTTCAGGTTTGAACAGTCGACTTAGTAAATTGGTTCAAAAACTGTGGCCATTCAGCCAAGGTGACTGGGTGGGTAACCGTAGTATTTACGAAATGCCAGGCTGAAGCTGGAGTGGTCCTGGTAGCCGACACGATGGAACACCTGCGACGGCGGCGTGCCGGATTTCAATAATAGCTGCGCCTGCTGCAGTCTGCGTTCGAGCAACCATTTGCCTGGGCTTAATCCGAAGTGTGCCTGAAACGCACGCTTAAACCCTGACAAACTCATATGGCACAAAAAGGCCAGCTCTTCGATGCTCACTGGCTGCAAAGCGTATTGATTAACCACCCGTGTCAGGTGATAAATCGAAGCCTTGCCGCCGGCCAGACCCAGACGATTGATCGTCTGCTCATGCTTGGTTGTTAAATAGAGCAACAGCTCCCGGACCTTGATCTCAAGCAAGTTGTTGTCTGGCGTATCGGCCTTATGACACAACAACTGCAAAGACTGACGAAAGTTCATTAAATAATCGTCAACTTCAAACAGCGCATGATGACACTGAACATCGGCACTGACAGTCTGGGTTTGAACTTCGGCAATCAGTTTGGGATCGACATACAACAACAAAGACTGGAAACGTCCGGCTTCGGCAACGAGCTCGGACGTCAGCATGGCACCCGGGCTTAGCATGACCAGCTGATTGGCGGCCACCTCGAACTGAGTATGCGGTTGCAGCACGGTTTTATGGCCTTCGATCAGGAAATTGATCAGCACATAATCGAGGTGGATCACATTCTTCTGACGGCTTTCATGCATCTGGTAAGGCTGCAACAAAACCGTCGGCCAACTGTCTTGCGCGGCGACAAGATCAGCGGGTACTCGTACAAGAGGTAAAGCATCAATGGGTTCTGCCATGGCAATCGCGCTCTAGTCTTCGTGCCGGATCAAAACTGATTTAATCTCGATAAAATTTAGCAAAACGAAAATTATCCGCCTGGTAGCCCAGAGTTTGATAAAAGCGGTGAGTCTCAGAACGCTGCAAGCCACTGGTCACTTCGAATTTCACACACTTCTGGCTAATGAAAAAAGCTTCAGCCTCAGTAACCAGTAACCGCCCAATGCCTTTGTTTCTGACGCTCTGTTCAACCAGTAAGCTGGTAATGCGACCGCTGTTACCAGCTTGATGAAACAGTGGCGTTAGATGGCAGGAAATAAAGCCGACCAGGTTGCCATCGAGTTCGGCAACAAAGACGGCATCACTCTGACTTTTCGAAAAGTCAGCAATTTTATCGGCTAACCTAGCTGGCGCTATGACATAACCCAGTTGTGGCATTAACTCAGCGAGTCGCTCGGCATCGGCAAGCCTGGCTTCACGAATCACCACTGACATTAATGCGACCTCCTTTAGCCACTTACCTCAGTCTTCCAGACGCAACTGCATTTCCATCAAAGTCGGGCTAAAGCCCAGCTTTTTATATGCCCGAATGGCCGACGCATTGTGCGAATAAACGTCCAGGTAAAAATTACTGACGCTCTGAGATTTTCCCCAGTCGATCAGCCGCTGCATGATCAATTGATTCAAACCCTGGCCGCGATAGGTCTCGGCGACAAACATAAAACCCAGATAACCATGACGGTTATGATTGAGCGCCGCTTTCGAATGTCTGATTTGCACATAGCCGGACGCAATGATTTCGTCCGACACTTCACCCACCAGCAGATAAGTGTCTGCATCGTCGATCAGATAATCGAGGTCGTAATAATAAGCGCCATTGGCTTTTAACGACGCATTAAAAGGACGCTCTGCCGTTATCAACGCCTGCTCCAACTGAAGCAGGGCGGTTTTATCGGTCGGCTGCGCTTCGCGCAAGCTGACTGTCCTTTCGCTGGCATGTCCGGCTATCTTATTCAAGCCAGATACCTCGTTTTCAGGTGATCCAGAAAATAAGTTGGGTTCAAGGTTTCACCACTGGCATTTTTCAGCAGGTCGTCGTAATTAAAAAAGCGACCCTGTGACCAAACGTTTTCGCTCAACCAATTAAAAATCGGCTGCAATTCCCAGTCGCCAATGCCATCGGTCGCACCGGAAACTTCTTTGATCATCGCCTGATGCAACTGGGCGGCGTTCATGGCGCCGAGGGTGTAAGACGGGAAATAACCAACCGCGCCCATGGTCCAGTGAATGTCCTGCATCGGGCCGTCTTTATAATTACCGCGCGTATCCAGGCCCAGGTATTTCTCCATGGCGATGTTCCAGCGTTCGGGAATATCGCTTACGTCAGCGCGGCCGAGGATGATGTCGCGTTCCAGTTCGTAACGCAGGATGACATGCAACGGGTAGGTCACTTCGTCGGCGTTAACTCGAATCAGGCCTGGTTTTACCTGGGTGTAGAGCGCGCGCAGATTATTAGCTTCGAACGCCGGATCCTGGCCGAGGTGTTTGCTCAATAAGGGCGCCAGGGCTTCGATAAAGGGCCGCGATCGACCGAGCTGCATTTCAAAAAACAGACTCTGGCTTTCGTGCACGCCCATGCCCATCGCCTGGCCAACGGGTTGGCTGAGCCAGTCTTTGGGCCGTCCCATTTCATAGCGGGCGTGACCGGTTTCATGGATCACGCCCATCAGGCCTTCAATGACATTATTTTCGTCGTAACGGGTGGTGATGCGCGCATCTTCCGGCACGCCACCGCTGAACGGATGGGCGGTCTGGTCGAGGCGGCCGGCGTTAAAATTGAAGCCGAGTTTGCCCATTAAGTCGCGCGCCAGGGCGTCTTGTTTGTCGATGGCAAAGGGACCTTGCGGTAGCACCGGGGCCGGCCGACTGTTTTGGCGATCGAGAATATCTTGCAGCAGGCCCGGCAGCGTCGCTTTCAGTTCATCGAACACCGGGTCGATGCGTGCCATGCGGGTGCCCGGGTCGTACAGGTCGATCAGGGCGTCGTAGTGGTTGGCATAACCGCGCTCATCGGCCAGAGCGGTGTGTAATGCCTGAGCCGATTCTTTAGCCAGGTCGAAGACCTTTTGCAGCATGGGTTCGAAGTCGGCCCAGTTATTTTCCGGACGCAGGGTGCGCCAGGCGTGTTCGCATTCATTGCTGGCCAGGGCCTGAGCTTCGACCAGTTCTTTCGGTATCGCCAGCGCCTGCTTCCACTGCACCGTCATTTCGCGCAGGTTAGCGCGTTGCCATTCGCTTAAATCCGCTTCATTTTCGGCCGCGTTAAAGGCATCGGTGAGGCTCGGGTCCTGGAGGATTTCCGCACTCATCACGCTTAATTCGGCCATGGCTTTGCCACGTGCCGAGTTTCCTCCGGGCGGCATCATCACCGCCTGATCCCAACCCAGCATGGCCTGGGCGTGCTCCAGTTGAGCGAGACGATGGAAGGTTTTTGCGAGGGTGGTGTAGGACATGGATTAGGACCGGTTGCGGTGTGGTGGTTAAGTCTAACAAGAGGTGGTGGTGAGAGGGAGACGCTGAGCGAGAGACGGGAGACGCTAAACCCATTGACTGCCAATCGCGCCTTGGTTCCGCTAACCTGCGTCTTCCGTCCAGCGTCTCCCGGAACACCATGTCCACCATCCAAAGCTTCGCCCCCATCGAGCCGAACCAGGCCAAAATTCTCGTCCTCGGCTCCATGCCCGGTAAGGCCTCGCTGCGGGCGCAACAGTATTACGCCCATCCGCGCAATGCGTTTTGGCCGATATGGGCGCGGCTGTTGGGTTTCGATGCTGATTTGCCGTACCAGCAGAAAGTCGCCCAGTTAAAGGCCGGTGGTGTGGGTGTCTGGGATGTCCTGGCGGCCTGTACCCGCACCTCCAGCCTGGATTCAGACATAGTCGAATCGTCCATTGTGCCCAACGATTTCGCCCGCTGGTTCGAACGCCAGCCGCAAACCCGGGCCGTTTTCTGCAACGGTGCCAAGGCGTTCGACAGCTATCGCAAGTACGTTATTCCGACATTGCCCACGGATTACGCGGCCTTGCCGCTGATCCGGCTAGCGTCGACCAGTCCGGCTCATGCCAGCCTGACACTGGATAAGAAATTTGTGGACTGGTCGGTAGTAAATAATTATTTGTTCGGCTAATTGGCCCTGGCGACGCATTCCTTTATTGTAAGCGTTTGTTTCAGACCCCGGGCCCACGGATATGCGCTTGGAAAGGATTTTTCGACCCCTGCTTCACCTGGGAATAGGTGCTTTTCTCTTCGCCGGCCAGGCTTCTGCCTACGATCTGGTGGTCAGCAGTCACACCCGGAGTGTGCGCTACACCCAGGCTGAGCTGCTGGCGCTCGAAACCTCGACACTCGAAACCACGACGCCCTGGACCGACGGCATACAGCGGTTCGAAGGTGCCCGCCTGGAAACCGTGCTCGAAAACGCCGATGTCGACGCCGAACAATTGCTGGCCAGCGCACTGAACGGTTACTCCGTCGTCATTTCCGTTGCTACGGCCATCAAAGAAGGCGCTTATATCGCCGTTCAGGTCGATGGCGAACCGATGCGCGTGCGCGATAAGGGTCCGTTCTGGCTGGTGTTTCCCTGGGCCGAGCGACCGGAACTGCTCAATCGTGAAGTGCGTTCCTGGTCCATCTGGCAGTTGCAACGTCTGGAACCGGTGGAGTAGTCCGCATGATGAAACGCTACGGATTTGTCGTGCTCTGGGCGCTGGCCTTTCTGGTCTTGCTGGTCTGGCTGTGCGCTCTGGTGGTGAAGATCTCTAACGAGATCGACCGTTTTGATGAGCAACTGCGCGATGAAAGACCCTGGCATATTTCCCGCCTGCAAGTGGAAATGGAACGCATGAGCGGCTCACTCGATCTGTATCGGGCCGTACCAACCGAAGCACATCGTCAACGCGCTTTATTGCATACGGAAATTTTCTGGAGCCGCGCCGCTTTGCTGACCGAAGGCTCCACCGGCGACTACACCCACAGCGTTGACCCCGAGCTCTACCAAAAAGTATCGAATATTATTGCTTTCCTCGAAGCGCATCAGACGGAGGTCTATCGGATGTCATCGGCCGACGCTCAGATGCTGGCCGATGAATTAACGCCTTGGGGCGAAGCCTTTCAGTTCAGTTTCTTCCGCCTTTACGAAAATGGTTATATTCAGGCGGTGCAGCGCAGTGAGTTGGTGCAGGCCACTTACTATCGCATCCGCGATGTGCTGATTCTGCTTGGCACGCTCGGCACTCTGGCCATGCTCGCCATGTTAATTGCCTTACTGCGTACGCGTCGGTTGCGCCTTACCGCCGAGCGTTCACGCCAGGCCCAGGCGAATTTTCTGGCCCGGATGAGCCATGAAATCCGCACCCCGTTAAACGGCATCATCGGCACCATCCAGTTAATGGAACAGGCGCAGAACCAGGCCGAATACGACAACCTGATCGATACCTTGCACCAATCATCGGATGCCTTGCTGGCACAGATTAATGACGTTCTGGATTACAGCCGACTGGAGTCGGGTCAGCATCAGGTCGATATCGCACGCTTCGATTTAATCGAACTGGTGACGCATTCGATCGCCGTCTTTATGGCTCAGGCACAAACTCGAAATCTGGCGTTGAGTTTTCAACATGCTCAGCCAGACAGCCTTTGGGTGCGCGGTGATGACGCCAAAATCCGCCAGATTCTGCTCAATCTGATCGGCAACGCCATCAAGTTTACCGACAGCGGTCGCATCCAGGTAAGCCTCACCGTTGAAGATAAGGGTGACGATCAACTCTGGGTCAGACTGTCGGTACGCGACAGCGGCATCGGAATCGCTGCGGATCAACGCGAGCGCCTGTTCCAGCCATTCAATCAGGCCAACGGACCGGAACAGCGCCATGCAGGCGGCACCGGCCTGGGTCTGGCCATCAGCCGGCAACTGGCGGAATTGATGGGCGGCTCTATGACGCTGGAAAGCCAACTGGGCCGAGGCAGTGAATTCACGCTGAGCCTGCCTTTGCAGCGTGCACCGGCAACGGTCAAAGCCGTGGCGCCAGCAAAAGCCGTTGAGCCAACCAACCAGCCGTTGAGCGGTCGTGTGCTGATTGCCGAAGACAACGCCATTAATCAGCTGATCGCGCAGCGCATGCTGGAAAAACTCGGCGCCGAAGCGGACATCGCCCACAACGGTCGTCAGGCCCTTGAGATGGCGCAACAGCAGCATTACGACCTGATCTTAATGGACGTGCAAATGCCGGAAATGGATGGTCTGGAAGTGGCGCGACAGTTACAGCACGACGGCCTTGAGATTCCCATTATTGCGCTCACCGCCAACGCCACTCTGGATTCGCGCCAGGAGTGTATGCGCGCTGGCATGGTCGATTTTCTGTCCAAACCTTACCGGCTGCGCAATCTGGAAACGGTGGTGTCGCCTTACTTAAGTGGTCGCCCGATCAACGCCGATCAAGCCGTTGACGAAACGTCTCCATGATGGCGTCGTACAGACCATCACCGGCCCAGGCATCTTCCACACCACTGTCGATGGAAGGATTGTCGTTCACTTCGATGATATAAACGTCATCGCCTTTTTGTTTTAAATCCACGCCGTACAAACCGTCACCAAAAGCGCTGGCGACATCGAGCGCCGCTTTAATCACCGCGCGCGGTGCTTCGTGCGTGGGCACGGTTTCAAAACCACCGCTTTGCTGGCTGGGTTTGGCCGCGTGGTTATAAATCTGCCAATGCCCTTTGGCCATAAAATAACGACAGGCATAAATGGCGCGACCACCGAGCACGCCGATGCGCCAATCGTAATCGGTCGGCACATAAGCCTGAGCCAGGATGATGGCGCTTTGCGACAACAAATCTGCCGCGGTTTGCTTTAAGCCATCGGCGTCGTTCACCTTGATCACGCCGCGTGAGAAGGCTCCGTCGGGAATCTTCAACACCATCGGATAACCGAGATCCGCTTCCAGTTCACCCAGCACCGTCGTGTTTATCTGACTGATGGCACGGCTGGCCGGTGCCGGCAACCGACGGTTGTGAATCAAATCCGATAAATAGATTTTATTGGTGCAACGCAGTATCGAATCCGGATCGTCCATCACCACCATGCCTTCGTACGCCGCCTTGCGCGAAAATCGATAGGTGTGATGGTTGACGTTGGTGGTTTCGCGAATAAACAAAGCGTCGTATTCGGCCAGACGGAAATAGTCGCTGGGCTGAATAAAATCGACATCCAGACCCTGACGTTTGGCCGCGCGCTCAAACTTGCGCAGCGCCGCCTTATCACTTGGCGGTAAGGCTTCGTCTTTGTTGACCAGGATGGCCAGATCGTAACGATAGTTGCGTTTGGCGCGAGGCGCGCGCCAGATTTTTTTGGAAAAGCGTTCCAGACTCTCAGCAAAAAAAACTTCTTCGTCTTCGCCCAGTTTATTCAGACCGACGGCGCGCACCGATGCCAATTGCCAATCGGTCTTCTTATGGAACCGCACTTCCAGAATGGGCACTGAAAAACGCTCGAACAACTGTCGCGATACATCGGCAAGATCGCTCTGCTGAGTTTCGCCAAAGTAGATGCGCCAGCTGAGTTTGCTGGCGGTGTCGGCGACCTTGTCCAGCGCCTTATTAATCGACTGATCGAACACCCCGTAAATGGCCGGTTGCGACAGGTCGGTCAGCGCCTTTACCGAGGGAATGACTTTGTGGCCGCGCGCTTCCGCCAACAGCGAGACATAGTAACCGCGGCTCATGTACTTGTAGGACCGGCACAGATTAATTACCCGCTGCGGTTCCAGGTCGGCGCCATCCAGATAAGCCTGAGCAGAACGCAGGTCTTCGGTGGGATGGTAGGCTTTCCAGTCAATTGTCTGGTCGACGATGATGCTCAGTCGCGTCACGCGAAAAATCCTTTGTGTGAGACCCGAAACGGGCGACTATAGTGTTATCACTTTGGTGCAAAATACAATGTTCTGCCAGGGTGAATTTTCTGCGGTCACCGTCTGATCCCCAGCGCCATTTTTCACCCTTACCCGATTGAGAATCTGCCATGCAATTCAGGCCAGCCACTGCGGCCGATCTGGACGCCCTGATCCAGCTGGAACGCGACTGCTTCGACAGCGATCGCATCAGCCCAAGGTCCATGCGTCGCTTTTTGAAACGCAACTCCCCGATCTTCCGTCTGGCCGAGCAAGACGGCGAAATCCTCGGTTATGGTTTGCTGCTGTGTCACAAAGGCACCAGCCTGGCGCGGCTCTATTCGCTGGCGGTTTCGCCACGCGCCCAAGGGCAGGGTTTGGGTCGGCAATTGATGACGCAACTGGAACAGGCGGCCGAAACGGCGGAGCGACGCTTTATCCGGCTGGAAGTACGCACCGACAACGCCGCCGCCATTCATCTGTACCAGAGCCAGGGCTACAAAATTATCGGCAAGCGCGCCGGCTATTACGAAGACGGCGGCGATGCGCTGTGCCTGGAAAAACGCCTGCATCCGGCGCATCCGCAACCGGAAAACCTGCCGTTTTTCAGCCAGACAACGCCCTTCACCTGCGGTCCAGCGGCGTTGATGATGGCGCTGCATCATCAGGACAAACAACGACCGCTGAATCGCGACGAAGAAATCCAGCTGTGGCGCGAAGCCACCACCGTTTATATGACCACCGGCCTGGGCGGCACCTCGCCTTTTGGCTTGGCCGCCGCTGCGGCCCGGCGTGGTTTTGACGTGGCGGTCTGGGCCAGTCATCTGGACGTGCCGTTTCTGTCGTCGGTTCGCTCGGCTCACAAACGCGACCTGATGACGCTGGTGCACGAGTCGTTTCTCCACGATTGCGCGCAACTGCAGGTGGAGCTGGCGGTGAAACAACTCACACTGCCAGACATTCGCCGCCTGCTTGATGACGGCTGGGCGCTGCTGGTTCTCATCAGCACCTGGCGACTGAACCGCAACAAGGCGCCGCATTGGGTCTGGCTGGTCAGTATGGATGACGATCACGCTTACCTGAACGACCCGGATACCGACGAAGAGTACGACCGCCGTGATCTGGATAACCTCTTTATGCCGGTACGGCTGGACGAACTGAATGCGCTGACCCGCTATGGCCAGCAACGTTACCGCGCCAGCGTGATGGTTCGGCGGCGTTAAGCGCAACGCCTTCTTGGCAAAACCGCCGTTGATCCGTTGTCGCGGCGCGCTTAACGTGCGTTGCATCCTATTGTCGAGTTATCAGGTAACGCCATGCAGTTTGAGCAGTTGGAAGTTCACCCGCGTCACGGCCCGAGTCTGTATCTGGATCAGTGGCAGCTGGTGCCGCCACAAAGCTGGGTGATTCTTGGCGGAAACGGCAGCGGTAAAAGCGCGCTGGCGCGCTTGCTGTGCCACGAGCTGCCCATCGCCAAAGGAGCGTTGCACGACCGACCCGCTCAGGTGCACTGGCTATCGCTGGAAAGCCAGCAGGCGCTGTACGAGCGCGAGCTGTACCGCGACGAAACCGACTTTAGCGACCATCTCGATCCGGGTACCTCGGTGCGCGAATTACTCGAAGAAATCCGCCCGTGGAGCGATGAACACGAGCGCCTGGTTCATTTGCTGACACTCACGCCCTTGCTCGAACGCGGTTATCGACTGCTCAGCAGCGGCGAAGGCCGCAAAGTCATGCTGGCGCGGGCGGTGCTCGACGCGCCCGATCTGCTGCTGCTCGACGAGCCTTTTGAAGGATTGGACCGTCAGGCGCGGCTCGATTTGATTGCCGTGCTGGGCGATCTCGCCGCGAACGGTCAATGGCTGATGATGTTGATCGGCCAGCGTCAGGATGTACCGCCCTGGGCGAGCCATCTGGCATTGCTCGATCGCGGCCGACTGGTGTTACAGGGCGAGGCGCAGACGGTGCTCAATCATCCGGACTGGACGGCTGCGCTGGATCTGTCCACACGCCAAGCCATCGAGTTGCCCGAGCGCCAATCCGAATTCCAGCTCCCTGACTGGCCGGTCGACAAGCCGCTGGTGGAACTGCATAACGGCCGCGTCGAATACAGCACTGGCGTGCAGTTCGAAGGCCTGAACTGGCAACTGCGGCCGGGCGAACATACGCAGATTCACGGCCCCAATGGTTGCGGTAAATCAACGCTGCTCAACCTGATCAGCGGCGATCACCCGCAGTGCTACGCCAACGACCTCACCGTCTTTGGTTACCGGCGCGGCCGGGGCGAAAGCATCTGGGATATCAAGAAGCATTTGGGCCTGGTGTCGGGCCATCTGCATCGCGATTATCGCGTCGCCGGCAATGCGCTCACCGCCGTTGTTTCAGGTTTAACCGATTCGATTGGTGTCTATCAGGATACCGGCGCGCACGAAGCCCAATTGGCGCGCCAGTGGCTCGGCTTACTCGGCCTTGCCGACAAAGCCGGCGAAGCCTTTAAGCGCTTATCGACCGGCGAACAACGGCTGGTGTTGATCGCCCGGGCGCTGATCAAACAACCGCCGCTGTTGATTCTGGACGAGCCGACTCAAGGCCTTGATGACGTCAACCGCTTTCGCGTGCTGGCTGCGGTGGAGCGTATTCTCGATGCGGGTCCGACGACCTTGCTATTCGTCAGTCACCGCGACGATGAACAACCGGCACTGATCCAACGTCATCTGCGTTTCAGCGCCAGCACCGATGAATCAGCCTTATTTCAGGTTGCCATCGAATGACGCTGCGTTATCTGCTGAAGTTTTTAGTCTTGCCGCCACTGGCCCAATTGCTCGGCCTGTTGTTGGCGGCTTTGCTGTGGCGCCGTCTGCCCCGGCTGGCGCGCGCCCTGGCAATTGTTTCGGCTCTCAGTCTGTGGTTATTGGCAACACCGCGCATCAGCGAATGCTTGGTCGCTGGCCTGGAACAGCAGTATCCAAGGCTGACGCCGACCGAACTGGCAGCGAGCGAGGCTCAGGCAATCGTGGTAATTTCCGCCGGGCTCGACCCGACGGGCACCGAATTTGGTCGCCCCAGCGCCAGTGAACATACCTTGCTGCGGCTACGTTATGCTGCCTTTGCGCAACGTCAGACCGGGCTGCCACTGCTGGTCTCCGGCGGTCGTGTGCTGACGCAAAGCAACCTGACGCTGGCGGAAATCATGGCGGCGGAATTGGTGACGCAATTTCGCGTGCCGGTGCGATGGCTGGAAGGTCGCAGCCGCAACACCGAGGAAAACGCGCAATTTTCGGCCAACCTGCTTAACCGCGCCGGTGTCCAGCGCGTGCTGTTGATTACCGAAGCCTTTCATATGCCCAGAGCCGTGATGGCGTTCGAAAACGCCGGCCTGGAGGTCATCGCCGCGCCAACCGCGCCCTTGAACACCAGCGAATCCGCCATTCTCGCCTGGGTGCCCAATGCATCGGCCCTGAACAACAGCAATCTGGCACTGCACGAGTACCTGGGCTGGCTGGTTTATCGCCTGGGTTACTGAACCGACAGCTGAGCCGACTATTGAGCCGACAATCGCGCCAACACCGTCCACTGCTCATCGCTGACCGGGCTCACCGATAAACGCGACTGACGCAACAACGCCATCTCCGCCAATTCCGGCGTCTGTTTGATCTGCTTTAGCGGCACCGGCTGGGGCCAGCGCTTGCGGAAGGCCAGCTTGACCACCGTCCAGCGTGGGTTATCGGCGCTGCTTTTAGGATCGAAATAAGGCGATTCAGGGTTCAGCGCATCCGGGTCCGGGTAGGGCTCACTGATCACCTCGGCTTCACCGACGACCGCCGGTTCCGCGCAGGCCGAATGATAGATCAGCACCCGGTCGCCCGGCACCATGGCACGCAGGTGATTGCGCGCCTGATAGTTGCGAATGCCATTCCAGGGTTCGCCGGCGTCACCGCAAGCGGCCAGATCATCCAGTGAAAACTCATCCGGTTCGGTTTTTGCCAACCAGTTCGCCATTTGATTCTCCTCTGTGCCGTGGTTTCATTTTTGTATTTGCTTTTTCGACGTTCTGTGCCAAATTGGTCGACCGGCGTGAAAATATCTGCATTTAGCAGCATTTAACGTCAATTATATGGCTTTTCAACTCAACAGTGATCCGGGAATTGTGCAAACGCCAAAATTCCGGCAGGGAAGTACGCTTATGAAACGTAAAAAGCCCGATATTCTGATTGCTCTGGCCTTTATGCTCGGCCTGGGTGTGACGCTGTCCAGCCTCAGTCAAGGCGATGATGATGCGCGCAAGTCCGGCTATAACGCCAAGGCTTCGGGTGTCATGGTCAACAGCAACACATCCTACTGACATTCAGGATTCAGACGAACTGGTAACCCAGGATCCAGGGATGGATCACAGCCGACACGGTTGCTGATTCAACGATTGTGATTCAACACCTGTTGATCAGTCACCACAGCGGCCAGTGGAATATCCCAACTCTCCAGCGGTATGCGGTCGACCTGCTGGCACTGATGTGCCACACCGATCAAACGCGGCTGCCGCGGCCAGCGCGCACGTGCCGCAAAGGTGCGGTCATAAAAACCACCGCCCATACCCAGACGCCCACCTTCAGCATCGAACCCCACCAGCGGTAACAACACCCAATCCAACGCCCAGGGCGGTTGACGCCGGCCGGAGGTTGGTTCGGGAATGCCAAATCGATTGGCGAGCATGGCACTGTTCGTCCGCCAGGGACGAAACCACAGCGCGATCTTGCGCGGCTGCAACACCGGCAGATAAACCTTCTTGCCATCACGCTGCAGGCGGCGCATCAAAGCATGCAGATCAATTTCGCCGTCGGTCGCCCAATAAAGCGCTACCGACCGTACTCGACTGTAACCGGGCAGACGCACCAGTTGGCGGGTTAGGCGCTCGGCGGCAAGCCGTTGTTGATAGGAAGAGAGTGCGCGCCTGCGGGCACGTAATTGGCGACGCAATTGTTGTTTGAGTTGCGCGGTGGCGGATGTCATTGAGCCCCCGACTCAGCCCCAACAAACAAAAAAGGAAGGAAATGCCCCAGACTACCGCTGCCGTGGGAGACCTTGAACCGTGAAGTCCAAGGCGGCGTTCCACGTATCGAATTAGGCTTTCCGACAAGCGGACATGCTCACATCGAAAACTCAGGAACACCTGTATTCAAAGTATCGGCTCGAGGACTGTGCACGACTGGCGCATAGCCCAGGGACAACACCAATTATAATGAAAATCCCGGTAATGACAGTCTTGACAGCGCGCTTTTCGACAGCTGTATAGCGACTTTACTCGCGCCTTCAGGCGTCGTCGTCACCGTCCAGATCCAGTGACATCGACTGCGCCTGGGCTGGCAGCACTTCATCCAGGCGACGCACCAATTTTTCGGTAATGATTTGTTCTTCACGATTATCGCCCGGTTCACGATCGAGCAATTCGCGGGTCAGGTTCAAAGCTGCCATCACCGCAATGCGTTCGATGCCAAACACCTTGCCGGTGGTGCGAATTTCTTTCATTTTCCGATCCAGCGACGCAGCAGCCTGCTCCAGCTTGGCTTCCTGACCTTGGGGGCAGGCGACGCGGTATTCGCGCTCTAAGATGGTGACGGTCAGGGTATTGGGTTGGCTCATCCAGATTGCTCCATCGTCTTCAGCCGTTCGATCATCGCCTCGACGCGATCGCGAGCCAGTTCATTCTGCTTCACCAGCTTAGCGCGCTCACCCTGCCAGGCGGCACGTTCGGCTTTGAGCAGACGATTTTCCTGTTCTAATTGCTGATACAGCTCGATCAGCGTTTCAACCTTATACTCAAGCTGCTTCAGAGTGGGTTCGGACATAACACCGCGGGCCTGCGAAGAAAGGGTTGGAAGACCGCCGAACTATATAGACTGGCTCAAAGAGCGGTCAACGACTGCGGTCACAGTGCCAACAATGGTAGCATTTTGCCGATCAAACCCCACCTAGGGAGTCGCAAAAGACGCCCGCGGAGAATGCATGTCCGAATCGAACAAAGATGTCCCCCAGATGCGCCACCAGGATCTGGCCAAATTTTTTCAACTGCTCGGCTCCGGCCAAAGCCCGACCACGCTGCACGCCTCGCTGACCGGCGTCTTCGCCGCCGGCCACCGTATGGAGAGCGCCGACTGGGTCAGCTGGGCGAGCGATATGATCGGCCCCAGTGAAACTCTCACCACCGATCACCAGGCCATTCTCAAGGCACTCTACAGCACCACCCTCAATGCCCTGGAAGACAGCAACATGAGTTTTCGGCCGTTGCTGCCAGCCGATGACAGCCCGCTGAGCGATCGACTGGAAGCGTTGAGCGACTGGTGCGGTTCTTTTCTCGGCGCCTTTGGCACCGTCGGCGTGGTCGCTGAAGATAAAAAAATGCCGACTGAAATCGAAGAGATCCTCGAAGACCTTTCGGCCATCGCTCAGGTCGAAACCGATCAGGACGGTGACGCCCAGGCGGAAGAAGATTTCACCGCCATCAGCGAGCACGTGCGGATGGGCGTGCTCAATCTGTTTCTCGAATACAACCGGCCGGCGGCGGATGGCAAATCCGAACCGACGGTACATTGAGCGGCTCTGGAGACACCTTAATGACAAGCATCAGCCGAACCGAATTCGCCGAGCGTCGCCAACAGCTTATGGAGCAACTGGCACCGGGCAGCATCGCCATCATTCCTGGCGCCAGCGAAACCATTCGCAACAACGACGTGCATCATCCGTTTCGCCAGAACAGCGACTTTATGTACCTGACCGGCTTTGCCGAACCGGACGCCGTGGCCGTGCTCGTGCCTGGCCGCGAAGCCGCGCAATACATCTTATTTGTGCGCGATAAAGACCCGGAGCGGGAAATCTGGGACGGCTATCGCGCCGGTCCGGAAGGCGCCGTCGCCGATTACGATGCCGACGACGCCTTTCCCATCGATGACATCGACGACATCCTGCCGGGCCTGATGGAAGGCCGCACCCGCGTCTATTCGCACATGGGCGTCGATGCCGGCTTCGATCATCAGCTGATGGCCTGGGTGAACCAGATTCGCGCCCGGGTGCGTCTGGGTGCTCAGCCGCCGGACGATTTTTCCGACATCGCTCACCTGCTGCACGACCAGCGCCTGGTCAAATCCGAGCAGGAAATCGCCATCATGCGCGAAGCCGCCCAGCTCAGTGCCAAAGCGCACAAACGCGCCATGCAAGCCTGCCAGCCGGGCGTGATGGAATACCAGCTGCAGGCGGAAATCGAACACGAATGCATGCGCGGCGGCAGTCCCTGGCCAGCCTATCCGGCCATTGTCGGCGCGGGCGATCACGCCTGCGTGCTGCACTACATCGAAAACTCAGCAACCATCAAAGACGGCGACCTGGTGTTGATCGATGCCGGCGGCGAACTGGAGTATTACGCCTCCGACATCACCCGGACCTTCCCCGCCAACGGTCGCTTCAGCGCAGAGCAACGCACGCTCTACGATCTGGTGTTGCGCGCCCAATTGGCTTCTATCGAGGCCGTCAAACCCGGCGCCACCTGGATTGAGCCGCACAACACCACCGTGCGCATACTGACCGAAGGTCTGGTGGAACTGGGTCTGCTCGAAGGCGACGTCGATACGCTGATTGAACACAACGCCATCAAACCCTTCTACATGCACAAAACCGGACACTGGCTGGGCATGGATGTGCACGATGTCGGCGATTACAAAGTCGGCGGCGAATGGCGCGTACTGGAACCGGGCATGGTGTTGACCATCGAACCGGGCCTGTACATTTCGCCGCACAATACCGACGTTGATAAAAAGTGGCGCGGTATCGGCATTCGCATCGAAGACGATGTCGTGGTTACCCGCACCGGCTGCGAGATTCTCAGCGCTGACGTCCCCAAAGACGCGGACGAAATCGAAGCCTTAATGGCCGCTAACTAAGCTCATCTCTATCGCGGGTACCGCCCGGTGCCCGCTGTCTTTATGTTGCATCCGATGATCACTCCGCCAGCAAGCAAATCTGCCGCTTTTGACTAAGCTGTCGTATCAGAACAGACGTTTTTTTGGCCGGAGACCCAAATGCAGGTTCTGATACTCGAAGATGAAGTCGTCATCCGAGAACTCATCAAGACGGTGCTCTATAGCCTGAGCGATGATGTCGAAGTATTGGAAGCCGACACCACCCACCAAGGCCGCGCGCTGTGGCAACAACACCGACCGCAACTGGTGTTGTGTGACTGGTCACTGGCCGATAGCAGCAACCCTGGCATCGAGCTGGTCAAATACATCCGCGAAACCGACACCGATACGCCGATCTTGATGATCACCGGCCGCGGCGATCGTGAAACCGTGGTCAGCAGCCGGAAAAACGGCGTCACCGAATTTATCATCAAACCCTTCGACCCGGTCCGACTCGGCGACCGACTGAAAACCTACCTGGCGGCGACCAAACCGGATGAAGCCCCGACAACAGCCAAACAACTGCCAGCTTTGGACGTTTGGCTAGGCGATATAAAAAGCCGGCTGACACCGCCACCGACGCTCGGAGGCATCCGCGACATCGTCAACCAACTCAGCGCCAAAGAACCGCCCAGCGGCAAAGACCTGACCAAACTGTGGCGCACCAACCCGGCGATTACTGCCCGGCTGATTTATATCGCCAACAGCGGCATGGTCAACCGCTATGGCAAAAACGTCGATAACTTACTCGACGCCATCAACAGCATTGGCGTCACCATGGCGATGCAACAGGCACTGGCATTAACGCTGAACCAGCGCGATCAACTGTCGCATCCGGCGCTGGCACAACAGGCCATCCTGCTGTGCCAGGATGGCGAAAAAATTGCGGCCGCGGCGGCCACTTTAGCCAAGCAACTCAAGGCCAACGTCAGCCAAAGCTATACCGCTGGCTTGCTCTATCCACTGGGTGAGCTGGCACTGCTGCAACTGATGCAAAGTTATCTTGATAAGGGCGGCAAAATCGACAACGCCGAAATCGAAACACTGCTGGAAAAGTTGAGCGGAGACTATCTGAAAGCGCTGCAACAACTGTGGAAACTGCCGCAGGAATTGCGCGAACGCATCAGCGCCGCGCATGAATTACCGACGGACCTGAACCGACACGAATTAATTCTGATGACCGTCGCCGTCGACCAGGTAAAAGGACGTACCGACGGTGACGACTATCAACGCAAACTGGGCTTGCTTGGCTTGCTGCCGATCAACGATTAGATACGATGACCAGCGCCGACTTTTCTCCAGTGCTTGATGAGTCGCTCGGGAATATCATCGAGCGACTGCACTTCGGTCACTCCGCCGGCCTCCAGCGCTACCTTGGGCATGCCATAAACCACACTGCTGGCTTCATCCTGAGCCAGCGTATAGCAACCCGCCTGATACATGGACAGCATGCCCGCCGCACCATCTTTACCCATGCCCGTTAAAATCACGCCCACCGCATTGGCGCCGCAGGCATCTGCTACTGAGTTGAACAACACATCCACCGAAGGGCGATGGCCCTGCACCAATTCTGAATCGACCAATCGAGTCTGGTAATCCGAACCGGAACGCACCACCGCCAAATGCCGGTT
Organism: Saccharospirillum sp. HFRX-2; assembly: GCF_043196805.1. Lineage (NCBI taxonomy): Bacteria > Pseudomonadati > Pseudomonadota > Gammaproteobacteria > Oceanospirillales > Saccharospirillaceae > Saccharospirillum > Saccharospirillum sp. HFRX-2. The sequence goes on from NZ_JBEBMU010000001.1 coordinate 146,971, forward strand.
GCCCGGCGCGATAAAGGCCTGGCCCGGCAAAATGCGTTCATGCCCCTGGGCTTCACGCACCTGCAAAGCACTGTTGCGATCCAGCCGCGCCGCGAAGGTGCGGGTGAAACCCGGCGGCATATGCTGGGTAATGACCATGCCAGGGGAATCCGCCGGCAGAGCACTCAATACCGATTTAATCGCCTCGGTGCCACCGGTTGAGGCGCCAATCGCCAGAATATGTTCGGTACTGATGCCAAGCGCCTGGATCGGTTGCGTGACCCTTTGTTGCGTCGCGCGAAACTGCTTAACGGCGGCAGCGGCGCGCAGTTTTTCGTGAATAGTCGTCTCATAGTCGACCAGCTCCCGACGCACATCGAGCTTGGGTTTGGCGATATAATCCACCGCACCCAGGTCCAGCGCCTGCAAGGTAGCCTCGGCGCCACTTTCGGTCAGTGTCGACACCATGACCACTGGCATCGGATGGCCTTTCATCAGTTTTTGCAGGAACGTCAGGCCATCCATGCGCGGCATTTCGATATCAAGCGTCAGCACATCCGGCGGTGACCGGCGGATAAAATCACGGGCGGCATAAGCATCGCCAACCGCACCGACCACCGTCAGATCCGGTGCGCGATTGATCAACTCAGTCAGCACCTGACGAATTAACGCAGAGTCGTCGATGATCAAAACTTTTATCACATCGTTTCCTTATTCTGATAAAAAAACCGATCAGATATCAAACAGCTCAATGTCACCTTCTGGTCGCTCATCGTTAAGACGATGCAGATACTGATCCTCTCGTTTAAGGATGGTGTCGTTATGCATCTGTTTCAGTTTTTTCACCAACACCTGACCCGACTCGGTAAAGAAATACACCTTACGCGGAAATGGCGAGAGTAAATCCTGGGCCTTAACCGGGATGTTTTCATCCGCTAAATACTTCAATACAAAATCGGAATTTTTCTGCCCCACGCTCTGACTGGTAATAGCTGCCAGCACATTGCCACCACCAAAGACTTTAGCTTCCAGATGCTTGCGGCTGGCACCCATTTTGATCAGCTCATTGATCACCAACTCCATCGCATAAGCACCATAACGCGCGGACTTGTAGGACGTTAAAGATTCAGAGGTTTCATCCGCCGGAAGCAGAAAATGATTCATGCCCGCAATACCCAGCTGAGTATCGCGAATACAGGCTGCGACGCAGGAACCGAGGACGGTAACAATCAACTTGCCCGGCTGCGCAACATAATATTCACCGGGCAGAATTTTGACCGCTTCGCGTTGAAAGTAGCGGTCATAATAACGATTGGGGGCCAGCTCAACATTGTGGTGCGGTTGGGACTGACCGCTATAGCTTTGTCCGTCGTCGTAACTCACTCGGCCTCCTAGGCTTGCCGCTGATAAATGGTCTTCCCGACCAAACGCAGAGCACGATATTCACGGTCAATGGTTTCTGAATGTCCGGCCACGTAGTAACCGTCTTTGGCCAACAAGGGCACCATGCGATCGAGCAGTTTAAGTTGCGTGGGTTTATCGAAATAAATCATCACATTGCGACAGAAAATCACATCTAAATCCGCTTCCACACGCCAGTTGCTATCGAGCAGATTCAGCCGTTCGAAACGAATCAGCCGACTCAGTTCCGGGCGCACCTTCACCAGTCCCTGACGCTCGCCTTTGCCCTTCAGTAAATAGGATTTTTTCAGGCCGATATCCAGGTCCTTAACCCGGTTCTCGGCATAGGTTCCAAGGCGCGCCGTTGCTAATACCTGGCTGTCGATATCAGTTGCCAGAATCTGTACCGGCGGAGTCAGACTTTTAAACGTCTGGCAGGCTGTCATGGCGATGGAATAAGGCTCCTCTCCGGTACTGGCAGCGGCGCACCAGATGCGGATCGGCTTGCCTTGACGATGGCGCTCCGTCAGCATGCCCGCCAGCGCCTGAAAGTGATGCGGCTCGCGAAAAAAAGACGTCAGATTCGTCGTCAAGGCATTGATGAACAGCTCAATTTCATCGGGATGTTGATCCAAAAAACTCAGGTACTGGTGGAAGCTGTTCAGATTCAGCAAGCGCAGACGGCGCACGATACGGCTGTACACCATCTGACGTTTGCTATCGCCTAATTTGATGCCGGCCGCCTGAAAAATCCGTTTGCGAATGGCCTCGAAATCCGCTTCGTCGTAGTTAAATTCCCATTCCTTGTCGACCGTCATGATGGTTTAAAAAGACTCCCAGTCATCGTCGTCGCTTTCCGGCAGCGGAACCACCGATCCTGCCGGCTTACTGACCGGTGAACGCTTTGCCGAGGTCGAACGAATGGGGGCAATATTCGTCGCCTTCGATTCACGTTCTTCGGTTCTGGGGGCAACCCGGGCCTGCATTTTTCGACTCAGCTCAAACTGGGACAGGTTTCGGACCAGGGTATCGGCCTGCGCCTGAAGGTTTTCCGACGCCGCTGCGGTTTCCTCTACCAGGGCGGCGTTTTGCTGAGTCATTTCATCCATCTGACTCACCGCCGTACTGACTTCGGAAATACCGCTGCTTTGCTCGGCCGATGCGGCGGCAATTTCGCCCATGATGTCGTTGACACGTTTGATCGACTTGACGATTTCGTCCATCGTCTCACCAGAGCGATTCACCAGAACGTTGCCGTCTTCGATCTTCTCGACAGAGTCCGAAATCAACGCCTTAATATCTTTCGCGGCATTCGCCGAACGTTGCGCCAGCGAGCGAACTTCCGATGCCACGACCGCAAAGCCCCGTCCCTGTTCGCCGGCACGCGCTGCTTCGACGGCCGCATTCAAGGCCAGAATATTGGTCTGGAAAGCGATGCCATCGATCACGCCAATGATCTCGGAAATTTTCTGCGCTGAGGCGTTAATGGCTTCCATCATGGTCACCACCTGACCGATCAGATCGCCGCCCTGATTCGCCACTTCTGAGGCCTGTTCGGCCAGACGATTGGCCTGCTGGGCGTTGTCGGAATTCGAGCGCACGGTGGAACTGAGTTGCTCCATGCTCGACGCCGTCTCTTCCAGATTCGACGCCTGCTGTTCAGTGCGATTACTCAGGTCGCTGTTACCCTGAGCAATTTCCGCCGAAGCGGTTTGAATGGTCGCCACTGCCTCACTGATCTGAATCAGCATGGAATCGAGGTTTTCTGCGGTCTTGTTGCAGTAGTTGCGCAGATCGCCAAAGCTGCCGCCAAATTCGGTGGTAATACGAGTAGTCAGGTTGCCTTCGGCCATCTTCTCTAAGGCACCGTTGACGGTCGTCAGGGCGTCATTAGCGACAGTGACCAATTCATTAATGGCTTCGCCCAAGGTGCGGAAGAAACCGCTACGCCCCTCGACATCCATCGACAAACTGAAATCACCATTGGCTGCGCCTTCCACGATGCGAGTAACTTCGCGCTCAGTCCAGGCCTGCTCAGTACGATCCTTCCATTCGACAATAGTACCCAGCCGCTGGTTAGTCTCAGGATCAAAGATCGGTGTGGCCTGCAGCTCAAAGGTTAACTTACCCACCTGAATCTCGGTGATGTAGGTATCGGTCAGACGGTCCAGCATACTGATCTGATGCTGCGGGTTTTTATGAAAGCGATCGATGTTGCCACCAACAATGTTATCGGCCGAAAACTGCGGTAATTCTTTACGCAGATCGGCTTCAACCCGGTGCATCATTTCCGACACCGCTTCGTTGACGTAAACCACATTGCGGTCGACATCTGCAATCATGACATTGGTGCTGGTGACATCCATGGCTTTACGGATGCGCGCATCGGACACTGCGTTGGCCAGACTTTCACGCAAAGTTCGGTGCATCGCTACAACCGACTCTAAGACACTGCCAGATTTAACTTTGTCCGGGATATCAATGTCTTTATACCCACTTTGAATAGCCTGCATTATGCCGCGCAACTGGTCCGGCTCGGTACCCAGGTTATTGCGCAAATTGCGGAACCCCCAGATTGAAAACATCAGCGCGAGCAACATAATGACACCCGCGATAATCAGCTGAATGGTTACCTGGCGAATCAGGTTCGCCCCAGTCATAACATCTTCCTGCTGCTCGACTAACGCAGTTAGCTGTTGGTCAATCTGAACAAAGGCGGCTTCCAACTCTTCCAGCTCAGCAACACTCAGCTGGCGGCCAACTGCCGCACTGGTATCCTCCACAAAGCGCTCAACCAGTCCGGGTAACGAAGCGGGAATTAACACATTGAGTTCTTGGGCATCGACAACCAAATGCGCCATACGGTCATTGATCTCGAGCTCCAATTCGTTCAGATCTTTCCGTAGCTCGGAAACACTAAAAGGAACCTGATCGCGACGATAGAGTTGCGCCTTTAAAATATTATTGATCCGCTTTTCTGCCAGAGTATCAAGTGATGCACCACTCGAAATCAGGTCATTGCGAAAGGCCGCCGCTTCCATCCGGGCACTGAACCCGGATACCGAACCAACCAGCGCAAAGCCGATGATCACCAACAAGATCAGCGGTATCACTGTGGTCAACAACTGTCGCGTACTGAAAGACGGTATCAGTTTATTCATGGTTTGGACCTCCAGCGTCCAGCATTCTCAAAGCACCGCAGCACGAATCTTTATGAGTCACTGGTTTTGCCAGCTTCTTTAACAGCCACAGCTTCTTCATCGATCAGCCCCAGTTCGTTACTGCTGATCAAGGCTTCTATATTGACCAGAATGATCATCTGATTTTCCTGAGTGGCGAGCCCCGACAAAAAGCGACTGTCGAATGCCACGCCAAAATCCGGCGACGGTTTTATTTCATCGCGCGTCAAACCAATCACATCGGACACTCCATCAACCACCATGCCGACCAGGCGATCGTGCACCTGCACAACAATGACAATGGTGAACTCGTCATACTCCGGTTTGATGTTGAGGAATTTGATGCGCAGGTCGACAATCGGCACTACTTCGCCACGCAGATTAATCACTCCCTTAATAAAGGCAGGCGCATTGGCGATACGGGTTACCGCTTCGTAACCGCGAATCTCCTTTACCTGCATGATGTCCATGCCATAGACCTCGTCACCCAGCGCAAAGGTCAGGTATTCATAACGAACTTCGCTGTCGGTTTGTGCAGTCATGACGCCGCCTCCATCGCGGGGATTTCTTTCATGCCTTTGGCCAGGGATGCCAGATCCAGAATCAGGGCGATATGACCATCACCCATGATGGTGGCTCCCGATACGCCTTTGATGCGTTTGAAATGCTGTTCCAGACTTTTGATCACCACTTGCTGCTGACCAATCAAGCGGTCCGCCAGAATGCCGAAACGCTGTTTGCCGGACTCCACCAAAACGACGATACCCTGATCAAGTTTCTGGCAGTCGGTATCGACCTGCATGGCTTTATGCAGCCGGATGATCGGCCAGTAATGGCCCCGCACATCGAGTAATTCATCACCACTGAGGGTTTTGATTTCGTGCTTCGATGGCTGAATGGATTCGACAATACTGGCCAACGGAATGATGTAGGTTTCGTCGCCAACGGCGACGGCCATGCCGTCGAGAATAGCCAGAGTCAGAGGCAGCAACAGCTTCAAGGTGGTACCAAATCCCTGCACCGATTCGATGTCGATGCGGCCACCCAGGCTGGTCAGATTTTTCTTCACCACATCCATGCCGACACCACGGCCGGAGACATCGGTCACTTGTTCGGCCGTGGAAAAACCGGCTTCGAATATCAACTGCCACACCAGATGATCTGGCATGTTGTCGTCAACCGACATGCCGCGTTCGCGCGCTTTTGAAAGGATGCGCTCACGACTCAAACCGCCGCCGTCATCCATAATGCTCAGGACGATATTGCCGCCTTGCTGCGATGCGCTGAGTCGTACGGTGCCGGTTTCTGCTTTGCCCAATTCTTTGCGTTTCTCGGGCGTTTCGATGCCGTGGTCAATGCTGTTGCGAACTAAATGTGTCAGTGGATCGGACAGTTTTTCGACCAGACTTTTATCAATTTCAGTGTCACCACCTTCAATCACCAGTTCGACTTTTTTGCCCAGCTTGGTGGCGATGTCACGCACTACACGCGGAAAACGGTTAAAGACAAAAGACACCGGCAACATACGGATCGACATCACCGATTCCTGAATTTCCCGGGTATTGCGTTGCAGCTCTTCAACCACCGCTTCCAGTTTTTCCTGCCGAATAGCGGCAAAGTCTTTGCCCATCATCGCCAACATGGACTGAGTAATAACCAACTCACCGACCAGGTTGATCAGACTGTCGACCTTATCGACGTTGACTCGAATCGATTGATTGGATGCGGTTGCACCTGCCGCTGGTACCGCCGATTTTGCTTTCACTTCATCCAAGGGTTTAACCGATTCTGACGGTTTGGCGGCGGGCGCTTTTTCCGGCTCTTCAAAGAAGCCATAACCTTTATCTTCTATTGGTTCATTGCTGGCGACGGGTGCTGCGTCCTCGAAAAACCCGTAACCTTCATTCTGGTTTTCATCCTTGCTGTATGCAGTCTCTTCTGACTCTTCGAAAAAGCCGAAACCGGGATCGTCTTCAACCGTGCTGTCATCAACGTCGTCAAAAAAGCCAAAACCGACATCCTCGGTTACCGCTTCTGCTGAAGCCGATGAACCACCTTTGAAAACAGCTTCCATCTCCTGAATACGTTGCTTCACCCAGCCTTCATCAATGATCTCATCAGCCTGGTAGCTGGCCAGCAGCGCACGCAAGTCATCGACCACAATCAACATCTGGTCAATATGGTCAGTCACTGGTCGGCATACTTCTTTGCGCCAGTCGTCCAACTGGTTTTCCAGAACGTGGGTTATCTGGCCGAGCGCAGAAAATCCGAACACACCGCTGCTGCCCTTGATGGAATGTGCCGCGCGGAAGATGCTGTTGAGCAGCTCCATATCCGGTGCGTCGATATCCAGACTCATCAGACCATTTTCGAGGGTATCCAGATGTTCCTGACTTTCCTCGAAGAACACTTGATGAAATTGACTCAGGTCCAGACTCATAACCTTATGTCCTGTTATGGAAGAACTTTGGCAGCGACTTCCAGCAAGCGCTGCGGGTCGAACGGTTTGACCATCCAGCCGGTTGCGCCGGCACTGCGCCCCTGGGCTTTCATGTCGTCTCCGGCTTCAGTGGTCAGCACCAAAATCGGCGTGGTTTTGTAATTGGCCTGGGCGCGTAATGATTTGATCAACGTCAAACCGTCCATGCGTGGCATGTTCTGATCCGTCAGCACACAGTCGTACTTGGCGGACTGACATTTATTCAATGCGTCCTGACCGTCTTCTGCCGTCGTGACCTGATAGCCCGCCGTTTTCAACGTGTGCTCAACCATCTGTCGAATGGAGGAGGAGTCATCAACTATAAGAAAGTGCTTGCTCATCCGTTTTGCTTCCTTTGAGTGATAGAGAAACCATGGCCATGTTGCCCGGTGGGGTAACAACCATCTCCGTTGCAAGCTGTCGACACAGTGCGAGTCCACGACCAGCAACAGCTTCAAGATTCAATAGTGTGGAGTTGTCACGCAGGTAACCGGGACCGCTGTCTTCAACTTCAATAATCAAACTGCCACTGGTTAAATTCATACGAACTTCCACCCAATCGGCATCGCTTAAATAAGCCAGGCGTTGTTCGCGTTTTTCGAAATAATGTGCAAAGCCGTCGGGATCGGTTTTTAGATTTGAATCCAACCCTAAACAGCCATGATCAATGGCGTTGGTAATTAATTCTGTTAACACCGTGAAGGCGCGTTGTTGCAACGTCAGCGAAACGACCCAGCGTTTGAGTACTTCATCCGCGGCGGCCAAAAAGGCTTCAACGACCAAAGCCAGGCCACATAACCGGTATCGCCACAAAGCATTGCCTTGCAATAAACGGGTGTCGATCTGTACCGGGGTATCGGGACGCCTAAACTGACTCGGACTGAACACCATCAGGCTGACATCATCGTCCGGGGTAGGCTGATCCAGATGGTTTCTGAACACTTCCAGGCAACCGGGAATGGCGCTACTGGCACTGGCCTGTTGCAGACGTTCATGAATGGCACCGACGGCGAGAAAGTTGTCGTTCAGATCACGCTGTTCAATCAGGCCATCGCTGACGGCTATAAAAAAACCATCTTGCGTCGATTTCAACACAGAGGTCTGGCCATCGAAGTGCGCTTCGCCACCCAAACCCAGGGGTAAATCGGTTGATATAAATTCCTGCTGGATGCCGTCCTTGACCCAGTAAGCCGGGGGCATTCCACCGTTCCAGATTTCCAGTTCACGCAAGTCCGGATCGTATTCGAACATGACGGCGGCAACGAAGCGGTCGTCCGGCGATTCTTCAAACACCTTGCGGTCCATTTCCCGGATGATCATCACCAACGGAAAACCTTTCTTAACCATGGTGTGGAACACCCCCAGAACAGGCAGCATGGTCAGCGCCGCTGCCAGTCCGTGCCCGGTTGCATCGGCGACCATGCCGTACAGATGTCCATTGGCACCGGAACAACTCAATACCATGTCTCCGGAGAACTGGGAGTGCGGCTGAATGTGCCAGTGCAAGCCTTCATTCTCTTCGTGATAACGATCGCGCAGGTGATCATAAATAAACCGCGCCATCCGCGTTTCGTCTTCCATCTGCACCAGTAACCGCTGTAACGATTGGTTGTTGCGCTGAAAAGTCCGGCGCAATCGGCGCTTCTCCAGAAACGCCTTCACTTTCAATCGCAGCAGCGTCGGCCGGATGGGCTTATTCAGGTAGTCGTCTGCACCGATCTGAAAACAACTTTCGATAAATTCTTCGCTGTCCTTGGCGCTGATGATCAATACAAAAGGTTTATGTTCATGCCGCTGCCGACGCAAAGCCCGCAATACATCCAAACCATCGCCATCACCGAGTACCTGATCGAGAATGATGAAATCGTAATAGCCTTCGCTGATACAGGTCATGGCTTCGGCGTGGCTGTATACCTGATGCATAGGCAAACCCAACCGCTCGACGGCTGACCTGATGGCTTCATTGGCTGATGGTTGATCATCCACAATCAATAACCTTTCAGTTTGCTGAATCATCGAACGGAACTACCTATTCAAGAGGAATCAGCTTTTGCAGATTCGATAACACGATCAAATCTCTGGCGGTGCCTTTGGCGCCACGGATTACCAGTTTTTTGTTCTCGGCGTTGGCTTTTCTATAAAGCATATTGACCATACCGACGGCTGAGCTATCCAGATAAACGACACGTGAAAAATCCAAAGTAATAACACTGACCGACGAGTCTTTTAACAGCGGTTTATAGTCAGCCGTAAAACGACTGTGATAGCCGAAGTTAAATTGTTCTGGGATGCTGATTACTGCTTTTTCGGTACTCATCACTGCTCCTTAAAATAGTTCAACATCACCCGAACCCTCGGGTTGGTGTTCCACGGGGGACAGCTGAATATCAGCGTGACAGTTGATCAGGCGTTGATAGTCCGCTTCAGTCATTGGCCGTTTGATGGTAATGATCTGCTGCTGGATGGCCTGCATTAATTTCATCTGGTGTTCAATGGTCTGATAGCTGATGTCGCCAAACTGCAAGCCACGTACCGCATCGTTGGAGGCCTGCGATAACTTGCTCGCTACGGTTTGGATATCGACGGTGGCTTTTTCGTCTGAGTCGGCCTTTCTTACCAGTCGCTGAATGGCATTTTCAACATCCGATTTGGAGTTCAAAATGAAGTTCATATCGCTCGATGCCGTCACACCAATGCGTTCGTGCAAGGTGCGAATATCTTTGCGTACCGAGATAACCTGATTACGAATATGACCACTGAATTCAGCGGAGCGGGTAGACAGGGCGCGAACCTCATCGGCCACCACGGCAAAGCCACGGCCGTGTTCTCCAGCACGCGCTGCCTCAATGGCAGCGTTGAGCGCCAACAGGTTGGTCTGATCGGAAATACCATCAATGTCTTCCAATGCCTTCACCACCGATGGCATCTTTTCTTCGATGCTGGCCACCAGTTCCACCAATTCCATCATTTCAGTACTGTTATTTACTGTGGTGGTAACGAAGTTATCCATGGTCTCGGAAGTGCGCAGCGCAAAATCCTGCATGCTGGTGTGCAGTGAGTCAGAATTTTTATCTTCGTGGAATTCGAGAATCTGATTAATTAATGCATTTTGTTGATCAAGTAATTGGTGAATTTCCTTAAAGGCGCCAACCAGGTTATCGACCGACTTGTTCTGGCGCTCGTTCAAACCATCCATGACACTTTTATGCTCTATGAGTTGGTCGTTTAACCAACGCAAGGCGGCATCAAAGTAGTCCGGTTCTCGGGCATTACTTTGCTGCGCCGGAGAATTTTTCCGACTGATACTCTGATTAACTGTTTTAGTTGACCATTTTTTTGCCACACCGACCCAGGCCAACACTGACAAAGCCGTCATTGCCGGCAGAATATTGGTTGGCAAAATACGCCCTAGGGCTGTACTTGCAGCCACTAACACCAAAACACCAAGAGCAAAAAAAACTCTGCCCTTCTTTAGTGGGCCAAAACCTAATTGCATGGAAGATTTTCCTAAGTCGGCTGGTACCGGTTCTGTTATTGAACGTAGACCGACATAGCGCTTATGCAAGCTGGAGGCGGACAGTAATGCGCCCATCCTGCTGCAGGACAAGAATAATTTTTACAGCTGTTAAATTCGGCCCGGGCCAATATTCAAATTTTCTAATTAACGAAAAGAATCCAGACCAACACTGGCCTGAATGCCGATAAAATCTGGCTTAGACAGCTCATTTTTAAAACGTCTATTGCCGTTGCTGCTGCTTAATTTAAGTTACAAAAAGCAGCAGAAGCGGACAGATTCGATACCGTACGCTGTTATAACGTTACGAATGAAGGTCGATATCAATTCGTTTGCTAAACAAAAAATTTTTATGTCTGCTAATAAAATCGGCATAACTCGTTATTTGCACTACAGTGAGATTTTTATGCGCCGTTTTTTATCAACGATAAATACGCTAAAGGGATGTTGATTGTGGCCAGTGAATCTATAGTTGATCAGTACATTGATTCGTTGTTTGTCTTCGAGTTTTCTGAACCCGAATCGGTCGAGGTTGTGGCTTCAACCATTGACGCTCATCAAGCCTTGGTACCGACGTTCAAAACACCCAACCAGCTGGGACAGTTTATGCTGATGTCGCAACAGTTGCTTGCCCTGGCTCATCAGCTGCCGCCATCGCGGCTTAAACAACATTGCCTCGATACCGGGCTGAAGGCGTTGTTTTCCGGTGCGGAATTAATGCACCTGACAACCGAGGTCGATGCGGGCGACACACCCAATCTGAACGAACTGCTGAAGCTGAACACTCTGGTTCAGTAGTCTTCCATCACTGTCTTCCGAACTAGCATAAGATTAGAACAGAACGGTTTAGCAGCGCGGAGCCAGCTGCCTTGAAATTTGCGATGACAGCTCGACCTAGGAGGTAACCGGCAATCTTCGTTGTCCTGCCCGGTTACATCTTTGGTTAAGGAGGAACGACTTATGTCATTGCGCATTAACGATACGGCTCCCAACTTCACAGCCCAAACGACTCAGGGTGTTATCGATTTCCACGATTGGATCGGCGACAGCTGGGCCATTCTGTTTTCCCATCCCAAAGACTTCACCCCGGTGTGCACCACCGAACTGGGCTATATGGCCGGCCTGCAGCCGGAGTTCGACAAGCGTAATACCAAGATCATCGGCTTGAGTGTCGATGCGGTCGATAACCATGAAAAGTGGGCCAAGGACATCGAAGAAACTCAGGGTCACTACCCCAAGTATCCGATGATTGGCGATACCGATCTGAACGTTGCCAAGCTGTACGACATGCTGCCAGCTGACGAAGACGGTGATGCGGAAGGTCGCACCCCGGCCAACAACGCCACCGTGCGTTCGGTCTTTGTGATCGGCCCGGATAAGAAGATCAAACTGACCATGACTTATCCTATGACCACCGGCCGTAACTTCGATGAAATTCTGCGCGCTCTGGATTCGATCCAGCTGACTTCCAGCCATCAGGTCGCGACACCGGTTAACTGGAAGCATGGCGAGGATGTGATTATTCCACCGGCGGTGTCGGATGAAGAGGCACAGAAGAAGTACCCTCAGGGCTATCGCACCTTGAAGCCTTATCTGCGGCTGGTGGAACAGCCCAAGTAAGACAGCGGTTGCGTTGTTATAGCTGAGTTACCTCTGACACAACCCGGCCTGGCGCCGGGTTGTTTGCTGGGTTGTTGTGTCAGTGGCTGTGCAAACCGACTCGATTGCCTTCGCTGTCTTCGAAATGACCGACAAAACCCCGCTCGCCAATACTCATCTTGGCGTTGATAACCTGACCGCCATATTGCTCGACGCGATCCAGGGTGGCGGCGATGTCATCCACAGCCAGATAGACCATGGCGCCCTGATAGGAAGGCGTATAGCCGTGTGCCTGCATCAAGGCGCCGGCACGGTGATCCGACGCCGGGAACAAGGTCATCTTGAAATTCTCGCCCAGATCCAGCTTTTCCATGGAGGTCTCCAGCACGCCTTCGTAGAAGCGTTGCGCACGCTCCATATCCGCCACCGGAATTTCAAACCAGGCGATGGGTTGGGAATCCAGAGCCATCGTTATGCTCCTTACCGGCGCTGCCGGTTGACCACAGGTGCGATCAGTTTAGACGCTTTTTAGTCAGTTCAAAGTCGCTTAGAAAGTCCCTTGAAAAGTCGCTTAGTCAGTTCAACGCCGGCCGATCATAGATGACAAAGGAGTAGTCGTAAGGGTTGGGACCTTCGGCTGCAAAGTCTTCACGCGACTGTTCCTGCCAGGCGTCAAAATCGATGGCAGGAAAGAGCGCATCACCCGCGACCTGGGCATGCACCAGGGTGACATAAAGCCGATCGGCGCGCGGCAATGCTTCGGCGTAAATCTGGGCTCCGCCCATCACGATGACTTCTTCGCCACCATTCACCGCCAGTTGCGCATCAGCCAGTTCCAGCGCCTCATCCAGCGAATGCACCACCTGACAGCCTGCGGCGCTGAACCCGCTATCGCGGGTGATGATGATGTTGGTGCGATTGGGCAGCGGTCGGCCGATGCTGTCGTAGGTCTTGCGACCCATGATGACGGGTTTGCCAGAGGTGATCTGCTTGAAGTATTTCAGGTCGTTGGGCAGGTACCAGGGCAGTTTATTGTCACGGCCTATGACGTGGTTCTCAGACATAGCCCAGATAAGTGCAATGCGCATGCGTTCTCTCCTTCACTGAGCGCGGTATACTAACAGAGAGCCCGGCCAGCGAGGACGACGCTGGCGCAGTCGGTCACAGGCTTGCGCGGCTGCATCAGAGCCGCTAAAGTTCGCAACCCTTTTTTTCCTGACCACTTATCCAGCAAACCGAGGCCGCTATGACCGCCATTCCCGCCGAGATTCGTGAAGTGCGCGAACAGGCCGATTGTCTGTTCAGTGAAACCCAGGTCGAAAAAGCCATCGATACTATGGCTACCGACATCTCCCGTGATCTGGAACAGACCAACCCTATCGTATTCAGTGTGATGAACGGCGGCCTGGTGCTGACCGGCAAGCTGGTCACCAAGCTGGGTTTCCCGCTGGAGATCAGCTATCTGCACGCCACCCGCTACCGCGACAAGACTTCCGGCGCCGACCTGGAGTGGCGCATGCTGCCGCAGCAGTCGCTGGAAGGCCGTACCATCCTGATCGTGGACGACATCTATGACGAAGGTGCCACCCTCGGCGCCATTGTCGATCACTGCCGCGAAGCCGGTGTCGCCGAGATCAAGATCGCCGTTCTGGTCGACAAACAACACGACCGTAAAGCCCGCCCGGACATCGTGCCCGACTACGTTGGTCTGCAATGCGAAGACCGTTATGTCTTTGGTTATGGCATGGACTACAAAGGCTACTGGCGCAACGCCCCGGGAATTTACGCCGTCAAAGGGCTTTGACGGAAAACGCGGAGTGCCGCCCAGCTGGACGGGAGACGGGAGACGCCGGATAGCGGAAAACCTAGCTCAGCGTCCTGCGTCTCCCAGCAGTATCGCCCGATGCTGCTGTAACCTCCCTGCCATCTAAATGTCATACACTGGTGGAACCGACCATCCAGAGGCGTGACATGACCGAACCGCTCACCGTTACCCCAGCCCACTTCATCAATCGCGAGCTGTCGCTGCTCGAATTCCATGACCGGGTGCTGTCCCAGGCTGAAAATAATCAGATTCCGGCGCTCGAGCGACTGCGTTTTCTGTGCATTTCCAGCACCAACCTGGATGAGTTTTTCGAGATTCGCGTCGGCGGTTTGAAAGAACGCTTCGAAGCCGGCTCCACCCTCACCGGTCCGGAAGGGCTGACACCGCGCCAGCAGTTGGATGACATCGCGGAACGCGCGCACCAACTGGTGGACCGCCAGTATCAAATTCTCAATGAGCAGTTGCTGCCGCTGTTGGCCGAGCATCATATTCGGGTCATCAAACGCGAAGACTGGAGCGAGTCGCAAACCGCCTGGTTGCAGCAGTTTTTCGAGCACGAAGTACTGCCGTTGCTCAGCCCGATCGGGCTCGACCCGGCGCATCCGTTTCCGCGCATTCTCAATAAGAGTCTGAACTTTATCGTCAAGCTCGATGGTAAAGACGCCTTCGGCCGCAACTCCGGCCAGGCCATCGTGCAATGCCCGCGTGCTCTGCCCGATATGATTCAGCTGCCCGCCGACGAAACCGGTTCGGGTCCACATGACTTTGTGTTTCTGTCGTCCATCATTCACTACTTTATGGACGAAATATTCTTCGGCATGACAGTCAAAGGTTGTTACCAGTTTCGCGTTACCCGCAATTCCGATCTGTTCGTCGATGAAGAAGAAAGCGGCGATTTGCGCCGAGCCATCGAAGGGGAACTGGTTTACCGCCAATACGGCGATGAAGTGCGGTTGGAAGTGGCCGCCAATTGCCCCGATGAATTACTGGAATTTTTGTTCAAGCAATTCGAAATTACCGAGACCGATTTATACCGTGCCAACGGCCCGGTTAACCTGAATCGGCTCGCCAACCTGATTGACACAGTCGCTCGCCCAGAACTGCTCTATCCGCCCTTTGATGCCCGGGTTCCGCGCGTATTGCGTCGCAAAGCCAATATTTTCGATGCCATTAAAAAGAGCGATATTCTGCTGCATCATCCGTTCGATTCCTTTATGCCGGTGGTCGATTTTATTCGTCAGGCGGCGAAAGATCCGAACGTGCTCACCATCAAGCAAACGCTGTATCGCACCGGTGCCAATTCGATCATCGTCGATGAATTAGTAGCCGCTGCCAAAGCCGGCAAAGAAGTCACCGTCATCATCGAATTGCTGGCGCGTTTTGATGAAGAGGCCAATGTGGTTTTGGCCGAACGGTTGCAGGAATATGGCATTCATGTGGTGTACGGCATCGTCGGTTATAAAACCCACGCCAAGATGTTGATGGTGGCGCGGCGCGAAGGCGACAAGCTGCGTCATTATGTGCATCTGGGTACCGGTAATTACCATCCGAAAACAGCTCAAGTATACACCGACTATGGTTTACTGACCTGCAATAAGCAGATTGGTGATGATGTTTATCGGGTGTTTCTGCAGCTCACCAGCCTGGGCAAGGTCAGCAAACTCGATACGCTGTTTCAATCGCCTTTTACGCTGCATAAAACCATGATGCGCCGCATCGAGCGTGAAATTGAAAACGCTCAAGCCGGCAAAGCCGCGCGCATTATTTTGAAGATGAATTCACTCTACGAAGAACAACTGGCGCGTAAACTTTATGAAGCCAGCCAGGCGGGTGTCCAGGTCGATTTAATTGTCCGTGGTGTCTGTCAGATTCGTCCGGGCTTGCCCGGTGTTTCGGAAAATATTCGGGTGCGTTCCATCGTCGGTCGTTTCCTCGAACACACCCGCGCTTACTGCTTCCATAACGACGGTGATCCGGAAGTGATTCTCGCCAGCGCCGACTGGATGAGCCGCAATATGTTTCATCGCGTAGAAATCGGTTTCCCGCTGTTAACCAAAAAACTGCGCGACAAGGTGATCAAGGATTTGGAAAGTTATCTGGCCGATAATTGCCAGGCCTGGGAACTCGACAGTGACGGTCATTACCTGTTGTGTCGCCCCGGCAAAGCAACGCCTGTTTCGGCGCAACAGAGTTTGCTGGATGAAGCCATCAGCGGCGCCGGTATCAGTTGATTCAGCTGTCGCCGTTCGCCATTGTCGGCAACTGCAATTGATAACCCAGCTTAGTCAGATACTGCGCTTCCTGCTCCAGGTCGGCCTGGGTCAGGCTGTGCTCTTCCCACCAATCTGCGGTAGCGATCAAGGTCAGATCGGTGTTGTCGATACGCAACGAAATGCCTTCCGATTTACTACCGGTACGGGCGCGATGCAGCACCACTGCAAGACGAAACATCACCAACAAGGCGGGCAGAATCTGGCGGTCTTCATCGGTTAAATGTGTCAGTGCATCGGCGTCCGGTTTTTTGCGATGATGTTGAATCAAAAATGTCAGTCGCTGTTGTTCTTCGCGACTGAAACCCGCTAGGTCACAATGCTGCACAATGTACGCCGAATGTTTGTGGAACTGGTTATGGCTGATGTCCAAACCCACTTCGGCCAGCTGCGCCGCCCAGCGCAAATAATTGTTCCACGGATGTGGATCGCTCAGCCCCAAAGCGTCGACATTATCGTTTAAAAAACCTTCGGCGGTGGCAGCGACGCGCTCGGCCTGAGCGGCATCGGCGTGAAAGCGTTGCGCCAGATGAGTCACACCGCGACTGCGCACATCTTCCTGATCGAGCCGGCCAATAAGGTCGTACAACAAGCCTTCACGCAGCGCCCAGGGCGACGCTTCCATGCTGTCGAGGCCCAGGCCTTCGAAGACAGCGCGCAAGACGATCAAACCGCCGACAAAGACCGGCTGCCGATCGCTGCCCAGACCATCCGGTTTGAAGTCATCAATCGATTTAGCCTGGCCAGCCTGGTCGCATAAATCGTCCAGCAAGGCGCGGGTAATAATGGGTGAACCGGTGGTCGCTTCAGCAACTTTGGAAATGGCCTTGATGGAACCGGAACAACCGATGGCGCGTTGCCAGCCGACCGTTAGGAATTCATCGCGCACCGGTTCAATTTTTTGCAGGCAATAGGTGGTCGCCTTCTTCACGGCTTTTTTGCTCAGCGAACCGGATTCGAAAAATTCGCGCATCAAAGCAACGCAACCCATACCCAGACTTTCCAGCTGCAAGGGCTGGAATTGTTCGCCGACAATCACCTCGGTGCTGCCGCCACCGATGTCGACCACCAGGCGGCGATCGAGTTCGTCATCCAGCCCTTGGGCCACGCCCTGATAAATCAGCCGCGCTTCTTCGGCGCCAGAAATCACATCGATACGATGACCGAGCGCCTGTTCAGCCTTGGTTAAAAACACTGACGAGTTGGTCGCCTTGCGCAAGGTTCGCGTGCCAACGGCGCGGACTGCCGAGGCCGGCAAATGACTGATGCGCTGACCAAAGCGGCTCAGACATTCCAGGGCGCGACGCTGTGACAAATCGTCCAGAGCGCCATCTTCGCTTAGACCAAACCCTAATCGCACCGGCTCTTTAATGCGGTCGAGCACGGTCAACTCGCCCTTGTCGAGGCGGGCGACAATCATATGAAAGGAGTTGGAACCCAGATCGATGGCAGCCATTTCTTCGACCCGGTTGCGCCAGAAATCCGACAACTTAAGCATGAGCAATGCAACCTAACAGGCAAACTGCGACAATGCTGACTCAGCTTTATGACAGGAGCAAGGACGATGGCCATCCATTCATTTCGCAACCATCAACCCAAACTGGGCCGGGCGGTGTTTGTCGATCCCAGCGCCATGGTCATTGGCGATGTGGAACTGGGTGATGATGTCTCGGTCTGGCCGGGTGCCATCGTACGCGGCGATATGCACCGCATCCGCATCGGTGCGCGTACTTCCGTCCAGGATGGCGTGGTGCTGCACATCACCCACGCCAGCGACTACAACCCGGACGGTTATCCCTTGACCATCGGCGACGATGTCACCATCGGTCATCAGGCCTGTCTGCATGGCTGCACCATTGGCAATGAAGTGCTGATCGGCATTGGCACCACCGTACTCGATGGCGCTGTGGTCGAAGACCGGGTAGTGATCGGCGCGGGCTCGCTGGTGCCACCGGGCAAACGGCTGGAATCGGGTTATCTCTACGTCGGATCACCGGCGCGACAGCAGCGTGCACTGAGCGAAAAAGAGCTGAGCTACTTCCGCTATTCGGCCGCCAACTACGTCAAACTGAAAGACGACTATCGCGCCGAAGGTCTGAACGGTGTTGCGCCAGCCTGACACTGATCGTCTCGGAAAATTTCGTTCAATAAGCTTTTTCAGCTTGAGCCCTTGAAAAGCTTGTTATACAGTCCCACGGGTCGAAACGCAGTGTTTCGTCATTTTAAACCCTCAACACGAATTCATAAGCACAGACGGAGGTTAGCTATGCGACGCATTCATCCATACGCACAAAATACCTCTTGCTCCGCCCGCCTGATGGCGACCGGAGTTAAAAATCTGTTGCGTCCGCGATTCGTGTAACACCTGCCTCACGAGCCGCGGATTGAAGCCGCGGCCCGTACTGATTTAGCACCACAAAACAGTTCCCTCCAAGGCTCCAATCCGTCGCTCCAGGCTTAACAAACTGGAGAACGAACCATGTTAGTCAACAAATTGATCAACCATTTGCAGCGCCGCCGCGAATTGAACCTGTGGCTCAAAGAGAAACGCCAGCAACGCTTTCTGGCCGATCATTTAAGTGATCACCTGCAAAACGATATTGGTCTGCACCAGCAAACCGTCGAGCGTCCGCTGAACTGGAAGACGATTAAGGAAGAGCGCCAGGAGCAAGCCAGTATTGGCAGAGAAAGAGCAGGGCCTGGTAGCGCCTAACGATGGGGAGCATCCATTTCGTCAGAGACGATGCTGACAGGATGCTCCCCATTTTTTGTGTCGGGGCGCCAGGGCAGATCCGCACCCCGACAACAGCTGCTTTATCCCCTCTCACTCAGTGATAGACTGCCCGCAAGCCCCTCGGATAACGGCTTGTATGCGCACCGACATCGAACGCCTCTACCAACAAGAAAATCGCCGCGTTCTCGCCACCCTGATTCGCCTGCTTGGCGATTTCGACCTGGCCGAAGAAGCCTTACACGACGCCTTTATGGCCGCCTTAAAACAATGGCCCGAAGACGGCATACCGGATAACCCCCGAGCCTGGCTGGTTTCCGCCGGACGCTTCAAAGCCATCGACCAGCTGCGCCGCCGCAACCGCCACCGCGATGCGGTCGAGGAAATGACCACTCAGGCCCTGATCGACCAGGAGGCCGAAGCGGACGATATCGATCACAGCATCGACGACGACCCATTACGGCTGATCTTCACCTGCTGCCACCCGGCACTGGCCCGGCCCGCTCAGTTAGCGCTCACCCTGCGTGAAGTCTGCGGCCTGCGCACCGAAGAAGTGGCGCGCGCCTTTCTCACCAAAACCCCGACCATCGCCCAGCGCATCGTGCGCGCCAAAAGCAAAATCCGCGACGCCGGCATCCCCTACGAAGTACCCGAACGCCACGAACTGGCGCAGCGACTGGAAGCGGTCCTGGCGGTGGTCTATCTGCTGTTTAACGAAGGCTATGCGGCTTCGGAAGGCGATGATCTGACCCGGCCGGACCTCGCCGAAGAAGCCATTCGCCTCGGCCGCATGCTGGCCGACCTGTTACCCGAACCCGAAGCACTCGGCCTGCTTGCCCTGATGCTGTTGCACCATTCGCGTCGACCTGCGCGCAGCGATGCCCAGGGTGAACTGGTGCGCTTGCAGGATCAGGACCGCAGCCTGTGGGACAGCAAACTGATCGACGAAGGCTGTGCGTTAGTGCCGCGCGCTTTGGCGCCGGGCGGTATCGGGCCTTACGGTTTGCAGGCCGCCATCGCCGCCCTGCATGCCGAAGCCGCTAACTTTGCCGACACCGACTGGGCGCAGATTCTTGGCCTCTACGATGCTCTGCTGCAACTGAACCCATCGCCAGTCATCGCCCTGAACCGTGCTGTCGCTCTGGGGATGAGCCAGGGCCCGGCGGCGGGACTTACTGCCATTGAAGCGCTGCTCAGCGATGCCACCTTGCAAAACTACCATCTGACGTTCGCCGCCCGCGCCGATTTCTGTCGCCAGCTTGGTCAACTGGATAAAGCCCGTGCCGCCTATCAACAAGCACTGGCACTTACGGCTCTGGCACCGGAGCAGCGTTTTCTGCAACGCCAACTAAAAGCGCTGGGTTAACAATGTCGAATTGCAATCTCGGCCAGCGACTACAACAAAACCACCACGGAGAAACACCATGCAATACCTAGCTCTGGTCTACTACAGCGAAGCCAAGATGGCCGAACTTTCAACCGACGACTGGGACGCCCTGAACCGGGAATGCATCGCCTGCGGTGAAGGCCTCACCGCCAATGGCCAGATGCTCGACGGCCGCCCGCTGATGCCGGTCGATACCGCCACCACCGTGCGCGTACGCGATGGTAAAGTGACCGTAACCGATGGCCCCTTCGCCGAAACCCGCGAACAATTGGCCGGGTTTTATTTACTGGAAGCGCGCGATCTAAATCAGGCCATTCAACTGGCTGGCAAAATTCCACCGGCGCGTTATGGCAGTGTGGAAGTGAGGCCGGTAAGGGAATTGAAGAGCGAAGGAAATGAGCACTACCGCTAGCCAAAGAAGCTGATTAATAAAATCAGTCGTTTATCAATGAGGCTATCGTTTGCTAAAAAAACTGCTCAAAAAATTCAGCGAACCTAAGAAGGAAGGCACTGAAGTACGATTGATACTTCCGCAAGAGACTTTCACCGTCGCCAATTACCGGCGAGAAGGATTGCCCGGCGTTGCGGTCATCAATACAGGGTTAATGGACTTTGATCATCAAGGAGTTTTCTGTTGGCATCTTTCATTGATTATCGACTTTGACGAATCAGAAATTATTGACAATGGAATGCCGTCCATTCAGGAAAGAGAAATCGTCGAAGCCTTTGCTGACAAGCTCAACAAAGAAATTAAAGCAGGAGGCAATGCTTTATTTTTAGCCAGGGAAACCTGGAATAAAACCCGTCGATTGGTGTGGATGGTCTACGATCCGGATATCGCACACGAGCACCTTCAACACCTGATTGAGCACCATCAGTACCCAAGATACTTTGATTATCAAATGAAAATGGATAACGAATGGCAACAGCCAAACTGGTACTTCGATTGGATAAGGAAGTCTGAAAAATCCAATTAACCGCATGGTTATATCAAACAGCATTCTCTCAAGAGTGATAGGACATGTCCCTTGATCATCTGTAAGACCAAAAGGCTGATACTGCGCGAAGCACAAGTCGACGATTCTGCCTCTCTCTTAGAGCTGCTCAACGAACCTGCCTGGCATCAATTTATTGCCCCGAATTCAATCGACAGCATCGAAAAAGCGTCCGATTACATCGAACAGAAGATGCTAACCAGTTACCGCGAACATGGCTTTGGCCTGTGGTTGGTTGCAACCATTGATGGCTCGTTACCCATAGGCATTTGTGGTTTGCTAAAACGCAATACCCTGCCACATCCTGATCTAGGCTTTGCACTACTGAGCAAATATTGGGGCCAGGGTTTTGCGTTGGAGGCAGCGTCGGCTTCGGTGGCCTATGCGCAAGAGACCTTGGCACTGCAACAGCTGTTGGCGATCGCCAAACCGATAAATCACCGCTCCATCGCTTTGCTGGAAAAGCTGGGCTTTCGCCATGAATCCGGTTTTTCTCATCCTGGCTCCGACGAGGTTTTGTCGTTATTTGCCAAGTCGTTCGGTTAATTAAGCAAGCGCTGTCGAAAAAGGTCTGACCGAGTCGACTAAGAGGACTAACCACAACAAGAGGCGTCCTCTGATGCGTTTTATGATTATCCGTAAAGCCGACACCGATACCGAAGCCGGCGTGATGCCCGGGCAAGATTTATTGGAAGCCATGGGCCGTTACAACGAAGCCCTGGTCGATGCCGGTGTCTGGCGTGGCGGCGAAGGTTTAAAACCGAGTAAAGACGCCTATCGCATTCAGTTCAGTGGCGGCGGCGAGCCGCAGGTCATCGATGGCCCCTTTGCCGAAACCCGCGAACTGACCGCCGGCTATACCATGATTGAAACCCAGAGCGTTGAAGAAGCGCTCGACTGGGTAAAACGCTGGCCGCGTGAAGATGGCGATGTCTGTCTGGAACTGCGTCCGGTCTACGGACTGGAAGATTTTGAGCCCGGTGTCGGCCTCGACATTCACAACGATCTGGACGCCCGCACTTCACGTCAATCGGTCAGTCAGGCGGTGCATCTTTCGTTCGAGGGCAATTGTCGCGAAGCGCTGGAGTTTTATGCTGACTTATTGGGCGGCAAACTGCTGACCATCGCGACCTACGGCGAGGCGCCGGAACCAGCACCGGTGCCGGACGACTGGTCCGACAAGGTCATTCACTCTGAGCTGTCGTTGGGTAATCTGGTGATTATGGGTGTCGATGCGCCACCGGCCTATTTCGAAAAACCTCAGGGCATCAGCGTGCAACTGAGTTTCGACAGCGTTGAGAAGTCACGCTATGCGTTCGATCAGTTGGTTGAAGGTGGCAAGGTACGGATGCCGTTTGACGAGACGTTCTGGTCGGCCGGTTTTGGCATGCTGACCGATCGCTTTGGTATTCACTGGATGATCAGCACGATTTAACGGCGACGGCCTAACGCAACTGACTGTCTTTGGAACCGCGCCGGTTGTAGCTGCTGTAGGCGGCATCGGCGTCGCGTTCGGCCTGGCAGTTGATGCACAGTTGCACGCCGGGCAAGGCTTGGCGGCGCGCTTCGGGAATGATTTCGCCGCATTCGGCGCAGTCGTGTCGGCTTTCGCCCTGAGGCAGGTTGCGACGCGCACGCTCCAAAGCGTCATCGATGGTGGCATCGATTTGATCCTGGACGGCGCCATCGCCGGCCCAACCACTGGCCATACCCACCTCCGCGTTATCGAAAACCCAAGCTTAGCTTAGCAAACAGCGACCTTTCGGCCATGGCTGTTCACAATATTAAAGATAGGGTTCAACCGAGCCCGCATAAAGGGTGTAACCCGCCGAACCCAGTTCGGAATCGTGTTTTTGGGTACGCATCAGGCCGGTGACGTAGACCGGTTCATCCAGACCTGGGGTCGGGAAACCGCCTTGAGTTTGCACATGGATAATCTGATTGGCGGGTGGTGGCGGGGTGTGAATACAGGCGCCGAAGTAGGGCACCAACAAGAAGCTGAGTACCCGATCTTCGTCCTGTTCCAGCGGCACCACGAAACCGGCAATTTTTACCGACAGGCCATCATAGGCTTCCACCACCGGCGCATCAGCCAGGGCGTCGCGCATCGACTGGTACAGCCGCTGTGCTTCCGGGTCGTCGTCGGCCAGGCTCGATAGAGGTGTTGTTGGTTGCTCGATCTTGGCCGCCAAATCACCATAACTGAAGCCGCTGGGGATCAATTCTCCCCAGCGCAGTTCCTGCACCGGCCGGCTGTCGGCCCAGGCGGTACTGACCAGCATTAATCCGATCAGCGCCAGACGAAGTTTCATGCAGTGCCCTCAGGTGGTGACAGTCAGGCCGTCACTGAGTGAACGACGGTAGGCTTTCCAGCCCGGCGCCAGGCCAATCAGAATACTCAGCGCAACCACCGCCAACAAGACGCCAGACATCGGCCAGACCGGCAGACTCAGTGTCAATTGAATGCCATAGGCTGGCTGTACCCAAAGTGCAGCGAGGGCGATCAGCGCCCAATGCAGCAACAAGCCCAGCACCAGACCGGCGATGCCATAGAAGCCGGATTCAATCATCAACAAGCCAAGAATATGCTGCGGTCGGGCACCCAGTGCCCGCAAGATCGCCATTTCCCGGCGACGTTCATTCAACCCAGCAAGAATGACTGTGACCATGCCGAGCAAGCCGGTAATCACCACCAGACCAGAAATGGCGATCAAGGCATTTTCGGCGATGCCGATCATTTGCCACAGCTCGGCCAGCGTTGCCCCGGGAATAATGGCGGTCAGTGGTTCGGCGCGATACTGATTGATACGGCGCTGAAAACCCAAGGCCTGAATGCGCGATTTCATGCCGACCAAAACGGCGGTGACGGTGTCGGGCGTCAGGTCCATTTCCAAGGCTTCTTCGGCCGACACATCGAAACCGGGCAAACGCACACCGGCAGTCCAGTCGATATGAATGGCGGTCATGCCTTCGAGCGGAATGTGCAGGGTGCGATCCACCGGCGTACCGGTTGGCGCCAATATGCCGACCACGGTGAAGGGTTTGTCGTCGTGCAGTTCGAAAGAGGTACTGCCCAGACCGTGGGCGATCACCACCGAGTCGCCAAGGTGATAATCCAACGCCTTGGCCACGGCGCTGCCCAGAACAACATCATAAACGCCGTCGAAGCTACGACCTTCGCTGATGCTCAGATTCTGACGACGACCGTGTTGATAATGCTCGAAATAGTCGTTGTTGGTACCGAGCACGCGGTAGCCATGGTGGGAATCGCCGAGTGAAAACGGAATGGTCCAGTCGACGGCGTCGTTGTTGCGGATGTCGTCGTAGGTTTGCCAACTGATGTTGTTGGTGGCGTTGCCGATGCGAAACACCGAGTACAGCAACAGATTCAGACCACCGGTGCGGCCACCCACAATCAGGTCGGTACCCGACAGCGTATTGGAAAAACTGGAGCGGGTGTCTTGGCGAACGCGGTCGACGGTCAGCAACAGCGCCAACGACAGTGCCACCATTAATAAGGTCAACACAGCGGTTGAGCGTCGGTTCCACAGACTGCGCAGCGCGAGGTTGATCCAGTTCATTGGCTCACCTCCGCGGCATGGGCGGTCAACGCCAAATGCTGATCAAACCAGTGCCCCAAGCGACGGTCATGGCTGACGAAAATCAGCGACGCCTTGATGCTGCGGCACTGTTCGGTGAGCACCTGCATAAAGTTTTCGACGTTGTCTTCATCCAGCGCCGAGGTCGGTTCGTCGGCGATAATCAACTCTGGCGAGCCGATCAAAGCACGGGCCGCAGCCACACGTTGTTGCTGGCCCACGCTGAGCCGGGAAACCGGTGCATGCCACAAGGCTTCCGGCAATTGCAGACGACGCAACCAATGTTCCACCGCAGCGCTCAATCCACCGTGCTCATCCTGAGTGCGTTGCAGCCGACGTTTCGACAGTCGCGCCGGTAACTCAACATTGGCAGCGACCGATAAATAAGGCAGCAGATTAAACTGCTGAAAGATGTAACCCAAGTGATCGGCGCGAAAGCGATCGCGTCGCCGTCCGGACCAATCACTCAGGGGTTGTTCGAGCACCTGCAACTGGCCTTCGCTGGGCACCAAAACACCGGCCAGCAAGTTCAGCAGCGTACTTTTGCCGCTGCCGCTGGGGCCCTGGATAAACAAGGATTCGCCTTGGGCTAATGCCAGGTCGGCAAGCTCGACCGTAGGCCGGGACATGCCCGGCCAGCGGTAGCTCAGCGCCTGCCAGGAGACAGCTGTGCTCATGGTGTGATTACTCCAGGTTTAAAGTGGTACGGCTCGGCGATAGTTCGGCAGCGCCCTGGCTGGTTTCAGTCAGGTATTGAACGTCGAGATCTTCAAAACGCTCAAAGGCGTCGAACAGACCGACTTCCACCTGCACCAGTTCGTCTGGATTGTCGCAATGGAAGTGCCAGCTAACGTCCACATCGCTGTGTTGGTGGCCTTCGTGGTCATGATCGTGATCGTGGTCTTCGTCATGGTCGTGGTCGTGGTCGTGATCTTCATCATGATCGTGGTCATGGTCATGATCTTCATCATGATCGTGGTGCTCATGCTCTTCATCTTCGAGCACCGCACTGTCGATATCCACATCTTCCAGTTCGCAACCGGCGGCAGAGCTCAGTGTCCACAAGGCATCAGCATCACGCAGCTTGGCCAGCGCCGCATCGATAGCGGCGTGCTGTTCGTCAGTGCTCGGAGCGTGTTCAAAACCAAACACATTATAGGCCGGCGATTCCAGAGCAAAGACCACTTCGTGATGATCGGCGGCAATCGATAATTGCGCTGCGCCGTGTTCGTGCGCGCCATGCTGACGTTCGGTTTCAGCCATTACAGAAGTAGCCAGCGGAGCCATGGCAAAGGTTGCCAACAACAGGGGGAGTTTGGTTTTCATAGGATCCTCAATTCAACAATAAATACGACGGCCGAGGTTCGGCCACTAACATCAGTTGAGTATTGAAGACGAAGCCGGTGGCCCACGAGCCGCCGGTTGGATTGCCGTTTTATTGAGGGTCCACAAAGGACGCTGGGTCACCAGCGGGGCAGCGCTGGTGACAGTAGAGAACGCGACGAAAGATAAGGCGCCAACCTGGCTAAGTTTAAGCAGGTTACAGCTCTGGCAGTCGGTAAGGTCATCAATATCGGAATGGTGATCATGATGCGCCGAGACACTTTGCATCTGCTGCGCCAGATGCACCGGTTCATGCCCGTGCTGCAAGGCACCCTGGCACACCAACATCGCCAGTGTGACCAATAACAAGGCGCGCCAACGACGCTGGGCAATCTTAACCATCAGGCAGGCAGCATCCGTTCGGCGCGGGCCGAAGAAGTTTGCTGTCTGCCTGAAATCGGACATTGGACCTGCTTACCTCTAGTGGTTACTGCAACACGACGACCGGCACCAGCAGCGAAGCCTGACGCGGTTCGGCGCCGTCGGCTTCGATGGTGGCCGTGAGTAGCAACTCACCGGTTTTGCTGCCCGCACTGAATTGCGCGAAGAAAGATTGCTCACGGTTATTGGTTGGGTCGGACAAGGACGGATCGCTGTGCAATTTCATCGGTGTCGGCTGACCACCCGGCCGGGTCACGGTCAGGCTGACGCGGCTGGCGTCTATATCATCGAAAGAATCCGGCAGGATACGCACGATCGCCTTCACCTGCTCACCCACCTGATAGATCGGCGTTTCGGTATCGACACTGACACCGATCAGCGCCACCACCTCACCCAAGGCGGTAAAGATGGTGGTGCGTGGCCGTACCGGAACCCGCTTAACCGCGGTTTCAGCGCCCAGATCCAAAGCGGTAACGACAAAATCCTGAGCCGATTCTTCGTTCAAAATGGCCTGATGCGTCGCAAAGCTGGTGGGGAATACATGACGATTCTCGAGCACGGCACTGTTGCGCATGACCACACCGTCGCCACCCCAGCTGGTTTCGATCTGCAACTGGGCTTCTTCGTCATTGCTGAGGTAATTAATGCGATATTGCTCGGGAGTGCGTTGGTCGATACCGATGACGATCACGTCTTCGATATGCTCCGGCAGCGATTGTTCAATCACTTCCTGAATATGCATCTGACGTTCACTGGCAGCGACCAGGTCGGGCAGACCATCGGCTTCTACGCCATCCCAATTCAACCGCACCCAGTCGTCCGGATTGTCCATATTGAAATCGCCGAGGCGACTGCCAGCATCACCACAGCAACCGTCGTAACGCGGAATCAAATCGAAGGTCGAGGGGAAAGTCAGCATGGTGCGGCGAAAGCCATCGACTCCACCCATAAAGACATTGGCGGTACCCCAGCCATTTTCCAGCAGATCAAAAACTTCCACCGAGCCACGTAACGGCGTGCCAGCGGTGATCAGACGGTGCACTCGCTGACTGCCACCTTCTTCGAGAATATAGGCTCGGGAAATCAGGCCACCCATGCTGTGGGCAACCAGATCGACGGTTTGCTCCTGGGGAATATTCTGGTCGATAAAATCGGCCAGGATACGGGCATTGTCGAACACGCTGAGACGCCAGTCGTAGTCGAACAAAAACAGATCTTTGCCCTCGCGGTAACCTTCTTCGGCTAAGCGATTGATAAAGCCGGCGTAAACTTCCTGCTTATAGACGCCGAGATAAGAAATCTCCCGAATCAGACCGCAAGGCCGGATGCTGGTATCCGCCGGGTCGTAAGCCAAGGTTGGAAATTTAGTGATGGACGCGACGGTGCCCCAAACCACCTGCTGCTTGCCATCGGCGCTGTCGCGACACAGCCGGGAACCCAGCAGGCCGGGTACAACAACAACCGGAGTGTGCATTTGTTGTGAGGGTTCATTTTGGGCGCAGGCAAGCAGAGTAAAACTGCTCAGCAATAGGAGACCGCACAACGTTAAGTTGCGTCGAGCGGTGTTCAGTGAAGGTACGAATAACATGGTCTTTCTCCCTGGGTTGTATCCTGCGCAACCCCGGCCGGATGTTACAGTGTATCATTTTATTTGCAAGCCGGACGGGTGTTGCACGCTTGGATATACTGACGTTTTCCTTGTTGTGAGTTCGCTGTGATCGCCGCCTACCTCAATGCACTCTTTCCGGTGGTGTTTTGCGCCGCGCTCGGCTGGTTGTTAGCAAAACGGACCACCTTGTTGTCAGCGCCGGGGCTGTCTCAACTGGTCACACAGATTGGTTTACCAGCACTGATCCTCAATGCCCTCCTGGGTATGGAGGCACCACTGGCAGATGTTTCCGCTACGGCAGTGGCCATGTTGCTGGTGCTGGTGGTGTCGACACTACTGGGCGCGGTGGTACTGAAACTGAGCGGCCTAAGCGTGCGCGGTTACCTGTCGATGCTGGTCAATCCCAATACCGGCAATCTGGGGATCCCGCTGGTGTTTGCCCTGCTCGGACAAAACGCCCTGGTGCACGCTGTGGTCATCTCCACCGTCGTCCAGATCAGCCATTTTACCCTTGGCACTTGGCTGCTGTCCGGTCGTTTTACGCTGAAATCAGTACTGGGTAACGCTTCTATTATTGCGTTAATCGTCGGCGCGGTTTGGCATGCTGCCCAGGTGCCGACACCGACGGTCATTCTCAGTACGCTCGACTTGCTGGCCGGCATGACCATACCGGTGATGTTGTTATTGCTCGGTCGCTCGCTGGCGGGGATTGATCTGAGCGAGTTGCGACGCCTGGGCAGGATACTGGGACTGTCTTTCGGTCGGGTGATGTTGGGGATCAGTGCGGCAACCTTGGTGATCTGGCTGATGCCGTTGGCACCCATCGTGGCGCAAACTTTATTGCTTCAGGCCTGCATGCCGGTGGCGGTGATCAGCTACATTCTGGCCAGCCATTATGACGGACCCAAGGATGATATCGCCGCCGTTACTCTGATCAGTATTCCACTGTCGCTGCTGGCGGTAATGGCGTTGATGCAGTGGGCGCCGGTGTTTCATTGATCACAGCGTGCCGCCGGTTTCGATGCGATAACCCAGATCGATAATCGACTCTTTAACCGCTTCACCGCGCAAACGCGCCAATAACGCCTGGGCCGCCCGTTTGCCCATGGCTTCGCGCGGTGTCACTACGCTGGCCAATTGGGGCGCCATCACCTGACCGACATCGTGGCCGTGAAAACCGGCGATCGCCAACTGGCCGGGAACATCCAGACCGCGTCGCACGCATTCAAAATAGGCACCGATGGCAACGTCATCGTTAGTGCAGAACAGACCATCGGCGTGCGGATATTGCTGCATCACTTCGCCGAGCAAGGTGGCCCCAACACTGTAAGAAGAGCGCTCGGCGCGGCGCAGTGTTTGAGGTTTTAGGCCAGCAGCGCGCATCGCCTGGTTATAGCCTTCTTCACGCTGCAGGGTCCGGGCATCAAGCCGCACCGCCAGATAAAGAATATGACGTCGACCGCGCTCGATCATGGTTTCGACCATGGCCCGGGCGGCAGCGACATTGTCGAAACCAACCGCCTGATGAATCGGCGGGTTGCGGGTATCCATCAACTCCACCGTCGGTACGCCGGCGGTTTCCAACATACGCAATGTGCGATCAGTGTGTTGGCTTTCCGACAGCAGAACGGCATCGACGTTGTACGACAACAAGGACGCCAGGGTGCGTTCTTCCACCTCCGGACTGTAACCATAGTGCGCTAGCATCAGGTGATAACCGGCCGGTTCGGTCACCGCTTCGATGCCTTTAAGCACATCAGCAAACACCTGGTTGGTCAGCGATGGCAACAACACACCGATGGCCCGACTGGTCGATTTCGACAGAATATCCGGGCCGCGATTGGGAATATAACCGAGCGTTTCCACCGCTTCGAAAATGCGCTGGCGCAAGCCTTCAGACACCGTATCCGGGTCGCGCAGACAGCGACTGACGGTCATTTTGGTGGCGCCAACCTGATCGGCGATGTCTTGCAAGGTAGGACGACGTTTCTTCACGGAGCTCCGCTATCGAGTTGGACAAACCGCTTCATCTTACACCAGGCGCGGCTCAAGCGGTGCCCCGGCCAATGACATCGAGACAAGCGTCCAACACGGCTTCGGCCGGACGATTAATATCGATGCGAAAGGCTTCATCCAAACCCGGCCGCTCCAACTGTTCGAACTGACTTTGCAGCATGTCGCGACCATTAAAATAATGATCGCGTCGCTGCGACAGCCGTGCCCAGATGGTGTCGATATCACCATCAAGATGCACAAACACCAGCGATGGATCAGCCTCGCGCAAGGCATCGCGATAACGCTGGCGCAGCGCCGAACAGGCCAACACCAAAGGTGCGCGCGTGCGGATCAACTGCGCCAGGCTGTCCAACCAATCGGCGCGGTCGGCGTCGGTCAGCGGCACGCCACTGGCCATCTTGCTGACGTTGTCTGCGCTGTGAAAATCGTCGGCATCGAAAAATGGCAACTGCAACGCCTGCGCCAATTGCTGACCGATCAGACTCTTACCGCAACCAGACACACCCATAACGACGATGCTTTGGTTATTCATTGATGAGCACCACTTCTATTGCCACCACAGTTACTGCCACCAAAGAGCCAGCTGCGGAAAGGCAACCAACAAGCTCAGCGCGACCAGTTGCAAACCGATAAAGGGCAGCAATGAACGGAAAATTTCACCCAGCGAAATGTCTTTCGGCGCGACGGTTTTCAGATAAAAGGCGGCCGGACCAAAGGGCGGCGACAGGAAGGACACCTGCATGTTCATGCAGAACAAGACGCCAAACCAGATTGGGCTGTAACCCAGCTCGGTAATGATGGGCACAAAGATCGGCATGGTCAGCAAGGCCACCCCAACCCAGTCGAGAAACATGCCCAGCACCAGCAAGATCGCCATCATAAAGAGGATGGTCGCCAGGCCATTACCGCCGCTGACCGCCAGCACCGTTTCGCGCACAAATTCGATGCCACCCATAAGGTTATAAACCCCGACCAGAGCCGTGGCACCAATGCCAATCCAGATGATCATGCCGCAGGTGCGCAAGGTGGTAATGGTGGCCGAGCGAATCATCTGATAGCTCAGTTCGCCACGCACCCAGGTACTCAGCGCAATGCCGATCACACCCAAGGCAGAGGCTTCGGTTACCGACGCCACGCCGGTATAAATTGAACCCAGCACCACAGCGACAGACAACAACGGAAACAGCAAAGCTTTAAAGAAGTTCGGTGCCGGTTCGGCGTCAGTTTCGGCTGCGTTATCAGATGGCAAAGGCGCCAGCGACGGATTCAGATAAGCCCGAATCAGCACATAACCGACGTACAGCAAGGCCAACAACAAGGCGGGCAAAAACGCGCCTTTAAACAGATCGCCAATGGACACGTTGGCGGTGAGACCGTAGATAATCAGCACGATACTCGGCGGCAACATGGTGCCCAGTGCGCCGCCGGCACAGGTCGTACCGATGGCCAGACGACGGTCATAACCCAGACGCAGCATTTGCGGCAACGCCAGCAAACCGAGCAACACAGTTTCGCCGCCGATCACACCCGACATCGACGCCAGAATGACCGCCACAACTAATGTCTGAACCGCCACACCGCCGCGAATTTTGCGACCGAGCCGATTCATGGCATCGAATAAATCACGGGCGATACCGGAGTGGTCGAGCAAGGCGGCCATCAACACAAACATCGGCACGGCCAGAAACACATAGCTGCCAATAAAGCTGAACAGGCGACTGCTGACAATGCCCAAGGCCGGCGGACCGAACCAGCCGAGCGCAAAAATCAGCGCCACAAAACCGGTCACAAAGGCCAGCTGCATGCCGGTCAGCAGCAAGGCAATCATCAGCACCAGCATCAGCAAACTGCCGTAGGCGATGCCAATATCAGAAAGTTCAAACATCAGACCTTCCTCCGCCACTGGCGCAGATCACGCAGCAGATGCAACAGGTATTGCAGCGTCAGCACGATGATGGCGACGAATACCATCACCTTCAGCAGGGCCGGAAACGGCGGGTTCCAGGCCGAGCCGGAAGTTTCCAGACGAAAGGCGCCCCAAGGCGTGAACACCGCTTTCTTCGCCATGATTGAGGAGGCGTAGAGCATCATGGCGCAGAAACCCAGACCAAACAGATGATGAACGATGCGCAAGGCTCGTTGGCCGCGCTCGGACAGGTGGTCATAGATCAACACCACCCGCACGTGTTTATCGGTGGCAAAGGCATAGAGGCCACCGAAGATAAACAGCGACGCGCCGAGAAAAGTGGCGGTTTCATGCACCCAGAAAGTCGGCGCATTAAAGGCATAACGTCGCACCACTTCGTAACAACCGATGAGGGCGACGATGGCAAAAATCAGGCTCAGTTTTTTGCCGAGCCAGACAATGGCGCGGTCGAGCCAGGTCGATGCCAGGTCCGCATCGTCCTCTGTCGGCACCACCGCAGCTTGGGGTTCGGTATTCATGCAAAGGCTCCGGCCCCGGCTATGGCCAGGGCATGACAATCAATAACTTAGAGCAGGCCCTGGGATTCCAGGAAGGCGGTGACCGAATCGTAAACGCGACGCGCGTTGGGCGATTCTTCGGCGTATACCTCCCACTGCGTCCGGGCGATGGCACGGAACTCCATGCGCTCTTCCGCCGACCAGTCGTGGATGGTGATGTCCGGGTTGTCAC
Source organism: Saccharospirillum sp. HFRX-2 (assembly GCF_043196805.1). Lineage (NCBI taxonomy): Bacteria > Pseudomonadati > Pseudomonadota > Gammaproteobacteria > Oceanospirillales > Saccharospirillaceae > Saccharospirillum > Saccharospirillum sp. HFRX-2. Next base: position 179,974 of record NZ_JBEBMU010000001.1, read on the forward strand.
GCGCTTCTTTGACCGCATCGATATCGGCCATCGCCAACTGGGTGCTGATGTCGTTGGCAAAGTCACGCACGGACACCGTGAAGATCGCCTGAATGTCTGCGGGCAACTCGTTCCACTCATCGAGATTCATCGCCACTTCCAACAACGGCAGCGAATGGAAACCAGGATAAACCGGGTGCGGCGCAATTTCGTGCAGACCCTGAGCGTGGTTGGTGGAGAAAACGGTGTTGTCGGCGGCATCAATCACGCCTTTGCTGAGCGCGGTATAGACTTCCGAACTGGGCAGGTTGACCGGCGCGGCACCAGCGGCAGCAAACACCGATTGCACCAGACCTTCCGGTGCGCGCAGTTTCAAACCTTGCAGATCGGCAACGCCATCGAGCGGCACTTTGGACACAAAAGCTTCCAAACCGGTCGCGGCACCGCCGACGAACTTAACGCCATAAGGCTCATAGAGTTCGTTCATCAGCTCATAACCACCGCCGTAATAGATGTAGTCGATCAGTTGATCCGGATTCGACCAGGCGCCGACGGTGTTGCCGATCAAACCGAACGCAGGATCTTTACCGGAGAAATAACCGGTCACCGAGATGTGTCCATCGAGAATGCCGGACTCGATGGCATCGAGCGTTTCAGTGTGGCTGACCACGGAATTGACCGGCAGGATTTCAATTTCGACACGACCGCCGGTCATGGCTTCGACGCGCTCGGCCCATTCCTGCTTGATTTCGAAATTGCGGACCCCGGACGGGTCGGATGATTGGAACTGAAAACGGTAGTCTGCGGCGATTGCCTGGCTGCCGATGGCGATCAAGGCCAAGCCGGCCGCCCACTTGAGTGAAGCGTGCATGGTAGTCTCCTAGCTTTTGTTTTTGTTGGTTTTGTTACCGGTAACATCGTTAGCAATGTTACCGGTAACTCGACAAACTCTAATGCAGCTTTTCCGGCTTGGCAAGCGAGGATTTGCGCGCAGCGAATTGAAAGTGCGACAAGCTATTCGAAGGGGTAGCGGAAGTTCCAGTCGGCGCGCATGGAATCCATCAACTGCATCATCGACAGCGTCTCAGCCAAGGGAATCACCGAGCTTTCCAATTCGCTGGCAGCCAGGCACCGCGCCACTTCTTCAACCTGATAGACAAAGCCGTTGTCATGCCGCTGCCATTCATGAGTCTCGCTGCTAAGCACCTCGTTACCACCGTCATGACGATGATGAGTAAAGCGATTACCCTGCTGAAACTCGGGGAATTCTACATAGCCCTGACTGCCATAAATCATCGCCTCCTGCTTCATACTCAGGCTGCAACTGGTACTGATATTCACCATCACACCGGATGGGTAGCGCAGCAGATAATTAGCCCATTCATCGACGCCAGTAGCACCGAATTCGGCCATCGACTTGGCCTCAACCGGCCGCTCGCCTAGCAGGAAGTTGGCGAAGGTCAGCGGATAAATACCCATATCCAGGGTCACACCACCGGCCAGATTCGGATCTTTCAATCGGGTTTCATAATGCGGCGGCACAAAACCACCGAAGCTGATATTCAGTTGGCGCAAATCGCCGATCAGGCCGTTATCCAATTGCGCTTTTAACTGCGCCTGAGCTGGCAAAAACCGGGTCCAGATGGCTTCCATCAAAAACAGACCACGCGCCTGAGCCAACTCGATCAGAGCGCTGGCCTGAGCAGCATTAACAGTAAACGGCTTTTCCACCAGCACCGACTTGTCATGCTCCAGAGCCATGCGGGCGTTGTCGTAATGGAAGTTGTGCGTGGTGGCGACATAGACCACATCGATATCGGTTCGCTTGAGCAGGGTTTCATAATCACTGCCATCAATGCCGAACTCGGTGGCAAATTCGGCCGCTTTGGCCGGCGTGCGAGAAGCCACGGCGAGTAATTCACTGCCCTCGTGCTGCTGCACAGCGGCGGCCAGTTTGCGGGCGATAATACCGGCGCCAAGAATGCCCCAGCGAATCACGGCTTTACTCATAGGACGCTCCGATTGGTGTGTCATCTCGTCGTCAAGATGGCGCAAAATGTGACCTCTGACTGGCCGAGTCTGATTGCAATGTGTCAGGCTAGCCCCATTGACTTAATACAATTTTACCGACGGCTGCCGAGTTGCAGCGTCTCGAATGACCCACAAAAGGACAGGTGAACCACCCATGTCTCCGCTGAAACGTTTGCTCGCCGCCATCATCGGTCTGGCCGTTATGGTCTTTCTGTTCTGGATTGGCTTATTTGTTTTTCTGGCCGCGCTGGCCATTGGCATTGGCTTGGCGGCAATTAACGCCATTAAATTAAAACTGACCGGTCGCCCCTTGTTCGCCAGCCGCTTCCGTCGTTTTTACGAACAACAGCAGCGCCGGCAATCCTCACAAAAGGGCAATGTCATTGAAGGTGAAGTCGTTAATCACGACGACGATCGCTAAGCCTTTAACTCTCTGCGCTGATGTCTTCGGCCGACTTTTTCGGAATAAAGCGGCTGAATAACAAACCCAGCTCAAACAGCAACCACATCGGCACCGCCAGGATTGATTGAGACACCACATCCGGCGGTGTCACCAGCATGCCAATCACAAAACAACTGACAAAAACGTAAGGTCGTTTCTTACTCAAAGATTCAACCGATGCGATGCCCGCCCGTACCACCAGAAAAGTAGCAATGGGAATTTCAAAGGCGATACCGAAAGCAAAAAACAGCTTCAGACAGAAATCCAAGACGTTGCCGATATCAGGCATCAGGTTGATGTCTTCCGGGCCCACCGAAGTAAAAAAACCAAACACCAGCGGCAGCACCACGAAATAAACAAAGGCCACGCCGGCATAAAACAGAAAGACGCTGGAGATAAACAGCGGCACCGCCACCATGCGCTCGTGCTTATATAAAGCCGGTGCAATAAAGCCCCAGATCTGATGCAGCAAATAAGGCACCGACACAAAGATGGCCAAGACGATGGTCAGTTTCAGCGGTACGAAAAACGGCGAGGCGACACCGGTGGCGATCAACTGGCCACCCTCAGGCAACAGAATCTGCAGCGGCCGGACCAGAATCATGTACAGATCACCGGCCAGAAAATAGAGGCCGAGAAAAACGACAAAGACCACCAGTAATGAACGCATCATCCGGTCGCGCAACTCCTTGAGATGCGCTACCAGCGGCATGGAAGAATCTTCAGGGTTTTCCGTGGTCATCATTACTGCCTGAGGGTGCCGATGTCGACTGCGATGGAGTCGAGGAGGAGGAGGATGACGACGGGTCTTTACCCGCCGGCTCATCATTATTGCGGAACGTTTGGCCGCGGGTTTCAGCCATAATCTTCCGGTTCAGTTCATCCAGCTTCACTTCCTGTTCCAGCTGGGTCTGCATGGAACGCATAAAGCGGCGCAAATTGCCGACCTGACGACCCACTGTACGAGCCACGCCCGGCAATCGTTCCGGGCCAATCACCACCAGACCGATCACGGCAATCAACAGCAGCTCGCTAAAACCCATGTCGAACATCGGTGAAGCCTCTTAGCTGCTGCTCTTGTCGCTTTCCTGCTTGGCTTCAGCAGTGGCGGTTTCAGAAAACTGAGCGTCTTTGGATTTTTCTTCCAGACTCTTGGCTTCTTCCGCCTTTTCCGCTTTCTCTTCTTCGCTCATCGCTGACTTGAACGACTTAATAGCACCGCCGACATCACCACCCAAGCCTTTCAGTCGCTTGGTGCCGAAAATCAGCACGACGATCGCCAAGACGATCAATAATTGCCAAATGGAAATTCCACCTAAACCCATCTTGCACCTCACTCGGTTTTAAAGCGCTTCGGCCGCTGCCGAAGTGCGGGATTCGTGCGCGCCCCTCAGTTGGAGCGGGCGGCTTTTTCATCGTGTCCGGACAAACCGACACGTCGCTGTAATTCTTCCAGTACCGCGTCCGGGCCTAAACCCAGGTCGGCCAGCATCACCAGGCTGTGGAACCAGAGATCAGCGGTTTCACTGATGAGTCGCTCCGCCGGGTCGCTGCCTGCTTTAACGTTCTTGGCGGCGAGAATAGTTTCGACGGCTTCTTCGCCCACTTTCTCGAGAATCTTATCCAAGCCCTTAGCGTATAACGAAGCCACGTAGGATTCATCCGCCGCCGCGCCTTTACGCGCTTCCAGCGTCGCCGCCAATTGTTGCAAAACATCCATAATATGACACCGTCGTTAACGAATTATGTCGGTCCTAAGGCCACAGCAGCAAGAGGGCACCAACACCCAGTCCGGCCCATTGGCCCGGCGACAGGCTCAGCAGCCAGGCGCCTGGATCACCGGTCCAGAACACAAAGAGTAACAAAACCGTCGCCAACAGCCGGCGCGTCAGTTTGCGATTGGCGCGCTGCTGACTGACTTGAATATCGGCCAGACGCTGCTGCAAACGCTGCTCAACCTGACCGACCTGCCGCAAGTTGAGCAAGGTATCGTGCACCAGATCCGGCATCTGCGGCGCCTTGGCGAGCCAGCCCGGGCCATGCTGTTGTATGGCTTTGAGCAGTCGCTTGGGTCCGACCTGCTCGCGCATCCAGCGTTCCAAAAAGGGTTTGGCCGTCGCCCACAAATCGAGTTGTGGATACAACTGACGACCCAAGCCTTCAACATTCAGCAGCGTTTTTTGCAGCAACACCAATTGCGGTTGGACGTGCATATCGAAACGCTGTGCGGTCTGGAACAAACGCACCAGCAATAAACCAAAGGAAATTTCCGCCAACGGCTTTTCAAAAATCGGTTCACACACCGACCGAATCGCCGCCTCGAATTCATTGACCCGGGTATTGGCCGGCACCCAACCAGACTCAACATGCAGTTCGGCAACGCGATAATAGTCGCGATTAAAAAACGCCAGCAGGTTCTGCGCCAGATAGTTCTGATCTTCGCGTGACAGCGAACCGACAATGCCGCAATCAATGCCAATGTACTGCGGCGATTGCGGATGCTGACGGCTGACGAAAATATTGCCCGGATGCATGTCAGCGTGGAAGAAGGAATCGCGGAACACCTGCGTAAAGAAAATCTCCACACCGCGCTCGGCAAGGATTTTCATATCGACGCCAAGTTCGTTGAGCTCATCAACACTGGACACGCCGATACCATCAATGCGCTCCATTACCAGCACATTGCGCCGGGTGTATTCCCAGTATACCCAGGGAATATAGAGCAGCTCAGAGTCTTCAAAGTTACGTTTAAACGCTGCCAGGTTGGCGCCTTCACGCATCAAATCCAGTTCATCGAGAATGGTTTTGCGGAAATCTTCAACCACCGCCTGGGGCCGCAAGCGATGACCATCCGGCAGCATATTGACCAGCCAGGCCATCACTTCCATCAAGCGCACATCTTTAATAATGCCGCTTTTGATACCCGGCCGGATGACCTTGACCACCACCGAGCGACCGTCGGGCAATACCGCACTGTGCACCTGGGCAATGGACGCCGACGCCAGCGGGTCGGCATCAAATTCAAGAAACAGATCGTCGATGGATTGACCCAAGGCTTCTTCGATCAGAGCGCGGGCTTTTTTGCTGGGAAAAGACGGCACATTGTCCTGCAAAAAGGCCAGTTCGATGGCCATTTCCGGCGGCAGCAAGTCGCGCCGGGTCGACAGAATCTGGCCAAATTTAACGAACACCGGGCCGAGCGTTTCCAGCGCGCGGCGCAGCCGATAGCCTTCGCTGCCACGCGCCGGAATGATCCAGCGCAACGGGAAAAACCATTGCGCTACCCGGATCGGCCAGGGGACTTGCTGGTAGCGCAGCAGGGTATCCAGACGGTATCGACTCAGCACCCAGGCGATGCGGATCAGACGAAAAATGGTCAAGAGCGGGACGTCTCCGTATTCAGGCGTTTGGACAAACGCTCCAGACGCGCAGCCAGACGGTCGGCGGCCAGGCGAGTGTTATGCACCTGCTCGCTGTGTGCTTGCCAAAGCGAGTTAGGTACTAGGGCATCGCTTTCTTCGCGCAGATAGTTATGCAGCGTGCGCCCAGCCGATTCGCTCTGAACCCGCGCCCAGCCAGCAAAACTGCGTAAACCTTCGGCCAGCCAGTGCGCCGGGAGATCACCCAGGCGATCACCGAGCGCCATTTCCCAGTCGATATCCAGCCCGGCGAGAATGGACTGCAGCGTAAAGAAGGTACGGGTATCGCCCTGAATATCGATCTGATGCGCCATCATCGCCTGAGTGCGATCGGTGGAACGCAGCACAGCGAACAAATCTGTGGCGCGGCCGCTGACGCGGGCGTTAACCGACTCGGGCTCTTGAAACGCCACTTCGATATGAGCGGTTTGGGCTTCAGCGCTGTCGGCTTCGATCGCCAACGCAACCTTTAATGCCGGTTCGCGCATTTCCAATACCAGACTTTGACCGGCCAAATCAGCCAACCGATGCCGGGCACTGGGGTCATAACGGAGGGCTTCGTTGATCAGTCGCTGCAGCGGCAAAGCCAGCAGACTCATGGCTTGATGCCTCGGTGCAAGGCAACAATACCACCGGTCAAGTTATGGTATTGCACGCGTTCCAGACCGGCATCGCTCATCATGGCTTTCAGCGTTTCCTGATCCGGGTGCATGCGAATGGACTCGGCCAGATAGCGGTAGCTGTCGGCATCGCCGGTGACCATGCTGCCCATGCGCGGCAGCGCCTGGAACGAATAAAAATCATAGGCGCGGCTGAGCAGATCGTTACGCGGCTTGGAAAATTCCAGCACCAGCAAACGGCCACCGGGCTTCAAGACGCGCTGCATTTCTGCCAGGGCTTTTTCTTTGTGAGTGACGTTACGTAAACCAAAGGCGATGGTGACCACATCGAAGCGGTTGTCATCAAACGGCAGCGATTCGGCGTTGGCCTGAACGGTTTCCAGGTTGCCGGCGATGCCACGATCGGCCAGGCGGTCACGACCAACCTTGAGCATGGACTCGTTGATATCCGCCAACACCACCTGGCCTTCGGCGCCAACCTTGCGCGCAAAGGCGTAACTCAGATCGCCGGTACCGCCGGCAATATCCAGCACGCTATTACCGGCACGAACGCCGGACAATTCAATGGTGTAACGCTTCCAGAGTCGGTGAATGCCGAACGACATCAGGTCGTTCATCAGATCATATTTGCTGGCCACCGAATGAAACACATCGGCCACCTTTTTTTGCTTATCGCCAGTGGCGACTTCCTGGTAACCAAAATGAGTGGTGTCTTTGTCGGCCATCCGAACTCCGCAGCAATAACAAGGCAGCCCGCATTGTAACGATTTCGCCTGAGCGGGGCGACAGCACCGGCCTTGGAAACTGACCTTTACGCCCGGATAATGACTTCAGTCAAATTGCCTGCCACCGACTTCAGGAGTTCCACCGCCATGCGTCATTATCCCCAAACCCGTCTGCGCCGCCTGCGCGCCCATGACTTTTCGCGCCGCCTGGTGCGTGAAAACCAGCTGACGGTGGACGACCTGATTTATCCGGTTTTTGTGCTTGAAGGTGAACAGCAGCGCGAAGCGGTACCCTCTATGCCGGGCGTGGAACGCCTGTCGGTGGACCTGCTGGTGGCAGCGGCCGAAGAGTGGGTGCAACTGGGCATTCCCATGGTGGCGCTGTTTCCGGTGGTGCCAACAGAAAAGAAATCGCTTGAGGCGGAAGAGGCTTACAACCCCGACGGCCTGGCACAACGTGCCACCCGGGCTTTAAAAGCGGCCTATCCGGAACTGGGTGTGATGACCGACGTAGCGCTCGATCCGTTCACCACTCATGGTCAGGACGGCATTATCGACGACAGCGGCTATGTGATGAACGACGTCACCGTCCAGACGCTGGTGCGCCAGACCTTGTCGCACGCCGAAGCCGGTGCTGATGTGGTCGCACCCAGCGATATGATGGACGGGCGCATCGGCGCCATGCGTGAAGCGCTGGAAGACGAAGCCTTTCATAACACCCAGATCATGGCGTACTCGGCCAAGTACGCATCGAATTATTATGGTCCGTTCCGCGACGCGGTCGGCTCGGCCGCCAATCTGGGCAAAGGCAACAAATCGACTTACCAGATGGATCCCGCCAACAGTGATGAAGCGCTGCACGAGATTGCACTCGATCTGGAAGAGGGCGCCGATATGGTGATGGTCAAGCCAGGCATGCCCTATCTGGACATCGTGCGCCGCGTGAAAGACGAATTCCGTGTGCCAACCTTCGCCTATCAAGTCAGCGGTGAATACGCCATGCATCAGGCCGCTTTTGCCCAGGGCTGGCTGGATAAAGACAGCGTCATGCTGGAAAGCCTGATGGCGTTTAAACGCGCTGGCGCCGACGGCATTCTCACCTATTTCGCCGTCGATACCGCCCGTTTACTGGCAAATCGGACTTGAAAACCAGCGCCTAAGCGTTCATGTTAGGCGCTTCCTGAGGGAGCGCCGTCCGGTGTTCCCGGTCAATACCGCCAGACAGCTTCTTACTGCAAGGGTGCCCAGCAGCCTTGATGGCTCAGGAACGATTTCATTTAACGAGTACGGAACCTAATGAGCGAACAAATCAAAAACGTAACCGACGACAGCTTCGAAAGCGAAGTACTGGGCAGCGACAAGCCCGTCCTGGTGGACTACTGGGCGGAATGGTGTGGCCCCTGCAAAATGATTGCGCCGGTTCTGGAAGAAGTCGCCGATGAGTACGCCGAGCAACTCGATGTTGCCAAACTGAACATCGACGACAATCCCAACACGCCGCCTAAGTTTGGTATTCGCGGCATTCCGACACTGATGATGTTCCGTGGCGGCGAAGTCGTTGCCACCAAAGTCGGTGCTTTATCCAAAACTCAATTGATCGAGTTTATCCAGGGCAACCTGTGACGCCGTTCCGGGCCGGGAAATCCGGCCCGAATCTTTTCTGGACAGGCTAAATTGCACCCCCTATAGTGTCTTTAATTCCAAATTCCAACGCTTCCCAACCACGTCTCTGGGCACCCCGCCCACCCATCATCCCTATATAATCAAAACCGCTAATCCTATGAATCTGAGTGACTTAAAAACCAAACCTGTGCCTGAGCTCCTGGAAATTGCCAAGGACATGGGCCTGGACAACCTGAACCGTTCACGCAAGCAAGACCTGATTTTCACCATCCTGAAACGTCACGCCAAAAGCGGTGAAGACATCTGGGGTGATGGAGTCTTGGAAATTCTGCAGGACGGTTTTGGTTTTCTGCGATCGGCAACCGCTTCTTATCTGGCCGGCCCGGACGACATCTATGTCTCGCCCAGCCAGATCCGCCGTTTTAATCTGCGCACCGGCGATACCATCTCCGGAAAAATTCGCCCGCCGAAAGAAGGCGAACGTTACTTTGCGCTGCTCAAAGTTGACAAGATCAACTACGAACCACTGGAGAGTGGCCGCAACAAGGTTCTGTTCGAGAACCTGACGCCACTGTTTCCACAAGAGCGACTGCTGCTGGAATCCGGCAACGGCTCAACCGAAGATTTATCCGGCCGGATTCTCGACCTGGTATCACCGATCGGTAAAGGTCAACGTGGCCTGATCGTCTCGCCACCCAAGGCCGGTAAAACGCTGATGCTGCAACATGTGGCTCAGGCAATTACCCGCAACAATCCGGAAACCCATCTGATCGTTTTGCTGATCGACGAACGTCCGGAAGAAGTGACCGACATGCAGCGTTCGGTGCGCGGCGAGGTCATTGCTTCGACCTTCGATGAACCACCGGCGCGTCACGTTCAGGTTGCCGAAATGGTGATCGAAAAAGCCAAGCGTCTGGTCGAGCACAAGCAGGATGTGGTCATTCTGCTCGACTCTATTACCCGTCTGGCGCGGGCTTACAACACCATCGTACCGAGCTCCGGCAAGGTACTGACCGGTGGTGTCGATGCGCATGCACTGGAGCGCCCCAAGCGTTTCTTTGGTGCAGCACGGAATATCGAAGAGGGCGGTTCGCTGACCATTATGGCCACTGCCTTGATCGACACCGGCTCGAAAATGGACGAAGTGATCTACGAAGAATTCAAAGGCACCGGCAACATGGAAGTGCATTTGGATCGCAAGATTGCCGAGAAACGCATCTTCCCGGCCATCAACGTACGCCGCTCCGGTACCCGTCGCGAAGAGTTGCTGACCAGCCAGGACGAACTGCAACGCATGTGGATTCTGCGTAAACTGCTGGCGGAAATGGAAGACGTCGCCGCCATCGACTTCCTGATCAACAAACTCAAGCAGACCAAGACCAACGACGAATTCTTTAAATCGATGAAGGGGTAAATCGCGGTGGGCTTCGCCCTCAAAAGAACCCTTAACGGGTTCTTTTGAGCGATTTACGACCGGCCATGGATGGCCGGGCTGGACCACTCCACTGGGACGTCCAACTACTAAACCAGCCCCTTAACGGGGCTTTAATAGGATTTTTACGGCCGACACGGAAGTCGGCCTGGACCAGCTAACAGGGATGTCCTGCCTGCCAGGCTTCGCCCACCACGATTTAGCAGATCAAAAAAATCCCGGCATTTGCCGGGATTTTTTTATCTAAGGCGGCTTACGCCATTTCAGTGCTGGACCGAACTACCTTACTGACAATGCCATATTCAATGGCTTCATCGGTGGTCATCCAGCGATCCCGCTCAATGTCTTTACGCACCTGTTCAATGCTCTGGCCAGTCGCTTCGCTGATGATGCGCGCCAGACGTTCACGCATACGCAGAATCTGCTCGGCCTGAATGGCGATATCGCTGGCCTGACCACCCACACCACCGGTCGGCTGGTGGATCAGAAAGCGGGTATTGGGTAAGCAATAACGGTCTTCTTTATCGGCCGCTAAAAAGATGTGGGTGCCCGCGCTGGCTACCCAGCCGGTACCGATCACTTTAACGCGCGGCGCAATAAACTGAATGATGTCATGAATGGAGTCACCCGCTTCTACGTGACCACCCTGGCTGTTGATAAACAACTGGATGTCATCGTCCGACTCTTCGGCCAGGGTCAGTAACTGACCGATCACCTTCTTGGCCATGCTCTGATTGATCTCTTCACAGATCAAAACTTTGCGCGCCTTGATCAGTCGATCACCAACGGGATCAAGGATTTCTTTGCTGTCTTTCTTATCGTCGCTCATCTATGTCTCCTTGGGCTGGGTGAGCCATCACGGCGTATTGCGCCGTTAAGGTTCTCAGGGTGACAACCCAGCTTATACACAAAGTGGTTGCCTATGACGGTTAGCTGTCTTTGTTATGACAACCTCTGAAGATATATCTCTAACTTATTGATTTTCTTTTAAAATTCTCTTTCTTATCGAGCATCATTGGCAGCACCGCTCTACGCCTCCGCCCCACACTGGCGCAGTTGACCCAAGCTTATCCAACAACTTATCCACAGATTAGAGAGCGGCCTCTGCCGCTTCCACTGTTTCACTCAATGTCAGCCACTGCGCTTCCGATTCCTGCAGGCGCTGACTCAAAGTCGACTGCTCTTTGAGCAAGGCCTGGAGTTCGTCTTTACGCGAATCTTCGTATAGATCGGTATCGGCAAGGTCGCTTTCAATGGCTGCCAGGCGTTGCTGCTGTTTTTCCATCGCTTTTTCCAACTGCTGCAACTGACGCTTCATCGGTTTCAAGCGTTCACGCTCAGCCGCTTTCTGCTGACGCAGCTGTTTTTTATCAATCGGGGCGCTGTTTTGCGGTTGCGCATTGGCTTCTTTACGACTTTTAAGTTGCTCCGGCTGCTTCAACAACGCCTGGAAGTAATCGTCCAGATCGCCACTGTATTCGTCGACGCGACCCTGATTGACCCACCAGAAAACCTCAGCGGTGTTGTTCAGCAAATAGCGATCGTGCGATACCAGAATAACGGCGCCTTCATATGCCTGAAGCGCCAGGTTTAACGACGCCCGAACTTCCAAATCCAAATGGTTGGTTGGTTCATCCAGCAATAGAACATTCGGTTTGCGCCAGGCGATCAGGGCCAGCGCCAGGCGCGCTTTCTCACCACCGGAAAAATGTTCAATGCGTTCATCGGCGCGGTCACCATTGAAGCCGTAACGACCGATAAAGTTACGCAGTGTCTGGTCGCGCTCACGCGGATCGAGACGCTTCAGATGTTCCATCGCGCTGGCATGGCTGTCCAGGGATTCAAGCTGATGCTGAGCGAAATAGCCAATGCGCAGATGTTGTCCCGAGGTCAACTCACCAGCCATCGGCTCCAACTCGCCAGCGAGCGCTTTGACCAGGGTCGATTTACCCGCGCCGTTTACACCCAGCAAACCCACTCTCATGCCTGGATGCAGGCTCAGGCGAATGCCTTCAATGACAGCGCGTTCGCCATAGCCCAGACTAACGTTACTGAGACTGAGCAGCGGATCCGACACCTTGTCATGGCAGGGCAGGCTGAGATCATAGCCATTATCGATATGCACCGGCGCTTCCAGCGTCATCCGTTCGAGCATCTTAACTCGACTCTGCGCCTGCTTAGCTTTGCTGGCCTTGGCTTTAAACCGATCGACAAAGGACTGAATTTCAGCGATACGCGCCTGCTGCTTTTCGTATTGCGACTGTTGCAGTCGTTCCTGCTCGGCGCGTTGACGCTCGTACTGGCTGTAGTTACCACGCCACAAGGTGAGTTGGCGCTGACTTAGGCTCAGTACCTGGGTAGCAACGCCATCGATAAAGTCGCGGTCGTGCGAAATCAATAACACCGTACCGGGATAGCGGCGCAACCAGTTTTCCAGCCAGTAGCAGGTGTGCAAATCCAGGTGGTTGGTCGGTTCGTCAAGCAGCAACAGGTCGGCCGGTTTCATCAAGGCACGCGCCAGGTTCAACCGAACCCGCCAGCCGCCGGAGAAATCCGCCACGGCCCGATCGTAGTCGCTGGTGGTAAAACCCAATCCCAACAGCAGTTGCTCTGCCTGACTGGTTTTGGCGTAAGCCTGATAATTATCGAGCTCGCCCAGAACATCGGCCAGACGATGGTCGTCTCCGGCCGCTTCGGCTGCAGCCTGTTCGGCTTCCAGAGCGCGCAATTGGTCATCGCCATCAAGTACGAAGTCGCGCGCCGATCGTGCGCTGGCATCCACTTCCTGCGCCATATGGGAAATACGCCAGGAGGCGGGGATGGACACACTGCCGCCATCGACAGCAAGCTCGCCCTGCAAGACTTGGAACAGCGTTGACTTACCGCTGCCATTGGCACCGATAACGGCCACCCGCTCACCCGGATAAAGGGTGATGGTGCTGTCTTCAATCAGGGGGACGCCGCCGCGCTGGAGGCTGATTTGGTTAAGCTGAATCATGGCGCGGAGTTTACCAACGCTCTGTGATACTGTCTGCGTCCAATACCATCAGTCTCATCAATATGACGTCTTTTGGCCCCAAGCTTTGGGATTTTGCCCTTTCCGTTTATCCCGACCACAAAGAAACCCTGCTGCAATGGCAGGCTGACGGCGCGGGCGTGAACGATATTCTGCTGTGCGGTTTCGCGATGAAGCACCAATGGCGCCTGGACTGGTCCGCCTGGCTGACGGTCGAAACCGGGCAGCCACGACAGCTGCTACGCCGGGTAAGACAGCATCGTTTCCAACTGGCGCGCAGTCATCCGACTCGGCCATTGGCTTTGCAGTGGGAGTTAGTACTGGAGCAGTGGGATCTGGCGTTGCTGGCCGGTTGTCTGGATCAACAACACAGCAGCATTACGGCTGAGCAGGCAGTCGATGCGCTTTGTCAGCATTGGCAGATAACAAAAACCCAGACGCTGCACCAACTGGTGCAACGCCTGGGTTCCTGAAGCACTGAGTTAGGCGTCTTTTTTCGGATCGAACAGGCTGCGACCGTCACCCGATGGCACAGTATTCACCAGCGGCTTATTCTCCGCCGGTTTGGCCGGCGTTTCTTCACGCTTAGGCTCTGCGGGCTTGGGCGCTTCCGGCTTCGGCGTGCTGGTTGCAGCTGGCGCCGGGCTAGGCGTTGGCTGTGTCGGTTTTGGCGCCGCCGGTGCAGGGGTCGCTGGTTTAGCGGTGCTGGCCGGGGCTGCAGGCTGCTTCACCGGAGCTTTCTTCGGTGCCGCCGCTTTTTTAGCCGGCGTCTTCTTTGCGGCTGATTTCTTAGCAGCGGTTTTCTTCGGTGCTGCTTTTTTAGCCGCAGCTTTCTTAGCCGTGGTCTTCTTCGCCGCTACCGACTTCTTAGCCGTGGTTTTCTTGGCAGCGGTTTTCTTAGCGGTCGTCTTCTTGGCTGCCGTCTTTTTAGCGGTGGTCTTCTTCGCCGCCGTTTTTTTGGTCGCCGCTTTTTTGGCAGTCGACTTCTTGGCGGTGGTTTTTTTGGCAGCGGTCTTTTTAGCGGCAGCCGCTTGTTTTACGGCTGTTTTCTTAGCCTTGGCAGCGCTTTTCTTACTGGCTTTGGCTTCGGCTTTCTTGGCCTGAGCCGCCTGTTTTTTCTCGGCAGCCTGACGCGCCTTTTCAACCGCCTTGTTCACCGCATCAGCCGACTTTTTCTCTGCCAGTGCAGCGGACAAGTTGTCTTTGGCGATCTCGAATTCCAGTTTCAGGTCTTCAACCACAGCCTTGCTTGACGCCAAGGTCGCATCAGCTTTCTGCAGTTGGTTTTGCGCCGTTTTAGTAGCACTGGCTTTAGCGCGGGCGGCAGCGGCTTTGCGCTTGGCTTGCGCTGTTGCCATCTGCTTCTTGGCGGTATCCAGTTTTTTCTTCAATTGATCGCGCAGCTTCTCTGATTCAGAAACGGCTTTGCCGCGCGCTTTTTCCAATTCGGTTTGCAATTTTCCCAGTTCAGTTTTGAGCAACTCAACCGGTGAACTCAGTATGGATTTTGCTGCTGCCTTACGCTTAGGTGCTGCTTTGCGTTTGGCAGTGGTCTTACGGGCAGTAGTCTTCTTTTTTGCGGCGGCCATGAGTCTTTCCTCTCATTTAATCCCCAGTGCCCTGTACTATTGTCAGGGCGTTATAAAAATTCAAGCCAGGACATTGAATTCGACAACATTATTGCGTTTTTATTCGACTATTTCCGATATTTCCGCTCGATGTATTTGCTGACCTCTTTTAGCGGGCCTTTTACTGAGCAGTAACTCACTTCTCGATCCGATGGTTATTTATCTTGATCAATCCAGTCGATTAACTGCTGCCAGTCAGTTAAGTCTGCTTGCTGGGCATTATCCAGGTCGTACAAACCCATGCCGTATTCCGATGCCCGTACATAAAACTGGGTATCGCGGAAGGTGGCAATAAAAGGAATTTTTAAGCTGCGTAAAAACAGCTCCAGCTTGGAATACACCAGGGTGTTTTTACGAGCCCGGTTAGCCAATACCGCAACACGGCGCGGCGAAGAACGATACGCCGGGCACAACAACAAATCTTTAATGAAAACGGTGGTAGCACGGATATCAATTGGCGACGGTGTTACCGGGATCAACACCACATCGCATTCGCGGACCAGTTCATTCAGCAAGGAACCGGTCAAACCAGAAGGCGTATCGATAATAACTTTGGAGGTATCTGCCGGCATGTTGCGCAGATGCCAGGATCGGGTGATCTGGGTGGCGGCGCGGCGGAACGCGGCAACACCATGAATATAACGCTGGTCCGCCTGGCGCGACTGCAACCATTGGGTTGACGAAGCCTGGGGATCATAATCGATCAACACGGCGGTTTCGTTGCGGCTGGCAAAGAGACTGGCCAGGTTGGTCGCAACAGTGGTTTTACCGCTGCCGCCTTTCGCGTTGGCGACCAGAATTCGTACCGGCTGCGGCGCAGAAATAACACGAGCGCTGGGCGATTGCGCCTCAGCGTTTTCGGTATTTTCCGGATTTTCTGAAGGATCAGCAGACATTCATCAGACCCCTACTAACTCCCTGGTTATTGTGCTTTGCAATGGTCATTAACTGACGCAAAGCGACCATGGTTTTTGACCCCATGGTTTTTGACCATTGTTGGCCTAAATCCAATTTAGAACGCATACAGATATCCATCCGAACCTAACACCAATAGTCGGTCATTCTGCCATGTCATATCAAGTACTGTCGCACTGCGGAACGCATTTTGCCAAAAAGAACCGATTCTCCAAACAGCCTGACGCTCACCGCTGTTCAAATCGTATTGCAGAATTTCACGATGCGTCGTGCCCAATAAGAGTTGGTTTTGGCCGATAAATCGAGCGCTGTATAAACGATGCTGATCGGTGGGCAGATCGGCCACCTTACGCCGGCTAGCCAGATTCCAGACCGAGGATATTTCGCTGGCCGGAGCCAGTAACGCCAGCCGCCCATCGCTGCTGAGTTTTACTAAGGTGACCTGATTGGGCAGGTCAAAGCGCTGGATCAAAGCATTGTCGCGGACATCCCAGAGCCTTGCAGTGAGGTCTTCCGAGCCGGTCAAGGCGCGGCTGGCGTCCGCCGTCAGCGATACCGACAGTACCGGACCATCGTGCAAAAACTCGCGCAATACGCCGCCATTAACGGTGTCGAATAATACGGCTTTGTTGTTATTTAATCCCAGTAAGGCAAAACGACCATCAGCGGATAAATCGACCGCTTCAATCCGCGCGGGCGCCGTCCAGAAAGACAGTGACTCGCCGTTGCTGGTGTCCCAGGTCACCAGGTTGTAATAGTCAGCGGTCAGTGCGACCAGGCCATTGCTGGAGAACTGACTGTAGAGGATTTCGCTGTAGCTGCCGGGCTGATGATTCCAGTCGTACTGACGCGCCGGTGGTCGGGTTGTCCAGTAGCTGCCGCCCTGATGAATGGAGCCCACTACCAGACGATTACCATCAGCGCTGAGCCCGCCGCTGTAGGCGCCCTGCGTAGCCACCTCCCAGCGCTGTTCTGGCACCGAATACCAGCAACCGGCTAACACGCTGGCCATCAGACTGATGCAAGACCATCGCCATAGGGAAAACAGCACCGGGGGCATCATAGCGATAACGCGAACAACGGGCCGGCGCAGGTCATCATCACCAGCGCACTCAGGCGACTTGCCCACGATGAATGTTGTGCAGTCGTTCGATCAACCGATCTTCCAACTCAAAGCGCTCGGTCATCTGCTCACCCAGTTTGGACAGGTCAGCTGGCAGTTCCTCGGCATGGAGTGCGCATTGTTCGGCGGTGTCGTACTTGTCGTTGAAATAGAGGATAAATTCGGTGGTGGTTTCCAGTGCGGGGTACAGCTTGTGTGCCAAATCCAGACCGCCGTCATCAAATTCACGGGCTTCCCGAATCAGTTGTTCGTAGACTTCGAAATGTCCGGCCGAAACATAATCCATCAGTGTTTCGCAAAAATCCTGCAGCGGCTCGGCCTGCTGATCGGCGGCGATGTCTTTCTTCAGCTTGAAATAAGCAACCAGAGTCCGTTTGCGGTTCTCCAGCCAACGGTCGATCATTTCGTGCGTGCCACCCCAACGTTCATGGGCTGTTTTGCAATCTTCGAGCATAGCGATTCCCACGGTAAGAAGTTCAACAGGGTAACCCGGCCGTTCATTATTAGGTTTGCTCCCTGGGAGACTCACTATAGGTCAGCCACCCACACCCGACAACTGCCCCCTATAACCCAGTGGGCAGCCGGCGATGTGGCGGCTAGAATGACTGGACTGATGGCTATTGACCGGCCAGGATGTAGCCCGTTCACATCGTTTCAGGAGGCGTTGCCGAGATGACCGCTCAGCCCATTTACCGTCGTTACTGCGCAGCTATTCTGGGCAGCCTGATTGTGCTGCTATCGACTGTCAGCCTGACCGCTTCTGCCGAAGAAGAACCGCTGGGCCCAAACTACGTGGCGCTAGAGCCGGAATTCACCTTGAACTACGGCCAGGGTGATCGACTGAAATACGTGCAGTTATCGGTCACGCTGGAAGTGGATGACAATAATGCGGCCTTGGAAGTGAACGCTCACTCGGACTCCATTCGACACGCCGTCATTATGCAATTCGCCCGCGAAGAAGAGAGCACTTTGCGCAGTATCGAAGGGCGGGAATTAATTCGGGAACGTTTGCTGGATCGCTTGCGCGAAGTCATGGAACGCGAAGTGGGCGAAGCCATGATTCGCAAGGTGCTGTTCACGTCCATCGTCGTTCAGGGATAAGAGTACAAGGCTAAGGGTTCAGGGATAAGAGTTCAGGGCTAAGAGTGCAGGGCCAAGCAGCAACGCCAAGCGTTTAATCAGGCAGTGCGAGGGGAGTTTGCTTCGCGCGAGTGACTTTCCTGCTGGCGCTGATACTGTTCAAAGCCATCATCCCAGCCGGATTCCCACGCCGCCACCAACACATCAATCTGATAGCAGCAGTCTTCCGCGCCACGACCGGTCAAACCCACCAAATAGCCCTGTTGGTAGGCTTTATTGAGGCTGTCCAGCGTCCAATGCGTGCGCTCCACGGTGCTAAACCTCTGTGCGTCTTAGGCGCGATGAGCGGTGACTTGGCGTTAACCGCTCTAAATTGCACCGAACGGCCAATACGAAATAGTGATGAAGTTCACAATACTACCGCGCAAGACCGTTCTTATGTAAGCACTTTCGACGCTGAATCCGGCCTATTGACGCAGATATAGACTTAAAAAAGCGTCGAAATCTTCACCGCTGTCTGCCGCTTCCATTTGCTGCTGTGTCGCCAGGCTGGTTGTCGCGGCGTCGTGCAGGGCTGCAAAGATGGCTTGATCATTGGGATCGTCCTTGCAGCAGTTACCATGGATGCCCGCCAGATCCATACTGGCCTGGCGGTAAGAACCCGCCTCGCGCACCTGAGCCAGAAACCGTGCCGACGGTGTTAAGTCGACATCCACCATCTTGGCACGTTGGGCTTCCACGGCGGCGGCATAACCCGAGCCCGGCGCTATAGCATCGAGTTCAACGGCCAGAGTTGCCAGGGAATCGAGCACGCGCTGACCCTGCTCACGCAGACCCACCGCCTTGCCGTTGAACACCAGTTCCAGCTTCGGATCGCGGCCAGCCGCCGCAACGCGCTGGTTGTTTTCACGCAGCCGGAAACAGTCTTCGCGCTGGATCAGTGAATTGTCCTGCACCAGACACCAGAACAGGAACAGATCGACAAAGCGCATGCGTTCAACATCGATGCCATAAGGTGCGAAAGGATCGACATCCAGACAGCGCACCTCGATGTATTCAACGCCACGCTCGTTCAACGCATGTATCGGTTTTTCACCACTGTGCGCCACCCGCTTGGGACGCAGGTCGCTGTAGTATTCGTTTTCAATCTGCAGGATGGCGGTGCTGAGCTGACGGTACTCACCATCGACCTTGGTACCGATTTTTTCATAGGGCGCATAGGGCGTATGAATCGCTTCGGACAGAGTTTCGGCGTAGGTTTCCAGGCTGTTGAAACAGACATAAAGGCTGCTTTGGGCACTATTGGAGTAACCCAGATCGCTCATCCGCAAGCTGGTGGCATAGCGCCCGAAGAGGGTGTCGTCACCCAGACTTTCCAAGCCGTGGTTGCCCTTCGGCAAGAAGCTGCGATCGGCTGCCGGCGACGCGCCGAACAGATAGAGCAACAACCAGGAATGGCGCCGGAAACCACGGATCAGACTGAAATATTCGCGGTTGATAAAGGCCTGCAGTGAGCCGTTCCAGCCTGAACGTTGTGCCCAGTCGGCCCAGAAATCAGTGGGCATTGACCAGTTGTAATGCACGCCGGCAATGGTCTGCATGGTACGACCATAGCGATGCCACAGGCCATGGCGATAAATGGTTTTCAGTCGACCAATATGACTGCTGCCGTATTGAGCAATGGGAATCTGCGTCTCAGCCGGTAGACGAGTGGGCATGGATGCCGGCCACAGTTGCTCATCCTTTAACTGAGTCAGCGCATAGCGATGCAGCTGACCCAGTTCGGTCAGGGCCGACTCCGGTTGATCGTGCACGCCGGTGATAAATTCCAGCAGGGCTTCAGAGTAATCGGTAGTAATCGACGGATGCGTCAGCGCCGAACCCAGCCCGGCCGGATGCGGAGTTTGGGCAATATCGCCAGTCGTGGTGGCGCGTAAGGTTTCACGCTCGATACCGCGATTGAACTTAAGCCAAGCCGGGTTCAGATCAGCCAATTGACCCAAGCGGGTGAGGGTAGGCAAGGGAAATTCCTCTGTCAGGGCCCGCTCGCAAGGTTGCTCAGGCCATTATTCTTCGCCGTCAGTGGGGCCGGTATGCGTACTTTCCAAGCACGGCCCACTGCCGCATTTGCCTATCGGGACCAGCCTATCAGAGCCGTCCACCCTTTTTCTGCAGGGCTTGCTGCAACTGGGCACCCAGGGCGGTTTGTTGCGGTTCGGGCTGGCGTTGCCGGCGCGGTTGCCCGCCACGACCACCGGCCGATTGACGACCCCCGTCAGAGCGTTGCTGCTGGGGCGCACCGGCTTCATCGTCGAGGCGCATCGACAACGCGATGCGTTTGCGCGCCACATCAACTTCCATCACCTTCACCTTAACGATGTCACCCGCCTTAACCAGCGCCGACGGATCCTTGATAAAGCTGTGACTCATTGCCGAGATATGCACCAGGCCATCTTGATGCACACCCACATCCACAAAGGCACCGAAGTGGGTGACGTTGGTAACCACACCTTCGAGGACCATATTCAGTTTCAGGTCGGAGAGTTTTTCCACACCGTCCTGGAAGCTGGCGGTTTTAAATTCCGGGCGCGGGTCACGACCGGGTTTTTCCAACTCGCGCAGGATATCGGCCACGGTCGGCACACCGAAGGTTTCGTCGGTGTAGTCCTCGGCTTTCAGGCCACGCAGAAAAGCCGCGTCGCCGATCAGATCGGTCACCTGCTTGCGCACACTGCTGAGAATGCGCTCCACCAGCGGATAGGATTCCGGGTGAACCGCTGAGGCATCGAGTGGGTTATCACCGTTCATCACCTTCAGGAAACCCGCCGCCTGCTCAAAGGCTTTCGGGCCGAGTCGGCTGACTTCTTTCAGGTCCTTACGACTGCGGAAGGCGCCGTGCGCATCGCGATGGGCGACGATGTTACCGGCGATGGTCGCATTCAAACCGGACACCCGGGTCAGCAATGGAATCGACGCCGTATTCAGATCGACACCGACGCCGTTCACACAGTCTTCAACCACCGCATCCAACTGACGTGCCAGCGCTACCTGGGAAACGTCGTGC
This sequence comes from Saccharospirillum sp. HFRX-2, assembly GCF_043196805.1. Classification (NCBI taxonomy): domain Bacteria; kingdom Pseudomonadati; phylum Pseudomonadota; class Gammaproteobacteria; order Oceanospirillales; family Saccharospirillaceae; genus Saccharospirillum; species Saccharospirillum sp. HFRX-2. The sequence goes on from NZ_JBEBMU010000001.1 coordinate 201,071, forward strand.
TGGTACTGACCGACACCGATGGATTTGGGATCGATCTTCACCAGTTCGGCCAGCGGGTCCTGCAGGCGACGGGCGATGGAAATGGCGCCGCGTATGGTCACATCCAGATCGGGGAATTCCTTGGCGGCAAATTCCGACGCCGAATACACCGAAGCACCGGACTCATTCACCATCACCGCCTGAGCGTTCAGCTCGGGATGGTCTTTGAGCATGTCTTTAACAAAGCGCTCGGTCTCACGGCTGGCGGTGCCATTACCGATGGCGATCAGTTCAACCTGATATTTAGCACACAAAGCCGCCAGCACCTGCGCCGATTCGCGCGTTTTATTCTGTGGCTGGTTGGGGAAGATGGCGCCGTGATCCATCACCTTGCCAGTGGCATCGAGCACCGCCACTTTCACACCAGTGCGCAAACCTGGGTCCAGACCGATGGTCGCTTTGGGGCCTGCCGGTGCGGCCAGCAGCAGGTCTTTCAGGTTTTTGGCAAAGACATCGATCGCCGCCTGTTCGGCGTCTTCGCGCACCCGGTTAAACAGGTCGGTCTCGATATGGGTCAGCAATTTCACGCGCCAGGTCCAGCGTACGACTTCGGCCAGCCAGGCATCGCCGGCCCGGCCTTTATCTTCGATGCCAAAACGTTCCGCTACCAGCACCTCACCCTGGCTGGAGCCGCGCGGCTCTTCACCGGGAAAACCCAGAGACAGTTGCAGCACACCTTCGTTGCGTCCACGGAACATCGCCAGCGCCCGGTGGCTGGGTACTTTTTTGATCAGTTCGTCGTGTTCGAAATAATCCTGGAACTTGGCGCCTTCGTGCTCTTTGCCATCGACCAGGCGCGCGCGCATTTCGCCGTGCTGCCAGAGGTAATCGCGCAACTGGCCGATCAGCGTCGCGTCTTCGGCGAAGCGCTCCATCAAAATGGCGCGGGCGCCGTCAAGCGCGGCTTTTACATCGGCCACACCTTTGTCTGCGTCGACATAGGCTGCGGCTTCGCTCTGCGGGTCCAGCGTTGGATCGTTAAACAGCGCATCGGCCAGCGGTTCCAAGCCCGCTTCGATAGCGATCTGACCTTTGGTGCGACGCTTGGGTTTGTAGGGCAGGTAAAGGTCTTCCAGCTCGGTCTTGGTGTCGGCGCCCTTGATGGCACCGGCCAGCTCGTCGGTCAGCTTACCTTGCTCGTCGATGCTCGACAGGATGGCGGCGCGCCGGTCTTCCAATTCGCGCAAATAACGCAATCGATCTTCCAGACTGCGCAGCTGGGTATCGTCCAGACCACCGGTGACTTCCTTACGGTAACGACTGATAAAGGGCACAGTGGCGCCTTCATCGAGCAGCGCGACGGCGGCACTGACCTGGCGTTCGTTAACCTGAAGTTCGGTGGCAATGCGGCTTTCAATGGACGGCATGGACGCTTCCGCTGTGGCTGGATTTGAAGCGCGCATCATTAGCCAAAGCGGCCCCTATTTCAAGGCTCGAACTGTGAGCTAAATCCTTGATTCGACAAAGAAAAGCAAAAGCGCTTTGCGAGCGCGGTTGTGGCCTTGCACAGCGCCACCCATAATCGCCTGCCAACCCTTGCACAGCCTCGATGCTTTATGAGCGAACGCGATCTTGTTTTGATCGGTGGTGGTCACAGCCATGCTTTGCTGATCCGCCGACTGGCCATGAACCCCCTGCCCGGGGTGCGCGTCACGCTGCTTTCCGAGGCCAGTGAAACACCCTATTCCGGCATGCTGCCGGGCTTGATAGCCGGTCACTACAGCGCCGACGACATCCACATCGATTTAAACCGACTGTGCCGCTGGGCCGGCGTGCGCTTTATTCGCGGCCGGGTGTGCGGACTGGATGCCGGCGCCAAGCGCATCCAGATTGAAGACCAGCCCGATTTGGCTTACGACAAGCTCAGCATCGACACCGGCTCAACACCGGACCTGTCGATTCCCGGCGCACGCGACTTCGTTATCGGCGTTAAACCCGTCAGTCACTTCTATGCCCGATGGCAACACTTACTCAACGAAGCCGGCCCGGGCGGCCATTGGGGTGTGGTCGGCGGTGGTGCCGGCGGCGTCGAACTGATACTGGCGATGGCGCACCGCTTGGGTGCCAAGCGCTCGGTACAGCTGCATCTGGTTCACAACGGCGAACGCATTTTGCCCGGCGCACCCGAGGCCGTTGTCCGCGCCGCCGAAGCGGCGTTGCAGCGCCAAGGCGTACAGGTGCATCGTCGCTTCCGAGTCGCAGCGGTGGAACAGAGCGGTCTGATCAGTAACGACGGTGAACGGCTGGCGCTGGATCAGACGCTTTGGTGTACCTCGGCGTCGGCGCCAAACTGGCCCAAGAGCTCCGGCCTGGCCTTGGCCGAGAACGGCTTTATCGCGGTCAATCAGCAACTGCAGTCCGTCTCCCACGCCGATGTCTTTGCTGCTGGCGATATCGCTGAGCTGCTTGCCGATCCGCGCCCCAAAGCCGGTGTTTATGCGGTGCGCGAAGCGCCCTTTCTCTACAACAACCTGAAACGCGCCTTTGCTGGCCGGGCACTGCAACCAATACGGTTGCAGAAACGCTTTCTGTCGCTCATTTCACTGGGCGATAAAAGCGCTGTGGGTCACCGTGGACCGCTGGTGATTAGCGGTGCCTGGGTGTGGCGCTGGAAAAATCGCATCGACCGCGCCTTTATGGATCGCTTTCAGGCGCTGGGTCCGCCTCAAACCATGGCTCAGGACGAAGCTGGCGAAACCATGCACTGCGCCGGCTGTGGCTCCAAACTGGCGCCAGCCATTCTGGCTGGAACGCTGGATCGGCTGCCGCGCCGCGAACGCCCCGGCTTTACACCGGCCTTGGGCCAGGCTGAAGATGCGGCGAGCTGGCAGCCCACGCCCGGGCGCTTACAGGTGCAGAGCATTGACGGCTTTCGAGCTTTCAGCGACGACCTCTACCGCTTTGGGCGAGTCGGCGTCTTGCATGCGCTCAGTGATCTGCACGCCATGGGTGCCGAGCCGGTGGCCGCGCAGGTCTGGGCTACGTTGGCCTATCAGCATCCGCGTTTGCAAAAACGCGACTACGACCGGCTGATGACCGGCATCGCCGAGGCACTCTACGCCGAAGGCGCCACTCTGGCCGGCGGCCACAGTACCGAAGGTCCGGAAAATCAGCTGGCGCTGGTGGCTCAGGGTGAAGCCGAGCCGCAACAGCTGTGGTCCAAACACGGCGGCCAGGCGGGCGATTATCTGGTACTGACCAAGCCACTCGGCACCGGCGTAATCCTCGCCGCCGATATGGCAGCGGCCGCACCGGCACAGGCCGTCGATGCCGCCTGGGCATCGATGCTGCGTTCGAATCAGCAAGCTGCTGCAGCACTGCGGGCTTTGCGGCCGACAGCGGTCACCGATGTGACTGGTTTCGGTCTGCTCGGCCATCTGCTGGAAATGCTCGATGAGCAACTGGGTGCCCGGCTCGAAAGCACCGCCATAGCGGCGTTGGAAGGTTCGCTGGCGTTGTTTGAAGCGGGTTGGCAATCGACCTTGGCGCCGCAGCTTGAGCCCTACCTTAATGACTGTCAGTTCGATGCGTCGGTACCCGAACCAGTGCGCCGCCTGCTGCTCGATCCGCAAACCTCTGGCGGACTATTAATCGCCCTTGCGCCGACTGACTGGCCGGCGTTACAGGCCGCACTGCCGGGCGCGGTTTGTATCGGCCAGCTGACCGAGCGCGCTCAGCAGCCGACTGCGGTAGTGGTCCAGGCGACCGAGCCGCTATAATCGCGGCCCCTTTTGGATCAATAGCACCGCATGGCTGACCGCATTACGCCTGAACAACTGCTGCCGCTGCTGGCCGGCGACACCACCTTTATCGATGTGCGCGCACCGATCGAGTTCGACCAGGGTCATGTGCCCGGCGCGCTTAATCGCCCGCTGATGACCGATGAGGAACGCCATAAGGTCGGCATCTGCTACAAGCAGCAAGGCCAGAAAGCCGCCGTGGCGCTGGGTCATAAGCTGGTCTCGGGAGAGGTGAAAGCGCAGCGGGTAAGTGCCTGGCTGGAGGCTGCGACAAAGCCGGAGCAGACGGTGCTCTATTGCGCCCGTGGCGGTATGCGCTCGTCGATCAGCCAGGGCTGGATAAGCGAAGCCGGTCTCGATCTGCCCTTGGTCCAGGGCGGCTACAAAACCCTGCGCCATGCCTTGATGGAGCAGAATCAACACTTCAGCGATAGCGCCGATCTGATCGTCGTCGCCGGTCGCACCGGCTCGGGTAAAACCAAGGTGATCGAGGCGGTCAGCAACGCCATCGACCTGGAAGCCCTGGCCAATCATCGCGGCTCAGCTTTTGGACGTCACACCAGCGCGCAACCCAGCCAGGCCAATTTTGAAAACGCCGTCGCCATGGCCAGCCTGCGCATCGACACCAGCCGGCCGGTGGTGATCGAAGACGAATCGCGCAATATCGGCAGCGTTCATCTCGGTCAGCGTCTGGCCGAACGCATTAAAAGCGCTGCTGTGGTGATGCTGGAAGTGTCGCTGGAAGAACGCGTCGAGGTGATTCTGGAAGACTACGTCATCGGTTTACAGGCGGAGTATCAACAGCAGTTTGGTGCCGAAGGTTGGCAGCGTTATCGCGACTATATGGAAGGCGCCTTGCAGCGCGTCAGTCGTCGCCTGGGCGGGTTGTTGTATCAGCAGGTTTTCAGCGAACTGCAGTTCGCGCTTCAGCACCAGGACACGACCGGTTCACTGGACGCCCATCGTGTCTGGATCGAATTACTGCTGCGCAATTACTACGACCGGATGTACGACTACCAACTGCAAAAAGCGCCGCGTGATATTTTATTCAGCGGCGGCCGTCACGAGTTGATCGACTTTCTCAATCAGCGCCAGAACGGTAACTGATACGTCAAAGTCACCATCTCAGTACCCGGGTTTTCCAACGCAACGCTGGCGTTGGACAGATGCGCATAATGCACGCCGATGCGGGTGGCATCAGCAAACTGCCAGACCAGACCACCGCTGGATTTCAGCTCGAACATATGACCCAGATCGGTGTCTTCACCTGCGCCGTAAAAATACAGTCCCGGGCCAAAACTGAAGGTGAATGCCAGACCGGTTTCACCACTGGTAAAAAACGACGTGCGGCTGATACCGGTGTAGAGATAATGCGACTGCTCCCGGGTGCGCATGAAACCAAGCAGCGGCTTGAAATCGTAGCGACTCAAGCCTCTCTGCGCTTGTATTTCCAAGCCGTATTGAGTGTCCTGATTGTCACGAAACATATCGTAAGTGCCAATAAAAACCTTGGCATAACCCGCTTCATCGTCGGCCCAGACGGGTCCAATCCAGAGCAACAAAAACAGCCAGCAATAACGCACTACGTCTACCTCTTTTATCGTCATTCGGCGAACAACCGCTCGTCCGGGTTTTTATCACAAGCATTGCTGCAGGCATCTCCTTTTGCCAATCCATGCGGTTAACGAACAACCTCAGCCAGCCGCTGCACCGCCTGGTTCAGTTGCTCGGCCGTCACATAAGGCGCCGGTCCCAGGCGCAACGCATCACCACGACTGTCAGTATAGACACCGCGCGTTTTCAGCTGCTGCACGATGTCCGCGGCCTTGGGTGTGTGCAGTACCAAAAACCCACCGAGGTGATCGAGTGGCGTCTGCGGCAGTTGCAGATGGTCGGGCCAGGCATGTTCGTGCAACAGATTCAGCAGGTGTTGTTGCTGCGCTTTGTAATAGGGGTATAGCACAGCGGGTGTTAATCCCTGGTCGGTGAAGAAATCAAGCACCGACACCGCCCGGTAATGGCTGGTGGTGTCGTAGGTGGACCCTTCAAATGCCCAGCGACCACGACCGTATTGCACCTCATTGCTGGGAACCTGATTCAGCGTCGCGTATTCGGCGTACCAGCCGGTCACCAACGGCCGCCAATCGCAGTCTTTGGGCACGCGCAGAAAACAATTGCCTTCGCCGAATTGGCAATATTTATAACCACCCCCAACAACAAAGGCGCTTTCCAGTTTCAATTCGGCCAACGACCAGGGCAGCACATTGACGGCGTGATAGGCATCGAGCAACAACGGCAAATCACGCTGCTGACAAAAAGCCGCCAGCTCACTCAACTGCGGCACGACACGACCGCTTTGAAACAAAACCGCCGAGCACAATACAGCGGCAGTCTTGTCATCCACTTGAGCCATTAAACGTTCCACCAGAGTCGAAACCGGCTCGGCCGCCACCTTGACGACTTCGATGCGGGTTTCATTCAGCCGATCGAGCAGACGACGCATCGAATGAAACTCACCGTCGGTGGTAATCAGTTTGGGTTTGTCCTGCAACGGCAAGGCCGATAACCAACGCACCAGCAATTCCTGAGTGTTCTGACCCAGGGTGTATTCGCCACTGGGATCATCGAGCAAGCGCCCATAGCCGGCGCGCAGTTGCTCGGCCTTGGCAAAAGCCGCCGACCATTTGTCATCAACGTGGGTAGCGGCGTCTTCAATGGCTTGCATCTGACCTTCGAAAGCGACATCCGGCCAGGCCTGATGTGAATGGCCGGTGAGCAGGATGCGTTCGTCGACGCGGAATTTTTGGTAATGGCGCTGCAGTTGGCGGGCACGGTCCTGCCAGTCACGCGGGGAATTGGTTGGGTTATTCATGGTCGGTCCTAAATGTCAGTCGCCATAGCCTAGCACCAAAGACATGTTCCCTCAGTGAGACGCCCGGTTTCTGGCTGGTCGCTCGCTGCCTGGCTCGCTATGCTCGACGCTCTTGTTTTTGCTGTTCATTGTTATTGTTATCGGTCGCCTTACCCCGGAGTTTATTGCCATGACCCAAAGCGAATTTCCTTTCCAACTGCCCAGCCAGCCAGAACACCACAGTGCCTTGCCGGATAGCTGTGATGTCGTCGTCATCGGCGGCGGTGTTATTGGAGTCATGACGGCCTGGTTTCTGAATCGCAAAGGACTCAAGGTGGTGCTGTGCGAAAAAGGCCGCATCGCTGGTGAGCAGTCGTCACGCAATTGGGGTTGGGTGCGCCAGCAAGGTCGCGATCCACACGAACTGCCGATCATGATGGAAGCCAACCGGCTGTGGCAGCAATTGTCGGCCGACAGCGACGAAGAACTCGGCTTTCGCCAGACCGGCATTCTCTATGTCGCCGAGAGTGAAAAAGAATTGGCTCAGTTTGAGCAATGGCAGCGACTGGCCAGTGAGCAGGGACTGGATAGCAAGATGCTCAGCCCCGCTCAACTCCAAGGCCAGCTACCCAGTTATCGTCGTGATTGGCTCGGCGGACTGTTCACGCCCAGCGATGGTCGTGCCGAACCCTGGCAGGCGGTGCCGGCGCTGGCGCGAGCGGCAGCCAAAGCCGGTGTGACCATCGTTGAGCAATGCGCGGTGCGTACCCTGGAAACCAGCGCCGGTCAGCTCAGTGCGGTGGCAACCGAGCGCGGGGTTATTCGCTGTGAGCAGGCAGTTTTGGCCGGTGGCGCCTGGTCGAGTCTGTTTGCGCGCAATGCGGGCATTCACATTCCGCAGCTGTCAGTGCTGGCTTCTGTGGGTGCAACCACTGCTTTGCCAGAATTCTACGACGGCCAGATCGGCGCGCCGGATTTCGCACTGCGCCGGCGTCTGGATGGCGGCTACAACATCGCGCCGGGTTACGATCACGATTTCTTTATCGGTCCGGATGCCTTCCGCCATTTCCGGCATTATCTGCCGCAGTTGCGCAAAGATTTTTCCGGCACGCATTTTCATCCACTGGCACCGAAAAACTTCCCCGATAGCTGGGGCACCCAGCGCCACTGGCAGGGCGATCAGATCAGTCCGTTTGAGCAGCAACGCATTCTCAACCCGACACCCAATCACAGGGCGCTGAACAAGACTCTGCAGCGCATCAAGGATGCCTTTCCGGGTTTTGGCGATGCCAGCATCCGCACCAGCTGGGGCGGTATGATCGATACCATGCCGGACATTCTGCCGATACTGGATCGGGTACCGAGTTGCCGTGGTTTGGTAATCGCCACCGGCATGAGTGGTCACGGTTTTGGTATTGGGCCCGGTATGGGCAGGGTGATTGCCGATCTGGTAGCCGAGCAGCCGGTCGGCCACGATCTCAGCCGTTTCCGCTTTGATCGGTTTAGTGATGGTTCAAAGGTTGAACTGAGCCCGGCGTTTTAAAGGAACAATTCGGTTCGTGGTTTGTTCCGCAGCCACCGGGGCAGGTTCTGAGTGGGACGCTGCAAGTACGTCCCTGTAAGCTCGGCGATCCACATCCCTGTGGATCGACGCCCACTCAGAACCTGCCCCGGCGACTGCTCATTACTAGGCATTGGGTTGTTACTGAGTTACGGCTGCAACCGTTCAACCTGCCACTGAGATCCTTCACGTCGATAGATAAACCGATCGTGCAAGCGTCCACCGCGACCCTGCCAGAATTCAATCTGCTGCGGTTCCACAGCGATGCCGCCCCAAAACGGCGGCAACGGAATTTCTTCGTGGTCGGCAAAACGCGCTTCGGTTGCAGCAAAAGCCGCATCCAAATCGTCACGTGAGGCAATCGGCTGACTCTGCTGGCTGGTCCAGGCACCAATCTGGCTGGCGCGCGGCCGGGAATGGAAGTACTCCGCCGAGGCCTGCTCGTCGATGCGTTGGGCGTTGCCATAGACCACCACCTGACGCTCCAGCGCCAGCCAGCCGAAGTGCAAACTGACCTTGGCATTGGCGGCGATATCGCGGCCTTTATGGCTGTCGTAATTGGTGTAGAACACAAAGCCGCGTTCATCGAGCGCTTTCAGCAACACCACTCGCTGGCTCGGCTGACCATTAGCATCGACCGTGGCCAGCGTCATCGCCGTCGGATCAGCGCTCAGTTGTGCATCGACTGCCTGTTGCAACCAGGTTTCGAATTGCACGATGGGATCAGCATGCAAATCCACACGGTTCAGCCCACCCTTGAGGTAATCACGGCGAATATCATCGAGTTTCATGCGGTCTCTCCTGGTTGCGTTAACGCGGCTGACAGTTCGGGCAATAGCAGGTGCTGCGGTTATTGGTGCGCATTTCTTTGATCAGCGTTGCGCAGCGCTTACACGGCAAACCAGCACGGCCATAGACATTCAGCGACTGGGCAAAATAGCCTGGCTTGCCATCACCGCCGACAAAATCGCGCAAGGTCGTACCGCCCTGGCTGATCGCCAACGCCAGCACCTGCTTGATGGTATCAACCAAGCGCTCGCACTCTGCCTTAGTGATTCGTCCGGTTTGTTTATGGGGATAAACACCGGCCATAAACAGCGCTTCGTTGGCATAAATATTCCCAACACCGACAACGACTCGCGCGTCCATCAGGAAGGTTTTGATCTTGGTTTTGCGCTTGCGGCTGAGCTTGAATAAATAGTCAGCGCTGAACGCATCGCTGAGCGGTTCCGGGCCTAGGTGTGCAATCAATTCATGGCTGTTGATCGGCGCTTCGGTATAGAGCCAGGCACCGAAACGGCGCGGATCGTTGTAACGCAGTCGCACGCCATTATCGAGTTCCAGATCGAGATGATCGTGCTTGCCCGGCGTCGGATCATCGAGCAAGACGCGCAGGCTGCCCGACATGCCCAGATGAATGATCAGCACGCCGCGTTCGAGTTGGATCAGCAAGTATTTGGAGCGCCGCTCGGTGCCGAGAATTTTTTGGTCCTGAAGCTGCGCCGGCATTTCCGGCGTCACCGGCCAGCGCAGACGACCGTCGCGCACGGTCAGGCGCATAACGCGCCGATTCAAAATATGAGGTTCAACACCGCGTCGTGTGGTTTCGACTTCGGGTAATTCGGGCATCTGGGTTTCCGTTAATCAGAACAGCGGCGGCTGAAAAGCGGCCATTATGGCATGAAGGGCCGGGGACGACATGAGCTGTAGAACCCGGCCCAAGGCTCAGTTCACTTTCTGTGCACGCAGCAATAGAAACAACGGAATTTCCTGTGCTGCACGACGTTCAGCACGGCTCAGTTTCTGGCTCGGCTGCAGCGCTTCCAGCATGGGGATTTCCACCAATTGATCCACCAGAAAGCCGCTACTCACCAAAGCACTGACATAGTGGCTCAGTGGTCGGTGATAGCTGCGCGTGGTGCCCTGGCCGCTCTGGTGTCGTTGCATCGGTATGTTCAGTGGCGACAGATAAGTGTCGATCCGCCGGTACTGCAATTGACGACCGCCATCCCAGCCCCAGCCACTTTGGCGTGGAATGCGAAAACACGGATGCGTCATCAACATCACTAACCGACCACCGGGGCGCAGCAAGATGGCCGCGTTATCGATGGCCGGTTGCAGCGGATTGATGTCCTGCACACTGAGCATAAATACCGCCGCATCAAAGCTTGTGTCTCCCAGGCGTGCGGGCAACGCCGGATCGGTCACATTAGCAACGATGAAACGACGGCCGGCGCCAGCATGGTGTTTGCGCGCACGACTAATCAATTTGCCGCTGAGATCCACACCGGTATAACTCAGGCCCAGCCGACTGGCATGTTCGGCCAGTGCACCCGGACCGCAGCCCAGATCCAGCAAGCGTTCACCGGCCTGCCCATCAACAGCCTGCAATACAGCCGGAATGGCCAGCTTACGATGGTGGATACTGCCACGCGGGCCAGACCAGCCTGCGTACCAATCAGCGACACCATCCCAACTCTGGCTGGAACGCGACGCAATGGATTGTTTTGCCATCACAAAATTTCCTGTCGTTAACTTCGACGGAAACACAGCGACGAGCAGGCCCTGTCATCCAAAAGAAAACTGGATCGGAGCGGTGTCGAAAGAAGAGGGGTTGGTACCGTCTGCTCGCCACTCAGGCGAAGCGCAGGCGACCAAAGACGATGTCAGCAAAAACCATCAACGACATGATGGGAACCTTATCAAATCAGAACGCAGCCGCATTCTAGGTAGCCTCGCTGCTGTGGGTCAAGCAGACACAAAAAAACCGACGCTGCAGAACAGGGTCGGTTTTTTTAACGAAGGCCGAGACTTACTTGATCTTGGCTTCTTTGAAGATGACGTGCTTGCGAACGACCGGATCGAATTTTTTGAATTCCATCTTGTCGGGAGTATTACGCTTGTTCTTGTCGGTGGTGTAGTAGTAACCGGTACCGGCGCTGGACACCAACTTGATTTTATCACGCATGGCTAAGCTCCTTAGACCTTCTCGCCACGGGCACGAATGTCGGTCAGAACCGCTTCGATACCCTTCTTGTCGATGATGCGCATGCCCTTAGAGGAAACACGCAGTTTGACGAAACGCTTTTCACCCTCAACCCAGAAACGGTGAGTGTGCAGGTTCGGCAGGAACCGGCGCTTGGTCTTGATGTGAGAGTGGGAAACGTTGTTCCCGGTTACGGGACGCTTACCCGTAACTTGGCAAATTCTGGACATGGTGCAATCGCCTCCGATTCTTCGGTCAGACCGACGTTATAGCTCGTGAAATTGGCTTTTGGTTCAAAGCCTGGAGTCCGTTCGGCACGCGCGCCGTTTGGCCCCGATCCGCCCTGTCGATCCGGGGCCCGGATAAAATGAGGCGCGTTTTATACCAGAAGGCCCGAACCAACTCAAGCATCCTGGCGAAACTTTGTTCAGTTCCTGGAGTGCAACCTCATTCACCGTAACCAACCGCGTTCGGCAAAGCTCACCACCACACCAGCACCGACCACCATGTGGTCGAGTACTCGAACGTCGATTGTCTGCAATGAATCGATCAGTCGGTCGGTGATACGACGATCGGCATCGCTCGGTTCAGCGACGCCGCTGGGATGATTGTGCGCCAGTATGACGGCTGCGGCGTTATGCGACAACGCCCGTCTCACCACTTCGCGCGGATAAACCGCAGCGCCATCAATGGTCCCGGTAAACAGCGGCTCGTAGAGCAACACTCGATGCTGATTATCAAGCCAGATACAGGCAAAGACTTCGTGCGGCAGGCTACGCAGTTGCGCCAATACAAAGGAACGCGCATCAGCCGGCGAGGTCAGTGCCGGCCCGGTGCGTAATTCATCGAGCAGATAGCGCCGGCTCATTTCCAGCACCGCCTGCAACTGCACGAACTTGGCGCTGCCCAAGCCCTTACCAGCGCAAAAAGCATTTTGATCGGCGGCCAGTAAGGCAGCCAGACTGCCGTAATCGTTGAGCAGGGTGCGCGCCAGATCGACCGCCGTCAGACCGGGCAAACCAGTGCGCAGAAAGATCGCCAGTAATTCGGCATCGGTGAGTGAAGCGGCGCCTCGTTCGAGCAGCTTTTCCCGCGGCCGTTCGGCCGCCGGCCAATCCTTAATCGCCATCCTTGCATCTCCTTGTGGTCCAACCGTGGACTCTGAGCACAACCACCCCCATGTGGTATTCTCGCGCTCTATTTTGAAAGGCGGGACCTTGGCATGCAAACACTGGTCGGAAAACGCATCGTGGTCGGTATCACCGGAGGCATCGCCGCTTATAAGTCGGCTGAGCTGGTGCGCGAGCTGATTCGCGCCGGCGCCGAAGTGCGAGTAGTGATGACCGAGGCGGCTCAGGAATTTATTACCCCCCTGACTTTGCAAGCGCTCAGCGGCCATCCGGTGCATCGCAGTCTGCTCGATGAAGAAGCTGAGATGGGCATGGGTCATATCGAGCTGGCGCGCTGGGCGGATCTGTTATTGGTTGCCCCGGCGACGGCCGACTTTATTGCCCGCCTCGCCTCGGGTATGGGCAATGACTTGCTGACCACTCTGTGCCTGGCCACCCGTGCACCCCTGGCTTTGGCACCGGCAATGAACGAGAAAATGTGGCTTAACCCGGTCACTCAAGCCAACGTCGAAAAGCTCACCACCTTGCAACCGGGCACTCTTTGGTTCGGTCCCGATGCCGGCCAGCAGGCCTGTGGCGATATTGGCCCGGGCCGGATGCTGGAACCGGTCGGGCTGGCCGAGCTAACTGCGCGGGCGTTCAGCGCCGGTTTTCTGACCGGGCGCAAAGTCGTCATTACCGCCGGGCCAACGCGCGAAGCCATCGACCCGGTGCGCTACCTGAGCAACCACTCCAGCGGCAAGATGGGTTTTGCGCTGGCCGCTGCAGCTGCCGAAGCCGGTGCCGACGTCACCTTGATTGCAGGCCCGGTAAAGCTCGCCACGCCACCGCGAGTTAAGCGGCTTGATGTGACCACGGCTGTAGAGATGGACGACGCAGCCCAGGCCAATCTGGACGCGGTGGATTTGTTTATTGCCACTGCGGCCGTAGCGGATTATCGGCCGGCGTCTGTGCCGACCCAGAAAATTAAAAAAGACCAAGGTCAGAATGGTCTGACGCTGGAACTGATCGAAAACCCGGATATCGTTGCCGGGGTCGCCAACAGCGAGCGACGACCCAAGCAGGTCATCGCCTTTGCCGCTGAAACTGAAAACCTGGAAAGTCACGCCCGCGCCAAGCTGGAGAAGAAAGCCGTCGACTGGGTCGTGGCCAACGATGTGTCGCGCAACGACATCGGTTTTGGCAGCGACCTCAACGACATCCTGCTGGTCAGCGCACAACGCAGCGAAGCCTTCGGCCCGGCCAGCAAGGCCCAGGTAGCGCGCTGGCTGATCGAACAATTTGCCACCCAACTGCCACCGATACAGGACACCGAATGAAGCACCGCCTGAAAATCAAAAAACTCGACGCTCGTCTGGGCGACAGCATCCCTCTGCCCAGCTACGGCACCGAAGGTTCTGCCGGTCTCGATCTGCGCGCCTGTCTGGATGAGCCGCTGACGCTGGAACCGGGACAGACCACTTTAGTCGGCACGGGCCTGGCGATTCATATCGATGATCCGAACTACGCCGCCATGATTCTGCCGCGCTCTGGCCTCGGCCATAAACACGGCATCGTGCTGGGCAACCTGGTGGGCTTAATCGATTCGGATTATCAGGGCGAGTTAATGGTGTCGTGCTGGAATCGCGGCCAAACCAGCTTTCAACTGGAACCCGGCGAACGCCTGGCGCAACTGGTTTTGGTGCCCGTGGTGCAGGCGGAATTCGAATGGGTCGAGGATTTTGAGGTCAGTGATCGTGGCGCCGGCGGCTTCGGGCACACCGGTCGTCACTGATCAGTCTTCACGCTGTTGGGTAAACAGCGAGCGCCAATAAGCATCGGCCGGCTGTTCACCCAATTGCACCAGCGCTTCATCGAGACGTTCGGGCTGACTGCCGTAGCCGGCGATCAGATCGTTGATCAGAAAGAAGCGCTGCTCGAGCTTCAGGCGCACTCTCATATAAGCCGGTTCTTCCACCACCGTGAGCGGATAGACACCGGTCGATAGATAAAAGCGTGCGTAATAGCTGTAATTCAGCGCCACTTCACCCTTGAGAATACGCCGCACCGTGCGTTGAGTGACACTCAAAAAGTCGGCAAATTCGCGTCGGGTGAAACCGTTTTGGGTGATAAAACGACGCATGGCGTCGGCAATCATCAGGTAATAATCATCCGAATAGAGAAAGCGGCGCGCCTCTTCCATCTCTTCGATGGAGATGTGCATCGAACGATCAATATCGCGGTGAATGGTACGCGGACAATCATCAATCAGGCCGCGCAACGCCTCCATCGACTGCGATGACGGAACCCGCTGCAGCAGCAGCGCCAATTTGATCTGGCGGATATTGCGGTAATCGCCAATCGGCAAGTGACCAAAATAATCGGACTGCGCCAGGATATGCAGGGGCGACAAGCCCATGACAAAGCTCCACCAGGCAATGATGTGCATGCGGTATTGGCGCTTGCCTTTTTCCATTTCCAGATAGGTTTTCTTGGATACCGATAAGGCATTCATCAAGGCCGGAATTTTCTGCTGGTTCATATGACGAACCTGCGCCAGAAAAGCACCAACGTTCTCGTTGAACTGTCCCTCGATTTCGCTGAAATCTACGCCATCAAGTGCAATGGGGTTTGAGCGTGAATTCGGATTCATAGCCACCGTTGTTGTCATCCGTTCAGATCGACTTCCATGCCGCCTTACCCATCCATTCGCAGCCGCCTGTTATGTGGCACGCTCCGTTCCAGTCACGCTATCGGCAACAACTACCATTCACAATACCGTCTTTTCGCTTTTTGTTGTCATGTCTAACAGTTAGTACGACCAATAGCCCATTCTAGAGCGGCTGCAAGGCGGACAAAAACGACACCTTTTGGGGTGCCGGTTTTTAAAGAGGGAGAATGCCGCCCGGATTCAGGCGGCGGGAGGGGCACTAAAGTCTGTGCTCAATCAAAACGGTACAGGACAAAACCGCTGTCCAACTGACGCAGCGGTGCAACCTGCGCCGGCATCAACCGCTGCGCTTGCGGCGAAGTCTGGAAAACCACCTCGGCATTGCCCCAGTCGGCAAAACGCCAGTTGTTGTCCGCCGACGGATTCAAGGTGCCCTGACTGAGCAGGTAGTTGGCGACCACATCGCGGTTTTTATCCGGGGCATCGATCACCACCGTCGAACCATCCAGGTTCGGGAAAGAACCACCGCCGCCCGCGCGGTAATTGTTGGTCGCTACCAGAAAGCGCTGCTGCGGATCCAAGGGCTGGCCTTGATAGGTCACATCGACGATACGGTGTGCATCGTTGATCACATTACCTTCACCGTCATAGCGCGGCGGCACGGTGACATCGATGCGGTAGCTCAGGCCATCAATGACATCGAAGTTATAGCTGGGGAAAGCGTCGTTAACCAAGGATTGTTCACCGCTGGCCTCGGGGTCGATGGTGTTGAACTGACCGGCGGCCCGCTCCAGCCATTCCACAACCTCCGCGCCGCTGAGCTCAACGACTTTTAAGTCATTCGGATAGATGTACAGATCGGCCACATTTTTCAGCGCAATCGGGCCAGCCGGTACTTCGGTGTAGTAATCCGCACCGCCGCGACCGCCGGCTTTAAAAGGCGCCGCCGCCGACAAAATCGGCATGCCATCGTATTCGGTGCCGGCAACAATCTGTTCAACGTACCAGCGCTGAGCGTTGTTAACGATTTGAATCGAGGGATCGTCCTGCACCAGCGCAAAGTAGGAATTAATGTTGGCCGTGGTTTCACCGACACGCTGCGCCATATAGTTCAGCGTTCCTTCATGATCGGCACGGACGGCGCGAACAATCTCCGGTACGGCATCCACCAGGGCGACGGTCTCGCCATCACGGCGCTCATAGATAGGTTGTGCCTGTGCCTGGCTGGCGACAATGGTCCAGTCGCCGGTTTCGCCTTCCAGCGTCAAATCGATAATGCCCAGATGGCTGCCCCAGAAACCGGGCATGACTGAAGGCACACCGAACAGCGTGCCGGCTTCAGCGTCAACGCCTTCAATGCCGTCGTAACCCGGGCCCGGAAAGACGCGGTGGGAATGGCCAAACATAATGGCATCGATGCCATCGACCTGAGCGAGATAGCGGCTGGCGTTTTCATCGCCACCCTGGCGCACGCTGCCGCTGATGCCTGAATGCGGAATGGCAACAATGATGTCGGCACCCTCGGCCTGCATTTGCGGAATGTACTTTTCCGCCGTCTCGACAATATCGCGCGACTGCACCCGGCCGGTCAGATTCGCCTGATCCCAGACCATGATTTGCGGTGGCGTAAAACCGATGTAGCCAATTCGTAACCGATGCAATTCTCCGTCGGTGTCGGCAACGGTTTTATCGAGAATCACGTAGGGCTGAAAGTAGGGTTCGTCGTTGCTCGGGTCGTCATCACCATCGTCCACGACCACGTTGGCAACCACGTAGGGAAATTCGGCACCGGCCAACGACTGCTCTAAAAATTCCAGGCCGTAATTGAATTCATGGTTACCGATATTGCCAACATCGTAGTCGAGCAAATTCATCGCTTTAAAGGCCGGATGGATTTCGCCGTCTTCGAGTTTGCGATCTTTAGCGGCGTAATCGCCCAAGGGATTACCCTGAATCAGGTCGCCGTTATCGACCAATACCGAGTTGGTCGCCTCCATACGCGATTGATTCACCAGCGCCGTCGTTCGTGCCAGACCCACGGTGACGTTGGTACGGTCTGAGTAATAGTCGTAGTCGACCAGGTGCATATGAATGTCGGTGGTTTCCATCAACCGCAATTCCACCCTGGCTGCATGGGCGACACTGCTAGCACTCAGCGCCGCCAGTATGGCGATTCCTGTTGTCAGTCTGTTCATGGCAAATGCCTTCTTACTGGTTGGTTCAGCGAAAGACCCGGCATCCTGGTGTAAACGATCACGCCGGGCGTCCTATTCGACCCTTTTTGACCCTGCGGTCAACTAATGCCAAAGGCCAACCATCTTGGCAAGAACGAATGACAAAGCGACGACAAAACCGGACCAGCTCACACCCAACCCAAACATCCCAGAGCGATCGCCACAGCCACCAACACCAGCACCGGGCAACGCAAAAACCGCAGCCCAACCAACGCCAGTAACGCCAACGCCAAGGCCGTCGCGTCATCAATAGCGGACACAAACACAGGCTGATACAGCGCCGCCAGCAACAAACCAACAACCGCCGCATTGATAGCGGCCAGTGCGCCGGCTAAGCGTGGGCGCTGAGCCAGTTTTTGCCAGATATCGGCCAGCGCCAACAGCAGTAAAAATCCGGGCAGGAAGATAGCCAGCGTTGCCACAGCAGCACCCCACCAGGGTTGCTCCGGCTGCAACTGCGCGCCCAGAAAAGCCGCCAGGGAAAAAAGCGGACCCGGCATCGCCTGAGCACTGGCGTAGCCAAAGAGGAATTGGTCAGCATCGATCGCAGCACCGACGCCCGCCTGCAACAGCGGCAACACCACATGACCGCCACCGAACACCAGACTGCCGGCCGAGAAAAACGGCAACGCCAGATCGGTCGGGACGCTGCGAATGATAAAGAGCGTTAACACGACCAGCGCAAAAACAATCAGCGGCCAGAGTTTGATCCGGCCATTGGTTGTAGTATTCAACTGGATAGAATCGGCAACCAGAAAACGGGCGCCGACCAAAGCCATAACCAGTAGCAACAAGGGTTGCACCCAAACCCAGGGCGACACCAACACCGCAGCGGCAGTCACCAGCGCTATCGACTGGGTTAAGCTTCGTCGGCAAAACGACACAAACAGACCAATCACCGCATCGGCCACCACCACCAGCGCCAACCACTTCAAACCCGAGATCACAGCGGGCAACCAGGCTTGGTCCAACCAGCTGCGACTGCCAATCGCCAGCGCAGTCATCAGCATAAAAGACGGCAAGGTAAAACCGACAAAGGCCGCCAACCCACCGAACAAACCCGCGCGCTGCAAGCCGATGGCAAAACCGACCTGGCTTGAGGCCGGGCCGGGCAGAAACTGGGCCAGTGCAACCAGACGCGCATAGCCGTCGTCATCCAGCCAACCCAGACGCTGGACAAAGGTCCGCCGGAAATACCCCAGATGAGCAGCCGGCCCCCCAAAGCTCAAGCAACCGAGCACAAAAAAGCGAAGGCCTACCACCAGGGCCTTGCCAGCGGTCGATAAGCGTTGCGTCATCCGAATCACCCTTGCTATTGAACCAACAGTTACTGAACCAACCGATCATTGTTGCGAAGGTCGATGACTGTTTTATGGCATTCGACTTTCATGGCATTCGGCACTCCACACCGGCTGCACAATCGCCGACTATGCTGTGCACTGGATTCCTTAATACCAACCTCTATGCGTATTCGACTTCGTTATCAGGTACTGGCGGTCATCTTGCTGGCCAACGCTCTGCTGACGTTGGCCATTGTGGTCGCCAACAACCAGGCCTTCAGCACCAGCTTTGAAAACTATCAGGAAGCGGTGCAGAGCAAACGGCTGGCGCCATTGATCGAGGCGCTGGCCGAAGACTATGCCGACCAGGGTGGTTGGCAGTCGATGGATAACTTCCGCTGGGCAACCTTAATTAAACCCTTCTTATTTGGCCGGCCCGATAGCGAGGCTGAAACGGCTTCGCCGTCACCCAGCCGACGCTTTCGCGGCCCGCCGTTGCAACTGCGTGATGCCCAGGGAGCGCTGATTGCCGGCCCACCCATTCCCCGCCATTTCAGCACCTGGCTGCCAATTGAAAACAGCGCCGGCGAACGCATCGGCGAACTGGGTGTACCTTCCAGCCTGCGCCTGACCGGAGAGTTCGACCGGGTCTTTGCCGATCAACAACGTCGGCAACTGCGCTGGATTGCTTTGGTGGCTTTGCTGTTGTCAGTCGCCGTTGCGTTGCCATTTGCCGCCGTTTTAACCCGACCGATCAGCCGCCTGCAACGCGCTACACACCGACTGGCCGGCGGTGATTACAATACTCAAATTGCCGTCACCGGCAGCGATGAACTGGCCGACCTGGCGCGCGATTTTAATCATCTGGCCACGACGCTGGCGAAAAACCTTAATGCCCGACAACGTTGGATTGCCGATATTTCTCACGAGCTGCGCACGCCCATAGCGGTGCTGCGCGCCGAGCTTGAAGCCATTCAGGATGGCGTGCGCCAACCCAGCCCGGACACCGTCACTTCGCTGTATCAGGAAGTCGAACGACTCAGTGCTCTGGTGGAAGACCTGCACGAACTGTCGTTGTCGGACGCCGGAGCGCTCAGTTATCGACGCGAGCCTCTGGAACTCACTGAGCTCTTAAAGGAAGTCCTCAGTCATCAGCAAGCGGCCTTCGATCGCGGCGGTTTGCAGCTGACACTCAAAACGGTCGACGCCCCCATGCTGATTGAGGCCGACAGCCATCGACTGACCCAACTGCTGACCAACCTGGCGCAAAACTCCCTGCGCTATACCGATGCGCCGGGCCAGGTGAGTGTCAGCCTGAGTCGCACTGACCAGTACGCCCGGCTCGAATGGTCCGATTCGAGCCCGGGTGTTCCCGACGCTGCCTTAGCCCGGCTGTTTGACCGCCTCTACCGGGTAGAAGATTCACGCAATCGCGCCAGCGGCGGTTCCGGCCTGGGTCTGGCCATCGTGCATAACGTCGTCAGTGCGCATCAGGGGCACGTCGAGGCGCGTCATTCAGCGCTGGGCGGACTGACGCTCATCATTGAACTGCCGTTGAGGAAAACCGCATGAGCGCATTGATTCTGATCGTCGAAGACGAGACCAAATTGGCCGAGGTGGTACGCGATTACCTGCATCGCGACGGCTACGACACTCATCTGTGTCACCGCGGCGATGAGGTTCTGCCCTGGCTGGCCGATCATCAACCAGACTTGATTCTGCTCGACCTGATGCTGCCGGGCACCGACGGCCTGACACTGTGCCGCGAGATCCGCAAGACTCTGACCACACCGATTATCATGACCACGGCCCGAGTCGAGGAAATCGACCGTCTGCTGGGTCTGGAGCTCGGTGCCGATGACTACATTTGCAAACCCTATAGCCCGCGAGAAGTGGTGGCGCGGGTTAAAGCCGTACTGCGGCGCACCGGCCTCAATAATGGCAACGAAACGGAAACAGGTACTCATCTGGAATTACCCGAAAGCGCCAATGAAGCGCGCTTTGGTGATCGCAAAGTCGAGCTGACTGCTTTAGAGGCCCGGCTGCTAGCGGAGTTAATGCGTCATCCCGGCCGTATTTTTTCGCGTGACCAACTGATGGATGCCATCTATCCCGATCGGCGCCTGGTCAGCGATCGCACCATCGACAGCCACATCAAAAACCTGCGTCGTAAGCTGCAACTGCTGGCACCGGAAGAAGAATTTGTTCGCTCGGTTTATGGCGCTGGCTACAAGTACGAATAAGCAGTTGGTAAAGGTTATGTCGTGCATCCTGGCTCCATATTCGCTGCGAATAAGGCGGCGAGACTGAACATCACCGGGGCACAGGCCCTGCGCTATTCAGGAGCACAGATCATGAAACCAACACATCGCAATACCTTGATCGCCACCGCTCTGGCCGTGGCTCTGACAGCCGGCGCCAGCAGCGCCTTGGCTTGGGGTGGCAATGACCGTCAGCCCGACCCGGCCGAACGCTTCGGCTATATCTTTAACGAACTGAACCTGAGCGACGACCAGGCCGAAGAAGTGCTGGACGTCATGCGCAACTTCCGCGACGACCAACGCCAGGCCATGCAGGCCCGTCGTGATTCCGGAGCCGGCCGGCCGTCGGAAGAAGAGTTTGCGGAGCTGCGTGCACAGGCTCGTACTGCGCTGTCGGATCAGTTAGGAACCGTACTCAGCGCCACTCAGGTTGAAGACTTGATGACCTATCTGGAGTTCCACGGACCGATGCTGGGTGGTGGTCGCCACGGTCGCGGTCAGTTTGGTGGCCAGCCAATGCCGCCGGCACCGGCGGAGTGAGGTTAAAGCAGTAAGCCGGCCGATTCCCCCACCGGTTTTCTCGAGTTGCCCACCTTTAGGTGGGCTTTTTTTGGGGTCGCTTTAGGTCTGAATATTTTTCAAATACTGACCCGGTGTTAAGCCCAGCACCGCTTTGAAATCGTGAATAAAATGCGCCTGATCAAAGTAGCCCGATGAAAAGGCGACATCCAGCAACGACACTTTCTCTGTTTGTTTTAATAGCCAGCGCGCTCGACCAACGCGTTGCACCCGGCTGTATTGTTTGGGCGACAAACCCACCAGCAGTTTGA
This sequence comes from Saccharospirillum sp. HFRX-2, assembly GCF_043196805.1. Lineage (NCBI taxonomy): Bacteria > Pseudomonadati > Pseudomonadota > Gammaproteobacteria > Oceanospirillales > Saccharospirillaceae > Saccharospirillum > Saccharospirillum sp. HFRX-2. The sequence continues at coordinate 222,633 of NZ_JBEBMU010000001.1, forward strand.
ATTGCCGCTCCAACTGGCGCTGACTCAGTGGAATCTCTTGCAGCAGCTTAGCCAACGGAAGGCTGCCCTCTGTCTGGCTGATGCGTGTGAGTAACGAATGCACCGGCCCTGGCTTGAAACCAGACTGGCGCAACCGATCCAACAGCGCCTGTTCGATCAGCCTTTGTTGCTGATCGCGGTGGCGACATTCGCTGAGTTGTTCGGCCAGCCGCCCCAGTGACAAACCGGGCACCCTGTCTTCGAGCGTCAGTTCGTCCAAGCCGACCGCAAAAAAAGGATGTCCCATACCAGGCTGGAAGCGAATACCCACCAGCTTAACTTGCCGCCCAAACTGCACTTGAGTGCTGTGCATCACCGGACCACTGACCAGCGCCGATTGATCAACGACAGCACCGTTAATCTGCACGGGCGCCGCCAGATTAAAAATGACCCCACTGCCGCCGTCTGCGTAGAGATAATGCGAACGGCTTTGGTGCCAATCGTCGATGTCGAGCCACCAAAAATTCTGCACATAAGGCAACAACGCAGGCGTCGGTGACCGGCGGAAAAATCCTTGCAGCCTGGGGGCCGTGTTTAAGCGTAGCGACATCTTTGTGACCGTCTCAACGGTTCTGATAGTGACATTCTAGCCTGTCAAAACAGACCGTTCTAACCTCGCATCAGGATGTCGATTTTCTACAATCCGGTCGCACTTAGGCCGATTATCTTGGCGTCTCCAAACATCACAGGAGACCGACCATGCGTTTTGATTTTCAATCCGCCAGCCCTGGCGCCATGAAAGCCATGTTGGGACTGGAAAGCTATCTGGCTACGCAAAGCCAAAGCGAAGCCGGCGTCGAAAAACGTCTGATCGAGCTGGTTAAAATTCGCGTTTCTCAGATCAACCGTTGTGCCTTTTGCCTGGACATGCACACCAAGGACGCCCGCGCTCTGGGTGAAACTGAGCAGCGTATTTACGCGCTCAATGCCTGGCAGGAAACGCCGTTTTTTTCCGATCGCGAACGTGCCGCTCTGGCCTGGGCTGAAGCTACCACCCAGGTATCGACCCAGAACATCGATGACGCCGTTTATCAACAGGCGCGTCAGCAATTCAGCGAATCCCAATTGGTGGATTTAACGCTGGCCATCGCCACCATCAACGCCTGGAATCGCTTTGCGGTAAGCTTTCAGGCAGCCGTCGGCGACTATCAATCGCCCTATTAATTGCACTCTCAGAACTGACTGCGCAAAAAAAACGGGTGTCCATCGACACCCGTTTTTGTGCAGATTAAAGCGCTTAAACCGGCGCTATTGTCAGACCCTGAACCCGCAATACTTCCAGACAAGCGCCCAGAGTGTGGTAATCACATTTGGCACCAGCAGCACTTTTCTCGTTGGAAACTTTGCTGTTGTCGCGCGTTAACAAACGGAACCAGGCACCGTACTGATGATCGACAAAATGATCCCAGCTGTATTGCCACAGCTGCTGATAGTGCTCCAGATATTTGTCGTCGTTTGTCGCCTGATGCAGCAGGGCGGCGGCGGCAAAGCTCTCCGCCTGAACCCAGAAATACTTGTCGTCGTCGCACCACTGGCCTTCGGGATCGAAGCCATAAACCAGGCCACCATGATCGGCATCCCAGGAGGTTTCCCAGGCGCGATCGAAGAGTGATTTAGCGCGCTTCAGCATCCAGTCTTCCGGTGCGTGTCGATACAGCATCAGCAGCAGTTTGGTCCATTCAGTCTGGTGACCCGGTTGGAAACCCCAGGGGCGATAGAGGTTTTTCGGATCGTCCTTGTTGTAGTCCCAGTCGATGCTGAAATCCGCTTTGTAGTGCTCCCAAATCAGCCCGTCGGTCTGGTCGGCCTGACGTACCGCTATGTTCTGCGCCAGGGTTTTTGCCCGGTCCAGATAACGCTTTTCGCCAGTGGCCTCGAAGGCGGCAATCATGGCTTCGCACAGATGCATATTGGCGTTCTGGCCGCGGTAATCACTGAGCACACCAGCGGCGCTGATTTCGTCGGCGTAGAGTCCGTATTCGGCTTGCCAAAAACGCTGCTCCAGTTGCTCGAAGGTGGTTGCCAAAGGCGCATTATCGACCAGTCCGGCCTGGCGGGCAGCGGCGTACGCCAAGAGTACAAAGGCGTAACCGTAAGCCTGCTGGGTCATGTCTTCGGGTTGATGATCGCGCAGCGTCCAGGCATAGCCGTCAGCTTCTTCGCGCCAGTGCACACGCTCCAAATAATCCAGGCCGTGCTGGGCAATGCTCAGGTAATCGGCTCGATCGAAGAAGCGACCGGCCTGAGCATAGTTGACGATGATGCGGGTTGAAGACACCAGTTGACGAAAGCCCGGGTCAAACAGACTGCCGTCGTCGTAGTAATTCTGGAAATAGCCGCCGCCGGAATCGACCACGCGCGGGTCGTAAAACGCCAGAATGGACTTCAGATGGTCCACCAGAAAATCGCTTTCATAAAAATTCATCGAATGTTCCTCAGGCGTCGAACGGCCAGCGATCGCTGACTTCAGACCAGGTTGGCAGAGATGGCAGTGCGCCAGCGCGGCTGACGGCTTTGGCACCACAGGCCGCGGCGAAGTGGGTAATTTGCTCAAGCTCGCTCCGGCTCAACTGGCTCAGTTCCCGACCATTGAGCGCACGCAGCAGACCACCGCTAAAGGCATCGCCACCGGCGGTGGTATCGACGGCTTTAACAGTCGGCGGCGTAACGACTAAATCGCCATCGCGCGTCAACACCCGAATGTCGCCACCTCCGTCGGTCACCCAAACCGCTTTGACGGTATCGAGCCATTCATCCAGCGGGAAGCCGCTGGCTTCGATCCAGTCGGCTTCTTCTTTAGAGACTTTGACGATGTCAGCCAGACGCAGAAAACGATCGATCACCGCTGGGTCCACCACTGTTTTTGGCCAGAGGTTATGGCGCAGGTTTACATCGAAACTGATGGTCGCGCCGACTCGACGTGCCTGGGCGATGGCCGCTTCGGTGGTCCGTGCGATGGCCACGTCAGTCAGGGTGTTGGAGCAGAAATGAAACAGGCCCGCGCCGTCGAAGGCGGGGATGGGCAGATCTTCCGGTGTCATCAATACATCCGCTGACGCTTTGCGCAGGAATTCAAAACTGCGTTCGCCCTCGCCATCGAGAAAGACATAAGCCAGGGGCGTATGAGCGCTGGGATGCACGCCCAGAAATTGCATATCGACACCCATCTGCACCATGGCGTCGGTCAGAAAGCGACCAAACCGATCATCGCCAACCTGACCGATAAAACGCGCCGGAGCGTCCAGACGGGCAACCGCTGCGGCCACATTGGCGGGCGCGCCACCGGGATATTGGCGAAACTCGGGCAGGTCAAAACCGCCTTCGTGGGCGCTGTTAAAATTCAGAAAATCGATCAGCAATTCGCCGAAACAAAGTATGGGTTTCATCTTGTTGTTGGATCCGTACGGTTGATAAAACAGGCGGTATCGATCACCTGGAGTTCATTCATCGGAGCGTCCTCCGACAGGGCGGTTAATAATACCCGACCCAGTTGCCGACCCGTGTGATGCAGGTCTTGCCTAAATCCATCGACCGGCAGGTGGAAATAATCCGCCAGGGTTGAAGTCTCTAACGCTACCACATCTGCGCTGCGTCCGGCATCGCTAAGGCCGGCGAGCACGCCCATGGCGGTGATTTCATTGCCACAGATATAGCCATCCGGCGGTGTGTTGCTGGCGGCTAATTGGCGCGCCAGAGCGCGCGGATCAAAGTCGGCCGTTTGTGGCAACAACTGTTGCTGTTCATCTACGGCGATACCTCTTGCCTGATGGGCGTGCATAAAACCTAAGCGCTGATGCCAGGCGAACAGATAACGCGACGGAGGCAGTAATAGACACAGCCGTTGCCGACCTCGATCCAGCAAATGATCGGCCGCGCGACGACTGAAATCGACATTATCCATATCGACATACGGATGCTGCAGCGCCAGCTCAGTCCGGCCGAAGGTGACAAAGGGCAGGCCCGCTTCGGCGAGAAACCGAACCCGCTTATCCTGACTTTCGGTCAGCGTCAGCACCACGCCATCGGCCAAACCCTGCTCCACCAGGATACGCACGGGCGCAAGTTCATCCTGATCACTGCGGCTGGGAATGATGGTGAGCTGATAGGGCGTTTCCGCCAGTGCGGCCGTCAGCCCTTCAATCAAAGGACCGGTGCCCACATCACCAACGACTTCGCCGGGCCTTAACACCGGCAGAATCAGCGCAATCACGTGGGTCTTGCCGGTCTTCAAACCGATGCCCGACTGATTGGGCCGATAACCCAGTTCGGCAGCGGCGGCTTTGACGCGAGCGATGGTGTCGGGGCGCACTTCCGGGCCGTCCTTCAATGCCCGCGACACAGTGGTGATCGACAGGCCCAGATGTCGGGCTAAAGTTTTTAACGTAGTGCGGGCGCGCATCATGCGAACAGCCTCTGTGCAGAATATTGAGCTGGGTTCACGCCATCAGCTCCGGTAACTGCGTTCTAAATGGTCAACACGCAATTCCGCACTATTGAGGCGATCATCGCCCTGCCAATAGAGCCGACGCGGCTCGTCCGGCAACAAGGTCAGGCTGTTATCGCTCCAATGACCCGCCGTCGGCGCCGACAGAGTGACAAAGTGCGCCGGTCGATCACAGCTCAGCTCAATCCAGCTATTACCTCCATCCTGACCCTCTTTAACACTGACGTTGGCGATGGGCAGATCGAGCGATTTCCACAGCGAAAAATAGCCAGTGGCGTCGCAATCGAAGTGCTGCTCGCCGGAAAGAGCCGTCGCCTGGGCGACAACAAATTGTTGATCGGGACGTGCAGATTCGATGTCGGCGATCACAGCGCTTTCGCCCGCTGCAAGCGTCCGCTGAATCACTTCTTTGCGCTCAACGTCGCCATCCAGAGTCAACACCCGCCAGCTGCCATCCAGTTGCGCCGGTTCGGCCCTGTCATTGACCGCAACCAACTGTTTTTGCGCTCCTTCGCCAATAAAAAACAACTGAATGGGTTGGTAGAATCGCTTGGCGTGGTAGTGCAATTGCTTCCAGCGCCCGCCGTATTCCAGACTGCTCCAGGACGCCACCGGCCAGGTATCGTTCAACTGCCAATAGAGCGTACCCATGCAATGGGGCCGCAGCGAGCGCCAGTATTCAACCGCGGTTTTGATCGCCAGCGATTGCTGTACCTGACTCAGGTACAGGAATTGATCGAACCCGACCGGGAAACGGAAATAGCGGGTGAACATTTCCACGATGCGGGAATTACCGCCGGGGTTTTTCTGATGCGCTTCCATGACAGGGCTGGTGACATTGCGATCACCTGGGTCAGTGATGGACTCGATCAACGCCAAAGACGGAAATGACTGATAGCCGAACTCGGAACAGAAACGCGGTTTGATGTCGGTGTAGGCGGAAAAGGATTTGCCTTCGTGCCAGACATCCCAGAAATGCATATCGCCGCGTCCATCGTCGTGCCAGGCATCGCCGAAATCCAATTCACCGTTGCACGGTGAGCTGGGCCAGAATTTTCGACTCGGGTCCGCTTGAGCGACGGTTTCATCGAGCACGCGATTGAGGCGATCGTAGTTGACCAGATATTGGTCCCGGTTATTGCGCGATACCTCAAACCAATCGATGGCACCGATGACTTCATTATCGCCACACCACAAAGCAATACAGCCATAGGATTGCAGGCGGCGAACCTGGTAATCGACTTCCGGTCGGACGTCATCGATAAAGGCTGGCGTGCTGGGGTAGAGCGCGCAGGCAAACATCAGGTCGTGCCAAACCAGCAAACCAAGCCGTTCGCAGGTGTCGTAAAAAGCGTCGTGCTCATAAAAACCACCACCCCAGACGCGCACCATATTCATGTTGGCGGCGACGGCATCGCCGAGCAGTTGCTGGTAACGTTCGGGCTGATGACGGGCGGGGAACGCATCCGCCGGTATCCAATTGGCGCCTTTTGCAAAGATATCGACGCCGTTAACCACCACCGCCATTCGATTGCCCGCCGCGTCTTCGCTGAGATCCCAATGCAGTGAGCGCAAACCGATATTCCGCTGCCATTGCTGAGCGCCCAAACGAGCGCTCAGTCGATACAGCGGTTGCTCACCATAACCGGCTGGCCACCAGAGCTTCGGATGCTTAACAACCAGCGTCGCCTGCGCCTGGTTCTGACCGGCCGGCAGCGTTAGCAGGATGGGTTCGGCATCGGTCAGCGACAGCTCGATTTGTTCGCTGACGTCGGCGGGACCCGTGGTATCGACGGTAATATTTAAACGGACACAATCGGCGTCATGCTGTTGATCGACCCGCACCGTGTCCAGTCGACGCCCCGGATGCATTATTAATTCGGGCGCCACATAGACGCCGGTCGACAGCAGACAGAGCCCCCAGTCCCAACCCGCATCACATTGGGTTTTGCGCACCAGGTTCATGTGTGGGATCTGGTTATTCATCTCTGCCCAGGGAACCGGGAAGGGTTGTTGTTCGGCGCGCTTTGCCGCCAAGACCGCGTTATCGTGCAGGGTGATGGTTAAACGATTGGTGCCGACATGGAGCGCCGGGCGAACATCAAGATCGAAACGGCGAAAGAAGTTGGCCAGTTCGCCCACCGGCTGATCGTTAATGGCGACGCTGGCATGGGTATCCACAAAGGCAAGACGCAGCGTCACCTGATCAGCAAGGTCCGCCTCGGTGATTGCAAATTCGGTCTCCAGCACCCAGTCGTGCTGATGCACCCACTGCACCGCCGACTCATTGTTACGCCAATATGGGTCCGGAATCTCACCGGCCGCCAGCAGGATTTGATGCACGTCCAGCGGGACCGTAGCCGGGAAAACCGAGCCCGGCTGATCGGCCCGGTACAACGTCCAACCCTGCTGCAATAAGCGGGAACCTCTGTCTGAAGCCATGCATTTCACCCCTGGATAGCCGAAAAATCTTAACGTTACGATTTTTCGCAGTTTGCCAGCCAAATAAAAAGATTCAAAGCGCTATGGGGAGGATTTTAACGTTTCGATTATGATTTAACGTAGGACTGGGACCGAACAGATACCAATCTGTTGCTACTGATTATGTCCTGAAGGCAAAAAATAGGCCGAGCGTCATTGAATTTATACAGAAAGCGAGCACTCTATAGGCGACTTCAGGACTTTTGGAAATAAAACATGTCCACCACTAAGTTACCCACTTACTCCATTATCGAGGAGTGGGCGAACAGTCTGACGCATGGCATCGGCGCGGTCTTATCGGTCGCCGGCCTGGTGATTCTGGTCGTACTGGCCAGTCTCTATGGCGATGCCTGGCAGATTGTCAGCGCCAGCATTTATGGCGCGACGCTGATTCTGCTGTACAGCGCCTCAACGCTGTATCACGCCATCCAGGCGCCGCGCGTGCGCTTATTGATGCGCCGTTTTGACCACATTGCCATCCTGTACCTGATCGCCGGCACCTATACGCCGTTCACCCTGGTGACCCTGCGCGGCCCCTGGGGTTGGACTTTGTTCGGTATCGTCTGGGGACTCACCTTGCTCGGCACTGTGGTTCATCTGACGTCGTTGCGCCGTTTCCATTGGTTGATGGTCGGCCTGTATCTGTTTATGGGCTGGTCGATTGTGATCGCCATCCGCCCGTTAATTGCAATATTGCCGCCCAGTGGGCTCGGATTATTGGTCGCCGGCGGCTTGTCTTATACTCTGGGCGTGGTCTTCTACGGCATGAAGCGATTGCCGTTCAACCACGCCATCTGGCACCTGTTTGTGCTGACGGGTAGCGTGCTGCATTTCTTTACAGTGCTGTTTTACGTCATTCTCTGAGGCGATCAATAGCCATAAAAAAACCCGGCATTTAGCCGGGTTTTTTGTATCTGCAGCCTTAATCGACGCAGCAGTAATCGTCAGGCAGCAGTGAAGTCAGCCGTTGCCGACCACTCGAATTCTTTCAGCAATTGCTTACAGCTTTGACCACAGGAGCCGCAATCGGTAGCAACGCCCAGCTGCCGACGGATTTCGCTGTAGTCGGCACCTTCGATGGCGAGGTTTTCGATGTCGCGGTCAGTGACCCCTTTGCAAACGCAGACGTACATCGTGCTGATCAACCCTGTTAACGCTGGATAGTGAATAACAAATCTAATACGAATCGTTATTATTAACAAGCGTTTCGAGTTATCAAAACTGTAAGTTTTTGTCGTTCTCAGAACCCAAAAAAAGCGGCCACTTGGCCGCTTTTCAGAACAGCATACTATCAATCACTGGTCTGGCTTTCGGTCATGCTTTGACGCATGCGACGACGCAGGATCGGGCCTACCAGATAAGGCAGAACCAAACCCAGAGCGGCCAGAATCCAAAGACCTGCGGCCAACGGACTGCCCCACAGAATGGACCAGTCACCATCAGACAACACCATGGCGTGTCCCAGGTTTTTCTCCATTTCCGGCCCCAGCAGCAGACCCAGAATAATAGGCACCAAAGGGATTTCCAGCTTGCGCAGCAGATAACCGGCAACACCGAAGGCCACCATGAAATAGAGATCGAAGGTCGAATGGCTGATCGAGTAAATGCCGACAAAGGCCACCATGGTCACCACCGGCAGCAGATACATCGGCGGTACCGACAGCAGCTTCACAAAGAAGCCCACCAGCGGGATGTTGAGCACCAGCAACACCAGGTTACCGATCAGCAAGGCGGCAATAACGCCCCAGACGATGTCCGCATTTTGGGTGAACATCAGTGGACCCGGGGTGATGTTCAGCGAGATCAACATCGCCAACAACACCGCAGTGGTACCACTGCCGGGAACACCCAGCGTCAGCATCGGCACCAACGCACCCGAGGAAGCACCGTTGTTACCGGCTTCCGGTGCGGCCACACCGCGCGGGTCACCTTCACCAAAGTTGCCCTTTTTGCCCAGGTACTGCTTCTCCAGCGTATAGCTGATAAAGCTGCCCAAAGAGGCACCGGCACCCGGTAGCACCCCGGCGATAAAACCCAGGACGCCGCCGCGCATGGATGTCGGCAAGGTAGCGATGATTTCTTTAGGTCGCAGCACCAGCTTGCCGACCTTGATCAGCTTACGACCCGCACCGGCACGCTCTTCGATAAACAGCAGCAACTCAGAGATGGCAAACAGACCAACGATGGCCAGGATGAAATCGACGCCTTCGTACAGCTTCAGAATACCGAAGGTGTAACGCTGGGTACCGGTGGAATCGATACCCACGGTCGAAATCATGATGCCCAGCGTCGCAGCAACAATGGTCTTCACCGGGTTCTTGCCGGTAATACCACCGAGGGTGGCAAAGGCCAGCAAGAACAAAGCAAAGTACTCCGCCGGACCAAAGGTCAGGGCAAAACGCGCCAGGACCGGTGCCAGCAGAATCAAACCAAGAGTTCCGACCAGGCCGCCCATAAAGGAGGCGATGGCGGAAATTGCCAGCGCTTCTGCCGCCTTGCCTTTCTGCGCCATCGGATAACCGTCCAGACAGGTCATCATCGCCGGTTCATCACCGGGAATGTTCAGCAGAATGGACGAGATGCGACCACCGTACATGGCACCGGCATATACCGAGGTCAGCAAAATCATGGCCGTATCAGCCGATAAGCCGAGGGTAAATGCCAAGGGAATCAGAATGGCGACGCCGTTCGCCGGACCCAGGCCCGGTAATGCGCCAATCAAGGTACCGACAAAGGCACCAAAGAGCGCAAACATCAGGTTTTGCGGCTGCAATGCAACGGCGAAACCTTGCATCAGGAAGTTCAATGTATCCATCGTTCAACCTCCAGCAGCCCCGCCGGCAAAGACAGTTCCAGCAGATAATTGAACAGAATGAACACCACTACTGCGCCAATCAGGCCCGTCAGGAAGGCACCTTTGGGACGCGCACCCATACGCCAGCACAGCGTGCCGACTGCAAGAGTGGTTGCCACTACAAAACCGAGCACTTCCAGCAGCAAGGCGTAGACAATCAGCACCAAGACAGCAACGGCCAGCTCCACCAGTGTATGGCGGCCTGGCCAATCGGTATCCGGATCCGGTTTGGCGATCAAGTAACAACTTGATAGCGCCAGTATCACCGACAGGATAGTGGGAAAGGTATCCGGTCCAACCGCCTCTTGGCCGCCGAAGGGCGGCGGCCAGTGTTGGGCGGCCCAACCGTAGGCAACGGCCAGGACCAATAAGGCCAGGCCGAGCAAACGATCTCCGCGTGCGGTCATCTCAGCAATCCGATCTCACGTGACAATTGTTCAATATCAGCAACCTGGTCGGTCACAAAGCTTTCGAACTCGTTCGCCGGCGGGTGGAACGGAATCAGGCCGTTACGAGCCATGACGGCTTCCCACTCGTCGCTGGCGTAGAGCTCGTCGATCGCTGCAACCCAGTATTCCTGAGCTTCCGGATCGGCATCGGCCGGCATGTAGAAACCACGCCAGTTCGGACCCAACGCATCAATGCCTTGCTCACGTGCGGTCGGGATGTCGCTCAGACGACCCGGCAGACGCTCTTCTGACAGCACCGCCAGTACGCGCAGGTCACCGGATTCGATAAAGCCGGTGGCTTCACTGATATCACCGGTGAATGCATCAACGTGACCACCGATGACCTGAGTCATGGCTTCGCCGCCGTTGTTGTATGACAGGTAAGGAATACGCGGCAGGTTCTCAACGCCCGCTGCCTTGGCAGCAATCAGTGCTTTGAGGTGGTCCCAGCCACCGTTGGCGCTGCCACCGGCGAATTTGACCGAACGTGGATCGGCTTTCAGCGCGTCCATCAGTTCATTCAGGTTCTGGTATTCGGAGTCATTAGCGACCGCGATGATGCCGTAATCGGCACCCAGCGCACCGACCCACTTAACCATGCCTGCGTTCATGCCCGGGAATTGCTGCTGAGCCAGACGAGTGGTGGTAGCGGTTGATGCAGCGACCAACAGTTGGTCGTCATCATTACGCTTACTGACCGTATGAGCGAAGGCAACACCGCCACCGGCGCCTGCCATGTTGGTGGTTTGGACGTTACCCGAAACCAGGTCCAGGTCTTCCAATACCTGACCGACACTGCGGCAGGTAAAATCCCAGCCACCGCCCGGATCTGCCGGTGCGATGCATTCAACACGACCACTTGGCTCCCAGGCCAGGGTAGTTGCACTGACGGCGAGCGCCGCCAGCAAAGCAAGACTTTGCTTGAGCTTCATTGGATTGTCCTCTTCGTTGTTGTTGTAGGCTGCCGGACGCAACCGGCCACTGACCGAGGGCGGCCGTGGCCTGACCGGACGTTAGGTCGAGCAAGCAAATGCGACCAGCTTATGGACGTAAAGCCTTTATCGGTTATAAAGGCACTTTAGTTCATTTTGTTCACGGGCAATCAAAAATGGCTTCCGTTACGCTTAACCAGCGCTCGGAACCGTGATCGACCTGTCCAACCTGTATCACTGGACCGCTCCGGCCTCCCACGAACAACTATTAGATAGAAGCGCGCTGTCGTGTTTAGAAAATTAAAACTGAAAACCCGCATGATATTGGTCCTGGGTCTGGTCAGTGCTGTTCAGACCGGGCTGATCGGCGGCTTCGCCTGGCAATACCTCAGCCGCTCCCTGGACGATCAGATTGGCCAACGCGCCTTGATGGTCGCCAAAACCATCGCCGCCATGCCGGGCATCATCAACGGCATCGAACAACGGGACTCCACTGCACTGCAGCGACTGAGTGAAAAACTCGCCCGCACCAATGAAGCCCTCTTTATCGTCATCGGCGATGCCAACAACATTCGACTGGCGCACCCCAACCCGGATCGCATCGGACACTCCATGGCCGACGATGATGGCGACAGCGGGGAAATAGCCCTGCTGGATGGCCGCGCCTATGTGAACAAGGCACACGGCAGTTTGGGCGAGTCGATGCGCGGCAAGGCGCCGGTATTCGACGACAGCGGCCACGACATCATCGGGCTGGTCTCGGTGGGCTATTCACTGGACCAGGTCCGCACCACCATCAATCGCTATAAGCTGGTGTTGATCCTGGCCATGACGCTGATGCTGATGGCCAGTGTCGCTGCAGCCACCATCATTGCCGGTCGCTTCAAAAAAGCGATTTTTGGCCTGGAGCCGGAACAGATTGCCCGGCTGTTCGAAGAACTGGATGCCACCTTACAGTCGGTTCGCGAAGGCATCATTGCCGTGAACCGCGAGGGTCAGATCACCACCGTCAACCGCACCGCCATTGAAACCCTCGGCCTGGCGCCAGACACCACTCTGGTCGGCCGCCAGATTGACGAAATCGTACCCGACAGCGGACTGTTGCCGATTCTGGACAGCGGCGAATCGCAATTCGATCAGGAAGTCTGGCTCAACGGCCGACTGATGATCGTCAACCGTTTGCCCGTAAAACAGGACGGCGCCCTGATTGGCGTAGTGTCCTCATTTCGGCTGCGCGATGAACTGGACCAGGTCAGTCGACAATTGACTCGCATTCAGCAGTACGCCGATACGCTGCGCTCCCAAACCCACGAATACTCCAACAAGCTGCACACCATCGCCGGCCTTATCCAACTGGGCGCACACGACGAAGCCCTGGCATTGATCGGCAGCGAAGTCAGCGATCACCAGGCGTTGATTCAACTGTTGCTGGAGGCGGTGCCGGATCCAGTACTGGCTGGCTGTCTGCTCGGTAAATACAACCGCGCGCGGGAAATGGGACTGTCGTTGGTCATCGATCCAGGCAGTCGCATGACCGAGTTGCCGGAGAGCCTGCCGCGTGACCAACTGGTCAGCGTGGTCGGCAACCTGATCGATAACGCACTGGAAGCCACACGCCAATCGAAACCCAATGGCGGTCAGGTGCAATTGAGCATGACCGACCTGGGTCACGACCTGATTTTTGAAGTGGAAGATCAGGGTCCCGGTATTCCCAGCGAACAACGTGAACGCATCTTTGAGAAAGGCGTGAGTACCAAAAGCGATACCAACCACGGCCTGGGCCTGCACCTGGTGCGCTCCTTCGTTGCCCGCTGGGGTGGCTCCATTACCCTGGAAGTGCTGCAATCGGGCAGTCGCTTTACCTTATACCTGCCGAAACAGCCGGAAGCAGAGGCCGACGCATGAGACATTTAAAATTGCTCGTCGTTGAAGACGACCCTCAAATTGCGGAAATCCAGCGCCGTTTTGTGGAGCGACTGGAGCATGTCGAACTGTGCGGCATCGCCCACAACCTGACCGACGCAGCCGACCTGGTCGATGTCTTCCAACCGGATTTAATGTTGCTGGACGTGTTCTTCCCCGACGGCAACGGCCTGGATTTACTGCGTCAGCTACGCGCCCGAGACGTCCACACCGACATCATCCTGATCACCGCCGCGCGTGAAGTCGACACCCTGCGTTCAGCGCTGCACGGCGGCGTCTTTGATTACATTCTCAAACCGTTGGTGTACGAACGACTTGAAGAAGCCGTTCATAATTACCGGCAACACCGGGATCGGCTGGATAACCTGGAAAGGGTTGCGCAAAAGGAAGTGGATGCCTTGCTGCCGCGCGGCCACAACGACACCGGCAACGAACCCGAACGACTGCCCAAAGGCATCGATGCACTGACGCTCGACACCATCCGCAAGGTACTACAGCAAGACGGCACCTGGAGCGCCGAGGCAGTGGGGCAACGCATCGGCGCGTCGCGCACCACCGCAAGGCGCTACCTGGAATATCTGGTCAGCGCCGGTGAGCTGGTTGCCGAAGTCAACTATGGCAGCGTCGGCCGACCGGAACGACGTTATCGCCCCGGTGCGGCTGATGTTAATCAGTGATGGGGATTACCACTGATAGCTCATGCTGGCGGTCGCTTTGCGAGCTTCGCCGTAGTAGCACCAGTAGTCACACGAGGCGACATATTCTTCATCGGTCAGGTTTTTCACGTTGACCTGAGCTTGCCAGCCATCGGCAAAAGCATAGCCAGTCATCAGATCGAACAGAGTGTAGGAAGGTACAGTAACATCACCCGCCTCATATTCTGTTTCGCCGACGAATCGGACACCGCCGCCCAACTTCAAGCCATTCAATACGCCACTAAACGCATAATCCGCCCATAACGCAGCCTGATGAGTCGGGATGATGGCTACGCCGGTTTCGCTGCTGCCGTCGTCAGTATAAGCATCGTTATAGGTATAGCTGGCCATCAGCTGCAGCGCATCGGTGACATAACCCACGCCTTCAACCTCAAAACCGGTGGCGTGGCGAGTGGAGCCGTCCTGAACGATCTGGCCACTGCCATTACGGACCAGGGCATTCTCTTCTTCGATCTGGAAGACCGACGCAGTGACATAGCCATCGATATCCAAGGGTGCAATCTTCACCCCGACATCCAGCTGGTAGCCCTGGCGCGGCTCGTAGAGATCGCCATTGATATTGGCACTGGTGGTCGGCTCGAAGGATTCGGTATAGCTCAGGTAAGGAGAAATGCCCAGCTCGGATACATACATCAAACCACCAGAAAAGGAAGAAGCTTCCAACTCGGAGGTTTCCGATGACTCCCGGTTTTCCGTATTAACCCAGTCATAACGCGCGCCAGCCTGTGCCAACCAGCGATCATTCCAGCGAACCTGCTGCTGCAAATAGACACCAATTTGCTGCTTGGTTACGGAAACGTCACTCAGGTCACTATCGGCTACAGGGGTATAGTTACCGTAGGCTGGGTTGAATAGGTCGACTAGGCCAAAATCTCCTGGGTCAGTGATATTCCCATTATTATCCGTAGATGGATAACTATCGTACTGAGTTCCGCGCTTGTTTACGTCTTGGTAGTCCACCCCTAAAAGTAAGGTGTTTTCAAACTGGCCAAAACTAAAATCACCAATGAACTGATTATCTAAACTCCAACTTTCCATGCGACCGTCACGATGTAGATGACCACGACCAGCCGACAAACCATCGGCTACCGCAAAATAAGTCGAACGAAGAAACAGATCCAACTCGCTGTAGCGAGCGTGTTGCTCTACACGCCAAGTGTTGTTGAATTCGTGGCTGAACTCATAGCCCAAAGATATCTGAGTCCGATCATTGGTGTCGTAATCGGGCTCGCCATAAAAGGTCGAAGGATCAATCTGGCCACCACTGGTATCGATAGTGCCGACGATTGGCTTAAAGCCATTGTAAGGAACCGCATCATCTTTCTGGACGCTGGCCAAGACCGTCAGGCTAGTCGCATCGTTAATGTCCCACTCCAGACTGGGTGCAACGTAGAGGCGCTCGCTCTCGGTGTAATCAATGTCGCCATTTTCAGAGCGATAAAGAGCCACCAGGCGATAGCGAACACTGTCACTCACCGCATCAGACTGATCAATGCCGACCTGAAGGTGCTCACGGTTACCTACTTGCAGGTCAAAACGCCCCTGAGGTTCATCCGTCGGCCGCTTGCTTTGCAGGTTTACCAGACCTCCTGGCAGCGCTTCGCCATAAAGGTTGGACGAAGGGCCTTTCAGCAAATCGATTTGCTCCAGGCCATAGGGTTCGGCAACCCAGTAGTAATAGCCATCTTTGAAGATGCGCATGCCATCAAGATAAGTAGACTGGTCAAAACCACGCACTTTCAGCCAGTCGGCATCGTTATCGCCACCGTATTGACCACTAACGACGCCAGCGCGGTAACGAAACGCCTCATCCACCGCCTGAACATCCTGTTCTTCCAACTCTTCACGCTGAACAACGGAAGCGGGCCGCGGGGTTTCGAGCAGCGGTGTTTCTACTTTTAACGCCGTACCTGAAACCACGACAGCGTTTAACGAAGGTGATTCGCTTGTCTCGTCTTCAGCGAATGCCAGGTTCGAGCCGGCCAGAGCCGACAAGGGGAGAGCAAAACCAATAGCCCGGACCAGCGAAGCCGGTCGGGTAAATGCAGGAGCAGCCATGAAAACCTCGATAACGAACAGGTGTGTATCGTTTGAAAATTCGCTTAAATTACAACGATAATAGTAATTATTCTTATTTTAATTAGCAAACTGTCATCTGATTCCCGCTTCGTCCGATGTTATTGTGCTACCCAAAGCATCGAAGTGAGTGCACACCTTGTCATCAAACCAACTGATTACCCTGCTAGTGCTGGCCGTATTCGGGGCCTGGCTTTGGCACCATCTGGGCATCCGCCAATATGCACTGCAGGCCGCGCGTCAGATCACCCAGCGCGCCGGAGTTCAGCTATTAGATCAGAGTATTTATTTGCGCAAGGTGAGAGTGGTGCGCTCCAAATCCAGCCTGATCGCGCTGGAGCGCAGCTATGAATTTGAATTCTCCACCCGCGGCGATCGCCGCTTTTTAGGCTGGGTAGTAATGCTGGGTCGGCGAATGGAGCGGTCTGAACTGCAGCCTTATACCGAAGATCAGTTGCTTCAGTGAGGACTGAGTTGGGGCGGGGAAGAATTGGTCGGAGAGACAGGATTTGATCCGGCCGGCGCCCCGGCTGCGACCCTCGGGTCGCGGAGCTTGTGTTACTGATCTTCAAAGAAGGGAGGTATCTGGATTGGTCGGAGAGACAGGATTTGAACCTGCGACCCCTACCTCCCGAAGGTAGTGCTCTACCAAGCTGAGCTACTCTCCGACACTGGATGCCTGGGGCTAGGCAATCTCACGCAAGCCCTTGATTTCACAGACCTTTGCGGCCAATGCCAGTAGGGCGGCGTTCGAGCTGCGCAATAGTACGGAGTCCAATCAACGGCGTCAACTCTTGCCGGGCGCCAATTGCCGCCACGCCGACCGCTCGGTTATGCTGGCTTCTCTATCCCCGGTAATCGCTGCGATGACGGACAGTCAAAACGCCCGCAAATTGGACCGCCTGGATTTAAAAATCCTCCGCGCCCTCCAGGAAAATGCCCGTATCTCCTACGTTGATCTGGCCGAGAAAGTCGGGCTGTCGACGACGCCTTGTATGGATAGAGTCAAACGCCTGGAACGCACTGGCCTGATCCAGGGTTACCATGCCAGTATCGACCCGCTGGCGCTGGGCTTGTCGTTGTTGGTTTTCGTAGAAATCACGCTTTCGAACCAATCGCCTGAGGCTTTCGATGCGTTTCGTGAAGCCGTTGATGGACTCAGCTACGTTCAGGAATGTCATCTGGTGTCTGGTCAGTCCGACTATCTGATCAAGCTCCGCCTGACCGACCTCGCCAGTTACCGTAAGTACCTGGGGGAGATGCTGCTCGCACTGCCTTATGTACGGGAATCAAAAAGCTATATTGTGATGGAAGAGGCCAAACAAACGGCCCTCTTACCGTTAGATTTAATCAGTCACCGTTTTAAACGCTAAGCACTGCCATTCACCCTAGGGAGGAACCCATTGATGAAAACCTGGCAGACGTTGTGCTGGCCATTGGCGCTGAGCAGCGCCATCCTGACCGGCTGTACTTCGCTGGAAGCCTTTACTGGCGAAAACCAGATCAATAACACCTCGCGCGGCGCCATTGCCGGCGGTTTACTCGGTGCCGTTCTGGGAGCGGCCACAGCCCCCAAGGACGAACGCATGCGTCGCGCCCTGATTGGTGCCGGCATCGGCGGCGTTGCTGGTGGTGGGGTCGGGCTTTATATGGATCGCCAGGAAGCCGAACTGCGCCGGGAATTGGTCGACAGTGGTGTGCAGGTGCGCCGCACCGAAGAAGGCCAGATTGATCTGATCATGCCGGGCAACATTACCTTCGATACCAATAGCTCGACGGTCAAAGCCCAGTTTACCGACACTCTCGAATCTGTCGCCAAGGTGCTGCAGGAATACGAGAACACTCTGGTTACGGTGGAAGGTCATACCGACAGCACCGGCAGCGACAGCTATAACCAGTTGCTGTCGGAGCAGCGCGCCTCAAGCGTCGCGGAAGTGTTCCTGAAAAACGGCGTCGCCTACGAGCGGGTTGCCGCCATCGGTTATGGTGAAGCCCGACCGGTTGCCAGCAACGAAACCGAAACCGGCCGCTCGGCCAATCGACGAGTGGAAATCAGCCTCGAAGCGATTGTCGCGGGGCAGTGAATTCCCAACATAGAAAACAAAGGCGGCCGATGGCCGCCTTTTTTAATTCCGTCGCCGCAGTCGACCACCTTTATTAATCGCCAAAGTCGGCGGAAAAATCATCATCCGGTGAGACGCTGTTATTCGCCCCTTTGGCGTAATAATAGCTGGCGGTAAAGGAGAATGACGCCCGCGACTTGCCTTCCACCCGGGCGCGGTATTTCAGCCAGAGTTTTTCGCAATCGGTGGTGGCTTCTTTCTCGCCACGAATCATCTTCAGAAACTGTTGTTCAACTTCATTAACGGCCTGGTGCTCACCCACCTCAAGACGACGAAAGGTTTCACCCAAACGCCTCAGCAGTTCAGCTTCGCGAATGGAGAAATCACCAGACCGCTCCAGACCATAGGGGTAATGACGGTTATCGGTGAATGCCTTAAAGAGAGTGTAGCCTTCAGGGCTGATTGCTTGGGACATGACAACCTCCGCAGTCCTGCTCACATGCGCGCATTCATAAGGTCTGTACGGCCGAGTGTAAAACGAGTAATTTTTGCCGCGTCGATGCAGTCTTTTGATCAACGAATGAAGGCGCTGGGATCACACAGCACTTCGCAAGGCGAGGAGCCAGCCTTGGATCTGCAACAGTTAAAAACTTTTTTGGAAGTCTGCCAGACCCGGCATTTCGGTCACGCGGCCAGCAACCTCTATCTGACCCAGTCGGCGGTCAGTTTTCGCATTCGGCAGTTGGAAAACCAACTCGGCACAACACTCTTTGTGCGCCACCGCAACAACCTGCAGCTGACCGCCGCTGGCGAACGCCTGCGCCATCACGCCGAGAGTATTTTAACCAGCTGGGAACAGGCGCGGCAGGATGTCGCCAGCCAACAGGATCGAGCGGCAACGATGAGTTTGGCCACTACCTCAGCCATCTGGACGTCCTGGTTGGGTTCGGCGCTGGCGGACATGCATCACCAACTGGCCGACCGCTATTGGCGCAGCGAAACCCTCACACCCGATCAAATCAGCCGGCGCTTACTGGAACGCAGCCTGGATCTGGCGATATTGCCGGTGCCTCTTAAAGTGGACGAACTCACCAGCCGCTTGCTGACCCCTTTGACGCTAACGCTCGCCAGCGCCAAAAACACAGCCACTGAAACGGCCCTGGAACAAGCCTATGTCCAGATCGATTGGGCGCCACAGTTGCCCATCCATCCCGGAGCCGAGCTCAGCGCCATTCCCAGTCTGCAAACCACTGACCTGCAATTGGCTATGAACTGGATACAACGTTACCAGGGCGCCGCTCTGTTACCGGAAAATCTGCTCGACCTGAATGACTGGCAACTCAGATCGGACCTGGCAACCACTCAATTACCGCTCTATCTGATTCATCACAGCCACCATCCTGATCTGACCAACATGACTCCGGTTATCGACTACCTGCTGCAGCGTTGATTGATTAGAATCAGGCCTTCCAACCGTTCGGAGTCTCTCTATGAAAGTGGCCATTCTGGAAACCGATATCCTGCGTGACAACCTGCAGCCAACCTATATCGGCTATGGCCGGATGTTTCAGCAACTCTTTGGCCGTGTCGGTGTCGATTGGGACATGCCCATCTTCTCGGTCATTCAGGGTGAGTATCCGGAGACAATCGACGACTTTGATGCTTTCCTGATCACCGGCAGTAAGCACGATGCCTTCGCCGACGACGCTTGGATCGTGCGTTTGCGCGACTACTCCCGCCAGCTGTTCGAAGCAGGCAAGCCGCTGCTTGGCATCTGTTTTGGTCATCAACTGCTGGCACACGCTCTGGGCGGCCGCGCGGAACGCGCTGGTTCAGGCTGGGGGTTAGGCGTGATGCACTACCAGTTGGATGAACAACCCGGTTTTATCGACAGCGACCAGAGCGTCAGTCTGCTGGTCAGTCATCGTGACCAGGTCACCGCCTTGCCGCCAGGCGCAAAACCCTTGCTCAGCAACAGTTTCTGCCCGCTGGCTGCTTACTTTATTCCCGACCAGGTGCTGTGTTTCCAAGGACATCCGGAATTCAGCAAAGACTACGAACGCGCCTTGCTTGAGTACCGTGAAGACGATGTCAGCAGTGAGCAGATGGCGCGCATTCGCGCCAGCCTGGACGAAGAGCATCAGGGAGAACGCATTGCTCAGTGGATGAAGTCCTTTCTCGAACAGGCAACCAGCACACCTTTACAGGACTGACCCGAACCGACAGAGTGGGCGGCGGTTTGCCATCATCCACTCGTGGAGTCCCTAATGTTGTTTCGTTTTCAGGATCGGTTACTGCGCACCCTCTATCCGGTTAAACCCGCGGCGGGATGGTTGCTCGGGCTCGGTATCCTGTGTTTTCCCGTCTTGCTCGGTGTCGCTGTATGGCGACCCCAAACCGACACAGGATTACTGTTTATTGCTCTGGTGTGCGGACTGAGCGTTGTGCTGTTCGGCATTTTGGTGTCGATGAGTCGCCCGCAAGCTGCTCCGAAAGCAGGTTTGGGTAACCGGCTGAGACGGTTCTGGGAAGGGCTGGTGTTCTGGTGCTGGTTAGGTTGTTTGGTTCTGGTGATCAGCCTGGCACTGAAGATCGTCAGCTTCAGCAGCTGAGTGCTCAGCCCAGTTTTTTAGCACCCGCAAAGGCCACACCACCTTTACCGGAGCGTTTAATGTCGTACATAGCCTGGTCGGCATGATGCATCAGTTCATCCAGGCTCTGACCGTGGTCTTCGTACTTGGCCACACCGATGCTGGCCGATAAGTGCAGGGTGTCATCGCCAATCTTCAGCGGCTGTTCGATGACCGACAGAATACGTTTAACAAACCCACTCACCTGCTGGGCAGGCTGCATATCATCGATGATGATAATAAATTCATCGCCGCCGACCCGAGCCGCAAAATCGGCTTTTCGCAGCGACTGCGACAAACGCTTGCCCAACACCACCAACACCTGATCACCAATACGATGACCATGACGATCGTTGATCGGCTTGAAGCCATCCAGATCGATATAAACCAGGTAAAAGGTTCGGCGAGCCTCGGCCGCATCCTGAATCTTGGCATCCACAAATTCGGACAACAGCCGCCGGTTAGGCAGGCCGGTCAGGGTGTCGTGGTGCGCCATATGTTCGATCCGTGCCTGAGCCGTTTCCATCTGGGTTTTTTCGTGGGTCAACGCCTGGTTCAATTCGAACAATCGCTGATGACTGACCGCGTTACTCAGAGTAATGGCAACAAATGGCGCCAATGATTTCAGCAGCTCCAGCTCTTCCTGGCTGAAGCGATCGGCAAAACGGCTCTGCAGCGAGAATAACCCCAGCACCTGGCGATTGTGCACTAACGGCATAAACAGTTGGCTGCGCGGCAAAATCTGACTGTCGCCCACCCAGTTAACGCCGGCTTTAGCGGTTTCATCGCCGACAAGAATAGGATCGCCACTGCGAGCGGTTTGCACCGCCCGGCTCTCAGTTACCCGATAAGGAATGCAATAAGCCGGCACCGGCTGGCCATTGTCGATGATGCTGACAAACTCAACGCCTTGGCGAGCCGGGTGATTTAACGCCAGAGAAACAAAGTGCACATCCAGACGCTGGGAGACGATGTCGTACAGCTTGGGGGCGATCTCTTCCAACGCCAAAGTTGACGCCAGCTCACGCGATAAGTCGTTAATCAACTGCAGTCGCGCCTGGGTGGCTTTCAGTAAACGGTTTTCGTGATCGGTGATCTGGTTTTCCAGGCGTTGTTCATCAATCTTGGCTTGCAGTTGCCGCACCTCAAATTGCCGGCGCATATCCTGATCCTGCAGCTTACGCTCAACATCCAGAGCCCGGCGCAGAACGCGCATTGAGGCCTGGTACTTGCCACCTTGCTCGAGACAAATCGACAAGACTTCCAACGCCCGCAGTTGGGTGAGGCTGAACGTCGGTGTTGCTGATCGCTTCAAGCCAGTACGAACCGCCATAACCGCCAAAGCGAACCGCCCCTGACTGGCGCGAACTTTTGCCAGCTCGATATAAGCCGACAAGCCCGACACACCTTCGCGCTCAAACTCGGGGTGGTCGATTGTTACCATTAAAGTGGTTTCAGCCTCAACTAACCGACCCTGTAATCGCTGACAGCGCGCTACGGCAATCAAGGCCTGGATTTCCAGGTGCCAGTAATTTAACTGCTGGGCGAACTTTAACGCCGCGCGGCAGCCCAGAAGTGCATCATCGAATGCAGAGCGCTTGGAATGCAGGTTGGCCTGCAACAGCGCGGCTTCACCCAGGTTTTCCAGCGACACCTCACGAGTATCGCTGCCCAGCGCACGGTTAAGCAGACGCTCGGCGGTATCCAGATCATCGGTTTGGAAGTGCAGCAGAGCCTGATTTAACAAGGCCGCAAAGATGCCGTTGCTATTACCAACCTGCTGATTCAGCTCGAGAGAACGTTCGTAATAACGCTCAGCCAAACCATATCGGCCCAGGTTGTAGTAGGCCATGCCAATGCCATTGCAGATCCGCATGGTCGGATCCAGCGCATTGAGGCGTTCAGCCAGCGCCAGCGCATTGGAGAAAAGCGTCAGTGATTTGAGGTATTCACCTTGGAAGATCAGACACCAGCCGGAATGGAAGTCGAGCTCTATGCTCTCCTGTTCGGATGGTTCGACCATTGTTCGAGCCTGGTCGATCAAAGTCTGGGCGGCCAAAGGGTCGCTAACCATTTGTGCCCAGGCTGTTTTCAACAGCTGTCCGAAGTCGGGGCCGGATGACGTCACCGGTTAAACCTTTTCCTGATCATCCGTTCAGTTTAGTCCAATCCATACCCCGGCGACGACCCAAAGGTGTCACTTGCGTCCTGTCAGTTCACTTCCAACAGGAAAGTCACCGGGCCATCGTTGAGCAGTTCAATCTGCATATTGGCGCCAAATTGCCCAGTCTGAACCCGGTCATACTGGTGGCGAATCTGAGCCACCAAGGCATCAAAGATGCGTTCACCATCGGCCGGTGGCGCTGCCGAAGTGAAGCTGGGCCGCAAACCCTTATTGGTATCGGCTGAGAGCGTGAACTGTGAGACGAGTAGCAAGGCGCCACCGATATCCTGGACATTGAGGTTCATGCGGTCTTCGGCATCGGCAAAGATGCGGTAGTTCAACAGCTTGTGCGCCATCTTTTCGACCCGGTCGATCTCATCGCCTTTATCGATGCCCACCAACACCAGCATGCCCTGGTCGATAGCCGCAATAGATTCCCCGTCAACCTCAACACCGGCGTGACGGACGCGTTGTATCAATGCTTTCATCGCTCAAGCCTCCTCATCACCCTGACCAAAGCGTTGTGCAACGTTCTGGGTGGCGCGGATCAGGGCGTCGACCATGGCCGGATCAAAACCTGAATGCCCGCCTTCGCGCACCATGTCCAGCTCAGCATCCGGCCATTGCTGCGCCAACTGCCAGGCCTGATCCGGTGGGCAAACCATGTCGTAGCGACCCTGAACGATATAGCCGGGGATGCCCGCCAAACGGTGCGCCTGCTGTAATAGCTGGTCCGGCTGCATAAAAAACTGATGCTGAATGTAGTGGCAGGTAATGCGCGCCAAACTGAGCGCGACATGCGTGGAGGTGAAGTAATCCAGCGACTGTTGGCTTGGTCGTAAGGACGCGTTGACCGCCTCCCAACGCGCCCAGGCTTTGGCAGCGCCCACTCGCGCCAGATCGTTGCTGCCATTGAACAGTTCGGCGTAGGCATCGATCAAAGCTCGACCGCTCAAACCGGATACCGGTTCGATAAAGCGCGCCCACTCCTCAGGAAAATAACGACCCGCACCACCGCCGTATAGCCAGTCAACATCCAGCGGCCGGCCGAGAAAGACGCCACGCAGTACTAATGCCCGGCAGCGATGCGGATAGGTTTGAGCGTACAACAGCGACAGGGTTGCGCCCCAGCTGCCACCAAACAACACCCAGCTTTCCAGGCCGAGATGCTGGCGCAGGGCTTCCAAATCCTCGACCAGGTGCTGACTGTCGTTCTGATTCAATTCGGCATGCGGTTCTGAACGACCCGCGCCTCGCTGATCGTAGAGAATAATATGAAAGTGTTCCGGATCGAAAAATCGGCGCAGCTGCTCAGAAAATCCAGCGCCGGGACCGCCGTGAACCACGACCACCGGCAAGGCTCCCGCTGTGCCGGCCTGCTCAACATAGAGGCGATGACCGTCACTGACGCTCAGCCACTGGCGATCAAAGGGGCGAATCTCTGGATAGAGTGGCAGCATCTGTAGATCCTCAACGGCAGTGCTGCCGCATCATGACACAGCCCCTCCGGACTGCCCAGTCTGCCTTGATGGCGCGGTTGGCATTGCCTAGTATCGAGCGACCCGGCCCAAGCTGCGGCCTTGCCTCCTAGCTTAAGAGTTGTCATGAGAATCTTACTGCTGTGTTTTTGTGTCTTGATCGGCCAGGTCTCTGCCGAGATTCGTTTAACCGATGATTTAGGTCGCACGGTACAGCTTGAGGCGCCAGCCCAGGGAGTAATCAGTCTGGTTCCCCACGCCACCGAATTGCTCTACGACATCAACGCTCAGGATCAGTTAATCGCCACCGTCCGCTATGCCGACTATCCCGAAGCCGCCAAAGCCAAGCCCAGAGTTGGGGATTACAACAGCCTGAACAGCGAGGCCATCCTGATGCTCGAGCCCGACCTCATCATTGCCTACCCAACAGGCCCCGCTCGCGCTCAGGTTGATCGGCTTATCGAACTGGGCATTCCGGTGTTTTTCAGCGATCCACAGAACTTCGATGCCATTGCCCAGGCGATGCGTGATCTGGGGCAACTGACCGCCCAGGTCGACAGTGCCAACGCCGCGGCCAGCGATTTCGAAGCCGCTATCGCAGCATTGCAACAACGCTATGCAAACCGATCCGAACTGAGCGTCTTTTACGAAGTCTGGCATGAGCCCATCTATACCCTGAATGGCGATTCCTATATCAGCGATGTGATCGAACTGTGCGGCGGCCGGAATGTTTTCGCTGATCTGCCAGTGCTATCGCCTCAGGTCAGTCTGGAGGCGGTCTTTGCGGCCAATCCGGATGTGATCGTGACCGACAGCCCGGACTTGTGGCGTCAGTGGACCCAATTGCAGGCGGTTCAGACAGATGCACTGATCAGTACCGATGCCGATGTACTGCATCGGCCCACACCCAGCCTGCTGATCGGAGCCACCCAACTCTGTGTTGATCTGCAGCGGATTCGCACCACCATCGGGGCGCAGTAATTGGCTGCAAATGGAAACAGCTCGGCGATCAGTCAGCGATTGGCGTTTATTGATGGCTTACGCGGCATCGCTATCCTCGGCATCCTGATCATGAATATTCAGGCCTTTGCCCGGGTCGAGCGCGCCTACTTAATACCCAACATCCTCGAGCCACTGTCGTTCACCGACCGTTGGTTACATGCCTTGGGCTATTTTTTTGCCGAGCAGGTTTTTGTCAGCCTGCTGTCCTGTCTCTTTGGCATCGGCATCTGGGTACTGGCCGAGCGCAATCTGGCCGCCGAACAAAACCCGGTTAAACAACAACGCCGAAGAAGTCTGGGTCTGTTAGTGATTGGGCTGATCCACGCCTATCTGATCTGGAGCGGCGATATTCTGGTCGCCTATGCCATTGCTGCCTGGATCCTGGCTCCCGCTGTCTATTGGAAAACCCGTACCCAGCTACAAGTTGGATTGGCTTTTTTGGCGTTTACCCCGGCGCTGAGCCTACTGGAAATGAGCCTGGTTCCTGCGGAAATACGAGGTGCAGCTTATGCTGCTGACCCCCAGGCTTTGCAAACTGAGATCAATGCCTTGCTCGGCGGTTGGTGGGAGAACCAGCATTGGCGCTTCGAACGAACGCTGGAGTCGCATTATCTGGGGCTGCCGTTTGGCACCTTCTGGTTTGTGGCCGGCTGGATGTTGGTTGGTATGGTCTTGTATCGCATCGGCTTAGCGGCCGGACAATGGTCATCTCAGCGCTACCTTTTACTGCTAAGTGTCATTTTGCCATCTGGGTTGCTGTTAAAGGCGCTGGGTTACCTCTATCAAGCCGGCGGCAATTTTGATCCGGCACGAATGGTTGTGGGGCGCGGCTTTTTCAGCTACTTCGGAGCCGCTTGTCTCTGCCTGAGCATTCTATGCACGGCGATACTGTTCTGGCGGCGATGGCCGCAACATGGTTTAGCGCGTCTGTTGGAAGCCATTGGCAAGACAGCACTGAGTAATTACCTGCTGCAAAGCCTGATCGCGACGACGTTGTTCTATGGCTTTGGATTGGGTTGGTTTGAGCAACTGTCTTTTAGTCAGTTGGTTTTGGTAACAATTGGCATCTGGATGACAAACGCCGTGTTGACGACGCTGTGGCTGCGGACTTTCCGGCTGGGTCCAATGGAGTGGTTATGGCGCTGGCAAAGCCGGGGACGAGCCCCGGCGTTAAAGCGTTAGTCGTTTTCGATCAACAAACGCATCACTTCGCGATATTGCTGTGGGCTGTGCGGCGGGCGAATCAACGCAACATATTCACCGTCAGGATTTAGCACCGCCTGGTTGTCACTGTGGGCAACGGTGTAAACATCACCGTCACCTTCCGGATAGAACACTGTATTGAGCTGGCGCGCCAGAGGCTGAATGGCATTGGCCTCATCGCCGGTCAAACCGATAAAGTCCGGGTGAAAGAAGGGAACGTACTGGGCCAGGCGGTCGGCTGAATCCCGAGCCGGGTCGACGGTGATCATCCATACGTCCAGCTGCTCACTCAGTCCATCGTCGGTCAAACCGCGGTAGGCATTTGCCAGGTCGGCCATATTGGTCGGGCAGATATCCGGGCAAAAGGTGTAACCGAAATTGATCAACCGCCAACGACCATCATTCAACTGGGCCGTCTCTATGGTTGTGCCATTATGGTCGATCAACTCGACCGCTGGTACCGGGCGCGGATCTTCAAAGTACAGCGTATTGTGCGCTTCCAAAGCACTGACCAGATCAGGACCGGCCAGGGTGGTTCTTAGAATTGCGGCGACAAAAACAACAATCACGATCGCAAACAGAATTAACGCGGTTCTGAGTGCACCACGGCGCTGTTGGTCAGCGCCGGCTTTTGAACTCGATGTCATAACCAGGCTCTTACACTGTAATCAACCAATAGAGCGACAAAGAGTAACAGCAGATAGGTGATGGAAAAACGAAAGGATCCCCAGGCCGCGTCCGGACGACGATCAGTCAACAACCACCAGTTCCACTGCAGATAGCGCGCACCCAATACAAAGGCGCACACCGCGTAAATCGGACCGGCCTTCAAGGTGGCGAACGGCAACATGGAAATTGCCAACAGCAACCACGAATACAGCCAGACATTGATCTTGGTGTATGCGATGCCATGAGTCACCGGCATCATCGGAACATCGGCGTTTTGATAGTCTTTAATGCGGTGAATAGCCAGCGCCCAGAAATGCGGTGGCGTCCAGGCGAAGATAATCAGCACCAGCAACAACGGCATGGCGCCAACCTGACCGGAAACGCTGGTCCAGCCTAATAAGGGTGGCATAGCACCGGCCAAACCACCGATCACAATATTCTGCGGCGTCGCTCGTTTTAAGAAGACCGTATAGATGACAGCGTAGCCGACCATGGACGCCAGCGTCAGCCAAGCGGTGAGAGCATTGACCCAGGCATAGAGCATAACGAAGCCAGCGACCGTCAAGCTGGCAGCAAAGGCCAGCCCCTGATTCATGCTGACCCGACCGGTGGCCATGGGTCGACGGTGAGTGCGCGCCATACGCTGATCAAGTTGGCGATCCAGCATATGGTTAAAAGCCGCACCGGCCGCCGCCAGCGCTGCGATACCCAGGGTGCCGATCACCATACCAAGGGCGGCGCCATCACCTTTGGGCGCCAAGGCCATTCCGACCCAGGCGGTAATTAACATCAACAGGACCACCTTGGGTTTGGTCATCTCCAGGAAGTCACGCCAGCTGGGTAACTTTTGAACCGCGCTTACTTTAGACATGGTTCGCCTCCCGATATAACTCATAATTCACTGTCACCAGTGTGGCCAATAGTATGGCGCCGAAGAGGTTATGCAGCACGGCTACAGCCAATGGCAGACCAAACACCACATTACTGACACCCAGACTGATTTGGGCAATTAACACCAAGGCAAGGCCACTGGCCAAGGCCGCAAACCGAGCCTTAAACAATCGCAATACCAACCAGGCCACCACCAGCAAGGTCACCAATGCGCCGATTCGGTGAGCCAGGTGGATTGCCGTTCGGGACGGTATATCCAAATGCCCACCTAAATAGTTCGGCCCGATGGGATGCGCCAGATCGAAGCCGGCGACAAAATCAGTTTGCGGTAAGATTTGCGATTGGCATAACGGAAAATCCGGACAGGCCAGAGCGGCATAATTCGATGTCACCCAACCGCCCAGGAAAATCTGCACGACGACGACGGTCAACGCCAACGCAGCCAGGCCGCGGGGCAGGGCGCGCTGTTGCAGCGAAAACAGTTGAATCGGGCGCGAGCCGCCTAAGCGCAGTGTCAGTAGCCAAAGCAGCGAGAAGGTTAGGAAACCACCCAGTAAGTGAGCGGTTACTACTTGAGGCCAAAGCCGCAATGTTACCGTCCAGGCACCAAAGGCACCTTGCAGTATGACCAAAGCCAACAGCAACAACGGCAATTTCACTGGCTGGCCGGGGTATTTCCGATTACGGAAAGACACAACCACTAAAGCGATGATCAACAAGCCCAGCGTCGAAGCCAGGTAACGGTGCACCATTTCCGGCCAGGTTTTTTCCAGATCGACCGGCAGTTCCGGATAGGCGTCATTGGCAGCGCTGATTTCAGCGTCGCTTTGCGGCGCCCAGACATGACCATAGCAGGTTGGCCAATCAGGACAGCCAAGGCCGGCATCCACCAGCCGGGTAAAAGCACCTAAAACCACAACGGCGATGGCAAAACAGGTTGCGAAGGCGGCCAGTCGAAAACCGGGCTTGGCATTTTTCAGTGACAACATGCACAGCTCCTACCCAATTGTTGACAGGTCCAACAGAGTTTCCATATCCGCCAGTTGATCTTTGTAGTCGTTACCGGGGGTGAAGTAGAGCGGCACGTTGCCCAGAGGGTCGACAATAAAGACGAAATCGCGCGCGCCGAAATCGGCAGGCACACGTTCCAGCAAGGCGGCACTGTAATCCTGCGGCTGATGTTGTTGAACATCCAGTCCTGGATACTCGCTTTCCAAACCATTCAGGCCCGAAGTTGAAGTCAACAGCAAGCGCTTCATGCGCGGCTCGTCTTTGCCCAAAGACACATGAATCTGGCGCTGTGTATGGACGCGTTCCAGGCAGCTCTGCTGACACTCAAAGGACGTCTGCACCATCAGCCACTGGCGTTCGGGATTCACGGCGTCAATTTCCAGACCCAGGTCGGAAAGCTGCAATACCGGATCCAACAGCACGCCGCGGTTAACCCGAGAGTCCGGCACCAGCCAGCCCGAGTAATAAAGTCCTGTTGCAGACGCCATTACAATCAAGGGAGTCAGCAGGATAATCAGCAACTGCAGGCGACTGTAGTTTGTGGAAGAGTGAGTACTCGCTCCGGTCGCTTTGCTCATTATTGGTCTTCCTCTTGCCTGGTATGTTTCACGGTTCTGGCGAAACGCCTCCCCGCATACAAATACATCAACAACAACGCTGCGGCCATGGCGAACCATTGCACGGCGTAACCACGATGACGCTCCGCTGTCATAACAATTGGCGTCCAGATGACCGGACCCACGCCCGCCTGGCCGGGCAATAACTGCAGTAATCCAAGCGGCTTAGCCCGCCCCAGTTGTTCTGCCATAACATCGGGGTCGATCGATTGAATAACCTGTGGCCAGTGGCGCGCTATGTCGGTATCCGCCAGGACAACCGATTGACTTAACGGCCTTGCCTGAGCCAACCAGGGACGTCTGCTCTCGGGTAGGTCGAGCTGCGGTAACCGGTCCCGGCTGGCAGTTGCTGCAATCCAGCCGGCCGAAGCCAAATACCAGCCATCGTCAGTCAGCATCGGCGCCCAGACTTCATAACCAGCCTGACCCTGATGAGTCCGGTTATCGAGCAGCCAAAGGTGGTCGCCATCCAACTGGCCGGTCAGTTGGTAATGTTGATATAACTGCGGTGAGGTCCCGCTGGGTAATAGCTCAACCTGACGACCGGCCTCGATGCTGGCACCTAGCTGGGCTTTTTGTTCGGCTCTGTTAAGCTGCCAAATGCCCAGGCTGATAAAAACCGGCAAAAAAACAGCAACAAAAACGGTCAACAGCCAACCGGGGCGAAAGTTCAACATCCCTTCCAACCGATCAAGAGGGCCTGTCCAATGGCGCTATTGTTAAAAGTCGTTCTCATACTGCTGATTATCGCCATGTTGGTTTCCCTCAGTGGTGCCCTGACCTCCTTATTCAGAGACGACGCCGAATCAACACGGCTGGTCAAATTGCTAACCATTCGAGTCAGCCTGGCCGCTTTGATAGTGGTGGTACTGATCATTGGTTTTGTGACTGGCGAACTTTCCCAACAGGCGCCTTGGGTTGGCCAGTACTGAGGTTTAAAAAGGCGGCCTTGGCCGCCTTTTGTTACGTCATCAAATCCAATAAACCAAGACGAACAGACACAACCAGACCACGTCGACAAAGTGCCAATACCAGGCCGACGCCTCGAAGCCAAAATGATCATCCGGTTTAAAGTGCCCACGCAGAGCCCGCAGGAACTGAACAATCAGCATCAAGGTACCGATGGTGACGTGAGCACCGTGAAAGCCGGTCAGCATAAAGAAGGTCGAGCCATAAATACCGCTATCGAGCGTCAGCCCAAGATGGTTATAAGCTTCAACGTACTCTTCGGCCTGCAGCACCAGGAAAGAAATACCCAGCAAAATAGTAATGCCCAACCAGACTTTCAGTTGCGTCCGATGCTCTGCTCTTAATGCGTGGTGAGCAATGGTCAGAGTGACACTGGAAACCACCAGGATAATGGTGTTAATCAGCGGCAAACCGAAGGCATGTATGACTTCTTCCGGCGCTTGGAAAACTGAATTGTCCGGGTTGTGCAGCAACGGCCAACTGAATTCAAAACCCGGATACAAATAGTTGGAGACGCCTTTGGAACCTTCACCACCGAGCCAGGGGCCGACCAGGTTGCGCACGTAAAACAAGGCGCCAAAAAAGGCGGCAAAGAACATCACTTCTGAGAAAATGAACCAGCCCATGCCCCAGACATAAGATTGCTTAAGCTGTGGGCTGTTCAAACCGGCATGGTTTTCCCGAATGACTTCACTGAACCAGTTGTAGAGGACAAACGCCAAAACGGCGAAACCGGCAATAAAAAACCACTGGGCATTGGATTCGGTAGCGCCATTAGACATATCTCGCAACATGCTGCCCAAACCAAAAACGGTCAGGAACATGGCGAAGGCCATCCAAATCGGCAGGCGGCTCTGCGCTGGCACGTAGTAGTGTTCGTGATTGGCACTGCTGGACATAGCAATCTCCACTTATTCTTATTCGCCCGGCCGACCATCGGCCGGGGTTCAAAGCCTGACCGCCGCAGCGGTCAGCGCGCTGTCAATCAATCTTCGGTGGTGTCGAGAAGGTGTGATAGGGCGCTGGAGAATCCACCGTCCATTCCAAACCTTCTGCGCCGTCCCAGGGTTTCGCCGGCGCTGGTTTACCCGCTACGACGGTATTAACGACGATATAAAGGAACAGCAATTGGCTAGCACCAAAGAGGAAGCCACCCATGCTCGAGATCATATTGAAGTCGGCGAATTGCAGGGCGTAATCCGGAATGCGTCGCGGCATGCCGGCCAAACCGAGAAAGTGCTGCGGAAAGAACAGGACGTTTACACCAACAAAGCTCAGCCAGAAATGCACCTTGCCCAGCGTTTCGTTGTACATCTTGCCGCTCCACTTGGGCAGCCAATAGTAGACAGCCGCCATAATGGAGAAGACCGCACCCGGCACCAGCACATAGTGGAAGTGAGCCACAACAAAGTAGGTGTCGTGATACTGGAAGTCAGCCGGAGCCATTGCCAGCATCAAGCCGGAAAAACCACCAATGGTGAACAGAATGACGAAACAGACCGCGAACAACATCGGTGTTTCAAAGGTCATCGAGCCACGGAACATGGTGGTCACCCAGTTGAACACCTTCACGCCGGTCGGAATCGCAATCAGCATGGTCGACCACATAAAGAAGGCTTCACCCAGGAACGGAATACCCACGGTGAACATGTGGTGCGCCCAGACAATAAAACTGAGGAAAGCAATCGATGCCGTGGCGTAAACCATGGACGAATAGCCAAACAGTCGTTTGCGGGCAAAGGCAGGAATGATCGCCGAGACGATACCAAAGGCCGGGAGGATCATGATGTAGACCTCAGGGTGCCCGAAGAACCAGAACACGTGCTGGAACAATACAGGCGAACCACCACCGGCGGCATTAAAGAAGGCCGTTCCGAAGTGGATGTCCATCAACATCATGGTGACCACACCGGCAAGCACCGGCATCACCGCAATCAGCAGATAGGCGGTGATCAGCCAGGTCCAGACAAACAGCGGCATCTTCATCAACGTCATGCCAGGGGCGCGCATGTTCAAAATGGTCGCGATGATATTGATCGCGCCCATGATCGAAGAAGCACCCATGATATGAATGGCGAAGATAAAAAAGGTCACGCTGTCGGGCGCATAGGTCGTCGACAGTGGTGCGTAGAAGGTCCAGCCAAAGTTAGGTGCACCACCATCCATAAAGAGGGTGGACGCCAACATGGCAAAGGCGAACGGCAGGATCCAGAAGCTGAGGTTGTTCATCCGCGGCAAAGCCATATCCGGCGCGCCGACCATCATCGGGATCATCCAGTTGGCCAAACCGACAAAGGCCGGCATCACGGCACCGAACACCATGATCAGACCATGCATGGTGGTCATCTGATTAAAGAATTCCGGCTGAACCAATTGCAGGCCCGGCTGGAAAAGTTCTGCCCGGATCACCATGGCGAATGAGCCGCCCAGCAGGAACATGGCAAAACTGAACCACAGATACATCGTGCCGATGTCTTTGTGGTTGGTGGTATAGAGCCAGCGTGTTATGCCCTTGGCCGGCCCGTGATGTGCGTGATCATGATCATGATCGTGGGTAGTAGTGGTCATGTCACTGCTCCTTATTCGCCGGCACTGAGGTTGAGGATTTCAACAGGTTCGACCATATCGCCCATGCTGTTACCCAACGCATTGCGTTCAAACGTCACAACCGCAGCCAGATCGACCGGGCTCAACTGATCACCAAAGGCCTGCATTGCAGTTCCTGGTCTACCGTGGAAAACGATGTCGATGTGGTCCTGAATGTCACCCGTGGCGATCGGGCTGCCGGTCAGCGCCGGGAAAGTACCTGGAATACCGCTGCCATCCGGTTGGTGACAGGAGGCACAGGCCGACTGATAAACACCCCGGCCGCGTTCGACCAGCTGCTCCACTGTCCATTCCTGATTGGTCAGTTCAGCCACCTGACGGGCCTCTTCCTGCTTACCAGCCAGCCATTCATCAAATTCGGCTTGCGGTACGGCTTCAACCACGACCGGCATGAAGCCATGATCGCGGCCACATAACTCGGTGCATTGGCCACGGTAAGTTCCTGGTTCGTTAATGACGGTCCAGGCTTCGTTGGCCATGCCGGGAATGGCGTCTTTCTTAACAGCGAGATCTGGCACCCACCAGGAATGGATCACATCCGCTGCAGTCAGAACAAAACGCACCTTTTGGCCCACTGGCAGCACCAGTGGCTGATCGACTTCGAGCAGGTAGTTTTCATTCTTGGCCAGACGGTTGTTGATTTCGTCTCGGGAGGTGGCAAGGCTGGAGAAGTAGTCGACTTCAGCGTCAGGGTCGGCTTCATTGACGTAACGATAACGCCAGCGCCATTGATAACCGGTAACCTCCACCGTCATGTCCGCATTGTCGACGTCATACATATCGGCCAGGGTAAAAGTCGCGCGCACACCGATGGCAAAAATGACGACAGCCGGGATCAAGGTCCAGGCCAACTCGACTTTGGTACTTTCGTGGAAATTAGCGGATACCGCGCCTTTTGATTTGCGATGTTTGAACATCGCATAGAACATCACCCCGAACACGGCGATGCCAATAATCACGCATACCCAGAAAATGAGCATGTGCAGGCCATAGACTTCCTGACTGATGTCCGTCACACCCTTGGGCATGTTGAATTGCCAGTCAGCTTGGGCCGCAGACCCCACCAGCAGTGCAACCATAACGGCGCCTGCACGAAGCAGCCTTCTCTGCATCCTTCACCTCTGCCTTGTTATTGTAGTTGGGCGTTACCGAGTGAAGCTTACTTAATGTTTCAAACCCGCATTCCGACACTACTCATTTTCCAGCTCGCTGTTGTTGGCAAACACAGCCGGAAATGAAGACGTCATTGTGGGCGCTGTCCCGGTTACCCAGATTCAGAAACGGTCGAAGTCAGTATAAACACGGTTGTTTTTAAAACCCAAGCGTCGGGTGCGCTCAGGCTCCTTCCAACCGCTCTACTTTGATCCTATTTCATTTGTAAAAACAAGGCGTTAGTTGGATCATCGCAGGACTATTTTTTTGCGACACCCCGATGATTTCGATTCCCACCACCGCCTGGCACAGAACCTGGTCACTGATGTGGCCGGTCATGTTGGCCAACGCTTCCATGCCACTGCTGGGTTTAGTGGATACCGCCGTTCTGGGTCATTTGGATGACAGCGTTTATCTCGCAGGCGTCGCGCTCGGTTCCAGTTTGATGGCGTTTGTGTTCTGGGGGTTCAATTTTCTATCGATGGGCCTGTCCGGCTTTACCTCTCAGGCTTATGGCGCACGCAGCCCCTCTTTACTGAGAACCCAGCTGGCGCAATACAGCCTGGTCGCCCTGGTGCTGATCAGCCTGGTGCTTGCTATCCATCCCTGGCTGATTGCTGCCGGCCTCGATTTTATGGACGCTTCGAGTGCCGCGACGGAAGAAGCCCATCTTTATTTAAGCATTCGTGTCTGGGGCGTACCGGCGCAAATATTCAATACCATGCTGCTCGGTTTCTTCACCGGCATGCAGAACACCCGCATCAGTCTCTACACCGTCTCCCTGGCGCAGATGGTCAATCTGGTGCTGGATGTAATTCTGGTTTACGGCTTTGGTTTAACCACCGCCGGTATTGCGCTGGGCACCGTATTGAGTGAATACCTGGCGCTGGCCTTGGTGCTGCTGATGCTCAAGCGCACACTCAGACGGCTTGATCCTGGCCTGGATCGGGCGCTGCTGCGACGGCTCAGTGCCTACAAAGCCATCTTTACCGTCAGCGCCAGTCTGTTTCTACGTACCTTTTTATTGCTCAGTGGTTTTGCCTGGTTCAATCGCATGGGCGCCCAATTCGGTAACGATGTATTAGCGGCAAACGCCATTTTGCTGACCTTTCTGACGCTGATCTCCAATACGCTCGATGGCAGTGCAGCCGCCTCCGAAGCTCAGGTTGGGCTGGCCATCGGTCGCGGCCGGACCGATCAACTGCGCACCGTCCTGTGGACGACTGGCCTGGCGGCCCTGGCACTGATGACCCTGATGAGTCTGTGCTTCGCTTTGGGCGGTGGTTTGATCATCGATTTATTGACCGGCCAGGCCCAACTGGAGCAGTTGGCGCGTCACTATCTGCCATGGATCGTGGCCTTACCGCTGGCGGGAGGTCTCGCCTTCTGGCTGGATGGCGTCTTTATTGGCGCGCGCATGACCCAGCAGATGCGCAATGGGGTGATCTTTGGTTTCGCGTTGTTTATCGGCTCCAGCTTTATTCTGCCGGCGACCAACCACTGGCTCTGGTTTGGTTTTTCATTGCTGTTCGTCGGACGCTCAATCTGGATGCTCAGTGTCTTCCGTCTGTATTTAATTCCTAAAATTCGACAGGCAAAAAAAGCACCTTAAACTACACTTATTCGCATCATTCAATCGAGACTGCTGCTTTGCCGCATACCACCCAGTCCCAATCTGAATTGCGCGACCCCAGAATTCTGTCCGTAATCAACCGCCAAGCCTTTGAAGAGTCAGCGACCATGCCGTCGAGCCGTATCAATAGGGCACTGCAACAAGCGTTGAATGCGCCCGATGGCGCACAGAATATGGCCCGATTTATCGCCACCTTCCAGCGCAAACATCCGCAATTATTGACGGCGGAGCAGGGCGATATTGAGCATCGGCTGTCGGAATTTCTAACCGACTATGTCCGCTTATTGCCGGTGCTGTTGGTAGAGGTGGATCAGGCGTGCCAGTCGCTGGACATTGCCAGCGTCAGTCAGCAGTTATTAATCATTCTGGACCAGTTTTTCGCCGCCATTGAACCGTCTCGTTTTGATTATGGCTTGGTCGGCGTACTGGATAAGGTGTATTTCGGACATCGATTGGTGGAAGAACTGCACGATCAGCTGTTAATGCGACACGGACAACCTTTGATCAGCTGGGACACAACGCTGGCGAATTTGCTGGTGCATACACTGATCGGCGACAGCTACGCCACCCGCCTGGACATGACAGCACAGGAAATTGTTGGCTACTTACCGGCCGCCGATAGCGCAGCGACACCCGGTACCAATGGCCATATCCATTGGCCCTGCCTGGTTCATGAACACGGGTTGCGTCTGTTACTTAGTTAGTGAGTTAAGTTAGTGAGCTGAGTTAACAGGCTCAGTCAGGCAACTCATTGCGCAACAAAGCTTCCAACTGAGCACAACTTTGCTGCAGCTGTTCGTCGGTCGTCGCGGTCAAGGTGATATGACCAATTTTGCGACCACGACGCGGCGCCTTCCCATAGTCATGCCAATGTGCGCCCGCAATGGCCATTACCTGATGACGGTCCGGCAGCGCACCAATGACATTATAAAGTGCCACCGGGCCTCTCGTTTGAGTAGCACCCAAGGGCAGATCCGCCACCGCACGTAAATGGTTTTCGAACTGACTGCAGACGCTGCCTTCGATGGTCCAGTGACCGGAGTTATGCACCCGTGGCGCAATTTCGTTGGCCAGCAGGCGATCACCCACCACAAAGAACTCAAAGGCTAAAACGCCAACATAATCCAGCGCCGCCATTACCTGACCGACTGCCTGCTCCGCCTGTGCTTGCAGCGGATGGTCAGTAAGCGGCTCAGAACGATAAAGCATGCCCTGACGATGCTCATTGCGAACCAAGGGATAAAACGCCAGCTCGCCCGAGGCAGAACGAACGCCGATACAGGAGACTTCGTAATCGAAAGCAATAAAGCCTTCGAGGATCATGGGCACAGCGCCTAATTCAGCAAAGGCGCCTTCAACATCGATTGGATCCCGTAATACTTTCTGACCCTTGCCGTCATAACCCAGGGTGCGGGTTTTCAGTACCGCCGGTAAGCCGATGCGAGCTACCGCCTTATCGACATCCACCTGGCTGGCAATATCCGCCAACGGCGCGGTTTCGATGCCCAACTGCTGAAACAGACTTTTTTCCAGCCAACGATCCCGCGCTGTCGCCAAGGCTTGTGACGAAGGATACACCGGCAGATGTTCGGCAATTTGCGCCACGGTTTGCGCCGGCACACTTTCAAACTCAAAGGT
The DNA here is from genome assembly GCF_043196805.1 of Saccharospirillum sp. HFRX-2. Taxonomy (NCBI): domain Bacteria; kingdom Pseudomonadati; phylum Pseudomonadota; class Gammaproteobacteria; order Oceanospirillales; family Saccharospirillaceae; genus Saccharospirillum; species Saccharospirillum sp. HFRX-2. The sequence goes on from NZ_JBEBMU010000001.1 coordinate 260,274, forward strand.
GACTCTTTCGACCGAAGCGGTCAGTTGATCGATAGCGGCTGGATCATCATAAGCGCCTTGAATCAGGGTTCCGAACGGGGCAGCACAGGCCTCGGCCGATGGGTCGAGAAAGCTCAACTGAATATCCAGCGGCAAGCCTGCCTGTGCCATCATGCGACCCAACTGGCCGCCGCCAATTACACCAATGCGCATTAAGCCCCCGGAATCGGCCGAGCCAAAACGCGATCGGTCTGGCGTTGGCGGAAATCAAGCAACGCCTGTCGGACTGATTCGTCGTGGTTGCTTAAAATGCTGGCTGCCAGAATGGCGGCATTAATAGCACCGGCTTTACCAATCGCCAGGGTTGCGGTTGGTACGCCGGCGGGCATCTGGACGATGGACAGCAATGAATCGACACCCGAAAGCATACTGCTTTGCACTGGCACACCGAGCACCGGCAAATGCGTTTTGGCCGCACACATACCCGGCAAATGGGCAGCGCCACCGGCACCGGCAATAATCACTTCCAGGCCTCGATCAAATGCCGTTTCAGCGTATTCAAACAATAAATCCGGCGTGCGATGCGCCGACACCACCTGGCTTTCGAAGCCAATACCCAATTCTTTCAACGTATCGGCACAGTGGCTCATGGTGCTCCAGTCAGACTGAGAACCCATGATGATACCCACTTTTATCGTGCTGGCCTGGTCGGTCACTGAGAGGAATCCTTACTGGGGGTTTGGGGATCGAGAATGCGCACCGGCTGCGCCTCGATATCCGCTTGCTGGTTCGATTGGCTGACTCGGGTATCCAGCTCAGTCGGTGCATTAACCGCTTGGCTGATGCGATCAGTAAATCCACACTCAACGCATTCGCGCACCATGACGTCGCCGTCATTGCCAGCCTTGAGGGTGTCCATTTCGCCACAACGCGGACAAACCGCACCAGCGATGAATCGAATCGACATAAGCACCTCAGGAAAAGGAGCGCATTATAACGACCGCGGCCGGCAGCGTCATGTGCCCGACCTGATCAAAAACGACTCAGTCCTGCTCTTCGTCTTGCTCTTCGACCAGTTGGCTGCGCAACCAGGTTTCCAGTTCCGCCACTCCGTCTTTTTTTAATGAGCTGAATAACTGCACCGACAACCAGCTGGCCTGAGACTGCAACTGAGACCGCACGCGCTGAAACGTACTGGCCGCCGGGCCGCGCTTGAGCTTATCGGCTTTGGTCAACAACACCCGCAGCGGCATTTCTGTTTCGATCGCCCAACGCACCATCATTTCGTCGAAATCGGTCATCGGGTGACGCACGTCCATTAGTAGCACCACACCTTTCAAGCTGGTCCGTTCAGCCAGGTATTCACCGATATTACGATCCCAATCCTCTTTCATATCCCGATTGACCTTGGCGTAACCATAGCCGGGCAAATCAACCAGGCGATGATCACCAGACGATAACGAAAAGAAATTGATCAACTGGGTGCGGCCCGGCGTCTTGGAGGTACGGGCTAATTTCGAATTCCGTGTCAGACTGTTTAGAGCACTGCTTTTACCAGCGTTCGAGCGGCCAGCAAAAGCCACCTCGGCGCCGGTGTCAGCAGGGCACTCTGCCAGACGAGGCGCACTGGTTAAAAAGCGGGCTGAATCAAAACGCGGGACCGTCATGCTAATTCCTTGGCAAAAAGGGCAGTTTACCTGAAAGCGTTGCTGGGCATGAAAAATCCCCTCAAAGGGCAGGGTTTCTTCTCAACCCCGACCTCACTCTATATAATGCGCGAACATCTACCCCGGCAGCCGCACAATAAGCGGGGCGACCTTCTGAAAAGTAACGACGGCTGCCGCCCACATTCATACTGGATTTGCGGGACGCGACATGAAGAAACTGATCGTTGGCTTGGTGATGCTGGCGGGTATTACCGGCCTGGCCTCGGCAGAAGAGGGTGACGCCGCACGAGGCGAGACTCTGGTTCAACAGTGCAGCGCCTGTCATGGTGCCGGCGGCGCTTCCACCACCGGCAGCTTTCCCAAGCTGGCAGGACAAGGTGAAGCCTACCTGCTGAAACAACTGCAAGACATTCAAAGCGGTGCTCGTGTCGTCACTCAGATGGCTGGCCAGCTCGACAACCTCGACGAGCAGGATCTGGCCGATATCGCTGCCTACTTCTCCGAACAGGATAAAACAGTCGGTACGGCTGATCCGGATCTGGTTGAATTGGGCGAGCAGCTTTACCGTGGCGGCAACCCGGAAACCGGTGTTCCTGCCTGTGCCGGCTGTCATTCACCCACCGGTGCTGGCAATGCGCCTGCAGCTTTCCCAATGTTGTCCGGCCAGCATGCCGACTACATCGAATCTCAGTTACATAAGTTCCAGGCCGGTTACCGTGCCGATGAGCCTTCTGATGAAGCTCGCACCAACGATGGTGAAAGCATGATGATGCGTGCCACGGCCTTCCGCCTGAAAGACTTCGAGATCGAGGCACTGGCCAGCTACATCAACGGCCTGCATTGATCAGAACCCGGCATTCAGGCCGGATTCAGACGCGGTAAAGAGAATGAAAAGCGGACCCCGGTTCAGGTGGTCCGCTTTTTTTGGCTTCGGCTTTCCGGCAAAGTTAGCCTCCGCCAGCGCTTTCGATGATGATGGAGACAAATGCATGCTCAAACGCCTGATGCTTACCGCCGCAGTTGTGGTTCTGGGTTTCAGCTCTGCCCAGGCTGAGGACTTTCAAGCCGGCACTCACTACCGTGTTCTTCCGGAAAAGTTACCCACCAGCTATCGCGGTGATGAAGCCGGTGAAATCCAGGAAATTTTCAGTTACAGCTGTATTCACTGTTACAACTTAGAACCCTTTGTACAGACCTGGATTCAGAGTAAGCCCGACGACATTCGTTTCACTCATGTACCGGTGCTGTTCAATGATCGTCAGTTGCCCGAAGCGCGTGCCTACTATGCGACTCAGTTTCTGGATATTGCCGACGCCACTCATATGCCGATCTTCAATGAAATCCATTTGAATCGTCATCGTCTGTCAACCGATGAAGGCTTTGCCGATTTCATCAGTCAGTTTGGCGTATCCAAAGACGACTATCTGGAAATGGCCGACTCCTTTGCCGTTAACGCCCGCATCAATCAGGCTCGGGTGATCACTCAAAAAAGCGGTCTGTCCGGCACACCCAGCCTGGTGGTCAATGGCCGCTACCTGATCGACGGTCGCATGGCCGGCAGCAATCAACGTATGTTTGAAGTCGCTGAATGGTTAGTGCGTAACGACCCTGCCCAATAAGCCTCTGGCGAGCTAGACTAAGTTGGCTGATCGCAACGATCAGCCAACATCTGCTCCAGGGGATCCTGTCTTTATGAACCGTGCCGCTTCGGCCAAACGCTTTCCCGTTCACCTCTGTCGGCCTGACGACTTTCACGCTTCTTCACCCGGCCATCTGAGTTTTCTGAGCTACAACATCCAGGTTGGCATCCAGACCCGCCAGTATTCCGATTACTTTCTGCGTTCCTGGCAGCATTTCTGGCCATCGCGTTCGCGCCAGGCCAATCTGGATCGCATTGGTGATTTGCTGCGCCACTTTGACGTGGTCGCCTTACAGGAAGCCGATGGCGGCAGTTTCCGCTCCGGCTTCGTTAATCAGGTTGAATACCTCGCCAAAAAAGCGGATCAGCCATACTGGCATCAGCAACTTAATCGCAACCTCGGGCCAGTGGCCCAACACAGCAATGGCATTATCAGCCGCTTTCCACCGCATGAGATCAACACTCATACGCTGCCCGGTTTACCCGGTCGCGGTGCCATCGTTGTGAAATTGGGCGACAACGAACCACTCTTGGTGGTGATGATGCATCTGGCGTTGAGTCGACGCGCTCAAAACCAACAACTGCGCTTTATCCGCAATCTGATCGCGCTTTATCCCAATGTCATTTTGATGGGTGATATGAACACCCACAGCCTGCGCCTGCTCTATGATTCACCGCTCAAGGATTCCGGCCTGAAATCCGCCCATGCACGGGCCACCTTTCCCAGTTGGCAACCGCAACGCTGCCTCGACCAGATACTGGTCAGTCGTCATCTGAAGATCACCCGCATGGGCGTTCTCGACTTTCCGTTATCGGACCATTTGCCAGTGGCTATGGAGATCGAATGGCCGCCGAATAAAGATTGATCACAGACCCTGGTTAGATCAGTGACTATAATGCGCTGATCATCAGTCATATCCGGACCTCACCGTCGTATAGGGTCAGTAGCTGGCATGAATATTATTGAAGAAGAATTACGCCGCGGCGTGCTGGATCTGGCGTTGATGCTGAAAGGCATCGATGCCGATCTGGATACTGCGCTGGAAAACTTAAAGCAGGTACTGAAGCAGCGCGAAGAGCTGGATGCGGATGCATTCCGTGACGCTCTGGAAAAAGCCGACGAGCGCTTCGATCAAATCGAAGATATCACCCAAACCGGCACACAACAGCTCTATCGTCTTTATCAGTCATTGATGGATTTAAATACCAATGCTGCATCAGAGTCGTTCAGTCTGGCGGTAGAGCGAAAACACCAATATTTGTTCGATGCGCTCAAGCTGTCTGAAGATGCGCTTCGACTGGTGCCTGGCAGCGCCGCCAATGCAACAGCCGGCGATAACGAAAAACTCAAGCGTCTGCACCAAAAGCTGTGCTCCCGATTCATCACGCTGTTACGGACCCTCGCCATTCTCGGCGACGAAGATGGCCAGCTGCAATCACTGGCGCGCCGTCTGGAACCCATGCCCGACTGGCCGGAACTCGATGGTCTGGCTGAAGAAACCATCGCCCTGATTCAACGTCGGCTCGATGCTGAAAAAGGACAGTTCCAGTACTACCTCAATCAGCTCAGCGAAAAGCTACGCAGCATCAACGAACTGATCGGTCAGAATAAACAAGCCGTCAGCGACCTGACTGAATTGAACGACAGCCTGGATCAACAGGTTGATGATCAGATTGCCCGCGCCCGATCAGCCATCACTGGCGCCGTTAATATGGAACAGCTGCGCGCCAGCCTGAATGACTCCATCGATGGCTTGATGTCATTACTGAATGACTTTCAGAGCCGGACCCGCAACAGCCTGATTGCCATGAATCGTCGGCAACAGGAACTCAATCAGCATCTGGATGCGTTGCAGGAAGATAATCATCGATTGATCAAACAGGTCACTCAGGAGCGCGAAATTGCCCGCCGTGATCCTTTAACCCAGCTGCCCAACCGCCAGGGTTTCGAACAACGCCTGGAACAGGAAATCGCACGCAGCGATCGCTACGGCCAACCCTTGAGCATTGCCCTGATCGACGTCGATCATTTCAAGAAGATCAATGATCGATACGGGCACCTCGCCGGCGACCGCGTGCTGCGCATCCTGGCTAAGGAAATGTACAGCCAACTGCGTAAAACCGACTTCCTGGCTCGTTTTGGTGGCGAAGAGTTCGTGATATTGCTACCAGAGTCTGACCGGGAACACGCCCTCGCCGCCATCGAAAAAATGCGGCTGCACATCAGCCAATGTCCGTTTCACTTCCAGGACAGCCCGGTGCAGATCACTATCTCGGCCGGCATTGCCATCCACAAACCCAATGAAGAAGCCGAACATTGGCTGCACCGAGCCGACAAGGCGCTGTATCAGAGCAAAGACCGTGGCCGCAATTGCACCTCCATCAGTGACGATTCACTTTGACACGCTGCTGAAACTCAGCTGTAGCGCGACAGCACCTTCTCCAGTTGGCGAGTACTCACTGGCTTAGTCAGAAAATCGTCCATCCCGGCATCCAAACAGCGTTGCCGGATCTCTTCCAGAGCATGCGCTGTCAACGCAATGATTGGCAGTCGCGACTTATGGTGTTTCTGTTCGTATTCTCGAATCAGTCGAGTTGCCTGATAGCCATCCATTTCCGGCATCTCGCAATCCATCAGAATCAGGTCGGCCGGCCGATCAGACTGCTGTCTGATACTCACAATTTCGTCGCCATTTGTTGCCATAATAGTCTTATGGCCCAGTTTTTCCAGCAACCCTCTGATCACCCTTTGATTCACCACATTATCTTCTGCGACCAACACCGAAAGTTGACGTGACACAGCATGGCTCGGGTTCTCTTCAACAATATTCTCCCGGATACGCTCAGACTGCAGGGGTACTAACAGCTGAAACTCAGACCCCTGTCCGAGCTGGCTGGTGACATTCAGCTCACCGCCCATAAGCTGAACCAACTGCCGGCTGATCGCCAACCCCAGACCCGTTCCGTAATCAGCCCTATCATGGTCAGCGTGGATCTGAGAGTAAGCGTTGAACAGCGATTCCAGCTCGGATGCCGCTATACCAATACCGGTATCAATAATTCGACATTGCAACCAGTGGCTGCCCTGTCGCCATTCACAACTGACTTTTATCCGCACTGAGCCGGCATCAGTAAATTTAATGGCATTGCTGACCAGATTCGACAGCACCTGGCGCAGACGTTGAACATCGATTTGAACTTCGTCGGGGACAGAATCATCCACCTCAGATTGCAGGGTGATTCTTTTACGCTCAGCCTGGGCGCAAAACAGTTGGGTTTGTTGGTCAATCAGCGAACGGATATTGGTGAATTCCAAATTCAGCGACATCTTACCCGCTTCAATTTTCGAGTAATCCAGGATGTCATTGATCAACGACATCAGGGACGCACCCGATCCCTGAATGGTATGAACGTAACTGAGTTGCTCATCATCCAAACGGGTTCTGGCCAATACTTCAGTCATCCCTAAGACGCCATTGAGCGGCGTTCTTATTTCATGACTGATCTGCGCCAGAAAGTAACTTTGCGCTTCGGCACGCATCCGCTCACGCTCGCTGCTTTCACGCAACAGGCGGATACGGTGTGCCAGAGCAAAGCTGAGTAACATGGTTTCCAGGAAGGCACCCAGCTTGGAAACCAGAATGGCCGGCCAGGGTAGAAAAATCAGACCACTGCTAGCGAGCAGAAAAATAACATTACCGAGATAAAACACCGCCCAGGCGAGGACGAAATACTTGGCGGCCATCACACCCTTATACCAGGCGTAGATACCCACCAGCATCGCCATGGTGAGATATAGAAAACTGTCGATAGTCAGCAGCAGGCCCATTAGTGCTCGGTCCAGATACCAGGCCAGGGCCGCCAGTATTAACTGGAATGCAATCGCCACAACGACAAAGAGGGTTAACCCAGACGATACCCGCGGCAGATCGAGAAACTTAACAATAAAGCAGCCGGCAAAAGCCAGGGTTAGACCCGATAACAAATAGTTCAGGCGGGTGTCGTAGCCCTGACCCTGCCACCAGAAGTACTGGAACATATAGCCGTCAAGCGAGAACTGAATAGCGCCGAAGAAGCCAATAAAGAGCACATACCACAGATAACTGCTGTCCCGCACCGTCAGAAACAGGAACAGGTTGTAGGTAACCATCGCCAGAATGACGCCGTAGAACAGCCAGTTACCGAAGTCTTCTAGCTGCACAGTCGACCAGAACGTTTCTCCCGGATGCAGTGTCATCGCCAAATGGCTGTTTGAGGTCGCGTCGATGCGCATTAAAAAGGTAGTCGGTCCATACACCTCCAATGGCAGCACAAAATAGCGATGATCCTTGGCGCGGCTGTCGAAAGGTCGCATAGCGCCGGTGCGATGCACCAGACGCGGACCCGAGGTATCAAACAGCTGATAGAGATCGATGTACTTGAGTGATGGGTTGGCAATCACCAGATCCCATTCTTTATAGATAGAACGACTGGCGTCGAGTCGAAACAGCACCCAGACAACACCGAACCGATAGTTGTGTTGCAGTTCTCTGCTTGTGGTCGTACGCCATTGCTCATCATACGCATCCGATAACACATCGAAGGGTGACAGCTGGCCACTGTCGTCCGCCAGAACAATAACCTCTGTGCCCAAATCAATGGACTGATCGGACTCCAGCAGAATGGATTCCAGGCCATCTGCTGCATGCAACCAGCTCGGCAGAAGAACGGCCAAAAGCAGCAACAGAGGCTGCCTGAAGCTCATCGGATCTTCCTTAGTAAACAACTCAGGGTGGCAATTTTGCCCCAACCATTGCCCCTGAGCAGGGACGGACTAATAATGAACTTTGTGACGTTCATTTAACGAGCGACTCCAATACGTCGATAAGCAATTCAAACGCTTAAACATAGAGAGAGAACAGCGGTATGTCTATTCAAGTTGGCGATGTCCTGCCTGCGGATATTTTGCTCTACCGAATGGCCGAAAGTGGCCCGGTCAGCGAGTCCACGCAATCCATTTTTCAGGATCAACGTGTGGTGCTCTTCGCTGTTCCCGGAGCCTTCACTCCCACCTGCAGCCAGGCCCATCTACCCGGCTTTGTGGTTATCGCTGATCAGCTAAAAGCCTCGGGTGTCGACCGCATTATCTGTCTGAGTGTGAATGACGCCTTTGTCATGCATGCCTGGGGACAGCAACACAACGCCGAAGCCATCGATATGCTCGGCGATGGCAATGCCGATTTTGTCAAAGCCTTAGGTCTGGATATGGATGCCAGTGGTCGTGGTATGGGTGTGCGATCACGACGCTTTGCGCTAATTGCCGATAACGCCAAAGTCCGCTGGATGGGTGTTGAAGAGCCTGGTCAGTTTGAGAAGAGTTCGGCCGATGCGGTTCTTGCAGCACTGCAGACGCTCTAAGCCAAATGCCAACTGATAGCAGAAGGTTCCACGTGGAACCTTTTGCTACTCGCTGTCAGCTTAACGCCCGTCTTTCTTAACCTCCGACATTTCGAATAGAGCGTGCATCTATGACTCACCCCGATCCGCAGCCGCGGGCTGTTTTCTATCAGACGCTGGCAGCCATCCCCAAAGGCTACTTCACCAGCTATGGGCGTCTAGCCGATCTATGCGGAGTTCATGTACGTCAAATACAGGCTTGGTTAAGAACTCTGCCACGAGACTCCGGTCTACCCTGGTTCAGGATCATTAACAGCCAACGTAAGATCACCGAACACAGCGGCGCCGTCACTCAGTATAAGAATCTGGCAGCGGAAGGATTGATTCCCGACAAAACAGGCCGCTTTCCGAAAGATCGCTATTGGCCGGACTGCCTCGACCAGTAATGTTCCACGTGGAACATCATCCCTCTACTGCTGTTTATCCAGAGATAAAAAAAGCGCCGTTCAGGCGCTTTTTGTTTGAGAAACCAGACGACTTAGTAATCCAGATTGGTCACCAACAACGCATTGGTTTCGATAAAGGCGCGACGTGGTTCAACCTCGTCACCCATCAGGGTATTGAAGATCTGATCGGCGGCAATGGCATCTTCAATGGTAACCCGCAACATGCGACGCGATTCCGGATCCATGGTGGTTTCCCACAACTGCTCGGGGTTCATCTCGCCCAGACCTTTATAGCGCTGGATGTTGTAGCCACGCTTGGCCTCTCCCATCATCCATTCAATAACGGCCTCGAAGCTATCGACTGCTTCGGACTTGTCACCGCGCTTCAGGTAGGCACCTTCCTCGATCAAACCATCCAGGCGTGCATTCAACGCCACGATCGCTTTGTATTCCTGGCTTTCGAAGAAAGCGTGTGAAAACTGATAGTCAGTCGCCAGACCATGAGCCACCGCCTGAACCTTGGGCAGGAAAACATGGCGTTCGGTATCTTCGGTAATCGACAGCTGATAAACGGTGCTGCCTGCGGCCAGGCGCTCAGCCAAACGATCACTAAGACGATCCGCCCACTCAGCGACTTGAGCCTGGTCAGCACGCATCTCAGTCGTCAACTCAGGCATGTAGATCATCTCTTCCATGGCCGCACGCGGATAGACGCGACTCATCCGATCGATACGCGCCATCACATCTTTATACTGAGTGACCAGACCTTCCAACTGTTCATCACGAATCGGCGCCGCGCCTTCGTTAACAAAGAGTTCGGTACCATCCAACGCCTGGGAAATCAGGTACTGCTCCAGCGTTTTCTCATCTTTGATGTACTGCTCCTGCTTGCCTTTCTTCAGCTTGTACAGCGGCGGCTGAGCAATAAAGATGTGGCCGTTCTCGATCAGTTCGGGCATCTGCCGGAAGAAGAAGGTCAGCAGCAGAGTACGGATGTGGGAACCGTCGACGTCGGCGTCGGTCATGATGATGATGGAGTGATAACGCAGCTTCTCCAGATTGAATTCTTCACGACCGATGCCCGTGCCCAGGGCGGTGATCAAGGTACCCACCTCGGCGGACTGCAACATCTTATCGAAGCGCGCTTTTTCGACGTTCAGGATCTTACCTTTCAGCGGCAGAATCGCCTGAGTCCGACGATCGCGACCTTGCTTGGCAGAGCCGCCCGCTGAATCACCCTCCACCAGGTAGATTTCAGACAGGCCCGGGTCTTTCTCCTGACAGTCAGCCAACTTACCTGGCAGGCCAGCAATATCCAAAGCGCCTTTGCGACGGGTCATATCCCGTGCCTTACGCGCCGCTTCACGAGCCCGGGCGGCATCAATCATCTTGCCGACCAGAATTTTGGCTTCGTTAGGATTTTCCAGCAGGAAGTCGGAGAAGGTCTTACCCATTTCCTGTTCGACTGCCGGTTTCACTTCTGAAGACACCAACTTGTCTTTGGTCTGGGAGCTGAACTTCGGATCCGGCACCTTGACCGAAATAATCGCCGTCAGGCCTTCACGGGCGTCATCACCGGTGGTCTGGACTTTGTGTTTCTTCTGCAGATTCTCAGACTGAATGTAGTTATTCAGCGTCCGGGTCAAGGCCGCACGGAAACCGGCCAGGTGAGTACCACCGTCGCGCTGCGGAATGTTGTTGGTGTAGCAGAGAATGTTCTCTTGATAGCTGTCGTTCCACTGCATGGAAACTTCGACACCGATGCCATCTTCTTCACGCTGATAAGAAAAATGGAAGACTTGGCTGAGGGTCTGCTTGTTCTTGTTCAAATACTCAACGAAGGCTTTCAGGCCGCCCTCGTATTTGAAGTACTCCTCTTTGCCGGACCGCTCATCTTTCAGATGAATGCCGACGCCGGAGTTCAGGAAGCTCAACTCACGCAGACGTTTGGCCAGGATATCGTAGGAGAACTCGATATGAGTGAAAGTCTCAGACGAAGGTTTGAAATGGATGGTGGTACCGGTGTATTCCGCATCACCGACCACACCCAGCGGTGCAGTCGGCACACCGTGCTTATAAACCTGTTCATGGACCTTACCGGCACGGCGAACAGTCAGTGTTAATTCGGCCGAGAGTGCATTGACCACCGACACACCCACACCGTGCAGACCACCAGAAACCTTGTAGGAGTTGTCATCGAACTTACCGCCGGCGTGCAACACCGTCATAATCACTTCGGCCGCCGACTTACCTTCCTCCGGATGCATATCGGTCGGAATACCGCGGCCGTTATCTTCGACGCTGATGGACTCGTCCGGGTGAATAAACACCTTGATATCCGTGCAGTGACCTGCCAGAGCTTCATCGATGGAGTTATCGACCACCTCGAAGACCATGTGGTGCAGGCCGGTGCCGTCGTCGGTATCACCGATGTACATGCCCGGACGTTTACGAACCGCATCCAGACCTTTCAGCACCTTGATGCTCGAGGAATTGTATTCATTACTCATTCGGGTTTACTCCCCATCGTCCATTGCCTGAACCTGGCCTTGTTCCACGTGGAACAATTTTACCCGGTCCGGCGCTTGCCAAAATTCGCTCAAAGGCTCTGGATCTACACTGGTCATAAAAACCTGCCCAGTCAGCCCTTCCATTAACCCTCCCAACTTACGGATGTGATTGCGGTCCAGTTCGGCCGGCAAGTCATCCACCAGAAAGGTCGTGGGTCGGTTATGAACGTCTTGTAGATGAAGGCTCTGTGCCACCTTAAGCGCACAGACGACCAACTTTTGCTGACCGCGAGACAACACATCACTCGCCGCCTGGTTATTAACCTTGATGCGCATATCCGCGCGTTGTGGACCGGACTGGGTATATCCCAACTTGCAGTCCCGATCCCACTGGCTATCCAGCAATTCGACCAGTGATCGGCTTTTGTCCCAGCCACGGTAATAGTGGATGCGTAACGCCGGCAGCTCGATTAACGCATCCAGCACCTGATGAAAGCGCGGCACAAAGCCTTCCAGATACTGTTTTCGATAAGCATCCAAACGTTCGGCTGCGGCGATAAATTCACGTTGCCAGACCGCCATTTCAGACGGGTCTATTTTACCAGATCGCAGCAGTGAGTTCCGGTTTTTCAGGCTTTTCTGTGCACTCTGCCAGGCGCTGTGAAAGTCCAGATCCTGATGGAAAACGCCCCAATCGAGAAACTGGCGTCGATGACTGGGCGCGCCTTCCAGCAACAGAAAGGAATCGGCGTGAATTAACTGCAGTGGCAATCGATGAGCCAGCTCGGAAACCACTGTAACGGCTTCACCGTTCAGGCGAATGGAATGCTGTCCCTGACGCGAACGCTGTACACCAATGCGAGTACGGTCATTCAGTTCAGCAAAGACCGTCGCCTGATCTTCGGCCTCGCGAATCAAGGTTCGGGTACGGGACACTTTAAAGGAACGCGCCAAAGCCAACAGATGAATGGCTTCGAGGATGCTGGATTTGCCCGCGCCGTTATCGCCGTAAAGGACGTTAACGCCCGGGCCGGGGTAAAATTGGGTGTCAGCAATATTGCGCACACCCTGAATGGTCAGCCGATCAATCGACATCCCTGCAATGGATCCGGATTACAACCGCATCGGCATAACAACGTAGACGGATGAATCGTCGTCAAAGTCACTCAACAAAGCACTGGAGTTGGCATCAGCCAAAACAATTTTGATTTGCTCGCCGGAAGTAACGTTCAGAACGTCCAACAAGTAGGTTACGTTGAAACCGACTTCCAGTTCCGGACCCTGATAATCAATTTCCTGATTAACCTCGGCTTCTTCCTGCTCTGGGTTATTGGCTTTCACCATCAGGTTGTTATCACTGAGCAACAGACGAACACCGCGATATTTCTCGTTCGACAGAATCGCTGCACGGCTGAAGATGGAGCGCAATGACTGACGATCGCCGACGATCTCTTTATCTCCACCACGTGGCAATACGCGCTCATAATCGGGGAACTTGCCGTCAACGAGCTTGGAAGTGAACGTAAAAGCCGGGGTACGTGCACGAATATGATTAGCACCCAAGGACACATCCACGGTTGCTTCGGCTTCATCACTCATCAAACGATTCAGTTCCAAAATGCCCTTACGCGGCACGATGACTTGGCGGCGCTCTTCTAATTCCAGACCCGGCGCAGCTTTGCTGCTCATGGCCAGACGATGGCCGTCGGTTGCCACCGTTCGCACCTGGCCGCGACTTAATTCCAGCAACATGCCATTGAGGTAATAACGAACGTCCTGCTGCGCCATGGCAAAAGCGGTGGCATCGACCAGCTGTTTCATGGTCATCTGCGGCAACATAAAGTCGAGGGTGTTTTCGTCATCCTCAACATTCGGGAAATCCGACGCTGGCAAGGTCGACAAGGTAAAACGGCTGCGACCCGAAGTGACCACCACCCGATCTTCATTTTGCACCAGGGTAATGGGCGCATCGTCCGGCAGTGACCGAACAATATCGATCAACTTTCTGGCCGGCACGGTAATGGCACCATCAACGGCGCCATCGGCCAGTTCAACCCGACCGACAATTTCCACTTCCAAATCGGTCCCGGTTAAAGACAACTGACTGCCTTCAACTTCTAACAGAACATTGGAAAGCACCGGCAGTGTCTGTCGTTTTTCGACCACGCCTCCCACCAGTTGCAGTGGCTTTAACAAGGCATCGCGTGACAGCGTGAATTGAATCATGAGTCCGTTTCCATCCCTATATCAGGTGGTCAGCGTTCGTAACAGGTTATTGTAATCTTCATTGATGTCTCCGGTCGTCTCGCGCAATTCCTTAACCTTACGGCAGGCGTGCAAAACGGTCGTATGATCGCGCCCGCCGAAGGCTTCACCGATTTCCGGCAAGCTGTGCTGAGTCAGTTCTTTGGCTAACGCCATCGCAACCTGACGCGGACGGGCAATACTGCGACTGCGTCGTTTGGAATGCAGATCGGAGATTTTAATTTTGTAATATTCGGCCACGGTGCGCTGAATGTTTTCAATACTGACCTGTTTGTCCTGCAACGCCAAGAGATCCTTCAGGGATTCCTTAACGAAGGCCGTATCGATGGCCGCACCGGTAAATTGCGCATTGGCCACTACACGTTTTAACGCTCCTTCCAATTCACGAACATTGGAACGAATGCGCTGAGCAATAAAGAAGGCGGCATCGCCGGGTAACTTCACTCGTGCCTTTTCAGCCTTCTTCATCAAAATAGCGACCCGAGTTTCCAGATCGGGCGGTTCGACTGCAACCGTTAATCCCCATCCAAAACGACTCTTGAGCCGATCTTCCAGACCTTCAATTTCCTTGGGATAACGATCGCAGGTCAAAATCACCTGCTGATTGCCTTCCAACAACGCATTAAAGGTATGAAAAAATTCTTCCTGAGAGCGGTCTTTTTTGGCGAAGAACTGAATGTCATCGATCAGCAACGCATCCAGGCTGCGATAAAAACGCTTGAACTCGGCCATGGCATTGAGCTGCAACGCCTTCACCATATCAGCGACAAAACGCTCTGAATGCAGGTAGACCACCTTGGCACTCGGATTCTGTTCAACGATGTGATTACCAATGGCCTGCATCAAGTGCGTCTTACCCAGGCCCACACCACCGTATATAAAGAGTGGGTTGTAAGCACCGCCGGCGTTATCGGCAACCTGCTGGCTGGCTGCCAACGCCAATTGGTTCGACTTACCTTCAACAAAAGACGTGAAGGTAAAACTCGGATTCAGATACGACTGGAATTTGCCTTTGCCGCGTTTAGCGCCGGTTGTCTGTACCGGCTCCGGTGCCAGACGATCCGCCAGTTGCGCTGCCGGTTCTGTCGCCGGAGCCTTGGTTTCACTCACTGACGCCTCGGCATGGCTGCCATTATAAGTAGAGCCATTGGCAACGGTAGTAGATGTAGCCCGACTCGGTACCGTTGTGGTCCCGCCTTTAACCTCGACCAGCACCTGAGTATCAACAGCGCCAAACTGGGCCATCAGCTCTTCAATACGGTGCAGGTATTTGTCGCGCACCCAGTTACCCACAAAGCGGTTCGGTGCCTGCAATACCAAAGCATCACCATCAAGACGATGGCTGAGCGGACGGATCCAGGTGTTGAACTGATGCGACGGGACCTCGCCACGCAACAGATCCAGGCATTGATGCCAGGCTGACTCGGGCACGGACACTCCGAACGGGTCTGGGAAATGGCCTGCCATTCTAACTTGACCGCCGGGCCCTTGCCAGTCGTTACCGCCTCTCAGACGTAACTGCTTTTTTGGTTAAAGAATCAAAGACTTATCAGTCAACTGGCTTTGGAAAGATCTGTGGGTAAGCGGGCTCACAAGCCTGTGTGCAACCCCTGAAAAGCGGATGAACAACTCAGGCTGTGGAAAACCTGGCTGGTTATACACAGTTCGCACACCGGTCGTGCCCATTTAACTCCCGCCTTCTCAGCCTGGATATCATCGTCCTATCTTTTTGTTTTATAAGAGTTTTTTACGGTTAAGCACAGAATTTGGCCGCACTAACAATGAACAAATACATACAATCCTTTCATACATACCTTACCTAATGATCTTATTTATCTGTCTCACTCACACAGATCGACGATTGAACATAAAATGGACATTGAAGTAGAACGACAAAGCCTTTAGAATCCGCGATCCAAATTCAGGGGTCGGTGCTCTGTCTGCATCGAACCAAAGCCTTAACCGGAAGCCTCGCTTCCCAATCTTGTGGTGAGAACCCATATGAAACGTACATTTCAACCCAGCGTCCTGAAGCGCAAGCGTACTCACGGCTTCCGTGCCCGCATGGCTACCAAGAACGGTCGTAAGGTTCTGGCACGTCGTCGTGCTCGCGGACGGGCTGCTCTGACCGTCTAAGATGGTTCTAAACGGACATCCTCGTGCCCATCGTCTACTGACAGCCGGGGATTTCCGTTCGGTGTTTGACCAGGTTGATGTCAAAGCCGCCTGCCCTGAACTGTTGCTACTGGCTCGAACCAATCCCGACGCTCCTGCTCGGCTTGGTTTTATTATTTCCCGTAAGAATTGTCGTAGCGCTGTCGCCCGCAATCGCGTTAAACGCATTGCCCGCGAAATCTTCCGCACTCAGTATGCCCAATGGCCTCAGCTGGACATCATTTTGATGGCCCGGCCCGGCATTGATCAGCTCAGTAAAGAAGAACTGCACCGACTGATCACCAAACAACTGCAGCGCCTCACACGGCGTTGGCACAAAAGCCAATCCGTCGCGGCTGAATAAGCGCCTTTTGGCTGGCAAATCCCCCCTTTGACAGGTACCATTTCGGCGCTTTTTTACCCAGCCCGGTGCCAACTGCCTTCCTTTTCCAAATCTGGCTTATGTTACTGACCAGACGGCGGTTTTACGCGATTCCGGGATGAATGATCTGACTGGAAACTGATTATGGATGTGCGTCGTATCGTCCTGATCGCGGGTCTTGCCGTGGTCTCTTATATAATGATTTTGCAGTGGTCCAACGACTACTCGGATTCAGCTTCGGAACAACAGAGCGTCAGCAGTCAATCGACTGTGAGCGAAGTTCCTGCGGCTGTCGCTGATAGCAGCAGTGAAGTGCCGTCAGTATCGCAAGATGGCGCTGAGACCGCCGCAGTGGTTCAAAACGCCTCTGCCGTTAGCGGTACAGTGATCGATGTGCAAACCGATGTGTTGAATCTGCGCATTGATCTCAACGGCGGTGATATTGTCTTCGCCAGCCTGCCGAAATACCCGCAGCATGCGAATACGCCTGATCGCCCCTTCACCATTCTGGAAAACCAGCAACGTACCTACACCGCCATGAGTGGTTTGGTGGGTGAAGACGGTATCGATACCGACGGCCGTGCCAGCTATGAAGCGGCACAACAAAGCTATCGTCTGTCGGAAGACAGCGATGAGTTGGCGGTCACCCTGAGCTACGCGGCTGACAATGGTCTGGTCGTTAACAAGGTGTTCACCCTGACCCGCGGCAGCTACCTGATCAATGTTCGCTACGATCTGACCAACAACTCAGGTGAATCGCGCAGTGCCAACCTCTTTGGCCAGATTAAGCGCGACCGTTCGGATGACCCAAGCCAGGGTGGCGGCATTGGTATGGCGTCCTATCTGGGTGTGGCGACCACCACCCCGGATGATCGCTACAAGAAGATCAAGTTCGGCGATATGGAAGACGAAACCTTCCGGGTCAGCCAGGAAGGTGGTTGGATCGCCTTTCTGCAGCATTACTTCGAATCGGCCTGGATACCGGCCAGTGATCAGACCCATAACTACTACGCCCGTCAGCTGAATAACGGCCTCTACTACGCCGGGTTCCAATCGCCAATGGTCACTCTGGCCCCGGGTGAAAGTGCCTCAACCGGTGCCGATCTCTACGTGGGTCCGAAAGTTCAGGAACGTCTGGAAGCCATTTCTCCAAACCTGAATCTGACCGTCGATTACGGTTGGTTATGGTGGGCAGCCCAGCCGTTGTTCCATCTGTTGGAGCTTATGCATTCGCTGGTCGGCAACTGGGGCTGGGCGATTGTGTTGATGACGCTGACGGTCAAGATTGTGCTCTACCCGTTGACGGCTTCCAGCTATCGCTCCATGGCGAAGATGCGTAAGTTTGCGCCGAAGATGACTCAGTTGCGTGAGCAATATGGCGACGATCGTCAGCAGCTGGGTCAGGAAATGATGAAGCTGTACCGCAAAGAAAAACTGAATCCCATGGGCGGTTGTTTGCCCATTCTGATTCAGATGCCGGTCTTTATTGCGCTCTACTGGGTGCTGAAAGAATCGGTTGAGCTGCGCCAGTCGCCGTTTATTTTCTGGATCGAAGACTTGTCGATCAAAGATCCGTTCTTCGTATTGCCGCTGTTGATGGGTGCGTCCATGTTCCTGCAGATGCAAATGCAGCAGCAACCGACCATGGATCCGACCCAGGCGCGCATCATGAAGATGATGCCGGTGGTGTTCACCTTTATGTTCCTCTGGTTCCCGGCGGGTCTGACGCTGTACTGGTTCGTTAACAACGTCACCACCATCGTCCAGCAGTGGATCGTTAACCGCCAGTTTGAAAAGGCGGAAGCGAAGAAGGCTCAGTGACGACAACCACAGACACCATCTGTGCGTTAGCCACCCCGCCCGGTCGCGGCGGGGTCGGCATTATCCGGGTATCCGGACCCAGGGCCGGCGAATTATGCCGGTCGATTCTCGGGCGCGACCTGCCGCCCCGCTATGCCTACCATGGTGCTTTTTTCGATGTCGACGGCCAGGTTTTGGACGAAGGTATCGGTCTGTATTTTCCCGGCCCTAACTCCTTTACCGGCGAAGATGTGCTGGAACTCCAGGGTCATGGCGGCCCGGTTATTCTCGATCTGCTGCTGCAACGCCTGCTTGATCTGGGTGCGCGTCTGGCGCGTCCGGGTGAATTTTCCGAACGTGCTTTTTTAAACGACAAACTCGATCTGGCCCAGGCCGAGGCCATCGCCGATCTGATCGATGCCTCTTCAACCGCTGCCGCTCGTTCGGCTGTGCGCTCACTGCAAGGTGCCTTTTCGCGCGAAGTTCAGGCGCTGGTTGAGCGCTTGATTGAACTGCGTATCTACGTCGAAGCGGCCATCGATTTTCCCGAAGAAGAAATCGATTTTCTTTCCGACGGTCGCGTTCAGGCCGATCTGAACGCTGTCTCTGAACATCTGCAAGGTGTTCTTGCGACGGCTAATCAGGGCAGCCTGATGCGCGATGGCATGAGCGTGGTGATCGCCGGCCGACCCAATGCGGGTAAAAGCAGTCTGTTGAATGCGCTGGCGGGTCAGGATCGGGCTATCGTTACCGATATCGCCGGTACCACGCGCGATGTGTTGCGCGAACATATCCACATCGATGGTATGCCGTTACATATCATCGATACTGCCGGTCTGCGCGATGCGCCGGATGAGGTGGAGCGGTTAGGGGTTGAACGCGCCTGGAAAGAGATCGAACAAGCCGATCGGGTCCTGCTCATGGTCGATGCGACCGAAACGGATGCTGTGGATCCTGCTGAAATCTGGCCGGAATTCGTACATCGTTTGCCGCCTGAAGCGGCGCTGACCGTGGTGCGCAACAAGATCGATCTGAACCAGGAATCCCCAGGCTTATCCACAGCTTTGACCACACCCGTCGTGCGCTTATCGGCGCAATCGGGGCTGGGTCTCGATGCCTTGCGTGATCACCTGAAACAACTGATGGGTTACGACAGCACTCAGGAAGGCGGTTTTATTGCCCGGCGCCGCCATCTGCAAGCCCTGCATGAAGCACAGCGCTTTATTGAAACCGGCCGTGAGCAATTGGCGGGCGCAGCGGCCGGTGAATTGTTAGCCGAAGATCTGCGTCAGGCGCAGCAGGCGCTGGGCGAAATCACCGGTGAATTCAGTTCCGACGATTTGCTGGGGCGCATTTTTTCCAGTTTCTGCATTGGTAAGTAACTCGGCTTAACTGGCGCGTCGAACCTGGCTGGGCGATTTAACCGGCGGACGTTTGACTGCTGGCCAGGCAACTCTCTAGATGCTGCCAGACTTCGTCAGCGTTAATCTCGTTAATCAACTCGTGCCGACCGCCTTCGAATAAGCGGGCGCTGGCCACCTGAACGCCGGCCTTCTTTAACGCTTCAATATGACGCCGGATGCCGTGGCCCCATTCACCCAAACCATCCTCGGTACCGGACATCAGATGCACCGGTAAATCTTTGCGCCAGCTTTCGGGACGAATCGACAACATGCCGCCGATCAAATCACTCCAGAGACGCGGCGTGCACGCGAAGCCACAGTAGGCGTCATCGATGTAGGCATCGACTTGAGCGGTATCGCGGCTGAGCCAGTCGAAGTCGGTGCGGTTGGGTTTGAAGCGGCGGTTGTAGGATCCGAAATTGACGGTCTCGATAAAACCACTGGCGTTGCGAAAACCGCTCAGCAAACCGACCAAATTCACCACCTGTTTTGATGCCATCAGCATCGGCCGGTTGATGCGGTTGGTGGAGCCAAGCACCAACGCATCAAGATCGTCGCCAAATTGCTGCACGACGCACTGAGCAACAAAACTGCCCATGGAATGACCGAGCAGCGTCAATGGCAGTCCTGGTTCCAATTGCCGAGTGTAATGAATGACCTGACCAACATCGCTGACCGTTTTTTGCCAGCCATTGTGATCGGCCAGATGACCGAGATCCTCATCGGGGCAATCGTCGGAATGGCCACGCTGCTCCAAGGCGACAACCGCGACCTGATGTCCAGTCAGCCATTCGGCCAAAGGCGCATAGCGCGCGGCGTGTTCAGCCATGCCGTGGACAATAACCAAGGTTCGATCAGGCTGACGTGGTCGCCAGACTTTGATGGGAATCGAATGACCATCATCGGCTTCCAGCCATTCCTCTAAATACTGCATGGCAGCGCTCCTGCTGGTGTTTGTTTGAGCCTGGGATGGATGGTAGTCGAGGCTAGGACAGCTCGGAATCGTTACTGTCGTTTTGTTGATCCAAACGAATGGAATGCGCCTGCTGATCGACTTTGGCTTTTAAATAGGCCGCATTATGACGATTCACATAGACGCCGGTATCGACGCGATCGATCACTGCAATGCCATGCTCTTCCAACTGGCTGGCCTTGTGCGGGTTGTTCGACAGCAGGCGAATCCGGTTGATGCCCAGCGCTTCGAGCATTTCCGCCGCGGGGGTGAAATCACGCAGATCGTGGCCGAAACCGAGCATGGTGTTGGCGGTGTAGGTGTCGATGCCCTGGTCTTGTAAAGCGTAAGCATCGAGCTTGTTGTACAAACCAATGCCGCGACCTTCCTGACGCAGATACAACAAGATGCCGCCTTGCTCGGCCAGCAGCCGTTGCGCTTCTTTTAACTGTTCGCCGCAGTCGCAGCGTTGTGAGCCGAATACATCTCCGGTCAGACATTCGCTGTGCAAACGCACCAGCGGCGGTTCTTGCGAGTTCAGGTCACCATAGATGATGGCCAGATGTTCCTTGCCATCACTCAGGGTGTCGAAGGTGACGAAACGGGTAGCTACACCAGCTTCCCCGAGTGGGATACCGACGCTGGCGCGTTGTTTAACGGTCATTGTTGTCTCTAATGCGGAGGCGTGACCCCATTTATAGGGGCATGCGCTGTGAATAAAAGGTGATCTTAGTGTCTGGAATGTCGAATTGAAGGGAGTAGAGTAGAGCCATTCCAACTTGTCCAGTCAGCGAGAGGAGCCTTGCATGGCGGTCTTTGCAATTGTCGGCGCCGGTCTTGCCGGTATGACACTCGCTCGTGAATTTATCGATGCCGGTCATCATTGTCAGGTGTTTGAGAAAAGCCGTGGTATTGGCGGTCGTCTGGCGACGCGTCGCCGCGATGGCTGGCAGGTCGATCACGGTGCGCAATATTTTACCGTTCGCAATGAACAGTTTCAGCAGGTGGTCGACACCTGGTGCAAACAGGGTTGGGTTGCGCCCTGGGATGTTGAACCCTGGTTGTTAAATCGCGATGGCCTGCATGCCTCGCCCGATGAGCGGCGGCGCTATGTCGGCACACCGAGCATGAACGCCATGATTAAAGGCTTTGGTCAGGGCATCGATGTATTTACCCAGACCCGGGTCGATCGGCTCGAACGTGTTGGTGAACAGTGGCGGCTATGGGACGACGCTGGTGAACACTACGGCCAGTTTGATGCGGTGTTTTTGACCGCGCCCTTGGCGCAAAGTCTGGCCTTATTACCGGCCGGTGCGCGTGCCGAAGTGCCGCTGCGTAATGCCAGCATGAAACCCACCTGGGCGCTGGCCATGGCCTTTGATCAACCAACCGGTGTCGAGCCGGATGCTATCTTTGTCCGCGAAGGGGTTATCGACTGGGCGGCGCGCGATTCTGCCAAACCTGGCCGCGACGCTGCCATGGAAGTCTGGTTGATGCACTTTGCCTCACACTGGTCGGCCAATCATCTGGATGCCGCTGATAATCTCCTGCAGCAACAGGGGTTAACCCTGTTACGCAACCTCAGCAATTCTGACCTGCCGGAACCCAAAGATGTGTTCAAGCATCGTTGGTTGTATGCACGGTCCGGCCCGATCGAAACCCGGGTGCCACAGTGGGACGATTCGCTGAAACTGGGATTAGCCGGCGACTGGACTCTGGGCGATCGACTGGAAGATGCCTGGCTGAGTGCCAAAACCCTGGTCGCGGAAGTCCGCGCGGGTGGTCTTTAACGCCACCGATCAAAGCATCAGCAGAAGAATCAGCAAGGTCAGTAGCAGGCCCTGGATAACGCCGACAACAATATAGCTCCAGTTGTGCGGTATGCGTTTGGGCCGGTTGTCATTGTCATTCATAGAATCACCTCGGTGAGGTGGATATGCCATCCAGACTAAGCCTCGGCCTTGCAACTTGCCAGCGCCTGCCCCATCTGACCGATCACGATGGAACAAAGGATGCGCAGCAGCGTCTATTCCAACACCCTTTATCGCAACGAACCTGGCCGGGTGCCAGCGTGGAGAAGCAAGATGAGTGACCTTAAAGAACTGAAAATCGACGTGGTATCCGACGTCGTCTGCCCCTGGTGCGCCATCGGCTACAAGAATCTGGAAACTGCCGTGCAACGTCTGCAAGGCGATATCGACATCGACCTGCAATGGCACGCTTACGAACTGAACCCGGATACCCCGGCCGGTGGCAATCCGCACCGGCAGATGCTCAAAGACAAGTACGGCATGTCGGATGAGCAATACGAAACCAATCATCAGCGCATCACCGACATGGGCGCCAAGGCCGGTTTCGAATTCAACTTCCGCGATGAAATGCGCACCTCCAACACCTTCGATTGCCATCGCCTGCTGCTGTGGGCCAAAGACAGTGGTCACCAGACTGATCTGAAAATGGCGTTATTCCAGGCCTATTTCACTGACACCAAAGACGTGAATGATCGCAGCGTGATTCTCGAGGCGGTGGCACAAGCCGGTCTGGATGTCGACGCCGCCCGGGCCGTGCTGGACAGTGATCAGTACGCCGCCGAGGTACGCGCCGAAGAAGAACGCTATCAGCAGTTGGGCATTCAATCGGTGCCGACCTACATTGTGAATGATCAGTACGCCATCAGCGGTGGTCAGCCGCCGGAAGTGTTCGAGCAGGCGCTGCGTCAGATCGCCGATGAAATGAGTGCCTGAGCCGAGCCTGCTATACTGTGCGGCCTCATTGAATTGAACCGTCGATAAGGATTGCTATGGCGCTGGTATACAGCACCGAAAGTGGCCGCACCTGCCCGGATTGCGGCCAGCCGGTTGCCGATTGTCGTTGTGCTCCGGATGCACCGCCGGAAGGCGATGGCGTCGTTCGCGTATCGCGCGAAACCAAGGGCCGCAAAGGCAAGGGTGTGACGCTGATCAGCGGATTGGCGTTGCCGGAAAAAGAGCTCAAGGCGCTGGCCAAAAAGCTCAAAGCCAAGTGCGGCACCGGTGGTACGGTGAAAGATTTTGTCATCGAAATACAAGGCGATCAGCGCGATACGCTGGTGCCGGAACTGGAAAAACTCGGCTACCGCGTCAAGCGCGCCGGTGGTTGAGCGGAGCACTGTTATGGATTCCCAAACCCGAACTGAAATTGAAGCGGCCGCCTTTCGTCGCTTGCTCGACCATTTGGCCGAGCGCACCGATGTACAGAACATCGATCTGATGAATCTCGCCGGTTTCTGTCGCAACTGTCTGTCACGCTGGTACGCCGAAGCGGCCGCAGAGAAAGGCGAAAACATCGATAAAGAGGCCGCCCGGGAAATCGTCTACGGCATGCCTTACGACGCTTGGAAGGCGCAATATCAGACCGAAGCCAAGGCCGACCAAAAAGCCGCTTTTGAGCAAAACCGCCATGACTGAAACCGCTGTGCAAAGCCTGGGTTTTGACGACGCCCGCCGCTGGTTGATCGATCAACTGGCCGATGCTGACGAAGGTGCCGGTGGTCCGGTACCACCGTCCATCGAAGGCGTTGATGGCTATCTGTTTGCCATTGCCCAGGCGCCGGTGCCGGTATCGGCCAGCGAATGGGTCGGTGATCTGCTCAGTCTGTTTGGCAATGCGGTGGATAACCGCGAAGCGCTCAATGCGCTGTTGTCCTATCAGCGCCATTTGGAAAAGCGTTGTCTGCAGCAGCAGTATCCGATACCTGAACTGACCGGTCTCGATGCGGTCGATCAGATTCAACCGGGCCGGCTATTGAACGATTGGAGCCGGGGTTTCGATCTGGGTTTCGACCGCGTCGCGCCGCTGTGGCACAAGCTGATTCCCGGTGAACTGAAAGCCGAACTGGACAGCCAGTGTTTTGCACTCGGTTTCTTTGCTTCGCCCGACAAAGCGCGTGCCTTTCTGGCCAGCCGCGATTCGCAAATGCGCCCTGAACAACTGGCCGATCAAATCATCGGCCAGTTTCCCAAGGCCGTTGATCTGCACGCCCGCTTATCGATTTCCGTTGGCGACGTGGCTCAGGCAAAGCTGGAAGACCCCAAGGTCGGCCGCAACGATCCCTGTCCCTGTGGCAGCGGCAAAAAATACAAGCATTGCTGCTTGCAGTAAGTCGCTAAAGCCCGCCCAGATCGATGCTGTGAAAGCGGCGGATCAGATGATCGCGCACCATCTGTATCCGTCGCGGCAATTCCACCCGCGATGCCCACACCAACCAGATGGTGGTGTTCTCAATCTGCCAGTCGCTTAATACCGGCACCACTCGTCCGGCCTGCATGGGTTCTTTCAGTACCAGGTTCGACAGCCGGGCGATGCCCAATCCCTGTTCCACCGCCAGCAACTGCGCCTGACTCGACGGCGAGCGCCAATTGCCTTTGGGCGTGTGCTCGACGCTGTCGTTACCACGGCGAAAGCGCCAGACTTGAGGTGTGCCGGTCACACAATTAAAGCGACTGAGGTCGTTAGGATGGTGCGGAAAACCAACCCGATTCAGATATTTCGGGCTGGCACAGAGGCGATGCTCCAGCCGACCGATGCGTTCAGCAGCAACACTCAGGCCCGGGTTGTCACCACCGCGAATCACCAGATCAACGGGGTCACGATTTAAGTCGACGCGCTGGCTGGAATAGTCGAGCCGGATATCCAGATCCGGATGCGAATCGACAATCTCAGTCAGCACCTTGGCCAGATAATGTTCACCGAGCACACCACCGACCGAATTAATGCGCACCGGGCCGGACAGCCGATCGGCCATCAACTTTAGCTTATGCTCAGCGTCATCCAGTTGCTGCAAGCCAGCCTGGCTCTGGCGGCGGAAATGTTCGCCTTCGGGGGTTAAATGCTGGGTGCGTGTGGTGCGTTGCAACAGCGTCACGCCTAAGCGCTGTTCCAGTTGCATCACCAATTGACTGACGCGGCTGCGCGATAAACCCAGCTTCTGGGCCGCTGCGGTAAAGCTGCCAGCATCGCAGACGGCGAGGAAGGTTTCGATCTGGGTATAGCGGTCCATTGGTTAGCCTGAATAACGAATTCGGTTAATTTTTACTGGATTATCGTTTTGCGCAAGCCAATTACAATAGCGGCCCTCAAACAGTCTGCATTAATCATCAAGCCTCGGGAGGCGTTATGACCATTCCTGCACAACGTGAATTGGGCGGCACCGGCTACGCCGTTTCGGAAATCGGCCTGGGCTGCTGGCAACTCGGCGGCGACTGGGGTGCTTTGCCCGCCGGCCAGGCCGAGTCAGTACTTGAAGCCGCCAGTCAGGCCGGCGTGAATTTCTGGGATACCGCCGATGTCTATGGCGGTGGCGAAAGCGAACGCATCATTGGCGCCTATAACCAGGCGCATCCCGACCCACAGCGCATTATCGTTACCAAGGCCGGTCGTAATGCCGATTTGTATCCCGATGGTTATCGCCGTGACAGCTTACGCGCTTCCATCGAAGCCTCGCGCGAACGCCTGCAGGTCGAGACACTCGATCTGGTGCAACTGCACTGCATTCCGTTCGCCGAGATTCAGCGCGGTGAGGTGTTCGAATGGCTCGACGAATGCCGCCAGGATGGCTTGATTCGCTACTACGGCGCCAGCGTCGAAACCGTCGAAGAAGCGACTTACTGCCTGGAACACACCGAGGTCGCCAGTCTGCAACTTATCGTCAATCTGCTGCGCCAGGATATGACCGAAACGGTGTTACCTCTGGCGAAAGAACAGGACGTTGGTGTCATTGTGCGGCTGGGTCTGGCCAGTGGGCTGTTGTCCGGCAAGATGCAAAAAGACAAGGTGTTTGCTGCTGAAGATCACCGCAATTTTAACCGCGACGGCGCCGCCTTCTTTGTCGGTGAAACCTTTGCCGGTTTGCCGTATGAAACCGGTGTCGACCTGGCCGAGCAATTGAAAGCCTATTGCCCGCAAGGCCTCAGCCTGCCGCAACTGGCGTTGCGCTGGTTGCTCGATCAGCCCGGTGTCAGCAGCGTGATTACTGGCGCCAGCCGGCCAGAGCAGATTCGCGATAATGCGGCAGTATCCGCTTTGGCGGCGCTACCGGCCGAGTTGCATCAACAGCTGGGTGAGTTCTATCGTCAAACAGTTCGCCAGCAGATTCGCGGTGCTATTTGAATTGAAGCACTGCTTGAGTCAACCATTTTAGTTGTCGTTATCCGATGTTAAGAGGTTACTAGTATGGAATATCGTCGTTTGGGTAAGGCCGGGCTCAAAGTTTCGGCTTTGTCGTTGGGCTCCTGGGTCACCTTTGGTAAGCAGGTCGACCTCAAAGACGCCAAAACTCTGCTGAAGACGGCCTACGACGCAGGCATCAATTTCTTCGATAACGCCGAAGGCTACGAAGCCGGCGAATCGGAACGCATTATGGGCGAAGCCATCAACGCTTTGGGCTTGCCGCGCGATACCTTTGCCGTTTCTTCCAAGGTGTTCTGGGGTGGCGAAGGCGTCATGCAAAAAGGCCTGTCGGCCAAGCATGTGCGCGATGCCTGCGATGCGGCCTTGCAGCGGCTAAAAGTCGAGTATCTGGATCTGTATTTCTGCCACCGTCCGGACATCGACACGCCCATCGAAGAAACCGTTCGCGCCATGGATAACCTGGTGCGTCAGGGCAAGGTGATGTACTGGGGCACATCCGAGTGGAGCGCGCAGCAGATTACCGAAGCGCACGCCATTGCCCGTCAGGAACACCTGACGCCGCCGACCATGGAACAGCCGCAATACAACATGCTCAATCGCCACAAGGTTGAGGCGGAATTCCGGCCCTTGTATGACGGTCCGGGTCTGGGCACGACCATCTTCTCGCCGCTGGCGTCGGGCTTGCTCACCGGTAAATACCTCGATGGCATTCCCGATGGCAGCCGTCTCGATCTGCCCGGTTATGAATGGCTGCGTGATGCCTTGCTCAGCGATGCCGGCCAGCAGCGACTGGAGAAAATCCGCCAGCTAAAGCCACTGGCCGACGAACTGGATATCAGCCTGACGCATCTGGCATTGGCCTGGTGTCTAAAGAACCCGAACGTCAGCACGGTGATTCTCGGTGCTTCTCGTCTGGAGCAGCTCGAAGACAACCTGGGCGCGCTCGATGCCGTTGCAAAACTCGACATGGCGGTCATGGACCGCATCGACGCAATTTTGGATAATCGCCCGCCCGAGCCAGAACGCTTCGGCCAATAAGCCAGCGGATTCTGCTCACAGGCGCCGGCGTTCGACCGGCGCTTTTTTGTTGTAGGGCCTCGGATTTTCACACCGGGGCCGCTTGTTCAAGGAATTGCCGTGACCCTTAAGTTTTGGTTACAACCGACCATTCTTCGTCTGTTAGCGCTGTGCCTGTTGCTGGGTACCGCCGGAGCGTCGGTTTTTCCCGTACTCAGTACGCACCTGGCCAGCAATTTAGGCATTCAGCCGTTGTGGATCGGTGTGTTTTTCGGCGCCAATACGCTGGCCGGCATTGGCGTCAGCTTGTGGCTGGCGCGCCGTTCCGATGCCGGTATGAGCCGGATGCGTATTCTGGTGATTGCCGTCAGTGTTTCCATGGTTGGGTCGGTCGGTCTGGGGTATCTGCAATGGTATCCGGCCTTGCTGGTGGCAGGGATGATCTGGTTTGGTTTGTCGTCGACCGCTCAGCCGCAGTTATTTGCCTTGGCGCGTGAGCAAGTCGATGACCGTCAGGCCGCGCTGTTTCAGTCGGTGTTGCGCGCTACCATTTCGATGAGTTGGATTGCGGGTCCGCCGCTGGCCTATCTGTTGTTCGAACAGATCGGTTTTAAACACCTGATGCTGGTGACCGCGGGTTTGTTTGCGCTCTGTCTGTTGCTGTTGCCCGGTTTGAAAGACGCTCGTCTGGCGCCATCAAGCACCACTGTGTCGGTGACCGATCCGCGCATTCTGGGTTTGACGCTGATCATCGGTTGCCTGTTTGCGGCCAATTCGATGTACGTCGTTTATATGCCGATCTATGTGCGCGATGTGCTCGGTCTGCTGAGCATCGCCCCGGGCTTGTTGATGGGTCTGGCGGCCGGTTTGGAAATTCCCATTATGATCGGCGCCGGTGCCCAGTCGTATCGCTGGCCGTTGTTCAGTCCGCTGAAAGTCGCCGCCTTGTGTGGTGTTTTGTTCTACACCGGTGTCTGGTGGTTCGACAGCTTCAGCGCCATGTTGGCCTTGCAGATTTTCAATGCTGGACTGGTGGGTCTGGCTGCAGGTTTAGGCATCAGCATTTTCCAGACACTGATGAAAGATCGCCTCGGCATGGCCTCGACGCTCTATACCAACGCCATCAAAATCGGCAGTCTGGCCGGCTCCACACTCGGTGGTGTGATTGCTCAAGTGGGCGGTTTCGACTGGGTGTTTTTATGCTGCGCGCTGCTGTCTTTAGTCGCCTTTGTTTTGGTTTACTGGGTTTCTTCTAAACCACAATAGGACAGATGTGACACCTCGGGTTTGCGGCTTTTTGAAATTGATGGTTATCTGAGCGGGCGCGATGTCTGGAAGAGAAATTGATCTTCCTGTTTGCAGTACGCCCTCTCTGTTCTCTCTTCTGCAGCGGACTTGTCAATCTTTCCTGGAATCGCCTTTTCCGTTCCCACTAAAGGATTTAGTCCATGCAGAAGTTGCATATTGTAGTTGCATGTTTGGTAGGTGGACTGGCGTTGGCCGGCTGTAATCCAGACGAAGGCGACAAAGACCCAAAACCTAGAATTACCGATGTTGGTACGACCATTCGGACAAATGGTGATGCTTTTAGCACATCCGCATCAATCACCGTTCGTTATGTGGCGGAAATTAAAGATGCCCAGGGAGATGATGACATCGTATTGGCGGAGATCACCTATCCAGAAGGTGGTAAAGACATCATCCATGATACTCGGGCGGGTGCGAGTAAAGATAAATTGTACGATGGTCTACTCGGATCTAGCTTCTTCTATTCTGGTTCTACGCCGGATCAGACGGGTATTGGCAGCGTGACCCTGCGAGTTGTCGATTCTGATGGACATGAAGCGACACAGACTTTTAGCACCAGTTTGCTTGAGCCAGATGAGAGCAATGGGAAGGAATTTGTGTATTCTTCGGAATTTTCAGGAGATGTTACAAACGGGTACCCTGGCTTAGCGGTGGCTGAATTTGAAGATCCAGTAGGAGAAATAAACAATTCGAATCAGACGATTACAGTTGATTTTTCAATCAATGATGATCGTGTGAAATCGCTATACATCTACTTCTGCAGCAGCTTTGACAATGAGATATCCGGCTTGGTAGAGCTAAAAGCTGGTACTGATTTCGCTAACGACGGTACGGTTAACAATAAATCGTACCGTTGGAGTGATATTGAAAGCTATGAAAGTTTTAACCAGTTCAATAGCGCATTTTCCGGTGTTCAAATATACGCGATGAGCAGCAAGTTAAGTGACGATGGCGCTTTGGCAGAGCAACCAGTCTTCTCTTCAATAACAGAATGTGCTGAACTTGACTGAGTTCACCAAGCTTTGATGAGAAATGCACCCAATCTTTAGTAATAGCCAATCGGCCAGCAAGGCGGTGATATGATCAACACCGCCCTCCTGGCTGCCTTTATCCCCACCTTCCTCTTTGTCTCCCTGACGCCCGGCATGTGCATGACGCTGTCGATGAGTCTGGGCATCACCATTGGTATTCGTCGTACCTTTTGGATGATGGCTGGCGAGTTAGTGGGCGTGGCTTTGGTTGCCGTTTGTGCGGTGGTTGGGGTGGCGGCGATCATGTTGGGTTCGCCGCAGATTTTTATTGCCTTTAAATGGGCCGGTGGCGCTTATTTGCTGTGGCTGGGCATACAGATGTGGCGTTCGCGCGGCAAGCTGGCGATTCCTGAAACCGGCGACTCCGCGCACGTCAAAGCCAGTCCGCTGCAACTGGCGACCCAGGGCTTTGTCACTGCCGTGGCGAACCCCAAAGGTTGGGCGTTTTTTATGGTGCTGCTGCCGCCGTTTCTGGACGATAGCCGTCCTTTGGCGCCGCAATTGGCGGTGCTGATCGCGATGATTCTGATGATCGAGTGGCTGTCGCTGATTCTCTACGCCAGTGGCGGTAAAACGCTGAGCAAATTGCTGGCGCGTGGTTCCAACGTGCGTCGAATTAACCGCGTCGCCGGCACCTTGATGATGGGCGTCGGCGTCTGGTTGGCGCTGGGTTGATTCCCGTTAAGAATTCAACATCGCTCTAAGGTTGGCGATGGAGCGGCTGCCCTGTTCGCGGGTGGCTGCCGGGTCGGCGTCTTCGCGGCCGTCCCACTGCAAGTCATCTTGCGGCAGCTCATCGAGAAAACGACTCGGTGTACAGTCGACAATTTCGCCAAACTGTTTGCGCTTGGCGGCGTAGGTGAGCGTTAAGGTGCGCTGAGCGCGGGTGATGCCCACGTACATCAGGCGGCGTTCTTCTTCGATGTCACCGCTTTCAATCGAGTTGCGGTGCGGCAGCAGTTCTTCTTCCAATCCCATGACAAAGACGTGCGGGAACTCCAGGCCTTTGGAGGCGTGCAGCGTCATCAGCTGGACGGCGTCGGTGTCGTCCTCTTCTTCCTGACGATCCATGATGTCGCGCAGCACCAGCTTGCCGATGGCGTCCTGCACCTGGATATCGGAATCGTCGTCTTCGTCGCCGCGTTCGAGCATGGCTTGCAGGCTGTCGATCAGGATGTGCACGTTGGCCAAACGTTTTTCTGCCTGGCGGTCAGTGTCGCTGTCTTGCCGTAACCAGGCTTCGTAGTTGATGTCGGTGATCATCTCGCGGATCACCATCACCGGGTCGTCTTCGGTGTGCAGTTTTTTAATAGTGCGATCGAGCCAGGTGCTGAAACGCTCCAGACGTTCGCCGGCTTTGGCGGGCAGGTGTTCATGCAGCCCCATTTCCTGACAGGCCGCGCTTAGGCTGACGCTGCGCTGGCCGGCATATTCGTTGAGTTTTTCCAGCGTTGCCGGACCGATTTCACGGCGCGGTGTGTTGATGATGCGCAGGAAGGCGGCGTCGTCATCCGGGTTTACCAGCAGACGCAGATAGCTCATCACGTCCTTGATTTCCGCCTTGGCGAAGAAGGAGGTGCCGCCGGTCATCTTGTAGGGAATGCGGTTCTGCTGCAGTTTGATTTCCAGCACCCGGGCCTGGAAGTTACCGCGATAGAGCACGGCGAAATCTTTGTACTGACCGCGCCGCACCAGATGCTGATGCAGAATTTCGTTGGCGATGCGTTCGGCTTCGGCTTCATCGTTGGGCGTGCGGATGATGCGAATCGGGTCGCCAAAACCCATTTCACTCCACAGCGTCTTGGTGAAGACGTGTGGGTTGTTGTCGATGACGGTGTTGGCGGCTTTCAGAATCAGCCCGGTGGAGCGGTAGTTCTGTTCCAGTTTGACCATCTTCAGGCCGGGGAAGTCGTCCTGTAATTGCACCAGGTTTTCCGGTCGGGCACCGCGCCAGGAATAGATTGACTGATCGTCATCGCCGACCACGGTAAAACGCGGTTGATCGCCGACCAACATTTTCACCAACTGATACTGGGAGATGTTGGTGTCCTGATATTCGTCGACCAGCAGATAACGAATGCGCCGGTTCCAGCGCGCCAGCACTTCGGGATGATCGCGGAACAGCACGGTGGGCAGCCGGATCAGGTCGTCGAAGTCGGTGGCGTTGTAGGCGCTCAGCATGCGCAGATATTGATCGTAAATTTCCACCGCCAGCGAATGGCGGGCGTCTTCCATCTTGCCGCGCAGGTCGTCTGGCTCAGCCAGATCGTTCTTCCACAGGCTGATCATATTGCGGAAGAAATCGACATCGTCGACGGCGTTGGGCACTTCGCGCAGTACGATGTCTTTAATCAGCGCCTTGGTGTCGTGGTCATCAAATAATGTGAAGCCGGGTTTCAGACCCAGATGCGAGCCATCGCGGCGCAGAATATTCAGCCCCAGGGTATGGAAGGTCGAGACGATCAAACCGTGGCCCGCCTTGCCTTTCACCAGCTTGCTGACGCGCGACTTCATTTCCCGCGCCGCCTTATTGGTAAAGGTCACCGCAGCAATGTTGTGCGCCTTGTAGCCACACTCGTTGATCAGATAGGCAATTTTCTGGGTGATCACCGACGTCTTGCCACTACCAGCCCCGGCCAATACCAGCATCGGACCACTGATGTAGTGCACCGATTCGCTTTGTCGGGGGTTCAATTGGGCCATGCGGCGGAGATCCTGTGGAGGCGGGTTTGGAGAGCGCTAGTTTAACAGTGCGCCCGGATGGCCCCAAGCACAAAGCGGGGTTAGGCCCTGACTTCGGTGCTTGGCTCTATTGTTTTTTGACAACTAAGTCGTTTCAATCGGAACCACGTCTCGTTGCAGCCGTTTTAGCCACGACAAACAATAAAGGATCGAGCATGGATCGTTATGCGGTACTGGGTCACCCCATCAAGCACAGCCTGTCACCCGATATTCACACCGCCTTTGCTCGACAAACCGGGCAGGCTATTGAATACCACGCTATAGAGCTGCCGGTGACCAGTTTTGAAACCCGCGTCTGGCAGCTTTTTAAAGACGGTTATAAAGGTTTTAACGTCACCGTTCCGTTCAAAGAAGACGCCCATGATTTCGCCGATGTATTGACAGAACGAGCCAAGCGGGCCGGCTCAGTCAATACTTTGACACACACTGAAGACGGCCGTATTCTGGGCGACAATTCGGACGGCGCCGGCCTGGTGTTCGATTTGATTGAGCAACTGGGTTGGACATTAACAGGCAAAAATCTGCTCATTCTGGGCGCTGGTGGTGCTGTCCGGGGCGTGTTGGAACCACTGCTGGCATGCAGTCCCGCCCAGTTGGTATTGGCGAACCGAACCCTGGCAAAAGCCGAAGCGCTAAGCGAAGATTTTCCTGAAGTCTCACCGGTGGCGTTCGAAGAAATCAGTGGCCAATTCGACCTTGTTATTAACGGCACCTCAGCAAGTTTATCCGGCCATTTACCGCCTCTGCCGCCAGGGCTTTTGAATGCCGAAACCCGCTGTTACGACATGATGTATGGCAAGGACGAGACGGTCTTTAATCGTTGGGCACGTTCTCAGGGCGTCATTCACTGTGCCGATGGACTGGGTATGTTAGTGGGTCAGGCCGCAGTGAGTTTTGAAATTTGGCGCGGGGTTCGTCCAGACCCAATGCCAGTGCTGCAAGGATTGCGCGAGCAACTGTAATTAGATGAAGCAAATTTTTGTATTGTTAAGCCTCGCCATGTTGTCGTTTTGGGCCCAAGCCAACGATACCTTTTACTCTATTGCCGGCACCACGCCCGTCACTCAGTTCGACCGCGCCGGCGCCCGTTTCTACGTACACCGCGACCTCGGCCGGCATCTTGCCGTTGCCGGTGGTTATGCTCAATCGGAGCCGCAGCTCGGTGTCAGCCAGGGCAGTTTTATCACTCGTTTTTCCATGCCGTTCCAAACTTCAATTAACGAGCGTGTTTATCCTTTTGCGGGTTTGGATCAGCAACTGGAAGCCGATGCGATTGAGCCCGCGGCCTTTGTGGGTGTAGGCATTGAGCAGCAATGGATTGATCAATGGGGTGGCCTGTTCGAAATGCGTTACCAGACCGGGCGCGAAGAGGAGTTTCACCTGCAGATGGGCGTTCGATTCTGGCCCGGACGCGCTAAACAACTGGATGCGCGCGTTCGCCGCAGTGACCCGGATATCGCCCGGAACGATGCTGAATTTGAAGGTCAAATCGAACTGTCAGAAGCGCAGCAGCGCCAGGCTGAACCACCGCCAGAATCGAAGGTTCAACCCCAACCCAGAGTTCAACCGGTACCTCAGGCGCAACCTGATCAATTCCTGGATGGTTTGATGAGCCAGGCCAAACGCGATTTACCGGATGGCGTTTATGTGCACCTCGGTTTTTTCCGTCAAGTACATACCATTCAACAGTATCGAACTCTGGTCACTGACTACGTTTGGGGCGACGATCTTTTGGTGCACTATGATCAGCGCCTGAACGGATTCCGGGTGTTGATTGGTCCCTATACCGAAGCCGATGCCCGAGCCCGTCGGCGAGACATTCTCGAACACGGTATGGATGCGTTTATCTATTGGGTGCCAGAGCAGTAAAAAGAAACAACTGACATGGCCGCGATACCAGGCGTAAACCTGCTCGGTATCGCGGCCATTTTTTTAGGCGGCTGTTTTTAGGCGGCTATACCCGAATGACGCAGCAACGCATCAACACTCGGTTCGCGGCCACGAAAGGCTTTGAACAGATCTGCTGCCGGCTGAGTACCGCCGTTGGCCAGAATGGTATCGCGGAAGGAACGACCGGTTTCGGTGTTGAACACACCCTCTTCCTCGAAGCGGCTGAACGCATCCGCGCTCAAGACTTCGGCCCATTTGTAGCTGTAATAACCGGCTGAATAACCGCCGGCGAAGATATGGCCAAAACCGTTTTGGAAACGGTTTTCTGCGACCACCGGCACCACGCTCACTTCGCTGCGTACCTGATCAATCACAGCCTGAATGTCGGCGCTGCTGAAAGCGTCGGTGCGACTGTGCAGTTCCATATCAAAGAGCGCAAATTCCAACTGACGCACAGTGCCCATGGCCGAGTGGAAATTCTTGGCAGCGAGCATTTTGTCGAGCAGCGTTTGAGGCAGTGGTTCACCGCTATCAACATGACCAGAAATAAAGGCCAGCGCTTCCGGTTCCCAGCACCAGTTTTCCAGAAACTGGCTGGGCAGTTCGACCGCATCCCAGGCCACCCCATTGATGCCGCTGACGTCGGCAACGTCTACCTTGGTCAGCATGTGGTGCAGGCTGTGGCCGAATTCATGGAACAGGGTGGTGACTTCATCGTGGGTCAGCAAACTGGGTTTGTTGCCGACCGGCGGCGTGAAGTTACAGGTCAGATAAGCGACGGGTTTTTGCAACAATCCGCCCAGTTCGGCGCGACGACGGCATTCGTCCATCCAGGCACCACCACGTTTGCCTTCGCGAGCGTAGATGTCCATATAAACGCGGGCGATGACCTCGCCGTTTTCCAGGACGTTATAAAGCTGAACGTCTGGATGGTAGGTCTCGAAATCTTTCACTTGTTCAAAGCTGACGCCGAACAAACGGTGGGCAGTCTCAAACAAACCGCTGATCACGCGCGGCACCGGAAAGTAGGGTTTCAGTTCTTCCTGCGATACTGAATATTGCTGCTCTTTCAGTTTCTCGCTGGCGTAACCCACATCCCAGGGTTGTAGCTCATCAAGGCCCAGCTGGTCGCGGGCGAAGCTTGTTAATTCGTCGAATTCGCGCTTGGCTTGGGGCACGGCTTTCTCAGCCAGATCGCGCAGGAAGGCAAGCACTCCAGCCGGGCTGTCGGCCATCTTGGTCGCCAGCGACACTTCGGCGTGGTTGGCAAAGCCGAGCAGTTTTGCAGCCGCCTGTCGCTTTTCCAAAATGGCCGACATCACCGGGCCATTATCGAACTGGCCACCTTGCGGGCCGATTTCCGACGCCTTGGTGACGTTGGCG
Source organism: Saccharospirillum sp. HFRX-2 (assembly GCF_043196805.1). NCBI lineage: Bacteria > Pseudomonadati > Pseudomonadota > Gammaproteobacteria > Oceanospirillales > Saccharospirillaceae > Saccharospirillum > Saccharospirillum sp. HFRX-2. The sequence continues at coordinate 296,386 of NZ_JBEBMU010000001.1, forward strand.
AAATAGGTTTGGCGACGCAGTTCGCGATCGTCTGCGTAGGTCATCACCGGGATCACCGCCGGCATTTCCAGCGTCACCAGCCAGCCGTCTTTGCCTTTTTGTTCGGCGTATTGGCGCAAGGTGGCGCGCGCCGATTCCGGTAAGCCGGCGAGACGGTTTTCATCGGTAATATGCAGACTCCAGGCCTGAGTGGCATCGAGTAATTGTTCGCTGTATTTCTGACTCAGTTGCGCCAGTTCCGCTTGCAGATCGGCGAAAGCTTTTTTGTCGGCGTCGTTTAGATCGACACCGGCCAGACGGAAATCGCGCAGCGATTGTTCAATGGCGGCTTGCTGGGCGCGGCTTAAATCAGCGAAATCGTCACGCGCGGCGATGGCCTGATAGGCCTCGAACAAACCGCGATGCTGGCCCAGCCAGCTTTGGTATTCGGTCAGCAGATTCAGTGCCTGGCTGTAGGCATCGCGCAATTCTGGTGAATCTTTTACGCCGGTCAGATGACCGAACAAGGCCCAGGCCTGATCGAAATTTTCGTGGCTGCGGTTGATCGGCTCAATCAGGTTATCCCAGCGCGGTTCGCCAACCTGGGCCAGCAACATCTCAATGGTATCGCGGTTGCGCTTGAGCAGGGTTTCGACTGCGGGCACCACCTGGTCGGGCTGGAACTGAGCAAAGGGCGGCAGTTCGTGTTGTTCGAGTAAGGGGTTGGCCATCATGCCCTCCATTTTCCTGTGGCGATGCTAGGGTTCGTTAAAGCGTCATCGAACGGCAGTATAACGAGCCCATGCTGAGACCGCTGTACCGTTTTGCTCACCGTCGTCGCCATCCGTTGGCAGCCGCTTTATTGATCTGGCTGCTGTGGTCGGTATTGGCGCGCGAAGATGCGCCCTCATCCTGGGTGTTGAATTGGGGGCTTGAACAGGGTGAGACAAGCTCTGAATTTATTGGCGTCGCCATCGATGCGGCCATGCTCACCGGCGGTGAATGGTGGGCCGGTGAAGGACCGCCGCGTCCGGTTGACCTGGCCGATGATGAACTCTTGCACTGGGCACAACTGCTGCAACCCGCCTGGGTGCGATTGGGCGGCACCGAGGCCGATCGGCTGTGGTGGCGCCTCGACGACGAAGACGATATCGACCCCAGCTTAAGCCGCGCCGACATCATCCGTTTTCTCGCCTTCGTTGAAGCCCTGGGCGCCCGCCCAATGCTCACCGTCAGCACCGGCCCGCGCGTTCGCGACGACAACGACGACTGGCAGCCCGACCAACTGCAACGCCTGCTTGAATGGCTGCCCATCGACTACAACGGCATCCTCGAATTTGGCAATGAACCGGGCGCCCACTGGTTGATGTTCGGCCCCAGCCATCAAATCGGTTTCGAACAATACAGCCGCGAATTCGACCGCGCGCGCAATTATACCGGCGAGATTCCGCTGGCCGGCCCCGCCAACGCCTTCTGGCCGGAAGTGGGTGAACCGCTCAGCACGCTCGTGGGTTCCTCACGCGAATTTCTCGAAAGCGGCGTCGAACCGGCCATCTTCACCTGGCATTACTACCCGACTCAATCGCGCCGCTGCACGGTACGCACGGAAGGCGCGGAATGGGAGTCGCTGCTCGATGTCGAAGCGGTGACCGAATTCGCCAAGCAATCACGCAAAGTAAAAAGCTGGGTCGACCGCTACTCGCCCGAGACGCGTTTGTGGCTGGGCGAAACCGGCCCGGCGCAATGCGGCGGTGTCGACCAACTGACCAACCGTTTCGGCGCCAGCCTGTGGTGGCTAACGCAACTCGGCCTGGCTGCCAAAACCGGACAGGAAACGGTGATTCGTCAAAGCCTGATGGGCGGCGACTACGCCTTGCTCGCTTACCGCAACCACTACAGCCCCAATCCGGATTACTGGGCGCAGTTATTGTGGCAACGTTTGATGGGTCCGCGCTGGCTGTCGGTCAGCGGTGCCGATGGCGTGGTGCAGGCCTTCGCCCATTGTGAGCCGGGTGACGGTGGCGGTATCAGCCTATTAACCGTTAACCTCGCCGACCAACCGATGAACATTCGCTTACCGCTCGGAGCCGAACTCGTCGAGGCACTGACGGTAACCAGCACGGCGCTCGACAGTCGCTTGGTGCAGATCAACGGTCAGTTACCGGAAACGCTCGACTGGTCGGCCGCGGCGCCCTTGCCCTGGCAACCGCTAGCCTTACAAAGCGAACAACCGGCGCACAGCTATCGCTTCACGCGCATTGCCGATCACCCCTATTGTTCCGGTGAGCCGCCGGGGCTGCGGTAGGCATTGCCAGACGCAATCCCTATACTGAGCGGCTTCATTCTCTGCCAGAAGGCTTTGCCTTATGCGACCCAGCGGCCGCCAGCCCGACCAATTGCGCCCCGTCTCCATTCAACGCCGTTTCACCAAACACGCCGAAGGCAGTGTGCTGGTCAGCTTCGGTGACACCCAGGTGATCGTCACCGCCAGCGTTGAAACCGGTGTACCGCGCTTCCTTAAAGGCCAGGGCCAGGGTTGGGTCACCGCCGAATACGGCATGCTGCCGCGCGCCACCGGCTCGCGTAACCAGCGCGAAGCCGCACGCGGCAAGCAAGGCGGTCGCACCGTCGAGATCGGCCGTTTGATCGGTCGCTCATTGCGCGCCGCCATAGATATGAAAGCCCTGGGCGAGCATTCCATTACCCTCGACTGCGATGTTATCCAGGCCGACGGCGGCACGCGCACCGCTTCTATTACCGGCGCTTATGTGGCGCTGTGCGATGCCATCAACGGCATGCTGGAAAAAGGTCAGATCAAGAAAAACCCCATCAAATATCCGATTGCGGCGGTTTCCGTCGGTATCTGGAACGGCGAAGCTGTACTCGACCTGGACTACGCCGAAGACAGCACCGCCGAAACCGACCTCAACGTCATCATGACTGCCAGCGGTGGCTTCGTGGAAATTCAGGGCACCGCCGAAGGCGAACCCTTCGCGCCCGATGAGCTGACCGCCATGCTCGCCCTGGCGCAAAAAGGTGTCGCCGAGCTGTGCGACATTCAACAAGCTGCATTGAACGAGGTCTGATGCCATGCCGCTGTCGATGACCGCCTTCGCCCGTCGCGAACACAGCCTCGCCAGCGGCCAGCTTTCGGTTGAGCTGCGCTCGGTTAACCATCGCTATCTGGAAGCCAGTTTCAAACTACCGGACAGTTTAAAACCGGTGGAAATGCCACTGCGCGAGCAACTGAAAAAACGCGTTGCCCGCGGCAAGGTGGAAGTGAATCTGCGCTTCTATCCCGCCCAAGGTGGCGACAGTCTGGCGGTGAATACCGAACGCCTCGAAGCGCTCGGCCAGGCACTCGATCAGGTGCGCGCCACCATCCTCGACAGCGCCGCCCCCAACGCCATGGATCTGCTGCAATGGCCCGGCGTACTGGCCGAAGCCGACACCGATATGGACGCCGTTTTCGAGTCGATGAAAGCGCTGTTCGCTGAAGCTCTGGATGACCTCATCGCCCACCGCGAACGCGAAGGCAAAGAACTCGCCGACCTGTTGCGCCAGCGCCTGGATGCCATCGAAGTCATCGTCGCCAAGGTGCGTAAAAACGCCCCGGCCTTAGTCGAAAGTTTCCGCGACAACTTAAAAGCCAAAGCCGCCCAACTCTCAGTCGATCTCGACCCGGAACGCCTGGAACAGGAAGTGGTATTACTGGCACAAAAAGCCGACGTCGCCGAAGAACTCGACCGCCTCGACACCCACTGCCAGGAAGCCCGCCACGTGTTGAATCAGAAAGGCGCCATCGGTCGTCGGCTGGATTTTCTGATGCAGGAATTTAACCGCGAAGCCAATACGCTGGGCTCAAAAGCCACCCACACCGACACCACTCAGGCCGCGGTGGATTTAAAAGTGTTGATCGAGCAGATGCGCGAGCAGGTGCAGAATATTGAGTGAATGATTGCTAGCTAGTTTGATGTCAAAAAGGAAGGAGGGTCAAAAAACAACGCTTGCCGAGAAGAGAACTTAGAATTAGTTATAAATAATAATTTTTGTCAAATATAACAAAAATAGTCTATATGTAAGTAAAAAATGTTATTTGTAATGTTTTTAGTGGTAGCTAAGCTAAAATAGCAAAACACAAGGTAAGACCTTTCGTTCGACAAGTAAAGGATCCCCATGAGACCTCTTGGTTATGCCTACCTGAACGAACACTACGCTCTGCTGTTACCTAAACTGGGAGTCGAAGTGTATCAGGACCCCAATACTGATGCTGAGCAAACCATCAACTATGGTGGGGGCAAGCGGAAAATCTTACCTAAGCATCGCAAGTATTCTGATAATCCTTACGATCAAATGCATGTGGCGATTAAGCATCAGGGTATTCGGCTACATTTTTTTGCAGCCATGTTTGGCAAAGTTGACCGCCAAGAATTCTCCGCATTCATTGCAAAAAAACCGACCAGTGAATATAACCGAGTGCTTTGGTTCCTTTATGAGTGGTTGACGGATACCAGGCTGGACATACCGGATTTAAAGTCGGGCAACTATGTTAAGTTGTTTAACGACGAGTTTTATTACACCTTGAATGAAGGTGTTCGAAATAAGCGAACCCGCATTATCAATAACGCCATAGGCACTTCGGATTTTTGCCCAACTATTAGAAAGACCGCAAACGTAAAAGCGCTTGAAAAAATAGACGTATATAAAACGGCATACAGCAAAATGCAGGGCGTTGGAGATTTATTGTCGGCAGACACTATCGGGCGATCTATTAACTATCTATATACCAAAGAAACCCGATCATCGACGGAGATTGAAAACGAGCAACCGGGCAAGCAGCGTATGCAGCGGTTTCTGAATGCCATTAAAAACGTTGGTTTATATGAACTCAGCAAGCAGTCGTTGCTAAACGTACAAAACCAAATTGTTGCTGATAATATGAAAGCCAGCGATTACCGACAATCAGATATATATGTAGGTACAACCATTCAGCGCTACAGCATGCAGGATGAAGACGTTCATTATATTGGAGCCAGGCACGAACATCTGGAGAGCATGATGAATGGCTTGTTCAAATTGCATGACAACTTAATGGTTGACAGAAGCGTTCCTCCGCTCATGCATGCGACATTGCTGTCATTTGGTGAAGTCTATATCCACCCCTTTGATGATGGTAATGGGCGGTTACATCGTTATTTGATCCACGATGTGATGAAACATCGAGAGCCTGACCATAAATTTATTATTCCTATCTCAGCGGCAATTCTTAAAAACCAATCTAAGTACGATGCTGTACTAGAAGTTATATCGCGCCCAATTATGGCTATGCTGGACTACCATTTTGACGAATCAAAGAATCTCGTCATTAATAATGACATCGATTATATGTATCGATTTCCCGACTACACCGAGCATGTGAAATTTGTTTATGAAATGATGGAAACCGCTGTATCAGACGATTTGATGAGTGAGATATGTTTGCTGATGGTTTTTGATCAGTTGAAGAAATTTCTTGGCAGCCAAGTGGACCTACCTAATAGTAAGTTTGACGCTATTGTATCTATAGTGATTCAAAATGCGGGCACAGTATCTAAACGAAAGAGAGCTAGTATTGAACAACAGCTTGGACTTGAGTTGATGGAGTCGTTACAAATTATGGCTCAACAACTTATTGGTTCGATAAAAGAGCGCTTTGGTGTCGATGTAGTTAAGATGATAAATAGCCCCGATTCATAGCCTGTAAGTTCCCTCACACCAGCGACCGCGACCACTCGTGCTATAAAGACCTAGGCAGCTGGGTGTATCTCTAAACCTGTCCCCCTACTTTTAGAGCTTGCTTCGACCGCTCGGCCTTAATGCGTGCCAGTAAGGCTTCAGCGCGCTTGTCACCTCTGATCAATTGTTTGGATCGCTACTAAAGGCACGTTCCGCAGCACCGGCCAGCTCTACAAAAAGCGGGTCGTGCTCTGCGAGAAATGAGAAATTGTTACTACGTTCGATCATCCCACCGACACCCTGAAATCACATTCGTGCAACGCTTACCTTGGTTGCTGAGTGGCTAAGGTACCGGCTTTAGCGGTTAGCTTGAAGACCTGGCGTTTGCTGTTCGGTTCAGGCCCGCACCGACCCCCTCACCACAGCCTCCATCTCCACCAACTTGATCTCTTCCGTCGCCTTAGCATCCAACAACATCCGCACCGCTTCGCGGCCCATGGTTTCGTGGGGCAGGGCGATGGTGGTCAGGCCGGGGCGTAAGTAGGAGGCCAGTTCGTCGTTGTCGAAGGAGACGATGGAGACGTCGGTCGGAATGCTCAGGCCGGTATCGGCGAGTGCCTGGTAGGCGCCGAAAGCGAGGCGGTCGTTCAGGCAGATCAGCGCTTTGGGTTGTTCGTGTTTGAGGTATTTCTTCACCAGCTTATAGCCGTTTTCCGGTTCCCAGTTCCAACTGCTTAACTCGTCGTCAAAATGCAGACCGCGTTCGGCCATTTCGGTGCGAATGCCCTCAAGTCGGCGGATCACGGTTTCGGAACGGAATAAGCCTTCTTCCACATCGGCGTTGTGGCCGACCAGTACCAAGCCCTCGCTGAAACCGGCTTCTGCCAGCAGTCGCACCGCTTCGCGCCCGCCGTTGAACTCGTCCGGCAGGATGGCCGTTGGGCACTGCTTGCTGGTGCCGTTGAGCATCACCATCGGTATGTTGGCCGAGATTTCCGGCAAGAACACTTCGCGTGAGCGCATGGCGGCGAAGATGATGCCGTCCACTTGCCGGTCGATGGCTTCGTCGATCGCCCGGGTTTCCAGGGCTGGGTCGCCGTGGGTTTCCAGTACCAGCATCACCTGCTTGGCGGCTTCCGATTCGGCCAGGGCGCCGCGAATCAAACCGCTGGCAAAACGCGTCGTGGCGATGTGGTCGGAAATAAATGCCAGGGTTTGCGTTTTATCGGTACGCAAGGCGCGGGCGGCGGCGTTGGGTCGATAGCCCAACGTAGCGGCGGCTTCGTGAACCCGGGCATGGGCTTCGGGCGACAGGCGGGTGTCGGGGCGGCCGGTCAGAATCATTGAGGCGGCCGAGGTCGATAAGCCCGCCAGTCGGGCCACATCGGCGAGCGTTACGCGCTTTTTCTTACTCAAAACGAAGTCCGTTTTTGGTGTCTGGTCGCAGAGCATACCTTGAAAGATGAAAATCGCGCAGCCTTGACAATGTGCTAAATCGTTTTATCTTTGTGCCATCCGGTTCGGCGACCCCTACAAAAACCAATGGTCGTGAACCCTTCTGAATCATCATTGAGGAAACAGCATGGGCACAGAGGTAGTGGGCCACATTCAGCCTGGCTTCGAAGCCGTGCGCGACGCTTTTCGCGCTGGTTTTGAGGAAACCGAGGGTTGGGGCGCAGCGCTCAGTATTTGGCAGGACGGTAAGGAGGTTGTGCATCTGCAAGGCGGTTCAGCCGACCCGCGTCAGCACAAGCCTTGGAGCGATGAAACTGCCGCCGTGGTGTTTAGCTGCACCAAGGGTTTGATGGCCATTATCGCCGCCCAACTGGTGCAGGAAGGCAAGCTCGACTACCAGCAAAAAGTCGCCCATTACTGGCCCGAATTCGCGGCCCATGGCAAAGCCAACATTACCGTTGCCGAGGTGCTGTCACACCGTGCCGGCCTCAGTGCGCCGCGCCAGCCATGGTCGTTTGAAGACCTGCTCGACTGGACCAAGCCGGTCAATGCCTTGGCTGAACAAGAGCCGCTGTGGCCGCCGGGCAGTGGTCATGCTTATCACGCCATTACCCATGGTTGGTTGGTCGGTGAAATTCTGCGCCGTGCCAGCGGCACCCGCGTACGTGACCTGGTGCAGCAGCGTCTGGCACAGCCATTAAATGCCGATCTTTGGGTTGGTTTGCCAGCCGATAAGCAGCCGCGAGTCGCGCACATCGGTTGCAGCCAGGCGTTGTATGACTTGTGGGATGCGGAAGCGGCGAAAGACAGCCCGGAAGAACCCTACTGGCCCTACCGCGCCATGACCTTGGGCAATGCCTTGCCTGCGGCGCTGGTCACCGACACCGAAGGCTTTAACGACCCGCGCTTGCAGGCCGTCGAAGCGCCGGGCGCCGGTGGCATTGCGACCGCCCAGGCATTGGCATCGATCTGGTCGGCCGTGGTGACGCCCACCAAGGGCGTGCGTTTGCTGCAAGACGATACTTTGAAAGTCGCTACTGAAGTGATGAGCCAGGGTCCGCAGATTTATCCAGCGCCGGGTCCGTATCCGGCTTGGGGCAAAGGTTTCCAACTGGATTCAGAAGTGCGTCGTTATCTGAGTTCAGCCAGTTTTGGTCACGACGGTGCCGGCGGTCAGGTGACCTTTGCCGACCCCGAGCAGCGTCTCGGCTTTGCCTTTGTGACCAACTGGATGTACGGCGAGGGCGACCCGCGCGCCACCCGTATCATCCAGGCGCTCAAGGAGATGTTCTGAGCGCACCGAAGAGGGCGGTGTGATGCCGCTTACAGTGTAAGAAAGGCCGGGTTCGCTTTACAGGCTTAGCCCGGTCACCGATGATATGCTAAAACCTTTTAGCAAGATCCGTTCAGTAATACCGCTGAACGGACGCCCTTGAGGAGGTCGTCATGATAAAAACAACATCCAAGGCCTTGCGCTTGTCGCTGCTGGCCTGCGCCGCCACCCTGACTGCTCCGAGTTTTGCTGCATTAAGTTGCGGCGCCGAGCCGGTCACCCTGAAAGCGTATTTCGAAACCGGTTTTCCATTGCCGAGCCGTTTGGCTGAGGAATTCAGCAACCAATACCCGAATGTCAGCTTCGACATTCGTGAAGATCAGTTCGCCAACCTGATGGAAAATAGCCCGCGCCTGCTGTCGCAAGACAACGCGCCGGACTTGATCCGCCTGCCCAGCATCAGCGATCTGGTCGCTAACGATCTGCTGCAAAACCTCGATCCTTATTTCGATGAATTCGGTTGGGACAGCTTCCCCGCCTCGCAGCTGGTGCAATTGCGTCTGCACGAAAGCGGCCGTCCGCGTGGTATCGGTTCTTTGTACGCCCTGGGTCTGAACTACAGCACCACCGGCGTGTTCTACAACAAAGAACTGGCTGCCGAACTGGGCATGACTGACGTGCCAAAAACACTGGCCGAGCTTGATGATCTGTTGGCACGCGCCAAAGACGCCGATATCCAGCCGATCATGCAGTGGAACAAAGACACCGCCGGCATCAACTTCCCGCTGCAGAACCTGATGGGTTCTTATGGCGATCCGGAGCCGATCAACGAGTGGATCTTCCAGCAGGAAGGCGCGACCATCGACACCCCGGAAAATCTGGCGGCTACTGAGCATTTGCAAGACTGGATCGAAGCCGGTTACTTCCCGCGCAACGCCAACTCCATCGACTACTTCAACATGATGAGCCGCTTCACTCAGGGCCAGGGTTTGTTGATGTTCAACGGCGACTGGGAATCGGCCAACCTGCAACAGCAGATGGGCGACAAAGTCGGTTTCTTCCTGATGCCTCCGCGTGAAGCAGGCGGTCGTTACTCGACCATGTCGTCGCCGCTGACCTTCGGCATTGGCGCCAACTCCAACAACCCGGATTGCGCCGCCTTCTTCCTGAACTGGGTCGCCACCAATGAAACCGCTCGCCAGATCAACGTTGAAGTCGGCGGCTCCAACCCCGGTGGTCCGGCCGATCTGCCGTTGCCGGAAGTCGATCCGAACTCGCTGATTGCTTCTACCCTGGCAGCCAGTCAGGTCATCGCTGCGAACAACGGCGCCATGGACTTCACGGCCAACGCCACCGGTGCGATTTTCGCCGCGGCCTGGACGCCCGAATTGCAAAAAATGGTCGGCGGACGTCAGGATGCCGAAGGTTTGCTCGAAGCGGTTCAAGAAGAATACGAGAAGCAGCTGTCGCGCTGAGCCTCGTCATTAATGTGGATGTGATTCATGACCGTCACTGAGACTGTCCAAAACCCCCAGGCGCGCGAGCCGGTTAAGGTGAAACGCCGCATCGCCGCCGCCTGGTGGTTTATTTTGCCGGCGTTCGCCATCTATGCCGCCTTTGTGCTGCTGCCGATGGTGATTTCGGTTTACTACTCGCTGCTCAACTGGGATGGCATTGGCCAGGCCAGTTTTGCCGGCCTGTCGAATTATTGGGAAGTGATGACCGACAGTGATCTGCTGCAGATCATCGGCAACGCTTTCCGATTGATCATCTACTTCACCGCCGTGCCGGTGGTGCTCGGTTTGCTGATTGCCTCGGCGATTCGCAACCAGATGTCCGGCCGTTTTGGCACCGTCACCCGGACCATCCTGTTTATTCCCCAGGTGATTCCGTTGGTGGCCGCAGGCATCGCCTGGAGCTGGATGTACGACTTCGACGGCGTGGTGAACCAGTTCCTCAACCTGATCGGTCTGGAAAGCTGGACCCGAGGCTGGCTCGGTGATTTCGATTACGCCTTGCCGGCGGTCGGTCTGATTGGCACCTGGGTGTTGCTCGGTCTGTGCTTGCTGTTGCTGGTGACTGGCATCGCCAAGATTGACGCGGCCTTGTATGAAGCCGCCAAGCTCGACGGCGCCACGCCCTGGCAGGAATTCCGTCACGTCACGCTGCCCAGCCTGCGTCCGGAGATCGGTGTTTGTATTACTGTCACCATCATTCAGGCGTTGTCGAGTTTCGACGTGGTTTACGTCTCCACCGGTGGTGGTCCGGGCATCGAAACCACGGTGCCGGGTCTGGAAATTTACCGGCTCGCCTTTGCCCACCGTGAGGTGGGTCTGGCGTCGGCGCTCGGTGTGGTGCTGATGATACTGGTACTGGCGTGCATCCTGCCGGTGCAATGGCTGACGCGGGAGAAATCATGAATCACTGGTTACGTAATCCGTGGATCGGCCGTGGCCTGATTGTGCTGTTGATGGCCATCACCCTGCTGCCGTTTCTGAGCATGTTGTCGGCGGCGTTGGCACCTTCGGGCACCTACCCGGTGGGTATTTCCTGGCCGTCCGATCCGCAGTGGGGCAACTTCGCGCGCGCTTTCGAAGTCGCCAATATGGGGCAGATGATGCTCTCCAGCCTGTTGATTGTGGCCGGTGTGGTACCGCTGGCGGTGATCATGGCGTGTTTGGCCGGCTTTGGTTTATCCAAGCTGGTGACTGGACGACGCAAATGGTTGTACCTGGTTTTCGTGCTGGGTCTGACACTGCCGTTCGAATCCATCATCACGCCGCTCTATTACGAAGTGCGCGCCCTGGGTCTGCTCAATACTCGCTTCGCGATCATCCTGCCGCTGCTTGGTCTGTATATGCCGTTCTCGGTTTATTGGATGCGCGCTCACTTTATTGGCGTACCCAAAGATTTGAGCGAAGCGGCGCAACTCGATGGCGCTGATAGCTGGCGCGAGTTCTGGAAAATTCAGATGCCGCTGGCACGGCCGTCGATCATGTCGTTGTCGATCCTGCTGTTTCTGTGGACCTGGAACCAATTCCTGCTGCCGGTGGTCTTAGTGCAGGACCCGACCAAACGCACGGTTGCCGGTGCCTTGGGTGCCTTCCAGGGTCAGTGGGGCACCGATGTGCCGCTGCTCTGCGCCGGTTCGCTGATCATTTTGGCGCCCACCGTTATTTTGTTTTTGATCTTCCAACGCCAGTTTGTCTCCGCGTTGTTGCAAGGTGCGGTGAAAGGCTGACCGCCGTTTTAAAGATCGGCTGTTTATTGCTGTTTTTCGTCAAGGTCCAAAAGTGCGATTGTTTACCCGGCTGCGGCCGGGTTTTTTTGGCGCATCGTGCCGGTCCGAATGTGGAGTCCACAAGATCGCATGACGCTGATTGATAACCCGCGCCAGTCACCGTTTTGCGTCATGATTCAACCAAAACCAACTATTTGCGTTTTTTCAAACGATTTGGCCGATATTTCTGGAAAATACCTCGTTTATTCAAACTCTAAATACAACGACCGTGCTTTATAACAGAGGCGCTGAATAACACTCTGGCCACTCGCTGGCCGGGTCATTTCAACCCTGTTTTGAGGCACGTTATGAATCATCTCACACCGACCAAAATAATCAGCGCCCTGCTGCTCGCCCTCGTGCTGAGTGGCTGCGACTCCGACTCTAGCGGGCCTGCCGCTGCTAAACTCAGTCTTAAGTTGGACGACATCAAAACCTTTCACTTCAGTTGGCCGGCGGTTGCAGGCGCCACCCACTACCAACTCCACGAAGACCCGGATGGCAAAAAGGGCACCGCCAAATGGACGATGTTGGCCGAACTTCCCGCCGACACCCACGAGTATCGCCTGAAAGTCCCGCTCTATGCGCGCGCCGATGCCCAGTATCTGTTAAGCAGTTGTAATGCCGACGACTGCACCCCCGGCCAGGTGGTGATGATCGATGGTAATCCCGAGCTCAACCATCTGGTTAAGAACATCGGCTACCTGAAGGCGAGTAATACGGGGACGGGAGACAGATTTGGCTACGCCGTCAGCCTGAACCAGGATGGCACGGTGCTGGCGGTTGGGGCGCCCTATGAAAATGGCGCTAACGATACGAAGTCTAGCTCCGGCGCTGTCTATCTGTTCAGCCAGGACGCGCAGGGCAACTGGCAAGCGCCGCAGCATATCCGGGCAACGGATGCGACGGGAAATGCCCTCTTCGGCTGGTCCGTCAGCCTGAACGATGCGGGCGATGTGTTGGCGGTTGGGGCGCCTGGAAAAAATAATAATAACGGTGCCGCCTATGTTTTCAGCCCGAACAGCGAGGGGGATTGGGAGGAACAAACCGTCGTCCCTGGCGATGAGGAGGACTATGGCCAATTCGGCCGCTCCGTCAGCCTGAATAAAGACGGCACGGTGCTGGCGGTGGGAGCAGACGGTCTATCTGTCACTGTCACTGACACTGGTATTGGCTACGCCTTCATTTTCGTGCCTGATGACGATACCCCTGACCTCACGGACTGGAAGCAACAGGCTCGCCTCTCCGCGAGCAATGCTGAACGTTATGATGCGTTTGGTGTTTCCGTGAGTCTGAACGATGCCGGTACCTTGGTGGCGGTGAGTGCGCCGTGGGAAGACAGCTTGGTTACAGGCGTATTGGTCGGTAGCGATAATCAACCAATAGCGGATGGCGATGTTGACAATAATGGCGGTGCGACTGATACAGGCGCGGTCTATCTGTTTGGCAAGGAAGTCGACCCGAACGACCCGATCATCACATGGCCACAACAGGCCTACATCAAGGCCAGTAATACCGGCAGGGCTGACTACTTCGGCACTTCCGTCAGCCTAAACGGGGACGGTAGGGTGTTGGCGGTGGGCGCAAAGTATGAAAGCAGCTCGGCTCAAGGCGCCCATTTCTCCAAACCGACAACCGACGATGACGATAACAATGCACTTTCTTCCGGCGCGGTCTATCTGTTCAGCCCGCAAGGCGACACCTGGGAACAGCAGGCTTATATCAAGGCCAGCAATACCGGCGAGTATGACGGCTTCGGCACCTCCGTCAGCCTCAGCGCCGATGGCCAGCGGCTGGCTGTGGGGGCGACTGGGGAGCGCAGCAACGCCATCGGCCTGAATGGCAACGACAAGGATGATACGGGTTCCAATAACGGTGCAGCCTATAGCTACGTCGTCAAGCCGGGCGGCACCTGGCAGTTTGAAAGCTATCTCAAGGCGTCCAATGCAGAAGAGTATGATGCTTTCGGCGCGGCCCTGTCCCTCAGTGGTGACGGCCAAACCCTGGCGGTGGGGGCGCCTTATGAAGACAGCAACGGCCAAAGCGTGGGTGGTTTAGGCGGTGACAATCTGCCTGACGATTATGATCCGCTGACCGACAACAATATGGAAGACTCCGGCGCGGTCTACCTCTACTGAGCGTCGTTGTTAACCCCAGCAAAACCCACCCGGCCCTGCCTCGCAGCGCCGGGTTTTTTGATTTATGCAGATGAGCGGTAAAAGCGGCTTTGCTCTGGAGTAAGACTCTCTGGTTTTGTTCCATTCGCAGTCAGGCCAGTTTGCGTTCGCCTTGATTCGATGATTCGTCCGTTCTAATACGCCGTGGTTAGCCGAAAGATCTTTAAGCCAGCCGACCAAACTGCCGGGCGTATAACGCGGCCGCCCAATCGACAAACACCCGCACCCTTGGTGGCAGATGTCGTTGCGACGGATACAGCACCGAGATCGGAATGCCGGGGCTGGGATAGTCGGCCAGGACTTCCACCAGTTCGCCGCTGTCGAGGTGTTTTTGCGTATCCAGGCGCGGCACCTGGATCAGGCCGCAGCCGCTGAGCGCGGCGGCCAGATAGGCGCGGGCGTCGTTGACGGTGATCCAGGCGGGCAGGTCGTAGGTTTTGACCACGCCATTCACGGTGCATTCCAGCGGGTAACTTGAGTCGTAGCCTCGGGAAAAAAATCCCACCACCTGATGCCGCTGCAAGTCGTCCGGATGTTTGGGCATGCCATGGCGCTGCAAATACAGCGGGCTGGCGCACATGGTTTCCGGGATCATCGCCAGGCGTTTGATCACCAGCGATGAATCGCGCGGTTGGCCGGAACGAATCACGCAGTCGATGCCTTCGGCGACCAGATCGACCAGGCGGTCACCACAGCTGAGTTGCAGTTCTATGTCCGGGTAACGGCGATGAAAGTCGTCAATATTGGGCAATACAATATTGGCCGCGTGGGTGCCATGCAGATCAATGCGCAACAGGCCGCTGGGGTTGCTGCGGGTTTGGCTCAGTGCGGCTTCGGCCTCTTCCAGTTCCGCCAATATGCCCAGGCAGCGTTGATAAAACTGCTCGCCATCGGGCGTGGCTTTTACCTGGCGGGTGGTGCGTTCCAGCAGCCGGGCACCGAGCCGGGCTTCCAGGTCTTTGATCGCCTGGGTGGCGGTGGCGCGGGGTATACTCAGCGCTTCGGCGGCCTGGGTAAAACTGCCCAGTTCGACGATGCGACAGAATAATTGGAAGGCGTCGAGTCGGTCCATTGTTTATGATTTCTGAATAGTTAAACCAGAATATCGGTAATTATCCAAGCATCGTCAATAACGATACTGGCAACCGTCATTCACCCACCGACGGAGATTCTTATGACAACTTCTTCTCAAGTCGCCATCGTTACCGGTGGTTCTCGCGGTATCGGCAAGGCGGTAGCGCTGCGGCTGGCACGCGATGGTTTTAGTGTGATCGTTAACTACGCAGGCAACCAGGCAGCCGCCGATGAAACGGTGGCCGACATCGAAACCGCCGGCGGCATTGCCGTGGCCGTGCAGGCGGACGTTAGCGACGAAGCGGCGGTGCAGTCGCTTTATGCTCAAACCGTCGATGCCTTTGGTCGGGTCGATGTGGTGGTCAATATGGCCGGCATTCTGGGTATGCACGCCATCGAACCGGCCAGTTTTGCTGACTATCGCAAACACATTGCCACCAACCTCGACGGCACTTTTTTGATGATGGCCTACGGCAAGGAACATCTGCCCGAGGGCGGCCGTTTTATTGCTGTGTCATCGTCGGTGCTGGCGCTGAACTACCCGAATTACGGGCCTTACATTGCCTCGAAAGCGGGCGTAGAAGGTTTGGTGAAGGTGTTCGCCAACGAATTGCGCGGCCGCAACATTACAGTGAATGCCGTAGCACCGGGTGCAGTGGCGACCGAGCTGTTCTTTAAAGGCAAGAGCGCTGAACTGGTGGAACGGCTGAGCAAGTTGCCGCCGCTGGAACGTCTCGGAGAACCGGACGATATTTCCGGTGTGGTGTCGTTTCTGGCCGGGCCGGATGGCCGTTGGATTAATGGTCAGGTGGTGCGCGCTAATGGTGGCGTGGCCTGAGTTGATGAAAAACGCGCCCTGGGTTCAGGCCCAGCGGCGCGTTTTGTTTTTGATTTCCTTGGCGCGAAAGGCGTCTTCCAGATTCACCTCATAACGATTGGCGATGGAGCACAGATAAATCAGCACATCGGCCAATTCGTCGGCAATATCTCCGGCTACGGCGTTTACATCCATCGGCATGCCTTCGGCCTGGCGTACGGCTTTAAAGAGTTCGCCCACTTCCTCGCCCAGCAATAAACATTTATCGCGCGCGTTTTGTTGCGCAAAGCCGCGTTCGAATTCCAGTTCATGCACGTATTGCTGCAAGGCGGCGAGGCTGGCTTGGGGTTTTAGGTCGGGCATTTTTGAATCCTGAAGTAAGCCGTGGGCGGCTGAGGTTATTGTGCCGCACCGCCGGCTTTTTCTGCAGCTTCTATCAGCAATTCACAGACTTCCGCCACCCGCATGTGTGAATCCATGGCGCGTTTTTGGATGCGGTGGTAGGCGTCGTCTTCGCTCAATTTCAGGTTCTTCATCAGCAGTGCTTTGGCGCGTTCGAGCAGCTTGCGTTCGTTCAGCGCTTCGCGGGTTTCACAGAGTTCATCGCTGACCTGGCGCAGGTGCTCAGCTTGCGCTTTGAGCAAGTCGTAAAGGGTGCGGCCGATCGCTGGTTCCGAGCTGCTGGGGTTATAGCCGGCGAGCCCGGCCGGTACTAAAGGCGCGTCCAGATCGAGCAGCAATGAGGGCGGTTCGGCGTAGCTTTCCTGGCTGTCGGAGAGCACCGACAGCAACTGATATTCGTGATCGCGCAGCTGTTGTTTGGCGCGGCTTAACTGCGCCTGGCTGAGGCTGAGCAGGTAGTTCGCCAGGTCGCGCTCCAGTTCGTGCATCAGATCGATGCGTTGGGTGGCGAGGTCGTACCAGACTTCACCGAGATCGGCCGGCACGCTGTCGTCGTCACTGAGGGCATCGATGACGTCGCGCAGTTTGTTGAAGTGAGCGACCACTTCGGCGTTTTCGATCGACTGCCATTGCCATTGTTGTTCGGCGGTGGCGAAGCTGTGGAATTGATCGAAGCAGCGTTGCTGGGCGAAGCGCAAACCAGCGAGGCGTTCGCGGCTGTCGTCGTTGACTTCGCTGGCGGTAAAGCCGAACGCTGCCCAGGCGCGTTCCTGACCGGCGTATTCCTTGCCCTGCATAAAGTTGAACAGCGCCAGCAAGGCTCGCGTGGTGCTGGGGTCGCCAGCGCCGTCGGCGGCTTCGAAGACGATGCTGAGCAAACCCGCCATTAAGCGACTGAACGCCTGGGTGCTGAGCCGGGCGTCGATTTGTTGTTGATTGATGCGTTGGCGCAGGGTGTCGACTTCATCGAGCGCCTGCATCACCAGGGCGGTACGCGTCAGCACACGGGTGGATGGTGAGTGGCGACGCGATTCCAAATAGCGATGTTGCAGCAAGGTGCGCAGCTCGGTTTCCTGCTGACGGCTGCGCTCAATTTGTTCGTCGCGTTGAGTGGCCAGCCGTTCGCCGTGGCTGCCCAGATAGACGTTCGATAAACCACGTTCGCGTTGCAACTGATGAATCAATTCACTGACCCCGGTGACCACTTCACAGGTATCGGCGAGCTCTGCCAGGCTGGTCGTTTCGGACTGCTTGGCGGCCAGCAAAAATTGTTCGGTGGCGCGGGGTCTGGGGCTCATGGGGCTGCAATCTCAGCGGTCATGGGATTGCTAAGGCAAGGATTGCTCCATAACGCCAATACCTCGCTCTTAACTCAATCTGACCGGTTTTTATGACTGTTAAAGAGGCACGGCGGTGCGAATTTGCACCAAGACGGAACATTCTGATCTTTGGAAAAATTGCGGATTCAGTGGCAAAAATTCGTCTAACTCTTTGATTTAGCGCGCAAATAAATATCCGGCACAGAAAGTGGCCTCGTCTTTGCTCCGGCGAACTCAGTTAGGGTGAAAACCCGCTGACAATTTGTGCACTCGGACTATGGCGTCCACCTCGACTGAGCCTTTTGGGTTCAGTCGGGTGGGCGCTTTTTTTGTGCCCAGCAAAAGCTCGGCGGGAAGCAAAACGCAAGGTTCCAACCTTTATTACGCACAGAGAGAGGGGAATGAGATGTCTTACTTACTGCCGAATGAGTTCGTCACCAAGATGGTCGATGCGGGCGAGTCGAAAATTTATATGTCCACGCGCGATACCCTGATTCGCGCTTTTATGGCCGGTGCGATTTTGGCACTGGCCGCCGTGTTTGCAGTCTCGGTTGCCGTGGCAACGGGCAGTCCGTTGTTGGGGGCGGTGTTGTTCCCAGTCGGTTTTTGCATGTTGTATCTGATGGGTTTCGATCTATTGACCGGCGTTTTTATGCTGACACCGCTGGCGTTGCTTGACCGCCGCGCTGGCGTCACCGTGCCGCAGGTTTTGCGCAACTGGGGATTGGTGTTTCTGGGCAACTTTGCCGGTGCTTTGACCGTCGCCTTTATGATGTCGTTTATCTTCACCTACGGTTATAACACCGACGGTGGCGCCATCGCCGCCAAGGTGGCCAGCATTGGTGAAAGCCGCACCGTCGGTTATGCCCAGTACGGTGCGGCCGGTTGGTTCACCATCTTTATTCGCGGCATGTTGTGTAACTGGATGGTGTCGCTGGGTGTCGTCGGTGCCATGGTGTCGACCAGCGTGTCCGGCAAGGTGATCGCCATGTGGATGCCGATCATGCTGTTCTTCTTTATGGGTTTCGAGCACTCGGTGGTGAACATGTTTTTGTTCCCGTTTTCGCTGATCATGGGCGGTAATTTTTCCGTGGCTGATTATTTCGTGTGGAACGAAATCCCGACGGCGCTGGGTAACCTGGTCGGTGGTTTGGCCTTTACCGGTCTGACCCTGTTCAGCACTCACTACAAGACCGCGCCCAAGCGTCAGTTAGCGAGCCGCGAGCCGCTGAATACAGCCGACGCCAAAACCGCCTGAGCAAGCTAACCTGTGCTGCCATCCAACCCGGCTTTGGCCGGGTTGTCTGCGTTGGAACTGAGCGATGTTGAGTTTTACCGAAGCGGCGCTGAGCCAGGCTGGGCGTAAGCGCGACAATCAGGACTACTGCGCCAGCCATCGCACCCGCACCGGCGCTGTGTTTGCGCTGGCCGATGGCATCAGCAGTAGCGCGGTCAGTGCGGCGGCGGCCGAGCACGCGGTGAATGAGTTTATTGCGGCGCTGCGCCGCCAGGGTGATGCGATGACCGCGCGCAGTGCCGGTGTGCAATCCTTGCAGGCGATCAACCAACGGCTGCGCCAGGAAAGCCTGGCGCAGGGTTTCAGCGCTGATCCTGACAAGGGTTACGTCTGTGCCTTCACCGCCTTGGTGCTGAAAGGTCGGCAGGCGCATCTGTTTCATGTGGGTGATACCCGGCTGTATCGCTGGCGCGAGCAACGGCTGGAATGTCTGACTCAGGATCACCGCGCCTGGCTCGATGATGGCCACTCCTGTCTGGCGCGGGCTTTGGGTGCGAGCGAAAGCCTGAGCGTCGATTATCAGGTTTTAGATTTGGCGGTCGGCGATCTGTTCGTACTCAGCAGCGACGGCGTGCACGATTTTCTCGACGAACGTGACTGGGCTAAAGCGCTGGGTGATACCGACAGCGATGCAGAAACGCTTATAGAAAGGACGGCCGAGCAATTGCTGCAACTGGCGCTGGCGCGCGGCAGCGACGACAACCTCAGCCTGCAACTGGTGCGCTTAGACAACCTGGACGACAGCGACGTCGATTGGATTGAACGTGAACTGTCACAACGACCACTGGCGCCGGACGACCTCGCTGCCGGTGACCGACTCGACGGTTTAACCTTACTCAAGCTGATTCATAGCAGCCCGCGCAGCCGGGTCTTCAAAGCCATTGACGATGCGACCGCAACGACCGTTTTGCTCAAATTACCGTCGCGCGAAGGTGGCGCAGACCGCGCCTATTTACGCCGCTTTCTGCTCGAAGAATGGATCGGCCGGCAACTCGATAGCCCGCATATTGTGCGCGTCGCCTTGCCGAATCGACCTCGGCAAACTCTGTACAGTTTGCTGGAGTGGATTGAAGGCCAGACCTTAGCCGATTGGCAGCGCCAGAATCCTTCGCCCTCCATTGAGGTGGTGCGCGCCATTCTCGATCAGGCCGGTAAGGCGCTGCAGGTGATGCATCGACGCGATCTTTTGCATCAGGACATCAAGCCCGACAATTTGATGATCGATGGCGATGGTCAGGTGACCTTAATCGACTTCGGTTCCACGCGCAGCGCTGGCTTGGCGGAGCTGAATCAGGACGACGAACCGGCGTTACTGGGCACGGCACTGTACACCGCGCCGGAGTATTTTCTCGGCGAATTCGGCGATGAACGCGCCGACCAATTCTCCCTCGCCGTACTCGGCTACTGGTTACTTAGCGGCGCTCATCCGTACGGCACCGGCGTCGCCAAAGCGCGCAGTGCCGGGGCACAGAGCCGATTGCGTTATCGGTCACTGCGCCATTCACACAGCGAACTGCCAGCCTGGTTCGAAGCCACTTTGGCCAAGGCGCTGTCGGTTCAGCCGCAACAGCGTTACGCCGAATTGTCGGAGTTTCTCTACGATCTGCATCACCCCAACCCGGAACTGAAAACGCTGAGCTGGCAGCCCTTGCTGGAACGCCATCCGGTGCGTGTCTGGCAAGGCATTTCCGCGCTGCTGGCGTTGGCGCTGCTGGGCCAGTGGCTGCTTTATCACTGAGCAATTTTATTCAATACCCGCCGTCATTCAGTCCGCACACTGCCGCCTGTTGAATCAGGAGAGGTAGCAAGATGTTTGCGCTGTTGTGGCCGATGGCGGCCTTTGCGTTGGCGGCGTCGATTTCGCCGGGGCCGGTTAATCTGGTCGGGTTAAGCAGCGGCAGTCGTTATCGGCTGAGCGTCGGCCTGGTGTTTGTCACCGGCGCGACGCTGGGGTTTATCCTGCTGTTTGTGTCGGTGGGCCTGGGTTTGTATGCACTGCTCAGCCGTTGGCCGCTCTTTATTGTGGCGTTGCGTTGGGGCGGCATCGGTTATCTGCTGTTTCTGGCTTGGCAACTGGCGCGCGACGAGGGTCGCCTGGGCGATGCCGACCCGGACCAAGCGCCCAGCTTTTTCACCGGTGCGCTGATGCAGTGGCTGAACCCTAAGGCCTGGCTGGCAACGCTGGCGGGTTTATCGGCGCTGACCGATGGCAGCGTTAACCAACTGCTGTGGTTCGCGGCGCTCTACTTGCCGATCTGTTGGTTGTCGTTGGCCAGTTGGGTGTTGGCCGGTGCCTTTTTGCGGCGCTTGGTCCATAACCCCAAGGTGCTGGTCACGATAAACCGGACGCTGGCGTTACTGCTGGTGTTGAGTTGCGCGGTGATGATCGTCGACTGAGCGGCGGTATTGATCGGGCGTGGCTGCGACCAGTTTTTTGAAGGTGCGCTGAAAATGCGCCTGGTCGCTGAAGCCGGTATCGAGAGCGGCGTCGGCAATCGGCTTACCGGCTTTTAACGCCTGCTGGCCCAACTGAATACGCCGGTTCACCACATAGGCGTGCGGTGTTAAACCAAAGTGTTGTTTAAAGGCGCGGATCAGATGGCCGGGGCTGTAGCCGCTCAGGCTGCACAGATCATCCAATGACAGATCGTCGGCGGCGTGAAGGTGCAGATGATCGGCCAGTTGGCGTAACTGGTCCGGTACCAGCTTGGGTTCGTGCACCGCTTGCTGCGCCAAGTGCTGCATCAGTTCGGTTAAAAACAGCACCGCCTGACTTTGCTTTTCCAACAGATCGCGCTGCGGGTCAACAAGGCACTGCGCCAGCTCGCAATAACCCTGGTACCAGTGCGGCTCGTTGAGCATGGGTGTGGCGATGTCTTGCCAGTTGGGTGTTGCCAGTAAGCCGGCCTGATGGCGCAACTCAGTCAGCCAGTCGGTGTCGACATAGAGCATCCAGTAAGCCCAGGGCTGGTTATCCACCGGATTACAGGCGTGTACCCAGTTGGGGTTCATCAGCACCAGGGTGCCGGTTTGGATGGGGTAGCAGTCGTCGCGATATACAAAGGTGCTGT
Organism: Saccharospirillum sp. HFRX-2; assembly: GCF_043196805.1. Classification (NCBI taxonomy): domain Bacteria; kingdom Pseudomonadati; phylum Pseudomonadota; class Gammaproteobacteria; order Oceanospirillales; family Saccharospirillaceae; genus Saccharospirillum; species Saccharospirillum sp. HFRX-2. Next base: position 318,245 of record NZ_JBEBMU010000001.1, read on the forward strand.
GGCCGCCGGTGATGGCACCGAGCGACCATTGCTGATGGCTGTGCGGTGCGTAGCAAACCTGGCGGCCATCCTCGACGCGGCGCAGTTCCAGGTGCGGCAGGCGTTCATCGCGCCAGAACAATGGCTGCGCTCGGGCGGTGGCAGATTCCATCATCGAAACTCCAGGTAACTGAGCCATTCATGCGGGTGGAAATGGCGAAGCCAAGTTAGTCCTTGTGCTCGACCTTTGCCAGTGCAACGAAGTCGTTTCGGCGACCATCCTCAGCGTTGTAGATATACAGCCGTTTGGCCAGGTTCGGGTAATCGCAGACGTCGAACTGGGCGCGACCGCCGCCGACCAGATAGATCAGATCGTCATCACTGTTGTTGTAGAGCGCATGTGCCGCGCCTTGAGCCGGCATGCCGATAAAATCACCGGCCTGAATCGGCTGGCGTTGCTGGTCGAGGAGTAGTTCGCCGTGACCTTGCAGCACATAGATAAATTCATCGACGTGCTGGTGGCGATGCTGCTCGGTCGAATAATCCCCCGGCGCAACGCGCGTCAGATGAATGCCCAGCTGGGTCAGGCCGGTGGCGTCGCCGAGTGAAAAGGAGCTGCGTCTGGCCTGGTCGTTCAGCGGGTGAGTGTAGGTTTTAGCCTCGGCCAGTCGGTTGATGGCCTGGCTGATAAGCTGTGATGCATCGGTGGGCATGGGTAATCTCCGCAGCGGTTGGCATTACTGTAACGCGAATAATGACGAAAAGTTCCGCTTCTACGGACTGTTGTCAGGTTGTTATTTACCGTGCTGGCCGCAGTGAGGGAGCAACGATCAGCGACCTACGGAGTCAGCCATGAAAGCCGTTACTTACACAACCTTCGGAACCCCGGTTGATGTCGTCCGCGTCACCGACGAAGCCCAGCCCGAACCGGCCGCCGGCCAGGTGCGCGTGCGCATGAGCCTGTCGCCCATTCACAACCACGATTTGTGGACCATTCGTGGCTCCTACGGTTACAAGCCGGAACTGCCCGCCACCGCCGGTTCAGAAGCCGCCGGTGTGGTCGAAGCTGTGGGCGCTGGTGTCGATGAAAAACTGATTGGTCAGCGCATTGCCGCTGCCGGTGTACCTGGCGCCTGGGCCGAAAGTTTTGTCGTGTCAGCCGCTGGCATTGTGCCGCTGCCCGATGCGGTGTCCGACGAAGTCGGTTCGCAATTGCTGGCCATGCCGCTGTCGGCGTTGGCGCTGCTTGAACAACTGCCGCTCAAAGCAGGCGATTGGCTGGTGCAAACCGCCGCCAACGGCACCGTCGGCAAACTGATGGTCGGCATGGCGCGCGAACGCGGCATCAAGGTTCTGAACCTGGTGCGTCGTGCGCAAGCCAAGGCGGAAATGGAAGCCTTTGGTGTCGATGCGGTATTCAGCACCGAAGAAGACGATTGGAAAAACCAGGCCCTGGCGGTGCTGGGTGAAAAAGGCGCGCGTGCGGCGATCGATTCGGTCGGTGGTCCCGTGGTTGCCGATGTCGCTGACCTGCTTGGCCTTGATGGCGTACTGAGCGTTTTTGGTACCGCTACCGGTGTGCCGTTGTCGCTGAACGCCGGCAACATCATCAGCCGTCATATCACCGTCACCGGTTTCTGGGGTGCGCGGGTTATGGGTGAGATGAGCGGCGAAGAAAAAGGTCGTTTGATCGGTGAGCTGTTGCAACTGGCGGCCGCTGGCAAATTGCATCTGCCGTCGGGTGGCGATTTCACTCTGGATCAGGTCGGCGCGGCGATCGATGCTTCTTTGACCGCCGGCCGTCAGGGCAAGATTCTGCTTAAGCCCTGATCACGACTGAGCGCTAAACGCCAGCTTGATGCCGAAGTAGCCAAATAAAGTGCCGGCCAAGCGGTTCAGCCACAGTGTCAGCCGCGGGTTTTGTTTTACCCGGCGGCTGGCGTGTGCGCTCGACCAGGCAAGCAGATGACACCAGATCATGCCGTTCAGATTAAAAATCAGCCCGAGCACGATAAACGCCAAGGCTTTTTGGGTGGATGCCGGGTCGATGAACTGGGGCACAAAGGCGAGGAAAAACAGCGCCACTTTTGGGTTCAGCACATTGGTCAAAAAACCCTGCCGAAAGATGCGGCGCAGTGGCATCGGTTGAACCGCTGCGACCTTGGAGGTTGGCTGGGCACGACTGAGGATCATGCTAATGGCGATGCTGATCAGGTAGAGCGCGCCGACGATTTTCACCACCATAAAGGCGGTGGCCGAGGTCGCTAGTATGGCTGATAAACCCAGAGCTGCGGCCAAGATATGCACAAAGGTGCCACTGCCAATGCCGAGTGCAGCGGCCGAACCGGCCTTAAAACCCTGGCCGGCGCTGCGGCTGATGATGTACAGCGAATCGGGCCCGGGCAGGATGTTGAGCAGGATGCCGGACAGCATAAACAGCCACAGATCATTAATGCCGAGCATAGGGTTCTCCGTATTGAGCGATATCAACTCAGGTGGGCGGTGCGACCTTTATGATCGAGCTTATCATCGGTTGCGGCAAGCGCTAAGCGGTGATCTGCGTTGATGCAGGCGTTTACAGCCATGGAGACAACAATGAAGACCGTCTTTATTGCCGGAGCCACCGGTTATCTGGGGCGTTATCTGGTCAGTCATTTTGCGCAGGCCGGATGGCAGGTTAAAGCGCTGGTGCGCGATGCCAACCGAGCCGCCGATCTGGGCGCGCATCAGTTAGTGGTGGCCGAAGCCACCCAGCCGGAAACACTGAGTGGGCATTTCGATCAGGTCGATCTGGTGGTGTCGAGCCTGGGTATTACCCGGCAAAAAGATGGGCTGGATTATTGGGATGTCGACTATCAGGCCAACCTCAATCTGCTTGAAGCAGCGTTGGCTGCGGGCGTGCCGCACTTTGCCTATGTGCATGTGATCGGCGCGCAACGGATGTTGCAGGTGCCGATGGTGGCCGCCAAACAAGCCTTTGTTGAGCGGTTGCAGGCGGCGTCCATTACCAGCACGGTGATCGCGCCTTCCGGTTATTTTTCGGATATGGCGGACTTTCTTAATATGGCGAAATCCGGTCGAGTCTGGTTGTTTGCTGATGGCGAACTGAAGTTAAACCCGATTCATGGCGACGACCTGGCTCAGGCCATTGTCGAAGCCTGTACTGCGCAACGCGCTTGGCTCGATATCGGTGGCCCTGAAGTGCTGACCCAGAATCAGTTGGCGCAATTGGCGTTCACCGCCATGCAGCGACCGGCAAGAGTCACCCATCTGCCTGACTGGATTCGTCGCCTGCTGTTAAAGGTGCTGCCTTTAGCACCGCGTTCGATCAGTGGCCCAGCGCGTTTCTTTCTGACCGCCATGGCCGAGGACATGGTCGGCGAGCGCTATGGTCGTCACCGCCTGCTGGATCATTTCAAAGCTCAGTTGGATCGACAGGACTGAGAGCAGCGCGCAGATCAACGCTGCGCGTTTCCCAGAAATCCAGATTCAAATGTTGCTCTAAATCGTTCAGATGATGGCGCATGCATTGGATGGCCGGCTGGGGATCACGGCTTTCGATGGCCGTGATGATGTCACCGTGTTCGTCACAGCCGCATTGCGGATCGCTGTGGCGCTGGTACAACGAAATGATCAACGAACTGCGCGTGATCAGATCTTTCAATACGTCTTCCAACACCGGATTGCCCGCCAGCCGCGCCAGCAATAAATGAAACTGGCCCGACTCGCGGATGATCGCCTCGCGCTGGCCGCGTTCAATGGCCGCCTGTTCCTGGTCGCGCTGTTTGCGCAGTAATGCCAGGTTTAAAGCACCGCGCCGACTCACCAGAATTTCGATAATGCCGCGCTCAATGACCGAGCGTGCGGCAAACACCGCACGCGCTTCTTCCACCGACGGCTGGGCGATGCTGGCGCCTTTATTCGGCTCAATGCTGACGATACGTTTTAATGCCAGCCGTTGCAGCGCCACTCGTACATGGTTGCGATTGGCGTTCAGGCTTTCTACTAATTGCGCTTCTACCAAACGCGTGCCTGGCGGCAAACGTTGCTCCGCCACAGCCCGGTCGATGGTGGCGACGATGCGATCAATTTCACTGGCTTTGTTGGCTGGCTTCATAGTCTCACCTGGAAAAAGTCCAAGAAGGCGCTTCAAAATTGTTAACAATTTTTTGAGCTTTTTTGGCACCGAAAGCGGGCAGCGCGCCCGATTTTGGCTCAAAAAAGTCACATCTCTGTGCGCCCGCTATCGGCGTATCCACCCCGCTTTAGATGGCCTTCTGGTCAGGTTTCAATCGAAAAACCCTTACAACTCAGGCGCTTAGGTCAGTGCTTTGCGGCTGGCACTGCAGTTGCAATAAATCTGCCATCAATTGCTAACAATTTATCTGAGGCGCATTGAGATGGCAGGATCGGTCGAGCTGGTAAAACTGACCAAGGCGTATGACGGCCAGACCGCCGTCGACGGCATTAATTTGCGCATTCCCGATGGCAGTTATTGCTGTTTGCTCGGCCCCAGCGGCTGCGGCAAGAGCACGACTTTGCGCATGATCGCCGGCCACGAAGTGGTGAGCGATGGCGACATTCTGCTCAACAACCGCAACGTCACCGATCGTTCACCGCGCCAGCGCGGCACCGCCATGATGTTCCAAAACTACGCGCTGTTTCCGCATCTGTCGTGTCGCGACAATGTTGCCTATGGCTTGAAGATCGCCGGCCAATCAAAAAGCGAGCGTCACCGTGCGGCCGATGAAATGCTCGAGCTGGTCAATATGAGTCAGCACGCTGATAAATTGCCGACGCAGTTATCCGGTGGTCAGCAACAACGCATCGCCTTGGCGCGGGCGCTGATCTGTCGCCCGGAAGTGGTGTTGCTCGATGAACCTTTGTCGGCGCTCGATCCGTTTTTGCGCATTCAGATGCGCAAGGAATTGAAGCAGTTGCAGCGCGACCTGGGGCTGACCTTTATTCACGTCACGCACTCCCAGGAAGAAGCCTTTGCCTTAGCCGATCTGGCGGTGGTGATGAACGATGGCGTGATCGAACAAAGCGGTCATCCGCGCAGCATTTTTGAAGCACCGGCGTCGCCTTTTGTAGCGCACTTTATTGGCGGTCATAACGTCCTGACGCCCGGTGCTGAGCCCCTGGCAGGAGAAAGCAGTCGCTTCTCCATTCGCGCCGACCGACTCGGAATTGCCGCGCCTCAAACCGACCTCCCCGAACCCAGCGCCCGTGTCGAAGCCACCATCGTCGATGTGGAATTCCAGGCGCAATTTTACTTCGTCGAAGCCCGCCTGGACGACGGCCAGGCGGTGATGTGCTACTTGCCCGAAGCGCAGTTGGATGCGGCGGTGGTAGCACCAGAACAACGCGTGGTCCTTCACTGGGACCGCGCGGCCGTCAATCGTTTCGAAGCTCCCCAATAAGAGAACCTGACAAGAACCCTGACCCCGAGGATCCAACCGATGAACGATCAAGACCCAACCAAGCTCGACAACACGCCGGACGACAGCGGCGTTAACCCGACTGAAACTGAAAGCGTAACCAGTAAAACCAGCAGCGGCCTGTCGCGTCGTTCGGTATTAAAAGGCGCCGCCGGTGCCGGTGTAGCGGCGGTAACTGGTTTCCCGATGATCTGGGCGCAGAACATTCAGAACGTCACCCTGCGTCAGTTCGGTACCGGTGTTTCCAACCTCAACGCCATCGCCGAAAAATGTAAGGAAGATTTGGGTTTCAATCTGCAACTGACCTCGCTCGATTCCGACAGCGTGACTCAGCGTGCGGTGACTCAGCCGAATTCTTACGACATCGCCGACATTGAATACTGGATTTGTAAGAAGGTTTATCCGTCCGGCGTGATGCAGCCGTTGGACGTCAGCCGACTGAGCAATTACGACAAGATTTCCCAGCTGTTTATTACCGGTCGTCTGACTGAAGATTCCGAGATCGCTCAAGGCACCGCGCCGCACACCGTCGGTTTCGTACCGAGCCAGGATGCGACCACCTTTGCCGATGGTCCGACCAACTGGATGACGCTGATTCCGACTATTTATAACGCCGATACCCTGGGCATTCGTCCCGACCTGATCGACCGTCCGATCACTTCCTGGGCCGACATCATGGACCCGGCTTTTAAAGGCCAGACCTCGCTGATCAACGTGCCGTCCATCGGCATTATGGATGCGGCGATGATCTGCGAAGCCATGGGTGAAATCACTTACGGCGACAAGGGCAATATGACCCGCGCTGAGATCGATCAGACCATCGAAATCTTAAAAGCCGCCAAACGCGACGGCCAGTTCCGCGCCTTCTGGAAGACCTTCGATGAGTCGGTGAATTTGATGGCATCGGGCGAGGTGGTTATTCAGAGCATGTGGTCACCGGCTGTGGCTGCGGTGCGCAGTCAGGGCATCGCCTGCCGTTACCAGCCGCTGCAGGAAGGCTACCGTGCCTGGGGTGGTGGCTTGGGCATCGCCGGTCATCTGTCCGGTCTGGAATTGGATGCAGCCTACGAATACATCGACTGGTATCTGTCGGGCTGGGTTGGCGCTTACCTGAATCGTCAGGGTTACTACAGCGCGGCACCGGAAACGTCCAAGCAGTACATGAGCGACGACGAATGGGGTTACTGGATGGAAGGTCGCGAAGCCCAGGGCGACATTTTGAGCCCGAGCGGCGATATCATGGAAACCGCCGGTGCGGTGCGCGACGGTGGCTCCTATGAAGACCGCATGGGCAGTGTCGCCTGCTGGAACTCGGTGATGGACGAGAACCAGTACATGGTGCGCAAGTGGAACGAATTTATCGTTTCCTAAGGCGCTGATGTCTGAGGCGCCGGTGTCTGGCTGGTCAGCATCGGCGGCCTCTTTTTTTGAATGATTTTTGCTCGGGATAAGGCTATGTCGGCAACCAAAAATCTGCACGCCTATTGGCAGGCTTCACCACTGACCTTGGTGCTGTTGGCCTTTCTGGTGTTTCCGATCATCGTTATCGGCATCGTCAGTTTCTGGAACTACAACGCCTACTCGCTGATTCCCGATTTTATCTTCGATAACTACGCTTATTTGCTGACCTCACCGGTCACGCTTAAGGCCTATATCAATACTTTTCAGTTTGCCTTTTTGGCCTGGTTTTTCACCCTGGCGATTGGTTTTACCGTGGCTTATTTTCTGGCCTTTCATATTCATTCGGTGAAGGCGCAGACGATCTGTTTTCTGATCTGCACGGTGCCGTTTTTTACCTCCAATATCATCCGCATGATTTCCTGGATTCCGTTACTCGGTCGTAATGGTTTGGTGAATTCTTCGTTGATGTCAGCAGGCATTATCGACCAGCCGCTGACCTTTTTGTTGTACAGCGATTTCGCCGTGGTGCTGGCCTATGTGCATCTGTACAGCCTCTTTATGGTGGTGCCGATTTTCAATTCCATGATGCGCATTGATCGCAGCCTGGTTGAAGCCGCGGTCGATGCCGGTGCCAATGCCTTTCAGGTATTGCGCGACGTGGTCGTGCCGCTGTCGAAGTCGGGCATTATCGTCGGCAGTATTTTTGTGATGACGCTGGTGATGGGCGATTTTGTGACCGTGAAAATCATGGGCGGCGGCATTACCGCCAATGTCGGCATGATGATCTACAACGAGATTTCCTTGCTGCAATATCCTGCAGCGGCGGCCGGTGCCGTGGTGTTGCTGGCGACGGTATTGATGATGCTGGTGATCCTCTTCCGTCTGGTCGATATCCGCAAGGAGCTGTGACATGAAACGATCGCTCAGTTTTTATCTGCTCGCGGCTTTTTTCGGACTCTTCGTGCTGTTTCTGTACGGCCCGACGCTGACTATTGCCATTCTCTCTTTCCAAGGCCCGGATGGCGGTCTGACCTTCCCGATGCGCGGTGTCTCCGTGCATTGGTTTGGGCAACTCTTTCAGGCCCAGGCGGTGGGTAATTTTGGCACCGCCTTAACGCGGTCGCTGTTGCTCGGTTTGGCGGTAATGATCTGCACGGTGGTGTTTTCGCTGCTCGCCGGCCTGGCGTTTCGCAAGCGCTTTAAAGGCAGCGGCGTGCTGTTTTATCTGACGCTTGCCAGCCTGATTATTCCGTCCATTTTGATCAGCCTGGGCATCGGTTTGATGTTCGATCGTTTGGAGTGGACGCCGGCCTGGTTCAGTTCCGGTTTTGGTTCGCATCTGACCTGGACGCTGCCCTTCGGCCTGCTGATTATGTTTGCGGTGTTCAATCGTTTCGATGCCAGTTATGAGATGGCCTCGGCCGATCTAGGCGCTTCGCACTGGCAGACCTTCCGTTACATTTTATTGCCCTTGTTGGCGCCGAGCCTGCTTGGCGTGGCGTTGTTTGGTTTTACCCTCAGCTACGATGAATTCGCGCGTACACTGATGACCTCGGGCAGTTTTAATACGCTGCCGCTGGAACTCTTTGCCATGACCACCAACGTCACCAGCCCGGTGCTTTATGCCTTGGGCACGCTGACCACGGTGATTTCGCTGAGTGTTATTGGTTTGATTCTGCTGGTAATGCGCCTGGCGCAGCGCCAACCCAAAGCGACATCCGAATCATGACCATCGCTGTGATCAACCCCAATGCCTCGGTCGCCATGACCGAGTTGATTGAACGCGAATGCCGTGGCTTGGATGGTTTGCGTCAGCCATTGAGCATTTATCGCTGTGAGCAATCGCCACCCAGTATTGAAGGTTACAGCGACGGCGCTCAGGCAGCTTTCTGGGTGGCCGAAACGGTGCGTCAGTTGGAAATGCTGGATGAAACTCCCGCGGCTTATGTGATCGCCTGTTTCGATGACACCGGCCTCGATGCAGCGCGCGAACTGACGCGCTCGCCGGTGCTCGGCATTGGTGAAGCGGCGATGCAGGCCGCCAGTCTGGTGGGCAATCGCTTTACTGTTTTAACCAGCCTGGAGCGCTCCATTCCGATTCTAAGCCGCAACCTGCGCCACTACGGTTATAGCGACCGCTGCGCCGGTGTTTATGCCTCGAATGTCTCTGTGCTGGCGCTGGAAGCCGACCCGACCAGTTACGATCAGGTGCTCGAACGCGCCTGGGTGGCGCTGGAACAAAGCCGGGGTGAGACGCTGGTGCTGGGTTGTGCCGGCATGAGCGGCTGGGTGGCGCGGCTGCAAAAAGACGTCGGTGTACCGGTGATCGATGGCGTGCGTATCGCCGTGGTGGTGGCCGATGCTTTGGCGAGCCTGGGATTACAGACCAGCAAGTCGCTGGGTTATGCCTTTCCCGAAACCAAGTAGATGCCTGGGCGGTTTTCGTCTGGCCTGTTACTGACTGGCAAACCTTCTATAATGCCCGCCATTCTTGCCAAGCCGACCAGGACATCCGATGACTCTCAGCATCCCGCCCGAACTCGTTCCCAAAGCCGCCAGTGGTACGCTCTACATCGTCTCGGCGCCGTCGGGTGCCGGTAAAAGCAGCCTGGTTAATGCGCTGATCAAACGGTTGCCCTTCGTCTATCTGTCAATTTCGCACACCACGCGCGGCATGCGTCCGGGTGAAACCGATGGCGAGCATTATCACTTTGTGTCGCGCGATGAGTTTCTCGCCATGGTCGAACGCGGCGAGTTTCTGGAACACGCTCAGGTGTTCGACAACTACTACGGCACCAGCCAGGTCTGGGTGCAGCAGCAGTTGGACGAGGGCCACGATGTGATTCTGGAAATCGACTGGCAGGGCGCGCAGCAGATTCGCCAGCAGATGCCCAAGACGCTGGGCATTTTTATTATGCCGCCGTCGCGTGAGGCCTTGCAGGAGCGCCTGGAAAAACGCGCTCAGGACAGCGCCGAAGTCATCGCCCGGCGCATGCGCGATGCCACCAACGAGATGTCGCACTACCACGAATACGATTACGTGACGGTGAACGACGACTTCTACAAAGCGCTCGATGAACTCTGCGCCATTTTTATCGCCAACCGCCAGACGCTGGAAAAACAGCAGGAATCACACGGCGACTTGTTCAAGCATTTGCTGAACGACTGATACCTCTGAACGATTAGCGGCTAGGCGTAATAGAGCCCAATCGGTCGACCTTTAAAGCGTTCGATGGTCATGTCGATGTCATACAGCGCTTTCATTTTCTCCGCCGTGATTAACTCTTCCGGGTGTCCCTGAAACACCAGCTTGCCGCCTTGCAGGGCGACAATGTCGTCGGCGTAATAGGCGGCGAAGTTGATGTCGTGCAATACGATGATCACTTTCTTGCCCATCTCTACACTGGCGCGTTGCATCAGCTTCATAATGTCGACGGCGTGTTTCATATCGAGATTATTCAGCGGTTCGTCGAGCAGCACGTAGTCAGTGTCCTGGCACAGCACCATGGCGATATAGGCGCGTTGGCGTTGGCCGCCGGACAGCGTATCGAGAAAACGCTGCGCCAGCTCTTCCAGGTTCAGAAACGCCAGCGCGCGTTGCACCTGCTCCAGGTCTTTCGGGCCGGGCCGGCCTTTGCAGTATGGGTAGCGACCGAAGGTGACCAAGTCGATCACTCTCAGCCGGGTGCTGATCTGGTTTTCCTGACGCAGAATCGCCAGCTTACGCGCCAGTGTCATCGACGGCGTGGTGGTGATGTCCAGCCCATCGATATGCACCGTGCCGGCATCGATCGATTGCAACCGGCTGATCATACCCAGCAGTGTCGACTTGCCCGCGCCATTAGGACCGATGATGGCGGTCACGCCGGCTTCCGCCAGATTCAGGCTGACATCATCGACAACGGTGCTGTCGCCATAGCGTTTACTCAGGTTGCGGATTTCGATCATCAACGTCGCCCCTGTCGGATAACCAGAAGAATGAAAAACAGCCCGCCGCCGAATTCGATCAGAATGCTCAAGCCGGTGCCAAAGTGCAGCAGGTGTTCGAGAATCGCCTGACCGCCAAGCAGCATGACGACCGCCAGCAGACCGGCCATCGGCAAGATATAGCGATGCTGATGCGTGCCGGCCAGCGCGTAGGCGAGGTTGGCGACCAGCAAGCCGAAGAAGGTAACCGGCCCGACCAGAGCGGTAGAGATCGACACCAGAATGGCGATGCCTACTAAGGTGCGCATCACCAGCGTGCGCTGATCCAGGCCCAGGCTGATGGCTGGATCGTCGCCCAGACTGAGCACATCGTAAGCATGACGTGCACGCCACAGCAGCGCGCTGACGATGGCAGCGACCAACAGCGAAATGCCCAGCAGCGAACTATCGATCCGATTGAAGCTGGCGAACATCACATCTTGCAGGGCGTCGAATTCGGCCGGGTCCATCATGCGGGTGATCAGAGAGGTAAAAGAGCGGAACAGTACGCCGAAAATCAGCCCGACCAGTACCAGCAAATGCAGGTCGCGGCGCTGGCGCACGAACAGCCAGTAATAGAGCGCACAGATCGCGCCGGTCATCACCGCTACATCGAGCAGCCACTTCAATTGGGCATTGATCTGCACATAAAACAGATTGCCCAGGGTAAACACCAGCACCGACTGCAACAGCAGATAGAGCGCATCGAAGCCCATGATGCCGGGGGTGAGAATGCGGTTGTGGGTCAGTGTTTGGAACAGCACGGTGGACAGGGCGATGCAGTAACCGACCAGCGCAATGGCGATGAGTTTTTCGCCGCGAAACGACAGCGTGAATGCCCAACTGGCGCGGACGTTCCAGGTCATAAAGGCGATGCCCGCCAGCACCGTTAGCAAGGCGACCAAAACCAAGCGCGCTGCGGGCGACCAGTCTTTCAGCGAGCGCATCATGAACGCGCCTCAGAGCCGCGTAACAACAAATAGATAAAACAGGCACTGCCGATAACACCAAAGACAGTGCCGATGGGAATCTCGTACGGATAACGCAGCAAACGGCCGATGATGTCGCACGCCAACACCAGTGCCGCGCCCATCAGCGCCACCCAGGGCAGCGAGCGACGCAGATGATCACCCATCATCAAGCTGACCACGTTGGGTACCACCAGGCCGAGAAAGGGAATCACGCCGGTGGTAACAACGGTGACCGCCGAAATCATCGATACGATGGCCAGGCCGAACAACAATACCCAGCGGTAATTCAAACCCAGGTTGGTGGCGAAATCGCGGCCCATACCGGCCACGGTAAAACGATCGGCGGTGAAGTAGGCGATAACGGCGAGCGCTGCGCCAATCCACAGTAATTCATAGCGACCGCGCAAGATGGCGGAGAAGTCGCCGTTGGTCCAGTTGGCGAGCGATTGCATCAAGTTCAGCCGGTACGCGATAAAGGCGATTACCGCCCCGACCACGCCACCAAACATAATGCCGATCAGCGGGACCATTACCGTCGAATGCAGCGGCACGGCGCGCAGCAAAGCCATAAATACCAGGCTGCCAGCCAGCGCGAACACCGAGGCGACCAGCATCTTGCCCATCACCGGCATGGCCGGCGCCACCAGCGTGACCAGCAGCAAACCGAGCATGGCGCATTCCACGGTGCCGGTGGTCGAAGGCTCAACAAAACGGTTGCGCGCTAGCATCTGCATCAGCAGACCAGCCACCGACAGCGATACGCCGGCCAAAACCAGCGCCAGCGTTCGTGGCAGTCGGCTGATCAGCAGGATTTGCACATCGCGGCTGGTCATTTGCGTCAGATGCAGTTCGGCAACGCCGATCAACAGACTCAGCGCGAACAGCAACAGAAACACCGGCAGCGCCAGCCACCACAGTGGCAGCCGGCGCCTGGGTAAGGCGGGGCTATTAACGCTCAAGCGCGGCCTTGACCTCTGCGACCATCTGGCTGGTGGCGGTCAGGCCGGACATAACGATGTACCAGTTGACCGAATCCAGATAGGTGACCCGATCGTTCTGCACCGCATCCATCTGCTTGACCAGATCGTTATCCAGGGTGGCGCGAGCAGCATCGCCGGCGTTGATGGCTGAATCGCGGTCGATCACGAACAGAGTGTCCGGGTTGGTTTCGAGCAGGAATTCGAATGACACCGGGTCGCCGTGAGTGGCGGCTTCGACATCTTCGATCACCGCTTTGACGCCCAGCTCATCGTGCAACCAGCCAAAACGTGAGCCCGGACCGTAAGCGCTGACCCGGCCGCCGGAGGTCATAATAATCAGCGCCGTGCCGGCATCGGCTGCCAGGGCGCGGGTCGCTTCAACATTGGCGTCGAGTTCGCTCAGCTGTGCGCTGGCTTCATCCTGGTGGCCAAAGATTTCGCCCAGAGTGGTGACGCGATTGCGCAGTTGATCCAGATAGTTTTCACCCCAGACGGTCATATCGATGGTCGGCGCGATCTTGCTCAGGTCGTCATAAGCGGCAGACGAACGGTTGGCGACGATGATCAAATCCGGCTGCAGTGCGGCCAGGGTTTCAAAATCCGGTTCGAACAGGGAGCCGACGTTGGTGTAGTCGTCGCCGCGATATTTCGACAGCCGCTCGGGCACGAAATCCTGCGGCAGGCCGACGACCTCGATGCCGAGAGTATCGAGCGTATCGAGACTGGCGATGTCGAAGGTCACCACACTTTGGGGGGTCGCCTCCAGGGTCGTCGTGCCCTGGGCGTGTTCAACGGTGATCTCGGCCAGGCTGGCCGTACTCAGGCTGGCGGCCAGCAGGCCGGTGGTAACCAGTGCAGACATCCTCATGGGGCGCTCCTTGTTGTTTATCGTCGGCAGATTTTGGCAGTCGATTGTAGCAGCGCAAACTGAAAACTAAATAAGAGTAATGCGCATTCGCTGATGCGGGTCAAAATGACCGGAACGCTGCGCTTGAATGCTCTGCACCGCTACTTGTGGTTTTGCTCAAAGTCCGTACAATTCGCCGGCTCGAAAGATTGCTCGAACCCATTCCCGCTCGCTGAGGAGACTCTGATGGCTCGTGTCACTGTTGAAGATTGCCTGGAAAACGTGGCCAACCGCTTTGAATTGATCATGGTGGCCAGCAAGCGTGCTCGTCAGCTTGCCAATGACGGTGCCGACGCACTGGTACCGGAAGAAAATGACAAGCCGACGGTCATCGCGCTGCGTGAAATCGCTGAACAGAAGATCAACCCGGCTGCCATTCTGGCCGAAGGCAAAGAAGACGATCTCGACGTCGATTTCGGCTGATCCTATCGTCAGACTTTTTGCTTGATCGTTAAAAAACCGGGCCTGTCCCGGTTTTTTTATTGCTGCGCCACCCGCATTGATTACACTTAAAGTCAGTAACCACTAGGAATGCCGCCGCCTTGCTCACTGTTGATGCCTTAGCCAAACGGCTTGAGAGCTATCTGGAACCGGATAACATTCGTCGTATCCGGCGGGCGTATTTTTATGCCGAGCAAGCGCACGAAGGCCAGATGCGCCGTAGCGGCGAGCGCTATATCACCCATCCGCTGGCCGTCGCCAATATCCTCTGTGAAATGCACATGGACCATCAAAGCCTGATGGCCGCCATGCTGCACGATGTTATCGAAGACACCGCCGTCTCCAAAGAAGCGCTGGCCGAACAGTTTGGTCCGGGCGTGGCTGAGCTGGTCGATGGCGTCTCCAAGCTGACTCATCTGGAATTCGAAACCAAAAAAGAAGAGCAGGCCGAGAACTTCCAGAAAATGGTGCTGGCGATGTCGAAAGACATCCGCGTCATCCTGGTCAAACTCGCTGACCGCTTACACAACATGCGCACTCTGGGCGCCATGCCGCCAGAGAAAAAACGCCGCAAGGCGCGGGAAACGCTCGATATCTATGCGCCCATCGCGCTGCGCCTGGGCATCAACGATCTGCGTATCGAGCTGGAAAACCTGGCGTTTGAATCGCTCTATCCGCTGCGTGCCCAGCGCATTGCTACGGCCATCAAAAAAAGTCGCGGTAACCGCAAGGAACTGGTCGGCCAGATTCGTCAGGCGCTGGCTGAACGGTTGTCGACGGAAGGTCTGGAAGTGCAGGTGATTGGTCGCGAGAAGCATCTGTTTTCCATCTACAACAAGATGAAAGACCAGAAGAAGACGTTGCAGGAAATTCTCGACGTCTATGGTTTTCGCATCATCACCCAGTCGGTCGATGCCTGTTACCGAACGCTGGGCGTGGTACACAACTTTTATAAGCCGGTGCCGAACCGCTTCAAGGATTACATCGCCATTCCCAAGGCGAACGGTTACCAGAGTCTGCATACGACTTTGATTGGTATGAACGGTGTGCCCATCGAAATCCAGATCCGCACTCAGGAAATGGAAGACATGGCCAACCACGGTATTGCTGCTCACTGGTTGTATAAGAACGAAGACAGTTCCGACAACAGCCCGACGCATGCCCGTGCCCGTCGCTGGGTAAAAGGGCTGCTGGAGATGCAGGAACGCGCCGGCAACCCGGTGGAATTTATCGAAAACGTGAAGATCGATCTGTTCCCGGATGAGATTTACGTGTTTACGCCCAAAGGCAAAATTCTCGAAGTGCCCAAGGGCGCGACGGCGGTCGACTTCGCCTATGCGGTGCACACCGACATCGGTAACGCCTGCGTCGGCTGTCTGGTGAATCGACAGATTGCGCCGCTGAGCCAACCGCTGAACAGCGGCGATACCATTAAGATCATCACCGCCCCGGGCGCGCGGCCGAATCCGGCCTGGCTGAATTTTGTCATTACCGCCAAGGCGCGTTCCAACATCCGTCACTTCCTGAAGAATCTGAAAAAGCAGGATTCCATCGAACTGGGTCGCAAGCTGCTCAATAATTCTTTGCGCAATTTCGAGACCGAACTGGAGGCGCTTTCAGACGCCAGCATTCAGTCTTTGTTGCAGGAATATCAGCTGTCGAAGCTCGATGAGTTGCTGGAAGACATCGGTCTGGGCAATCGCGTGGCCTATGTGGTGGCGCGCCGTCTGCTTAACGATTGCGCCGAAACCTCGGAAGCCAGCACCGATAAAGCCATGACCGTCAGCGGCACCGAAGGCATGTTGGTGACCTACGCCAAATGCTGCCGGCCGATTCCGGGCGATCCGATTGTCGGGCTGATCAGCAAAGGCAAAGGCATGGTCATTCACACCGAGCAGTGCCGCAATATTGTCGAAATGCGCAAAGACCCGGATCGCTGTATGCACCTGCGCTGGGATAAATCGATGGAAGGCGAATTTGTCGTCGACCTGAGGGTGGAAATGCGCAACAGCCGCGGCGTGCTGGCCGGCGTTGCTAATGCGGTGTCTCAGGCCGACGCCAACATTGAGAGCATCGAAATGCAGGACCGCGATGCCACGACCAGCCGACTTAACCTCACCGTTTCGGTCACCAGCCGTCAGCATTTGGCGCGGGTGATTCGTCGGCTGCACGGCTTGCCGGCGGTCGGTTCCATCGAACGGGTGCAGGGTTAAGGCTGCACTCCTGGCGTCACCTGCGCTAAGCTCTGCGCATCTTAATCAAGGGATGCGTTCATGCCCGAATTTCCAATCTCAGCAAGCTGGTTCACCGAAGTCTGGTCCGCCGAAGGCTCGGCCTTTTCGCTGGAGGTGACTGAAAAGCTGCACGAAGAAACCAGCGAGTTTCAGCACATCGAAATCTATCAAACGCGTCATTGGGGCAAGCTGATGGTGCTCGATGGCTGCTATATGGTCACCGATCGCGATAACTTTCTGTACCACGAAATGCTCACTCATCCGGCGCTCTATACCCATCCGAATCCGAAAAAAGTGCTGATTATTGGCGGTGGCGATTGCGGAACCTTGCGCGAAGTCTTGCGTCACCCGGACGTTGAGCAGGTTTGGCAGGTGGAGATCGATGAACGTGTTACCCGCCTGGCCGAGCAGTATTTCCCGGCGCTGTGTGAAGCGAACAACGACCCGCGCGCCAGCCTGTTGTTTGAAGACGGCATCGCCTGGATTCGCAACTGCGAGCCGGGTGAGCTGGATTTGATTATTGTTGATTCCACCGATCCAGTCGGCCCCGCTGCGGGCTTGTTCAATCGCGAATTTTTCGGCCACTGTCTGCGCGCTTTGGGTAAGGATGGCTTGTTGGTGCAACAAAGTGAAAGTCCGCTGTTTCATACCGAATCGCTGATTCGAGAAATGCGTTCTGAGCTGTCGGCTGCCGGTTTGGTGAACCAACTGACGCTGCCGTTCCCGCAGCCGATTTATCCGTCCGGCTGGTGGAGTTGCACCCTGGCCAGCGCCGGTTTGAATGTCCGTCAGTTCCGCACCGAGGCAGCCCAAAACAAGCCCTTTGCCACCCGCTATTACAACGCTGGTGTGCACAGCGGTGCCTTGAATCCGCCGGAATTTATGAAGGCGCTGGACGCGGATTAGTCATTTTCTGGTAAAACCCTGACACGGATGCGACCGGCTGTATTGGCAGGCCGCTAGAATGGCGCCTTTGCTGCATTTTGGAGTCGTTATGATTGATCGCCTTGCTCGTTTTATGGCTTCGCGCTGGTATTGGCTGGGTTTGATGGTGCTCGCCCTGGTGCTCGAAGGCGTTGCCTTGTTTTATCAGCACGTCTTGAACGAGCCCCCCTGCGTGATTTGCATCCACGCCCGTTTGTGGGTGTTGGGTATTTTGCTGGCTGGCGGTTTGGGCATGACGTTGCGACAGCATTGGTGGGGCCAGGTAGTGGCGCAGTCGGTGTTGATCATCAGCTTGCTTGGCTTGCTCGAGCGTTCCTGGGTGGGCGTGCAGATTGAGCGCGGTATCTATGAGGGTGCCTGCGGCATGGATCCGGGTTTTCCGGCTTGGTTACCGCTCGATGACTGGTTTCCCAACCTGCTGCAAGTCTGGACCATGTGCGGTTATTCGCCAGTGATGCCGTTCGGTCTGACCATGGTAGAAACCCTGACCTATGGTTCTGTGCTGGGATTATTACTGGCGGCTCTGGGCCTGGTGGTGATGGTGATTCGCCGTCGCTGATTGTCTAGGCTAATTCGGACAACGTTGCAGGCTTAAGTTTTGGAGAGGCCAATGAGCACCCCTATTGAAACCACCATAGCGCCACGCGACCAATCCTTGATGGGGTTGCCCATCCGTCGTCTGTTGCCCTGGCGTGGACAACGGCATTGCGGACCTTTTGTATTTCTCGATCATATGGGGCCGCACACTTTGGCGCCGGGCGAAGGTCTGGATGTGCCGCCGCATCCGCATATTGGTTTGTCGACACTGACCTGGTTGTTCAGCGGCGAACTGGAGCATCGTGATTCACTGGGCAGCCTGCAAACCATTCGTCCCGGTGAAGTGAATTGGATGACCGCCGGACGCGGCATTGTGCACTCCGAACGCAGCCCGGACAGCGAGCGTGACGGCGAATCTCATATCGAGGGTCTGCAGTTCTGGGTGGCGCAACCGCAACACACTGAAGCCGGCGAGCCGCGTTTTGAGCATTATTCGGATGCAGAACTGCCAGCCTGGCAAAGCGATAACGCCAGCTGGGTTCTGGTTGCCGGTCAATGGCATCAGCATCGTTCTCCAGTGCAGACCGATTCCGAACTGGCGCTGTTGGATGTGCGTACGACCGCCGCCGGAACGCTGCAGTTAACTGACCTGGATGACGACTGGGAATGGGGTATTTACCCCTTGTCGGGTGCGTTGCACTGGCAGGATGTGGAGCTGGCGCTGCGTCATCTGGGGGTGACCAATCAGCCAGCGACGTTGCGTTGGGAGGCGGGCAGTCACTTCGTGTTGTTTGGTGGCAAGACGCTCGGTGAACGTCGCATCGACTGGAACTTCGTTGCCTCCGATGAAACGCTGATCCGTCAGGCCCGCCAGGATTGGCAGGCGCATCAGTTTCCGGTCGTGCCGGGCGATGATGGCTATGTGCCTTACCCTGGCAGCGAGTAACACTCAGCCCGAGCGTACGCAGTTGCGGCCGGCTTGCTTGGCTTTGTAGAGCGCCTTGTCGGCGCGTTGAATGGCATCCTCTGGCGAATGGGCGTGGCGATTGTCGCTGACGCCAAACGACGCCGAAATACTCACCTTCTTGGCGCTGCCGGTATTACCGCGATGACGCTTGCCATCTTTCGATGAGCTGGGGCGGTCGGACTTACGCACCATCAGCGGATAGTCGGCGATGCGCTCGCGCAGTTCATCCAGAATGGGCGTGGCTTCTTCACGCGTCATACCGCGAAACACCAAGGTAAATTCCTCACCGCCATAGCGAAACACCCGCACGGGCAGGCGATGCTTGGACAGGATGCTGGCAACAACCCGCAGTACCTGATCGCCGGTTTCATGGCCCCAGGTATCGTTGAACGATTTGAAATGATCGACATCGGCCATGGCAATGGCATAGCGCCGGCCGAGCGTGCGCAACGACTGACTCAAAGCGCGGCGGTTGGGAATGTTGGTCAGGGCATCGCGGTAAGCGACTGAATAGGCATCGGTCAAAATGGTGGCGCCGATGACAATCGCCAGCGCAATCCAGACAAAGGAGGTTGCCTGCTCGCCCTGCCAGCTCAGCACCGCTGTCAGCAGTACACCCAGGCCGTGCCAGGGCCAACTGGCCGAGGGTTTGAGTACAAAGCGGAACAGGGCCGACAGCGCCGACAAAAAAATCAGCGTCAGAATGATCGGCGAAATATCGACGATGGCCAGTGGTTGTGGCCAGCGGCTTTGCGGCCATTGCTGCCAAGTGGCGGGTAATAAAGGCAACCAGGGCCAGAGCGCTATGATCAGCAGCATTAATAAAGGCAGCCAACTGCCGGTCAGTCGCAAGGGTTTATCGGGTCGCCAGAACGCCCATAACCAGGCCAGCCAGACGGCTAAAGCCGGGCCGGGTTCGATCACGGCTTCCTGACTCAGGCAGACGGTCATCAACACCAGCAGCAGCGTTAACCAGGCGGTGCGATGAAACACCATGGCCAGCACAGCGGTAGCGAGCAAGACCCAAACGGCGGGCGACAGCGTCATGCCATCAAAGTATGACAGCACGGCCGAAGACATCCGATACAGCGGGCTTTCAGACAAAGGAGACCTCGAAATCAATCAGTGATTCTGGTTGTTAATAAGCCACTGCGCAGCTTGCTATCAGTCGGATCTGAGCGCTGGCCGGTGAACCAGAAGTTGGGCATAGCAAAGCATAGATTGATCGTCATGTCAGCGACTGTAACCGCAGCTGTTTGGTTGTTATTCAGCCACGAACTTTAAGCTGCAAGACAGTGTCAGTGAGCGACGCTAGACTGGCGCCACTAAAATTAAAGATCGCAGGAGTCGTGCGAATGACAGCAAAACAAATGACCTGGGCAACGATGGCCCTCGCCCTGGCAGTGCAACCAGCGCTGGCCGACAGTGACACCCTGGAAGCCGACTGGCTGTATTTGACCACTCAAGGCAGCTGGATCGAACGTTCGGCTGAATTGAATCAAGCCAGCGAAACCTTGCCCTTGCCGGTCGCCGATTTATCCGCTTCGGCGTTCTGGTGGCAGGCTGACGACGGCAATTTACTGCTTAGCTGGCAAACGCCGCAGTCCAGTGATTGGCTGACCGAGGGTGAGTTGGTTCAGGTGGATGACTGGTCTGGATCCTGGGCGGTAGAGCGGGTATCGGCGTCCAATCTGGTGCTGTCACAGGATGGCGTGCAACGTGCGTTGCCGGAGGATCAGTGGTATCGACTCAGCTGGTTGGCGGGTCAGGATGGCAATGATGTCTTTGAGTTGACCGTGCAACAGCAAGCAGCGACCCGCAATGCCTTCCGTTACGCCTGGTTCGACGGCAGCCTGGGCGCCGAAGTTCGTTACAGTCTGGATCTGGAAGCGGCCCGTCCCACTCTGCGTCAGCAACTCGTGCTGCACAACAACAGCGATTACAGCGTTACCGCGCCCGGCTACAGCTTTGCGCAAAATCGATCTCAGGGTCGGATGATGCTGGCGCGCAGTGAAAGCATGGCCATGTCCGATATGGCTGTCGCAGCGCCCAAGGCCGGTGACAGTGCCGGTCAGGCAACGCTGCAATCTGATCAGCCAGTGCAACTGCCTGCTGGCAGTCACGCCTGGTTGTCGGTGCAGGAGACCGAGCTGAGCGCTATTCGTCACCACTATCGTTTTGCCTGGAATACCCGACAGACAGGTACCTTGCCGGGGCAGTGGTCGCTGACGGTGATCTCCGAGGATGATCTGCCATCAATGGGTGGTCCGGTGCAGGTGGCGGTCTGGGACCAGCAGGTGGCCTTGCTGGAAACTCAATATCAGCCGCAGCAGTCGACGCGCTCTGAGTTGGCGCTGGGTGCATCCGATATGATGACGCTGGCCACCGAAACGCTCGGGTCCAGTGAATGGGAATTAGTGTTGACCAACCGCAACAGCCGCAGCGCAGAAGCGATTCTCGACCTGTCGCACTGGAATAATGACAGCAATGCCGAAGCGGGCTTCAGCATGTCGGTTCCGGCGCAGAGCACGCAACGCTTGCAAGTGCGCTTGAACAACGGCCAGTTGTCGGTACGGCCGTTGTAGTTAAATAACCAGAGATAAATAACAGAGTTAAATGATTGAATAGTTAAATGGGGCGGCGGGTGCCTCCAGGTCGAGCCTGGCGGCAGCCTGCCCAGCCGCCCACTATGGGGGTTTACCCCCAGCACAGGTGAAGTCGGGTGATAGGCCCCAACTTCGAATTCCACCTTAGACCAAGAGGCTGTTCTTGAAAGCGCTTCTTACAAAAAGGCACAGCCGGTTACCCATTGCAAATTGTGGCTACGAACTGCAATGAAGGTGGGAGCCAGGTGAGCAATTATCATCTTTGGGGCAGCATCAGTTCGGTGCTGTTTGCGCTGACGGTTTACGGCCTTTGGATCCAATTAAATAAGATTCGGCAGCGCCGTCGCGAGCGACATTTCCCCGCCACCGATCAATTATCGGTGAATCAATTCTTCTCCAGTTATGTGGCCTTTTACGGCAATTTTTTGTTTGGTCTGGCGGTGCCGGTGCTAAACCACTATCTGGTTTGGACGCGGCTGGCAGCGCTGTTGTTGATTCTGAATATTCTGTTTTGGATCTGGTGGGAGCGGCGCACGCGCTGGTCGTTTGCAGCCTTGATGGTTGGTGAGCTGTTACTGTTGGCCGGATTGTCGGTGTTTCTTATCCGGCCACTACCCGCTCTGCTTAGCTTGGCCAATACGGTGATAGTGGTCATGACGGTGGTGCTGGTACAGGGCACTGTTCAACAGATGGTGGTGGTGGTGCGGGCGCGTTCCGCCGGTGTTTTATCTCGCCGTATGTTGTTGTTCACGCTCACCAAAGATGCTTCCACTCTGGCTTTTGCGCTGACCATGCCACTGTCTCAGAGCTGGCCTTTGCTGATGCTTAATGGTGCCAGCATCGTCACGCGCGGAGCCTTATTTCTGCTGGTGCTGCGCGCCTATCGGATAAAAGGATAACGCCATGCAAGCGTTGCGTACCGAACGCTGCTTGATTACTCCCTACTCAGCGCGCGATCTGGAAGGCCATCGCGCCATCTATCATTCTGCGGCGGTGCGGCGGCATCTGTCCTGGACCGCCGCGCCTGAACTCGACCAATTGCGCGAGCTCTATATCGAGCGAGCCAAGCGCTGGCAGGCACATACCGCAGGATCGGGTGCCTTCAGCGTGCGCTTGCACGGCAGTGATGACTACGTCGGCTTGTTATTGCTCAAAGCCATGCCCTACGGCGACGGTGAGTTTTCCGAGCGCCTGGAGATCGGTTGGCACCTGGCGGAACCTTATTGGGGCAAAGGGCTGGCGACAGAAGCGGCGCAGGCATTGCTGAATTATGGCTTTGAGGTGCTTAAGTTGGAGACCATCTGGGCTGTGGCTGTTCCCGACAACAAGGCATCGCTGGCGGTGATGGAACGGCTCGGCATGCGTTACGTGGAAACCACAGATCGGTATTACGGTGAGCAAGGGATACTTTATTCAATCAGTCGGGCGGCCGACTAGCAGCGGGCCGCCTGACTCAATTTTGGCCGGTATTGCTGTAGTGGTGAGTTACATCGCCAACATGCAGCACCGGTGCTGCATCAATATCAGTGGCTTGCATCAATTCCGCCAGTTTCTGCAGCGATGACAGAATCATCGTCTGCTCCCACTCCGGCAGCGTATCAAAGCGTTCGACGAAGCTTTCCTGCAGCGGGCTCGGCGCATCTTCAACAATTTTCTGACCTTCATCGGTCAGCTTGGCATGCACCCGGCGGCGATCCACATCGCTGCGCACGCGCTGCACCAGACCGCGTTTTTCCAGTCGATCAAGAATGGTAGTGACCGTCGCCTGAGACAGATTCACGTCTTTGGCTACGGTGCCAATGGTGACATCACCGAGCTTGTCGATGGCCATCAGGATCAGCAGCTGCGGCGATGTCAGGCCGCTGTGCTTACTCAACTTCTTAGAATGAATATCGGTGGCGCGAATAATTCGACGCAGCGACACCAGAACCTCATCCACCCGTTTCATTGTCTGATCCTTTACCACTGGGGTGCTGTCCCCCATGAGGGCGAGATTGTATCTCATATGAAAAGGTTCGTCCTCTAATGAAACATTTTAGAAACCTAAATTAGGTTAGCCTCTAGTCTAGTCGGAATTCAAGAAATATTTTAGTGTGCTAAAGAAGTTGATGGCACAATTAGCGCCTGAGCTTGCATTGAGTCCCTAATATTGTGCTAAAATGCTTCGCATACTAAAGATTAGACAAAGAATTAAAGTAACGAGAGGGCCTAATCGGCTCTACAGCGAGGTCTGAAGCAAGGTCATGAACATCACGTTGCGACCAGCAGTATCGGAAGACGGCTCGGCCGTTCACCAATTGGTGGCCAGTAGTCCGCCCCTGGATACCAACTCTATGTACTGCAATCTGTTGCAGGCCAGTCACTTTGGTGAGACAGCGGTGGCGGCAGAGATGGATGGCGAACTGGTCGGCTTTGTTTCCGGCTATATCAAGCCGGGTACCACGGACACCTATTTTTTGTGGCAGGTCGTGGTTGGCAAGGCTGCGCGTGGTCAGGGTCTGGCCAAGCGCATGATCCAGTCGTTGATGGATCGTCCGGCGATGCAGGCGGTGACTTTCCTGGAAACCACCATCACCCCGGACAACGAACCGTCGCAGCGCTTGTTTAAAGCCTTGGCGCGCGATTGGGATGCGGGTCTGGAAGTCGGTGTGCTGTTCGATAAAGAGCGTCATTTTGGCGGCCAGCACGAAAGCGAAGAACTCTATCGGATAGGCCCTATTCGCCACTAAGGCATGGGTCATCTTTAACTGTTTATTACCCCAAGGGGAGAAACCACCATGGAAATTTTCGAACAACTCGAATCTCAGGTCCGTTCATACAGCCGCAGCTTTCCGACCGTGTTCACCACGGCCAAGAATGCGCGTCTGAAAAACCGCGAAGGCACCTCCTATATCGATTTTCTGGCCGGTGCCGGCACGCTGAACTATGGCCACAACAACGATCTGTTGAAGCAGCCGTTGATTGACTACATCCAAGCCGATGGTGTCACCCATGGTCTGGATATGTTCACCGATGCCAAAGAGCGCTTCCTGCAGGCCTTTAACGACATCATCCTGAAACCGCGCGATCTGGACTATAAAGTGCAGTTCACCGGCCCGACCGGTACCAATGCGGTTGAAGTCGCGTTGAAGATTGCCCGTAAGGCGAAGGGTCGCAGCGGTATTGTTTCGTTCACCAACGGTTATCACGGTTGCACCCTGGGTGCTCAGGCCGCGACTGGTAATAAAGGCCAACGTGGCGGTGCCGGTGTGGCACTGACTGACGTCACCCGTATTCCTTACGACGGCTATGGTGAAGACGGCGACGACTTTATGGGTCTGAAACTGCTCGACCAGTTGCTGACCGATCCGGGCAGCGGTGTGGAAACGCCGGCCGGTGTCATCGTCGAGACCGTTCAGGGCGAAGGCGGCTTGAACGCTGCCCGTATGGAATGGTTGAAAGAACTAGAAAGCATCTGCCGCAAACACGACATGCTGCTGATCGTCGATGACATTCAGGCGGGCTGTGGTCGTACCGGTACCTTCTTCAGCTTCGAGCCAGCTGGCATCAAGCCGGACGTGGTAACGCTGTCTAAATCGCTGAGTGGTTATGGTCTGCCGTTTGCCGTCACTTTGATGCGTCCGGAGCTGGACCAATGGAAGCCGGGCGAGCACAACGGTACTTTCCGCGGTAACAACCTGGCGTTCGTCACCGCTCGAGTGGCGTTGGAAGAATACTGGAAGGACAACACTTTCGAGCAGCAGATTGCTGAACGCGCCCAGCTGATTGAGCAACGCTTTAATGGTCTGGCCAAGCGTTTTGGTGAAGGCGTTATTACCGTCAAAGGCCGTGGCATGATGCGCGGCATGGCAGTACCGGATGGCGAAACCGCTGAGCGTATTTGCCGCGAAGCTTTTGCTAACGGCCTGATTGTGGAAACCAGTGGCGCCTATGACGAAGTCGTTAAATGCCTGTGCCCGCTGACCATTCCGCTTGAAGACCTCAAGCGGGGCCTCGATATCCTGGAAAACGCCTTTGCCAAGGTGCTGCCGGAACTGAAAGCCAAGGCCAGCTAAAGCGAATTCAGCACAGGGTGTGCATGTCCCGCTCGATTATGGGCGGGCTTTTTTACACCTCGAATTAGTCGACAAGTTGTTAACAGTTAAAAGAGGAAAGCAAATGATCGTTCGTACTTTGGATGAGTGCAGCAACTCCGAACGCAAGGTCAGTTCCGAAACTTGGAACAGCGTGCGTATGTCACTGAAAGACGATGGCATGGGCTTCTCGTTCCACATCACCACCATCTATGCCAATACCGAAACGCCGATTCATTATAAGAATCATCTGGAGACGGTTTATTGCATCTCGGGTGAAGGTTCGATCCTCGATAAGGC
Source organism: Saccharospirillum sp. HFRX-2 (assembly GCF_043196805.1). Taxonomy (NCBI): domain Bacteria; kingdom Pseudomonadati; phylum Pseudomonadota; class Gammaproteobacteria; order Oceanospirillales; family Saccharospirillaceae; genus Saccharospirillum; species Saccharospirillum sp. HFRX-2. The sequence goes on from NZ_JBEBMU010000001.1 coordinate 343,993, forward strand.
CACTGGCATTGAGCACGACATCAAGCCGGGAACCATCTATATTCTTGATCAAAATGACGACCATATTTTGAAAGCCAAGAGCGAGCTGAAATTGGCCTGTGCCTTTAATCCGCCGTTGAACGGCAAGGAAACGCATGGTCCGGACGGTGCTTATCCGTTGGAAGCTGAAGAAGTGACCGACTGAGCTGGTCAGACGAAGGCTCTGCGCGAGCCTTCGTCGTTCCCGAGAGCGGTTTCGAGCGGTGGGTGATGACAGCCAGCGCCCGAAGCCGGTTTCGGCAAAGCGTTCTTTGCAGTAACAGCAAATCACAATCAAAGCAGGCCCAAGGCCGCGCCGGCTCGCCGCCGGTTGTTGACTTGGAGCCGAAGGAGGTAACACCCCCATGGCGAACCATACGGTCGAAAAAATCGGCGGTACGTCGATGAGTGACTACAAGGCGGTCCGGGACAACATTGTCCAGGTGGACCGCGATCCGGCCGATTTGTATCAGCGCATCTTTGTGGTGTCGGCGTACGGCGGCATCACCAACCATCTGTTGGAACATAAAAAGTCCAAGGAACCGGGCGTTTATGCGCTCTTTGCCAACAACGATTCCGATTGGCAATGGAGCGAACGCCTCACCGACGCCGCCAAGGCGATGCGGGAAGTGAATGCCGAGATGTTTGATCTGCCGCATTCACGCAAGCAGGCCGACCAGTTTATTACCGAGCGCATGGAAGGCATTCGTTCGTGCCTGCTCGACTTGCAGCGGGTCTGTTCTTACGGCCATTTCCAAATTGAAGAACACCTGGCAACGGTGCGTGAAATGCTCGCGGGTGTTGGTGAAGCGCACTCTGCATTTAACACGGCTTTGTTGTTACAGGCGGAAGGCATTAACGCCCGCTTTGTCGATCTGACGGGCTGGCGTGAACCGGACAATCAGATGATGGATGAGAAGATTCATCGCATCTTCAGCAAGTTCGATCTGAGCCAGGAAATGCCGATCGTCACCGGTTACACCCAGTGCAAAGAAGGTTTGATGAAAACCTTCGATCGCGGCTACAGCGAAATCACCTTCTCGAAAATTGCTGAGCTGACGGACGCGCGCGAAGCGGTGATTCATAAGGAATATCACCTGTCCACAGCGGACCCGAAAGTGGTCGGTGCCGACAAGGTGATGCCAATTGGTCGCACCAACTACGATGTGGCCGACCAGCTGTCGTTGATTGGTATGGAAGCGATCCACCCCAAAGCCGCCAAAGGCTTGCGTCAGAAAGGCATCGCGCTGCGCGTGAAAAACACCTTCGAGCCGTACCACGATGGCACCCTGATCACCAACGATTACCGCAGTGAACAACCGGCGGTCGAAATCGTTGCCGGCAAGCCGCACATCTTTGCCATTGATGTGTTCGATCAGGACATCGTCGGCGAGCCGAACCACATTCTGGAAATCCAAAAACTGGTGCAGGATTTCGACGTGCCCTTGTTGGCCAAAGAACATAACGCCAACACCGTTACGCTTTACCTGGACACCGGTTTGAAAGTGGTTAAGCGCATCAAGTCACGACTGGAGCGTTACTACCCGGGTGCCGATATTTCCAGCCGCAAGGTGGCCATGGTGTCGGTGATTGGTAGCGATATGAATGTGCCTGGCATTCTAGCCAAACTGAGCAATGCCTTGGCCGATAATAAAATCAGCGTCCTGGCTATTCACCAGGGAATGCGTCAGGTTGACATCCGCGTGGTCGTGGAAGACGATCAATACGAAGCCGCACTGCGAATTCTGCACGGCTCTTTGATCGAACCCGCGAAACAGGATAATGCCGAATGCGTAGCCTGATTGGGCTGATGCTGGTAATGCTGCTCACCCCAGCCTGGGGTGAGCAGTCTAACAACGCTCCCACCGCCTCTGACCTTTATAGCGACAACGATGTCGCCCAGACCATCGAAAATCTTGATGAGCCGATGTATAACCCCTTTATCGAACGTTATCTGCTCGATGAAGTGCGGTCGTTGCGTCAGGAAATGATGAATTTCCGCGTTGAGTATTCCGACAAGCTCAATGCCAAACAGCTGGAACTGGCGACTCAATCGGTCACCTATTCCATCGACACCATTACCTATTTTTTCTATCTGATCGCCGGTGTGTCATCACTGCTGGTGGTGGTGGGTTACGCCAACATTCGTGATATCAAAGAAAAAGCCCACACCTATGCGGACCGAGAAGTCACCAAGCTGGTGTCGTCTTATGAAAAACGGCTGAAAGCGTTGGAGCAAAACCTCAAGGAAAAAACTCAGGTTATTGAGGAAAACCGCGAGGAAATTGAGAAGACCAACGAGATTCATTCGTTGTGGTTACGCGCCAGTCAGGAAACCAGCGCGCAGAGCAAAATTCAGATCTACGATCAGATTCTGACGCTGCGTCCTTTCGATACTGAAGCGCTGACTTATAAAGCCGATGCGGCTCTGGAACTGGATGAAACCAAATGGGCGATCAGTCTCAGTGAGCAGGCATTGGATATCGATCCGGAACACGCTCATGCTTACTACCAGATGGCGTGCGCTTACGCTCAGCAAAGTGACGTGAAAGTGGCGCTGGAGTATCTGGAGAAAGCCATCGGGCTGGCGCCGTCTTATCGCGACGAAGCGCGAACCGATGCGTCCTTTAAAGGTCTGCGCCGACTGAAAGATTTCAAAGCGCTGACCGAAGTCGACGACGATACTTCAACCAACAGCTAAAGCTCGCCGCACACCTGATTACGACCCGCGTACTTGGCCATCGCCAGACGCTGGTCGGTTTTGAAGATCAACTGTTCCAGCGATAAACCGGGTTCCCAACTCATTACGCCTGCGCTTAACGTTAGTGAGCGTTTGATGCCGTCGACCCGACTTTCGGTAAAGCGTTGGCGCAGACGGTTGATGGTAATGACCGCATCTTCAATATTGGTTTCCGGCAACAACACCATAAATTCTTCTTCGCCATAGCGGGCGGTGATATCGGCGTCACGAAGGTCACCTCGAATTAAATCCGCTAATGAGCACAGCACCCGATCGGCAGCTTGATGACCGTAGGTATCGTTGACGCTCTTGAAGTGATCCAGGTCGATCAACGCCAGTGAAAACGTATTGCCATAGCGCTTAGCCCGGGCGTTGAGGCGGTCGAGTTGTTCGAGTACAAAGCGACGGTTGTGCAAACCGGTCAGAGGGTCACGTACCCGGGCATCATTGAGCGCTGCCTGCTGCGCTTGAACGTCGGCTTCCAGACGTTTTTCGGCACTGATGTCTCTGACGATCACCAACACCTGTCGGCAATCGGCCAGCATCACCGGCAGCAGGGTCAGTCGTACCCAGTGTGCTTCGCCTTCACGCCGTAACCGCCAGACTTGCTGCTGGGTTTGCTGAGTATTGAGTACGCTACGGATGAGTTCGCTGGCATCGGTGGCGCCGTCTTCCAACTCAAATAAATCGCCCGGCTTGGGCATGGATTCGCCCTTGACGGGCTGATGGCCGAGCAGTTTTTCGGTGGTGTCATTCCAGGCGAGCACAGACTGATCGGCGTCGAGCAGCAGATAACCGCTGTCGGTCGCGTCAAATAATTCGGCGTAATGACGTACCAAACCTTCAAAGAAGGCATCGCGTTCGCCGTCAGTGGGCAGCGTTTGGTAGTGGCTGATCCAGGCGTCCATGAAGTGCGATTTTTGTTGGATGTGCCGGGAGTATAGCTGAAGCGTAAATCAGTCCCAATCTCTGTTCGGATTTATGCTTTTCGAAACACAGCTTCGACCGCAACGCGCCATTGCGGCGTCCAGTCGTCGGTAGGTTTGCGGCGGAATTCGCTGCGCACAAATTGATTGATACGTCCTTCCGCCAGCGCCAGCATAAAGTTAGCCGCTTGCGACGCCGTCAGCGTTGACTTCAAACCTTCGCGAATTTCTGCTTCGCGGATGATTTGTTTCAATTGCGTTTCCAGTCGATCAAATACCTGGGCCACGCGCGATCGCAATCGTTCAACTTCACCGGCCAATGCATCACCGATCAGAATACGGCACATGCCCGGATTGCGTTCAGCAAAGGCCAGCAACAGCGTCAGCAAAGCTTCGCACTGCGGAATGGCGTTGCGTTCTTCTTCGAGGATGCGGCTGACGCGGGAAAAAAGGGTGTCTTCAATAAACTCGATCAACCCTTCAAACATCTTCGCCTTGCTCGGGAAATGCCGGTACAACGCCGCTTCGGAAACGCCGACCACCTTGGCCAAGCGCGCTGTGGTGATCGGCTGGCCGGGACTGGTTTCCAACATGTGGGCCAGGGCTTGCAGGATCTGGTCGCGGCGCGACAGTGATTCGGTAGGCAAGGTAGCGGTCATTGGGCGTCCGTCTGGTTGCTGATCAAAGTACCCACGCCGCGATGCGAGAAAATTTCCAGCAAGGTGGCATGGGCGACACGGCCATCGATGATATGCGCACTGGTGACGCCGGCAGCAATGGCGTCGAGCGCGCAACGGATTTTGGGCAACATACCGCCGTGAATGGTGCCATCGGCGATCAGGGCATCGACTTGAGCGGTATCCAGCCCGGTCAGAACCTTGCCTTCTTTGTCCTGAAGACCGGCGATGTTGGTCAATAGAATGAGCTTTTCTGCACCCAGCACTTCGGCCAGTTTGCCCGCGACCAGGTCGGCATTGATGTTGTAAGAAGCACCATCGCTACCGACGCCAATGGGGGCAACGACCGGGATGTAACCGCCATCGGTCATCAGCTGGATCAGGCGAGTATCGACTTTTTCCACTTCACCGACATGACCGATGTCGATGATCTCGGATTTTTGCAGATCGGGCGTGCGGCGAGTGACTTTTAACTGCCGCGCCTGAATGGTATGGCCGTCTTTGCCGGTGATGCCGAACGCCTGGCCGCCCGCCTGGTTGATCAGGTTAACGATCTCTTTATTGACCAGACCGCCAAGCACCATTTCGACCACATCCATGGTTTCGCTGGTGGTGACCCTCATGCCCGACTCAAAGCGGCTTTCTATATTCAGTCGCTGCAGCAGGTCACCGATTTGCGGACCGCCGCCATGCACCACCACCGGGTTAATACCGACGGTTTTCAGCAGCACTATGTCACGCGCAAAGCTGGCTTTTAAGGTCTCGTCGACCATGGCGTTGCCGCCGTATTTGATCACCACCGTCGCTCCCTGGAAGCGCTGCAGATAGGGCAGCGCCTCGTGCAGGACGTTAACGAAATTCAAAGCGGTGGTGCGATCAACAGACATGAATGGGTCCTGGTTGCTAGGGTCAGGGCAGTTGGAGGCGGTGCCAGCAAGGCATAGATGATACGCAATTTAGACGCTGGGGTCGTGCTCTGTCAGCGGACTTTTGAGGTCGATTTTGCGTCGAACCAGAGCGCGCTTTTGACGCTGGCGCCCCCACCAGCCACGACCGACCCGGTAGCTCGCATAGACGGCCAGACCATAAGGCCCGATTGCCCAGCGAGCGGCCGATTTAACGCCCCAATCCAACGCCAGCTGACCGAGAATGGGCGACAAGCGTTGCCGAGCATCGGGTTGGAAATCGCGACCCAGGGTTTTGCGTGTCGCCTCAAGACCCGGGTGCAACAGCCCCAATCCCAGGTCGACCCAATCCATCTGCCGGCTGTGATGGTCGCCGTTGATGGCCCAGTAACAGAAGTGTTCGCAGTTATTGGCGTGGACGTTGTAGCGGTTTTCGCCCAGGCGGCTACGGGCCCGGGCTATTGCCTGTTCGCGCGTGAAATAGCGGTTGCCATGGTCGCGGCGGTGCAGGGTGCGACCGTCGCAGAACTCGGCCAGACTGGTTTCCGCCAAGGGTCCGGCCTGAAATCCATCGACCCAGCCAGCGTAGTGCACAACCAGCCCCTCACCGACATAGAGGCCGTGATGGCTGTAACCGGAGCGACGTACCCATAGGTGATCGCCGGGAAGCAACGTATCTGAATCCGGGTTGATGCGCTGATTGTTGCGTTGGAAGAGGCGTGCCTTGGCCATACTGCTGCCTGTGTTTGTCACTCAATGTCTATCTTGCACATTCACACCGGAAACGCACCTGCCATTTGGTTGTTTTCGGTATTTTGGTTGCGCCATATAGCCTCAGCTTGCTTGGATTTCATTTTTTAGGGGCGGAATCAACGTTTAGGGGTGAAATCAAAACCCCTGAGTGTCGCTGAGTTAGAATCTTCGTTCACAAAAAATGATTAGTGTTATAACTTATTGATTTGAGCACAAAAATATCAATGAGCCGTCTTTTGCTCCGGTCGCCTCAATCTGGGCAGGCGCACTGGAAGACCTTTAGGGACCTTACTAAATTGTCGCTATACAGCCGTATTTAGTGGTTATAACTGGATTAAATGCTAACTTTTGTAACGCTGCTGACAGTTAGCGGGCCTCTTGTTTGGGCTGTTTCTATGGCTGTTCGGAGCAGTCATCAAGCCGTCATCTTCATCTTGCCTTTACCAAATCCTTTTGCCATTCTCATACAGCTCTAAAGGATTTTGAGGCGCTGTGCTGGTTCAAGCATGTGTCGGCGTTACTCAAATCGGTGACCAACATCAACGGTCGTGCCTTGCTTTCAAGGTCGACAGCCCACGGAGGTTAACGAGATGAAAAACACCCCTGCTCTGATCAAGCTGACAGGCGTTGCCCTGGCGACAATGACGACCGCCAGCCTGGCGATGGCTGATACTTGGCGCTATGCCCATGAAGAAAACGAAGGCGATGTTCAGGATGTCTTTGCGTACGATTTCAAGGAGTACATCGAAGACAATTCTGACCACACCATTCAGATTTATCGCTTCGGTGAGTTGGGTGAATCCGACGACATCATGGAGCAGACGCAAAACGGCATTCTGCAATTCGTTAACCAGTCGCCCGGCTTTACCGGCGCGCTGATTCCCGAAGCGCAGATTTTCTTTATTCCCTATCTGTTGCCGACCGACTTCGACACCGTGGTGCAGTTCTTCCGCGACAGCGAAGCCATTAACGAAGACTTCCCCGAGCTCTATGCCGAACAAGGTCTGGAACTGCTGAAGATGTATCCGGAAGGCGAAATGGTGGTCACCGTCGACGAGCCGGTCACCAGTCCAGCTGAATTCGACGGCAAGAAAATCCGCACCATGACCAACCCGCTGTTGTCGGAAACCTATGAAGCCTTTGGTGCTACCCCGACGCCTTTGCCTTGGGGTGAAGTCTACGGTGCCTTACAGACCAATATGATTCAGGGTCAGGAAAACCCCATTTTCTGGATTGAATCCGGCGGCCTCTATGAAGTGTCTCCGAACCTGATTTTCACCAAACACGGCTGGTTCACCACCGCCATGATGGCCAATCAGGACTTCTACGATGATCTGTCCGACGCAGACAAACAACTGGTTCAGGATGCCTCCAACTACGCCTTCAATCAGATCATCGAACACATCGATGGCCTGGCTGAACAATCGTTGGAAAACATCCAGGCGGACAGCGACGAAGTGAACGTAGTTCGTTTGAGTGATGCTCAGATCGAGGCCTTCAAAGAACGTGCGCCTCAGGTTGAAGAAGCCTTTATTGAGATGACCGGTGCCAGCGGTCGCGATCTGCTGGAGCAATTCCAGGAAGATCTTGAAGAAGCTCAGATGTAACTCGGTTTAACCGGCACGCATCGGCGTGCCGGTTGCCTCCTTTCGGGGTGATCATAAGCAGGCATTGCACATTGAGGTGCTGAACAGCCGGATCAGTGTGGTGCCATTGATTGGAGCATTAGCGATGACAGAAAACGCCCCTGAGTCCTACCAGTCTGCCCTGCCGGGTTTGCTGGGTAAGATTGATCTTGCCATCAGTAAGATTGAAGCGGTGATCCTGGCGCTGGGTGTCATCCTGATGGCGGTTAATACCTGCGTGAATGTGATTGCCCGTTTTGTATTTTCCGAAGGGCTGTTTTTTACTGGCGAAATTAATCGCATCCTGATCATTATGATTACCTTTGCCGGCATCGGTTATGCGGCGCGTCACGGTCGTCATATCCGCATGTCAGCCATCTACGATTTGCTGCCACATAAAGGCCGCAAAGTTGTGATGATCATTATCTCCCTCTTTACCGCCGCTGTTATGTTTTTCCTGTGCTATTTCGCCATGATCTACATTCTCGATACCTTCGAGCGCGGCCGGGTGTTACCGGCGTTGCAATTCCCCATCTGGATTATTTATGTCTGGGTGCCGATCGGACTGGCCGTCACCGGCATTCAATATTTCCTCACCGCCATTACCAATATGCGCGCCAAGGACGTCTATTTGTCCACCGGCGTGCTGGACGGCTACGCCGATACCGAATCCGAAGTCTGAGCCAACGACCACTGCGAGAAGGATGACACCATGGCAACCACCCTGATGTTGATAATGGTCGTGCTGCTGTTGCTCGGCTTTCCGATGATGATTCCCTTGACGACTGCGGCGCTGGTCGGCTTCTTTATGATGTTCGATGGCTTCGGCCAGATGGATACCTTTATTCAGCAAATGATGGGCGGCATTCGCCCGGCATCTCTGATCGCGGTGCCGATGTTTATTCTCGCTGCTGACATCATGACGCGAGGCCAGTCGGCCGATCGACTGATCAATATGGTGATGGCCTTTATCGGTCATATTAAAGGGGGTCTTGCCGTCAGTACGGCAGCGTCCTGCACGCTCTTTGGTGCGGTGTCAGGTTCCACTCAGGCGACAGTTGTGGCCGTGGGTTCGCCACTGCGACCGAAGATGCTGAAAGCGGGTTACTCCGACCCCTTTACGCTGGCCCTGATCATCAATTCCAGTGACATCGCTTTTCTGATTCCACCCAGTATCGGCATGATCATTTACGGTGTGATCTCTGAGACTTCCATTGCCGAGCTTTTTATCGCCGGCATTGGTCCGGGGCTGCTGATTCTGCTGATGTTCTCGCTCTATTGTCTGGTCTACGCCTACGTCAACAAGGTGCCGACTGAACCGAAAGCGAGCTGGTCCGAACGCGGCGATGCAGTGGTAAAAGCCATCTGGCCGTTGTTCTTTCCGGTCATTATCGTTGGCGGGATTTACGGCGGAATATTCAGCCCGACCGAGGCGGCTGCGGTCTGTGTGCTCTATGCGTTTTTCCTGGAGTTCGGGGTCTTCCGATCGCTGAAAATGCCGGATATTTATCGCATCGCCAAGTCGACCGGTTTGATCACCGCTGTGGTTTTTATTCTGGTCGGTGTTGGTAATGGGTTTTCCTGGATCATCTCCTTTGCGCAGATTCCGCAGACCATTATGGAAGCGGTTGGCATCAGCGAAATGGGCCCGACTGGCGTGCTGATTTCTATCTGTGTCGCCTTCTTTATCGCCTGTATGTTCGTCGATCCGATCGTCGTTATTCTGGTGCTGACACCCATCTTCGCGCCGTCCATTGCAGCCACCGGATTGGACCCGGTGCACGTCGGTATTTTGATCACGCTGCAGGTTGCCATTGGCTCGGCAACGCCGCCCTTTGGTTGCGATATTTTTACTGCCATTGCCATTTTTAAACGGCCTTACTGGGAGGTCATCCGCGGCACGCCACCCTTTATTTTTATGCTCGTTGCGGCCGCAGGTTTGTTGATTGTCTTTCCAGAGATTGCGCTGTTTCTCAGAGACGTCGCCTTCGCTGATTGATCCTTGGTTCTCAGGCAAAGGAAGTCGCCATGTTTAAAAAAATATTGGTCGCCGTGGATGGTTCCCGAGCGGCCCTGAATGCGCTCGACACCGCCATTGAAATGCAGAGCCTGACCGAGGCCGAAATTTTGTTGTTGTGCGTCTTCAAACATCACAGTTTGTTTGAGGCGTCACTGTCGATGGTGCGGCCGCAGGAAATTCAGATCCCCGATCAGGCGTTGAACGAATACGCCCGTGAAGTGGTCGAGCAAGCCAAGCATCACGCCAAGGAGCGCGGTGCGACTCAGGTGCGTGGTTTTGTGAAAGGCGGGCGGCCGTCCAAGACCATCGTTAATTTTGCGCGCGATAAGGCGGTTGATCTGATCGTACTGGGAACCCACGGTACCCATAGTGATAAAGACGGCATGCTGCTCGGCAGTGTGTCGCACCGCGTGGCCAGTCTGGCGCACTGTCCGACTTTGGTTGTTTAGTGATTGTTATCTAGCGAGCGATAAGGTCGCCGCCGTTCCGTTCTATGGCGATTTTTATATAGGGTTTTCAGGTGGAGGCGCAGCTGATGCAGTCAGCCGCGCCTCTTTTGGTGTAAGACGCTAACGAGGATGCCAATCCATGACGCAGATACCAACGCAAATGAAAGCGGTGCAGTTGGTGGGCCATGGCGGCCTGGATCAATTGCACTATCGCGATGATGTCGCTACGCCGCAACCGGCGGCCGGTGAAGTGCTGATCGAAGTGACGGCCTGCGGCATGAATAACACCGATGTCTGGGTGCGCGAAGGCGCTTATGGCAGCGAGACCGATCCCAATTCGGTATCGACCTGGCGGCGCGGACGATCGACGCTCAGCTTCCCGCGCATTCAGGGAACTGACAGTGTGGGTCGCATTGTCGCTGTCGGTGAAGGCGTGCCGGAGGAGCGCATCGGGCAGCGGGTGATGGTCGATTTCAGCATCTATAACCGACCCGAAGGCGATGACAGCCTGGCCGATATCGACTACATCGGCCACGGTCGTGACGGCGGTTATGCCGAGTATCAAAGCGTGCCCTCGGCCAACGCTTATGAAATCAACGCGCCCTTGAGCGACGCTGAACTCGCCACCTTTTGCTGCGCTTATCTGACCGCTGAGCAGATGCTGGAGCGGGCGCAGTTGAGCCAGGGTGAACGGGTGCTGGTCACCGGTGCTTCTGGCGGCGTCGGATCTGCCATCATCCAATTGGCGCGGGTGCGCGGTGCCATTCCCTATGCCGTTTCCAGTGCTGGCAAAGAGGCAGCATTAAAAGAGATTGGCGCCGAAGCGGTGATTCTGCGCGATACAGCGGATCTGGTTGCCGAGGTCGAATCGGTGGTCGGTGCGCCCATCGATGTGGTCGCCGATCTGGTCGCCGGTCCGATGTTTAACGACCTGCTGCGCATTCTTCGGCCGGAGGGTCGTTACACCACCGCCGGTGCCATCGGCGGGCCAGTGGTTGAACTCGATCTGCGCACTATGTATCTCAAGCAATTGCAGTTGCACGGTTCGTCCCAGGGCACGCGCACGGATTTCCGGCGGCTGGTGCGCTATATCGAAAACGGTCAGATCAAACCGCTGCTCGATCGCACTTTTAAACTGTCGGATTTCCACGAGGCGCAGCGCACCTTTATCAGCAAAACCTACATCGGCAAGCTGGTGGTGGTGCCGGACCAGCATTGGGACACCGAGGGAGCGAAATATGGAAAGTCGTGAACGCACGCTGGAGCTGATTGATACCCAGGCCGGTGGCGATGTCAGTCGCATCGTGTTCTCCGGCGTTGACCCTTTGCCGGGTGCTTCGGTACTGGAAAAAGCGCGCTATCTGCAACGTGAAGGCGATGGCTTGCGCCGCTTATTACTGTCCGAACCCTATGGCGATCCGGCCATGTCGGTCGATCTTATTGTCGAGCCGAGCCATCCTGAGGCTCAGGCCGGTTACATCATTATGGAAGCCATGGGTTATCCGATGTATTCCGGCTCCAACACCCTGTGTACCGCCACTGCCTTGTTGCAAAGCGGCGCCATCGAGATGCGTGAAGGCGACCAGACGGTGGTGCTGGAATCGCCAGCCGGCTTGGCGCGGGTCCAGGCGCGGGTGGTGAACGGCCGGGTGGAATCGGTGACCACTCAGGGCGAGCCAGCTTATGTGGCGCAACAGGGGTTGAGCGTAGAGGTGCCGCATTACGGCACCATCGATTTCGATCTGGTGTGGAGCGGCGCCTACTTTGCGCTCATCAATGCGACCCGATACGGCTTTAACCTCAGTGGCGAAGAAGAGATTGCGCTGACCGCCTTTGGCGATGCTTTTGTGCGCGCTGCCCGGCCAGGTTTGCTGCAGGAACATCCGGATCTGGGCGATGTCGGGCCGCTGCCTTTTGCGCATTTTATGGGGCCAGTGCGGCCCTTGGGTGAAGGTCGCTGGGAATCGCCGTCGGCGACCTATGTGCATCCGGGAGTGATTTGTCGCAGCCCGACGGGTACCGGAACCTCGGCGCGTCTGGCATTGATGGCCAGTCGCGGCGAGATTGCCGAAGGCCAGTCATTGGAGACCATTTCCCCGCGCGGTAATCGCTTTATTGGCACGGTCATGGGCGCAGACAAAGTTGGTTCTTATGCTGCGCTGCATTCCAACATCAGCGGCCGGGCCTGGGTGTTAGCCCACTCGCGCATTGTGGTGGATCTGGATGATCCGCTGGTCGATAGCTCCGATCTGGAACACCTGCTGTCGCCTTAGTGCTCCACTATTAATAGGCGTTCAGCCAGTCGCGCGGCGGCAGGAAGTCGCTGAGCAGGCGTGCTTCCTCGCTGCCGGCTTCGGGTTCGTGGCCGTAGCGCCACTGCACTCGGGGCGGTAGTGACATCAAAATCGATTCGGTGCGGCCATTGGATTGCAGGCCAAAGTGAGTGCCGCGATCGATCACCAGATTGAATTCGGCGTAACGGCCACGACGGATTTCCTGCCAGTCGCGTTGTTGGTCGTTGTAAGGCGTGTCTTTGCGCCGCGCCAGTATGGGTAAGTAGGCATCCAGATAGGAATCGCCGACCGCACGCATCAACCCAAAGCACTGATCGAAACTGCCTTCGTTCAAATCATCGAAAAACAGTCCGCCGATGCCGCGCGCTTCCTGGCGATGTGGAATGTAGAAATAGTCATCGCACCAGCTTTTGTAGCGCCCATAGACGTCATCGCCAAAGGGCGCACAGGCCGCCTGGGCGACGCCATGCCAGTGGCGGCAATCATCGACGAAACCGTAGTAGGGCGTGAGGTCATAACCGCCGCCAAACCACCAGACCGGTTCCATGCCTTCTTTCTCAGCCACGAAAAAGCGCACATTGGCGTGTGAGGTGGGCGCGAACGGATTGCGCGGATGGATAACCAGCGAAACGCCCATCGCCTGCCAATGGCAACCAGCCAGTTCCGGGCGGTTGGCCGTGGCACTGGGTGGCATCTGATCGCCCATCACGTGGCTGAAACCGACGCCGGCTTTTTCCAGCACCGGGCCATCCTGCAACACTCTTGAACGACCGCCGCCACCGGCCGGCCGCTGCCAGTTTTCCTCAGCAAAGGCGGCGCTGCCATCCTCGGCTGCCAAGGCCTGACAAATGCGATCCTGCAGATCGAGTAAATAGTTGCGGACGGGTTCGATGTCGAAGGCTTGGGACATGGCGGGAAGGCCTCGTGAATGCAATTAAGGTCTGAGCGTAGAACCGCTGTTCAGATCGAGGATGCGGCTGCTTTGGCCGGGCGTCTGCACGCGACCGGGGAGGATGGCATCCAGCTCAGCGCCCAGTTGCCAACGCACTTGTCGTTGTTCGGTAATGGCCGCTTGGCCGGATCGGTTAGCGCTGGTCGAAACCAGAGGTTTGCCCAGTCGCTCGCACAAGCGCCGCGCCAATGGATGACCGGAAACCCTCACTGCCAGCGTATCGCGACCGCCGGTCAGCCATACTGGCAAATGACCGTTATGCGGTACCACCCAGGTAACCGGGCCAGGCCAACTGGCTTGAATTTGCTGTTCCTGGTCGGCACTCAGTGGTGCGAGCCATGGGCGCAATTGTTGCCAGTCGGCACCGATCAGAATGAGACCTTTATCCATCGGCCGGTCTTTGATGGCCAGAATGCGGTATACCGCCTGAGCGTTGTCCGGATCACAGCCCAGTCCCCAAACGCCTTCGGTTGGGTAGGCGATAACACCGCCGGCGCGGACGGCATGGCAGGCCTGGCGCAGATGAAAGGCGTGGTGATCGGGCACGGTATGAGTCTCAGGCTGGTCGAGGCCGCAAGGGTACTCAGATGTGCACGCAGTGACAATTGCTGCCGACCACCGCTGCCGCGCTCATTACAAGCGACAATAACCGCCAGGCTGCTGTTGAATCCAGCCCGCCAATTCCAACTCCAGTAAGGGTTCCAATAAAGATTGGGCGCTGCAATGCAGTTGTTGGCTCAGGGTTTCCAGTGCCTGAGGTTCGCTCGATAACAAAACCAGCAGATTTTTTTGCAACTCAGGTAGCTCGGGATCGGGCGGCATGTTCACTGGCGGCGGCTTTGATAGGTAGTTACCGGGCGCCAACACCGACAGCAAATCCTCAGCACTGGACAGCAAACCGGCGCCATCCCGAATCAACTGATGGCAACCGGCGGCATTGGGGTTGCTGATATCGCCGGGCAAGGCATAAACCTCGCGGCCTTGTTCCATGGCGTGCTCGGCGGTGATCAAAGAACCGCTGCGCTGCGCGGCCTCGACTACCACCAGGGCATCACCAAGTCCGCTGATAATGCGGTTGCGCCGTGGAAAATGCCCTGGTTTGGGCTGGGTTCCCAGTGGGTGCTCGGAGACTAAAGCGCCCTTGGCGGCAATTTGCTCAAACAGCGACCGGTGGTTCTTCGGGTAAACCACATCGACGCCGCAACCCAGCACCGCGATGGTCTGCCCGGTCCCGTCCAGCGCGCCTTGATGGGCACAGCCATCAATGCCGGCCGCGCCGCCGGAGGTGATCACCAAGCCACCCAGGCTCAGCTCCCGCCCCAACTGCTGCGCATGCCGCCGTGCCGCCAAAGTGGCATTGCGACTGCCGACAATGCCGACCTGTTGCTGCTGTAATAAGGTCGCATCGCCTTGCACCCAGAGCATCAGCGGCGGGTCGGGAATTTCCAGCAGCAAGGGCGGGTACAGCGGGTCCTGCAAACTGATCAATTGATGCTGTTCCTGCTCCGCCCAGCGCAGTTGTTGCAGCACCTGGCGGTGCACCGGGTGCTGCTCGCCCAGGCGTTTCATCTCCTGCAGCTTCGCGGTCAGCTCAGTGGGCAGCGACCAGCGCTCGGGCTGATCGAATAATTCTTGCGGATGGGTGAGGTGATTCAGCAGTTGGTGGCTGCGGCGTAGCCCCAGGCCGGGTGTCAGTACCCAGCGCAACCACAGCAGACGATCATCGTTCATTCCCTGAACTCCTTGTTGAGAATCCGGCGGGTCCATGCCGGAAGATAAAGCGCTGTAACAAGAGGCAGACATTAAAGCGGGCCGGTTGAATTTCCCCGAGCCCGCTTTCCCGTTACAATCCGCGCCGCGCGTTTGCTGGTGGCCGTCATGGCCAACACTCAGGGAGTCTAACAGTGAAAGAACATTCACCAAGCTGTTGGCAGTGACTTTGACGGGAACTGAGTGACAGATCACAGCGGCCGTATTAGGCAGAACCGACCATAGAGTGGAACTATCAGAAATAGGTAGCTCTACTATTTGAAACCACGAAATCTGTCTACATACTGTACAATATTCATTCTTATCCGGTTGTCAGGAAGCGATTAACACATGGCCTTATTAGAAATTCTCGAATACCCCGATCCGCGGCTGCGCACCAAAGCCAAGCCGGTGGCCGAGGTGGAAGAGCGGCATCGCACGCTGGCGGCGGACATGCTCGAAACCATGTACGACGCCCCGGGCATCGGCCTGGCCGCGAGCCAGGTGAATGTGCATGAGCGCATTATTGTGGTCGACGTCTCTGAAGATCAGTCCGATCCGCACATCCTGATCAACCCCGAATACGACAAGCTGGGTGAGCCGGTGGAAACCCAGGAAGGCTGTCTGTCGGTACCGGGTTACTACGAACGCGTTACCCGCTCCGACAAGATCCGTTGCCGCGCGCTGAATGAGATGGGCGAAGCCATCGAGTTTGAAGCCGAAGATCTGTTTGCCATCTGCATTCAGCACGAGATCGATCATCTGGACGGCAAGTTGTTCGTCGACTATCTGTCCAACCTCAAGCGCACCCGTATTCGCAAGAAGCTGGAGAAGCAGCATAAGCTGACGGCCTCCTGATTGATGAGCCTAAACATTGTCTTTGCCGGCACGCCGGAGTTCGCGGCCGAGCACCTCAAAGCCCTGCTGGGTTCCAATCATCGGGTTGTTGCGGTCTATACCCAGCCGGATCGTCCGGCTGGACGAGGCCGTAAATTGACGCCATCGCCGGTCAAGACGGTGGCGGTCGATGCCGAGATTCCCGTCTACCAGCCCACCTCATTGAAATCAGCTGACGCCCAAGCCGAACTCGCCGCCATTGGCGCCGATATTCTGGTGGTGGTCGCTTATGGCTTGTTGCTGCCACAGGCGGTATTGGATACGCCTCGTCTGGGTTGTATCAATGTTCATGCCTCTTTGTTACCGCGCTGGCGCGGTGCCGCGCCTATCCATCGCGCCTTGCTGGCGGGCGATGCACGCACCGGCGTGACCATTATGCAGATGGATATCGGTCTCGATACTGGCGCCATGCTGCTTAAAGCCGACTGCGCGATCGAGCCGACCGACACCAGTGCGGTGTTGCACGACCGGCTGATTGAACTGGGTCGCCCGGCGCTGATCGAAGCCTTGGATGGTCTGGAAGCCGGCACATTGAGCGGTGAACAGCAGGATGATGCGCTGGCAACCTACGCCACCAAGCTGAGCAAGGCCGAAGGCGAGCTCGACTGGCATCGTTCGGCGGCGGAACTGGATCGTCAGATTCGCGGCCTGACACCCTGGCCGGGCAGCTACACTCGCTGGAACGGCGACACCCTCAAAGTTCAGCAGGCCTGCCTGCTGGACGACACCTCTCAGTCTGAACCCGGTCAAATCCTCGCCATCAGCGATGCGGGTCTGGATGTCGCCTGTGGCGACGGCGTATTACGACTGGAGCGCATTCAATTGCCCGGTAAAAAAGCCATGACCGTTGCCGATGTGCTGCGCGCACGCCGCGCCGATTTTGAAGCGCAACCCAAACTGGGCGAGGCCAACGCATGACCAACAGTCGGGTTTTGGCAGCACAGACCTTGCTGCAACTGGTCGATCAAGGCCGCTCACTGAACGACTTATTACCCTCGCGGCGCGAACAATTGCCCGAAGAAGAGCGTGGCTTTTATCAGCAACTGGTCTACGGCTGCGCGCGTCATTATCTGAGCCTTGATGAGCTGACGCGCAAACTGCTCGATAAGCCGATCCAGCGCAAAGAGCGGGTGATTCATATGTTGCTGGTGGTCGGTGTCTACCAGCTGTGGCAACTCGACCTGCCCGAACACGCGGCGCTTTATGAAACCGTCGATGGCACCAAACCGCTGAAAAAACCCTGGGCCGCCAAGCTACTCAATGCTGCTTTGCGTCGCTTCCAGCGTGAGGGCGACGAACTGGTGGCCGGTTTGCAAAACGCCGCTGGCTATCCCGGCTGGCTGACTCGGCAGTTGCGTCAGGCCTATCCCGACCAGTGGCAGCAAGTACTCGACGCTGGCAACGTTCAGGGGCCAATGACCTTGCGCGTTAACCGTTCGCGCCTCGAACGCGATGCCTGGTTAGCGCAAGCCGATAACGAAGGTTTAGAAGTCAGCGCCTGCGAGCAAACCGCCAGCGCTGTCACTTTGGCGCAGCCGGTTCCGGTCTTGGCCATTCCGGGTTTTAGCGACGGCGAGGTCAGCGTTCAGGACGAAGCCGCTCAGCAATGTGCCTTGTTATTGGCACCGCAGGACGGCGAACGAGTGCTCGATGCCTGCGCCGCGCCCGGTGGCAAAACCGGTCATCTGCTGGAATCCGCCAAGATCGATCTGACGGCCTTGGATATTGATGACAGCCGCTTGCAGCGCGTCACCGAAAACCTCGACCGCCTGGGCTTGAGCGCCAAATTACAGGCCGCCGACGCCGCTGATATCAACGCCTGGTGGGATGGCGAGCCGTTCGATCGCATTCTGCTCGACGCACCTTGCAGCGGCACCGGAGTGATTCGCCGTCATCCTGATATCAAGTTGTTGCGTCGCCCCAAAGACATTGAGTTCCTGATGCAAGTGCAGGATCGTTTGCTGGCGCAGCTGTGGTGCACGCTCAAACCCGGCGGTCGTATGCTGTACGCGACCTGTTCCATCCTGCCGCGTGAAAACAGCGAGCGGATAGCGGCGTTTTTGCAACGTCAGTCCGATGCACAGCTGGTGTCGTTAACGCTGGCGGGTGACGCGCCAGCGGAGTTCGGGGTACAGTGGCTGCCACAGCCCGGTGGGCACGATGGCTTCTATTTCGCGTTGCTGGAAAAGGCCGAATCGACGGCGACGTAAGGAACACACGTGAAAATCATTTTACTCGGCGCCGGCCAGGTCGGCGCCACTCTGGCCGAGAATCTGGCCAGCGAAGACAACGACATCACCATAGTGGATCTCGACGGTGGCCGGCTGCGTGAATTGCAGGACCGACTCGATATCCGCACCGTCCAGGGCCTGGCCTCGTTGCCGAATATTCTGCGTCAGGCCGGTGCCGAAGACGCTGACCTGCTGATCGCTGTCACCCCCAGTGACGAAACCAATATGGTCGCCTGTCAGGTCGCCTACACCCTGTTCCGCACGCCCACCAAGATTGCCCGCATCCGCAGTCCGCAATACACCAAGCACAGTGAAAAACTGTTTGCGCCCGAGGCCATTCCGGTCGACGTCTTGATCAGCCCCGAACAGCTGGTGACCAACTATATTCAGCGCCTGATCGAAACACCGGGCGCGCTGCAGGTGCTCGATTTCGCCGATGGCAAGCTGCAATTAGTTGCGGTCAAGGCCTATCACGGCGGACCGCTGGTCGGCCAGGAACTGCGTTTTCTGAAGCAACATATGCCCTCGGTGCAGACGCGCGTCGCGGCAATTTTCCGCAAAGACCGGCCGATCATTCCCGAAGGCTCGACGGTGATTGAAGCCGAAGACGAAGTCTTTTTCATTGCTGGCAAATCGGACATTCGTGCGGTGATGAGCGAGCTGCGCCGTAAAGAACGCAACTACAAACGCATCATCATCGCCGGTGGCGGCAACATCGGTTTTCGTTTGGCGACGGTGCTTGAAGGTCGTTACTCGGTGAAAATTCTCGAACACAACGAAGAGCGCTGCCGCCTGCTCAGTGAACATCTGAACCAGACCGTGGTGTTGCGCGGCGATGCCTCCGACCAGGAATTGCTGCTCGACGAAAACATCGAAGACACCGATATCTTCCTGGCGCTGACCAACGACGACGAAGCCAACATCATGGCCTCGATGCTCGCCAAGCGACTGGGCGCGCGCAAGGTGATGACGCTGATTAACAACTCGGCCTACGTCGATCTGGTGCAGGGCGGCGAAATTGATGTGGCCATTTCGCCATCGCAGACCACCATCGGCAGTCTGCTGACGCACGTGCGCCGTGGCGATATCGTTAATGTGCATTCACTGCGGCGCGGTGCGGCCGAGGCGATTGAAGCCATTGCCCACGGCGATGCGCGTTCATCGAAAGTGGTCGGTCGTGCCATTGAGGATATCGACCTGCCCGAAGGCTGTACCATCGGTGCCATCGTGCGTAACGACGAGGTGCTGATTGCGCAAAGCGACGAAGTGATTCAGCCGGACGACCACGTCATTCTGTTTTTGATCGACAAGCGCCGCATCAGTGATGTCGAACGCTTGTTCCAGGTTGGGCTCACCTTCTTCTAATTCAGCACGCATCGGCGGACCCCATGCATTTTCGACTGACCCTAAAAGTTCTCGGCTTGTTGTTGATGGTGTTCAGTCTGTCGATGTTGCCGCCGGTGCTGGTGTCCTTTATCTACAGCGACGGCATCCACAACGCCTTCGTACTGGGTTTTCTGCTGACGCTGAGCGTTGGTTTTGTGTTCTGGTTACCGGTGCGCCGACACGAGGCCGAACTGCGTACCCGCGATGGTTTTATCATCACCGTTTTGTTCTGGATCGTGCTGGGCTTTGCCGGTTCCATTCCCATTACCCTGGCGCCCGCAGCGACCACCACCTTCACCGATTCCTTCTTTGAGAGTTTTTCCGGCCTGACGACGACCGGAGCGACGGTGATTACCGGCCTCGATGATCAGCCTAAAAGCCTGTTGTTCTATCGTCAGCAACTGCAGTGGATGGGCGGTTTGGGCATCATCGTTTTGGCGGTAGCGGTGCTGCCGATGCTCGGTATTGGCGGCATGCAGTTGTATCGTGCGGAAACGCCCGGGCCGATGAAGGACAACAAACTCACACCGCGCATTACCGAAACCGCCAAGGCGTTGTGGTATGTCTATCTGGCGCTGACAATTATCTGCGCGCTGGCTTATTGGGCGGCGGGGATGTCGTTGTTCGATGCCATCGGTCACGCCTTTGCCACCGTCGCCATCGGTGGATTTTCCACCCACGATGCCAGCATTGGTTACTTTGACAGCCCCTTGATTGAGTTGATTGCGGTCGCCTTTATGTTGTTGTCGGTCGCCAACTTCGGGCTGCATTTTGTGGCCTGGCGCATGCGCAGTTTACGGCAGTATTTTTTCGATCCGGAATATCGGTTTTTTCTGGTTATTGCCGTCGCTCTGATTGCCGTGACCGTTCTGGTGCTCTGGCTGGCCGGCACCTATGGCCCCGGTGAATCATTACGTTATGGCGTTTTCGAAGCGGTGTCGGTGCTCACCACCACCGGCTTTGGCGTCGCTGACTTCTCCACCTGGCCGCTGTTCTTGCCGTTCATGTTGCTGATGGCGTCTTTTATCGGTGGTTGCGCCGGTTCGACCGCTGGCGGCATCAAGGTGATTCGCGCCTTGTTGCTGATCAAACAGGGCTTGCGTGAAATCCGCCGCCTGGTGCATCCGGCCGGCGTCTTCCCGATCAAAATTGGCAACCGACGCATCGAAGACAGAGTGGTGGAATCGGTCTGGGGTTTCTTCAGTTTCTATGTGATTACCTACGCCGCCTTGCTGTTCGCGCTGCTCGGCACCGGCCTGGATTTTGATACCGCCTGGTCGGCCGTCGGCGCTTCGATCAATAACCTCGGCCCGGGTCTGGGCGACGTTGCGGCTCACTACGCCGACCTACCGGCGCTGGCCAAATGGCTGTTGTGTTTTGCCATGCTGCTCGGCCGGCTGGAAATCTTCACTCTGCTGGTGTTGTTCTCACCGCAATTCTGGCGCAGTTAGCCGTTTCGATGTAAGCGGAGCGGCTTGCCAGCAACCCGCTGTATTAAGCCCTTGGCTTCCAAATCCAACTGCACAGCTTTTAACCACCAACCGGCTTTGGCGCCCGCCGGGAACAAAGCGTCAGGCAGTAGTGGCAACAGTTCCGCCTTGGCTTCAGCGACGCTCAATCCGGGCGGCGTATCGGGCAGAACCGCCAACAGCGCCGCGCGCATGGCTTCGTATTTGGAGCGATCAACGCGCTGAATGTGGTGCGGCGAGGTAATGCTTTCGATGGCTATTTTGTCGTTATCAGCGCTCATCCAGGGCTCCGTTGATGGCGGGCATGGCCGGCGTGCGAAAACCCATGGCCGCCCAGGCAGTCAGCAGTTTGAAAAAGAAGCCCACGGACTGGTAACGATAATTAGGAATGTCCTTTGGCAGCGCAGCGCCTTTGTCCGGCAGATCGCTGACCATGGTGCGCAGTTTCGGGCTGGGTCGTTGCTGTTCTGGCCACAGTTGGCTGTACAGACTGAGCCAGTGACCTTGCGAAAACTCCAGAAACATCGGGGTGTTGCAGCAGGTGGCGATCACACGACGGGTCTTGCGGGTGGGCGTCAGGCGGTGTTCGCGCAGTGTTTCGACGCCGCTGAGGTAACGCACCCGGTCTTTGCGGTAGAGCACAAAAGAGGTGGCGTCGTAGTCATTCAGCACCACCGGCGCGTTGGCTAAAGATTGCAGAACCAGGCCCGCCTGCCGGCAACTGTTGCACAGACATTCAGCGCTGAGAATCGGCTCGCCCTGCACTGTAAGTTGGGTTTTCCCACAGCGGCAACGCAAAGGTGTTTCGGCAGACATGGCCAGATACCTGGGTGATTTTTGTTCTAACTAGACTAGACGGTCTAGTTTGGTTGGTCAATCGCAACTGGCTACACTGGGCTTGAAGAGCAGGGGGATGCTGGATGACAACGGGACCGCAAGTTCGCGCCAGACGCAGTCGTGAGAAAATTCTACAGGCCGCCAAAAGGGTATTTTTCCGGCACGGCTATGTTGGCACCAGCATGGATACGCTGGCGGAACTGGCGGGCGTCTCGAAACAGACCATCTACGCCCACTTCGACTCTAAAGAGGCGCTCTTTGTCGAGCTGGTGGCCAGTCTTACCGGTGGCGGTGCGGCGGCTCATCGGCAACGTGTAGAGGACCCTTATGACGACCAAGACGCCGAGGCTTTTCTGCTGAGCTTTGCGACCGAGCAACTGCGCATCGTGATAACGCCGGAACTATTGGAATTGCGTCGCCTGGTGATTGCCGAGTCGGATCGTTTTCCTGAATTGGGACGCGCTTTGCACGAGCAGGGCCCGGCCTATTCCATCGATCGGCTGACCCGCGCTATCGAGCATTATTGTCAGCAGGGTGAACTCCAGGTTGCCGATGCCAAAGCCGCCGCCAGCCACTTTAATTGGCTGTTGATGGGCGAGCCGACCAACAACGCCATGTTGCTCGGTACCAGTAACCTGCCCGGCGCTGACTGGTTGGATCAACACGCGCGCGAATGCGTGCGTATTTTCCTGTGTGCCTTTCGCGCCGATCAATAATTGTTTTTGCGGCCCTGGCCTGCGGTGACCCACCACGCCCGCCTATGTATAATGCGGCGCTCTGTTTTTGACCAACCATCCAAATTCGAACAAGCACCGGGGCTGACCGCTGTGACTGATACGACTGCCAATAATCGCCTGACCTTCCAAGGTTTGATCCTGACGCTGCAGCAATACTGGGCGGACCAGGGTTGCGTCATTCTGCAACCACTGGATATGGAAGTCGGCGCCGGCACCAGCCACCCGGCAACCTTCTTGCGCGCGCTCGGTCCGGAAACCTGGAACGTAGCTTATGTGCAGCCGTCACGCCGCCCGACCGATGGCCGCTACGGCGAAAATCCCAACCGCCTGCAGCACTATTACCAGTATCAGGTGATCCTCAAGCCGAACCCGAGCAACATTCAGGAACTCTACCTGGGTTCACTGAAAGCCATCGGCATCGATCCATTGGTGCATGACATCCGTTTTGTTGAAGACAACTGGGAAAACCCGACGCTGGGCGCCTGGGGTCTGGGTTGGGAAATCTGGTTGAATGGCATGGAGGTGACTCAGTTCACCTACTTCCAGCAAGTCGGTGGCATCGAATGTTATCCGGTATCGGGCGAGCTGACTTACGGTCTGGAACGACTGGCGATGTACATTCAGGACGTCGATAACGTCTACGACCTGATCTGGACCGTTGGCCCGGATGGCACTGAAGTAACTTACGGCGATGTCTACCTGCAGAACGAAGTCGAGCAATCGACCTATAACTTCGAATACGCCGACGTTGATAACCTCTTCCGCCAGTTCGAATACCACGAAGGCGAAGCCCAAAAGCTGATCGACGCCAACCTGCCGTTGCCCGCCTACGAGCAGATTCTTAAGGCCGGTCACACCTTCAACCTGCTCGACGCCCGTCACGCCATTTCGGTGACTGAACGCCAGCGCTACATTCTGCGCGTGCGGACGCTGTCGCGGGCGGTGGCGCAATCCTATTACGACGCCCGCAAAGCGCTGGGCTTCCCGATGGCGCCGCAGGCGCTGCGTGATGAAATTCTCGGTGCCGACGACGCCGACAGTAAGGATCAAAACGCATGACACAGGCCGATTTTCTGATCGAACTGGGCACCGAAGAGCTGCCCCCCAAAGCATTGAAATCGCTGCAGGACGCCTTTGCCGAAGGTCTGCTGCAACGCCTGGAAAGCGCTGGTCTCAGCCACGGCAACAGCCATCGTTACGGCGCCCCACGTCGCCTGGCGCTGTGGGTAGAAGGTCTGCAACTGGCGCAGCCGGATGAAGCCTTTGAGCGTCGTGGCCCGGCGGTGAAAGCCGCTTTCGATGCCGACGGCAATCCAACCAAGGCCGCCGAAGGCTTCGCCCGTTCCAATGGTGTCAGCGTCGATCAACTGGAACGCATGGACACCGATAAAGGCGAGTGGCTGGTGTATCGCGGCGTCGAACCGGGTAAGCCGGCGTTGCAACTGCTGCCTGAACTGGTGCAGCAAACGCTCGATACCTTGCCGATTCCCAAGCGCATGCGCTGGGGTAACAGTCGCGCTGAATTCGTGCGTCCGGTGCAGTGGCTGGTGATGTTGCTCGGTGACGAGGTGGTACCGGCTGAAGTCTACGGCGTTGAATCCGGTAATGAGAGCCGTGGCCATCGCTTCCATGCCCCCGAGGCGATCGCTTTGAGCAAGCCGGCGGATTACGCCGAGGCGTTGAGAAAAGCCTATGTATTGGCCGACTTTGACGAGCGTCGCGATACCATCAAGCGCGAAGCCGAGCGCGTCGCCCAAGAGGCGGGCGTCCAGGTGGTGATCGATGACGATCTGCTCAACGAAGTGACCGCTCTGAACGAATGGCCGGTGGCGTTGCTCGGTCGCTTTGAACAACGCTTCCTCGATGTTCCGGCCGAAGCGCTGATCTCCTCCATGCAGGAACACCAGAAGTATTTCCCAACCGTCAACGATAAGGGTGAACTGGCGCCGAGCTTTGTGTTTATCGCCAACCTGGAAAGCCGCGATCCGGCTCAGGTGATTGCCGGTAACGAGAAAGTGATTCGTCCACGCCTGGCCGATGCCGCCTTCTTCTGGGATACCGACCGCAAAACACCGCTGGTTGATCGGGTGGAAAAACTCAAAGCCGTTACCTTCCAGCAGCAACTGGGCACGCTTTATGGAAAGGCTGAGCGCCTGAAAGCCATCGCTGCCGAGATCGCCCGTCGCTTGGGTGATGATGTCGACAGCGCCGAGCGCGCTGCCTGGTTGGCCAAGGCCGATCTGGTCACCGACATGGTGTTTGAATTCGACGACATGCAAGGCATTGCCGGTTACTACTACGCTTTGAACGACGGCGAGAAGCCGGACGTCGCCCAGGCCATTGCCGAGCAATATCTGCCCGCCGGTGCTGGCGATGAACTGCCCAAAATGCGCGCTGGTATGGCCGTCGCTCTGGCGGATCGACTGGATAATCTGGCCGGACTGTTCGGCATCGGCCAGCCACCGACCGGTACCAAGGATCCGTTTGCATTGCGTCGGGCAGCCTTGGGTGTGCTGCGTATTCTGGTCGAACGTGAGTTGGATTTGGACTTGCGTGAGCTGGTGGCATACGCCGCCGATCAACACGCCGACTTGCCGCAGCGCGATTCTGTCGTGGAGCAGGTGGTCAGCTATGCGCTGGATCGTTTTAGTGCGCTGTACAGCGATGCCGGTATTCGTCCGGACGTCTTCCAGGCGGTGCGTGCGCTGGAATTGAGTCGTCCGCTGGATATCGATCGTCGCGTCAAAGCCGTTGCCAACTTCTCGGTACTGGATCAGGCCGAAGCCTTGGCGGCAGCGAATAAACGAGTCTCGAACCTGCTCAGCAAGGCGGGCGATGAGGTGGCGGCTGAGGTGGATACCAAGCTGTTCAGTGAAGCGCCGGAAGGCCAGTTGTGGAGCGCTATTCAAGCGGCCGAGGCGGAGGTATCGCCGTTGCTGGCGACGAGCGATTACCAAGCTACCTTGCAACGTCTTGCCGGTTTGCGTGACAGCGTCGACGCCTACTTCGACGGCGTGATGGTAATGGCCGACGATGCCGCCGTGCGCGCCAATCGTCTGGCCGTGCTGTCATGCCTGCGTCAGTTGTTCCTGCAGGTGGCCGATATTTCGCTGTTGCAGTAATAACAGCAGTAATAATGAACCCGCGCTGCCGATGGCGGCGCTCTTCTTTCCGCCCGGGAAAGGATCAATTCACTTTTTCGACACCGCAGTTTGGCAGATTGCCGTTAAACTGCATGTTCGTGTTGAATTTGGGCGAGAACCGGCGCTATGTGGCTGGCTTATCTGCGAACTTTTATTTTCTATGCCTGTTTTTATGGCCCCTTCACTATTTGCTGGGCCAGTTTCTGCGGCTTTTTTGCCTTCCTATTACCCTATCGGCTGCGTTATCACTTCGTGATTGGCACCTGGGCCAAGGTGGCTGTCTGGGGTACGCGTTGGATTCTGGGCATCAAATACCGGGTCACGGGTCTGGAGCATCTGGATGGCACCGCCGCCGTGATTGTCTCCAACCATCAGAGCGCCTGGGAAACCTTTTTCCTGCAGCGCCTGTTCCGGCCGCAAACTCAAGTGGTGAAAAAGAGCCTGCTGCGCATTCCGTTTTTTGGCTGGACCTTCTCATTGCTGCGTCCGATTGCCATTGACCGTGCTGACCGCAAAGCCTCGATGACGCAAATTATGGAGCAGGGTGTACCCAAGTTGCAGGATGGCATCTTCGTGCTGATCTTCCCCGAAGGTACTCGCGCTCCTGCCCATGCCATGCTGCCGTTTCGCCGTGGCGGAGCTGTGCTGGCCAAGGCGGCTGAGGCGCCCATCATCCCGGTCACGCACAATTCCGGCGACTACTGGCTGAATAAGCGCTTTGTTAAATTGCCCGGCACCATTGATGTGATTATTCATCCGCCGATCTATGTTGGCGATATGGCGGCCAGTGAAGCGATGAAAGAAGCGGAGCGCTGCATTGGTGAAGGCCTGGCGCGAATTCACGGTGAGCGAGCATCGGTAAGTCCCGATAACTCGGCAGCCGCGGTGTCCTGATGTTGCGCGGGCCATGTTCGCACCGATAAAAAAACCCGGCCAATGCCGGGTTTTTTTTATGCCGAGGGTTTGATCAACTCAGCTGGCTTCGTCGATTGCCGCCTGGATGGTGGCTTGTGGATAAGCACCTTTCAGTAACTGGCCACCGATCACAAAGGTTGGTGTACCGCTGACGCCAAGATCGCGAGCCATCTGGCGATTTTGAGCCAGTGTCTGCTGTACCCAATCGGCCTGACTTTCCTCTCGTACCGCCGCTACATCGACATCGTCCATGCTGGCAACGGTATCCCAGACTGCGTCGTCGGATGGCAGTGAACGACGGCCTAACAGGCTGCGATGGAAATCTTCAAACTGCTCGGGGTAGAGGTGATGGAAGGCCAGTGACGCCTTGGCTGCGGTCACCGAAGTTTCCGCCAGAATGGGAAACTCTTTATAGACCACACGCAAATCCGGGTTGGCTTCGATCAGCGCCTGAACGGTTGGATCGGCACGCTTGCAGTAGCCGCAGTTGTAATCGTAAAACTCAACCAGTGTCAGGCTGCCGTCGGGATTGCCGATGACGGGATCGTTGGCGCCGGATTCCAGTTGCTCGGTCATGCCTGCCAATCGTTCTTGTTCGGCAGCCTGGCGCGCCGCGGCCTGTTGTTGCTCATAACGATCCAAAGATTGTTGGATCACTTCCGGGTGTTCCAACAGATAGTCGTGTACCAACTGCTCGATTTGAGCTTGGGTCAGGTTGTCTGCCATGGCGAAGCTGCTCAATAGCAGACTGGGCAGCAGTGACAGTAAGGTTAAGCGTAACCGTTTCATCTTGGTGTCTCCATTTACCGGCTAGTCCGGTTTGCTTAGACCTGGAGTGGCTCCAGGAGTTTCAAGGTTATTGCCCGAAGCGGGCAGCATCACCAGCGAGGTAGCCCATCTCCTCGGCTGTCGATGTTCGGTTCAGCACTGCATTGCGGTGCGGGTAGCGACCGAAACGAACGATGATATCGCGGTGTTCGATCGCGGATTCGCGCAGGCTTTCAAGGAAATCCAGCTGTTGCGGGAAGTCTTTGCATAGCTGCTCTATGGTTTTTGCCAGACGGTCGTGCAACGCCAGATCCTCAGCGTGCATCAGCGGCATCAAACAGAACATCCGGCCGCTGGCGGCCAGACTTTGGTAATGCTCTTCGTCCAGTGCTTCCAACGTCCATTGCTGGGCCAGATGATCCCAGCTAAAAGCTTCGGCGCGACCACGATACAGATTACGGCTGAACTGGTCGATCAGCAGGATCATCGCCAGCCGGCCGTGCGGGTGCAGCAGCCAGGCGTCAAGTTCCCCCTCGACAGCGCGCTGATGTAACTCGCCAAAGCGTTCGGCAATTTGTTGATCAACCTCGGCGCCGCCACTGAACCAGCGTTTGCGGAACGCCGGCTCCGGTGGTTCCTGATCGCCAAACCAAAAATCGAGAATGGGTTGCCAGGGTGTCATCGGACGTCCTCGGGTGGCCTGCCAGCGGGCAGCGCAGGAGGCAGAGTTTAACAGACCGTTGCCGAACCAGGTCCAGCGGATTTGCAGTCTGCTGACCGGTCAACACAGTGTTTGACCGCTAGTCATCAATTTGCCATATATTGACCCTAGCGTGTCGGGGTCGAATTCAAACGTCTTTTAATCTGCACTGGAAGCTGAGGAAAGCACTATGAATACACTGCACCGCTTAGGGCTGGGTTTACTGGCTACGACCTGGTTTATGACGTCCGCTCAGGCTGACGAACTGCGTTTGCTTACCTGGGGTGGCTACGCTCCGGATGCCGTCGTTGCCCAGTTTGAAGAAGAGACTGGCATCGACGTTCAAATCACGCTGTCGAATAACGAAGATATGATTTCCAAGCTGCGCGCCACCGGCGGTGCCGGTTTCGATCTGGCGCAGCCAAGTCAGGACCGCATTATTGGCGTCCAGCGTCAGTTCAATATTTATCAGCCGCTGGATATGAGCCGCATCGAGACCGGACTGTTTCAGACCTCCATGTTGAGCGCCACACGCCAATCCACCTCGTTGAGCGGCAATCAATATGGTGTGCCGGCGGTCTGGGGCACCAGCGGTTTGATCGTCGCCAATTCGGTCGCCGCTGACGTCACTGACTACACCGATCTGTGTTCCGACGCGGTCGCCGGTCGCGTGTCTTACCGCCTGAAACGCCCAACGCTGATCGGTTTCGCTTTTGCTATGGGTGAAGATCCGTTCGCGGCTTACGACAATGAAAGCGAGTACCGCGCCATTTTGGAAAAAGTCGAAGCCGAACTGATCGACTGCAAAGAGAACGTTAAAACCTACTGGAGCGGTGGCGATCAATTACTGGCTCTGCTGCGCACTGGTGAAGTCACCGCCGCCATGGCCTGGGATGCCGGTGGCTGGACTTTGCACGCCGAAGATCCGTCAATCAATTTCGTCGCTCCGGAATCCGGTGCCTTGGGTTGGATCGATACCTTTGCGCTGCCGCGTCGCGCCGAGAACGTCGATGCGGCTTACCAGTGGATCAATTTTGTGATGCGTCCGGAAATTGCCGCCCAGATCACTAACCAGTCCGGTAACTTCACCGCTTCTGTGGGTGCCGATGCTTTTGTGCGGGCTGAGTTGCGCGATGCCTACCGCGCCAGCTTCGATCAGGACGCCCTGGATAATATCAACTGGTATCCGCCAGTGCCGCCGGGTCTGGAAGCCATCGAAGGTCAGGTGCTCGATCGCATTCAGGCGGCGAACTAAACGCTGATGAGTTCCGATCTCTATTGCACCGACCTGGTCCGCCGCTTCGGTGAACAACGGGCGGTGGATCAGGTGTCGCTGGACGTTCCGGCCGGTTCGTTTTTCTCGATTCTCGGTCCATCTGGTTGCGGTAAAACCACCTTGTTGCGTCTGTTGGCCGGCTTTGATCGACCCGATTCCGGCGACATCTTTATTCGCGATCAACGCATGAACACCGTGCCGCCGAACAAGCGGCCGGTGAACATGGTGTTTCAGCATCTGGCTTTGTTCCCGACCATGAACGTTGCCGACAACATCGGTTATGGCCTGAAGCGCCGCAAGGTCGCTGCCGCTGAGCGTCGCCGCAAAACCGAGCGGGTGTTGGAGCAGGTCGGCCTGCCGGGTCTGGGCGATCGCATGCCGCAGCAGTTGAGCGGCGGCCAGCGTCAGCGTGTCGCTTTGGCACGCTGTCTGGTGTTGGAACCGACCTTGTTGTTGCTCGATGAACCGCTGGGCGCGCTCGATCTGAAACTGCGCGAGCAGATGAAAGTCGAGCTCAAGCATTTGCAGAAAGCCTTCGGCACCACCTTTGTTTATATCACCCACGATCAGTCCGAAGCGTTGGTGATGTCCGATCGGGTGGCGGTGATGCGCAAGGGTCGGTTTGATCAGGTCGCGGCACCGGATGTGTTGTATCGCGAACCGGCCACGCCTTTCGTGGCGAGTTTTGTCGGGGACAACAATCGCCTCGATGGCGAGGTGCTCAGTGTCGATACCGAGCGAGTCCGTTTGCGACTCGACAACGGCACCGAAGTCAGTGGGCGCCCCTCATCGTCATTAACCGTCGGGCAGCGCGCTTCACTCTTTATCCGTCCGGAATCGATGCTGATTGGCGCCGATTTACCCGCCGCCTTCAGTCGCATCGATACCCAGTTGAGTACCACCCTGTTCGATGGCGCCAACAGCCGCATCGAAACCCGCCTGGGTGAGCACGAGCTCTTTGCGCGTTTGCCACAGGATGGTTCGGTCGGTGATTTGCCGCCAGGCGCTCAGGTTTCGCTGGGCTGGGAACCGAGCCGGGCGACGGTGTTTGCCGAGGCGAAGCTGTGAACCGGACGGCGGGCAAATTATCACTGCTGCTGTTGCTGACGCCTTTCGCGCTGTGGATCGTGCTGTTGGTGGTCTTGCCGCATATTCAGATGTTGCGCATCTCTTTCCAGGTGCGCGAAAGCTGGGACACCCTTAACTGGGGCGTTACTCAATACAGCAACTTCTTCGCTGAATCCTATTATTGGCGCACCTTTATTCGCACCGGTGTGATGTCGTTGCTGACCACGGCGCTGACCTTGCTGATTGGTTTTCCCATCGCCTGGTACATCGCCAAACTGGCGCGCGGCCGCGCACGTGGCTTACTGTTTCTGGCCTGTCTGATTCCGTTCTGGGCGAGCGAATTGGTGCGTACTTACGGCTGGATGATACTGCTGCGCGAAAGCGGTTTGTTCAGTAGTTGGTTGCAGACGCTGGGCTGGGTCGATGGTCCGGTGGAATTGCTCTACAACGATGCGGCGGTGATTGTGGGCCTGGTCTACAACGCTCTGCTGTTTATGGTGGTGCCGCTGGTGACCACCCTCGACGGTCTCGACGACAACCTGGTCGAGGCCGGTTATGACCTCGGCGGCAACCACTGGCATGTGCTGCGTGACGTGGTCATTCCCTGGGCGATGCCCGGTGTTGTTTCCGGCTGCATCGTCGTCTTTATGCTGACCTTGGGTTCTTACCTGACGCCAACGCTGATGGGTGGTAAAGACAGCGCCTGGTTTACTCAGCAGATTTTTACCCAGTTTATTACCCGTTTTAATTGGGAACAGGGCGCTGCCCTGGGTGTGCTGTTGCTGGTGTTATCGTCTTTACTGGTTTGGCTGGGCTTGCGCTTAACTGGCCAGAACTTGCGCAAGGTGTTGGGATGATTCGCTCGGTACCGCGTTCGCGCCTCTTTAACGGCTTGTACCTGCTGTACCTGTTGGCGTTCTTTCTGTATCTCGCCTTGCCGTTGTTGGTGACGGCGGTGTTCGCCTTTAACGATTCCAATTTCCCGTCGCTGCCCTGGCAGGGTTTTACCCTCGATTGGTATTTCGCCGACGCCGCCGAAAGCGGCAACCGCACTGGCCTGTTTCACGACCAAGGGTTGCTGAGCGCGCTATGGGTCAGTGTGCTGGTGGCGTTCTGGGTGACGGTTATTTCGGTGGCGCTCGGTTGTGTGAATGCTGTGCTGTTCGAGCGGATTGAGTTTCGCGGCAAGGAGTTGCTCTACCTGGTGATGTTGCTGCCGTTGGTTATTCCCGGTGTGATTCTGGGCGTGTCGATTCTGGTGTTTTACAGCGGCATGGCAAACGATGTTTCCATGCGCTGGGGCATCGAGCTGGATCTGTTCCGGCCGGGTCTGCCGCTGGTGATTGCCGGTCAGGTGGCCTTTATTACCACCCTGTCGACGCTGATCATTGCCGCGCGCTTGCGCAAGTTCGATCCACAGTTGGAAGAAGCCGCCTTGAACCTCGGCGCCACTCCGATAGTCGCCTGGTTTACCGTCACCTTGCCCTGGTTATTGCCCGCCATTCTTGGCGCGGCGGCCATGGCGTTTTTGATGTCGTTCGAGAACTTTAACACCACCGTCATGCTCACTGGCAGCGACACACCTTTAACAGTTGCGTTGTTTAACCGGCTGCGCGAGGGATCGACCCCGGTGTTGAATGCAGTGGCCTTGTTACTGATGGCGGTATCGGCGCTGTTGGCGATGGCGACCTTGCGCCGGTCTCAGTGACCGAGCATCTGCAGAATCCGCGCTTTAATCATTTCGATGGCGACGCGGTTTTTACCGCCGCGCGGCACGATGATGTCGGCGAATTGTTTGGTCGGTTCGATAAACTCCAGAAACATCGGTCGTACCGTGCGCTTGTACTGCTCAATGACCGATTCCACGGTGCGGCCGCGTTCGGCGATGTCGCGTTGCAGGCGGCGCACCAGACAGATATCCAGCGGTGTTTCCATATAGACCTTGGCATCCAGGCGTTTGCGGATGGCCTTGTCGTGCAGAATCAAAATGCCTTCGATGATGATGATGCGCACCGGTTTCAGCGGAAAGGTTTCCGCTGAGCGGTTGTGGATGGTGAAGTCGTAGATGGGGATTTCGACGTCCTGGCCGGCCGATAGCTGGTCCAGGTGTTCGATCAGCAGGTCATGATCGAAGGCGTTGGGGTGGTCGTAGTTGATGGCTTCGCGTTCTTCGAACGTCAGTTCGCTGCGGTCGCGGTAGTAGCTGTCTTCTTTGATGATGGCGAGGGCGTCTTCGCCCAGTTCACGGCGCAATTCGTCGTAGACGGTGCCGGCTAACAGGCTTTTACCGGACGCGGACGCGCCAGCGATGCCGATAAAAATAGGGGCGGTATTCATCGAAAATCCAGCTTCTAAGTGGGTGGGCAAGCTGGGTGCGCAGTGTAACAAAGGTCCGGGATTCTGTCTGCGCGGTCGCCAAAATGTAGGAAAATTACAAAGCGGGTGATTCGAGCCGCCTCAAGGTCTACAATGGCTGCCCTTACATTTTTCGCCGAAAGGAACCGCCATGTCTGTGATCAAGATGTCCGACCTCGATCTTGCTGGAAAACGCGTACTGATTCGTCAGGATCTGAACGTCCCGCTGGACGACAACGGCCAAGTGACCTCGGACAAGCGCATCCGCGCCTCCTTGCCCACTATTGAACTTGCACTTAAGCAAGGCGCTCAGGTGATGATCATGTCGCACCTGGGTCGTCCGGAAGAAGGCCAATACGATGCCAAAGCGTCCCTGGCGCCGGTTGCTGAATACATGAGTAAGTTGCTGGGCCGTGATATTCCATTGATCAAAGACTGGGTCGATGGTGTCGACAGCGATGCGCCGGTGGTCATGCTGGAAAACGTCCGCTTTAACGTCGGCGAGAAGAAAAACGAAGACGGCCTGTCACAAAAAATGGCGGCGCTGTGCGACGTCTATGTGATGGATGCCTTCGGTACCGCTCACCGTGCTCAAGCTTCAACCCACGGTGTCGCCAAGTTCGCACCCATCGCCTGTGCCGGCCCCTTGTTGGCCGCTGAGCTGGAAGCGCTCGGTGCGGTGATGGACAACCCGCAACGGCCTATGGTCGCTGTCGTCGGTGGTGCCAAGGTGTCGACCAAGCTGACCGTGCTGGAAAGCCTGTCCAAGATCTGTGATCGGCTGATTGTTGGCGGCGGTATCTCCAACACCTTCGTCGCCGCGCGCGGCTATAACGTCGGTCAGTCACTGCACGAAAAAGACCTGATTCCCGATGCCAAAGCGCTGATGGAAAAGCTCGACATTCCTGAGCCGGTCGACGTCCGCGTTGGCACCGAATTCAGCGCCAGCGCCAAGGCCACCATCAAGCCGGTCGACCAGGTTGAAGACAACGAAGAGATCATGGATCTGGGTCCGGAAACCGCCGCCAAGTACGCAGAAATTCTGAAAGGCGCCAAGACCATCTTGTGGAACGGCCCGTGCGGCGTGTTTGAATTCGACAACTTCGCTGAGGGCACCAAAGCCGTCGCCGAAGCCATTGCCGACAGCGGCGCGTTCTCTGTTCTGGGCGGCGGCGATGTGATCGCGGCGGTGCAGAAGTTCGATATGGAAGACCGCTTCTCCTATATCTCCACCGGCGGTGGCGCTTTCCTGGAATTTGTCGAAGGTAAAAAGCTGCCCGCTGTTGAAATTCTCGAGCAACGCGCCCAAGACTAAAATAACACCGATGGGCGGCTTGGCCGCCCCAGCAAGAGGGTTCCAGCTATGACCAAAGTACTCGATGTCGTCAAACCCGGTGTCGCCGTTGGCGACGATGTACAGAAGATTTTTGAAGTCGCCAAAGCCGAAGGCTTCGCGCTGCCGGCGGTTAACTGCGTTAACACCGATACCATCAACGCTACTCTGGAAGCGGCCGCGCGTGTCGGCTCGCCAGTGATCATTCAGTTCTCCAACGGTGGTGCTGGCTTTTTGGCCGGTAAAGGTCTGAAACTCGAGGGTCAGGGCAACGCCATTTTGGGCGCCCTGGCCGGTGCCCGCCATGTGCATGCAGTGGCCGAATCCTACGGCGTGCCGGTCATTCTGCACACCGACCACGCTGCCCGTAAGTTGCTGCCCTGGATTGATGGCCTGCTCGATGCCGGTGAAAAACACTTCGCCGAAACCGGCAAGCCGCTGTTCTCTTCGCATATGATCGATTTGTCGGAAGACAGCCTGGAAGACAACGTCGACACCTGCGCCCAGTACCTTACGCGTATGAGCAAAATGGGTATGACGCTGGAAATCGAACTGGGTGTCACCGGTGGTGAAGAAGACGGTGTCGATAACAGCGACGTCGATGAATCGAACCTCTACACCAAGCCTGAAGATGTGGCTTACGCTTATAAAGTGCTGAACGCCATCAGCCCGCGCTTCACCATCGCTGCTTCATTCGGCAACGTGCACGGTGTTTATAAGCCGGGCAACGTCAAACTGAAGCCGACTATTTTGCGCGATTCCCAAGCGCACTGCGCCGAGGTTTTCGGCCTGGAGAACAACGCTCTGAACTTTGTCTTCCACGGCGGCTCTGGTTCTACCGAAGCGGAAATCAAGGAAGCGATCAGCTACGGCGTCATCAAGATGAACATCGACACCGATACGCAATGGGCCAACTGGGATGGTATTCGCGCCTACTACCAGGAAAACGAAGCCTATCTGCAAAGCCAGATCGGTAACCCTGAAGGCGACGACAAGCCGAACAAGAAGTTCTACGACCCGCGCGTTTGGTTGCGCAAAGGCGAAGAAAGCATGGTCAAGCGACTGGAAAAAACCTTTGCTGACCTGAACGCTGTCGGTCGTAACTGAGACTGACACAAGCCGGTCTGACCAACGCCACCGGTGTGCTTTGCTCCGGTGGCGTTTTCCGTTTTGGGAAGGCTACAGCCAGTTGGCCTCCAATCTCAGCATCTGCCCGGGCAGATTCGCTTCCATCCATTCTTCCAGTGCCCGCACCTCCGTTTCGATCTGACCTTTATCGGTGCCAATGATCACCAGCGCGGCTTCACCGCGATCGGTTTCTGAAAAAGGTGCCAGCGTTAACGCCCGGTTTGCTTGTTCGCGACAATAGCGTTTTAACGGACCGAAGGCGCGCTGCAGGTCGGCATCATTAGTGACATCAGGCAGGTAGCGTTCGAGTTCAATCAGGCGAATGTGCAACGTCATGGTGCAAAAAATTTCCGTTTTAAGCTGGGTTTTATGGAACTGCGACAGGCACGCCGCTTGCTAGTTGATTGCGGTTACCATTGGCGTAACCTAGGCTCAGTACAAAAATTGTACGCCCGAACATTCACTCTTACATACGCTCAAGGATGCTCGATGTTTGAACACTTGAATTCCGTCGGTGTCACCGACACCGACAAGATCGAAAAGTATACCCTTCGCACCGAAGGCTACGACGATATTCTGAAGATCTATTACAAGCGCGAAAAGGGCGATCTGTTTGCCCGCAGCGAGAAATTTAAGTACCCGCGTCAGCAAAAGCGCGTCAAGATCGACAGCGGCACCAGCAGCTATCTCGATACCACTGAAATTTCTCCGGCGCTGCGCCAGTTGGTTGATGAGCTGGATTCCATTGCCCGTCGCGTGCATGTAGAAACGGATCTGAAGAAGAAAATTCTCGACGATCTGCACCACCTGGAAAAGGTGGTTCAGAACAAAATCGAAGAGATCGAGGCCGACATCAAGCGCCTCAAGTAAGACCTCAAAAGCCCCGGTCGTGGCCGCTGCGTTGCTGGCCCCGACCGGATCGGCTCTCTATACTGGGCGTCCGTTTTTGTGGACGTCTCCCCCTTGCTGTCACTGCTGCTGTTTTCGCTTCAGGTTACCGGCCCCATCGCCCTAGTGGTTGTTCTCGGCGTCGTTTTTCGCCGTTTGGACTGGATCAATGACGCCTTTGTTCAAGGCGGCTCCAAGCTGGTTTTCAACGTCGCCCTGCCCAGTTTGTTGTTTCTGAATATCGTCACTGCCCGGCCGACCAGTATTCCGGGTGACGGCATTATTCTGTTGGCATTGCTGTTTAACCTGGCCTGGTTTTTAGTGCTGTCGGTGGTGACGCTATTTTTGGTGCCGCATCACGACGAACGGGGCGTCTTCGTACAGAGCAGCTTTCGCGGCAACATGGGCATTATCGGGTTGGCGTTTTGTCTCAATGCCTTTGGTCAGGAAGCGGCGCTGCTGGCTTCGGTTTATCTGGCGTTCAATACCCTGCTTTATAACGTCTTGTCGGTGATTACGCTGAGTCGCTGGTCGCCGCGTGCGAGCCATCTGCATCCGGTGGTGGCGGCTTCGCGCGATATCGTGCGCAATCCCTTAATCATTGCCATCCTGCTGGCGGCGGTTATCGTCCTGCTCAAGATTCCGGTGCCGGTCTGGGTGCTTGATACCGGTAATTATTTTGCCCGCATGACCTTGCCACTGGCGCTGATCTGCGTCGGTGCGAGTTTGTCCTGGCGTGGTTTTGTTGAAGCCGGCCGGGTAACGGCCTGGGCCTCGGCGTTTAAGCTGATATTTATTCCGGTCTCTGCTGTGCTGGTCGCTTATTGGCTGGGTTTTGGCGGGCTGGAACTGGGCGTATTTTACCTGATGGCAGCTGCGCCGACGGCCGCTGCCAGTTACGTAATGGTGCGCGCCATGGGCGGTAACGCCAATTTGGCGGCGTCCATTATCGCAACGTCAACGGTGCTCAGCCTGGTGACCACCAGCGTCGGGCTGGTGGCGTTGCGGGCTTTTGGTTGGGTATAAGTAAGGTTAGCTTTTCTCAGACTTGATAGTAGTCGCGATACCAGGCCACGAACTGATCGACACCCGTTTGAATCGGTGTTGAGGGTTTAAAGCCGACCGCCGTTTCCAGCGCCGACACATCGGCAAAGGTCGAAGGCACATCGCCATCCTGCATCGGCATCAGATTACGCTGCGCTTTTTTACCGGCCGCTGTTTCGATGGCATCGACAAAATCGAGCAGCTTCACCGGGGTGTTATTGCCAATGTTGTACAGCCGGTAGGGCGCGAAGCTGGTGTCCGGTCGTGGCGCTTTGCCGTTCCAGTCCGGGTCGGGCTGGGCGATGTGATCGGTAGTGCGCACCACGCCTTCGATGATGTCGTCGATGTAGGTGAAATCGCGCACCATATCGCCGCCGTTATAGAGGTCGATCGGTGTACCGTCGAGAATGCCGCGGGTGAATTTGAACAACGCCATATCCGGACGACCCCAAGGGCCATAGACGGTAAAAAAGCGCAGCCCGGTGCACGGCAGGCCATACAAATTGGCGTAACTGTGCGCCATCATCTCGTTGGATTTTTTCGAGGCGGCATAGAGCGACACCGGATGATCCACCGCATGCTGTTCGCTGAACGGCTGCAATTCATTGGCGCCGTATACCGAGCTTGATGATGCATAGACCAGATGTTCAACCTGCTGGTGGCGACAGCCTTCGAGGATATTCAGAAAGCCGACCAGATTCGCCTGCACATAGGCGTGCGGGTTCTCAATTGAATAACGCACTCCGGCCTGAGCCGCCAGATGCACCACCCGGTCAAAACGATGCTTGGCAAACAGCGCTTCCATGCCTGATCGATCTGCCACGTCCAGACGCTCGAACTGAAAACCACTTTGTCCATCCAGCTGTGCCAAACGGGCTTGCTTCAGGCTGACTTCGTAGTAGTCGTTCAGGTTGTCGATACCGACGACGCTATCACCGCGGGCCAGCAGCGCTTTGCTCAGGTGATAGCCAATAAAGCCGGCGGCGCCGGTGACCAATATATGCATCGTCTTGTCCTTGCTTAAACAGTGGCGGCATTATCGCTGATGCACCCGGTCAGGTACACCGGCCTTTCTTTTCGTTTCGTCAAAAAAATCCTGACTAAAGCTGGGTTGTGTCATCTTGCTTTGGCTCTACAATGCAGTCCATTCACCGATTTATGCATGGAGTCGACGCATGGACGTCAATGTAGTTGTTTTAGCGGCAGGCCAGGGATCGAGAATGAAATCGAGCCTGCCCAAAGTATTGCATCCGCTGGCCGGCCGGCCGCTGGTGCAGCATGTTGTCGATACCGCTCGTCAATTTGCGTCTGACATTACGCTGGTGGTGGGTCACGGCAGCGAAGCCGTCAAAGCGCATTTTGCCGACCAGCCAGTACGCTTCGCGCTGCAAAGCGAACAACTCGGCACCGGTCATGCGGTGGCCCAGGCGCTGCCCAATCTGCCAGAAAGTGGCACCGTGCTGGTGTTGTACGGCGACGTTCCTTTAACTCGCGTCGAAACCCTGAACCAGCTGATCAGCCAGGTCGATGACCAGGCCATCGCCTTGCTAACCGTTACCCTGGACGACCCATCGGGCTATGGCCGCATCGTGCGCAATGCCGCGGGTGACGTGCAGGCCATCGTTGAAGAAAAAGACGCCAGCGCCGAGCAGAAAACCATCACCGAGGTGAATTCCGGCATTCTCGCCATGCCCGCCTGGGTACTGCATCAGTGGTTGCCGCGTCTGGGTAACGACAACGCTCAGGGCGAATATTACCTGACCGATTTGATCGCCATGGCGGTCAGCGAAAAGGTGGCTGTGCGCACCGCTCAGCCGGCGGATGAAGAAGAGACTTTGGGTGTGAATAACCGCGTGCAACTGGCCGATCTGGAACGTCGTTTTCAACGGCGTCAGGCCGAGCAGCTAATGCTTGCCGGTTGTTCGCTGGCCGACCCGGCGCGTGTCGATGTGCGCGGCTCGGTCACCGTGGGTGCGGATTGTTTTATCGACATTAATGCCGTCTTTGAAGGCGAGGTTGTGCTGGGCGCCGGTGTGCGCATCGGCCCTAATTGTGTGATCCGTAATGCGCGTTTGGGCGATGGTGCGGTAGTCGAGGCCAATACTGTTATTGATCAGGCTGACCTCGGTGCCAAGGTCAATGTCGGGCCTTTTGCGCGCATTCGTCCGGGCACAACGCTGGGCGATGGTGCCAAGGTGGGTAACTTCGTCGAAACCAAGAACGCTCAGGTTGAAGCCGGCGCCAAGATTAACCATCTCAGCTACGTCGGCGATGCCCGTGTTGGTGCCAACGCCAACATCGGCGCCGGCACTATTACCTGCAATTACGATGGCGCTAATAAATTCCGCACCGATATCGGTGCCGGTGTGTTTGTCGGTTCTAATTCCACCTTGGTCGCGCCGGTGACTCTGGAAGACGGTGCCTTTATTGGCGCCGGTTCGGTGATCACCAAAACCGCTCCGGCCGATCAGTTAAGCATTGGCCGCGCGCGGCAGGTCAGCATCAGTAAGTGGCAGCGACCGACTAAAAATTAATCCGTATTTCTTGAATTTTCTGACTCGCTATTTAGAGCGGGTATAACGCCTAAAAGGAGCCTCCTATGTGTGGCATTGTTGGTGCCGTCGCTCAGCGCGATGTGGCGGAAATTTTGATTGAAGGTCTGCGTCGTCTCGAATATCGCGGCTACGATTCGGCCGGTATTGCGATCATTAATGACGACACTCTCAGCCGTGTGCGCCGTGTCGGTAAAGTGGCGGAACTGGCGCAGGCGCTGGAACAAAATCCTCTGTCTGGCGGTACCGGCATTGCTCACACCCGTTGGGCGACTCACGGTGAGCCGAACGAAGTGAATGCCCACCCGCATGTCTCAGGTGACAGCCTGGCGGTGGTCCACAACGGCATTATCGAAAACTACGAAGTGCTGCGCGAAGAACTGAAAGAACAGGGTTATCAGTTTGCGTCCCAGACCGATACCGAGGTGATCGCCCATTTGGTTGAGCGTGAATTGCGCGCTACCGGTAGTCTGCTCGAAGCCGTAAAAAAAGCGCGCATTTTGATGGTCGGTGCTTATGGTATGGCGGTAGTCGATCGTCGCGATCCGGAACGTTTAGTTGTCGCCCGTTCTGGATCGCCTTTGGTCATCGGCCTGGGCATTGGCGAAAATTTTGTCGCCTCCGACCAGCTTGCTCTGTTGCCAGTTACGCGTGATTTTATCTATCTCGAAGAAGGCGATGTCGCTGAAGTGAGTCGGCGCAGCGTCACCATCATCGATGTCAACGACCGGCCTGTTGAACGTCAGATGCAGCAAAGCGATGTTCAACACGACGCTGGCGATAAAGGCTCATACAAACATTTTATGCTCAAGGAAATTTTTGAGCAGCCGCACGCCATCGAACAAACGCTGGATGGCCGCTTGGGCGCCAAGGATGTCGTCACCGAAGCCTTCGGTGTGAACGCCAATGAGTTGTTGGCGGGCATCGATTTTGTGCAGATCATTGCCTGCGGCACCTCTTATCACGCTGGCATGGTGGCGCGTTATTGGTTCGAACAGATTGCCGGCGTTCCCTGCCAGGTAGAGATCGCCTCGGAGTTTCGTTATCGCCAGTCGGTGGTTCCGAAGAACGCCTTGTTCGTTACCATTTCCCAGTCCGGTGAAACCGCCGATACGCTGGCCGCGCTGCGCGTCGCCAAAGAGCGTGGTTACAAAGCCACGCTGACACTGTGCAACGTGCCGGGTTCGTCGCTGGTGCGTGAAAGCGATCTGTCGTACATGATGCGCGCCGGCGCTGAAATTGGTGTCGCTTCCACCAAGGCGTTTACTGTCCAGTTGGTGGGTTTGATGTTGCTGGTGCTGAGTATGGCTCGCCATCAAGGTGTCGCCGCTAGCGAGATTGAGCGCTTAGTAAAAGGATTGCGCGCGCTGCCCAAACTGATCGACCAGACACTGACGCTGAACGACACCATCGCCGATCTGGCCGAAGATTTTGCTGATAAACATCATGCGCTGTTCTTAGGTCGTGGCAGTCAGTATCCGATCGCTATGGAAGGCGCACTGAAGCTGAAAGAGATCAGCTACATTCACGCCGAAGCCTATGCCGCGGGTGAACTCAAGCACGGACCTTTGGCGCTGATCGATGGCGATATGCCGGTGATTGTCGTGGCACCCAACAACGAACTGTTGGAAAAACTGCGCTCGAACATGGAAGAAGTTCGCGCCCGTGGCGGCCAGCTCTATGTGTTCGCCGACCGCGCTGCTGGCTTGGCCAAAGCCGGCGCTACTGGACTGATCGAACTGGAGCATATCGAAGACGAACTGGCGCCGATTCTCTACACCGTACCGCTGCAATTACTCAGCTATCACGTTGCCATTATCAAGGGCACCGACGTTGACCAGCCGAGGAATCTGGCCAAGTCGGTGACGGTTGAATAAGTCGGTGACGGTGGAATAACGATCCCGGGTGCCGCCTTTACAGCTGAGCACCCGGCACGTTGTAACCGCTCGATGTGCTAAGCCCGTTGCGCAGAATGATTGAGTTCCTGGCGCAGTCGGTCGAGCTTAGCACCCGCCCATTCGAGTGCGTCGGCACCAAAGACGAAACGCTCGGGAGTGTCTTCCTCGCTGATCAGTTCGATAAGCCGGGCCGCAAGCTGCGCCGGATCTCCCGGCTGGGCGTGATTGGCGCTGTCGATAAAGGCGCTAAACTGGGCGACAGCTTCGGCGTAGTCGGCAATATCGAGCTGGCCCTGGCGCATGGAACTTTGATCCAGAAAATCGGTTTTCATCATCCCCGGTTCGACAATCAAGGACCCTATGCCTAAGGGTGCAACTTCTTGAGCCAAGCCTTCCATCCAGCCTTCCAGCGCAAATTTGGTGGCCGAATAAACCGATCCGCCGGCATTGGCAACCAGACCATTAACCGATGAAATGGTCACCAGCAGCCCGGAGCGCTGCTGGCGCATAACTGGCAGCACAGCGCGAGTCACCGCCATGGCGCCCATGACATTGATGTCGAAGTTGCGGCGAACCTCAGCAGGCTCAATGGTTTCGAACCAACCCAGCTGCGCTTGGGCGGCATTGTTCACCAGGACGTCAATGCGCCCGAAATGCTCGATGGCCTGTTGCACGCTTGCGTTAATCGTCGCTTCGTCACAGACGTCCAGAGCCAGGGTGAGCAGGGCATCATTATCCTTACCCAAAGCCTCAGACAGAGCGCTTGATGAGCGGGCCGTTGCGACAACGCTATCGCCAGCGCGCAGCGCTGCCCGCGCGATTTCCAGACCCAGCCCGCGGGCTGTACCGGTGATCAGCCAAACCTTCTTCATGATTCGTTCCTTTCCTCATTCACAGTGCCGCTAGATTAATAGGGCTAATGAAATAAGATTAGCTACTTATTGGTACTGGACTCTATTAGAGATGCTACTCAATGCGTTCTGAGCTCTTGGCCGACTTGGCAAATTTTCAGCTGGTGGCGTCGCAGCGCAGCTTTACTCAGGCCGCTGTCAAAGCCGGGGTGACGCAATCGGCGCTGAGTCAGGCGATTAAGCGGCTTGAAGCCAGGCTGGGTGTCAAGCTGTTAGCACGCACCACACGCAGTGTTTCGCCAACCCAGGCCGGTGAGCGGCTGTTGGCTACACTGGCACCGGCATTAGCCGACATCATGACCGAAGTGGATGCCTTGGCCGACTACCGTGACCGACCAGCGGGCAGGATTCGAGTAACGGCGGGCAAGCACGCGGCACAGACGGTTTTGTGGCCTGCCGCTGTACAACTCATGCATGAGTTCCCCGATATTCAGGTCGATATCTCCATTACCTCGGCGTATCAGGACATCGTGGCCGAAGGCTTTGATGCCGGTATTCGCCTGGGTGAACAGGTCGAAAAAGACATGGTGGCCATTCCGGTGGGGCCTCAGTTGCGCTCTGCGGTGGTGGCGTCGCCGACCTATTTGGAGGCGCAGGGGCGGCCACAAACGCCGGATGAGTTGATGACCCATCGCTGCATCTGTTTTCGCAATGCTGCCGGCGGTATCTACGACTGGGAATTTGAGCGAGACGGGCGGCCATTGAGTGTCAGGGTCGGTCGGGGACTGGTGCTGAACGATGGTGATTTGATGGTATCGGCAGCGCTGGAAGGCTTTGGCTTGGCACATCTTATGGCAGATATGGTGGCTGACGAAGTCGCCGCCGGTCGGCTGGAATCCGTGCTGCAGGACTGGTGTGAGCCCTTTATCGGCTATTACCTCTATTACCCCAGTCGCAAACAACCCACACAAGCCTTTCGCCTGTTTCTGGATGCACTGCGCCGGAACCGACAGTGAGGCGCTGAAGCCAGGCATGTTATCCATTTAGGGTGGCGTTTTTATTCGCTTGGCTTGTCTTTGACTAATTCATGTAATAATCTAAGTTACATGAAAAGAGACAGCCGCTTGTCGGGCGTTCTGCACGTCCTATTACACATGGCCGAAGCCGGTTCTCCGCAAACCTCGGATGCGCTGGCGACCATGATGCAGACCAACCCGGTGGTTATCCGTCGCATCCTTGGTGGCTTGCGCGACCAGGGTTTGGTGCGTTCAGAAAAAGGCCATGGCGGCGGTTGGCGCCTGATCTGTGATCTGGAAAAAACCACCTTTTACGACATTTACGTCGCTCTGGGAGAGCCGGTGTTGCTGGCCATTGGCCACCGCACCGAGATGCCGGGTTGTCTGGTCGAACAGGCCGTCAACTCCGCCCTGGGTGATGCCTTCGCCAGCGCTGAACAGCAACTTTTGGAACGCTTTAAGGGCGTCACTCTGGCGCAACTCAGTAACGACTTTCATCACGGTATGCGCCGTCGAAGCGCCGCTGCCGATCAGGAGAATCAGTGATGACTACAACTTACGATGCCGTCATTGTCGGCGGCAGTTATGCGGGCATGGCTGCCGCCATGATGTTGGCACGAGGCTACCGCCAGGTGCTGGTCATCGATGGTGGCCAGCGTCGCAACCGCTTTGCCAGTCACGCCCATGGCGTGATCGGTCAGGATGGCAAACCGCCGGGTCAGATTGCCGATGAAGCCCGCGTTCAGTTGCTCAAATATCCGAACGTGACCTGGGTGAAGGGTCAGGCCGACAGCGTTGCTGCGCGTGATGGTGTATTTAAATTAACGCTCGAAAACGGCGAACACTATCAAGGGCTCTATCTGATATTGGCAACCGGCGTGCGCGATGTTTTGCCGCCGATCGCTGGCCTGAATGAG
This sequence comes from Saccharospirillum sp. HFRX-2, assembly GCF_043196805.1. NCBI lineage: Bacteria > Pseudomonadati > Pseudomonadota > Gammaproteobacteria > Oceanospirillales > Saccharospirillaceae > Saccharospirillum > Saccharospirillum sp. HFRX-2. Next base: position 388,510 of record NZ_JBEBMU010000001.1, read on the forward strand.
CGCTGGGGTCAGAGTGTGTTTCATTGTCCTTATTGCCACGGCTATGAATTGAATCGCGGTGCTTTAGGCGTGCTGGCGAGCAGTGAAGAATCGGCCCATCAGGCCTTTATGATTCCGGACTGGGGCCCGACGACTTTTTTCCTCAACGGCGTCTTTGAACCCTCAGCCGATCAACTGAGTGAACTGTCGGCCCGGGGCGTGACCATTGAGCGCGCAAAGGTCACCGAAGTCAGCGGCGATAACCAGGCCATCGTACATCTGGCCGACGGTCGTCAGGTTCAATTGGCCGGTTTGTTTGTCGCTCCGAAAATGGAAATGACCAATACCCTGGCCAGCCAATTGGGGTGCGCGATGACAGAAGGTCCCATGGGCGCTTATATCGAAACCGATATGATGCAAGCCACCTCGGTACCCGGCGTTTTTGCTTGCGGCGATGCCGCACGCGCGGCCGGCAATGTCACTATGGCGATGGCTGGCGGTACCATGGCGGGCACCGCAGTGCATCGCTCCTTGATGCATCATTCCATACTGCAGCAAGCCGGTTAACGCCATGCAGCCAGAGCAACTGACGGCTATTTTTGATCAGCAAGCGGCAGGCTACGACCGCCAGGCTCAGCGTCGCGAGCCGATCGAAAACGCCCTGCGTTTTTTGCTGGAAGCGGTGTTTGCCGACCTACCGACGAACGCTCATTTACTCTCTGTCGGTTCAGGTACCGGCACCGAAGTGATTGCTCTGGCACAACGTTTTCCGCATTGGCATTTCACCTTGGTGGAGCCATCGGCGGGCATGGTTGAGGTGTGTCGACAGAATCTGATCGAGGCGGGCGTCGCCGAGCGTTGTTTCGTGGAGCATGGTTATCTGGAAAGCGTGTCTCCCGCCAAACAGTTTGATGCGGCGACTTGTTTTTTGGTGTCGCAGTTTCTGGTCGAACCGGAAAAGCGCAAAGTATTTTTCCGGCAAATTGCACAGCGCTTGAAACCGCAAGCGCCGCTGGCCAGTTCCGACTTAATGTTTGATACCCGGTTGCCGATGTTCGAGGCCAGCTTGGCGTTGTGGCAGCGCATCACCACTGGTTCGCCAGCGACCATAGAACAGATTGAGCGCTTAAAAACCGCTTATACAAGAGACGTCGGCGTCTTGCCTTTTAATGCGGTTGCCCATCTGGTTAAGGAGGCTGGTTTCGACGAACCCTTGCCCTTTTTCCAGGCGGGCCTGGTGCAGGCCTGGGTAGCACGACGCGCTGCAAATTAATGAATTAATCAGGGCGGGTTCTGACCTGATTTTCCGTTAGTCTCTTTGTTTTGTCTGTTACGCCAAAGCGAGGGTTCTAATGAAGTTTGCATCCACACGTTTAATTGCCGCCGATCTGCCTGCCATGGTGGCCTTTTATGAAAACATCACCGGGCAAAAAGCCGATTGGTTGGCGCCTGTTTTTGCCGAACTGATCGTACCACCCGGCGTTCTGGCTATTGGTGCTGAAGAAACAGTCGCTTTGTTTGAACCAGGCAGTGCCAAACCTGCCGCTAACCAGACCGCTATTTTGGAATTCCAGGTCGCGGATGTGGACGCTGAATACGAGCGATTAAAAGACCAGGTGGATTGGGTGCACGGCCCTAAAGTGTTGCCCTGGGGAAATCGGACCGTACAGTTTCGCGATCCGGAAGGTAACTTGGTGGCCTTGTTTATGCCGCAAACCGAAGCCGCCAAGCAGCGTTTTGGACAGCGCTGAACCTTTGTTATAAGCGGGTGAAAAATATTTCCTGTTTTCGGTGCGGACCGTCGTTGCCATCGAGTTCGGTTTTTGCCAATCCCGATTTTCCAGCGAGCGCACCGACTAACTGACGATTAAATAAACTCTGTCGTTCGTCGGCAACAAATTCATCGATACAAAGCCACATCGCTTCGGCAATTTCGTCCGTGTCCTGAATGGCGATCTTGGTGTCCAGTGGCGTTAATTTGCAGACGAAATAGGCGTTACTTTTACCGAATCGATAAGGATGTTTGGTGGCAAAACCGAGCACCGATTCGAAGCGGGTATTGATGCCGGTTTCTTCCCAGACTTCGCGTTGCACTGCCGCTTCAATCGACTCACCGACTTCAACGTGACCGCCGGGTAATTTAAAGCTGGTCATGCCCTGTTCACGAATTGCCAGAAAATTGCCTTGGCCGTCTTCAACCAAACCGCCCGCGCCCAGCGTATGCGAAGGCACAAAGGGCACAAAGGCATCAACTCGTAAGCGCTTAATCAGCGTGAGCTCCGCTTCCAGACAATTATGAAATACAAAACCCAATTCGGTGGCGATGCCGGTTAAGTGAGCGCGTTCAATGGGCAAGGTGAGCCAGACTAACTGCTTGCCATCAGCTTCACTTTGCGCCAATAAGGCCGCCAGTTTTTCCGCAAAGATGGCGGCATCTTCGGGCAGATTGTGCGGCGAAATAATAACGCCATTAAAGGCATCGGCCTGGGTGTGCATTATTCGCCTGCGCTGAGTTGATCAAGTAAGCCGGGTGGCATGAAAGGCCGGCCGCGTTCGTTCATTGCGGTCCAAATAAATACCGCCTGCAAACACAGCACGCCATCGCTGCGCACGATGCGTTGATCAAAGGCTGCGCGGATCCGGTCTACTAACCGCAAGCTGCTCTCAGTATGAAAGTAATCGCCACTGGTCAGCGGTTTTTTGTAATCGATTTCGGCACGAACGATGACCAGGTCAACGCCTTGTTTCGATTGCTCGGCAAAATTCACGCCTTTAGACAGCAGGAACTCGTGGCGCGCGTGTTCGAGATAATTCTGATAGACGGCATTGTTCACAATGCCCTGCAAATCGCATTCGTAATCGCGGACTTTGAATTCCAACCTCATGCTCATGCACGACCCTCAAAGCCTTCCAATACATTGACCGCATTTACGCCGATGGCATCGACATCGTAACCGCCTTCCATTGTGAACAGGGTCGGCTTGCCAAGCTTGGCGATGCGCTCGCCCATGCGTAAATAATCGGCGCTGGTCAGTTTGAAAAACGAAATCGGGTCGCCTTCAAAGGTATCGACGCCCAGCGCTACAACCAGAAAATCCGGATTGTAGGCCTCGATCTGATGACAGGCATCTTCCAAACCGTCTTTCCAGATTTCAAAAGGCGTACCCGGCGGATAACGACGGTTCCAGTTATAGCCTTCGCCTTTACCCGCGCCGGTTTCGTCTTCAAAGCCGAGGAAGTGCGGGAAGACCAAATCCGGATCGCCATGAATGCTCAGCGTGAACACATCGGAACGTTCGTAGAAGATCGACTGGGTGCCGTTGCCGTGGTGGAAATCGACATCGAGAATTGCCACGCGCTGGGCACCGCTATCGCGAAACGCCTGGGCGGCGATGGCGGCATTGTTAAAGAAGCAATAACCGCCGTACAGATCGGCCGCGGCGTGATGGCCCGGTGGCCGGCACAAGGCAAAGGCGGCGCGGTCACCGTTCTGAATCTGCTGTTGCGCCGTTAGCGCCACATCGACCGATGCCCGCGCCGCTTCCCAGGTGCCGTCGGTAATGGAAGTTTCGGCGGCGAAACTGTAATAGCCCAGGCGGCCGTCGATGTCTTTCGGCGCCCGGTGGCGCATACCGCGGCCCGCCCAGACAGCCGGAATCGCTTCGCCCGGTTTGCCGGCGGCTTTCCAGTCGGCCCAGCAATGTTCCAGAAAGTCGATGTAGTCGTCGGTGTGGATGGCGCGAATTGGTTCCAGGCCATGTTCGACCGGTGCCAATACCTCGCCCAATTGACGATCTTTCACCCGCGCCAGAATGGTCTCGGCGCGGTTGGGGTTTTCATAAGGCGGCACCAGAATGCCGCCATCGAGTTCAGAGGTGGCAGTGCGACGGTGATGCAAAGGGGAATAGACGGTTTTCATCGGAAGGGTTCAGCGGCCGTGGAATATGGCCGCTAATGTCGCACAGTCGGGCGGATTTTTCATCGCCGCCGATGTGGAAGGTCACAGCGATTGCAGTTGGTACTCCAGCGATAAACCAATGTATTGAACGTCTTCGGCAATGTGCGTCCAGTCGGCCACCAGACTAAGGCTGGGCGACAGATGAACAGCCGCGCCCGCGCCATAACTCAGGTCGGTATCGGAACCTTCGAAACTGGTGCAGTTACCACTGATACAGCGCTCCACTTCAGACTGCGCACTGAGCACACCCACCCGGCCATGCACGGAAAAACGCGACCCCAAGGGTTGTTCAAACTGGCCGTACAGCGCAAAGGTCGTCAGCCAGGCCGAGGCAAAGCCCACCGAATTGCCAAAGCTGTTGACCACCTCGCCTTCGACTTCGCTGACCGTCGCGCTGACTTCCGACTGCAGCGAGAACTGTGGCAAAAGCGCATAGGCATAACGGGCGGCGATACCGACACCCGGGTCGTCGTAATCGGTAATGGTTTGGTATTGCAGACCCACACCGAACGACTGATCGGCACTGACCGAAGCGGCGCTGAACAGCACCAATAATGAAATAAACAGACGAATGTGCACGCGGTTCTCCTTCTTATCGTGACTCACACAGAGTGGTCACAGCATAAGAAGGCGTTTGAAAACAGGCGTGGCGGATTGAATCGAAAAAGTGGCCGATTGACGCAAGTTGAATGGTTTAGTCAGCGGCTTGTGTATTGGATGCTTGGAGTTGGCGTGGGGAATAACCAAACTGCTTCTTAAAGGCGAAAGAGAAATGCGACAGATCTTCAAAACCCAGTTCCAGGTAGATGTCGGAGGCCGTGGTGGCCTGGTGGGTTAATAGAAAGTGCGCTTCCTCTAAGCGTCGCCGGACCAACCAGGCAGCCGGCGAGCTATTAAAGATGGCTTTAAAATCGCGCTTGAACGCCGAGAGGCTGCGGCCGGTCAGAAAGGCAAAGCGCTCCAGGCTGACGTTGAATTTGTAGTGTGTCGCCATAAACGATTCCAAATCCAAACGACCCGGACGGCGGAAGTCGAACAGTATGGCCGCCAGCTCAGGCTGTTGTTGCAGCAGTAGTAACAGCAGTTCTTCGCGCTTGACCTCAGCAAAGGCCGGGTCCAGTTGCCCACCGCCTAAATAGTAGGGGCGCAACGATTGAACAAAGGCGGCCAGGCGATCGGTACTTTGTAAGTGAACAAAGGTGTCGGTCGCAGCCCCGGTCGCTAGTGGTTTCGGGTGGCGTTCTAAAAAACGCCGTAACAGCGCTTCGTCAAACCGAACCGCCATCTTTTCATAACGGCCGGGTTGGCGATGTTTGCGGTAGTGCACCAGGCGGTTTTTACGGACCAAAACCGCCGACCCTGCCTCTAATCGCAAGTACTGCTGGCCGTCGAAGCCTTCCATCTCGCCTTCAATAACGAAGATAAACAGATGCTCAGCGACAAATTGCTCGGGTGAAATGTCCGGGCCTAAGTAGCAGGCGGATGCGTCGGTGAGGTTGTTCATTGGCCCAACAATCCAAAGTGTTCCAGGCTCAGTGCGGCATCGAGAATGGCCGTCTCGTTAGAGCGAGGTTGCCAACCGAGCAGCGTGCGCGCTTTGGCGTTGGAGGCATTGCGACGGATACCCAGCATAGGGGTCAGCTCCCGGGCTTTCGGATTAAACAGCGCAACCAATCGTACCAACCAGTCGGGCAGTGCTTTGGGGTCGGGGTTGGCCACCAGCTTGGGGTAATGCTGCGCCACCAGATGGGCGATGTCGATCAAACTCAGCTCGCCGCCCGCAAACGCCAAAAACCGTTCACCAGCGGCCTGTGGATGCGTCATCGCCAGTAAATGTAAAGCGGCAACATCACGCACGTCGACAATGCCCAGGCGAATAGACGGCAGCCGTTTCATAGAGCCATCCAACACCGCCTTTAACAGGCTTGGGCCGCTCGACAAATTAGCGTTGAGCTGAGGCCCAAAAATACCCATGGGATTAATCACGCTCAGTTCCAGCGAGCCACCGTCACGCTCGATAAAATCCCAGGCGGCTCGCTCGGCCAGAACCTTCGATTTGTTGTAGGGCGATAAACCGGGTTGATGCGGGTCGGTCCAGTCGGCCTCGGTGATGGGTTGATTGGGGTCTTTATGGCTGTAGCCAACGGCGCCGAAATTAGAAGTCATCACCACGCGCTTAACACCTCCATCGCGTGCGGCTTTCAATACCCGCCGGGTGCCTTGGACGGCGGGCTGAATCAGCTCGTCTTCGTGCTTGGGCTTGTGGTGAAAGATCGGTGAGGCCAGGTGTTGCACGTAATCATGCTGGGCACACAGTTCGGCCCAGCCGGCATCGTTCATTAGATCAGCCTGTACAAATTGCAGTTTTGGAGTGGCTGCGATGCCGGCCTGTTCCAGGCTATTCAGCACCGCCGCCTGCTTGCTCAGATCGCGCAGCGTGGCGGTAACGGCGTAACCCTGTTGCAGCAATTGTGCGATGAGATGTACGGCGACAAAGCCATTGCCGCCGGTGACCAAAACTCGAGTGTCGGCTGGAGAAGTTGTCATAACTTGAACCCCTGAAGGAAAGAGCGCTCAAGTCTAAGGCCAGTGTTCCAGTTGCCGCTTTGTTGAGCGGCTCAAAGTGACTTTGTTCAGAAGGCCAGGACTGAAGGCCAAGTTTACAAGGTCAGGTGGCCATGTTGGCCTACATCACCGTACTGAACTGTGGGTTTGACTGCGCCTTCATCCGCTCAATCCGCTTCCAGACTTTCTCGTGGAAGTAGAAGGCCACGGTATTCACCGCCGGCTCAACCAGCGCGACCAAACCGCCCACGATGGGACTGCCGGTCAAGGCCCAGGCAACGCCAAAGGCGATGGAAAAGTGCATAACTGCAAAAGTGGCTGTTTTAATCATCTCGGTGCCTGCTATCGATTTTGGCTATGACGAGAATGATAGTGGTTCTTGTTTGATTGTCTATGGTTATTGATTTTATATGGTTGATAGTTTTCTGGTATGAGTTTTGTGTAGGCTGAACCAAGCTTGGCAAGGGCGATACTTATATCCGCTACAAATAATTATTCAGAGCAACTTTTTGCACCCTACACAGTATCCGCAACTCACCCTTCGTAGAGTCATTAAGTTGGCTTCTGCTTAGGTCGGAAAGACCGCCTCCGGGTGGTTTGTCATCTCGGGAACCAGAGTAAAGGCTACTTGTAATTAGAGCGCAAAAGCCTCTCTTTCAACCCCGAATGCCGCTCCACCCGCATCCTAACCCCTTCCAACCAAACCCCTTCCCCACCAAACACCACTAATTCCTGCTTCGCCCGCGTCAAACCGGTATAGATCAACTCACGCGTGAGCATGGCGCTGGGGGTTTCTGGCAGTACCAGAGCAACCCGCTCGAATTCGCTGCCCTGGGTTTTGTGGATGGTCATGGCGTAGACGGTTTCGTGTCTGGGTAGTCGGCCGGGGGCTACCGGGCGGTGGCTTTCGCCTTCCGGGAACCAGGCTAGGAGTTGGCCGTTGTCGTCGGGCCAGAGTAGGCCGATGTCTCCGTTGTAGAGGCCGACGCCGTAGTGGTTTTCGGTGATCATGATCGGCTGGCCGCGGTAAGCGGGTTCACGGTTGGGGTTGAGTTGGCGTTCGATGCGTTCGTTAAGCGCTTCTACGCCGCGTGGGCCGACTCGGGTCGGGCACAGCAGGCGGAATTGGAACAGACGGTCGAAGGCTTCGCTCAAGTTTTCGGCCTGGGCGATGGGTTGGTACCAGGTGCGCGTCCAGGCGTCGATTTGGGCATAGAGGTTGTTGTCGCCGAGCCATTGGACGTCGCTGTGTTCGCCTTTTAGCGTTGCCAGGCTGGCGTCGCTTTGGCCGTCGATCACTTCGCGGGCGAGTTGGCCGATGCCGGAGTTGGGGCCGAAACGGCGGCTGTCGTAGAGGTAGCTGAGGTAGTCGGCGCTGCCGGAACTGCCATTTTCTAAGCCAATTCCCAACTGTTTAAGTTGAGTTTTTCGGGCCTTTGAATAGCCTGGATGCGGCCTTTCGGCTAAATCAGCCAGCACGCTACCGGCCGCAACAGACGGTAACTGGTCGGCATCGCCCAGAAAAATGACGCGAGCGTGCTCGGGTAAGGCGCGGAACAGGCGCGTCATGAGCGGTAAATCGACCATCGAGACTTCATCGACCACCAGAATATCCAGTTCTAATAAGTTGCGGTCGTTGTGGCGGAAGTCGAGTTGGTTGGGAATGACGCCCAATAAACGGTGCAGCGTGGAGGCGGTTTCCGGAATGGCGTCGAGCGTGAGCATATCGACCGGGCCGAGCAGGCCAGCTTTGGCCGCGCGGATGGATTCGCCCAGTCGTTGTGCCGCTTTGCCGGTTGGGGCGGCGAGTTTGATGACCGGCAGGTCGGTCGCGGTGGCGGCCAATAGCGCCAGCAGTCGGGTGACGGTGAAGGTTTTGCCGGTGCCGGGGCCACCCGCGATGACGGTAAAGCGGTTGAGCAAGGCATTGGCTGCCGCGATTTGCTGCCAGTTGGTGGTGTCGCTGCTGCCGAATAAGTCGGTCAGTACCTGCTTGGCGGTTTTCAGGTTGGCGTCGACCGGGGCGTTCAGGCGTGAACCCAGGGCGGCGGCGAGTTTGGTTTCGAAGCGCCAGTAGCGGCGCAGGTAGAGTCGGTCCAGGTCGAACACTACGGGGGCGTTGTCGTCTGGGCCGATTGGCAAGGCGCTGAGTTTTTCGATCCATTCTTCCAAGGCCGGGAAGCGATAGCCGCTGTCCGGGTCGTCTTCAGCGCGCCACTCAAAGCGGCCCGCCCAGTGGCTCAGTTGCAGGCAGGCATGACCCTGTTGCAGCGCCTGGCTGACGCCGACCAGCGAGTGAAACAGCCAGTCGTCCTGGCAATTCAGAAACTCGCACAGCCGTTCGGCGAGCAGTAAGTCGAGTTCGGCGACGCCTTCTAAATGGCGATTTAGGTCGAGTAATTCGCTCACGCCGGTTCTCCCTGAAATAAACGGTCTAACTCCGCTATGGCGGCGAGGTCGGCTTCGCGATGGTAGATGCCGCTGGCGTTGCCCGGCGCCATGCCGCGCAGGTAGAGATAGTGCACGCCGCCCAGATGTTGGGCCGGGTCGTAATCGGCCAGGCGCGTGGCCAGGTAGCGGTGCAGCGCCAGGCTGTAGATCAGGTATTGCAGGTCGTAATAGCTGTTCTGCACGCTCTCGGTCAGCCAGGGGTCCTGGTAGCGCGCCAGCTGGTTGCCGAGGTGGCTGGATTTGTAATCGACCACGTAATAGCGGCCGGCCCAGTGGTAAACCAAGTCGATGTAGCCGTGCATCATGCCTTTCAGCCGACGTGGGTCAGGCAGCGCGACCGCTTGTTGGCCGCGATGGCGAGCGAGAATATCGGCCAACTGGCGGCCGGCGCTGGTGGTGGCGTTGAGCGGAAAGTAGAACTCCGATTCGCGCAGCGTCTGGTTGAGCGGCAAATCCGCCAACCGCGCGCCGCTGGGCAGTTCGGTGCCCAGAATCTCGGTCAGCCAATCGATTAACTGAGGTTCGACGTCTTTGATGCCGCTGATCAACCCCTGATAGCGCTGGCGCGGCGCTTGTAAGGCGGCGTCGAAATCGGGCTGGTGGAAGTCGAGGCGTTCCAGAATATCGTGCAGCAGATTACCGGCTTCGGCGCCACGGGCGAGCGAGAAGCGCAGTGGCAGCTCGCCGCTGGGCGTGTTGGCGGCTTCGGGTTCGTCCTGGTCGCGGTCCGGGTTCGACAGGCCGCCGTGGCGCGCGTTGCGGGTGAGTGCCGAGAAAGAGCTGAGCCACCAGTCGCGTTCGATCTGGCCGTGGAAGTCGGCGGGTTTTAGGCCGGCTGGTTGTGTTGTTGCGGTCGAGTGAGTGGGTTCGGTGGTCAGGGCGAGATCCCGGATCAAGTCCGGGATGACAGAGCTATTACCCAGCTTTTCGTTCATGGTACCGAACTGCTCGATACCCATGCATCTCGCCAGCGGGCTGCGGCCGAAATCTTTGAAGTCGGCGGCGAGAATATACAACCGGCTTTCGGCGCGGGTGGCGGCGACGTAGAGCAGGCGAATGTCTTCGGCGATTTGTTCTTGTTGCCAGAGTTCAATTTCTTCATCGCTCGGGTTCAGCGCCAGGCGCGCGCTGTGGTCGTGGCGGTCGTGGTAGCGCACCAGCGAGGGCGTTTGCCGAGCGCTGCGACCGTAGCTGACGAAGGGCAGAAAAACGACCGGGTATTCCAGGCCTTTGGCGCCGTGCTGGGTGATCACCTGTATTAAATCCGCGTCGCTTTCCAGCCGCAGTTGCGCTTCGGCAGCCAGTCTGTCGTCGTCGCGCGCCTGGTCGAACCAGTGCAGCAGCGCCCAGGGTTGGCGATGGTGCTGGCTGGCCTGTTGCAACAGTTCGAGCAGATGCAGACTGTTGGTCAGGGCGCGTTCGTGTTGCGCTGGTCGTGGCTGGACGTGGCGTTGGAACAGCGCCAGCGCCATGCTCATCAGGCCTTGACCCATCCAGCGTTCGCGCAGTTCAGTGACCTCGGCCTGCAGTTCGGCCCAGCGGTGTTCGTTTTGATGCAGCTCATAGAGCGCTTCGGTATCGAGGCCGAACCAGGGCGTGGCTAAGGCCGCGACCAGAGCGCGGTCGTTTTCCAGGTCGAGAATGCCGTGCAGCGCCAAACGCAGGCTGTCGGCTTCCGCGCTTTTCAAAACGTTATCGCGGCTGCTCAGATAAACCGAATTCAAACCGTATTCACGCAGCGCCATTTGGATGGTGGCGGCTTCGTTGCGGTCGCGCACCAGGATGGCCACGTCCCCTGGACGCACTGGAGATGAGTCGGCGGGGCGCAGGGGTTTTTCCTGCCAGCTTGCCTGGGTTAACAGTCGCTGGATTTCGGCGGCGGTCCAGACCGCGAGTGTGCTTTGAGCGTCTTTGGCGTAGGGCTTGTCTTCGGCGGGCAGCAAGCCCCATTGCACCGCCGCTCGGCAGGCTGGGTCGTTCAGTTCAGCGGCGTCTTTGGCGCCGGCGCTCACCGGTTGGTAATCGATGCCGAAGCCGAACACTTCGCGGCCGCCGTCGTAAAACAGTTGGTTGTAGCCGTCGACCACCGCCGGGTGCGAGCGGAAGTTGGTGTCCATCTGCCATTGCTGGTCGGCGTGGTCGCGGGCGCTTAAATAGGCGAATACATCGCCGCCACGGAAACCGTAAATCGCCTGTTTGGGATCGCCGATCATGCACAGCAGTGGCTCGGGATTTCCAGCGTCCGGTTTTTGATAAATCCTATCCAGAATGGCGTACTGGTCCGGGTCGGTGTCCTGAAATTCATCGACCAGCGCGGCCGGGAATTGTTCGGCCAGCGCCGCCGCCAATGGCTCGCCGCCGGGTTCGGTCAGGCGTTGGCGCAGCAGTACGATGAGGTCGTTAAAGTCGAGCTGGTTGAGGCGGTCTTTGGCGTCGGCCAGGTGAGCGCGGGCGTAGTCGATGCCCGCCCAGGCCAGTTGGGCACGCTGTTCCAGGCTGATTTGATTGAGCGCTTTGGTGAGGCGATGCAGCGTCGGTAATTGGTCGATTTTTTTGGCGGTGCTGAAGGCGTCTTTGTTAAATGCTTTGTCGAACAAGGCCGGCGCGGTGCCGGGCCAGGGTTGATTGGCGAGTTGGGTTAATTCGTCCAGCGTCGCTTGCCAGATGGCTTGGTTATCGCCGCGTCGGGTTTTGACGTTCAGCGCAAAGAAGGCTTCGGCCTCGTTTTGCCACTGTTCACGAAACGCCTGCCAGGCCGGTTGCGGATCGGTCACGCCCGGCTCGGGCAGCGGTTCGCTGCTGGCAATGGTATTGGCCCAGGCATCGAAAAACGCATCCGGCGTCGGCCAGTGTTGGTAGAGCAAACCGAAATCGGCATCGCCGGCGCGACGGCGATACCAGTCACGCAGCGCTTCGATAATCAGCTCGCGGCTGTCGGTTTCCATCTCGGCGTTAAAGCCGATGCCGCTGGCGAAGGCCTGCTGGGTGAGAGCGCGTTTGCAGAAGCCGTGAATGGTGTAGACGGCGGCTTCATCCAGATGCAGCAGCGCCTGATGCAATCGGGCTTTGGCCTTGACTGGCTCGATACGCTGGCGCAGTTCGGCGAAAAAGGGTTCGTCGAGAGTTTCCCAATGATCGTGGGCCTGGCGTAGCAAGGTCGCCAGCCGGCCGCGCAGTTCTTCGGTGGCGGCCTTGGTGAAGGTCATCACCAGAATACGATCGACGCTGAGGTTCGCTTCCAGCAGCAGTCGAATATAGAGCCGGGTAATGTTGTAAGTCTTGCCGGTACCGGCGCTGGCTTCGATCAGTTGGCGGCCGGTGAGTGGCAGGGTGGCGGCGTTGAGTTTAGGCATGGGCCGTCTCCTGCAGGTGCGCAAATAAGGGTTCGTAGAGCGCCAACAGATCGTCGCGCAACGCCGCTTCATCGGGCGGCTCGGGCCAGAACCAGTGCATATAGGCGTCGCTGCCTAAACCGCTGCGGAACTGGTCGCCATACCAGAGGCGGTCGAAGTGATAGGGCTGGTATTCGCCGCGGGTTCTGGGTTTGGCGATTTCCACGCCAATAGCTGAGTTCAGCGGTAGCGGCCGGCACAGCGCCAGCTTCCAGATGCGCAGCCAGTTGGTCAGTTCGGTCTTGGCGTCGTCGGCGTCGAGCGGTGCTAATTGCAATTGATAGACGGCGTCGGTCTTGTTGGTGCGGTATAGGCCGAGGGTTTCGGTGGGGCCGCTGAGGTTGGCGACCAGATGGTGCAGCCAGAGCGTCAGGTAATCTTTGCCTTTGGCGTCGGCCAGGCGCCAGAACAACAGGCGGCCATCGGCGAGGCGAGGTAATTGGGCGCTGAGTTGCTGGCCGTCGATGCGCGTTTCGACGTTTTCGAGCGTCAGTTCAGCGCTGCCCAACTCCATTAAGTGAGCGGCGAATTGTTCGGCTTGTTGCTGCCAGCTTTGCAGGTCGTCTTCGGCCTCAGCGTGATCGGGTAACAAGCCGGACAGCCGGGCGCGGTCGAGCCAGCTCTCGACCGGCATGTCATCCAGGCCGAGTTCGCTGTCGATTAACTGAGCCTGCAGCTGGTAGCGGGTGAGATGATCCGGCGCGAAGGGTTCGCTGTCGTCCAGTTGCGGGCCGCTGTCATAACCCAGGAACAAACCCAAACGCTGGCGCGCGAAGGCGCGTGATGGATGGTCGAGCGCATCGATCAGTTGTTTCAGCGGTAGTTCATCCGGCCAGTCGGGTTCGGGCAGTTCGGCGATATTGCTGGCGTCAGGCAATGGCGCGGTCAGGCGCAGCCAGTGGCGGTCGAAGCTGGGTTGTGCACCTTGGTAATTGGCCGCAGCAAAGGGCTGCAGCGGCAGATCGCGAATCTGTTCGCGGCGCCAGCCGGTGGCGCTGTGCAGGTAGTCGAACAGTTCGGTCAGCACCAGCGACGGCTGACGCTCGGTGTTGTTGGTAACGTCGCGGCCCTGGTAACTGAGATAGATCGCATCGCGCGCCGAGAGCAGCGCTTCGAGGAACAGATAGCGGTCGTCACCGCGGCGTGAGCGATCGCCGAGGCGATGATCATTGGCCATCAGATCAAAGCCCAAAGGCGGCCGGTGGCGCGGGAATTCGCCGTCGTTTAAGCCGAGCACGGCCAGCACTTTGAACGGAATGGAGCGCATCGGCACCAAGGAACAAACGGTGATCTGGCCGGTTAAAAACTGACGGCCGCCGCTTTGACTGCCAGAGAACGCCTGCATCAGCACATCGCGAATCACACCTAAGGGAATGTCGCCGTCGAAGCCGGCTTCGAAGCAGTGTTGGCCAAGGTCGGCGATGGCGGTGCGCAGGTCGTCGTGTGCCGGGTCGAAGCTCTCGCCGGTGGCGAACAGCGCCAGGCGCAGTCGGTCTTTAAGGAAGGCTTGCCAGTGTTCGATGTCGCGCGGCTGGTTCAATTCCGCGGCGAGTTGTTTAAGGCGGCGCACGAAGGCCATCAGGCGGCCCAGTTGCAACGCATCGCTGCCTTCTACTTGCGGCAGTAGTAAGCGCTCACCCAGAATCGTCGCTTCGTCGCCCCAGGCGAAACCGAGCAGTAGTCGGTCGAGGCCTTGCTGCCAGGTGAAGTGATCGCTGACTTCGCGTTCCACAAAGCCAGCCTTGTGTTCGGCATCCAGCCCCCAGTGCACTGCCGCTGTGCTGAGCCAGTGGGCGAGCTGATCGACGTCGTCGGGCGTTAACTGGAATTGTGTCTGGATGGCTGGCACGCGCAGCCAGCCGATCACCTGACTGACCTGGAAGCGGGCGTCGGGCAGGGTTAATAAATCGAGAAAGGCGGCGACGGTTGGGTCGGCGTCTTTTAGGTGACGGTCGGCGATGGAACAGGGCAGCGGCGGCACTTTTTCCGAGAGATCTTCAAAGCGGCGCGCGAAGACGGCTTCGACAAAGGGCGCGTAGTCTTCGACGTTGGGGCACATCACCACCACATCTTTGGGCGTCAATGTCGGGTCGTCGTTAAAGCGATGCAGCAGCCAGTCGTGCAAACCCTGAACTTCGCGCAAGGCCGAGTGCGCGCGGGTGACGCTGATGGAGTTGTCGTTCAGCTCGCTGGGTGTGTCGCGGCCATCGCGCAGATGCAGAATGTCGCGTTGCAGTTGGGCCAGCAGTGTTGGTGTTTCGTTTTCGACGAATACCGGCGTTTCCAGATCGGCGCGTTCGCTGAGCAAGCGCACAAAGGCCTGGCCTTGCTGGCCGAGGTTGGCGAGCAGCGGGTTGCCCACATCCAGCGGGGTGTCCGGGTCGGTTTCGGCTTCAATCCAACGCGCCCGTTGTTTGGCCGCCTGGCGTTCGCTGACCACTTCGCCCCAGTAGTCGTCGCTGGGGTTCAGGTACAACAGATGGATGTCGATGCCGCCCTGGTCTGACAACGCTTTAATAAAGTCGAGCCAGAACGGCGACAGCGCATTGATGCCGAATAAAAACAGCCGTTCGGGTAAGGCCTCGGCCGGTTGAGCCAGCTGGTCAATGGCCTGGCGCGCCAGTTTGATCGGGTGAGGCACGACTGTATCGGCGGTCAGCAAACGCCACAGCTGCGCTTGCCAGTGATTGCCATTGCCGCTATCCCAGTCGGCAATCCAGTCCGGGCGGTAGAGCAGATACTGCTCGTATAAATCGGCCAGTTGTTCTGCTAATTGATGACGCCGCACCGCTTGTTGGCGATCGCTTTGGCGTTGCCAATAACGAGTGGGTTCGGCAAAGGTGGGATTGGCGGCGATGTCTTCCCGCGCCAGCAAGGCATCGAGCCGCCAGCTTAAAACCTCGCGCCGGTAAGGCGAGGCTTCGGGCACGGCATCGGGGCCAAGCACGCGGCGAATCAGCGTCCAGAATTCGGTGACCGGCAGCGGGAAGCGCAGGTTCATGCTGATGCGCCGGTCGCGGTGCTGCGCCAGTTGCATGCTCAGCCAGTGCTGCATGCCGGGGTTTTGCACCAGAATTACATCGGGCTCGAGGGCGTTGTCGACGGGCACGGCGAGCAGCCGCGCCAGCGGTTCGACCAGCACCTCGAGTTGATTTCCGGGCAGGGTATGGAGCATGAATGGGCACCTTAACAATCCGTGCCCAGTGTATCAGTTAACGATGCAGGTAGGCGGTCAGCGCTTGCAGTTTGGGTGCGCCGAGCAGGATCAGCACGAAGGCAATCGGCCAGGCAAACAGAAAAGCCTGACCCCAGGCGTGCAGATAATCAGCGCCAAAGCCAATGTTCAGCCAGGTGATCAGAGCGGTCATCAAAGTGACCATATAAACCGACATCAGCAGCGGAAAGGTAAAGGGCCGCAAGGTTTTATGAACGCGCATTCGGAGTTTTCCCCAAGGTTGAGACCGCCCCTATGATGGGGCTTTCGAATTGCATCGCAAGGTGCGGATGGCATCGGGTTTGTTAAGGCCTAGAGTGCGGTTAAAAACAGAGCCTGGAAAACGAGTGGATGCGGATATGACGAATCGACTGACCAACTACGACTGGCCAGCGCTGGAAACTGAACTCGACCGCTATGGCAATGCGCGCTTGCCCGAGTTGCTGCAACCAGACGAATGCCAGGCGCTGATCGACAGTTACGCCGACCGCCAGCGTTTTCGCAGTCAGGTGATTATGCAGCGCCACGGTTTTGGTCAGGGCGAATATCAGTATTTTGATGAACCGTTGCCCGAGCTGATCGGCACCTTAAGAGCGCAGCTTTATCAACGCCTGGTGCCGCTGGCGAATCGTTGGTCGCAGCGTTTGGGTTTTGAGCATCGTTATCCGAAAGCGCATGCCGACTTTATTGCCCACTGTCACGCCGCCGGTCAGACCAAACCGACGCCGCTTTTGTTGCGCTATGGCAAAGATGACTACAACTGTTTGCACCAGGATTTGTACGGCCCGCTCGCTTTTCCACTGCAATTGACTGTGATGCTGTCACAGCCGGGCGAGGATTTTAGCGGTGGTGAATTCACGTTGGTTGAGCAACGTCCGCATCGCCAATCGCGCCCGGACGTGGTTTCATTGCAGCATGGCGATGCGGTTATCTTTGCCGGTCAGTATCGGCCGGTGGCGGGAACGCGCGGCGATTATCGAGTCACCTTGCGTCACGGTGTCAGCCGGGTGCACGGTGGCGAACGCTTTACTCTGGGACTGATTTTTCATGACGCTCAATAGCACGACCTTGCCGCTCAGTCTGCCGGCTGATTTTCGCCGTGATGATTTTTTGGCCTTCCATGGTCGCGATATTGAAAGCATTGCCGAGCGCTGCGACGACCAGTCGGTTAGCAAAGCGATAATGTTCCAAGGCCATCCATTAACGCTCAGTTTTCACTTCGATCAAAACCAACTCAGCGTGCAATGCGACGGCGAAAAAGCCGCTGAATTTCCGTTAAAAAGCGTTGCTGAAAAAATGCTCGGCTTGGATCAGGGCGCGGCTGCATTCGAAGCGCAATTTGCCGATCATCCTGAGGTGGGTGAGTTGCTGCAACAGCGGCCGGGTTTGCGCGTGCCGCAGTCGGCCACGCCTTTTGAAGCCTTGGTCTGGGCCATTGTCGGTCAGCAGATCAGTGTCATTGTGGCGATCAATATTCGGCGTCGATTAATTTTGGCTGCCAACCAGCAAGCACCGCAAAATCTGTTCGCCTTTCCCGATGCGCAAACCCTGATGGCATTGAGCGACGAGCGGCTGCGTGAGACCGGGTTATCACGCGCCAAACTCATTGCTATTCGTGCCTTGTGCGAGGGCATTTTATCCGGTGAATTGCCGCTGGATGACTGGTTAAAGGCGCCAGATGCCGAACTGATTTCCAACCAGCTATTGGCGCTGAAAGGCATCGGTCCCTGGACGGTCAATTATGCCTTGCTGCGCGGCTTTAGTTGGCTCGATGGTTCGCTGCACGGCGATGTGGCGGTGCGTAAAAACCTCGGCGAATTATTAGCGCACCAGACTACTCCAGATGCCAAATTCACCGAGCAATGGCTGGCGCAGTTTTCGCCCTGGCGCGCTTTGATGGCGGCGCATCTTTGGGCGCGGGCGAATGCAGCAGGTTATTAACCGCCAAAAACGCCCTGTTCTTGCAGCACCTTGCGAATATCTTCCGGCCCAAATACCAGCTCGGCGTTAATGCCTAAGGCACGCGCTGTTTCGACATTGCGGATGCCATCATCAAAAAACCAGCACTCTTCCGGCTGCGCCTTCAGCGCTGTTAGCACGGCTTGATAGATTGCCGGGTCGGGTTTCATCAGGCCGAAATCGAGGCTGGTAAAGGGATGGTCGAGCAGCGGCCAGACGGTGTTGCGTGCTTTGACCATTTCCAGGTGGCAGGGGTTGGTGTTGCTGAGCAAACTTAAGGTATAGCGGCCGTCGGTTTTTAGCTCGGTTAACAGCGGCACGCTGTCGTCGAAGTCGTCATCGAGCATGGCGCGAAAGCGGGACTGCACTTCGTCGCGGCTGAGCTTGAGTTCGAATTCCTCGATCAGCGCCTCGGTGAAGGCGTCGAAATCGAGCTGGCCGGTTTCAAAGGCGTGGGTAGAACGGGCATTGCCCCAGAGTGCGTGGATCTGTTCGAACGGCACGTCCCGCCCCAGCAACACCGTTACCTGTTGGTGCCACTGTAAGCGCACCAGAACGCCGCCCATGTCGAAAATCAGATGTTTGATCGTTGCCGGCATGGCATCTCCACTCGTTGATCACTAAACTGGGCCGCCCACGGTCCCAGGGTCAGTCTTATGAGCCGCAAGAAACGCGATATTCCCGTCTTTTCCCATCCCATTGTCGAAACGCACTGCCACCTCGACTATCTGAAGGATGCCGAACTGAGCCAGATTCTGGACGACGCCAGAGCCGTGGGAATCGAGCGTATCGTAACCATAGCGGTGGAGCCGGACAATCTCGGCCGGGTGCGCGATCTGACCGAAGAACACGAGATGATATACGGCACTCAGGGCATTCATCCGCACGATGCCGACCACTACACCGACGCCACCGACGCCGAACTGCGCGCGCACGCTAACGATGACAAGATCGTCGCCATCGGTGAAATTGGCTTGGATTATCACTACGACCATTCCGACCGCGCCAAGCAGCGTCAGGTGTTTGCCGACCAGTTGAAGATTGCCTGCGAACTCGACAAGCCGGTGGTCATCCACACTCGCGATGCCGACGAAGACACCCAGGCGATTCTGGCGGAGTACGTGCCGCACCTGAAACGCAAAGGCGTGATCCACAGCTTTACCTCGGGCATCGACTTGGCGCAGTACTGTTTAGAGCAGGGATTTATGCTCGGCTTTAACGGTATCATTACCTTCAATAAGGCCGAGAACGTGCGCGAAGTTCTGGCGGCCACGCCGATTGAACAATTGGTGGTGGAAACCGACTCGCCGTTTTTAACGCCGGTGCCTTATCGCGGTCAGGAAAACGCGCCGAAGTTTTTGCCCTTTGTGATTGAAAAAATCGCCGACGTAAAACAACTCCCGGTCGATCAGGTACTGAAACAGAGTTACCACAACGCCCAGAAATTGTTTGGCTGGGCCTGAGACAAAGCAAACGGAATGACGAAATCTGCCAATCGGGCTGTTGTATTCGTAAAACGCTGGGGCTTTTTGCTGCTGGTCTCGGTGTTCTTTTCCGCCATCCTCGAATTGCTCGGTTTGCCCGCTGCTTTGCTGCTTGGGCCGATGATCGTTGGCATTATTTTCAGCCTGCGGGGCAGTTCGCTGCGCATCGGTAAGCCGGGTTTTTATATGGCGCAGACTATGATTGGTTGTCTGGTCGCGCGCAGTCTCGAAGCTGATGTGGTGTTCGATTTTTTCACGCGCTGGTGGCTGTATCTGTCGGTCACTGTACTTGTGCTCGGCATTGCTGCCGCTCAGGGTTGGGTGCTGGCGCGCAAGCAGGTGTTACCCGGCACCACCGCCATTTGGGGCACGCCGCCCGGCGCGGCCTCGGTGATGGTGATCCTTTCCGAAAGCGGTGGTGGCGACCCCAGATTGGTCGCCTTTATGCAGTATCTGCGCGTGCTGTTGGTGGCGGGAACGGCCTCGGTGGTTGCCGCCATAACCGCGTCGCACTCCGGAGTTTCGGTCACCAGCGCTGCTTATTGGTTTCCGTCCTTTAATCTGATTTCACTGCTCGAAACATTGATGATCGCCGCCTTCGGTGGCTGGCTCGGTTTGAAATTAAAGATTCCGGGCGGCGCCTTGCTGACACCCTTGGCGATTGGCGGTGCTTTGTCGTTGAGCGGTGTTGTTGAGTTGGTGCAGCCGCCCTGGCTGCTGGCGATCAGCTATATGGTGCTCGGCTGGCGCATCGGCCTGGGCTTTACTTTGGCCGTGGTGCAATACGCGATGCGCGCATTCTGGCGCATTCTGTTTTCTATCTTGTTGTTGATGGCGTTGTGCGGCCTGTTGGCGGCCGGCTTGGTGTGGTTGTTCGATATCGATCCGCTGACCGCCTACCTCGCAACCAGCCCGGGCGGGCTCGACAGCGTCGCTATTATCGCCGCGTCCACCGATGTCGATGTCGGCCTGATCATGACCTTTCAGACATTGCGGTTTTTGTTGGTGTTGTTGGTGAGTCCGATGTTGGCCAGAGCGTTGGCGAAGCGGCTTTTGGAAGACGCTGAACGGGAGACGCCGAACGCTGGTTAGCGGAGCCGTTAGGCGACGCTCCGTAATTAGCGTCTTCCGTCTCCCGTTAAGCGTCTCCCATCACAAATAATCGCCCCACCTTTGCTGCAACAACGCCAGCATCACCACCGGTGCGGTTTCGGTTCGCAAAACGCGCGGCCCGAGTTGCCAGCTTTGGAAGCCGGCTTTGGTGGCAGCGCTGACTTCCAGGTCGGTGAGTCCACCTTCAGGGCCGATTAGAAAGCTGACGGTTTCGGGTGAAGCTTCAGGAAAATTCGGCTTTTCCGCGCTGGTGTGCAGCACCAGTTTCAGCGCGCTGTTTTGTGCGGCTACCCAAGTTTCCAGGCTTTGAATCTCGCCCAGTTCGGGCAATCGATCCTGCCCGCATTGTTCACACGCCGAGGCCAGCACGCCTTGCCAGTGCTGCAGTTTCTTTTCTTGCCGGTCGGCTTTGAGTTTTAAATCGCAGCGTTCGCTGGTCAGCGGGGTGATGGCGCTGACGCCGAGTTCGGTGGCTTTTTGCAGGGCGTAATCGAAGCGGTCGCCTTTGGACATGACCAAACCCAAATGCGTATGCAGTGGCGATTCGGTATGGCTGGGCAGCGCTTCGAGCACCTTGACCGCAGCGTCACGTTTACCGACCGACGCCAGTTCGGCGCTGAAGCGTTGGCCGCGACCATTGAATACTTCCAGCAGGGCGCCGTTGTTCATGCGCAGCACGCGCACCAAATGCCCAAAAGCGCTGTCGGGCAGCGCCAGCTCAGTGCCGCCTTGGTTGGCGTCGGGCAGGTAGATTCGCGGGATGCGCATTTTCAGTTACAACTCTAGTTACTGCTTTAATTACAACAGGCCGGTGCTTTCGTCCAAACCCAGGCGCAGATTCATGTTCTGCACCGCCGCGCCGGAAGCGCCTTTGCCGAGATTATCGAGCCGCGCCATCAGCATGATGCGACCGTCTTTGGCGAACACGAAGAGTTCGATGCGGTTGCTGTTGTTGCAGGCGGTCGGGTTTAAAAAGCCGCCCTCGTCGAGGTGAGATTCATCGTTCAACGGCATCAGTTGTACGAAGGTTTCGCCGCTGTAGGCCGAGGCCAGGCATTGGTGAACCTGGGCAGCGCTGCCGCCGAGCAAACGTTCGTGCAATGGCACTTCGACGATCATGCCTTGTTCGACGTTGGCGACGGTGGGCACAAAGACCGGCGCAAATTCAAAGCCGGGAATCTGCTGCATTTCCGGCAGATGTTTGTGGCTGAGGTCGAGGTTTTTCGGCCGCGCGGCAGCATTGGCGGCGTCGCTACCGGTCTTGCTTTGGTAATCGGCGATCATGGCTTTACCGCCACCGCTGTAACCGGTGATGGCGTGCACGCTGATCGGGTAATCGGTCGGCAGCAAACCGGCCTTGACCAGCGGCGTGGTCAGCAAGGTCATGCCGGTCGGGTAGCAGCCGGGGTTGGCAATGCGGTTGGCGGCGCGCAGTTGTTCACGCTGGCCGGGCAGTTCCGGCACGCCATAGACCCAGCCCGGTGCGACTCGATGCGCGCTGGAGGCATCAATGATAACGGTGCTGGGGTTGGTGATCAGCGTTACCGCTTCGCGCGAAGCGTCGTCGGGCAAACAGAGGAAAACTACTTCGGCGTCGTTCAGGTATTGCTGGCGCAGGCTTTGGTCGCGACGTTGGTCTTCGGGAATGCTGAGCAGTTCGACCTCGGGATGAGCCTCGAGCCGCTGCTGAATTTGCAGTCCTGTGGTGCCGTATTGGCCGTCGATGAATACCTTGTGTGCCATGCTGTGTTTTGCCCTGGGTCTATTACTGCAGGTTCGTTAACCAAGCTGATCCAGAATCGCCAGTGACGGTTCGGCGCGGTTCAGGGTGTAGAAATGCAGCCCCGGTGCGCCGCTGTCGAGCAGTTCGTGACATAAGGTCGTCACCACTGTCTGGCCAATCGCCTGGATGCGTTTGCTGTCGTCACCGCAGGCTTCGAGTTGCTTGCGCAACCAGCGCGGAATGTCGGCACCGCAGGCATCGGAAAAGCGGATCAGGCTCGATACGTTGGTGATCGGCATGATACCCGGCACGATCTCGATGTCACAGCCCCGCGCTCTTACTTCGCGCACGAAGTGGCGGTAGGCGTCGGCGTTATAGAAGTACTGAGTGATGGCGCGGTCGGCACCGGCTTCGGCCTTGGTAATGAAGTTCTGAATGTCGGCATCGAAGTTTGGCGCCTGCGGATGCATTTCCGGGTAGGCCGCCACTTCGAGTTTAAAAGTGTCTTGGTAATGGGTGCGGATAAAACGCACCAGATCGCTGGCGTAACGGAAGTCGCCACCGGTACCACCCATGCCCGATGGCAAATCGCCGCGCAAGGTGACGATGCGACGAATGCCGGCATCGCGGTAACGATCCAGTAATTCGACCACCGTCGCTTCCGTAGTACCAATGCACGACAGATGCGGCGCACTCGGCACACCGCGCTGATTCAACTCAATTACGGTCTGAATGGTGCGTTCCTGAGTGGAACCACCCGCGCCGTAAGTGACCGAGAAAAATTCCGGATTAACGGCTTTTAGTGCAGCGTGTTCTTCGAACAGTTTTTCATAACCGACTTCGGTGCGCGGCGGAAAAAATTCAAAGCTGACGGGGACGGAAATGGACATTGGGAAGACTCTGTCGGGAGACGCTTAACGGAAGACGCAAAACGCTAACCAGCATCTCCCGTCTCCCGTCCAGCGTCTAGCGGTTCATCAATACTTATAATCGTTCGGCTTGTACGGGCCTTCGACCGGTACGCGAATGTACTTGGCTTGCTGGTCGGTCAGGCGAGTAATAACGCCACCGAAACCGCGTACCATTTCCGCCGCCACTTCTTCGTCGAGTTTTTTCGGCAGGACTTTCACGTAGAGGTTCTTGGCTTTTTCCGCTTCCGGCAGGTCGGCAAATTTCTGTTCGTACAGATACATTTGCGCCAGCACCTGGTTGGCGAAAGAACCGTCCATAACACGGCTCGGGTGGCCGGTGGCGTTGCCCAGGTTGACCAGTCGGCCTTCGGCCAACAGGATCAGATAATCGCTGCTGTCGTCGCTGCGGAAAATCTGATGCACTTGTGGCTTCACTTCATCCCAACGCCAGTTTTTGCGCATGTAGGCGGTGTCGATTTCGTTGTCGAAGTGGCCGATGTTGCACACCACGGCGCCTTTTTTAAGCGCGGTCAGCATGTGCTGATCACAGACATTGGTGTTGCCGGTGGTGGTGACGATGAGGTCGGTGTTGCCCAGCAGTTCTTTGTTGATGCTGGCAGCGGTGCCGTCGTTGTGGCCGTCTTTGTACGGCGAGACCACTTCGAAACCGTCCATGCACGCCTGCATGGCGCAGATCGGATCAATCTCGGTGACGCGCACGATCATGCCTTCCTGACGCAGGGATGCGGCCGAACCTTTGCCAACGTCACCGTAGCCGATGACCAGCGCTTTCTTACCGGCCAACAGGTGATCGGTGGCGCGCTTGATGGCGTCGTTCAGCGAATGACGGCAACCGTATTTGTTGTCGTTCTTTGACTTGGTGACCGAGTCGTTAACGTTGATCGCCGGGACTTTCAAGGTACCTTCGTCGAGCATTTCCAGCAGGCGATGCACACCGGTGGTGGTCTCTTCGCTGATGCCGTGAATGTCGTTCAGCAGTTGCGGGTATTTCTTGTGCACCATCTCGGTCAAATCGCCACCATCATCGAGAATGATGTTGGCGTTCCAGGTGTCTTTGCCGTCTTTTTCCGAGAGGATGGTTTGCTCGATGCACCAGAGGAATTCTTCTTCGGTTTCACCTTTCCAGGCGAACACCGGAATGCCAGCGGCGGCAATCGCAGCGGCAGCGTGATCCTGAGTGGAGAAAATATTGCACGATGACCAGCGCACTTCAGCGCCCAGCTCGACCAGCGTTTCGATCAGCACGGCGGTCTGGATGGTCATATGAATACAACCCATGATGCGCGCATCTTTTAACGGCTGCTCGGCTTTGTATTTAGAGCGCAGCGCCATCAGCGCCGGCATTTCGCTTTCGGCGATGGCGATTTCTTTGCGGCCATAAGCGGCCAGGTTGATGTCGGCGACTTTGTAGTCGCTGAAGTTGGAAATATCGGTTGCTGTAGTCATGGAGCTCTCCTGTTGGAGCCGGCGCAAGGGTCGGGGGTCGCGCTGGTTTCCTGAACTGTGATTGCGATTAGAGGTTAGCGCCTTTCTTCAAAGCGTCGACTTTATCCAGATTTTCCCAGCTGAAACCGTCGCGGCCGAAGTGGCCGTAGGCGGCAGTTGGGCGGTAAATCGGTTTGAGCAGGTCGAGCATTTCGACGATGCCGCGCGGACGCAGGTCGAAGTGTTCGCGCACCAGTTCGGCAATGAGGTTTTCATCGACCTTGTTGGTGCCAAAAGTATTGATCGAAATCGACGTCGGTTCGGCGACGCCGATGGCGTAAGACACCTGAATTTCGCACTTATCGGCCAAGCCCGCAGCCACGATGTTTTTCGCCACATAACGACCGGCGTAAGCCGCTGAACGGTCGACTTTGGACGGGTCTTTACCGGAGAAGGCACCGCCGCCGTGGCGCGCCATGCCGCCGTAAGTGTCGACGATGATTTTACGGCCGGTCAGACCGCAGTCGCCCACCGGGCCGCCGATAACGAAGTTGCCGGTCGGATTGATGTGGAACAGGGTTTTGTCGTGCAGCCATTCGGCCGGCAGCGTCGGCTTGATGATGTGTTCGAGCACGGCATCGCGCAGATCGCCCAGGCTGATGTTGGGGTCGTGCTGAGTCGACAACACAACGGCATCGACCGCGACTGGCTGGCCGTTTTCGTAGCGCAGCGTGACCTGAGATTTGGCGTCCGGACGCAACCAGGGCAGGGTGCCGTTTTTGCGCAGCTTGGCCTGGCGTTCGACCAGACGGTGTGAGAAGTAGATTGGCGCGGGCATAAAGGCATCGGTTTCGTTGGTGGCGTAACCGAACATCAGGCCCTGGTCGCCGGCGCCCTGATCTTTGTTGTCAGCTTCGTCAACGCCCATGGCGATGTCGGCGGACTGTTTACCGATGGCGTTGAGTACCGCGCAGGAATCGGCATCGAAACCAACGTCTGAGCTGGTGTAACCGATGTCACGAATCACGCCGCGCACGATGTCTTCGAGATCGACATAAGTATTGGTGCGCACTTCACCGGCGATGATCGCCATGCCGGTTTTCACCAGGGTTTCGACAGCGACGCGGGCATTTTTGTCTTCGGTCAGAATGGCATCCAGAACGGCGTCGGAAATCTGGTCGGCCATTTTATCCGGATGGCCTTCGGAGACGGACTCAGATGTAAACAGGCTGTATTCGCTCATTGTGGTTCCCTCGAGCTGATGATGATTGGGTCAGGCTGCCACGGTGGCGTGACGGCTTGTGCGTTCGTGTTGTATTCCTGGCTTGCGGTACAGCTGTGTTTGCACCTGAAAGCCGTTGCGTAAGGCCAGAAAACGGCCGGTTTCGTGGACCAGACCGGCGGCAGTGGCCCACTGGTGTAGTTCATCGGGCTCGAAACCGAGCCACTGGTCGCCGCATTCGCTGTAAGCCCATTCCTGTTCGTGACGACACAGGTCGGTGACCACCAACAGGCCACCGGGGTCCATCAGTTGGGCGCATTGCTGCAGTTCCTGACCGGGCGCCGGTACGTGGTGCAAGACCATGTTATAGACCACCAGGTCGTAACGTTCGCCTTCGGCAACCAAGGCAGCGGTGTCGCACTGGCGCAGTTTGACGCCGGTCAGGTCTTCGGTCAGACCGCGCGCCTGATCGAGCATGGCGCTGGAAATATCGACACCGGTGACTGACGCAAAGCGTTCGTGCAACGCACGCAAGAACTCACCTTTGCCGGGGCCGACTTCCAGTACGGTCTGGTGGCTGGGCTGGCGCACGTTGTCGAGCAGTGCCAGAGTTTCCGGTCCGTACTGACCAAAGAGCGCTATACGTTCCTGATAGAGCTCCAGTTCATCGGCGTGACTGGCAAAAAATGCCTGGGCCGCTTCCAGCCGGGCGGCGCGAATGTCGTCGAGCTTGGTCGCCAAAGGCTGCGGCAGAGCGTAGCTGTCGAGCGTGCGAAACAGACTTTGTTGCAGACCGAGCGCGTCGGTCAGGGCGCGGCGGTAATAAATGGAATTACCTTCGCGCCGGCTTTCCACCCAGCCCTCTTTGGCGAGAATTTTCAGGTGGTGACTCATGCCGGACTGTTTCACGTCGAGCAGATCGCTGAGTTCGAGCACGCCAAAAGCACCCTGCCCCAGCACCTGTAATACGGTCAGTCGGGTCGGGTCGCCGAGGGCTTTAAAGAAGGCGGGCAGCTGCTCTAGGTTCATGGCGGCAAGACTAGCAGCGGATTATGGCTTTCTCAATGTCTATATCAAAAAATATTGATATAGATTTGGTGGCTGGGTGCCGTGGCCTGAAGCGCGGCCTTTCTGATATTATTTCGCGTCTCGAAAGTGCTGGCTGACCCTGCGCAACTTGTTAACGGGTTCATTGGCCCTGCGGTTCACTTTTGGGACACTTTATTATCGCTTTTCGGGAGCCCTTCCCGGACACGTCGCTCGTACAACAAATGAATCAATCGAGGATGTTTTGATGCCGTCACGCAGTGATCTCGCCAACGCGATCCGCGCTCTGAGTATGGATGCGGTCCAGAAAGCCAATTCCGGTCACCCTGGCATGCCGATGGGCATGGCCGACATCGCCCAGGTACTGTGGTGCGATTATCTCAAGCACAACCCGACCAATCCGAGCTGGTACGATCGCGACCGCTTTATCCTGTCCAACGGCCACGGCTCCATGCTGCATTATTCATTGCTGCATCTGAGCGGTTACGACCTCGGTATTGAAGACCTCAAACAGTTCCGTCAGCTGCATTCGCGCACCCCGGGTCACCCGGAATATGGCTACACGCCGGGTATCGAAACCACCACCGGCCCGCTGGGTCAGGGTCTGGCGAACGCCGTCGGTTTTGCGCTGGCGGAAAAAACCCTGGGCGCTCAGTTCAACCGCAAGGGTCACGACATCGTCGATCACCACACCTATGTGTTCCTCGGCGATGGCTGCCTGATGGAAGGTGTGTCGCACGAAGCGGCTTCTCTGGCCGGTACGCAAGGCCTGGGCAAGTTGATCGCTTTTTATGACGACAACGGCATTTCTATCGATGGTGAAGTGGAAGGCTGGTTTACCGATGATACCGTCAAGCGTTTCGAAGCCTACGGCTGGCAGGTGATTCCGCGTGTTAACGGCCACGACCCGGAAGAGATCAAACAGGCGATTGAGACCGCGCGCGACAACACCGATCAGCCTACGCTGATCTGCTGCAAAACCATCATCGGTTTCGGCTCCCCTAATAAAGAAGGCAAAGAAGCCAGCCATGGCGCGGCCCTGGGTGATGACGAAATCGTGCTGACCCGCGAGAAACTGGGCTGGAAACACGGCCCGTTCGAAATTCCGCAAGACATCTACGACGCCTGGGATGCGCGCGGCAAAGGTCGTAAAGCTGAATCCAGCTGGCAGGATGCGTTCAACGCCTATCAAAGTGCACATCCGGAACTGGCTGCGGAATTTGAGCGTCGCATGAAAGGCGAACTGCCGGCCGACTTTGAACAGTTTGCCGAAGGCCTGATTAAAGACATCGACGCCAAAGGCGAATCCATTGCCAGCCGTAAGGCGTCGCAGCAATCGATCGAAGCTTTCGCGCCGAAACTGCCGGAATTGTTCGGCGGTTCTGCTGACCTGGCGGCCTCTAACCTGACCTTGTGGAGCGGTGCCAAGGGCGTCAGTCAGGCT
This sequence comes from Saccharospirillum sp. HFRX-2, assembly GCF_043196805.1. NCBI lineage: Bacteria > Pseudomonadati > Pseudomonadota > Gammaproteobacteria > Oceanospirillales > Saccharospirillaceae > Saccharospirillum > Saccharospirillum sp. HFRX-2. The sequence continues at coordinate 416,418 of NZ_JBEBMU010000001.1, forward strand.
GAGCCGGATGGTAACTACTGCTTCTACGGCGTGCGTGAATTTGGCATGACCGCCATCATGAACGGCCTGGCGCTGCACGGCGGCTTCCGTCCCTACGGTGCGACCTTCCTGATCTTTATGGAATACGCGCGTAACGCCGTGCGTATGTCGGCGCTGATGAAGCAGCCGGTGATTCACGTCTATACCCACGACTCCATCGGTCTGGGTGAAGACGGTCCGACGCACCAGCCGGTCGAGCAACTGGCCTCCTTGCGTCAGACACCGAACCTGGAAACCTGGCGCCCGGCCGATACTGTGGAAACGGCCGTGGCCTGGAAAAACGCCATTGCCTCGAAGGACCATCCCAGTGCATTGGTCTTCTCGCGTCAGGGCCTGGCGCACCAAAAACGGACAAGTCAGCAGATTGCCGATATCGAAAAAGGCGGCTATGTACTGCGTGACAGCGACGGCACCCCAGCCATCATTCTGATCGCGACCGGTTCGGAAGTGGGGCTGGCGATCGACGCAGCCGACCAGCTGGCGGCGAAAGGCGTAGCGGCTCGCGTGGTTTCCATGCCTTGCACCGAACGTTTCGATGCCCAGGATGCGGCCTACCGTGAAGCGGTATTGCCGACGGGTGTTAAGCGCATTGCGGTTGAAGCCGGTATCGCCGATTTCTGGTACAAGTACGTCGGCCTCGATGGCGCCGTTCTGGGCATGACCAGCTTCGGTGAGTCGGCGCCTGCCGGCGAGCTGTATCAGCATTTCGGCATTACCGCCGATGCGCTGGTTGAACGCGCTCAAGCCATCCTGTAACAGTGCTCGTCCCGGCTTGTTCGGGACCGACCGATACCACCACCGGCCTTGAGCCGGTGGTGTTGTTTTTGGGGTAACGAAACAGCGGTTGTTATGCGATTTTGGCCAGCGGTAAGTCTTTTGCATAACAAAGTGTTTGCACTGGATCGCATTGCGGGATTCTGCGGCTGTAACACCCGTATAGCCGTGTATAATGCAGGCGTTTGTTGCACTGGGGCTTCAGGGGTTGACCGTTCGGTCAGCTATGCCTAGAGTGCTCCCAACGGTCCGGGTCGGGCCAGTTGGGCGTATGCAAAAACAACCATAACTTTAATCGCTGATAGGGGATTCTCCATGAAAGGTATGTTCAAGGTCGCTGCTGCGACGGCCGTCGCGGGCGCTGTTTTGGTGGCGGGTTGCTCATCCGATAGCGAAGAAGAGCAGTCCGCAAGTTTTAGCCCGGCTGTGATCTACGACACGGCAGGGAAGTTCGACAAGTCCTTTAACGAAGCGGTATTCCGTAACGGTGTTGAAGAATTCAATGCCGATCACGAAGACGTAACCGTCGCCGAATTCGAACCGCAGAACGAAGAGCAGCGCGAGCAAGGTCTGCGTCGTCTGGCCAGCAACGGCAACAGCCCGATCGTTGCGGTTGGTTTCAACTTCGATTCATCAATCCAAAAAGTTGCCGCTGAGTTCCCGGATACTCAGTTCGCCATCATCGACTCTGTGGTCGATCTGCCCAACGTCCAGTCCATCGTCTTTGCTGAGCACCAGGGTTCTTTCCTGGTCGGTGCACTGGCGGCCATGGCCAGTGAAAACGGTGCCGTTGGTTTCGTGGGTGGCATGGACATTCCGCTGATTCGTAAGTTCGCCTGTGGTTTCGAGCAAGGCGCCAAATACGTCAACAGCGACATTGATTACTTCGAGAACATGACCGGTTCTACACCGGCTGCGTTTGCCGATCCGGCACGTGGTTCTGAGCTGGCCAAGTCTCAAATCTCTCAGGGCGCTGATGTGATCTTCGCTGCGGCCGGTGGTACTGGCATCGGTGTTTATCAGGCAGCGGCTGACGAAGGCATCTACGCCATCGGCGTTGACTCCAACCAAAACTACCTGCAGCCGGGCACCATGCTGACTTCCATGGTCAAGCGCGTCGGTGTTGCTGCTTACCAGACCTGGGAAGAAGGCCAGGCCGGTGAGTGGGAAGGCGGCGTTAAGGTCCTCGACCTGTCTGCTGGCGGTGTTGACTGGGCTCTGGACGAATTCAACCAGGACCTGATTCAGCCGGAGTGGGAAGAAGAGATGGCGCAAATCCGTCAAGCCATCATCGATGGTGAAATCGACGTTTACGACTACACCACGACTGGCAGCTGCGACATCTGATTTTTCAGCCTTGTCGCTGAAAAGCACTCGCCACCCCGCGAGTGCTTTTTTGTTCGGCCCTGACCGGTCTTCCACCCCTGATCGGTCCGGGCCTATCCTTCCGTTAGCTAACGATTACCGGGTGACCCATGACTCCCCCCGATTCAGCTTCTGATTCTGCCATGGCAATGGCACTGGAACTGCGCGGCATCGACAAGCGCTTCGGCGACGTCCATGCCAACAAGGACATTAACCTTCAGGTTCGACAAGGCACCATTCACGGCATCGTGGGTGAAAACGGCGCCGGTAAATCGACCCTGATGAGCATCATTTACGGCTTTTATGCGGCCGATAAAGGCGATGTCCTGGTCGATGGTCAGGTGCTCGATATCAAAGATTCAAAAACGGCGATTAACGCCGGCATCGGCATGGTGCACCAGCACTTTATGCTGATTCAGAATTTTACCGCCCTGGAAAATGTCATCCTGGGTGCCGAGGATGGAATCGCCATTGAAACCAGCCTCAGTAAAGCCCGCCGCGAAATGGAACGGCTGGCCTCCGAATACCAATTGAATGTGCCTTTGGATGTGCCGGTCGAAGAACTGTCGGTCGGTTACCAGCAGCGCATCGAAATTCTTAAAGCGCTCTACCGTGGCGCCCGTATTCTGATTCTCGACGAACCGACCGGCGTACTGACGCCGCAGGAAACCGAGCATCTGTTTAAGGTGTTGGAATCGCTTAAGCAGCAGGGCACCACCGTTATTCTGATTACCCACAAGCTGCGCGAAATCATGGCTGCAACCGACGAAGTATCGGTGATGCGTCGCGGTGAAATGGTGGCGCACTTAAAAACCGCCGATACCAGTCAGGAAGATCTGGCTGAGTTGATGGTCGGCCGTAAAGTGCTGTTGCGTGTTGAAAAGGGCGAGGCTGAGCCCGGCGACGTTAAGCTGGCTGCGCGCCATATCAGCCTGACCGATGGTCAGGGTGTGAAACGTCTGAACGATGTGTCTTTGCAAGTCCGCGCCGGTGAGATTGTTGGTATCGCTGGTGTGTCCGGTAACGGTCAGTCGGAGCTGCTCGAAGCGCTGGCGGGTATTCGTCGCATCGACTCCGGCGAGCTGTATCTGAATGGCGAGACGGTAACGGCGGATACCGCCATCGACCCGGAAAAAGTCCGTCAGTTGGGCGTTGGGCATATTCCTGAAGATCGCCACCGTATGGGGCTGATCAACACTTTTTCCGCCTATGAAGCCTTTGTGCTGGGTTATCACCGCGATGCCAGCTATAACAGCGGCGTGCTGATGAGCCAGAAGGCGATGATCGATGATTGCCAGGCCAAGATGGCAAGCTGGGATGTTCGACCGCCGGACCCTTTCCTGAAAACCGCCAACTTCTCCGGTGGTAACCAGCAGAAACTGGTGATTGCCCGTGAAGTGGAGCAGGGCCACGATGTGATGCTGATCGGCCAGCCGACACGCGGTGTCGATATCGGCGCCATCGAATCCATCCACAAGCGGATTCTGGAAATGCGTGATGCTGGCAAGGCGATTTTGCTGGTGTCGGTGGAGCTCGATGAAATCCGTTCACTGGCCGACCGCATTCTGGTGATGTTCGACGGCATCATTGTCGGCGAAGTACCGGCCGACAAAGCCGATGAACGCACCCTGGGCCTGATGATGGCCAACATTGTTCCCGATGAAATCAAAGCGCTTCAGGCGGAGGCTTCAGCATGAGTCAGCAGCGTATTCCCGCCTGGATTACCGTAGGCGTTATTCCCCTGGCCAATATTCTGATCGCTGCGGTTGCTGCCGGTCTGGTGTTTTTGTACCTGAACATCAATCCGTTCGAGGCGCTGCAATCGATGTTTTCCGGTGCCTTCGGCAGCGGTTACGGTCTCGGTTACACCCTCTATTACATGACCAGTTATATCTTCACGGCGCTGGCGGTGGCGGTCGCCTTCAAGTGCGGCATGTTCAACATTGGCGGTGAAGGTCAGGCTTATATTGGTGCCTTGGGTGTGGGCTTGGTGTGTCTGGCGCTCGGCGGTCATGTTCCTTTTATTGTGCTGTTGCCGATCAGCATCATTGCCGCGGCTGTGTTTGGCGCGCTTTGGGCGTTGATTCCGGCGGCGCTGCAGGCCTATCGCGGTTCGCACATCGTGATTACCACCATCATGTTTAACTTCATCGCGGCGTCGTTGATGAATTACCTGCTGGTGTATTTCCTCAAGCCGGTGGGTACCATGTCAGTGGAAAGTGCGGTCTTTGACCGTGCCAGCTGGATCCCGCAGATGCATGAAGTCTTTGCCTTCTTCGGCATTCGCATCGCCGCCTCACCGCTAAATCTGTCGATTATCTGGGCGCTCTTTGTGGCGTTCGCGGTCTGGGTGTTCCTGTGGCGCACCCGTTGGGGTTACGAAATCCGTTCGGTTGGCAGCAACGCCAGCGCTGCGCGTTACGGTGGCATCAGCATTTCCCGCGTCACCATTCTGACCATGTTGGTGGCCGGTGCTTTGGCCGGCTTTATGGCGCTGAACGTGGTGCAAGGTCAGGCGCACCAGATCAAGCTCAACCTGGTTAACCAGATGGGCTTTACCGGCATTGCCGTGGCCTTGATGGGGCGTAACCATCCGTTCGGCATTGTGCTGGCGTCGTTGATGTTTGGCTTTTTGACCCAGGGCGGCAGTGAGTTGCAGTTCGAATATTCCGTCGATGCGCGCATCGTGGTGGTGCTGCAGGGTCTGGTGATTCTGTTCTCCGGCGCGCTGCAACATATGATGAAACATCCGATTGAACGGCTCTATCTGAACTACGCGCGGCGACGTGATGTCAAAGCCGATGATCAACATCCAGCGGAGGCCTGATCATGGAACTGTTTAACAGCATTATCGTGATCCTCGACGCCACCTTGCGTAACGCCACACCGCTCATTTTTGCGGCTCTGGCGGGGATGTTTTCTGAGCGTTCCGGCATTGTGAATATCGCTTTGGAAGGCAAGATTCTGGTCAGCGCCTTCTTCGGTGCATCCGCGGCCTACTATTTCGGTTCGCCCTGGATGGGTCTGCTGGCGGGTGTGTTGTCGTCCATCGTCTTCGCCCAGCTGCACGCCTTCGCGACCGTGACCCATAACGGCGACCACGTGGTTTCCGGTCTGGCGATCAATATTCTCGCCGCCGGTTTGACCGCCGCCATCGGTAACTACTGGTTCCGCCAGGGTGGTAATACGCCCAACCTGGCTTTTGGCGACGTCCACGCCCGCTTTACGCCCATTACGCTGCCGTTTGCCGATCAACTGGCCGATGTGCCCATTATTGGCGGTATCTATTCCGAGCTGATCAGTGGTCATTATTTGCTGGTTTACCTGGCGTTCGCCGCCGTACCGCTGTGCTGGTATATCCTCTTCCGCACTCGCTTTGGTTTGCGCGTGCGTGCTGTGGGTGAAAACCCTCATGCTGTCGATACGGCAGGTATTTCGGTTGCCAAGACGCGTTATCTGGCGTTGTTGATGACCGGTATTCTGGTCGGCTTTGCCGGCGTTTATTTGTCGGTTGCGGTGACCGCTCAGTTCTCGCCCAACATGAGCGCGGGTAAAGGCTATATGGCGCTGGCGGCGTTGATTTTCGGTAAGTGGCGTCCGCGCACGGCGATGCAAGCCTGCCTGTTGTTCGGTTTGCTCGAGGCCATTGCTATTCGCAGCCAGGGTGCTGTCTTACTGGGTGTGGAAGTGCCGGTGCAACTGGTTGAAGCCACGCCTTATATCCTGACCGTAGTGTTGCTCGGTGGCTTTATTGGCCGCTCGGTGGCGCCCAAAGTGATCGGCGAGCCGTACGTTAAAGAACGCAGTTAACACGATAATAAGCGCCCGCCTGCAGGCGGGCCGATCATAAAAAACGGACGGCTGGACCGTCCTAGCGAGATGCTCATGAACACCATTCCCAGCCTCGACCTGAGCCGTTTTGATACCCACCCCGATGACTTCGTCCGTGAAATGGGCGAGGCCTATCAGGCCTGGGGTTTTGCTGGCATTACCGGTCACGGTATTGATCGCTCCGTCGTTATCGATGCGCTGCGCGCCTCGGAAAAGCTGTTCGCTCAGCCCGACGATATCAAGATGCAGTACTTCAAAGACAACGGCGGCACCCGCGGCTACACCCCCTTTGGCACCGAAATCGCCAAAGATGCCGAGCACGTCGATCTGAAAGAGTTCTGGCATGTCGGCCGTGACATTGCAGGCAAAGCGCCACATAAAGACCTGACACCCAATGTCTGGCCTGCCGAAGTACCTGAATTCAAGACCGCCATGCTGCGACTGTATTCGGAGCTGGATGCGTTGTCGGTAACCTTGTTGCGCGCCTTCGCGCTCTTTATTGGTGAAGATCAGCATTACTTTGATAACAAGGTTAACCACGGCAATTCCATTCTGCGGCCGCTGCATTACCCGCCGATCACCGACCCCAATTTGCCCAATGTCCGTGCCGGTGCGCACGAAGACATCAACCTGATCACCTTGCTGGTTGGTTCCGAGCAGGAAGGTCTGGAAGTGTTGAATAAGCGCGGCGAATGGGTTGGCATCTCGATGATTGAAGGCACCATCATCTGTAATGTCGGCGATATGCTGCAGCGCCTGACCAATCATGTACTGCCCTCGACCACGCACCGGGTGGTGAACCCCAAAGGTGATGCCGGTAAGGTGTCGCGCTACTCCATTCCCTTCTTCGTGCACCCCAATCCGGGCACCTCTTTGGATGCCTTGCCGCAGTGCGTGACCGAGGATAACCCCAAGCGTTATCCACCGATCACCAGCGACGAGTATCTGATGGAGCGACTGCGGCAGATTGGTCTGATTAAGTAAAACCCAGCCAGGGCCGGATTGAACCGGCCCTGTTGCCATTGAATCCCTGCGCGCGCTCGCCCATATTGGATGGCATTGGGAACGCTTATCGAGGCACTGCATGCCATCCATCAAACACGTCGCCATCACCGGCGGTACGCACGGCAATGAACTGACCGGCGTTTATCTGCTCAAGCATTGGCGCAATAACCCCGAACAGGTTTGTCGGGACAGCTTTGTTACTGAGTTGCATCTGGCCAATCCCAAGGCGAATGGTCACAACCGTCGTTATCTGGATCAGGATCTGAACCGCCAGTTTGGTTGGGATGATCTGAACGATCATGAGTTGTGCGGTTATGAGCAAAACCGGGCGAAATCGCTGAATTCATTGCTTGGCCCAAAAGACGAACCCCGGGTCGATTTTGTGCTCGATCTGCACACCACTACCGCCAATATGGGCGTCACTCTGGTGATTAAATCGGAGGATCCCTTGGTGACCGGCATGGCGTTTTACGCCAAACAATGCATGCCGGAAGTGACCTTGTTTTATGAGCCGGCGCAGCGGCTGGAAGATAATTTTCTGATTTCACTGGGCCGCAAATATGGCCTGCTGATTGAAGTCGGGCCGGTGCCACAGGGCTTGTTGCGCTGGGATGTATATCAGCAGACTGAGGCGGTGACCGGTCATTGCCTGGATTATCTGGATGCGGTCAACCGTGGGGAACCGCCCGAAGTGGCGACGTCAATGCCGGGTTTTCAGTTTGTGCGCAAGGTGCAGTTGCCGGAAAACGAGCGGGGAGAAATTACTGCCATGGTGCATCCGAATCTGCAGGATGCTGACTATCAGCCGATTAAGCCGGGCGATCCGCTGTTTATCACCCTGGATGGAGAAACCTTGCCTTACGACGGTGAAGAGATGTTATACGGCGCCTTTATCAACGAGGCGGCCTATTACGACCGCCACGTTGGTTTGAGCTTGATGCGTCCTTGCACCATAGAGCGCGGGTCACAGCCAGATTAAATCTGCCCGAACTGGAAACTCAGCACCACGGATGCACCGGACAGGTCGTCGTCGCTGACGCCATCCAGATCGGGGTCGGTGGTCAGCCGATAGGCGCCACCGATACCCACTTCCAGAAAATCGGTCAGATTCACTTCCGCGCCGACAGAGACTTCGCTGGCCAGAAAGCTGCCGTTGTCTTCGTCGGTACCATCACTCAGAGACACCGATCCCGCACCCAGCAGTAGCTTGGTTTCAACATGCACGACCGCATCCGGCCGATGGGTGTAGCCGATCAGCAAACCGCCGTAACCCATATCCAGCGTTTGACCGTTACCCCACTCCGGCTCGTTAATCAGGCCATAACCGGCGCCACCGATCAGCAATGAATGCACGCCGGTGGTAAAGGTGCCGGCGCCTTCGCCGCCGAGCATAATGGCGGTTTCATCGCCCAACTGACCGTATTTGACCAGCGGACCGCCGTAGCCGCCGGAGCGGGCGTTCTGCATATCGATCAAGGCATCCTTGGCAAAGGCAGGCAGACTGAGCATTGCCACCAGGGGTAAAAGGATCAGTGCACGCATTGATATATCTCCATAACAAGGCAGGGGCCGGACTGAGCTTATCTTGCCGGCAATTGGCAATCAGCCCAGTGGTAAAAGTCACGATGAGGAGGAATCGCTCAATTTGGCTTCCAGTTCTTTCAGCTGGGTTTCCAGTTCAGCCAACTGTGTCCGGGTGCGTTCCAGCACCGCTTGCTGAGCGTCAAACTCGTCGCGGCTGACGACATCCAGTTTACTCAGTTGCGCTTGCACCAGGCTGCGCAAATTGGTGCGCAAGTCGTCACGCGCCTGCTGTCCCTGACTGAACAGGGCACTGGCCTGACGACTGATTTGGTCGAGCATATCTTCGGGTAATTTCATGGCACCTCCGTGCTCCAAAACAGGGCTGGAAATAGCAGCAGACGCCGTTGCCAGCCTCACCAGATGGAGACTTGATTCAAATTTCTGTGGCAATGATGGCAACGCTATCAGCGCTAACCTCGTGATTTTCAGGCCCTATCCCGTCTTTGAGCAAATAGTGTGCACTGACGGCGCACAGCTTTTGTGCGCTGCACTGATTTTGTGCGCATAACGCTCAATCCTTGACCCGACATTTACGTAAATCCTTGATTCATCGCATTGACCGGAGTTGGCACGGGCTTCGCTTTACCCCCTCGCACACGATTCCAATCGCAGCCAACCGTTGCGTTGGACATTGTAACTCGGGTGATTTCCGGTAGCACTGGCTGCGACGGGCGATCCCCTCGAGCCGGCGCTGTCAATTCAGTGCAACGGTGGAACGGAAAGGAGTGAACAAAAATGAAACTCGTATCAGCCATTATCAAGCCCTTTAAGTTGGACGACGTCCGCGAAGCGCTGTCTGAAATCGGCGTACAGGGCATCACCGTAACCGAAGTAAAAGGTTTCGGACGTCAGAAAGGCCATACCGAACTCTATCGGGGTGCGGAGTATGTGGTCGATTTCTTGCCCAAAGTGAAAGTAGAAGTCGGTGTTTCCGACGAACTGCTGGACCGGGCAATCGAGGCCATTTCCAAGGCCGCCAACACCGGCAAGATCGGTGACGGCAAGATCTTTGTAACCCCGCTCGAACAGGCCATTCGCATTCGTACCGGCGAGACCGGCAACGACGCGATCTGAGCAAAAAATAAATAGCAATTGGAGACAAGGGTGATGCAGAACCAAATTTTTGAACTGCAATTTGCCATGGATACGTTCTATTTCCTGATCTGTGGCGCATTGGTCATGTGGATGGCCGCTGGTTTCGCAATGTTGGAAGCTGGCTTGGTCCGTGCCAAGAACACGACTGAAATTCTGACCAAAAACGTCGCGCTGTATGCGATTGCCTGCACCATGTACCTGATCTGTGGTTATCAGTTCATGTACGGCGGCGGCTGGTTCCTGTCAGGTGTTGAGACAGTGGCCAACTTCAGCGTTGAAGGTGCTTTGGCGGCTTCTGAAGAGGCTGGTTTTGACGGCGGCTCTGTTTACTCAGGCGCCTCTGACTTCTTCTTCCAGGTGGTGTTCGTGGCAACAGCCATGTCCATCGTTTCCGGTGCCGTGGCCGAACGTATGAAGCTGTGGGCCTTCCTGGTCTTCGCTGTGGCCATGACTGCAGTCATCTATCCGTTCGAAGGTGGCTGGACTTGGGGCGGTAACGAAGTCTTCGGCATGTACTCGCTGAGTTATTCTGACTACGCCGGTTCCGGTATCGTTCACATGGCCGGTGCTGCTGCTGCTCTGGCGGGTGTTCTGCTACTGGGCCCACGCAAAGGCAAATACGGCAAGAATGGCGAAATCAACGCCATTCCAGGTGCCAACCTGCCGCTGGCGACTCTGGGTACCTTCATCCTGTGGATGGGCTGGTTCGGCTTCAACGGTGGTTCTACCCTGAAACTGGGCGGTATGGCCGTTGCCAACGAAGTGGCTAACGTCTTCCTGAACACCAACGCTGCTGCGGCCGGTGGTTTGATCGCCGCGCTGATCGTCGCTCGCCTGTGGTTCAAGAAAGCTGACCTGACCATGGCCCTGAACGGCGCTCTGGCCGGTCTGGTTGCGATCACTGCTGAGCCGGCTGATCCGACTCCGCTGCTGGCGACCATCATCGGTGCCATCGGTGGTGTGATCGTGGTGTTCAGCATCGTTGCTCTGGATAAACTGAAAATCGACGATCCGGTCGGTGCCATCTCTGTGCATGGTGTTGTCGGTCTGTTCGGTATCTTCGCGGTTCTGTTGAGCGACAGCGATGCCACCTTCGGCGGCCAGCTGGTGGGTGCTCTGACCATCTTCGTCTGGGTGTTCGGCGCTTCCTTGATCGTCTGGGGCGTTATCAAGGCGGTTATGGGTCTGCGCGTCAGCGAAGAAGAAGAGTACGAAGGCGTCGATCTGACCGAATGCGGTATGGATGCCTATCCGGAATTTACTGCTGCCAGCAAATAAGCTGCAGTAACTGAGCCGCAAGGCTCGTCCGAGTGAAGGCCCCATTTGGGGCCTTTCTTTTTGGGCCGTTGTTGTCGATGGAGCATTCTATTTTGTCGCGCTATCTGCATGGTTTATGCTTGAGGTGGGTCGTGACTACCTCCGAGGGAGAGTGCTATGAAACTCGTAACCGCAATTATCAAGCCCTTTAAACTCGACGATGTGCGTGAAGCCTTGTCTGAAGTGGGTGTACAGGGCATCACCGTGACTGAAGTGAAAGGCTTTGGTCGCCAAAAAGGCCACACTGAGCTGTATCGTGGCGCTGAATACGTCGTCGACTTTTTGCCCAAAATCAAAGTTGAAGTCGCTACCGATGACAACAAATTGGAAGCCGTGATCGATGCGATTTCCAAATCAGCCAACACCGGCAAGATCGGTGACGGCAAGATTTTTGTGGCAGCGCTGGAGCAGGTGATTCGCATCCGTACCGGTGAAACCGGCGAAGATGCTGTGTGACTGAGCTGTTGTTCAGCGAATAAAAAAACCCGTCCATTGGACGGGTTTTTTGCATCTGACATTGGCTTAACTGGTACGCGAACGCCGTGCCGCCCAATAGGCCGGCAGTTGGAAGCAGATAAAGCGAATGGTCAGGCCGGCCGCTGAAGCAAACAGATAGCCCGCTACATAAACCGGGCCGGTGACCTTCACCAGAGCGCCGCCAATGATGAAGTCCATAAACATCATCGCCGCCAGGCCAAAGGCGTAACCGCTGATCAGATAGCGATGGCCGTTGCGAAACAGAAAGCCAAGTACCATGCCAACAGCAGCAAAGCCAATCAGCAGTTGCATTGGTGACTGAGCAAATTGGGCACCCAGTTGCGCCATCATAAAAAGGCTAACGCCCGCTAAAGCCATGCGTTGTACGTTCGGGTTCATTGGCTGTCCTGTTGTATTGTTATTATCGTCTGGCCGAGCTTAGCGCTGGCTGGGGTCGCCTCAATGCGACTTTGGTCGTGCACCGCCGATCAGTCCGTGCTTGCGCAGTTGGCTGCGAAATTGATGGTAGGTCAAACCCAGCGACTCCGCAGCCTTGCCTTGATGGCGTTCATGGCGCTCCAGCGCCGCTTCCAATAAGCCGATTTCAAAACGCGCCACCTGATCATTGAAGCTGCCTGCGGTCAGCGAGACTTCGGCGGCAGCGTTACCCGGTCGCCAGGGTGAATCGAAGGGATCGAGCACCAGGCGGTCAATGGCTTCGTTCTCATCACCCCAACGATACAAACTGCGTTCAATCACATTCTTCAGCTCGCGCACATTGCCGTGAAAAGGATGTTGATTCAGCGCCGCCAGCGCTGCCTCACTGAAACCAGGAAACATCGACCAACCCAGCTCGCTGCTCATCTGGATGGCGAACTGTTCGGCCAGCAGTTGCACATCACCCTGGCGCGCGCGTAAGGGCGGTAGGGTCAGCACATCGAAGGCCAGGCGATCGAGCAAATCGCTGCGAAAACGACCCTGAGCGGCCAGTGACGGCAGGTCCTCGTTGGTGGCGGCGACAATACGCACATCAACCGTCAGCGTTTTCTGGCCACCCAGACGCTCGAACTCACCGTACTCAATCAGCCGCAACAGCTTCTCCTGTAAGGGCGCCGACATATTGCCGACTTCATCGAGAAACAGCGTGCCTTCATGAGCGCGTTCGAAACGGCCGATGTGGGTGCGATTGGCGCCAGTGAAAGCGCCCGGTTCATAGCCGAACAAATCGGCGTCGAGCAGGCTTTCACTGATGGCGGCACAGTTCACCTTAATCAGCGGTTGTTGCCAGCGTGATGACAGAAAATGCAGCCGTTCAGCGACCAGTTCCTTACCCGTACCGCGCTCGCCAATCACCAGGACCGGCCGGTGCAGCGGTGCGAGTTCCGAGGTTCGGTCCAGTAAATCGGCTAACACCGGGCTTTCGCCGAGCAGGCGTTGGGGGCTGCGGTCACTCATCTCTGGCTCATGGATGGTTAGGATTTTTCGAGTTTAAAATTTTTAGCTGATTAGACCAATGGCATTAGTCATTTTCGCTAAATATCATATCGGTGTGGGCTGTATTTTTCTAGAAAATATAATAAAAACAATGGGTTATAAACTTGGCATGAATGCTGATATAGCCTCAAGGTGTGTCGACAAAGGACATCCTTATGATCCCACTAAAAGAACGGACACCGCTGTATATGGTCATGATTACCCTGGGCAGCGCCTTGGCGGCGGTGACGCAATGGTGGATCGGACTGGTCAGCTTTGCATTGGCATTCGGCTTAATTGAAGCCGTTGGTCGCGGATTTAAGCGCTTGCTGCCGGTCAGCAAGCGCCATCATTAACGAGGAGACTAAGATGGGTATTTTTTCCCGTTTCACCGACATCATTAATTCCAACCTCAACGCTTTGCTCGATCGCGCTGAGGATCCACAAAAGATGATCCGCCTGATCATCCAGGAAATGGAAGAGACGCTGGTGGAAGTGCGTTCCAGCTCAGCGCGGGTCATTGCCGATCGCAAAGACGCCGAACGACGCCTGGCGCGAGTGCGCAAAGAAGTCGATGACTGGGAAGCCAAAGCCAAACTGGCGCTGGAAAAAGATCGTGAAGATCTGGCGCGCGCAGCGCTGGCGGAAAAGCAAAGCCTGGTCGACGAAGCCGACATTCTGCAGCGCGAATGTGAAGCGCTGGACGATCATCTAAGCCAGTTGTCCGAGGAGATCGGTCAGCTGCAGTCGAAGCTTAACGACGCCAAGGCGAAGCAGAAAACCCTGGTCATGCGCCAGCAAACCGTGACTACCCGGATGAAAACGCGTCGCCAACTGCATCGAGAAAACTTGCAGGATGCCTTCGAGAAGTTCGAACATTACGAGCGACGCATGGACAGTATGGAAAGTGAGCTCGAAGCACAGGACTTGGGACGCGGACGAGATCTGGCCCAAGAGATCGACAGCCTGGCCGAGAACGATGCCGTCAATGCCGAACTGGAACGCCTCAAGGCGGACCTGGAGAAGACTAACAAAGGCTAAGGCGACAAGGAGCCAAGCATGCACTTTTTTCAATTCATGTTCGTGCCCACCATTCTGTTCATCGTCATTGTGATGCCGATGTGGCTGTTCATGCATTACCGCTACAAGAATCGGGTGCATGCCAGTTTGAATGCGGACGATCAATCATCGTTGGATGAGTTGCTGCGCACCCTGGATCAATTAAACGAGCGGGTGGCTGCGTTGGAATTGATCCTCGATGAACGCAGCCCGAATTGGCAGCGAAAATCCGAATAACAGGAGCCGTCATCATGGCGTATCAACATCGAAAAAAAGAGGGCCTCGGCTTTTGGGCGCGTCGTCGTCAGGGCTTCGGCATGAACCTCTATCGCAATAAACGGGACGGCTGGATCGGTGGTGTTTGTGCTGGTCTTGCGGACCACTTCAATATTGAACCCTGGGTGGTGCGGCTGGTCGTATTCGGCAGCTTTTTCTTCTTCAATATGCTGACGGTCTGGGCCTATCTCGGTGCCTGTATTGTGATGGCACCGCGCCCAAAGGGGCCGGTTGAGCAGGAATATCAGTATGATGAAAACCTGCATACCGACCGGCCGCGTAATCTGTTTCGTTATCGCAGTGCACCGCCGGGCGAACGTCTGAAGCGTGCACGTCAGCGACTGGATGAGACGCTGGGCCGGGTCGAAAACATGGAGCGTTACGTCACTTCACGTCGTTATGAATTGGATAAAGAGTTCTCCAAAATCCAGGACTAGCACTCTGATATACTCACGGCCGGGTTTTGCCCGGTCGTGTTGTTTTTGTCATCTGGAGCCTGCTGTGTCTGATTCCTCCCCTCGCTTTGCTGTCTTGAAAAACCCCACCTTCTGGGTCGTTGTCGTTCTGCTGATCGGCTTTGTTTACTTGCAATGGCCGACCCATGTGCGCATGCCTTATGCGCCGGATTATCGTACTGTCACCCTGGCTGATGGCGTGCAGATGCAATGGGAAGCTGAGCCTCAGGTGATCGAAGGTGAGGCCGGTACCGCCTGGACGTTAAAGAACAAAGGTCTGGAATTTCTGGTGCAGCAGGGCCTGCTCGACGTGCCCTTGGCGCAATTGGCGGAGCGCCAGAAAGCAATCGATAGCGCTCAGGTTGCCAGCATGGAATATGCGCCGCTTGAAGTGACTGGTTCGCTGGCGCGTTATGCGCTGATCGATGTGGAAAACCGCATTCAACGTCACCGCCTCTACCAGCGCGGTGAGCGGTGGCTTAAAGTGTCGGTCCTCTATAAGGCCGATAATGAAGACCGCGAAGCGCGCGCTCAGCTGTTTCTGAATTCGGTTGTGCTGCCCTAAGCCAGTCAAGGCCTATCATCAAACAATAATAAGGAGAGCCCGCCATGTTGCGTTGGGGTGTAATGGGAACGGGCAATATTGCCCATCAGTTTGTGAACGACGCCCGCCACGGCAGTGGCGGTGAATTCGTCGGTGTCTATTCACGCAGTCAGCAAAAAGCCGATGCCTTTGCCAGGGAATTCGGTTTGCCGCATGCCTTTGGCGATCTGGACGCCTTTCTGGCCAGCCCGGATATCGATGTGGTCTATGTCGCCAGTCCGCACACCAGTCATGTCGATCAGGCATTAGCCTTGCTCGAAGCCGGCAAGGCGGCGCTGGTGGAAAAACCGGTGGCGGTCAATCTGGCGGACGCCCAGCGTTTGTATCAGCGTTCGCAGGAGCTGGGTGTGTTCTGCCAGGAAGCCTTCTGGACGCGCTTTAACCCGGCCTATCAACAGATTCTCGAACAGGCGCGTGACGGCCGGCTGGGCAAGCTGCACCACGGCCAGGCGAACTTCGGTTTCCTCTCACCGGCGGACCCTGAGCATCGCTTGAATAACCCGGATTTAGCCGGTGGCGCCCTGCTTGATATTGGCTTGTATCCGTTGATTCTGACCTTGGATTTGTTCGGTGAGCCGGTCGAGATTGAAGGCCGGGTAAGGCTGGGTGAAACCGGCGTCGACCGCAGTGCGGATCTGGTGTTGAGTTATGCTGGCGGCGAGCGTTGCGCGGTGCATTACAGTCTGGATTACGAGTTGCCGCAGACGGCTTGGATCAGCGGTGAAAAAGGTTGGGCAGAAATCCAGTCGCTGTGGTTTGCACCGAACCGAGCTCATTGGCAACTAGGTACTGCGCCGGTTTCGGTCGAGCATTACCCGTTGCTGGGCAAGGGCTATCACTACGAATTCACTGCGACCAACGAAGCCATCACCGCCGGTCGTCTGGACTGCGCTGAGCATACCCAGGCCGACAGCCTGACGCTGATTCGTTTGCTGGATCGGATTCGCGACCAGTGGGGCCCGCGTTACCCCTTTGAGTGATGCAGCAGGGTGCCGTCGTAGTCGTTCGCGGCGATGTCGGTACACAGCTCATGCCACTCACAATCGAAGCAGCCGCTGCGCAACTGGCCTTGAGCAAAGGCCTGGCGCAGCGCTGCTATTGCTGTCTGATCCAACGCCAGCTGCTGACCCACTTCCACTGCAATACCCAGCGTTTCGCTAACCGCTCGCATCGCCAGAGCATCACGCCGGTGGATACGAGCGTGGTGACAGTGCGCGCAGTTACCCTCTGCTACGCACAATAACGGCTGGCAAATCTGGTCCGGTCCGCGAATCAGCTCAATTGCCTCTCCCTGATTTAAGCGCGCGATGATAGCGTCGTAATTGCGGCAGAATTCATCGCTGTAACCCAAGCCTTTGTGGGTCAGCATGCACAGCAGATGATGGCCACGCAGTTCGATGCTCATCCTTGATCCTTACAACCGATACAACCGCGCTTCCCAGGGCTGTAATGTCGTTGCGGACTTCCCGCCAGCATCGGCATAGTTACTCAGACACAAACCATTTTCCGCCGGCGTCGCGGCACCGAGTTCACCCTGCCACTCAGCGTCGCTGAGGTTACAAAGCACCAGAAACTGCTCGCCGTCCAGGCTGCGGGTGTAGGCATAAAGCTGAGCGTCGTCTTCCAGCACCAGATCATAAACGCCGTACACCAAGGTCGGCTCAGCGCGGCGCAGGCGAATCATCGCCTTATAGAAATTAAGCACCGAGTTCGGATCATCAGCCTGGTCGGCGGCGTTCAGCCATTGATGATTGGGGTTCACCGCCAGCCAGGGTTTTGCTGTGCTGAAACCGGCGTTGTCGTCGCGGCTCCATTGCATCGGTGTGCGGGCGTTATCGCGTGAGCTGTCTTTCAGGTCGGCGAGCATCTCGGCTTCACTGCGGCCTGCGGCGCGCCATTCTGCGATCAGGTTGCGCGCTGCCACGTCATCGAACTGATCCAGGGCGGTAAACGGATGATTGGTCATGCCCAGTTCCTGGCCCTGATAGATAAAGGGCGTGCCCTGCATCATAAAATACATCAGCGCGATGGCGGTGGCGCTTTCGCGCCAGTAGTCCTCGGTGTTGCCCCAGGTCGAGGTAATGCGCGGGATGTCGTGGTTCTCGACAAAGAGCGCATTCCAACCCTGACCTTCGAGACCTTTTTGCCAGCGCGTCAGGGTGCTTTTCAGCTTGGGCAAATCGAGGCCGTCGTTGCCTTCAGTGCCCCAGAGTTTCAACTGCTCAAACTGGAACAGCATATTGAAGCGGTTTTTGTCTTCGCCGACCCAGTCCGGTGCTTGTTCGATGGTCACGCCATTGGCTTCGCCGACGGTCATCACATCGTAGTGCGCGAAGGTTTCGGCGCACAGTTCGCTGATGTAGTTAAGAATGCCGTCCTTGTTGCGATGCATCTCATGCGACGGCACCGCCGCTAAATTTTCTGGATTGGGCAAATCCGGAAAGCCCGGTTCCTTGCGGATGTGGGTGATGGCATCGATGCGGAAACCGTCGACGCCTTTATCGAGCCACCAGCGCACCATCTTATAAACCGCCTCGCGCATCTGGGCGTTTTCCCAGTTCAGGTCCGGCTGTTTGCGCGAGAACAGGTGCAGAAAATACTGGCCGCTGAGATCGTCGTATTCCCAGGCTGGGCCGCTGAAAATACTCGCCCAATTATTCGGTGGTGCGCCAGCCGTTTTGCCATCGCGCCAGATATACCAGTCACGCTTATCGCTGTCCGGCTGACGCGATTGTTGGAACCAGGGATGTTCGTCACTGGAATGATTGACCACCAGATCAAGCAGAATGCGCAGACCACGCGCGTGCGCCTGTTCCAGCAGACGATCGAAATCGGCCATGGTGCCGAAGTCCGACAAAATGCCTTGGTAATCAGAGATGTCGTAGCCGTTGTCGTCGTTCGGCGAGGGGAAGATCGGGCACAGCCAGAGTACATCGACGCCCAGATCTTTCAGGTAATCCAGGCGTTCGATGATGCCCGGTAAATCGCCGGTGCCATCGCCGTTGCCGTCCATAAAGGAACGCGGATAGATCTGGTAGACGACGGCTTCTTTCCACCACCGGCGACTTTCAACAGCAGCTTTCATCAGTCATTTCCTTGGGCGCGCAGCATAAAGGCTTCATAGGGTGCCAGGTCGAGCGTCTGACCCAAAGCTCCGCGTGCGCTGGTGTTGTGAATCAGGCAGTCGCACAGGGTGTTTTGCCATTGGGCGGGCAGGTGCAGCTGAGTGCGCTCGGCGCTGAACGAACCCAACACCAACCAGCGTTCGCCGTTCAGTTCACGCTCGTAGGCGAAGACGGTCGGGTGGTCTTCGAGCAGCAAATTGAAGCTGCCGTAGACCAGAACGTCGTTGTCTTTGCGCAACTGAATCAGCGTTTGATAGTGCTGGAAAATGCCCTCGGGGTCGGCGCGGTCTGCCGCTACGTTGATGTGGCGATAATTCGGATTCACCGCCAACCAGGGCGTGCCGTTGCTGAAGCCGCCGTTGGGCTCGCTGGACCACTGCATCGGTGTGCGGGCGTTGTCGCGGCCGTTGCGATAGATAGCCGCCATGCGGTCTGCTGGGGTCCAGCCGAGTTCGCCGTATTCGCGATAGAAATTCAGCGTTTCGATATCGCGATAATCATCGATGGCATCAAAGCGTACGTTAGTCATGCCGATCTCTTCGCCCTGATAAATATAGGGCGTGCCCTGTTGGCCGTGCAGCACCGTTGCCAGCATCTTGGCCGAGCGAATGCGATGTTCGCCGTCGTCACCGAATTCAGACACCGCGCGCGGCAGGTCGTGGTTGTTCCAGAACAACGAATTCCAGCCTTTGCCATCGGCAAGCGCGTGCTGCCATTTAGCGAACACCTGCTTGAGCTTTAATGGATCGACCGGCTTGGCGTTCCACTTGCCACCACTGGGGGCGCCATCTTCCGAGGTGCCGAAGCTCAGGCTGATGTGTTCGAACTGGAACACCATGGAAATTTCATCGCGCTCGGGCGCGCAATAGAGCGGCGCTGTGTCTGGCGTCACGCTCCAGGTTTCGCCCACGGTCAACGCATCGCGTGGTCCGTAAGTCGCGCGGTTCATGGCGTGAATGCGTTCATGCAGCGTCGGGCCGGCGGCCAGTTTCTGGCCATCGACGTCCTTGCCCAGCAGATCAAGGACGTCCATGCGGAAGCCTGCGACGCCACGATCGAGCCACCAGTTCATCATGGCGTGCACCGCTTCGGGCACGGCCGGATTATCCCAGTTCAGGTCGGGCTGTTTCTTGCTGAACTGATGGAAGTAATACTCGCCGCTGGCTTCGTCGTATTCCCACATGGAACCGCTGAAATAAGAAGTCAGCTCGCTCGGTGGTCCACCGTCGGCCTTGGGTTGACGCCAGATATAGAAGTCGCGGTAGTCGCTGTCTTTGGAGGACTTGGCATCGACGAACCAGGGATGCTCATCGCTGGAGTGGTTCACCACCAGATCGAGGATGATCTTGATGCCACGCTGATCGGCTTCGGCGATCAGCCGATCGAGGTCGTCCAACGTGCCGAACTGAGGCGCGATGGCTTGGTAGTCGGAGATGTCGTAGCCGTTGTCGTCCATCGGCGACGCAAAAATCGGCGACAGCCAGATCACGGTAATGCCCAGTTCGGCCAGATGATCGAGGCGCTGAATAATGCCGGGCAGGTCGCCCATGCCATCGCCATTGGCGTCCATAAAGGAAGACGGATAAATCTGATAGACGACGGCGCGGTGCCACCAGCGTTGTTCAGTCATGCTGTACCTCGGCAATAGGAATAGGTTGAGTTGGGCGCAGCCTAGTTGAGTGTTAAACAAAGATAAAATGCTTTATTTTGCGTTCATTATAGATTTTTTCGATAGCTAGCCATAACGGAGAGGCGGGCATGGACAAAGCCTGGCGACAGTTCCTAGCAGTGGCCGAATTACGCTCGGTCAGTCTGGCGGCGCAGCGGCTTTTTATCAGCCAACCGACGCTGACGCACAACCTGAAAAAGCTGGAAACCCAGCTTGGTGTCACCCTATTTAACCGCTCGCCGCGCGGTATGACGCTGACGCCTTACGGCGAAACTCTGCTCGAACAGGCGCGCATCATGCAGCGCGTCTACGACAACGCGCTGGGAAAGTTGCAGCAGTTAAAGGTCGATCAGGAGAGCGGCTTGCGCATCGGTGTCGGTATGGCCTGGTGGCATCTGTTTTTCCGCGACCTGTTTCAGCGTTACCGCGAACAGCACCCGACCGCGCCGGCGCATATTGAGATCGGTAACCATCTAAGGTCGATGGATCAGCTGCTGGCCGGTGAATTAGACCTCTTCATCGGGCATCGCATCGTCGGTCTGAACCCTAACAGCGGCGCGGTGTTCACGCCTTTGTTCAAGGTGCGCGACGCCTGCTTTGTGCGCGCTGGTCATCCGCTGCTGGGCCGGCCGGTAAACTACGTCGATCTGCTCGACTACCCACACCTGGCCGTTACCCCGGACGAAACGCGTTACAGCCGAGCGGTGGTTACCGATCCTCAGTTTAAGGAAGCCGAGCATCATCAATATCATCTCGCCGACCGTGTGGTCTGGTCGACCAGCTCTATGAGCGCAGGGCTGGATATTCTGCGCGACAGCGAGGCGGTGATGATTTATCCCGAGTCGATGACTGAGACGCTGGCTGAAAACGGTGTAGTGCCGTTAGAGCTGACTGAACCACAGGAGGCGATGGAAGTGGGTGTTTATCGGTTGGAGGATCGGGTTGGTGATGATGGGTTGAACGCCTTGATGGATGACGTGAAAGCGTCTTTGCCTGAGTCGGATAAAATTGAAGTGACCACTTAGCGAGTGTTCGGTTGTAGCTCAATTTGGCTGACCGTCGGTCCACATGGATGTGGACCGCCGAGCTTACATGGGTGAAACAAGCGTAGTATGCGAAGCATTGCTTCGCGCGCAGGTGAACGACACTCAGCTTTGCTGAGTGGCTGGGAAAACTTGCAGCATGTCAGCCAAATTGAGCTACAACCGGGCACGGACCAAAGCCAACCACACTTAGTTAAAGCACCGGCTTCGCCCGCTCAATAATGCCCGCACAATCCACGCCCGGTTCCAAAGTTCCGTAGTTAAAAGCGCCATTCGGATTCAAGCGAGATTCAACAAAAGCTTCGGCCACTTTTGCATCGCCATCGCGCAATAAAATACTGGCTTGAAACGTCATGGCTAATTTATCAACCAAAGTTCGCGCCCGAAATTCCAGTTGCTCGGTGTTGCTGAATTGCTGTTTTAATTCCGTCAAAGCGCGATCAAAACTTTTCGACTGACCTTGGGCTTTTTCGAGTTCGGTGAGCAGTGCTTCAAGCGTTGCCGGTTCGCGATCGATGGCGCGCAACACATCCAGACACTGAATATTTCCCGAGCCTTCCCAGATGGCGTTGACCGGCGCTTCGCGATACAAACGCGGCAAACTATTTTCCTCCACATAACCGACACCGCCGATGCATTCCATGGCTTCATAAGTTAAATGTGGCGTGCGTTTGCAGACCCAGTATTTGCCGACGGCCGTGGCTAAGCGCGCCAGTAATTTTTCTGACTCATCGCTGCTGTGATCGAGCGCGCGACCAACGCGCAGACTCATGGCCAGCGCCGCTTCGGATTCAATCGCTAAATCCGCCAACACGTTTTGCATCAGTGGTGCATCGTGCAACGGCTGACCAAAGGCCGAGCGACCGCTGGTGTGATGCAACGCCTGAGCGGTCGCCGCGCGCATTAATGCCGCCGAACCAACCAGACAATCGAAACGCGTCATCGCTACCATTTCGATAATGGTGCGCACACCCTTGCCTTCCTCGCCTAACAGCCAGGCATGGGCGCCGCGAAATTCGATCTCCGATGAGGCATTGGAGCGATTGCCCAATTTGTCTTTTAAGCGCTGAATAAAAAGCGCATTTTTCTGACCGTCTTCACGCCAGCGCGGCATTAAAAAACAACTCAAGCCATTTTCGGTTTGTGCCAATACCAGAAAGGCATCGCACATCGGCGCCGAGCAAAACCACTTGTGACCAATCAACTCATACAACTGCCCGGGCTGACGTTTGCCCAATGGATAAGCGCGGCTGGTGTTGGCGCGTACATCCGAGCCGCCTTGCTTTTCGGTCATCGCCATGCCGATGGTTAAACCGGCTTTGTCGTAGAAAGGTACATTACGTGGGTCGTAATGCGGCGCGGTAATTTTCGGCAGCCATATCTCGGCGATTTCGGGAGTGGAGGCAATGGCGGGTACCGCGGCAAAGGTCATCGTCAGCGGGCAGGCCGAACCGGCTTCGGCGTGCATGTGCAAATATTCCAGGCCGGCGCGGGCCACATGAGCGCCGGGTTTTGGATCGCGCCAGGGCAGAGCTGGAATGCCGGCTTCGACGGCGGTGCGCATCAGCTCATGGTAGGCCGGGTGAAAACGCACTTCGTCGATGCGGTGGCCAAAGCGGTTGTGCGAATGAAAGGTCGGCGGCACTTCGTTGGCCTGGAAACCGGCTTCAATCAGGTCGCCGCCGACGCGGGCGCCGTAGTCGTTGAGTCGGTCTTCGGCCCAGCCGGCACCGAAATGATGGCTCCAGTGTTGCAGCGCACGATCGCTGCGATAGACGTTGTAATCGGCCAGGGCCGTCGGTTGGTTGATGACGTCGTGAGTATTGGCGCTGGCCAGATGTTGGTCGCGGTTAAAGGGGGCGTCGCTCATGGTGGCTTGCCTCTGGTTATTTGTCGCCAGCCTAGCGCAGCGAGGTTTGAGCGACTAGCTGTCGTCTTGCTGGCGTTCTTCGATTTCCAGTTTGATGCGATCCAGACAGGCCTGGATGGGCACGGAACCGGGTTCTTTTTCCAGCGCTTTTTCCAGCAGCCGAATGGCGTCCGCCTCGCGGCCAAAAGCCACCAGCGTATCGGCTTGTTCAATGACCAGACGCCCTTTACTGCTGCGTCGTTCGCGTACCTCGGCGCGGCCATTGATCATGCGCAAATAGGTGAACAGCACCAGCGCCAGCATCAAGGCACCTACGCCGGCAAATCCCAACTCCATGGCTGTGCTCCTGCGCGTAATAGGTGCCCTATAGTTTAGCCGGACTGCTCACTTTGCAATTGTTTACGCGCGTAGTCGTAACCACTTTTGAAAATATCTTCCATTCTGCCCCAGTCGAGTAAGCCGATTCTTTTCAGTGGCGGATTAAAGTACATATCGGTCAGGGATTTATCGGTATCGCGCTGTGAAAAGCTGTAGATAAAACTAACGCTGACCAGATAGGTCGCCAGCGACGGCAACTTATAGCGCCGCTTGTTTTTGCTGCGCAGTCGGTCGAACAACAAAGCCCAGGTACCGGGTATTTCGTCAAAGCTCAGTGGCTGGGCGGTGCGAGTGCCGAGGTCCACGCCAATGACGGTGCCAACCCCTTGCACCGAACGCATAACGTTAACCGGAAAGTTGTTCAGCGTTGCCCCATCGCACAAGAGGTCGCCGTCTTTAAGAATGGGCGGCAACGCTCCAGGAATGGCGCAGGTAGCGCGTAAGGCGCGGGTCAAATCGCCGCGCCGCAGCACGTCTTCGCGGGCGTGTGAATAGTTGGTGGCAATGCAGTAAAACGGCAGCCATAAGTCTTCCAGTTGGCCGGGGTGACCCATAAGTTCGCGAAACGATTCGTCGATCAGCGTGCGCAGGCGGCGGCCACGAATCAGCGAGATCAGCGGCAGCCAGTTGTAGTCGCCGGTCGGGCTTTTGCTGAAGGCTTTACGGCAAGCATCCTGCATGTGAGCAACCGGTTTATCGGTGGCGATCACCGCCGCCATGATGGCGCCAATGCTGGTGCCGCCCACCACATCGACATCGATACCAGCTTCATTCAGTGCCTGCATTACGCCCATATGAGCCAGGCCGCGAGCGCCACCTCCGGCCAGTACCAGACCGACAGCAGTGCGGTTTTCAATGCGCGCCAGACGCGCCAGATCTCTATCGCGTTGCGGTCGTACGTGCAGATGGTCGGTGACCGGGCGGCGGTTAAGCCAGTCGGCGGTGTGGCGCGGCGATACCGCGTCCTCGGCATGCAACAGCACCAGGCGTTGGGCGACGTCCAGCCCTGGCGGAGTGTTTTCCAGAATATCCGTTTCCGTCGGGTGCAGTTGGATGGGGTCGTTGGCGTCGGCCAACAACAGATGCTCGTCACTGTGGCTGCAGCAAAACCGCGTCCAGGCATTGGGCGTAGGGTCGGCGACCAGTAACACATAGTCGTATTGGGCTTCCAGCGCATCGAGATGCAGCGCCAGTCGATGCTGCCGGTAGCCGTCGCCGCCTTCGTCACGAGCCAGGCCGGCGCTGTCGATATCGGCATCTGCCTGTTCGGCGGTCAGAACGTATACCCGGCCCAGTGATGACAGTGGCTGGCGAAAGCGCTCGGCGAAGTCGACCACATCGACGCTGGCGCTGATCGGAATTAAGGTCAGCGTCACCGGTCGCGGTTCGGTACGACGATGCTGCGGCTGCTGCAACCGCTCGATAATTTTGCGCGGCAAGGTCAACGACAGATGCAGGCTGTTGGCCAGCAGTTCTTCAAAGTGCGTCTGATCGAGGCGAACCAGCACCGAATCGCGCAGTGCCACTACTGTCGCTGAACGAGGCTTGCCGGTGTAGAGGCTCATCTCACCGATCACTTCGCCACGGCCAAGCTCCTGAACCCGCCGGGTTATGCCGTGTTCGTCGGTGACATAAACGCGCAATCGGCCGCTGATGGTCAGGTAGAGCGAATCGCCTGGATCGCCCTGCGTCATCAGGCGCTCGCCGGATTTGATTTCTACCCAGGTGAGGCGATCGCGAACCTGTTGTAACGCGGCTGGTTCTAGATCACTGAGAAAGGTATTGAGGTGGTGAGTCAGCAGCTCGTTCCGGTGAGCTCTGGGGTCGGTCATCCTTGCAACCAAGATGCGTCCTCCTTGGCAGTTGTTTTCCTACGTAAGACGGCTTCCAAGCCAAGGCTGATAATACGCCTTAATGGGTCAAATAACAGTGGTCGAAGCTGGGCCGGAAACCGCTCTCTCAGTGCCGGTTGCCGATAACCCTGAGCACATAACAACTCAGCTTCCCTGGCGTATCGGTGGCCGGGCAGGGTCGATATACTGGCCTTATGACAGCGACTCCTCACTCCGTTCTGCAACACGTCTTCGGTTACGACGCCTTTCGCGGCGATCAGGAGACCATCATCAATACCCTGGTTGCCGGTGGCGATTGCCTGGTGCTGATGCCCACCGGCGGCGGCAAGTCGCTGTGTTATCAGGTGCCGGCGCTGGTTCGGGCTGGTGTTGGGGTGGTGATCTCTCCGCTGATCGCCCTGATGCAGGACCAGGTTAATGCGCTGCGTGAACTCGGCGTCCGCGCCGGTTTTCTCAATTCAACGCTGTCGTTCGAGGCGGTGCGCGACACCGAAAATGCGCTGCTCGCCGGCGAGCTGGACTTGCTTTACATCGCGCCGGAACGACTGATTCAGGAGCGCACTCTCGACCTGCTTAATCGCGCGCCGCTGGCCTTGTTTGCCATCGATGAAGCGCACTGTGTTTCCCAGTGGGGCCACGATTTCCGCGCCGATTATTTAAAACTGGGATTGCTCGCCGAACGCTTCCCCAACATTCCACGCATTGCTTTGACGGCCACCGCCGACGCCCGTACCCGGGTCGATATTCAACAGCGTTTGGGGTTAACCCAGGCGCCGGCTTTTGTCGGTGGTTTCGATCGACCCAATATCCAATACCGCATTCAGGCCAAGCAACAACCGCGTCAACAATTGCTGCGCTTTTTAAAAGACGAAGGCGGTGAGCAGGCGGGGATTGTCTATTGTTTGTCGCGCAAAAAAGTCGAACAAACCGCCGACTGGCTGGTGCAGCAAGGCTTTAATGCACTGCCCTATCACGCTGGTTTGGATGCCGCCGTTCGTCAGGATCATCAGCAACGTTTTCTGCGCGAAGACGGCATTATCATGGTGGCGACCATCGCCTTCGGCATGGGCATCGACAAACCGGATGTGCGTTTTGTGGTGCATCTGGATTTGCCCAAAAGCATCGAGGCTTACTATCAGGAAACCGGTCGCGCCGGTCGTGATGGCGAACCCTCGACGGCGGTGTTGTTTTATGGCTTTGAAGACGTCGTCAAACTGCGCCAGATGATGGCGCAATCGCAAGGCAGTGAAGAACATCAGCGTTACGAACAACAACGGCTGAATGCCATGCTGGGGCTGTGCGAAATCACCAGCTGTCGGCGCCAGGTTTTGCTGCGTTATTTTGGCGATGAACTGCCCGAGCCGTGCGGCAACTGCGATACCTGTCTGCATCCGGTTGAAAGCTGGGACGCTACCGAGGCAGTGCGCAAAGCCTTGTCCTGCGTATACCGCACTGGCCAGCGTTTTGGCGCCAATCATCTAATCGATGTGTTACGTGGCAGCGACAATGAAAAGTTGCGCCGGCTCGGTCATCACCAATTATCGACCTACGGCATTGGCATGGAACTGTCGGCCAACGAATGGCGCTCGGTGTTGCGTCAGTTGGTGGCGACGGGACTACTCGCAGTTGATCCGGATGGCTACGGCGGCTTGCAGTTAACCGATGCCTGCCGACCGGTGCTGAAAGGCGAGCAGACCGTCAGCCTGCGCAAAGACAGTCTGCCGGAACGTACGTCCAGCCGCTCTGGCACGCGACCAGCACCGGCCCAGATCGAAGACGCCAACCAGCCGTTGTGGCAAGCCTTGCGCGCCTGTCGCAAACAGCTGGCCGACGACCAGGGCATTCCGCCCTTTATGGTGTTTCACGATAAAACGCTCGCTGAGATGCTGGCGCGACGCCCGACCACCCTGGCTGAGATGAGCGAAGTATCGGGTGTCGGTGACGCCAAGCTGGAGCGTTATGGCGCGGCTTTCCTGGCGGTTTTCGACGATGATCTTAATCAGCGTCCAGCGTAAAACGGCCGACGGCGGTTTCGGTACCTTGAGCCGTTGCCAGCAAATGCTCACCCAATTGGGCTAACTTCAAGGTGGCGCTGTGGCTGGTCTGGGCCATCTGAGTGATGTCACTGACGCGCTGGGAAATCGACTGACTGGCATCGGCCTGATGCGTCGCCAACTCAGCCAGATGTTCGAGGCTGTCGAGCGAGGCTTGCGCATCGGCGTCGAGTTCGGTGAGCGGTTCAACAATACGCCCGATTAATTCCACCCCTTCATCCATTCCCGCCTTGCCGGCCCGAATACGCTGCGCCGCCTGATCGGTCTGGTCGTTGATGCGACCGAGAATGCGATTGATGTCATCGGTCACTTCGCCGGTGCGCGTTGCCAGTTGCCGGACTTCGTCAGCCACCACGGCAAAACCCCGGCCTTCGGAGCCGGCGCGCGCCGCTTCAATCGACGCATTCAGCGCGAGCAAGTTGGTTTGATCGGCGATCTCGCGAATCTGGCTAACCGCGCCAATCACCTCGCTGGCACTTTCACTTAAACGTTCAATGCTGGCTGCCGACTGGTCGATCAGTTCAGCGGTATGACGAATGCCATCGGCCGCCAGAGTGACACCGGCTACACCGTCACGTGCCAGCGCCCGCGCCCGCGATGCCTGATCCCGAGCCACCTCAACATTGCTCGCCATGGCCTGGCTGTCGGCCGACAGCTGACCGACGGACAGATCAATCTGTTGTGCCAGGTCATGCTGACCGGCGCTGTCGCTCTGCACCTCGGTGGTGAACTGACGCAGCTGTCCCGCGGCCTGGCTGACCGCCATGGCGTTGGCGCGAATGGTGCCGATAACACGGTGCAACTGTTCGCGCATCACCGAAAAACTGCGCAGCAGTTGGCCGATTTCATCGCGGCCACCGCGGGCAACGTCATGCTGTAAATTGCCCGAGGCGATGGCGTCGGCGGCACCCACCGCCGAACGCAACGGCCGCACAATACTCGGTGTAATTAAGGCGGCCATCAGCACTCCAGCAAGCAGCGCGGCCAGACCGAGAAAGGTCACCAACCAGACTGAGTGTTGCGTCGCCGCCAGCGTCTGTTGCTGACGCGAGGCCATCACCTGGCGCTGTTGTTGTTCCAGCTCGCTGGTTAATTGCAGCAAACGGTTGAGCGCATCGCGGGTGGCACCGGCCATTTGGCGGCGTGCTTCGGAGCGATCGCCAAATTCCAGCGTCTCTACCGTCAGCTGCAATTGATCCTGATACAAACGGCGCTGCTCGCTCAGTTGTTGCAATTGGCTGGCTTGGGGGGAGTTGGCCAGCAAGGTCGCCAGACGCTCAACGGCGGCATCGATATTACGGTTGCGCGCATCAATATCTTTATACAAGTCTACCCGGGCATCGCGATCTTCGACGATAAACAACAACAGCAAACGACCGGCAATACTCTCGGCATCCAGGTTCACCGAACTGGTTAACTCAACCAAGGCCGCATCGCGTTCGACCACCGCCTGCAACTGATTCGACAAGCGATCAAAACGCTGTACGGCGACCAGCACCACCGCAAAGATAAACAACAATAAAACGGCGTAGCTGACCGCCAGACGTCCTCGAATGCGCATAGCCTTTCCTCTTGGCAGTACCGACCGCGGGTGTCGGTTTGTGCATCGCCCGGCCGAGCGATGTCATCTGCAGACCGAGAG
This sequence comes from Saccharospirillum sp. HFRX-2, assembly GCF_043196805.1. Lineage (NCBI taxonomy): Bacteria > Pseudomonadati > Pseudomonadota > Gammaproteobacteria > Oceanospirillales > Saccharospirillaceae > Saccharospirillum > Saccharospirillum sp. HFRX-2. The sequence goes on from NZ_JBEBMU010000001.1 coordinate 445,406, forward strand.
GCGCTTTAAAAGTTCCCAGGCGATCAACACGAAAAAAATTTCCAGACCTCGGAACTTCCTGCGCCATCGCTGTATCCAAACCTCCGAAGCGCTCAGGGTGCTTTGCCAATAGCGTTACCGAAGCCTCGGGCGCTGTGCTTGAAAACCACTAAGAGGAATGCACTGATGAAACAGAAAATGGCTCAAACATCACTGGCTTTGGCACTGGGAACCGTTTTGGCAACGGCGGTTATTCCGAGTCTGGTACAGGCCGAAGAGGCCAAAGAAAAATGCTACGGCGTTGCCATGCAAGGTCAAAACGACTGCAAAGCCGGCCCGGGCACTACTTGCGCTGGTACCTCCACCAGCGACTATCAGGGCAACGCCTGGAAACTGGTTCCGGCGGGTACCTGCGAAGAAATGATGTCGCCGACCTCTCCGACCGGTCACGGTCAGCTGCAGGCGTTCAACGAGCAGTAAGCAAACGGAGGCCCGTCCATGAAGGATGAAAATACCTTGCCAGCTCGTGCCGGCATCAGCTTAAAGCCAACGCATTTTCAGTCGATTTTGGCACACAAACCGGATTTGGGTTTTGTCGAAATTCATGCTGAGAATTACATGGTTGAGGGCGGGCCTTACCACTACTATTTGCAACAGATTTATCAGCGTTATCCACTCTCAATTCATGGCGTGGGTTTATCGATTGGTGGGCTGGAAGCGCTCGACAAAACGCATCTGCAACGGCTGAAAATTCTGCTTGATCAATACCCGCCTGCAAGTTTTTCGGAGCATCTGGCCTGGTCGTCTCATCAAGGTGTGTACTTTAATGATTTGCTCCCGCTGGCCTATACCGATGCCAGCTTGCAGCGTGTGTGTGAACATATCGATCAGGTGCAGCAGTATTTGGGTCGGCAGATGCTGTTGGAAAACCCTTCGACCTATGTTGAAAGCAGTGACTCCACTTTACGCGAAACCGATTTTATTCAGGCTGCGATTGCCCGTACTGGCTGCGGCTTATTGCTCGATGTAAATAACGTCTATGTCACGGCGACCAATCATCACCAGGATGCATTGAGTTATTTACAAGCTTTGCCGTTAGCCGCTGTTGGTGAAATCCATCTGGCGGGTTTTGCGGTCGATCAGGATCTGGATGGCAGTCCTTTATTAATCGACAGTCATGACAGCGAAGTCAGCGACGAAGTCTGGGCGCTGTATGATCAGGCCTTGTCATTATGTGGCCCGGTTGCGACCTTGCTTGAGCGCGATGGCAATGTACCGGCACTGGATATTCTGTGCGCTGAAGCAGAGTTGGCCGAGCAGCGCTTGAGTATTCGTTTGGATGGCAAAGCCCAAAAGGTAGCGTCTTATGCAGGCTGATTTTGCTCAGGCGTTATTAAGTCGGCAAGCGCGTGAACCGAGTAATTTAAAACGCTGGCACGACGCTGAAACTTCACATCGTTTCGGCATTTATCGTAATAATTTCAGCCACTCTTTAATCGAGGCGTTGCAGGATATTTTTCCGGTTTGTTGCGCGCTTACCGGCACTGAATTTTTCCGTGCGATGGCGCGCGACTATGTTTATCAGTACCCGCCCAGTTCTCCTGTTTTGGTGCACTATGGTGAGTATTTTGCCGACTTTATTGAAGCCTTTGAGCCGGCCCGAAGCTTGCCCTATTTGGCTGATATGGCGCGCCTGGAACGGCTTTGGCTAAGCAGTTATCACAGCGCCAACAGTCAACCGCTATCAGTCGAACAACTAACTGCCGTATTAAACCAACCGCAGCAACTGGAACAGGCGCGACTGAAACTGTCGCCAGCTTGCCAGTGTTTGTCGTCGGATTTCGCGGTGCTTTCGGTCTGGCAGGCGCATCAACCACAAAGCAAAATCAGGTTGCGTGATTTAACCCTGAATAGCGCTGAGACGGTATTGTTGACCCGACCAGCCTTGCACGTTCAGTTGCATTTAATAGAACCCGATGCCGGTACTTTTGTATCGCGGTTGCACCAAGGTCAGGTGTTTTCTGACGCCATGACGGGACTGGAATTCGATCTGATTGCCTTGTTGCAAGTGCTGGTGCAACAGGGTGCGTTAACAGGCTTATTAACGGATTAACAGGCGGATAAGAATGAATAAAAAACTGCAACAGTGGCACCAACTTTTAAGTCGTCTTCCAGACAGCCTGATTGCTTTTGTCGGTCGGTTTTCCATGGCCGCGGTGTTCTGGTTATCCGGCCAGACCAAGATTGATGGTTTAGCGATTAATCTTATCAGCGGTGATTTTCAACTCGGTTGGCCACACCTATCCGACACGGCAATTTTTCTATTTCAGGAAGAATACGCGCTGCCCTTGCTGGCACCGACGACCGCTGCTTTGCTGGCAGCGCTGGCCGAACATCTGTTGCCTATTTTATTGTTGTTTGGCTTGGCGACCCGCTACGCGGCAATGGGTTTGCTGGCGATGACCTTGGTGATTCAAATCTTTGTCTATCCGGGTGCTTATGCCACTCATGGTGTCTGGGCCTGTGTCCTGCTGTATCTTATGGCGCACGGAGCCGGGAAATTCTCGATCGATTATTGGCTGGCCCGTCGTCTTAACGGTTGACGAGAACCCTGCCTGTTGAGACGTTTTAATAGCGCAACTATTAACAAGCAAGATGTAAAAAACAGGATGCTGCCATGATCGCTTATCGTAACCTGACAACACCTCTGGGCGAGATGTTGGCGGTCGCCACTGAAGCTGGTTTGTGCTTGCTGGAGTTCACCGACCCGCAACGTCTGGAGCGTCAGTTGCCAGCCCTGGAGCGGCATCTGGGTGAACCACTGCAAGCTGACAGCGACCGACCGATATTCGCTACCTTGCAACAACAACTGGAAGCCTATTTCGCCGGCGAGCTCAGCCAGTTCGAGCTGCCGCTGGATTTGCTGGGCAGCGATTTTCAGTGCCAGGCGTGGTCGGCGTTATTAACGATTCCCTACGGTCAGACGCGCAGCTATCAGCAGCAGGCACAGAGCATTGGTCGGCCACAATCGGTGCGTGCGGTAGCTCGTGCTAATGGCGATAACCGCATCGCCATCGTGGTGCCGTGCCACAGAGTGATTGGCAAGGATGGCAGCTTAACCGGCTACGGCGGCGGCCTGTGGCGCAAGCAAAAACTGCTGGCGCTCGAAGGCGCCATCGCTCAGCCGGGCCTGTTTGATCATTAATTGTTTGACGATGACTGGCTTGCCGCCGGGGTACGAAATGCGGTCATCGCCAACACCACTCCAACGGCCGCATAACCCGCCATCGACAATAGGAAAGTGCGCGCATCTATACCGGCATCAATCAGTAATCCCAGTAACACCGGTGACGCCGAGGTCGCCAGTACCGACAGCGACGTAAAGAGCGAACGGATGCTGCCCAGATGAGTGGTGCCGTAGACTTCCGCCCAAATCGCGTTGGCGATGGTACCCATCATGGCGATGCCAATACCCAGGGTTGCCATCATGGCGTACACCACCCAAATGCCTTCACGAAACGCGCCGAGCGTTAAGCCGAGTACAAAAGGCAGGCCCATAAATTTGAACAGCGCCGTGGCCGAATAACGATCCACCAGCGAGCCCACCAGGATGGACGCTGCCCAGTGCACCGCGCCATACAACACAAAGGCGCTGGCAAAGAGCGCCGGCGACCAGCCTTTCTGCTCGAGCACAAAACCCTGATGAATAAACAAGCCAGTGACGATAAAAGGCGGTGCCAATAACAACGGCAGCGCGCGCCAGAAGCGACCGTCGCTGAGCAAGGTGCGGCGCGAACCATCGACCCAATCGGCGGCGTTATTGCGCACCTTGGGCGCCACCGTCTCGGCTTCGCTGGCACCGGCTTTGGACAGCAACCAGTACACCAGCGGCAGAAATACCAAAGGCACGAAGAAGGCGATGATCAGCCAGCTTAATTGCCAGCCGGCCAGGGCGATTAAGGCAACAGCAATCGACGGCAGAATCATTTCACCCAAGGGCACGCCATTGCCGGCGATGCTGGTGGCTTTGCCGCGATTTAACGAGAAGTAACGGCCGATCGCCGTCATCGCCGTGTGCGGCATCAAACCCTGGCCGCAAAAACGCAGCAGAAACAATGCGATCACCAACGACAGCAGCGAATCAACGCGCCACATCAACAGCGCCGCTAGCGTTAAGCCGATGGCCACCAGCGTGACGAAACGACGCAGCGGGAATTTATCGACCGCGCCACCGATCACCATGATGGTCAGACCGCTGACCAGGGTCGCGCCGGAATAGGCCGAGCCGTAAGCGGCGGCGGAAAGTCCCAACTGCTGTTGAATGGAGGCTCCGTACCAGGAAATAAAAAACGATTGACCAAAGTTACCGATAAAGACGGTGAACAGACCAAACAACAGCATCGGCCAGTAAGACCGAAACATCGATAGGTAACCGCGAATCATGGAGAACCTCTGAGCAGATAGCGCAGCGTCGTCAGTGGTGATGGCGCTGCAAGCGAGCGGGACGCAAAAAAAAGCGCGCCCAGTGTACTGCGATTGGGCGCGCTGTTCACGGCTGTCGTCTTAGACGCTTCGTCCGCTCAGGGCGCGTTTGCGAATCACCGGCAGCCAGAGGTAGCCGAGCACAAAGCCACTGGCCAGGCCACCCAGGTGAGCGGCGTTGTCGATCGGGCCGATGATAAAACCGATGGCAACGTTGATAACGACAAAGCCCAAGGTATTGCGCAGAAATAACTTGCGGAATTCCGGCTTGAACAAGGAGGTGGTCAGCAAGGCCAGAAAGAAACCATAGAGACCAAAGATGGCACCAGACGCACCGACACTGACCGCGCCCGTGTTAAACAGCAGACTGGTTAAACTGGCCAGCAAACCGGTCAGTAAATAAACCACCGCGAACGACAGCCTTCCCACCAGTGGTTCCAGAAAAATACCGATATTGGCCAGCACGATCATATTGAACACCAGATGCAAAAGACCGGCGTGCAGGAAGGTGCTGCTGAGCAAACGCCACCACTGACCATCGACCGTCCAGGGACCGTAATTGGCGCCGAGCGTCACCAGAGTGCGGGTGTCGAACGCCATAAGATCGCCGGTTGTTATGACCATCAAGACGAAGATGGCCGCATTCAGATAGATGATCACCGGCGTCAGCCAATAGCCTGGACGCGGTACAAAGAGGTTGAGCACGGCTGTAAATCCTTAACGCAGAGAATGACGCTAGAGGTGAAGGCCACAGACTGACAGCACAAGCGAACAGACCGCTCTTGACGGTCTCTTTACGGATTGATGGCCGACACTCAGGCCGGGTTATTGCTTCAGTAGGGGCTGTTCAGTCGAGATCATTAAAGTGACGCGCCGGTATCCAGTAACGTCGCGGAATGTTGGGTAATTGTCCGTCGATAAAAGGATTGTCCAGCCAGATCAACTGATAGTCGGTGTTGTTCAGCCAGTCGCGCGCTTCGCGAATGGCCGGATGGTTTTGATACAGCCTATCCAGACTGCCATTGGCTTGGGCGTGCAAATAACCGGCTTGCAACTGGGCGGCCAGCTCGGCATCGGCTTTGTTTAAATAGATAAAAAAATCGGCGGGATAGGCGATCAGCCAGTCAGGGCTGACATAAAACTGGCGTCCCTGTTGCGCTTGTAAATCCAACTCGAGAAAGGCTTCGGCAACGCCGCGCGGAAAGGCATCGAAGCGACCGCGTTCAAGCATCGGCCAGAGGTTGGCGTAATCACTTTCAACGATGTTAAAGCCGCCGTGTTCCAAGATGTCGGTATCGAACCAGTTCAACCCCGAGCCGAATTGCCATTGTTGTTTTAAGGCGGCTTCGGAGCTCGGTGCCGGTTGCTCATCAGTGACCACCAACACCCTCAGTCCAAGCAAGCCTTGCGTCAGCGGGTAGGGCAGTTGAATCATGGTTTCGGCGCGTTCGCGGCTAAAGCCCGCGAAGTAGAGATCGAATTCATCGGTACCGTTTTCGAGCATTGTCAGCAGGCGCAGCTGGGTCGCACCGTCCATGGCAACAATCTCCAACTTACGTGGCTGTGGCGCATTGGCCAGCGCCAGTTCGATAACGCTCAAAGGTAATTCGAGCACAGGCGTAGAACCGAAGCGGGTGGCAACGCGCACCGGCCCAGGGTCGGCCGCCAGGCTGGGGCCGGCGCTGAGTAAAATCAGCATCGAAAATAGCGCAAACCGCCGCATGATTTGGCCCTGAAGACGATGTTTCCGGCAGTATAGCCAAGCATTGTGGCTTTGCTTTATACCGCTCTGGGCAAGGGCCGCAGCGGCGTTGGGGCCGGAGTGGGACCGCTGGGATCGCGCGGTTGCTGGCTGTACAGATAGCCCAGAATGGCGTCTTTCAGTGCATCGCTGCCGGCCAGTCCCTGATTGCCAAACAAACGGTTGAACTCCAGCAGGTAAGGATGACCGCCAACCCAGGCGATATCGAAGCCAGCATGATTGACGCCCAGATCGTGGGCGACCTGCAATGCCAGCTCAATGGCGGCAGCGGGCACCGCTTCATGGCTGACCCAGCCGCCGCGCGCCACATTGTTGTAAAAACCCTGATCAGCCTGGCGCCGCCAGTAAGCCGAAACCACCTGATCACCGACGATAACGATGCGAATGTCGCGGTCGATGGGCAGATATTCCTGAACGTACAGCACCTCGGCGCTGGCGCAGTAACGCTGCCAGTCGGCGTGGTCACGAATCAGAAAAACGCCTTCGCCCATGCTCGCCTTGGGGTGCTTGGCGACGAAGGGCAGCGTCATGGTGTCCCACAATAATTCCTGTTGCAGCGGACCGTTTGGTTCGATCAGCGTCAGTGGAATATAGGCCGGGGCGACCATCTCAAAAGCGCGCGTCATCTCCACCTTATCGTGGCCGATGCGGTAGCTGGCTTCACTGGGAAAGACGCGACAGTCGAGCCCGTAAAGCAGAGCGTTGAGTTGCCAGTAAGCGGGAAATAACACCCAGTCCGCCTGGCGCAATTCGTCCTTGTGGCGAAAGAAATGTTCCGGCTTGAGGACTTTCGTGTCGGGAAAGCCAAGGGTGCGGAAAGGATCGAATGAAATCAGCTGCATAAAGGGTGCGCAGGCCAGGGTGCGCAGATTTTATGCAGCTTTTGGTTTTTGACAAGCGTTATTCGTGCCTGCCTCAGGCTTCATCCAGATGACAGCGAAAACGCCCGCTGAGCCGGTCCAGTTCTTCGGACTGGCCGCGCAATGTCTGGCTGATGGTGGTGGTGGCGGCCACGGTTTCGCTAAGACCCTCAGCGCTGTCGGTCAGTCGTTGTGAGCGCCGTGCTACTCGGCCGATTTCGTCGCGCTGGGCGACCAACGCCGTGTCGATATCGGTGCTGCGATGTTCCAGATCGGTAAAGCGGCTGTTTAATTCGCTGAGGTGCGATTTCAGCGTCGCCAGGGTCTGGCGATTGTTTTCGCCGGCGTCGGTGGTGGCATCGAGCAAACTTTCCAGATTGCCGACCTGCTGGCCCAGATCGCCGACCCAGTCGCGAATCTGAGCGGTCGATTCGGTGGTGCGCTTCGACAGCTGGCGCACTTCATCGGCCACCACGGCAAAGCCACGGCCCTGCTCACCGGCACGCGCCGCTTCGATGGCGGCGTTGAGTGCCAAAAGGTTGGTCTGATCGGCGATATCGACGATCACATCGATCACCTGATCAATGCGCCCGCTGGCGTCGCGCAGCGCGGTGATGCCATTTGCCACCTGATCCATCACTTCGGCGGCCTGGTGGGCGGCGGCTTCGTTGGCGACCAACTGGTTTTGCAGCTCAGCGTTGCTGTTCACTGCGGTTTCGATGGTCTGGCGCGAAGCCAGCGCCGAGGTTTCGATATCGGCGGCGCGGTCGGCGATAGTCGCCATGGCTTTGCTGACATCCTGAATCTGCTGGTGGGTCTGGCCGGTGGCAGTACGCACCGATTCGGATTGAGTATCGAGCCCGCTGGCGCTGTCTTGTAAGGCTCCAGCGGCGAGGCGAACGTCGCCAACAAAGGTATTCAATCGCGCTACCAAACCGTTGATGGCGACCGCCACCCGGGTAACTTCATCGCGGCCGTCATCGGGCAGCACAGGCGTCAGGTCGGCGTCGGCATCCATGGCATCTAACTCGCTGGCGATACGCGCCAGGCGGACGGTGACTGAGCGGCGCAGCCATTCAGTGAGCGCCAGAATCAACACCAATGCCAGGGCGCCGCCGATCCAGGCGAGGCTGCGTTGCTGGGCGAGAAACCGAAACAGCGACTGTACGCCGGCCTCGGTATTGGTTCGCGCCGCCTGACGATTTTCATCGACCGCGGCGATCATCGGGTCGATGGCGCGGTACAGTTCCAGATCAACGACGCGGCCGACATCGTAATAGCTGTGTGCTTCGATGCCGCTGGCCATGGCAGCGAGCAGGGCATCGACGGCGGCGCGCTGGTCGGCGTGTTCAGCAACCCAGTCGCTTAAGCGCGGATTATTGGCCGCGCTTTGCCACTGTGCAGCGAGATCGTTTTGGATGGTGGCGAAGCGGCTGTCGACTTCGTCCCAGAAAATCAGCTGGGCTTTGATGCGATATGCCAGATCCTGCAAGGCACGGTGACTCTGGGCGAGATCCGATAATAGCCAGACGTCGGCCAATTGCTGGTGCACCAGCCGGTCGGTATCTCGCTCGGCCTGGCTCATGGTGGTGGTGGCCAGGCCGGTCAAACCGGTCAGCGCCAAAATGCTTAACGCGGAAAACAACAGCAACCGCAGGCGAACGGTCAGCGCCATGGTTGGACTTTCCTCAGTCAGGCTGGGCGACACAGTTTGTGGCAGAGAGATGACATTTTGATGGCAGGCGCTGCGATCCGGACAGGCGGCTTGCGCTATATCAAAATATATTGATATAGTTCGCCGTATTGAACGAACCCGCTGATTTAATGGTCACTTGCGAGCGGTATATAAATGCAGCTAAAGCGCCGGTTTGTTTGGCCTTCCCTGCACCCCTCCCATTGAATCAGCACCGCTTAATTGAGGTGCCTGATGACAACGTTGTTTTCCCATTTTCTGGCCCAGGTTTTGGGCTGTGCCAACCTGGGTAATTTGCACAATCGCGTCCGTACCCGGCTGCTGTTTCAGCCCGATCACGGCTTGAGTGCGGCCCAGGTCGACGACTTTCTGCTTAATGGCAGCACCGATGAAAACCAGTTGGCGTTTTGGTCGGAACTCTTGGCGATTGATCTGGAGCTGCTGCGCGACGCGGCGCATCTGGCGCATCGCAGTGCTGAACTTCAATCGCAACGCCTGCCGCGTCTGGAAGTGACCGCCGTCGGCACGCCGGAACTGCTGGCACCGCAGCGGCGTGTTCGGGTCAGTATTCGGATTGAGCCGGGTGAGCTGGCGCAGCCGGAACGACTGGCCAGATTGGGCGAGCGCTGGTTGCAGCGCGATACCGGCTATACCGTGGCTGACCTGAATCAGGCCGGCGCTTTCGAGCGGATACTGGCGGTCGCCAATCAGCATTGGCAGGACGTCGAACAACTGACCGGCGCGCCGGCCGACGCCATCGATATCGAACTGGTGCCGCAAGCCGGTTGAATGCGCTGTTATAAGCCGCTGATCAGAGCGCTCAATGAGGCGCGAATCTGGGTATCGTCCATCGACTGTTGAGTTTGCTGTTGAATCAGCAAATCGGCCAGACCATGCACCAGCGCCCAGGCGGTCAGACTGGCCTGATCATCGGTGAGCTGGGATTGCCGTTGTGGCCGCTGCTCAATGACCCGACGTAGTCGCTGGTAGGTCTCGGCGCTGGCCTCGACCAGGCCGCTGAATTGCGCTGCCTGCCCGCGTGGAAAGTGGAACATGCTGCGATACAGCTGCGGATGGTCCAGCGCGAAGCGCACGTAAATTACTCCCAAGGCGGTTAGATCCGCGTCTTCAACCGCGTCCATTTGCGCGCTTAACTGCTCAAAGCCTCGCTCGGCGAGGGCGGCGATCAGTTCGTCGGCGCTGGCGAAATGGCGCCTCGGTGCACCCTTCGATACCCCGGCTTCCGCCGCCAGCGCGCGGATGCTGAGCTCAGTTACCGCCTGTCCGGCCGCCAGTTTGTCGAGCGCGCTGTTGAGTAAGGTCTCTTTTAAGGCGCCGTGGTGATAGTTCGTGGAATCGGTCATTTGCGCTGTCTTGTAATGAAGTGCTTGACGCTAGTGTAGTCACTGCCTACATTATTGCCAAGCCATGTAGGCAGTGACTACATAGGTGCCTTTTAGCTAACAGGAGACGGTTATGATCACCCCTATCATTGTCTGTTTGATTCTGATGTCGCCTCTGGCGCTCGCCTGGCTGTTTGGTCGTCTGACTGGCCAGCGCTTTGATTTAACGCTCTGGGCAACGCTCGGACTGGCGTTCGCCTTTGTGTTTTTCTTTGTCGGTCATCTGGTCCAGACCGACGGCATGGTCGCCATGCTGCCGGCCTGGGTGCCGCAGCGGCTGGCGCTGGTCTATGTCACCGGTGGGCTGGAAGTAGTGATAGCCGTCGGCCTGGTGGTCCCGGCGACTCGGCGCTGGGCCTTGCTGGCAGCGATGCTGGTTCTGGTGCTGTTTTATCCGGCCAATATTTACGCCGCCTGGCAGCAGATCGACTACGCCGGTTATCGCTGGGGGTTGAGTTATTTGTGGGTGCGTACGCCCTTGCAATTGTTGTTGCTGGGTTGGGCGTACTGGTTGTGCTGGAGACCGACATCTGCTTCCGCTCCGGCGCTTAGGTCATAAGCCGTCGGCTCAACAAGGGCGCCGGTTCGACGGCACCCTTGTTGCTTCTGACTGAGTGATTGCCGTTGGGCTATCAAGTCGACTAAAAGTACAGGAATCACGTATTAACGTTGTCGTATCAAAGACCGCAACGAGCTGCTGCGAATGAGAAGGTAATGAATGAGTGTTTTAGCGACGAATCGGGTCGTTTGTCTGTTTTTCTTAAGCCAAATTAACTCCATGCACAACAGACTATAACGGTAAAAACTCAGCCTGTTTTTAAAATTTTCTAATAAGGTAAGCAGCTGATTTTCGCGTAACTGACGAATATTAAACCCATGGGCAATGCACAGCTTTCGCTCTAGCGCATATCGAATCAGATAGCCTTCCAGTGTATCGGAGGTTCCCGATGTTCGTGTTCCTTTAATCTGGTAGTGGGTGAAAAGTCTTTCGCGCAGTACCGCTATATTTTGCGATACGTTAAGAACATTCAGCATCATGACGTGGTCTTGAAATACTGGTGTTTTAATAAAGCCTTCGGACGCGAGATAGATCGATTTTTTCAACATGATCATTGGCGTAAACGCAACGCCAGAAAACAAGAATTCTTGCAACGATGAAGCGACTGCCTGTGAGTGCCACTCCTGATAATGCTGCTCTGCGCCAGCTTCGGTAACGATATCCATATCGCAAACGCAGATATCCAATTTGTTATCAACCATGTAGGCGAGTTGCTGAGCTACTTTGGTGGGTCGATATTCATCATCGTCGTCCAGAAAGGTGATGTAACTGCCTGTGCAATGTCGAATGCCGTAATCTCGGGCAAGACTCCCACCAAGATTTTCAGTGACGGGCAGGTAGCGGACGGTGGCTAGGTTTTTACAGCACTCATCAATAATGCGCTGTGTTTTAGTGCCAAGGCCATTGTCATCGACGACTACAATTTCGAGGTCGGGGTAAGTCTGGGTAAGTAAGCTATTTAAGGCTCGTTGAAATTGATGCACCCGATTGTAAGTCGGTAAAATGACCGACACCTTCATGATTTTCGGGCCTTTAAGACCGCGATCATCGACCACTTAACTGTTCTGGCAATCAGGTAGAGTGGCAGGCTGGATATCATCAGGCGTATGCTCAGCCTGAAGTTTTTTATTGCTTTGTTTCTGGCAAGTGTTCGGCGCAATTTTTTATGGCCAATACCCACTATGGTTTTATACATATTGATGTAGATATGCATGTATATAGTCAAAGCATTGCATAACAAAAAATAGTTAAGATCGTTGGGTTCCAATTGGTATTGTTGGTGACAAACTGCAACCACATGATTCAGGCTGATCAGGTCTTTTTCAGTGTTGGTGTTGGTGATAGAGGTCGGTCGAAAACGGTAACCAACACAGGCTTGATTATAAGTGAAAATGGACTGAGCGCGGATGTAACATTGGGAGGTAAACAGCACATCTTCGTACGTAATTCCTTCAACAAACTGAATGCCGGATAGGATTTCCCGTCGATAGAAACGTCCCCAAACCATCCAGTCTGATTGAATAAATGCGGCTTTTTTTATGTGGCTGAGATTTTGCTCAGTATCAGGCAGTTTGAAAACATCGTACTCGTCGATTTCCGTATCGGTGAAACGCTTAGAATTAAATTCAATGATGTCTGTATTGAAGGTGTCGATTTTGGCAATGAGCGGCTGCATGCCATCCAACCAAATATCGTCACTGTCGAGAAAACCTATATAGCGACCGCAGGCGATGGCCATCCCCGCGTTTCTGGCGGCAGACAGTCCTTGGTTGGTTTGTTCGATCAGTTGGTAGCTGAGATTTGTTTTGGGCAAAAGGTCGGACAGCAGTTCAGCGGTGTGATCCGTTGAGCCATCGTTGATCACGATCAGTTCAACGGCATCTCGCCAACGGGTTGGGATGTGCCTGGTAACCGATAACAGGCAATCTTCCAAATAGTCTGCGGTATTGTAACAAGGGACGATAATGCTCAGTTGAAAGATGGCCATACATTCAGACTCAAGAACTGCAACATGGCCAGCTGCAGTGAGGTGGCCTTCTGTCATGAAGAAGAGGTTAAATGGTGTCAGAAGTTAATTTGGTATCTTTTAATGAAACCAAAATCTATAAAATCAATAAAGGTAGCATTATAAGATCTTTTTTGAGGTAAGCCAAGACGCACTTGGCTAGGAAGGAAAGGTCAGTTCCGCTCTAACAGGTGCGCCCGCGCCGCATTGATACGCGCGGCCAGATAAGCGCTGCCACCGTGATCGGGATGCAGTTTCTGCATCAGTCGGCGATGCGCCTGGATGATGGCGTCGCGATCGGCGCCGGCGTCCAAGCCGAGAATTTCGTAAGCTTCGGCGTCGCTCAGGGCGCCGTTGTGATTGGAGCTCGGTTGTTCGGCTTCGCCCTGGTTTTGAGTGTCGTCAGCGCGCCAGGCATCACCAAAACGTTTGTCCAGATAACTTTCCAGCAGCCGCGCTGAATCGGTGTCGGTCTGGCGGCAGTAACTCAGTAAATCGAGAAATTCCTGCTTTTGCAGATCGGCCAGATCACGATTGGCGAGGGGCCCGGTGAGCACGCGGCCGGACATGGCGCCGCTGTCGTGATCGAGCTCCATCTCCACCACCTCGCCGGCCACGCGCGAACGTTGTCCGCCGCCAGCCTTTCCTTGCCGCTGCTGGCGACGGCGATACCAGCCGGCCAGAAACGGCAGCGAGCGCAACAGCCAGGGCAGCAGGTGGCGCATAAAGGGCACCAGCAGCGCAAAGAGCGCACCGAGCAGATAAAGACGCTGTGTCAGGGCCAGAAAGATAAGGCCAAAAATGGCCAGCGCCACCAGCGCTTTAATACGAAAAGGGCCGCGCTGGGCGGCGGGCAAGCGTCGGTAATAGAGCAGTACACCCAGGGCGAGCACCAGCAAAAACATCAGGGTGATGGGGTTCACGATCGACCTCTTATTTCAATTGCTGGGTCAGGCGTTTGACTTCGGCCGGCGCACTGCGCGAGAAGTCGTCCAGCGCGCTACGACCACCACTGGCGTAGACGGCAACCGCGCCGAGCAGCGCTTTCAGCACTGCCGGACTGCGGTGATCGAAAGCGCTGTGAGCGCCGCCCGAGAGCTGGGCAAGTTGCGCAAAAACATTGCTGGCGGTCGGCTCATTGCCTTCCTGAAACACAAAGACCGGGGTCTTGAGCAAGCCCAGTTCGCCGGCCAGTTGGCACAGTTCATCGGCCGATTCTTCGCAGCAATCAACCACCAGAATCACCGCTTTGACGGCTTGCTGGCGGGTTTCGCGGATCGCCTGTTTGAGCACTTTGCGAATCTGCGTATGACCACCCAGGCAGCGCACACCGTTCATGGCGCGCAGCAGGCCATCGGCGTTGCTGACCCAGGGCAGGGCATGGAACTCGTTAAAACCGCGGTAATAACACAGTTGAATCGCCAGACCACCCAGATCGCGCGTGGCCAGAAAGAGTTCGCTGTGCAGTTGGCAGGCGGTATCCCAGCTCGGTTGGCGGCTGGCGGTGGCATCCAGAGCGAACATCAAGCGACCCGGTTGGCGAGCAGCCACCGGTGTCTTGGCGGCGGTGCTCAGGAACTGGTCGATGTCTTGTCGGCTGGATTTGCTGGGGAGTTGGTCGTTGCTCATGGTCAAAGCATACAAAGGCCGTTGCACCTTGACCACTTAACAAACGCCCGTCAGGACGACGGGCGTTTTTGTGAGGCTCAGGTTAGCGCACGGTGACGCAGGTGCAGTGTGCCAGTTGCATCACTTTGTGAGACACGCTGCCCAGCATCAGGCTTTTCCACTCACCTAAACCACGGGTGCCGAGCACGATCATATCGGCTTTCAGCTCGTCGGCTTTGGCGACGATTTTATGCGCCGGATCGCCGATCACCAGTGAGGTTTCGACGTGCTCCTGGCCGGTTGCTTTGGCGACATCGACCGCCGCAGCCAGAATGTCGTTGCCGGCCTCTTCGAGTTCTTCGCGAGTGGCGTGCAAGGTCAGGCTGGCGCCGCCCATCACCAATACTTCATCGCCGGTCATGGGTTCGGGTACGTGTAACAGATGCAGTTTACCGTCGTGGGTTTTGGCCCAGTCTGCGGCAAATTCGATGGCTTTTTGTGAGTGTTCGGAACCGTCCACCGGTACCAGTATCAGTTTGCTCATGATGTCCCCTCCTCTGGATGGGTACGAATTAGATCGGAGCACCGACCGCAAGATTCAACCGGTCCGACCACGCTTTAATCATCGCTGACATTGGCCACAGGGAGTTTGATACAAGTCAAAGTTGCGGTGGTTGTTGCCCGCTGGTGAACGTTGCGTTTCCCGGCCGGGCTGGGTGAAATGCCGTGCCAAGCCCCCACCTTAGGGCCACAATACGCACACTTACAGCGCCATGGAGTCCGATTATGAGCCAAGCTGTTCAGCAGGTTATCCAGCTAGGGTTTCCCTGGCAGACCGCCGATCCGTTTTTATTTTGTGTCCACCACCTCGACGATTTCCCCAAAGGCAATGCTGGCATGGGGCCGCAGGCGTCGTTGGCCGGCCGTCAGATTGGCCAGGATTTCGACTGGAACCGGCCGTGGCGCATGTACCACGGCGACACCATCCCCGGTTTCCCGGCGCATCCGCATCGCGGTTTTGAAACCGTCACCGTGGTCACCAAAGGCTTTGTCGATCACGCCGATTCGTTGGGTGCCGCCGGCCGTTACGGCCAGGGTGATACTCAGTGGATGACCGCCGGTCGCGGTGTGCAGCATTCGGAAATGTTTCCGCTGCTCAGCGAGCAGGAAGAAAACCATATGGAGCTGTTCCAGATCTGGTTGAACCTGCCCGCCAAGAGTAAAAAGGTCGAGCCGCATTTCGGCATGATCTGGGGCGATGAAACGCCCATCGTTGAAGAGACCGACAGCGCCGGCCGCGCCACCCGTGTGCGTGTCGTTGCCGGTCATCTGCACGGTCACGATGCGCCGCCACCGCCGCCGGATTCCTGGGCCGCCGATGCCGACAACGAAGTCGCGATCTGGACCATTCATCTGGAACCGGGCGCGCGCTGGACGCTGCCGGCAGCGTCGGCCGACTTGAACCGCATGTTGTATTTCTATCGTGGCGACAGCGCCGTGGTGGAAGAGACCGAGCTCAGCGTGCGTCAGGGTGTGCAGTTGATTTCCAATGCCTCGGTAGAGTTGGTCGCCGGTGACGCCGGAGCCGACTTTTTAATGCTGCAAGGCAAACCGATCGCCGAGCCGATCGCCCAGTACGGTCCCTTTGTGATGAACACCGAAGCGGAGATTCACGAAGCCTTTGCCGACTTCCGTCGCGACGAATTCGGCGGCTGGCCTTGGCCGCGCATGGACCAGGTGCACGACCGTCCGCGCGGGCGTTTCGCCAAGCACGCCGACGGTCGATTGGAAGAGCGGGACTGACGCATTAAAGGCCGGTTAACAGGGATGTAAATCGGCTCTTGCCAACAGCGCTGTTGGACTACACTCTGGTGCTCCTCTCCGTGGCAACAGGAAGACAAGATGACTTCAACTGCCCAGACCGCCGTTCGCCAGGCGCACGATTTTGAGCTGCACCTCAACGATGACGAATACCGCCTGATCGAGCGTGCTGCTGAAGCCTGGCAATTGTCGGTGACCGATTTTCTAGTCGAGGCCGCTTTGGAAAAAGCCATCGCCATCACCGAAGAAGATGTTTCCTCCCACCTGGCGACCGTCACCTCTGACGAAATTCAGCCGCACAACTGAAGCTTCAATCCAGCCCCAATTCAGGGTGGCTGCGTAAGCGCTCGGCCAGTGTCTCCATCAAGGCTGTTATCCGGGCGCTGTGGCGCAGGTCCGGGTGGGTGAGCAGCCACAGATCGGTGCCCAAAGCGTCCAGCGGTTCGCCTAGCCGCATCAGATCAGCATGCTGTTCACCCAGGTAAGCGTCGGCCAGATAACAGGGCAATACGGCCGCTCCCAGTCCTGACCTTACCGCTGCCAACATGGCGTTGGTGGTGTCGGTGCGATAACGCGCCGCCAGGCCGTTGTGCTGCAGCCAGTGCTCCAGTGATCGGTAGTGCATGCTGTCGTCCGGGCCAATCCAGTCCAGTTCCTGCCATTGCTGATGCTGAGCACCAAGGTCGCGTCGCCCATACACTGCCTGGCGGATAAAACCGACGCGCCGACCAACCAGATGTTCGGGCGGCTGGTTGGATGGTCGCAGCGCCAGGTCAGCCTCGCGTCGGCTTAAATTAAACGGCTGACTGGGTGCGACGACTTCCAGCTCAATACCCGGATGCTGCTCGCGAAAATCGGCCAGCATGGGCGTGAGCACGGCGCTCAGCAGGCTGTCGGTGGTGGTCAGGCGAATGGTGCCCGCAAGTCCAAGCTCAGGTCCGGCCAGACGGTGTTCCAGTGCCAGGACCTCGGCTGCCATGCCGGCCGCGACCTGGGCCATGGCCTCGCCCGCGACGGTTGGGCGGTAGCCGCTGGCGGCGCGTTCGAACAGCGTCACACCGAGGCGCTGTTCGATGCTGTTCAAACGCCGGAATACGGTGGCGTGGCTGACGGTGAGATGACGCGCTGCGCCGGCGAGGGAACCGCTTTGAGCGATGGCCTGCACCGTGCGGAAGTCATCCCAGGCCAGCAGGTTGTTCGTTTTTGCAAGGGTCGTTGGCATTTTTTGGGAATACCTGTGCGTTTTTCGTCAGGCTAGCATGGCCTTCCTTCCAGCCATAACAGGAACCGAACCATGTCCGCGCTGATTGTGCACAGCCACCCGGAACCGACCTCCTTTAACGCCCAGCTTACCGCAACGGCGCGCCAGACCTTGCAGCAGGCCGGCCACAGCGTCGAGGTGGCGGATCTGTATGCCGAACACTTCGACCCGGTTGAGCGCGGCGCACACTATTCGCAGCGCCTCAATGCCGAGCGCTTCTCACCCTTGGGCGAACAACGCCATGCTTGGCAGAACGCTGCGCTGCCCAGTGACGTTCAGACGCAAATAGACCGCCTGGAAGCCGCCGACCTGCTGATTCTGCAGTTCCCGCTCTGGTGGCACGGGCCGCCGGCCATGCTCAAAGGCTGGCTCGACCGGGTGCTGATCAGCGGCGGTTTCTATACCAGCCGGATGCGCTACGACAAGGGTTATTTCAAAGGCCGGCGCGCCTTGATTTCGGTCACCACAGGCGCGCCCGCTGCGGCCCTGGGGCCGGGCGGCCGAGGCGGTGATATCGAGGCTTTGCTGTGGCCGCTGCATTACTCGCTGCACTATCTCGGTTACAGCGTGCTGCCGCCTTTTGTGGCGGCCGGTGTTCAGGGTCACGGCTATCGGTATCGTGATGCGGCTGGGTTTGACCAGCATCTGGCGCAACTGCAGCAGGGTTGGCGCGACCATCTGGGAGCTCTGGATGCTCATGCAGCGCTAGAATTTCCAGGCTGGCACGACTGGGATAACGACGGCCGCGCTCTGAGTGCCCGCCGCTAGGGCACTTCTTCACCCGCCGCAGCCGTCCAGATTTCAAACCAGCTGTGCCGATCGATCTCGATTTCCATTGCGCCGGCCAGACCCTGAATACGCTCAATCGAATTGGTGCCGACCACCGGCAAAATGCCGGCTGGGTGACGCAGCAGCCAGGCGATCGCCGCCAGATCGGTGCGGCCGTTATAGTCGGCGGCGGCAGCTTTCAGTAAGGGCCGAACGCGTTGGGCGACCTCGTTATCGCCAAACAGTCGGCCTCCGGCCAGTGGTGACCAGGCCATGGGCTGGATGCCGTCGAGCTGGAGGTTATCCAGCGTGCCGTCGGTGAAAGCGCTGCGTTCGAGCACGCTCAGCTCAATCTGATTGGCGACCAGAGGATGCTTCATGGCCGATTGCAGCAGTCGCCATTGCGCGGGCGTGAAGTTGGAAACGCCGACAGCGCGCACCAGGCCGGAGTCGATCAACGCATCCAGAGCCGCGCCGGTCTCAGCGGCGTCCATCAGCGGATCCGGCCGATGCAGCAACAGCAGATCGAGATGATCGGTGTGCAGATGGCGCAGGCTGGTTTCGACGCTGGTGCGGATGTAGGCAGCGCTGGTGTCGTAATACTTCACCCGACGTTCCGGGAAGCGTTCGCTGACCAGAGCGATGTCGCATTTGCTGATCAGTTCGATGCGCTGGCGCAGCGCCGGGTCGGCGGCCAGGGCCTGACCAAAGAGCGCTTCGCACTGGTAATTGCCGTAGATGTCGGCGTGGTCGAAACTGCTGATGCCTTCGCCCAGCGCTGCATCGATTTTGCGGCGTACCTGGGCGGCGCTGCTATCAGTGTCGTCAGCCAGACGCCAGGCGCCATAGATCAGCCGGCTCAGTGAGAGGCTGTTGTTTGCGAGAGAGATGCGTTCGAGTGTCATAGTTTTTACAGTCTTGGTTGATACAAAGGCGGGGCAGCATAGCCTGAGTAACGCTGCGTTGTCGGCATTTTCTGACTCCCGGTACTGGTGTTTATCGAGCCAGTCGTTAGTCTGGTCATCCGTTTGCCGCCGTGGCGGTTGAGTAGAGGTTTGTTGCATGTCTACCGAATCATCGGCGTCCGCGCCAACCACCGAGGTTAACCGAACCTTGATCGTCGCCCTGCTGATTGCCGGGGCCTTTGTCACCATTTTGAACCAGACTCTAATGCTGGTCGCCATTCCCGCCATCAGTGCCGATTTCGGCGCCGCGCCCAGTCTGGTGCAGTGGGTGACTACGGCCTTTATGCTGGCCAACGGTATTTTTATTCCGGTCTCGGCGGTGTTGATCGACCGCTATTCCAACCGCGCTTTGTATCTGACCGCTCTGGCTATTTTTGTCGGCGGTACGCTGATCGGCGCGCTCTCGACCTCCTTTGCCATGTTGCTGGTGGCGCGCATCATTCAGGGCGCGGCCGCTGGTTTGATTATTCCGATGATTCAGACGCTGGTGATGTCGCTGTTTCCGCCGCATCGTCGCGGCGCGGCCATGGGCTTGGTCGGTCTGGCGATAGCCTTTGCACCGGCCATTGGGCCGACGCTGTCCGGCTGGATAGTTGAGCATCTGTCGTGGCGCGCCCTCTTTGTGCTGATGCTGCCGATCAGCGCGCTGGTGTGGGTGGCGACCGCCATCTTTATGAGGAATGTGACGCCGCGTCGCGATCGACCCATCGATGCGCTGTCGGTGGTGCTGTCGACCTTCGGCTGGGGCGGATTGCTCTACGGTTTCAGTGTGGCGGGCAGTCACGGCTGGACCAGCCCGGAAGTGTTGGTTGCGCTCATTGTCGGCGCGCTGAGCCTAGCCTGGTTTGTTCATCGCCAGTATCGGTTGCCGCTGCCATTGCTCGATATGGCGGTATTCCGCAGCCCCGTTTTTTCACTGACCACGGCGCTGTGTACGCTGATTTTCCTGTTGATGATCGGAGTGATGACGCTGATTCCGATCTTTGTCCAGAACGCCCTGGAACTCGGTGCGCTGGTGTCCGGACTGGTGCTGCTGCCGGGTGCCATTATCAACGGTGTGATGTCGCCCGTTGCGGGTCGGCTGTTTGATCGGTTTGGTATCGGGCATATGGCACCGCTGAGCTATGCGCTGATTGCACTGGCGATCTTCCTGCTGATGCAGATGGATACCACCACGTCACCCTGGGCGATTGCCGTCTATGTAGCGCTGCTGATGTTCGCCATCGCCTTGCTGTTTTTGCCGCTGGTGACCGCCGGTATTAACGCCTTGCCGCACGAGTTGATTGCCCACGCGACCGCCATGAATAACACCCTGCGAATGGTTGGCGCGTCGGTCGGTACCGCCTTGCTGGTCACTGTTATGAGTTGGCCGATGTCGCGCGCTGGCGCCGAAGCGGCGCCAGCAGCGGCGGTCGCTGAAGGCGTGCATCTGGCCTTTGGTGCAGCCCTGGTGCTGGCGCTGTTGGGTCTGGCCGGTTCGCTGGCGCTATGGCGTCTGGTGAGTCAGCCGAGCCGCCAGACAAACGAGGGCTGAGCATGGAAATTCGAGTCGTTGACGCCACCGATCTGGAAGCCTGGGTGCAGCTGCGCCAGGCGTTATGGACCGATCTTGAGCGCGATAAAGCGCTGCACGAATGCGCCGCTATTTTAAGCAGTGACACTGAGGTCGCCTTTATTGCCTGGCAGGACGAGCGGCCGGTCGGTCTGATTGAAGGCCAGATTTATCGCGGCGACGACGAACTCTATGGTCACGTTGAAGGTTGGTATGTGGCCGCAGAAGCCAGAGGCACCGGCGTCGGCAAAGCCTTGATGAGCGCGCTGTCGGGCTGGTTTTTGCATCGCCATATCCGCACGGTGTTTTCCGATACCAATCCGGATTATCCGTTGTCGCCGGCGGCGCATGCGGCGGCGGGTTTTGAGGAAGTCGGCCGCATTATTGTCTACCGCAAGAAACTGAACGCTGATCGTAACCGTTGACGCCCGGCGGGGAGCGTGCTCGAATCGAAGCTCCCCCGGCTACGGAAGCGTTGCGATGTCCTCCGATTCAACCGCCGTCTATACCGTTTCCTCGCAACGGCCCTGGATATTGACGGCGACGATCCTTGCATCTGCCATGGCGTTTATCGACGGCTCCGTGGTGACGCTGGCGTTGCCCATTATCCGCACCGATCTGGATGCCTCTCTCGCACAACTGCTGTGGATTCTCAACGCTTACACCCTCTTTCTGGGCGCGCTTTTGATGGTCGGTGGCGGCGCCGGTGACCGCCTGGGTCGGCGGCGTATTTTCAGCCTGGGTATCGGCTTGTTTGCGCTGGCGTCCTTAGGCTGCGCGCTGGCTACAACCCCGACCTGGCTGATCATTGCCCGTGCCATTCAGGGCGTGGGCGCGGCGCTGCTGGTGCCACAAAGTCTGGCGATCATTTCCGCGACCTATCCCAGTGGTGAACGCGGCAAAGCCATCGGTCTGTGGGCTGGCGCTTCGGCTTTAACCACAGCACTGGGTCCGGCCTTTGGTGGTGTATTGATGGACTGGTTCAGTTGGCGCGCCGCCTTCTGGATCAATTTACCATTGGCGCTCATCGTGCTCTGGCTGACGCGCCACTATATGCCGGAAAGCCGCGACCCTGACGCGCACGGCCGGCTCGATTGGGGTGGTGTGCTGATCGCCGCTGCCGCCTGTGGTCTGTTGACGCTGGGTTTGACGGTGCTGACCGAAGGCGTCGCCGGCAGTGGCTTCTATGCGAGTTTGATGATCGTGCCGGGCGTGCTCGGCTTGGTGGCGTTCTTCTTCTACGAAGGCCGGGTCAGGAATGCCTTGGCGCCGCCGGCGTTGTTTCAAAGTCGTGCCTTTACCGGCACTAACCTGATGACGCTGTTGCTCTATGGCGCCTTGGCCGGAGTGATGTTTTTAATTCCCATCGATCTGATTGAACGGCGGGGTTTATCGCCGTCCCAGGTCGGACTGGCATTGCTGCCCTTTGGCTTGATCATCGGGGTATTGTCGAGCCGGGCCGGCAAACTGGGTGACCGTTTCGGCCCTCGTCCGATGCTGGTGATTGGCGCGATTTTGGTCACGCTGGGCATTGTTGGCCTGATTCCGCAGTGGTCGTCGTTCTGGCTGGGCGTTGAATTGCCGCTGTGTCTGATGTCGCTGGGCATGGCGACGCTGGTGTCGCCGCTGACCACGGCGGTGATGAACTCGGTGCCGGACCCGCGTGCCGGTGCGGCTTCGGGCATCAACAACACCGCCAGCCGCCTGGCCGGACTCTTTGCCATCGCCGGTGTCGGCGCCTGCGCTGCTGGGTTGTTTCGCTGGTTAAATGCCGGCGAAGGACAGTTTGGTTTATTCCCGGCGCCCACCGATGCCAGTTACCAGGCCACGCTGGAAGCCTATCGTTGGGCGCTGGGTGGCAGCCTGTTGCTGATGGCGCTGTGCGCCTTGGGCGCGGCCCTGTTAGCCGCCTGGTTGATACCGGGCAAGAACGCTGAGCAGGCGCTGGCATGAAACGACCTTGGCTGGCTGCCCTGGCGGCATTGTTGCTAAGCGCTGCCGCCGAGGCGAACCGTGATTTCGAACGGCTGACGGCCCAGCCCTGGCCGGTGGCGTCGCCGTTGCAGTTTCACGATCGTCCGCAGCGAGCGTTTTCAGCCCAGGGTGTGCCGATGCTGGTCAACGTCTGGGCGATCTGGTGCATTCCCTGTCGCGAAGAATTGCCGGCGCTGAATGCGCTGCGCCAGCGCATACCGGAAAATCAGTTGCGGATGGTGGCGTTGAACTATGGCGATACGCCCGCCAACGTCGCTACCTTTGTGAACCGCTTGCCGATCGATTTTGAACTCTGGCTCGACATCGATACCAGCGTCAGTCGTCAGCTGCCGATGCGCGGTTTGCCGACCACCTTTTTGCTCGATGCTCAGGGCCGGCTGCGTTACCGGCTCGAAGGCGTTGCCGACTGGGATGGCGACGCCATGGTTGAGCAGTTGAACGAATTGCTGCCACAACTGATCAACACTCCTTAGATTTATTTTCTGTAAGCCTCCTTTGTTTATTGCTCCGGGTTATTTCAAAGCTTGGCCGCAGTGTGCCGCAGCGGCCGATTTGCTGCTCTGGATGCGGCTGAACAGTCGATAAGACCGGACCGCCTGAACCCGACCCTCACTTCGCCTCAGTTGAAAAAGCCGCAATCTGTCATAGGGTTTGAATGACGGGCACTGAGGTTTATGCCCGCCCGTCTGCGCAAAACCTGGCGCAGAACAATCCCACACAATAAGCACAAGAGGGACCGACCATGAAATGCGTCTACTACTTGTCTCCCACCTTGAAAGAATGCGAACGCATTGCCGAAGATTTGCACAGCGTCGGTTTGTCGAACTGGCTGGTGCATCTGATCAGCCGCAACGAAACCGGCATCAGCCGACACCGGTTGCAATCGGCCAACTATGTGGAAACGCTCGATCTGTATCACAGCGGTGTGATCGGTGGTTTTCTGGGCTTTTGCGCCGGTCTGTTACTGCTGGCAATCTTTCATGTGACCGGCCTGTTTAGCGACAGCCTGCCGTTTTTCGTCAACCTGGTGTTTGTCGCCGTGCTGACCTTGTTTGGCTTGTGGGAAGGTGGGCTCTGGGGCGTGGAAACCCAGAATAACAAGCTGGCACCCTTTGCTGCCGAGCTCGACGCCGGCCATTATCTGATTCTGATTTATACCCCGCGAGAATACGAAAGCCGGGTGCGTGAGATGATGCAGCAGCGTCATCCGGATGCGCGCCTGGCGGCCGTTGATCCGCACTTTATCCTGCCATTTTCGCGCCCCAAACGCGTCTGATCCACGCCATTCGCGCACCGGACGATGGTCACTGTTGAAAGCCCGGGCTTTGCCACCATCTCGGGCTTTCCATTCGTTGTTGCGCGTTCGGCCACCTCCATGACGGGCCGGTTCGTAACCCTCAGTCAGGAGTGTTCATGGCGTCGATCATCTCCATCGAAAACCTCACTAAAACCTACGATTCCGGCTTTCAGGCGCTTAAAGGCATCAACCTCGATATCGAGCAGGGCGAGATTTTTGCGCTGCTCGGTCCTAACGGTGCCGGCAAGACAACGCTGATCAGCATCATTTGTGGTCTGGTTAACCCCAGCGGTGGTCAGGTGAGCGCCGATGGCCACGACATCATCAAGCAATACCGTCAGGCGCGTTCCAAAATTGGTCTGGTGCCGCAGGAGTTGACCTCCAATGCGTTCGAGTCGGTCTGGGACACCGTCAATTTCACCCGCGGTTTGTTTGGTAAGGCACCCAACCCCAAGCACATCGAAAAAGTACTGCGCGATCTGTCGCTGTGGGACAAACGCAATGATCGTCTGATGGCGCTTTCCGGCGGTATGAAACGCCGGGTCATGATTGCCAAGGCGTTATCGCACGAACCGCGCATCCTGTTTTTGGATGAACCGACGGCCGGTGTTGATGTCGAGTTGCGTCGCGAAATGTGGGCCATGGTGCGTGAGCTGCGCGAAAGCGGTGTGACCATCATTCTGACCACTCACTACATCGAAGAAGCCGAAGAAATGGCCGATCGGGTTGGTGTGATCAATCAGGGTGAAATTGTCCTGGTCGAGCAAAAGCAGGATTTGATGCGCAAGCTGGGTCGGCGTGAATTGCGCTTGGCTTTGCGTGAACCACTCAGTGAGATTCCGAGCGGTTTAAAAGATCGTGATCTGAGCCTGAGCGAAGACGGTTATCAACTGATTTATCGCTTCGACAGCCAACTCGATGACACCGGTATTCCGGAAATGCTGGCGACTCTGAGCGACGCCGGCATCGATTATAAAGATCTGCAAACGCGGGAAAGTTCATTGGAAGATATTTTCGTGAACCTGGTTCACCGCAACGATTAATCGATCAGGAGAGTCCATGAATTTTTATTCCATCCGCGCCATCTACCTGTTCGAGATGGCTCGCACCTGGCGCACCTTATTGCAAAGCGTGGCGACGCCGGTGATTTCCACTTCGCTGTATTTTGTCGTCTTTGGTTCGGCCATCGGTTCGCGCATGGTGGAGATCGACGGCGTCAGTTATGGCGCTTTTATTGTCCCCGGTCTGATCATGCTGACGCTGTTGATGCAGAGCATCAGTAATGCTTCCTTTGGTATCTATATGCCGAAGTTTTCCGGCACTATTTATGAAGTTTTGTCGGCACCGGTTTCCTATCTGGAAATTCTGATTGGCTACGTTGGTGCGGCGGCGAGCAAGTCGGTGATTCTCGGTCTGATCATTCTGATCACCGCCACCTTCTTCGTGGATTATTCCATCGACCATCCGTTCTGGATGTTTGGCTTTCTGGTGCTGACGTCGATCACCTTCAGTTTCCTCGGTTTTATCATTGGCATCTGGGCCGATGGTTTCGAAAAACTGCAGATTGTCCCGATGATGATCGTCACCCCGCTGGTGTTTCTGGGCGGTACTTTTTACTCCATCGATATGCTGCCGTCGTTTTGGCAGGGAGTGACCTTGTTGAATCCGGTGGTTTATCTGGTCAGCGGTTTCCGTTGGAGTTTTTACGGTCTGTCGGACGTTCATGTCGGCGTCAGCATCGGCATGACGTTGGGCTTTCTGGCGCTCTTTGTGGCCATCGTCTGGTGGATTTTCCGCACCGGTTACAAGCTGAAAAGCTGAAGCCGGTCGCGGCGGGCGACGCATGATTTGATAGACTGCGTTCAGTTCTTGAATCGAGTCCGTTATGCGTCGCTGCCTGTTGCTGCTAATCCTGTTTTGTCTCTCGCCACTGCGCGCCGAAACCTCGACCGCTCCCTGGTTGCAGGTGGTGCGCGATACACCCTATGTATTCAGTGCCGGCTTTTACGACAACCTCTCTACCATTCGGCGTTGGGTTTTACTCGGTGAAAGTTATTGCGCCGAGTCGCAACGTCATTTGCTGTTCGATCAGCGCGGTCGCTTTCTGACCTGGTTTGAAAACCCTGGCGATTCGGCTGCCAATCAAATTGAACTGAATGCGGTGCGTGAGCAGTTATATCGTGACGGCGACGTGCATCGTCTGATAAATGGCAGTGCGTCTGAAACCGGCTATCCCTTTGCGCTGCGTTGCGATCAGCCTCACGTCGACTTGCCGGCCGCTCTGGGGCGCCTGCTTGGAACGAATACAGAAGACCGAGTCTGGGGAACCTGGGATGGCATCACCGCCGGTTCACCCGAAGCGCCTTGGTCGCTGGCGGAGGTGGTGATCGAAGTGTTGCACACCCAGGCGCAGCGCCGTGGTTATGAGGTGACGCCGGCGATGCAGCGCGCCTTTCTCGGCCAGATTTTAATTGAAAGCGGAGCGCGCAAACGTTCCTTCTCGGCGGCACAAGCGGTGGGATTACTGCAGCTGCGACCGGAAGTTTTGGCCGACTGTGAACTGGCAGAACGGTTTTATTTGCATCGCATGGCGCAGGTCGATTGCGCGGTGCGGTTGTATCAACAAAACGATCGCAACCTGCGTCCGGCTTTTGAACAGCGCTTCGGCGATTTGCCGGAAGCGAAAGCCGAGCAACTCTATTCGCTGTTGTTGGTGCAGGCTTATCACGGCGGTATCGGCCGGATGTTGGCCTTGCTGGGCGACGACGAAGTCGGCCGTGCCGGTCGTGAACTGGCCGCCGATGCGCAGCGTTACAGCGCCGAAGATTTAGCCTTGGGCTTGGTGTTCCACAATATGGGGCGCATCGGTTTGGGGCTCGATTCGTTGTATTACAGTGTCGACGTTGCCATCGCTGCCGAGGCCGTTTGCAACGCTGAGCCGGAGCTATGTTCGTGAGATGGGTCGGCATGGTTGTGCTGGCATTGATGTCGACCGGTGCGTTCGCGGATGTGCAAAGCGAACTGGATTGGCAACACTATCCGGTGCGTATCAATGAGGGTGAAACGCTGGCCCAGGCGCTCGATCGCAGCTCGCCGATTCGCAGTCGCGGTCTGGTCTTTCACGCCACCACAGATTGGCAGGTGCAGTGGCGTTTCTGGTGGCGCCGTACCAGCGATGGCTGCGTTATTGAGCGGGTGCGAACCGAGGTTGAAGTGCAGATTCAAGTGCCGCAACTGGTCGCCGGGACGGACGCTCAGCAAGCCGAATTTGCGGACTATCTCAGCGCGCTGACGCAGCACGAAGAAGGGCATCAGCAATTGGCGTTGGCGGCTGGTGAAGCCATCGATCTGGCGTTGCGGCAGTTCCCGGTTGCCGATTCTTGCGCGGCTCTGGAAACCGATGCCAATGCGCTCGGTCAGCAGCTGTTGCAGCGCTTTCGCGAACGTGAATTTGATTATGATCGGCGCACCAATCACGGCCAGACTCAGGGCGCCTGGATGGAATAATTTGCGGGCTTTTTGGGCGGCTGGTTTTACAGCGGCCGATGCTGATCCTGCCAATAGACCACCCAGCTTTGATCGCGCACAAAATGATTCACCGCCTGCATCGACGGAAACCATTCGCTGAGTAACACCTCCGATTGCGGGTCGGCCTCGCGATAGACCATGACGAAAAAACCGTCTTCTTCGGTATCGCGGCTGATGTGGCAATAGCCGCGATAGTGATTGCCTTCGATGATCTCACCAAAGCGATCGAGCACCACATTCAGTGACATCTCAGCCTCGCTCGCCGGCCAGCCGATCCAACTGATGGGCCAGGTTGAAATCGCGCTGTGACAGACCGTCCACATCGTGGCTGATCAGTTGCACCTTGACGGTTTTATAGGCGTTGAACCATTCCGGATGGTGGTCGTTTTTTTCGATCACCAGGGCGGCGCGAGTCATAAAACCAAAGGCTTCGACAAAGTCTTTGAACTGATAAGTCTTGCTCAGCTTGTCGTCTTCGATGGCCCAGGCGTGCGTCGATTTTGAATTCAGCGCCTGAAGTTCAGTCTGGATTTGTTGGGCGTCGTAACGATCGGTAGGCATGGGGTTTCTCCGTTGGTGGAGTGGGCGGTCACCTTAGCAGTTGGGAGATGGGAGACGCAAAATGGTGAACGGGAGACGCTAATTAGCGAGGCGTGGGTTTTCAGCTATCTAGCGTCTCACGTCTGGGCGGCACACCGCTCCCGTCAAGCGTTCAGCGTTGCCAACAGCGCGACTCCATCCCGAATTTCTTCCTCACTCGAATTGGCAAAGCCAATCACCAAACCCGTTCGCTTCGGCTCGGCCAGTGCATAGTCACTCAACGCCAGCGGGCCATAGCCAGCTTGACTCAGTTGTTGTGCCCAGGCTCGGTCATCGCCTTGGCGTTCCAACACCAGATGCATGCCCGCGCTTTCGGCAACGATGCGAAACTGACCGTCGAGGCGTTGTTCGATCTGCTCACTCAGTAACTGCCATTTGCCATGATAGTGCTGCCGCATCCGGCGCAGGTGACGCGCGAAGTGACCCTGGTCGATAAAGGCGGCGGTGACCGCTTGCAGCAGTAACGGCGATTCACCGGTGTGGATACGTTTGAGCTGATTGAAGGCATCGATCAGATCGGGCGGCACCACCAGATAACCCAGTCGTAACGCCGGAAACAGCGTTTTGCTGAAACTGCCGACGTACAGCACCGGAGCGTCTTCGATTAACCCCTGCATGGCTGCGAGCGGTTTGTTGGTGAAGTGAAATTCGCTGTCGTAATCGTCTTCGATAATCCACACACCGGCGCGCGCAGCCCAATCGAGCAGGCGCAAACGCTGACTGATATCGAGAATGCCGCCCAGCGGGTATTGGTGGGTCGGTGTGCAATACAGCAGCTTGGCGTCGGTTTGCTGTGGCAATTGATCCAGATCGAGCACGGTGTCGGCCAGTGGCACCGGCTGCAATTCCACACCCGGTCGTGCCAGCGCAAAACGGGCGCCGCGATAACCCGGGTCTTCGATCAGTACTGTGTCGCCGGCGTGCAAAAACAGTTCAGCGATCATCGACAGTGCCTGCTGGGCGCCGGCGGTGATGATGATCTGGTCGGGGTGGCAGCGTACGCCGCGTGCTTGCCGTAAATAATCCGCGATAGCACGACGCAGCGGTGGATAACCCTGGTGGCTGTCGTAACCGAGCAGTGCCGTGCGGCTTTCCTGCTGATGCAGCAGACGATTCCAACTGGCCAGCGGGAAGGCCTGGTGATCGGGCAGGCCGGGAGTAAAGGGTCGGTTCTGTTCGTTGGGTTCGCGCCTTTGACTGCCTTGTAACCAGGGCAACGCCGGACTTGGCAGCGGTGGTCTGGGGTGTGCCGCGGGTTTTGGGGTGCCATCGACCGACTGCGCTGGCAGCCGCGGATCAACAAAGGTACCGGAGCGCGGCTGGTGGCGGATAAAGCCTTCGGCCTGCAATTGGTCGAACACCGCCAGCACTGTATTGCGCGCCACGCCCAGATCGGTGGCCAACAATCGGCTGGACGGCAGACGATCACCCGGTTGCAGCCGCCCATCCAGAATGCGCTGGCTGAGCGCCTGATAGAGCTGGGTCTGTAATGACTGACCGCTGTGGTTGGGGTCGCGCAGATGCAGATCATTAAGCGGCAGGCTGGTGGTCATTCTGGATCCATAAAAAATTAATATCTGGTTCTTTTTAGAATACCAGATGTCGCTAGTCTAGACCTCGTTAACACGAGGAGACCACCATGCCCCGCCAGACCGAGCAAGCAGCCAGTCAGTCCGAATTGGGTTTTTGTCCACGCAGCCAGGTGCGCCGCGCCGCCAAACGGGCGAGTTACGACCGTGAGCCGGTGTATCAGTTGATTGACGATCTGAAGACCGCCCATTTGGGTTTTGTTGAAGAGGGTGAACCCCGGGTGATTCCCATCACCTGCTGGCGCGATGGCGATAACCTCTATGTGCACAGTGGCAACAAAGGCCGGCTGGCGAAGTATCTGCAAAGTGGCCAGCTAGTGGTGTTGTCGTTCGCTGAATGCAGCGAATGGGTGATGACCAAATCGGCCTACCACCACAGCGCCAACTATCGCTCGGCGGTGCTCTATTGCCACGGTGAAACGGTTACCGATGAGGCCGAATTCGACAACGCCTTCCGCGTGCTGATCAACCAGCTCGAAGCGGGGCGCTGGGAGCAGGTGCGGCCGCCCAATCGGATTGAGCGCAAGGCCACGGTGTTGGTGCGCTTACCGATGCAGGAAGGCTCGTTCAAGGCCCGTACCGGTGGCCCGGTGGAGGAACCGGAAGATCTGGCGTTGCCCGTCTGGCATGGCACCCTGGCGGTGAAGTAAGACGGCGCTGCAACCGGTTACATAGTACTTGCACCGTGAACGTCGTTCAAAGACACTGATAAGCGTCGCTCGGGCGGGCGCGCTTTTCTTCACTTTCTAGTGAACCTGGAAAG
Organism: Saccharospirillum sp. HFRX-2; assembly: GCF_043196805.1. Taxonomy (NCBI): domain Bacteria; kingdom Pseudomonadati; phylum Pseudomonadota; class Gammaproteobacteria; order Oceanospirillales; family Saccharospirillaceae; genus Saccharospirillum; species Saccharospirillum sp. HFRX-2. The sequence goes on from NZ_JBEBMU010000001.1 coordinate 475,896, forward strand.
GCCGCTTAGCGTACTCATGGATGAATGGAAACGCTGAGATGAGCATGTTCGATACCCTCAAAGATTATTCGATTGTCTATTCCTTCGACCGCAGTGGCTATCAACGCCACGCACGTCAATTTGCGCCCATTGAAGACAACCATCTGATTGGCAAACGCTTTCTGGTCACCGGCGGTACCAGCGGTATTGGTGCGGCGCTGGCGCAGCGTCTGGCCGAGGCCGGCAGTGAAGTCATCGTCACCGGCCGCAGCGCCGAGCGCTTTGCGCAGTCCGGGCTGGATTCACTGGGTGTCGCCTTTGTGCCGCTCGATATGGCCGACTTCAAAACCGTTATGCAATTGAATCTGCCGCCGCTCGATGGCTTGGTGTGCAACGCCGGCGGCATGCCCGATCAACTGCAGTTGGTGAACAATGAGTTCGATGTGATTTTTGCCTCTCAGGTGATTGGTCACTATCTGCTGATGCGGCGCTGTATCGAGTCGGGGCTGTTAGCGCCCGGAGGCAGTCTGCATCTCACATCCAGCGGTGGCATGTACTTAAAGAAACTGAATCTGGACGACCTGTGCTGGCAGGAGAACAGCTATGACAAGGTGCAGTCCTACGCCAACGCCAAACGCGCCCAGGTGATTCTTAACGAAGAACTGGCGCGGCGTTATCCGGACTATGTGTTCTCTTCATCCCACCCTGGCTGGGTTGGTACCGAGGCGTTGCGTGAGGCGCTGCCGGGCTTTACCAAGCGGCTGTCCAAACGCTTGCGCAGCGATGACCAAGGCGCCGACACCATCTATTGGTGTCTTGCCGAAGGTAAGCAACTGCCCAGCGGCGAATTCTGGTTCGATCGTCAAAGCCGGCCGGTCTACCCACTGCCCTGGACGCGGGAAACCCAGACCACCCGTCAGCGGTTGATGACGCTTTGCGCTACCGTCTGGGCCGAGCATCAAAACTGAGCGCTTTGGGCGGCAATGCAAGATTGTCGCCTGGGTGTTGGGCGCGTATATTGAGCGGTCCTGAAAGCCGACCAAAAGCCTGTGCTTGCGCGCCATGCCCGCCTTTACGCCCTTAGCTGAAAGCAACCGACGCCATTACCTCGATGCCATGGGCATTCAGTCCTGGTATCCGCGTGTGCGCTTGCCGATGGCGCCCGAACCTCTGGTGTTCGATCTGGATGACGGCCAGGATGAATTCCCGGCGGCAGAGTCAGCTGCACATTCTCAAGCTGCGCCGGCTCAAGCTGCGCCGGCTCAACCAGCCGTAGCGCAAGCCGCCGAGTCTGCGCCAGCGCAACCGCAAGAACCGGTTGCCGTTCCGCGAGTCCAAACCGAAACCGCCAAGCCGGCCGCTGAACCGGAAGCTGCGCCGCGAGCTCAGTCGGCGCCAGCGGTGCCGCGCTTTGTGTTGTCGCTCAGCGTGGTCGGCCCTTACCTGATTGCCGATACGCTGGGGCGTGGTTTGGAACAACCCACGCCGGCCGGCCAGCAGTTGCTGCTCAATATTCTCGCCACCCTGGGTGTCAGCGCTGCCGATGTGCACACCCATCATGTGATTCAGTGGCCATTGTTTACCAACCCGCGTGTCGATCAGGGCATCAAGCAGGCGCAGCTGTACGTCGATGAAAAGCTTGAGCAGTTTGTCCGTCAGCATCAGCCGCAACAGCTGTTGTCTTTCGGTGCGGTGCTGCCGCGTCTGCACGATTGGCAGCAACCTCAGGGTGAGCACTTAGGTTTGCCTTGGGTGGGTTTGCCGTCGCTCTATCGCATGCTGGAGGATCCACGCCAGAAGGCGGTCGCTTGGCAGCGTCTTAAACCCTTAGTGCAAGAACAACCCTCCAGCGACGCATGAAGCTGTTGCCAGCCCGTCTCGATGATTTTAACGCCTTGGTGATACTGGATGCCGAAGCTGGTCCGCATCCCTGGTCGGTGATGGCGTTGCAGCAGGCGTTAACCGAAAGCCGGGTCTGGCGGATTGAGCACGAGGCCCAACTGGCGGGTTTTCTGGTCGGTGAATCCATATTCGATGAAAGCAGCCTGTTGCATCTGGCTGTGGCGCAAGGCTTTCAGGGCAAAGGTCTGGCCCGTCAGGCGTTACGCCACTGGCTGGTGCAATTGCAGCGTCTGGGTCAGCAACGCTGCCTGTTGGAAGTGCGGCCCAGCAATGCGCCAGCGCTGGCGGTTTATCGCCGTCTGGGGTTTAGCGAGATCGGCCAGCGTCGTCGCTATTATGCCGATGGAGAAGATGCTTTGGTGATGGCATTGGCGTTCAGTGAGCGGTGACTTTCGGCGGCTGCATCGGCGGCAGTCAGCGACTAATGTAGCGCTATCAATGTGCCAACCAGGAGAAGCTCGGCATGCGCGAAGTGCGTTATGAGATCGTTAAACAGGGTGTGTCGTTCGGGACGGTGCTGGCCATCGTGCTGTCATGGAGCGCCAACAAATCGATTCTTTGGGCCATTATCCACGGCCTGTTCAGCTGGTTTTACGTGCTCTATTTCGCCCTATTTAAATCGGTATAAACCGTTTTTAGGCCGTTTCCCGGATCTGCAACTGGGTCGGTAATATCTGGCTTTTAAAACGTTCCGGATTGAGCGCCATCATCGCTGCCAGCCGGCCTTTTTCGATGCTTGGCTGATAGACGGTGGTGATGGTCGGGTGCGAGCGCCGGGCTTCGGAAATGTCATCGAAGCCGACAATTTTCAAATCTTCCGGCACGCGAATATCCAGATCGCGCGCCACACTGAGCGCCGCCAGTGCCAACTGGTCGGACATGCAAAGCAGCGCCTTGGGTCGCGGTTGCGACAATAGCGCTTCACGCGCGGCCTTGACGCCGTCGGACCAATTACTTTCATGGGTATTCCACACCTGATCGGCAAGAATTTCGCTGCCGAATTCAGCTGCGGCATCGCGGTAAGCATCGAGTCGTTGGCGTGAAATCGAGGTGGCGGCATCGATCAGTTCGACTTCGCTGACCCGGCCGACGGCGTCGGAATGAATCAACCGCAAACCGATGACTGCGACCGCTGCGTTGCTGCCGATCTGGCGATAAATATGTTGTGCCGCCTGCTTGGCGCCACCGTAATTATCGATGTTCAGTGACAGATGATTGCCCAGCGTAAAATCGACGGTGACCACCGGTTTATGCTGCCGTTCCAGACGCTGAATGATGCCCAGGTCGCGCGGTGGTCCGTAGATGATAAAACGGTCGGGAATCGATTCCATCGACTGCTGATGGTAGAAGTCGTCGCGACCGGGCATCAGCAGCAAATTAACGCGGGCGTCGTCGAGCACTTCGGCAACGCCTTGCAGAAATTCGGTGGCGCAGCTGTCGCGGAAGTTATAAGCCAGACGTTCGGCGAGCATCACGCCGACCACGCCGGTAGCGCCGGTGCGCAACGAGCGCGCAGCCGGATTCGGACCGTGATAGCCAAGCCGCTCGCACTCTTTAAGAATGCGGTCGCGCAGCACGGCCGACAGTTGATCCGGTCGATTGAACGCATTGGAGATCGACGCTGTCGAAACCCCCAGGGCTTCGGCGACGGCTTTCAAGGTCATGCGTTTGCTGGGTGCTTTGTTATTGTCTTTGTTGATCACACGCATAGTGTCCGCCAGGAAAACGCCGGCGCTATGGCCGGCGTCCGCTTACTCGGCCCAGGCTGCCAGAGTGTAAGCCGGAATTCGGCCTCCAGTTGCTGCTTGGAAACCAGGAACCGTCACCGCTGAACCGGTGACTTCAACCGGCAATTCCCGGCTGGTCATGTTCAGGGCGATGACCAGACTTTCCTGATCGTTGACGCGCCGGAACAGCAGCAGGTCTGGGTCGCTGTCGAGCCATTCAAAACGACCGTCTTTCAGCGCCGGATGTTGACGGCGCCAGGCCAGTAACTGACGACTGAAGTTGAGCGTGGAGTTGGCATCGACCTTTTGCTCAGCCACCGCCAATTGACGATGAATCGGCTCGATGGGCAGCCAGGGATGACCATCGGAAGTAAAGCCACCCATGGCTTCATTGAGCCAGGGAATCGGGGTGCGGCAGCCGTCACGACCTTTGAACTCGGGCCAGAATTCGATGCCGAAAGGATCCTGCAGTAATTCGAACGGCACCTCGGCTTCCGGCAAGCCCAGTTCTTCGCCCTGATAAATACAGGGGCTGCCACGCAAGGTGGTAAGCAGACCGAGAGTGGTGCGCACATAGGCTTTGGGATCTTCGGCGTCTTTGCCCCAACGGCTGGCGGAACGTTCAACGTCGTGGTTGCTCAGCGCAAAGCACGGCCAGCCATCGCCGAGGTTTTGTTCCACCCGTTCAATGGTTTTGCGGATGTAATCGACGCTGTGTTCTTTTTCCAGCAACTCGAAGGTGTAAGCCATGTGCAGCTTGTCACCGTTCGAGGTGTACTGCGCCATGTATTTCATGCCGCCCGGGGCGCCGATTTCACCGACGGTGGTGGTACCCGGAAACTCATCCATAACCGCGCGCAAACGCTTGAGGAAATCGAGGTTCTCGTCGCGGCACATCTGGTGAATGTGGTACTGACGGGTGAACGGATTCACCTTGTCGGCGCCGACAAACTGTTTCTCCGGCGAGTCGGCGAGACCGTTATCGGTCAGAGCCGCGTCGTGGAAATACATGTTCACCACATCCAGACGGAAACCGTCGACACCCAGTTCCAGCCAGAAGCGGGCGGTGTCGAGAATGGCGTTCTGAACCTCCGGATTGTGGAAGTTCAGATCCGGCTGGCTGGACAGGAAGTTGTGCATGAAATACTGGCCGCGGCGAGTATCAAACTTCCACGCCGGGCCACCGAACAGCGACAGCCAGTTGTTCGGGGCGGTGCCATCGGCTTTGGGATCGGCCCAGACGTACCAGTCGGCTTTGGGATTGTCGCGGCTTTCGCGACTTTCCTTAAACCACAGATGCTGGTCTGAGGTGTGGCTGTAAACCTGATCAATGATGACCTTTAATCCGCGCTGGTGAGCTTCTTCGATGAGGTGCTTGAAGTCGTGCAGCGAGCCGAACATCGGATCGACATCTTTGTAGTCCGAGATGTCGTAACCGAAGTCCTTCATTGGTGAGGTGAAAAACGGCGACAACCAGATGGCGTCGACGCCCAGCTCAGCGATGTAATCCAGGTGAGTAATAACACCGGGAATATCACCGATACCGTCACCGTTGCTGTCGAAGAAAGAGCGCGGATAGATCTGATAGATCACGCCACCGCGCCACCAGTTGAGATCGGCTACCACTTAAATCAGCCTCCTTTAACCGAACCGGCCAACAGGCCGCGAACGAAATAACGTTGCATGGAAATAAAGACGATCAACGGCACGATCATGGTCACGAACGCACCGGCGGTGAGGATTTCCCAGTTGTCGCCGCGCGAACCGAGCAGCTCGACCAACTGAGCGGTCATCACCGTTTTACCTTCGCCCTGGCCGAGGAACACCAAGGCAACCAGCAAGTCGTTCCACACCCAGAGGAACTGGAAGATGGAGAACGACGCCAGCGCCGGCAGCGACAACGGCAGGACAATGGTACGGAACACATCGAAGTGACTGGCGCCGTCCATGCGGGCGGATTCCATCACCTCTTTGGGCAGGCCGGCCATATAGTTACGCAGCAGATAAACCGCCAGCGACAGACCAAAGGCAGTGTGCGCCAGCCAGATGCCGGGATAGGACTTGGGCTCGGTGCCGAAAATACTGCCCAGGGTGGTGTACATGCGCAGCACCGGAATCAGTGAAATCTGCAGCGGTACCACCAACAGACCGACGATCATCGCCAGCACCAGCATCCGTCCTTTGAAACGCATCCAGGCCAGCGCATAGGCGGCAAAGGCGGCGATCAGAATGGGAATGAAGGTGGACGGCAAAGTCACCGTCATGGTGTTGATAAAGGCACGGCCGACGCCTTCGGACGCCATCACTTCCTTATAGTTCTGTAAGGTGAAGATGGGCGGCACTTCGGCGATGTAGAACACCCGCTGACCGCGGTTGTGGCTGAAGGGTTCGTCCGACACCCAGCTGAAATCGCCGTTGGCGTCGAGCGTCATCTGCGAACCGTCGTCCAGAGTGGTGGTGTCGCCGGCGGCGAAGGCGGTCAGGTCGGTTGGCCGCAGGCTCCAGGACTGCACTTCTTTGCCCTGATCCACTTCGAAGATGTTGCCTTCAATAACGAACTGACCGTTCTGTTCGCTTTGCGCATCAGCGGTTGGGGTGCGGTAGAACTCGTTGCTTTCACTGGATGACAACGACGTCCACCAGCCGGTCTGTGCCAACTGGTCTTTGTCGCGCACCGAGCTGATCAACAGACCGAGCGTGGGAATGGTCCAGAGTGCGACCAGGATAAATACCGTCAGGTGTTTGCCGCCGACGGCCAGCATGGAAGTTCTGTGGCTCATGATCGGCTCCTTATTGCTCGTCGGCGCGAGCGCGACGGATGTTGTAGAGCATGACCGGCGTCACGGCGAACATAATGACCAGAGCGATGGCGCTCCCTTTACCGATGTCACCGGCCCGGAACAGCTGGTCATACATAAAGTTCGCCAGGACGTTGGTGTCCCACTGACCGTTGGTCATGGCAAAGACGATATCGAAGATCTTCAACACCAGAATGGTGATGGTGGTCCAGACCACGACGATGGTGCCGAAAATTTGCGGAATCACGATCTTGAAGAAGATGGAGAACTGATTAGCGCCTTCGATGATGGCCGCTTCCAAGGTGTCTTCAGGAACACCGCGAATAGCAGCACCGAGAATCACCATGGCGAAACCGGTTTGAATCCACACCAGGATGATCATCAGCAGGAAGTTGTTCCAGAAGGAGACGGTGATCCAGGGTGTCGGATCGCCACCGAACGCCACGACTATGGCGTTAAGCAAACCGATTTGTTCTTCACCGACGCCGCGATAATCGTAAATAAATTTCCAGATCACCGAGGCGCCGACAAAGGAAATCGCCATCGGCAAAAACACCAGGGTGCGCGCCAACTTTCCCCACCACAGTCGATCGGTCATATAGGCAATCAGCAAACCAAAACCGGTGGCCATGGTGGGCACAAAAATCAGCCATAAGAGGTTATTGCGAACCGCGATCCAGAAGTTGGGGTTCTGTACGGCCCAGGCGTAGTTCGCCAGGCCGACAAATTCGTTGGCGTTTCTATCGAGTACGGAATACCACAGAGAGGCGAATACGGGGTACACCAGATAGATCAGCAAAATAACGACCGCTGGACCGATAAAAATCCAGGGACGGATGGATTCGCGCAGGTTGTCGCGCTTCATCCGGGCGGCATCGCCGCTGACAGAATCACTGGACAGGAAACGGTCCAGCAGAAAGTTAGATCCAAGAAAAAATAGGGCACTGAGGCCTATTGCCAGGGCAATAGCAATCACTGCCGTGATAATTTGCTGAGCCACAGTTGTCTCCTGACCAAGAAGGGGTTAAAAGCAGCCCGCCCCGAAGAACGGGGCGGGCGGGTACGGCGACCGAAGTCGCCGTGGCTGGGTTAATTCACCTCGACTTAGAGGTTTTCCCAGGCCGATTCGATGTCGTCGGCAACGTCTTCGGCGGAATCGCCACTGACGTAGTCAACCATACCGGTCCAGAAGGCACCTGCGCCGATACCGCCAGGCATCAGGTCAGAGCCGTCGAAACGGAAGGTGTCGGCGCTTTGCAGGATCTCAGCTTGACGACGCAGAGTGTCGTTGGCGAACAGATCGTTGTTAACACCAGTGTGCGGCGTCAGGAAGCCACCGTTGATCATCCAAATTTCGTGAGCCAGCGGCGTGGTCAGGTATTCCATCAGCGCCACAGCAGCTTCGTTTTCTTTCGGCATGGTGACAACGGTGCCGGCGCCCAGTACCGGGTTACCCAGGTTTTTGGACTCGAAAGACGGCAGGTAGAAGAAGTCGATGTCTTCACCAACCACAGTACCTTCTGGGAAGAAGGCTGGGATGAAGCTCGCCTGACGGTGCATGAAGCAGCCCGGCGGGATGTCGAACAGGCCGTTGGGGCTTTCACGGAAGTCAGTGGAGCCGACAGACTGAGCGCCGCCCTGAACGTAATCATCGTTCTTGGCGAATTGGCCGAACAGTTCGATGGCTTCAACCACACGCGGATCGTTGAACGGGATTTCGTGGCTGACCCATTGGTCGTAAACGGCCGGAGAGTGCAGACGCAGCATCATGTCTTCAACCCAGTCGGTGGCCGGCCAGCCAGTGGCGGCACCACTACCCAGACCGATACACCAAGGAGTTTGGCCGTCGGCAACCATCTGGTCAGACAGTTCGATCAGCTCTTCCATGGATTCCGGAACGTCATAACCGTAGTCGGCGAAGTTATCCGGGGAGTACCAAACCAGGCTCTTCAGGTCGACGCGGAAGAACACACCGTAGAAGTTGTCGTCGCCGTCAGAATCAGCATAGGTACCCAGATCAACCCAGGATTGGCCAGCGGCGTAGTTGTTCAGAACGTCTGTACGCAGTTCGCTAGACAGCGGCGCCAGCAGGTCTTGGCTGGCCATGTCGGCAGCCAGACCCGGCTGCGGGAAGATCGCCAGGTTGGGCGGAGAGCCGGCCTGGAGATCGATACGAATTTGTTGTTCGAAGCTGTCGGAACCGGAGTACTGAACGTCGGCGCCGGTGGCTTCTTCGAAGTGGCTGACGATGGCGTTGAAGATGGCGTTTTCCGGCGCCAACCACGGACCGGCGACGGTAACCGTCTGACCGGACAGATCCATGTCATCGAATTTATCCAGTGAATCCCAGTGGAAATCACCGGAACCACGGGTGGGGTTTTCTTCAGCAGCAGCGCCTGCAGCAAAAGCCGCTGACATAGCGACGACAAGCGTCTTTTTCATCAAGGATTTTGTCATTTTTGTAGCCCTTTTCGTGCAATGGGATGGTTCGCGTTTTCAAAATCAGCGCCATACACCGGGGGTGATCTCAGACGCTGGGCTTGGAAAGCACGGTCGATAGCTTAATCGTTTAAGAACGTTTGTCACCCGCTTTTTAGTCTGATTATTCATCATCAGCGCTAAACGCCCGGTAACAAACGAACCGAACACTAACAACCTTGCTGCGTTTTGAGCCTAGTTGCCGCAAATGAACGCGGACTGAACTCAAACGTGCCCCGATCAGTTGGCGGACCAACTCATCAGAGGTGTTTCCGAACTGCCTTCAACAATGCGAGCGGCGGGTTGTTCGAAGTCGACCTCCAGGGTCAAACGCTGCTCGCCTTGTGACCACGCTAACCGCAGTTTAGACGATGTTGGCTGATCCAGATCAAAAGAGCCTGCAAAGGCGGGGTGGGTATTGCGCAGCAGGATCAAATCCAGCAGTTGTTGCACCACGGGCCGGTTCAGTTCAGACGTCACTTCATCGGGCTGATAATAGTGGCGGTTGATGTCGCGACCGACGCTGGTTTGTTTGAGCAACTCCAGATCGTTGCCGCCGGCCAGCAGGCCGGTGTAGTAAAGCTGTGGCACACCGGGCGCGAAAAACTGCACGGCACGGGCGATCAGATAGTCGACATCGCGTTCGCCCAGGGCGGCGTAGTAGGTGCAGTTGACCTGATAGAGGTCGAGATTAGAGGCCGCCGCGCCGGTGGCCAGTCGGCTTTCGCCCTGGCTGCGCTGATGAATGGTTTCCACCAGTTGATCGATGGCTTGTGGTTCAAGCAGACCCGGCTTGTCGCCATCGGCGCCGACGTCCATCACCCCGATGCCATCGTGGGTATCGAGCACGGTGATGCAATTGCGCGGCGAAATGTTCAGCCAGTTGGCCAGCGGTTTTGCTTCGCCGGTAAACAGAGCGTGCAGAATCAGCGGCGGCAAGGCGAAGTCGTAGACGCGGCCGACGCGTTCGGCGATGTCGATCTGGGTTTGGTAGTGGCTGTGAATCTCGACCAGGGTTTCCATGCCGCGCTCGTCGGCGGCTTCGCTCAGCCGATGAATAAAGTCGAACGTCTCGGGCAGCATAAAGCAGCGCGTACCGGCGCGCTTGATGGCGTAACCGGCGGCATCCAGCCGGATCATCGACACCCCGCCGTCACGGAAACGATCGAGAATGGCGCTTAAATAGTGCCAGCCGGCCACGGATTCGACATCGATATCCAATTGCTGCGGGGTAAAGGTGGTCCACAGCAGGCGCTTCTCGCCGCCGAGCACATAAGGCGTCCAGGGCAGACTGGGGCGCGGTCGATAGATGGCCGTCAGTTGAGCTTCAGTCGCGCCTTCGGGAAAAACTCTGTCATAACTCAAAAACAAATCGTGCCACTGACTGTCGCGACCTTTGGCCTGCACATCGAGAAACTGGGGTGAACGGCTGGACAGGTGATTGACGATCAGGTCGGCCATCACCGGCGTGGTCTGACTCAGCGTTTTAACGTCAGACCAGTCGCCCAGGCGTGGATCGACGGTCAGATGATCGTCCGGATCAAAACCGGCATCGGCACCATCGATGGGCGTATAAAACGGCAGCAAATGAATGCCACCAAAAAGTTGATTTAACGGACCTTGCAGTAACGCCTGCAACGCCTTGAGGTCGCCGCCGCCGAGGCGGTCGATGTAAGTAATCAGTTGTACCTGGTTGTTCATAAGTGTGCCGAAGCCTCTGCTGATTCGGCCGGAACCTTAGTTTGCTAAATCGATTAAGTAAAGTGCGAGCGGTGTTCGAAAAGCCCCATCTTTGAGCTTAACGACACAGTGACCATCCAAGCCTAAGTTTCGCCCTGATGCTGCCGGTACAATGCCGATCCCTTATTGATGGAGGCCGACATGGTGCGTTGGTTTCTGCCCCGGCGCGACGGCGATCTGGTTCGCGAAAAGGCCGTGGTAGCGTTCTGTTTTCTGGCTGTGCTGGTTGGGCTCTATTCGTTGCTCAAGTGGCGGGCCTTCGATGTGGCCGGCCTGCAGGTGACGGCGGTTATTTTGATGCTCATGGTGCTGCCCGTGCCCTGGCTCGTGCGCGCTGGTTTCTCGGTGGTGCTGGGTTCTAACCTGGCCATTGCCGGTATGGCGACGCACGCGCTGTTTTCCGCCTATCTGTTTGGCGGCATCGATTCGCAGTATTTGCTCTGGCTGGTCACGTTGATCGTGCTCGCCTATATGATGACCAACCCTCTGTGGGGTTCGGTCTGGTCGTTGCTGATGCTCGGCTTTGCCGGCTTCTTTGTGTGGCTGAAGCTGGGCGGGCATGAGTTTCCCGAACCGCCGCTGAGCGGCAGCGATCTGAACCGCGATATCGTTGTGGGTTACCTGTTGCCGGTGCTGATGATCTGGGTCGGTCAGGCTTATATGCAGCGCATTACCTTGCAGGCGGTCGACGATGCGCGCGCTGCGGAAGTCGCCGCCAGTGAACAAAGCGATCGGCTGGAAGCCGCCAGCGGTCGCATGAGTCGGGTGGTTGAACGCACTCGCGATGTTAGCACGCGCCTGGTCGATGCCACGGCGGAGTTGGCCTCGGTGCGTACTCAGGTGAATCAGGAATCGACCGAACTGAACGATGTCAGCGGCCGTCAGGCCAGTCTCAGTCAGCAACTGGCGGACAGTCTGGCGCGGGTCGATGAGATCATGACGGTCAGTGGTCAGACGCTGGCGCAGGTCGGCACTTCATTGGATGCGACGCGCCAACAATCTGACCAGACGCAGCAACTGGTGGCCGAACTGGTCGCGGAAATGTCGGCCATTAAGACCAGTAACGAGCGCATCGAAGAAGCTTCTCAGGCGATCAGCGATATTGCTGCGCGGACTAACCTGCTGGCGTTGAATGCCTCCATCGAAGCGGCGCGTGCGGGTGAACACGGTCGGGGTTTTGCAGTCGTGGCTGACGAGGTGCGCGCGCTGTCGCTCAGTTCTGATACCTCGGCTAACGAAATCCGCGAGTTGCTCAATGAAAGCGGCGAGCGTATTGCCCGCGGCATCAGCCAGAGTGAAGACAGCCAGCGGCGGGTGCGGGCGGTGGCCGACCAGGTTGCCTTGATGCGCGAACGCTTTGCCGAATTGGAAGAGCAACTTGGTCGCGTCGCCAGCGAAATGCAGTCGCTGGCGGCCGGTGGCGCCGAATTAAATAACAGCAGTGCCATCTCGCTGGCCACGGTGGAATCGATGACCGGTCGGTTGGCGACCCTGAGTGAAGTCGCCGATGCCTTGCAGGATGCGGCGCAGGAGCTACGCCAGGCCACCACTGATTAATTCAGATCGCACCGTTCCAGCCAGCGGCTTGCGCGCCTGACCTTAAAGCCGGACACTGCCTGACCTCGATTCGCCTAATAATTATTTTAAAAAAGTAACAATAACAACCGAGGTCACAGTGTCTTATCGCGCCATTCTGGTGGCGGTCGGCTTTGCCGTCCTGGCCAACTTTTTCTGGGCGACCAATGCCATTGTCGGCAAACTGGCCGTCAGTTCCGTTCCTGCCTTTACGCTGTCGCAATTTCGCTGGTGGCTGGCGCTGCTGTTTATCGCGCCTTTTGGGCTGCCATTTTTGCGTCGCCAGTGGCATTGGTATCGCCTGCATTGGCGGCGCCTGGTGGTGCTTTCAATTCTCAGCGTGACCCTCTTTAACAGCTTCCAATATTGGGCGCTGGAATACACCCAGCCGGTGAACATCGGCGCGCTGACGGCACTGATGCCGGTGATGATTTTTATTCTGTCCGGTTGGCTGGGTCAGGGTCGTTTGACCATCGGTCAGTGGCTGACTGCTCTGATCGCGGTGGTCGGCGCTTATCTGGTGCTGACGCGTGGCCAGGGTCTGAGTCTGGATGAGCAAAGCTGGCGCGGTGACCTGCTGTTTATTCTGGGGTTGTTGGGCTGGTCCTGTTACTCGGTGCTGCTGAAATCAGTACCGACGCACGAAGTGAATGGGCTGGGTTTGCTGACCTTTCTGATTGGCAGCGGCAGCTGTTTTATTGTGCCCTTCTGGCTCAGTGGTTGGTTCACTGATACGGCCCTGTTACCAACGGGTTCGGCCTGGTGGGCCGTGCTTTATGTGGCGATTTTCCCATCGCTGGTGGCGTACTTTTCCTGGATTAAAGCCGTCAGTCACGGCAACCCCAGCATTGCCGGTTTGATGATGACCACGGCGCCGTTATTTAACGCTCTGTTAACCCTCTTTGTGTTGCATCAGGTCGTGTTACCGGTGCAGTGGCTGGGCATCCTTTGTGTGGTTGTTGGGGTGGCGCTGACGTTGCTTCAGGCGGGTAAACGAACGCCGGCCATGCCACGCGAATCGTTGGAATAAAGCGCGGTTTAGCTCAGGCAATCGGCCAGGATCTGTTGCAGTCGGGTTACGCCCATGGCTTCCATGCGGGCGATATTGCGCTCGGGAATATCGGCGGTATCCGGATAGCGTTCAATGGCGTCTTCCAGCGACGCTTCGCGCAATAAATGCAGCACCGGGTAGGGCGAGCGGTTGGTGTAATTTTCGGCGTCGTCCGGCTCGGTGCCGGCAAACTGGTAATCGGGATGAAAGCTTGCGATCTGAAATTCACCCTCGAGTTTTTTATGACGCAAGAGCGCATCGGCCTGGTCGAGAAAATTATTAAAGTTGAGAAAATCCTCCAGCACCTGGGGGTGAATCAACAAGGTGGTTTCCACTTCAGCGTCCGCCAGCAAGCGGTTTAATTCGGCATCCAGATCCAACAGCAAATCGGCTTCATTGGTGGCGCTTGAATGCACGAAACGCACCCGGTCGCGCACCAGCTCGCGTTTGGCAAAAGGACAGAGGTTTTCGCCGATGACCAAACGTTCAACCCAGCGTTGAACCGCTTGAATAACGGAGTCCTGGCTGCTCATCAGACGGTGGTTTGCTCCGGCCGGGACAGCAGCGTTTCCAACCGCTGCGGACGATAAAAATGGAAGCCCTGCAATTCATCACAGCCCAGACTGGTCAGCATTCTGACTTCCTGTTCGGTTTCCACACCTTCGGCCACCACACTCAACCCCAGCGTATGACCCAGGTTGATGATGGCGCGCACCAGTTCCAGGTGTTTGCCGCCGGCGCCCAGGTTCTGCACAAAACGTTTATCGATTTTAAGCACCGACAACGGCAGTGATTGCAGCATGCCAAGATTGGAATAACCGGTACCAAAATCGTCCATGGCGAAGCGAATGCCCATGGCGGAAAGGTCGGTTAAAGTGCTCAGGGTGGTATCGGATTCTTCGGTGACCGAATGTTCGGTGATTTCAAACTCCACGCGTTCGGCGGGGACACCCGACATCTGTATTTCGGCGGCGACATAACGCACCAGGTCGGCGTGTTCCAGTTGGCGCGGTGACAGGTTGATGGAAATCACCATGTCCGGGTCGAATCGATCCAGGTTGGCGGCAAACTGCGTCAAGGCTTCACGAATGACCCAGTTGCCGATGTCGACAATCAGGTGGCTGCCTTCGGCCAGTGGAATAAATTCCGCGGGCGATACAAAACCCAGCACCTCACTTTCCCAGCGCAACAACACTTCGACGCTCGACCAGCGACCGTCAACACTCGCTACCCGCGGCTGCAACACCAGATGGAATTCGTTGTTGTTCAGGGCGTTGGGCAACAGTCGCATGACTTCCTGACGACGATCGTTTTCCAGGTTCAGTTGATCGGAATAAAACTGATAAAAACCACGCTCCACTTCCTTGGCTTTTTGCAACGCCATCTCGGCTTTTTTCACCAGGCCTTCGTATTCCTGATCGTCTTCCGGGCAGGTGGCGATGCCCAGAGTGGCCGTCAGGCTGATGCGTCGATCATCCAATTCCAGTGCTTCGGAAATTGATTTGAGAATGGTATCGGCCACGAAGATGGCGTGGCTCGGGTCTTTGAGGTTTTGCAGGCAGGCGGCGAAGCGGTCGCCGGACAAGCGCGCAATGCTGTCGCTGCGCCGGATGCAGCGGGCCAGACGATCGGTGGTTACTTTGAGCACTTCATCGCCGATGGAGTGACCGTAACTGGAATTGATGGCTTTGAAGTTATCCAGATCGATAATGATCAGCGCCAGATGATTGCCATGCCGGCGCGACAAACTGATCGCCTGCTGCACTTGCTTGCTGAAAAAATTGCGGTTGGATGCGCCGGTCAGGGAGTCGTAATAGGCGAGCTTTTTCAACTCGGCTTCGGTCGATTTGATCTCGGTAATATCCCGCACCATGCCGGAAATTTCGCCGTCGGTATTCATCGCCAGACTGTGTTCCACCCAGATCAGCGCTTCATCGGTCATGACGCGATGTTCCAAACGGGTGAAGCCGGCTTCGCCAGAGCGTACAAAACGCAGATGCGATAAAACGTATTCCCGATCAGGCTCGTAGATAAAGCCAAGAATCTGTTTGTCAGTCAGACATTCGCGCTCGGTACCAAGCATTTCAGCCAGCGGCGATGACAGCGAAAAACGGCGGTAATCGTCGGTGGTCCAGGAGCCCAGTCGTCCCAGACGCTGAGCTTCGAGCAGTTCTTTCTCCTGAGCTTTGAGGCGCAGGCGTTCGCGGTCACGCACGCGCATCAGACGGTGTTGCCAGCCGATGACGCCAAACAGAAAACCCCACAGCACCAGCCCCACTGCGCGGGCACCCCAGGATGCCCAGGCCGATGGCGCGAAACCCAGTTCGGGTTCGGCCTGGAATTGCCAGTCAAAGCCGGAATGGAAGAAGCGCGCCTGCACCGCCTGCGGCCCAAGCTCGCCGCCGGACAAGAGTTGATGACTCTGCTCGCCGCGCTTGAGCGTCAGTTGCAAATTTATGCGTGAACCGGCCAGCGCCGCGCGCGATAGCAGGCGATCGAGTGACAGCACACCGGAAACAATCATGCCCTGCCGCCCTGGGACCGGAAGCCGATAAATCAGCGCTTCATCGCCTTGCAACGTCTCGATGGGCCCTACTACCAGTGGACGCTGTTGTTGCATGACCTCTTCGATGGCCGCGCGCTGCTCTGGCACGGTACGCATGTCCATGCCCAGTATGTCCAGGTTGTGTGCCGACAGCGGATAAACGTGAGTGATGATCAGATCGTCGGTGATGGCGATGTTCAGGTAGGTGTAGTTCTGGGCGGGAATCAGATAGGTGAGCCAACGCTGGTAGTCGGCCTGGTTGATATCAACAGAATTAGCGACCAGTAAAGTAACGGCGTCGAGATGACTGCGATTGACCACCAGCTGACTTTCGACGCGCTTGGCTATGACATTCAGATCATCGCTCAACTCGGCCTGACGGGAACTGAGTTGCAGCTCGAGCATCAGACCTTCGAGCCAGGTGGTCATCGGTACCACAGGAACCGCCGCCAGCAGCGCCAGCTTTAACAGCATCTGGCTGCGGCGACCGCGCCAGATCGACAGGACGATACACAGCAATGCCGCCAATGCCAGAACGACATCGACCCACAAAACCGAGCTGAAAAATGTGCTGCCCAGTAAAACAATGGCGAGGACCAGACTCAGGGCGGGCATGGTCGGCATCCGATCATGAACATAGACCCTTGAGTATAGACAACTGTGGCCTAGTGACCACAGGGAGCCTTAAATAACTCGTGCAGAGCCTGGTGCGAATTATTTAGACGCTCCTCGGCAACAATTTCAGCCCAACGGTTTCAATACGATCGCCAGTCATTTGACGGATAGTCAGCCGAACCGCGCCAAGACGAGTGCGATCACCGACTACGGGATGCCGGCCCAACCGCTGGTGCAGCAAACCGGCGACCGTCAGCGGGCGTTCGGCGTCATCAATGCTCAGACCATAGGCGCTGGCCAGATCGGTCAACTGAGCATCGGGGTGCAACACGAATTCGCCATAGAAGTTGTTGCTGGCCAGCAGGCCGCCCTGGGTTTCGCTGGAAAACTGACTGGCAACATCATCGACGTCTTCACTGCGCAGCAACATCCAGACGCGGTCGCCAGCATGCAGCTCGACCTTGCCATCGAGCGGCAACGGCCGGCCATCGCGCACCAGCGCCATCATTGCAGGATTGATGGGGTTGTCCTCGCCGACGCGAAACAGCGGCGATAACACTGGAGACTCAGGCTCGACGCGAAACTCATCAACCTCCAGCGTGATCTGATCGCCCGATACCAGCCGATGTCGTTTCGCCGGTGCCGGTGCCGGCGGAATCAGCACCTTCAGCCAACGCGCCATCAACGGCACGGTCGAACCCTGCACCAGCAGCGACACCAGCACCACGGCGAAGGTCACATTAAAAATATATTGGGCGTTCGACAGCCCGGCCATCACCGGATAAACCGCCAGCACAATGGGCACGGCGCCACGCAGGCCGACCCAGCTGATATAGAAACGTTCGCGCCACTGAAAACGAAACGGCAGCAGACACAGCATGACCGCCAGCGGCCGGGCGATCAGAATCAAAAAAGCCGCAATGGCGCCAGCGGTGGGCGCGAAGTAAAACACCTCATTGGGCGCGACTAATAAACCGAGAATCAAGAACATACCGGCCTGAGCCAGCCAGGCCAGGCCATCCATAATTTGCGACACCGGCTCAGAAGGCCCGCTGCGCACATTACCGAGCATCAGACCGACCAGATAGACCGCCAGATAACCACTGCCACCGAGGCGGTTAACACCGGCGAACACCACCAGCCCGAAAGACACCACCAACAGCGCCTGCAGACCGTCGGCCAGACGCAGATGCTGAACCAGCCGCACCAGCAACCAACCACCACCGACACCAATCAGTGCCCCGAGGGCAAATTGCTGCGTCAGCAACGTCAGCAGCGGCAACCAGGACAGTTGCGCCTCGCCCTGAATCAGATCGACGATGACGATCACCAGCAGAATCGCCATCGGATCGTTGGCACCGGATTCCAGCTCTAGAGTCCCGCCGACGCGTTCGTTTAAGCGAATGCCGGAATTGCGCAGCAGATTAAAAACCGCAGCCGCGTCGGTGGAACCGACGATGGCGCCGAGCAACAGTCCGAACAAAGGATTCACACCGAGCAGCCAGGTGGCGAAAAGCCCCAAAGCGCTGGCGGTCAGCACCACGCCGATGGTCGCCAGCGACAGCGATGGCCAAAAAGCGGCGCGAAACGTTGAGGTTTTGGTGCGCATACCGCCATCGAGCAGAATGATGGCCAGCGCCAGATTACCGACCAGAAAGGCCTGATCGAAATCGTCGAAGGCAATGCCGCCGATACCGTCTTCGCCGGCGAGCATGCCGATGACCAGAAACAACAGCAGAAACGGCAGACCGAGACGAACCGTCAGCGAGCTGGCGAGAATGCCGATCAACACCAGCAGGCCAGCGATCAATAAAAAGAGGTTGGAATCCAGCGGCACGTCGCAATCCTTGTTGCCTGAACATGAGTGGCTTAGGCGCTCAGCATACCGCAAAGCCAGCTTGTGACGCAGCGACCGCTGGTTCAGTCGGTGTGTTGCTCAGCAATGAGAGGGCACAAACCCACGCCGAGGCCGGTGCCCAGCGTCACCATGATGGCCGGTACCGAAGCAGGAAAAGCCAGAGCCGCAGCGCTGCTGTCGTGCAGCAAAGTGACCAAGCGACCGAGACCGGCCTCGGGCAACCAGTGCTGATGCAAACTGCTCGCCAGATGCGGGCTGTCTTCAACGAGCCGATGATAAACGCCGGAATGATAGTCGTAAGGCTGGCCGTCTTTCATATAGCACGCCAGGCTGATCGCCGTCGGCAAGGCCGCGCCAACCAGAGTGCGGCTGTCGCGCAACACAGCGCTAAAAGCCTCGGCGCGAAACAGGCCGTCATCGTTTAACCAATGGTCGACATTCAACTCCGGCAGGCTGTGCAAGTTACCCTGCGCATCGACCAGGCCGCGCTTGATGCCGGTGGCGCCAAAATCCATCACCAGTAACGGCGACGGCTCGTGCCAGACTGTGGTCAGACCGACCAGGCCGGTTTGACCACCATAAGGCGACAGCGCCAGTTCACGGCCATCCAGTTGTCCGTTCAGTGCCTCGGTCAGTGCGCGACCAAAGGCGCCGCTGCTTAAACCGCCACCGAGCACCAGCCGCTGACAGCGCTGCCAATAGCGCGCGTAGCCTTGCTGGAAATCGCTGCCAGCCAGCCAATAGTCAGCGCGTAAGGCGGTTTTCAGCACGGTCGTTAAGCGCTCGGCATAGCGTGCGAGGATGCGGGCGTCGCTGGCTTGATCGCTATCAAAGGTGCGCAGGAACTGCCGCACCGAGCGTTCATCGCCGGGGTCTTCTGCCAGCATCAGGCCGTGCAATGCCTGCGTAGAAACCCAGTGTCGCGCTGGTCGTATGGGCTCATTCGCCAGCGCCACCGGCAGGCGATTGAGCGACGCTTCGGGGGTCAGTGTCAGCATGGCGTTGAGGGTCTGGCGATAACAGAAAAGATCGGGCCACCTTAGTGCTGGCCGGGCGACTTGAACAGCCAAAACGTGTCAGAATATGGCCGACAAAAAACGCGGGCCAGTGCGGCCCGCTATAACACTGAGGACGCTCATGGTCACATTGTTTCATCAGGTCGATATCGACGCTCCCGCCGCGCGCATCTGGGAGCAGTTGACGACCCGAACCGGACTGCAATCCTGGTGGTCGGGCACGGTCAGTATCGCCGGTGGCGACAGCTGGCGCTTCAGCAGCAGCGACCTGGAAGCGCCCATCACCATGCGAGTGGTTGAAGAAGAACCTGACCAGCAGCTGGAATGGTTGTGCGTTCAGGGTGCGCCGGACTGGGAAAACACCCTGATACTCTGGACCTTAAAACGCGCCAAACAGGGGTTCAGTGTGTGTCTGGAACACCGCGACTGGCGACTCGACGAAGCCAGTCTCGCGGCCGAAAACACCCGCTGGGGGGAACGGCTGATCAAGCTGCGCGCCAACTGCCACCACAACGATGAACTGCCCCATAACGACAATGATTTGAGCGTCTGGACCTGAGTGTCCAGGTTCGTCATCGCAGGAGAATACGCCTTATGACTGGCTCGGTGTTAACCGAAGTGTGGACCTCGTTGTTACTGTCGGCGCTGGTTGGCGCTGCCATCGCAGGCGGCGCCATGGCCGTGGTGCGGCAACGTCTGCTGCGTGACTTGCAGCAACAACAAAGCGATTTGCAACAGGCGCGCTTTGAGACGCAAATGGCGGAGCGCCAACGCAGTGAAACTCAGGCTGAACTGGCCTCGAGCCGGCAGCGCCTGCAACAGCTTGAAGCCTCGCTGAACGACAGCAATAACCAGATGGCGCGCCTGGAAACTCAGCATCGTGCCGATGCGCGTCACTACGAAGAACAGATTCAATTGCTGAAGGAAAACAAAGAGCAGTTGAAGCAAGAATTTTCCAATCTGGCGAACGAAATTTTCGATCACAAAGGCAAACGTTTTGCCGAACAGAGCCAGGAAAATCTCAACGCTTTATTGAAGCCATTTCGTGAGCAGGTGGAGCAATTCCGCAAGCGCGTTGATGACATCCATACGCAAGATACTCAGGGTCGCGCCGAACTGAAAACTCAGCTCGATTCGCTTAAGGAAATGAATAACCAGCTCAATCAACAGGCGGGTGATTTAACCCGCGCCTTGCGCGGCGATAAAAAACTCCAGGGCAGTTGGGGTGAGCTGCAGGTTGAACGCATTCTGGAAAGTGCCGGTTTACAGCGCGGGCGAGAGTTCGAACGCGAAGCCAATTTTAAAGACGAAGACGGCCAGAACCGTCGGCCGGACTTCATCGTTTATCTGCCCGATGGCAAACACCTGATCATCGATTCGAAAGTTTCGCTGAACGACTATCAGCAATACGTCAGCGCCGAAGAAGACCTCGAACGTGACGCTGCGCTGAAGCGTCATATCGGTTCGGTTCGCCAACATATTCGTGCCTTGAGCGATAAAGATTATCCGCACCTTGAAGGCATGAAAGCGCCCGATTTTGTGCTGATGTTTATGCCAGTTGAGCCAGCTTTTATTGCTGCTTTCCAGGCTGACCCGCAACTGTTTAACGACGGTTTTGAACGCAACATTGTGGTGGTTACTCCGACCACCTTATTGGCAACACTGCGCACCGTCGCCAACCTCTGGACCCTGGAGCGGCAGAACGACAACGCCAAAAAACTCTTTGATCAGGCCGGCAAGGTTTACGACAAACTGCGCATCTTTGCCGAGAAAATGGAGAAGCTCGGTAATCAGTTGGGCACCGCTCAACGCACCTACGATGACGCCTGGAGTTCGTTGCGCGATGGTCGCGGTTCGCTGGTGCGGCAGGTCGAGGTGTTGGAAGAACTGGGTGCTTCGGTGCGGCGTAAATTGCCGGAATCCATTGCCACCGGTTTGGGTCAGGATGAGGAGACTGAGGCTTCGTCGTCGCAGACGGAATAATTCAGCTGTCGTTGTGAATATCGTGCTCGACGAATTGTTTAAAACGCCGCATTGTTTTCAGCGACTCCTTACGAAAGGCGCCGGGTAAAAACCAGGTCATCAGTTTCATCCAGCCCGTGCCGATAAATTCATTGTCGGCATACCAGCGGGTTACATCGCCCCGTTCTTCGAAACGATTCACCATATGATTGGTCATGCCGGTGGCTTCGAAGCGCATGGCCATACGCTCTGGCAGCTTGCGCTCAACGACCGTTTCGATCATTTCCAGTTCACGCTTACCCAGGCGGTAAACCAACCGCACCTGGCTGTCGGGCTGGCCGGGAATGCCCGCGATCGGTTCCAGCTCGATCAGGTCGGGTTGCCATTTCGGCAGGTGGTCGGGGTTATCGAAAAGTTCGATCACTTCGTCCCGCGGCCGTTTGATGTCGACGTGCACACTGTATTTCATGGCGCCCCTCCCTGCTTGCCAGCTTAGATCAGCCGCTTTTTGTTGTCGATGCGGCTGACAAACCGCGACCAATGGTTACACTGGCTGCTCTTTTTCAATAAAGCCGCCTGGTGTTGTTCTACAAGCTCGAGCCCGGTGCGAGTTGTCTAGAGGTTCCTGATGTCCGATCTCAGTTTGGTGCAGCTTGGGCTGATTGCCCTGGTGTTTGTCTGGAGTGGCTTTGTGCGCTCTGGTCTGGGTTTTGGTGGTGCTGCGCTATCACTGCCTTTCCTGTTATTGATCTCCGACCGGCCGGTGGTGTTTTTGCCGATCATCGGCATTCATCTGCTGGTGTTTTCCTCCTTGACGGTCTGGCAAAGTCATCGCCAGTCGCGCACTGATAGCGAGGCTGAAGGCGGTACGATCGACTGGAATTATCTGGGCAAGTTGCTGGCGCTGCTGCTGATTCCAAAACTGATCGGCGTCTTTGGTTTGCTGACACTGCCCGATGCGGTGATGAGTGCCATTATTTTTGTCATCGTCGGCAGTTATTCGATCAGCTACATTCTCAATAAACCCTTCCGCAGCACCTCCAAACCCCTGGAGTGGTTGTTCATTATTCTGGGCGGTTACATCAGTGGCGCTTCCCTGGTGGGCGCGCCTTTATTGATTGCCGTGGCGGCGCAGCATGTGGCGCGGCATCAACTGCGCGATACGCTCTTTGCGCTCTGGTTTGTGCTGGTGTGCATCAAGCTCGGTGCTTTTATGATCTTTGGTGTCGATCTGCAATTACTGGCGGCGTTGTACTTGTTGCCGGCGGCGGCGATCGGTCACGTCCTCGGCCTGCGTTTCCATAGCTTGTTGCAACGCGCTGATTCGGCTTTGTTTTATCGTTGGCTGGGTTGGGTGTTGTTGGTGACCAGCTCGGTTGGCGTGGTGCAGGTGTTGCTTTGAGCGGGTTGTAAAATTTCGTAACCCCGGTTTCACCCTTTGGCGAAAGCGACACTACAGTCATCCAAACGACAGTCGCTGAGTGAATGGATTTATGACAATCAAGCTGAAACTGCTGGGGTTGGCACTGGTTGCGGTACTGGCACTGGCATTGACCGGGGCGTTCGGTTTTCTAGGGATTAACCAACTCGATCGGTCGGCGAGCGCCATGCTGACCAATACCTCTATTTTGAGCCACCATCTGACCGCGGACATGATGCATGACGCGCTCAGTTCCGACGTGATGGCTGCGCTGATTGCCAGCCAAACGCGTGACCAGGAAGCCTTGGCAACCGTGCAGGCTGACCTGGTTGAGCACGCGGATAATTTTCGCGCCCAGCTCGATGCCAACGAGAACCTGATAGATGACACCGAAACCCTGGCCGCCCTGGATGCGGTGCTGCCGGCTTTGCAGTCATACATCGCGACTGCGGAGGACATCGTCGAGCAGGCTACTGTTTCCTATCGAAGCGCTCTGACCCAACTTCCGGAATTCAGAGTGGCTTATGATGCTCTGGCCGATCAGATGGAAGCCTTGACGGTACGGATTGAAGGCAATGCCGAGCGGGTGACGCAGCAGGCGGATCAGACCGCCGTGGTATCGAATCTGCTGATGGGACTGGCGGTCATCCTGGGTATGGCGGCGTTATTGGGCATTGCCGGCTGGGTGATTATCAATATTCAGCGTTCGTTGCATTTGATGATTGGTGGCGCTCAGGATCTGTCGCAAGGCAGGTTGGATGAGCCGTTGCCAGCACGCGGCCGTGATGAGCTATCGGTTGCCATGAAATCGCTTGAGCAGATGCGCGTCAATTTAACCGAAATGGTGACCTCGATTGATCAGGCATCACGACGTCTGGTGCAATCGTCAGAAGCCTTGATTCGGCTGGCGCGTGAAAGCAGTGACAGCGCCAGCGAACAGCAAATGGAAATCTCTCAGATGGCGACCGCCATGCAGCAAATGGCCTCCACCGCCGCCGATGTCACCCAGAATATTTCTCAGGCCGCGAGCGCTGCCAACGATGCCAATAACCAGAGCCAGCAGGGGCGTGAGATCGTTACTCGTATGGCGTCGGCGATGCAAAAACTGACCGCTCAGGTCGAAGAAACCGCCAACCGCATCCATCAACTGGACCAGGACAGCGCTGAAATTTCCGAGGTGCTGGAAGTGATCACTGGTGTTGCCGAACAGACCAACCTGCTGGCCTTGAACGCCGCCATCGAAGCGGCCAGGGCGGGCGAACAAGGACGCGGCTTTGCCGTGGTCGCGGATGAGGTGCGCACCCTGGCGGCGCGTACCCAGGCCTCGACCGAGCAGATTCGCGACACCACCGACAAGCTGCAAAGCGGCTCGCGTGCCTCGGTCGAATCCATGAGTGAAAGCCAGAGCCAACTGGGTGGCGCTGCTGAGCAGGCCAGTGCTGCCGGGGAAGCGCTTGAGGCCATCGCGCGCAGCGTCAACGATATCAATGATATGAATACTCAGGTCGCCAGTGCCGCAGAAGAACAAAGCCGGGTCGCCAATGATATGAGTCAGACACTGGAAGGCATTAACAGTCGCGCCCAGCACGCCAGTGACAGTATGAAGCGGACCTCGGTGTCGGCGCGTGAAGTCTCGGATATTGCCGGAGAATTACAGGCGGCAGTGGGACGGTTTCGGGTTTAGGGCGCTGCGCGCCCGGAAGACGCTGGATGGGAGACGCAGGACGCAGGCTACAAAAGGGGAGCGCCGGGCGGTAGCTCCCTTTTTATTGATTCATCCCGGACGAAAATCCGGGATGCCGAAGGGCATTTGGATACGTCGAGTCAAACTAAGTCACCAGGGCGTAGCCCGCAGTGACTTAGCCCCAATCCTCAATCGGGAAGCCGCCGTATTGTTCGCCCAGCCAGGCAAGGCCCGCTTCGGATTCGGCGATGCTGTCGAGTTCGGCTTCCTGGGCGCGGGTTTCGAACGGCAACTGGTCGGGGAAGACGTGCAGCAGGCCGGTCAGCCACCAGCTGAAGCGTTCGGTTTTCCACACTCGGGCCAGCGCCACTTCGGAATAACGATCCATCATGCTGTCGTTGTTTTCCTTGAAGTGGGTGGTCAGAGCGCGCCACAGATAATAAACGTCGCTGGCGGCCAGGTTCAGACCTTTGGCGCCGGTCGGCGGCACGATATGAGCAGCATCGCCGGCGAGGAACAGATTGCCGTAGCGCATTGGCTCGGAAACAAACGAACGCAGCGGCGCGATGGATTTCTCAATCGACGGACCGGTGACGATCTGCTTGGCAATGTCCGGCGGGAAGCGCTGCGTCAGTTCATCCCAGAAACGGTCGTCCGACCAGTTTTCCACCTTGTCATCCATCGAGCACTGAACGTAATAACGGCTCAACATCGGGCTGCGTTGCGATGCCAGCGCAAAACCGCGCTCGTGCTGCACATACCACAGATCTTCCAGCGGCGGGGTTTCGGACATCACACCCAGCCAGCCGAACGGATAGACCTTCTCGAAGGTTTTCTGCACCGATTCGGGAATGGAGCGACGCGATACGCCGTGAAAACCATCGCAGCCAGCGATGAAATCGCAGTCGATGCGATGCGCTTTGCCGTCTTTGTTGAAGGTGACGTAGGACGTCTTGTCGGTCAGTTCGTGCAGGGTGACGTCTTCGGCTTCGTGCCAGACCTGGCCGCCAATCTTGTCCATTTCGGCGTAGAGATCTTCGGTGATGTAAGTCTGGCCGTAGGCCATCAGCTTGCGCTGCGAATATTTGAACGAATCGATCATCAGGTGACGTTCGCCTTTCCAGGCGACGCGCGTGCCGTCGTGGGCGTGACCTTGTTTATCCATACGTTCGCTGACGCCGGCGCGGCGCAACAGTTCCACCGCACTCCATTCCAAAATACCGGCGCGAATGCGCTCTAACACATGCGCCCGGGTGGCGCGTTCGATAACGATGGAATCGATGCCTTCGCGGTACAGCAGGATGGACAGCAGCATGCCGGCTGGTCCGCCGCCGACAATGGCGACCTGGGTCTTTTGAGTCTGGCTCATGCATTACCTCCGCTCGTGATTGTTGTTGTCAGTCTGATGCAAGCCTTTGTCAGTGCAAAGTACCACTGCCAACCCTATTGCTGTAGATGATAAATTGGTTAGCATGATAACCATTGGTTATAGAGTAGTGGAGCGCCGATGAAGCTGGATCTGATCGAAGCCTTTATGGCGACGCTGCACAGCGGCAGCATTCGCGCCGCCGCCAAGGCGTTGCATCAGTCGCAGCCCGGGGTGTCGAAAAAACTTCGCCAACTGGAAGCCGAGTTGGGCGTGCCGTTAATCAGTCGTTCGCAGAAAGGCATCGACCTGACCCGCTATGGCGAAGCCTTCGCGGTGCGCGCCAGAGCGATTCTCAATGAAACCGATCGCGCTCTGGATGAAATGAAGCAACTGCGCGGCGAGCTGGAAGGCGCGGTGCGCATCGTGCTGGCGCCCTCGTCCTGTGTCGACTTGGTGCCCCAGGCGGTGCGTCTGTTTCAGCGCGATTGCCCGCAGGTGCGGCTGGATATTTATGAGGGTTTGCAGGCACTGGCGATCAATCAGCTGCGCGCCGGCCATATCGATTTCGCGGTCTGCCCGCTGTGGGAACCCTTGTCAGAGTCGGAATTTATCGTCGAGGAAATTGAGCGCATGCGCATGGCGGTGGTGACCAGCGTTGGCAGTCGTTATCGCAACGCCACCAGTCTGGCGCAGCTCGATCCGGCCGACTGGGTGCACGTCGGCGCCGGCGCCAATATCAGTCCCTTGGTGGTAAAGATTTTTCAGCAGGCCGGGCTCGCCGCGCCGCAGCCGCGCATGGAGTGTTATTCGATGACCTCGACCCTGGCGCTGCTGGTGCATTCCGAAGCCGTCGCTCTGCTGCCGGCCAAGCTGGCGCAGCAGCCACAGTATCGCGATCTGCTGGTGGACGTGCCGGTGCGCGAAACCATTCCCGATTACCCGCTGTACATCATCCACCGCCGCGAAAGTCCGCTGACACCGGCCAGCCGGGTGCTGGCGTCAACCTTTGCCCGCGTAGCCTCCGCTAAGGGATAAAGTAGCCTCTGCTAAGGGATAAAGCGGCCGGCGGCAAAGGCTGAGCGTTCAGTCGATCTCGCTGAACATTTCGGTGTCGATTTCCGCCAGCGTCGCCTGGCCGTAGCGCGGGCCGCTGACGGTATCTTTGTTGATCAGCCGATCCAGTTCATCGACGACACTCTTGCTCAGTTTGATGTCGGCTGCCGCCAGGTTGTCTTTCATGTGCGCAATCTGAGTGGTGCCGGGAATGGCGACGATAGACGGCGAACGATGCAGCACCCAGGCCAATGCCAGCTGCGCCACGGTGACGTCGTGCTCGGCGGCGATGGCTTTCATTGGCTCCAGCAAGGCCAGGTTTTTGGCGTAGTGTTCGGTGGTAAAACGTGGCATCTGGCGGCGAATATCGCCTTCGGGCAGACGCGCCGGATCGATCAGCTTGGCACCAAGATAACCGCGCGCCAGCGGACTGAAGGCAACGAAGGTCACGCCCATCTCTTCGCAGGCTTTGATCACGGCGATTTCCGCATTGCGCGTCCACAATGAGTATTCGGTTTGCACCGCAGCGATCGGATGAACGGCGTGCGCTTTGCGCAGGGTATCGGCAGAGACTTCCGACAAACCCAGCTCGCGCACTTTACCGGCTTTGACCAGATCAGCCATGGCGCCGACGCTGTCTTCGATGGGTACGCTCTTGTCCCAGCGATGCAGGTAATACAGATCGATAACATCGGTGTTCAGTCGTTGCAGCGCCGCTTCGCAGGTTTCTTTAATAACGTCCGGGCGACCATCGATGGCGCGTTTGCCATCCGGGCCTTTGAACATGCCGCACTTGCTGGCCAGATAAAATTCATCTCGGCGATGCATAACACCACGACCGAGCAGGGATTCGTTTTTACCAAAGCCATAGAGGGCGGCGGTATCGAGGTGATCGTAGCCGGCATCCAGGGCTTCGTTGAGTAGCTTGATGCCGTCTTCGTCGGACGGACGCGGCCCGTAGGCGTGCGAGAGGTTCATGCAACCCAAGCCAATGGCGCGAGTGTCTTTCAATGTTTTCATGCGTTCCTCCGCGAGTGTCTTTCCGGATGCTTTTCCTGGTTCAGCGCCGGATGATAAAGGTCGCTCAGTGTAGCGTCCGCAGGCGTTGCATGTTTAGTACGCTGTGTTGCAACGGCCGCGCTGGCTGAGCGCGAAACGTCTGACGTAAATAACAACAAACCGTCACAGGAGTCGATATGAAATGGGTGTCTTTTGTTCACCGGGATGAGCCCGGTTTTGGGGTGCTGGACGAAGCGGGCGTGCGCGATGCCCGTGCCTTGGCGCCGACGCTCAAGGCGCTGTTGCGTGGCGCTGGTCTGGCATCGGTACCGCCGTTGGATAAGCTGCCGCTGCTTAACTTTGATGAAGTGACTTATTTACCGGTCATTCCCGACGCCGAAAAAATCTACTGCATCGGCATCAACTACGCCCGCCATATTGAAGAGACCGGCATGCCCAAGCCGGACTACCCGATGATCTTCACCCGCTATGCCGATACCCAGGTGGGGCATGGTCAGCCGTTGATCGTACCCAAGGTGTCGCATCGCTTCGATTACGAAGGCGAGCTGGCGGTGATTATTGGAAAAACCGCACGCCACGTCAGCGCCGCCGAAGCGCTTGATTATGTTGCCGGCTACAGCTGCTACAACGACGCCTCGGTGCGCGATTGGCAGGTGCATACTTCGCAATTCACGCCGGGCAAAAACTTCCCCGGCAGCGGCGCTTTTGGTCCGGCGCTGGTAACCACGGATGAGATTCCCGATCCGTCGCAATTGCATCTGACCACCGAGTTGAATGGCGAGGTAATGCAGGACACGCCGGTCAGCGATCTGGTGTTCGATGTGCCACAGCTGATCGAATACATCAGCACCTTTTCGCAGCTCAATCCCGGCGATGTGATTGTTACTGGCACACCGGGTGGTTCCGGTGCGTTTCGTAAACCGCGGGTGTGGATGAAAGCCGGCGATGAGGTGCGGGTGAACATTTCCGGGCTGGGAACCCTGATCAATTCAGTGCAGGAAGAAGCCTGATTCAGCGCGCCAGTCGCCGTCCCAGCTCAATACTTGCGGCTACCTGGCGGGCGACGCGCTCCAGGTTATCGGTTGCGCCAGCGAGGGCGTCGGGTAACGACATGGGTCGTTGTACGCTGCCAAAGAGGGCGTTGATGCCGGCGTCCATCAGGGCTGCGGCGTCGTCATCCATGGCACCGCCCAGAGCGATGACCGGTACATTCGCGGCCTTCGCCACCCGGGCCACGCCCAGCGGTGTTTTGCCGCCGAGCGTCTGGCCATCGAGTTTGCCTTCGCCGGTAAAAACCAGATCGGCCCCGGCCATGGCGGATGTCAAACCGACCGCTTCGGCCACCACCTCGATTCCAGATTTCAATTCTCCGCCCAGCGCCATCAGGCTGACGCCCAGGCCACCGGCAGCGCCGGCACCGGCCTGGTGACGAGCGTCGATACCGGTCGCCTCGGCCAGACACTCGGCGAAGTGATTCAGTGCATCATCCAACGTCTTAACCTGCTCAGCGCTGGCGCCTTTTTGCGGGCCGAACACCGCACTGGCGCCTTGGGGTCCGCACAGCGGGTTGGTGACATCGCTGGCAATGATCAAGTCGGTGTGTTGCAAGCGCGGGTCGAGAGCACTGAGATCCAGACGCGACAGCCGCGCCAGAGCAGCGCCACCCTCGGGCAGATCGGCGCCTTCGGCATCAAGCAGACGCGCGCCGAGCGCGGCCAGCATGCCGGCACCGCCATCGTTGGTGGCCGATCCGCCCAGGCCGAGAATCAGCCGCCGGGCGCCGCTGTCCAGGGCGGCGCGAATCAGTTCGCCGGTGCCCCGGCTGGAGGTGAGGTTGGGGTTGCGTTCGTGGCCGCTGACGCGATGCAAACCGGAGGCTTCGGCCATTTCGATAACGGCGGTGGTCGACTCGGTTGGATCCGCACCGACCACGCCATAGTCGGCCTGAACCGGCCGCCCCAGCGGGTCGCTGACGGTCTCGGTGATGCGCCGGCCGCCGCTGGCATCGACCAGGGCCTGAACGGTGCCTTCGCCGCCATCGGCCATTGGCAGCAGGCTGCACTCGGCATCGGGCCAGACGGCACGCAGGCCACGCTCGATGGCTCTGGCGACATCCAACGCGGTCAGACTCTCTTTGAATGAATCCGGAGCAATGACAATTTTCATGGCAATGACCTCAAGGATGCCGGGGTCAGCTGTGGCCGTCCGGCCGGGTTTTCAGGAAGTCGAGCACCATGGTGACGGCGTGCGCTTCGCGCTCCTGAATCATGGCGATGTGCGCCAGGTCGGTGTCGAAAATGATCGACAGGGTGTGGATGTTTGAGATGTAGAAATAACCCAGGGCTGCGATAGAGATATACAGCTGAACCGGGTCGACATCCTGACGGAAAATGCCCTTGTCGGCGCCGCGCTCGATCAGCGTGCGGATCTGGGCGACCAGTGGTGAATGCAGTTCCTTGACCTCGGGCAGCGTCTTGAGAAAACGCGCGTATTGCAGGTTTTCCGTAGTCAGCAGACGTAGAAACCAGGGGTTTTGTTGGAAGTGACGAAAGGTGAAGCGCACCAGCCGGTCCATGGCTTCTTCGGGTGAATATTGATCCAGGCTCAGTTCGCGCTCACCGGCGCGAATGGTCTTGTAAGCGCCCAGCAGTACCGTTCGGTAGAGGTCTTCCTTGTTACCGAAATAGTGGTACAGCAGGCGCTTGTTGGCGCCGGCGCGGGCGGCAATGCTGTCGATCCGGGCGCCATCGAAGCCCTTTTCACAGAACTCTTCGTGAGCTGCCTGGAGGATGTCCTGGCGGGTGAGGTCCGGGTTGCGTTTACGACCCACTTCGGTGCGCTCCGTCGTTCATACAATCGCTTTAGGAACCTGAGTCGGTCGCTGCCTTGCGCACCAGACCGAGCCTGGCCGCCAGTTGTCGGACCAGCCGGGTGCAGGCGGGAATGCTCATAAAGATGGCGGCGAGCGTGATCAGGCATAGTATCAAACTGACTGGACGGGTAAAGAAAGGGGTCGGGTCGCCGCCGGTCAGTGCCAGCCCGCGTCTTAGATTGGTGTCGAGCAGCGTGCCCAGAATGATACCCAGCACGATCGGCGCCATCGGGTATTTCATCTCCCGCAGCAGATAACCGGCCAGACCAAAGAACACCATGACGTAGACATCGAACAGCTGTTGCGAAATGGAGAAAGAACCAATCACACAGAGCACATAGATCACCGGCATCAGTTTTTCGCGCGGAATGTTCAGCACCTTGACCAATAACTTGGTCATCGACAGTCCGTAGAGGGTGATGGCAAGCGTGGTGAACAACAGCATGGCGACCACCTGGTAGAGGAAGTCCGGGTTCTCGATCATCAGCATCGGACCGGGGCGGATGTCATGAATAAACATGGCGGCGATCAGTACGGCGGCCGAAGTCGAACCGGGAATGGCCAGTGTTAACACTGGAATCAGAGCGCCGGGAATCACCGCGCTGTTGCCGGTTTCGGCGGCGGTCAAACCCTCGTAGGAACCCTTGCCGAACTGCTCCTTTTCCTTGCTGGCGCGACGCGCGGCGGCGTAGGACGACCAACTGCCGATGTCCTCACCAACGCCGGGAATAATGCCCACCAGAGTGCCGATCACGCCAGAGCGAATCGAGGTGCGACGGTATTTCCAGATGTCTTTGAATTCCGGTATTACCCGACCCTGGGAGCGAATCACCTGAGCATCCGCCTTGCGTTTCATCACGGTCAGAATCTCGGCAAAACCGAAGGCACCGACCATGGCCGGAATGATGTCGATACCGCCAGCCATCTGTGGAATATCGAAGGTGAAACGGCGGTAAGCGTGCAGGCTTTCCATGCCGATCATGGCGACCAGTAAACCGAGCAGCCCGGCGATATAGCCTTTGAGCGGATCGCCTGCGGCGGTTAACCGCCCGGAGATCACCACACCGAAGACCGCCAGCCAGAAGAATTCGTAGGAACCAAAGTTAAAGGCGAACTCGGCCAGCATCGGCGCCAGTACCGCCAGGCAGAAAATACCCACCAAAGTGCCGATCGCCGAGCTGGTGGTGGCCAGTCCCATGGCGTAACCGGCCTTGCCGGCCAGAGCCAGGGGATAGCCGTCCAGACTGGTGGCGGCGCTGGCCGGGGTGCCGGGAATATTGAGCAAAATGGCACTGCGGCTGCCGCCGTAGATGGCGCCAACATACATGCAGATCAGCGTCAGAATGGCCTGATCGCCGGGCAGTCCGTAAGTCAGGGTGACCAGCAGCGCCACACCCATGGTGGCGGTCAGGCCAGGGAGCATGCCGATCACAATGCCCAGCAAGGTGGCCCAGGCGATATTGAACAGACTCAGTGGTGTTAAAAAATGGCCGATGCCCTGAGCCAGCATGCCAAGCTCTTCAATCATGAACATGGGACTTCCTCATTGAATCATCACGGCAGTCGTACCAGGAAAATTTCCTGGAAGGACAGCGTGACCACTGCCGCAACGACAACGGCCTGAATGCCAGCCAGAATCAGACAGCGCAGCAAGGTGCGCGGCTGGCTGGTCAGATAACGTTCAAACAGCACGATGGCGGCGAATACATAGACAAGGGTGGCCAGCCAGAACGGCAGGCGACCGACCAGTAACAGGGCATAACACAGCGTCAGTGCCAGCATGGCGCCCAGGCGGACGGCTTCGATATCGTTGAACAAATCGCGCAGGCGCTGGCCCACCGGCAGTGGTTTGAGCGCCCCCTGTCGCCAGGCGCGCAGGCTCAGCAATAGACCGCAGAACGCCAGCATCAGGCCCAGCGCCATCGGCACCAGACCGGGAATGGTCGACGGATGCACGCCCCGGCTTGCCAGTCGGGGCATGGTCCAGGCGGCGATAAACACCAGCAACCCCAAGGCGATAAACACCAGGCCACTGATCAGATCGGCGCGCAGCGAGCGTTGGCTGATATCGCTCATCGCTCAGCCCTCCTTATTAGGTGAATGTGCTTATAGAAATCCGGCCGGTGCCATATGACACTGGCCGGCTACGACTCAGCGGTCCACTTCGCTGCGGGTTTCGCAATCGATGCCGATGTCGATCGGGTCGATTACCGCTTCACCACGATGCACATAGGCACAGGCTTCCTGGATGGCGATCGGCATGGCGCGAGAGCGGGCTTCGGCACCATAGGATGGATCGAAGATGGCGCCCTGACGGTCGGCGTAACTCTGCAGTGCCTGGGAGTTCATCACGTGCTCCGCCCAGATGCGGTCCATGGTGGCGACCACTTCGTCCGGTACGCCGGTGGGAATAAAGATGCCGAAATAATCCGGCGCCACCGGCAGATCGGGCAACCAGTTGGTGACCGGCGGAATCGGCTCATCCAGACCTTCGATCGTGAGCGGCTTGTCACTCAACACCGCCAGCGGCTTGAGTCGGCCACCGCGCAGCATCTGCGCCTGTTCGACCGCCAACTGAGTGGTGACCATGGCCTCACCGCGCGCCGCGGCGACCACCGCCGGGTTGCCGCCGTCGTAGGTGATCATGTTGTATTCGAAGCCGCTTTCATCGCTGAGCGTGGCGATGGCGGTACCGCCGGAAGAGGTCTGACCGGCGGTGGCGACGGTGATTTGGCTGCCGCGTTCTTTGAAGGCGGCCAGCAGTTCACCGAAGTCATCGAACTCGCTGTTGGCCGGTACGCTGACCACCGGCACGTTCGCGACCGACAGGTAGATGTGATAGTCGTCGATGTTGGTGTCTTCGATCAGACCGGTGATCGAATAGTTGGCGTTGTTGGCGATGGCGTTGGCAGTCCAGGTGTAGCCGTCGCGTTCCGATTCCAGCACTTCACGGGTACCGATGGCACCGGAGGCGCCGCCCTGATTTACCACCACCACACTCTGGCCGAGGTGTTCCTCTAGAATGGGCACGGTGGCGCGGGTCACCTGGTCGGTGGAACCGCCAGCGCCCCAGGGCACGATGATGTTGATGGGTTTGGATGGTTGCCAGTCTTCCGCCATGGCCGGCATGGCCAGAGCAGCAGCAGTGATCAATCCATAAACCAGTGTTGTTTTTGTTGGGTTCATGTCTGACTCCAGGTTTTGAGGTGCGGCCAGGCCGCGTTTTTTATTTTTCCAGCACAATACAGCATTCGTGCCGGGACCGGTCGGCGGTTGCCGACCCTGGGTGAACGCCTCGAAGCGGGTTTACACCACGCTCAGATAACGTTCCTTGCACGTTGCCAGTACTTCCTCGGCTGGTTTTTTCCACCAGTGGTCGGCCGAGAAAATTTCCACTTCGTGAAAACCGTCGTAGCCCTGATCCTCGACCCAGCTGCGAATCAGCGGGATGTTGATGACGCCGTCGCCCATCATGGCGCGGTCGAGCAGCATGTCGGACATCGGCATGCGCCAGTCGCAGATATGAAAGGCCAGCAGCCGTTCGCGTCCGGCGCGTTCGATCTGTTGCTTGAGCTGCGGATCCCACCAGACGTGAAACACATCCACAGCGACACCGATGCCCGAGCCGATGCGGTCGCACAGATCGAGCGATTGCCCGAGGGTGTTAACGCAGGCGCGGTCGGCGGCGTACATCGGATGCAGCGGTTCGATGGCTAGTGGTACACCGGCCTGGCGGGCGTGATCGATGATGGCGTGCAGGCCGTCTTCGACCATGGTGCGCGCGCCAATCAGGTCGCGTGAGCCTTCGGGTATGCCGCCGACCACCAGCACCAGACACTGGGCACCCAGCTTGGCGGCGTCGTCGATGGCGCTTTTGTTGTCGTCAATGGCCGCCTGACGTTCGGCGGCGGTCGCGGCGGGAAACATGCCGCCGCGGCAGACGCCGGTCACCGTCATGTCGTGCTCGCGCAGCAGTCGCGCCGCCTGATCGACACCGCACTCGGCGAGCTTGTCGCGCCAGATGGAAATGCCGTGAATGTCGGCGGCAGCGTAACCGCGAATCTCTTCTTCCAGCGTCCATTGCACCTTGGTGGTGGCGTCGTTGATCGACAGCCGGCTGAAGTCGGTCAAAGGTTGTGCACTCATTGCTCGACTCCTCGTGTTGCCAGCACCTGTTTCATGCGTTGCACCGCCAGCTCCGGCTGACTGAGCAGGCCGGCCTGGTCGGCCAGGCGGAACAGTTCGGTCAGATGCAGGGTGGAACGCGCGCTTTCCTGACCGCCGATCATGGTGAAGTGATCCTGGTGGCCGTTGAGGTAGGCGAGAAACACCACGCCGGTTTTGTAGAAACGCGTCGGCGCCGCAAAGACGTGGCGCGCCAGCGGCAGAGTAGGCGCGAAAATCTTGTGATAGTTGTCCAGATCGCCGTCATCCAGAGCCGCCAGTGCTGCTGCCGCGGCCGGCGCGATAGCGTCGAAAATACCCAGCAAGGCATGGCTGTGTCCGTGTTCATCGCCTGCGATCAGTTCCGGGTAATTGAAGTCGTCGCCGCTGTACATTTTCACGCCGTCAGGCAGGCGGTTGCGCATGGCGATTTCCTTGCTGGCATCGAGCAGTGAAATCTTGATGCCGTCGACCTTGTCAGCGTGGCGCTGAATCACATCCAGGCAGACATCCATGGCGCGGTCGGCGTCGGCGTAACCCCAGTAACCGGCGAGCGCCGGATCGAACATCTCGCCGAGCCAGTGCAGTATCACCGGTTCGCGCGCCTGGCTGAGCAGGTGGTCGTAGACGCGGGCGTAGTCGTCGGGCGACTGAGCGTGCGCCGCCAGCGCACGGCTGGCCATGATGATCAGGCGGCCACCGAGTTGTTCGATGGCCGCCATCTGGCTTTCATAGGCGCGGATGACGTCGTCGACACTGCGGCATTCATCGACGCTCAGATGATCGGTGCCACAGCCGCTGGCGACGCGGGCGTTGGGGAAATCCCGGCTGGCGTCGATCGAGCGGCGAATCAGCTCCAGACTGGTCGGCCAATCCAGACCCATGCCGCGCTGGGCGGTGTCCATGGCTTCGGCGACGCCGAAACCCAGACGCCACAGATGACGGCGGTAATCCAGGGTGCGGTCCCAGTCCACGGCGCTGTCGAGCCAGGGATCGACCGGCGCCAGCGGATCGGCCACCACATGAGCGGCGGCATAGGCCACGCGGCTGCGCGGCCCGGCCGGGTTCGGTTGAAAGGACAGCGGCTGGCCGACCTGATAGCGGGTGACTTGGCCGGTGGCGTCGGGGAGCAGTAATGAATGGCTCATCTCAGTCCTCCAACGCCGGTACGTTCAGCCAGCGACGCTCAGCGGAACTTTGCAGCGCCAATTCGGCGAACTGCACGCCCTTGGCGGCTTCGCGCAAGGTCCAGCGGTAAGGCGCGTCTTCGACGACGTGACGGATAAACATTTCCCACTGGCGTTTGAAGGCGTTGTCGGTCGGTTCGCGCTCCGGAACTTTCTGCCAGTCACCAAAGAAATCCAGCGTCTGTTTCTGATCCGGGTTCCATACCGGTTTGGGGGTGGCTTCGCGCGGTTGGATGTAGCAGTCGGTCAGGCCAGCGACGGCGGAACCGGCGGTGCCATCGACATGGAAGGTGACTAGATCGTCGCGTCGCACCCGGGTGTTCCAGCTCGATTTGATGTGCACCACGGCGCCGTTGTCGAGTTCGACGGTGGCGTAGCAGGCGTCGTCTGCGGTGGCGTTATAAGGTTGGCCGTTTTCGTCCCAGCGCTGCGGAATATGGGTTTTGCCCAGGCAGGTGAGCGAGGTCGGCGCACCGAATAGGTTGTCGATGACGTAGCGCCAGTGGCACATCATATCGAGAATCATGCCGCCGCCGTCTTCTTTGCGGTAATTCCACGATGGCCGTTGCGCCGGTACCCAATCGCCTTCGAATACCCAGTAACCGAAATCCAGATCGACGCTGAGAATGCGACCGAAAAAACCGGAATCATTCAGTTGCTGCAGCTTGAGCAGACCGGGTAACCACAGCTTGTCCTGAACGGCGCCGTTTTTAACCCCGGCCTGTTCGGCGGTTTTGGCGATGGCCAGCGCATCTTGCAGATTTTCGGCGATGGGTTTTTCGCAGTAGACATGCTTGCCGGCGGCGATGGCTTTGCGCAGCAGATCGCAGCGCAATTGGGTGGAGGCGGCGTCGAAGAAGATCTGATCGTCTTTATTGGCCAGCGCCGCGTCCAGATCGGTGGTCCAGCGTTCAACCTTATGCTGCTCCGCCAGGCGGCGAATCTTGTCGGCGTTGCGGCCGACTAGAATGGGGTCGGGCATCACGCGGTCGCCATTCGACAGCACGACGCCGCCCTGGTCCCGAATCGCCAGAATGGAGCGGATCAGGTGCTGGTTCATGCCCATGCGGCCGGTAACGCCGTTCATGATGATGCCGAGTGAATGGGTAGTCATTGGGATTCCTCTTGATCGTGTTGAGTCAGTGCTCGCATGCCTGCAAAGGCAGGTACCGCGCCGCTGGCGAAGCCGGCACCGGCGAGCGAATCGAGGGCGATACGCCCCTGTTGGATGCGCAATGACAGACCTTTGTCATCGCGCTGATAGAGGCTTGGATGAGCCGAGGCGAAGGCGTCCACTTCGGTCGCGGGCGCGCCATCCAGTCGCCCCACAAAGTGGTGTCCGTTGCGTTCGACGTGGTCCAAACCGAGCAGGCCGACCAAAGCCAGGTCTTGTTGCACGGCGAGGCCGGCCTGGGTGGTCAGATCCTCAGCGGAGAGAAAGCAGCCGGCGCTGGTATCGTGCTGGCAGCGCATAGCGTTGATCAGGGAGCGATAGAGGCCTTTGCAGGCTTTGGACGAGACACCCAGATAGCCCAGTTCGCGGGCGCGGCGGAAGCTGTCCAGATCGGCGTCGCTTTCATCGATTAATAACGGCAGGCGTCGGGCCAGGTCGTGCACCGGTGTATCTAGGGTGTGCTCGCGGTGCAGTGGTTGTTCGACGAACAGAATTGACTGGCGCAGCCGCGTCAGTTGCGGTGTTGCCTCTATGGCGTCGAGTAATTCGCTGAACGCTGCAGCGGTGGTGAATTGTTCGTTGCCATCGAGCGTCAACCGGTAATTCGGCAGCGGCTCCAGTTGCCCGGCGATGGCGATCAGCCGTTGCAGGTCGGTATCGAGTTCGCCGCTGACCTTGACCTTGAAGTAACCCGGCTGATAGCGCTCGATTACCTCGCTGAGCGTTTCCGGCAAGCCATCGTTAAGCCCCGATTCCAGCTCCGCCGGTGTCAAAGCATCGGCCAGGCCAACGGTATGTCGCAGGGCGATGGACGGCTGAGGTTTGAGACCGGCAAGGAAGGCATCGATATCAAAACCGGCTAGATCGTCCGGCAGATGAGCCGCGCTCAGGCCGGGCCGGTTGAGCTGCATCAGTTGGGCGAACGACAGTTGCTCAATGTGGCCCAGCGCATCCAGACAGGCGCAGGCCAGCAGCGCCGGCCCGAAACCCGCGACCAGACCATTTTCACCACTTAGTTCGGCGCGTTGCCGGGCATCCAGATGCCAGGCGTGATCGGCAGCGGTCATCGGGCCGGGTTCGGCCAGGCTGAGTCTGAGCGCTGTGCTGACCGAACGCCGCAGTTGGTTGACGTTATCGGCCTCGCTCAAGGCGGGTGATTTGTCGAACCACTTGGGCACCATCAGCTCGGCGGCATAACCTTCGGCGCTGACACCGCTATTAGCGTCGCGCAGCCGCACGCGCACAAACACCTCGGTAACCTCGTGCAGAGTGATAACGCCGAAGCGAAACGGCAGCCGCAGTTTGTGGTCGCGTTCAAAGGCCTCGGCCTGTTCGATGATTAACAGCGGTGCCGTCATGCCAGTGCCTCGCGTAAACCGTGCAGATAACCGATGGCGCGCGCTGCGGTGGTGGCGCCATCGGGTTCATAGATAAAGGGTTCCACCGCCAGCGTGCCGCTGTAGCCGTGTCGGATCAGCGTCTCCAGCACCGGCAGAAAAGCATCGTCACCCTGGCCCGGTGCGCGACGGTTGCGGTCGTTCAGTTGCACGTGGGCGACCAGGCCGGAGTCGAGCCAGGCGTCGAGCACAGCAGCGGGCGATTCGGTTTCACCGTGCGCTGCGGCCGAGGTATCGAGCATGGTTTTCAAGCCCGGTCGATTGAGACGACGCACCAGGTCGGCGGTTTCGGCCAGGGTGTTGAGGTAGTTGGTTTCGCGCGGGGCCAGTGGTTCGATGCAGTAGGTGACGCCGGCTTTTTGGGCGAGTTCACCGGCGCGGTCGAAATAGTCTTCGGCGCGTTCCCGGTCGCCATCGGCTTCCAGCCGGCGCTGACCTGGCGAGCCATGCACCAGCACCTCAGCACCGAGCAGGGCGCACTGTTCGATCAGCCGCTGCATGGCCGCCAGGGTGTGTTGGCGCACGGTGCTGTCGGCGCTGACGATGGACAGCCCGGCTGGCGCCACCAGCAACCAATGCAGGCTGGTGATCGTCAGGCCGTGGCTGGCCGCAACGGCTTGGTAACCAAGAAGTTCTTTATCGGACAATGTCAGCGGGTTTTCGCCCAGGGTATAGGGCGCCACTTCCAGACCGTCGTAACCCAGCGCTGCCGCATAGCGGCATTGCTCGGCGAAGGAGCGGTCTGCCAGAACCTCGTTGCACAACGCAATGCGCATTCGAGCACCTTTTTTGTTTTTATTAACTATATGGTTACTTTTAAGCTAACAACGGGATTTGCTGCTGTCAAAATGGTTGCTGGCTCTCTAGACGAGGTTGGATGGTGGAGCCTGAACTTCAATGATCGTCAGGAAAAATCGCTGTACAGGGAAAATTCTCTTTGGATTCAGTAGCTTGCTGCCAGCACTGGAATGATCGCTTTCTTGCTGACAGCTGAATCTTCATTCCTGACAAATATAACTATGTGGTTACTTATAAAAAAATAATCGGAT
Organism: Saccharospirillum sp. HFRX-2; assembly: GCF_043196805.1. Classification (NCBI taxonomy): domain Bacteria; kingdom Pseudomonadati; phylum Pseudomonadota; class Gammaproteobacteria; order Oceanospirillales; family Saccharospirillaceae; genus Saccharospirillum; species Saccharospirillum sp. HFRX-2. Next base: position 515,531 of record NZ_JBEBMU010000001.1, read on the forward strand.
TGGCGTGTTTTACTGGAGGGATTGGAGATGTGACGAGGAGCAGAAGGAAAAGCCAACCTGGGGCGCTGGATGAGCGCACCGCAGGTTGGTAATGGAGGGGTTCAGATCACGCCGATGGAGCGCGGCGGCCGCTGATCTTCCGGGATATCGTCGCGTTCCCAGAAACCGATCAGAATGCCTTGGCGCCGCGACAGGCCATTGTTCGCCTGCTCCATTGCGCGACTGACTGTGGTTCGGTTGCGCAGGGTTGCGCTCCAGTCGAGTAATTGATGCCGCAGTTCGCTGCGCACAGCGCTGCGTGCCGGATCGCGGCCGAGGTCGACCAGTTCGTCCGGATCATCGTGCAGGTCGTACAGCAGGTCGGCGAAACCGGGGCAGTGCACCAGCTTGTGGCGACCATCGAAGATCATCGTCATGCGCGCATCCAGCGCATCGACACCCAACTGCTTAGCCACCGGCAGGCGGCCGTAGTCGTCTTCGCTGATGATAAAGTCACGCTCGAAAGCGCTGGCTTGATTGTGCAGCCAGGGTTGCAGCGAGCGGCCTTCGATACGGTGTTCGGCAGCGGTGCCGCCGGCGCTTTCGATCAGCGTCGGCAACACATCAATAGCACCGACCAGCGCATCGCATTGGCTGCCTCGGCTGGCGTCGGCTTCCGCTCTTGGGTCGGCGATAATCAGCGGCAGTTTTACCGACGGCTGATGGAACAGATCTTTCTCGCCGAGCCAGTGATCACCCAGATAATCGCCGTGATCGGCAGTAAAGACGATCAGCGTATCGTCGCTCAGGCCTTTGGCGTCGAGGTGGTCGAGCAGCCGGCCAATGTGGTCGTCGACTTCTTTGACCAAACCATAATAAGCCGGCAACACATGGGCGCGCTTGGCCGGATCGGCCAGGGTGCGGCTGACGCCCAGCTCCATAAAGGCACCATAGATCGGATGTGGATCGGCGCGTTCAGCTTCGCTGCGCACCGCCGCTGGCAGCTCCATATCGCGATACAACTGGTGATAGGGATCCGGCGCCAGGTAGGGCCAGTGCGGTTTGATGTAAGAAGCGTGCAGACACCAGGCCTGATCGCCCAGGGCGTCGATGGTTTCGATCACTCGGTCGGTCAGATAGGCGGTTTCTGAGTGTTCTTTGGGGATGCGCGCCGGCAGGTGGGCGTTGGCCAGAAAGAAGCCGGACAGCCGTTCGCCGTTGTCGCCATCGGCGGCATTGGCCCACTCCAGCCAGGGGTTGTCGCCGTCGAAACCCTGTTTACGCAGATAGTCGTTATAGCGCGGCTCGACCGCTGAATACTTGCCGGCCGGGCCTTCCGGATGCAAGCCGTCGTCGTGCTCGCCTGCCACAAAACCCGCGTTACTGAGCTTCTTACCCAGAGCGGAATCCGCCGCTATGTTGAGCCGGTTCATGCCCTCGCGGTCGGGTTTCATATGGGTTTTACCGAGCAGTACCACACGCCGATCCAGCTCGCCTAAATAGTCGGCCAGCGTCCACTCATCCAGACTGAACGGCCAGTCGTTCCAGGTGGCACCGTGCGAGCGCACGTGACGGCCAGTATAGAAAGAGGCGCGGGAATTACCGCAGCTGGTGCCCTGGGTGTAGGCGTTGGTAAAACGCAGACCCCGCTGCGCCAGGCGATCGATATTGGGCGTATCGATCACACCGCCATAGCACGACAACGCATCCCAGCGCAGTTGATCGATCATAATAAAGAGGCTGTTCTTAACCGTTGAACTCATCGCTTAGGACTCCTGCAAGGCAGTGGTCGCCAACGCCGGGCGGCGCAGCCAGTGCAGACTCAGCACGGCCAGACCCAGCACCAGGCTGGCGAGGCTCAGCGTCAGGTAAGGTGTCAGCAGTCCCAGGGCGAGGACAAAGCGCAGCAGACTTTCCAGCGGATGCAGGGCGCGCCGGTCAAAACGCGCCAGGCTGGAGGTCACCAGATAGAGCGCGGCCAGCAATTGCACCAGCAGCCAGGCGTAACCGGCCAGACTGAATTCTGCACCGGCTTCGGCCACGGTCAGCATCAGCGGGTTGTAGGCGAAGGCGAAGGGAATCAGGAACATCACCGCCGAGATACGGGTACTGGCAATGGCCGTCGCCATCGGCGTGCCGCCGGAAATGGAAGCGGCGGCGTAGGCGGCGATCGCCACCGGCGGGGTAATCACCGAAGCAACGCCGAAGAAGAACACAAACATGTGCGCCGTCAGCAGGCTCATGCCGAACGCCTGCAAGGTCGGACCCATGACCGCGATAATGGCGATATAAGCCGGCAAGGTCGGCATACCCATACCCAGCACGATGCTGCCAGCGGCAGTAATCAATAACGCCGCCAGCAGCGAATAGTTGGAGGCATCGGACAGCAGCACCGCGAAGGTGGTGGGAATACCGGTTGCTGCCAAGGTGGCGACAATCACGCCGACCACGGCGATGGCCATCGACAAACGCGCCACCGTCACGCCACCTTCGGCAATGGCGGACAGCAGCTGTATCGGTTTACGGCGAATCGCCGGGTTAAGCAGGCTCAGCGGCAGCAACATAAAAATGGCGCTGATCGACGCGCCGGCTGGCGACAGACCGCGCACCAGCAGCCAGACGATCATCGCCAGCGGCGCAATGATCAGCAGCAGGTTAATCCAGTCCTGACGCAACACCGGCTCGGCGACGGTTTCTTCTTCGCTCGCGCTCAGGCCCAGCTTGCGCGCTTCGAAATAGACCGCCAGAAACAGGCTGGCGTAATAGGCCAGCGCCGGTATCAGCACCGCCAGTATCACTGTCAGATAGGTCACCCCGACGTAGTCAGCCATCACCAGCGCAGCGGCGCCCATGATCGGTGGCAGTATCTGCCCGCCGGCCGAAGCTGAGGATTCCAGTCCACCGGCGAAATCGCCGTGAAATCCGCGCTTTTTGATCATCGGAATGGTCACCACACCGGTGCCGACCACATTGGCGACGGCGCTGCCGGACACAGTGCCAAACAGGCCCGAAGCCAGAATGGCAGCGTAGGCCGGACCGCCGCGAAAACGCTGCATTAAGGCAAAGGAAATGCGGATCATCGATTGACCGGCACCGCAGCCATCGAGCACCGCGCCAAGCACGATAAAGGGCAGCACGGTGGACAAAATAATGCCGAAGATGGAGCCGAGTACGCCGTTATCGCTGCCGAACCAGAGGTTCGATGCCAGCCGGTCGAGCACATTACCGCCAGCGGTTTGCAAAACGCCGGGCCAGTATTGGCCGGTGGCCAGATAGCTCAGTGCCAGCAAGCCGATAATGGCGATGGGCGCTCCCCAAAGCCGCCAGCAGATGATGGTGGCAATGGCGACAGCTGCGAGCGCGACGCTGGTGTCCCAGCCATCGAAAAAGACGATGGAAAACATCATCTCCCGGGCCACCACGAAATAGCGCAGGCTGCAGTAAAGCGTAACGACGATCAGTGCCAGATCGAGCAGCAGTCGGCCGGTGCCGATGTTTTGTCCGGCCGCTAAGCGAGCGCGCCAGCCATAAACGACGGCGATGGCGACGCAGAAACTGAAGAAGGCCGGGCGAAACCATTCGACGGCAAAGGGGCCAAGCCGGGGCACGAAGTCGTAGCCGGGCATTACATTGATCAGGCCGGCCAGTGCCAGCAATCCGCCCAGCACCAATATCAGTCGGCGCAGGCGCGGATCGGTCATCCAGGAAGTCAGCATGGAGTCCTCCCGAGGCGAGCCAAGGCTCGCCTCAAGGTCATAGTTCTAAGTTCTGGGTTCTAAGTTCTAAGTTCTGGGTTCTTAGTTGGCAGGCGGTAACAGAGCGTCGGGAACAGCGATATCGTGCTCGCGGTAGTAACGCAGCGCGCCTGGATGCAAGGGCGCATTGACGCCAGCGAAGGGGTTGTCGGTGCTGACACTGCGCAGCAGAGCGTTAGATGCCTTGAGCTCGTCGATGTTGTCCCAGTAGGCCTTGGCCAGGCGGTAGGCGACGTCATCATCGAGGCCAGCGTGGGTGCCCATAAACATGATGTTGGAGGCAGTGACCAGGTCTTCATCGCCATTTACCTGGCCCTGGTAAGTGCCGGCCGGAATGGTGGTGTAGTCCATGGCGGCCGCTTCGGTATAGGCGTCCCAGTCCGCGGTACCGAGCTTCTGTTGCGGAATGCCGAGGATGCGGATGGAGCGTTGCAGGCTCATCTCATTGATGGATTGCTGGCCGACCGGAGCGGAAATCACCAGGACGTCATATTGGCCGTCCTGAAAACCCTGTACCGCTGCACCCCAGGGTGCGCGCACGGCATCGTAGTCGGCTTCGGTCAGGCCGGACGCGACTTCGATCATACCCATGATCTGCATATTGGCAGCACCGGCCGGTGGGCCGACATAGACGCGCTTGCCGCGCAGGTCATCCCAACTTTCGATGCCGTCATCGGCCCAGGTAATGGCGTGGTAGGTGGAACCCGGCAGGCCGGTGATGGCACGCACATTGGCGGATAACTGCTTGGCCTGATCGGCGTTGCTGGCGTAAGGACCGACACCACGGCGCATGGCGTTAAAGGCCGGTGGCGGCACCACAGAAGTATCGAGGCGGCCGGCGCCGAGCATCATCACTGAGCGGGTCAGCGTCTGGCCGAGCACGACTTGCAGGGAAATGCCTTCACGGTTGGCGTATTGAGCAAAGGTCTGCGGCAGGATGCCGGTAACGGAAGCCGAGCCGCCGGCGTCCATTTGCAGGTTTTCCGCATGGCTCAGACCGGCGCACAGCAGCAGCGCCAGGCCCGCGCAGAGGGACTGGAGGAAGGTTTTCATGATCACCTCGTATTATTGGATTTATTAGAGAGACTCTTTAGGTCAACTCAGTGTGCCTTGAGCGCAGACCTTCGTATAATGCAATTTTAGCGACCCAAACCAACAAAAATGCATATAACGGGGAGCCCTTGCCATGGAACCCAAGCACCTGGTCCATTTGGCCGCCATTATAGACAGCGGCTCGATTCGCGCCGCCGCCAGCCGGCTCAACCTGACGCAGTCGACCTTGACCCGCAATATTCAAACGCTGGAGATGCAGGCCGGTGGCAGTCTGTTTGCGCGCAGTCGTCACGGTGTGCGTCAGACCTCGCTGGGCGCGGCGCTGGCGCGCGAAGGCCGCAGCATTGCCCGGGCGGTCTGGGTCGCCGAACAGGCCGCGACTCGCCATGGACTGGGGCTGAAACGGGAATTACGCATCGGCGTCGGGCCGCTGTTCGCCAACAACGTTATGAACAAGGTGGCCCAGGATCTGGTCAGCACTCATGCCGAGTTGTCGTTGCAGATACGCGTGGATACGCCCTATCGATTGTTTGAGCAGATGCACGACGATGCGCTCGATCTGGTGATCGCGCCGCGGGTGCAGTCGCCCACTCAGGAACTCGATTGCGAACTCTTGCTCGAAGACCGCCTGGTGGTGGTCGCCGCCGAGCATCATCCGTTGGCCGGCATTGGTCCTTTGCAGGTAGCCGATTTAGAAGATCGTGACTGGATCAATATGGGCACCTACGCCCGCTTTGAGGAATCGCCGGTGGAGCGTTTGCAAGCGGCGGGCATCCATCGTCTGCATACCCCTATAGCGCTGTCCGGCGATGCCGTTATCTGTCTGAATATTCTCAGTGAAGGTCGGCACCTGAGTCTGATGCCGCAGCGCCTGACGCAGCGCGTTGCCGCCGACTATGGTTTGAAAGTGCTCAATGTCGACGCCGATTTCGGCCAGCGCAATCTCTATTTATGGCATCGATTGAGTGACACTGATCCAAGCTGGGTAGCGACGTTGCGGGCTGCCTTATTAGCAAGGTTGGCATAACGACTATTGGCATAACGACTAAGGTAGCCAATTAAATCGGGAACGGTGAACGCCGATGCAGTGGTAGTAACAAACACAAAAAAATCAGGTGTTGTTAACCGGCGTATGCAGAGATCTTTTCATTCGAGTGCCACTTAAATTTTTTAATGGCACTCGAATGAAATGCGCTTAGTTCAAAGTATAGCTTAGACCGAGCGTCAAAAAGGTTTCTTCGTAGAATCGACTGGTTTTGGTACCAGATGTCAGATCGCCATTGCTGTCTATCTCGACATCTTCTATCTCTCTGTTGCCAAACTGAAATTCTATTTCTGAATGAATGGCAATTCGTTCTCCAAGAGACTCTTCAAAACCAATAATGGCACTGCCGTGATATCCCGAAAAAGTTCGTTCATCGACGGCATCGTTTTCATACTCTTCGGTGCCGCGGTAGGTATAGTAACCAGCCTTAGCTGCCAGATAGACACCATCATTGATAAAATATTGGCCTCCCAGGCTGAACCCAAAATTGGGGTCCTCGACGGTGCTGTAGTCTTCGTATCTATCATCACCTACGCTGTATTCATCAAGTTTATCGGTAAGCAGATCGAACTCATCCAGTTTTGCATAGAAGGCTAAATCGTCGGAATGAGCAAAGCGAATGCCGGCAGATTCATAGCCGATTGGACTGATGATGATATCAATATCACCTGCTTTTATTGGTGTTTCGGCAAGTGCCTGGATTGACGTGGTCCATAATAAAATAAGCGACAACAGTAGAATTCTCATCAAACTCTCCTTCGTAAGCTGAGTCCTTAAGCGGAATTGCAATGTCTAGTTTGGGGTGGAGTAAGTTCAGGCTGAAAAATAATTTAATGAATTGCAAACCAATTTTATTGATGGAAGTAACATGATTTTTGGCGAATTAGAAAAATATTTTTGTCGACAATGGTTTAGGCGGAATTTCGAAAAATAAAAATTTCTAAATTAATTTCATGATCGTCAATCGGTTGACGACTAATGCTGCCTTGTTAAGTTGAAAACATTCCTTTGCCATTTATTTGACTAGAATCTGAATGGTAAATGTGACGGGTTATTTGGGGTAGGCAGTTATAGCAATGGCATAAAAAAACCCGCCAATAAGGCGGGTAAAGCACAACACAAGATGGAAAAAACAGTGTCTTTGATGAACGCGCCAATTTGGCGCGTTCATTGTCGCGACTAAACTTTTAAGCGCGGGAATACAGCGCGGGCGTTGTCTTCAAAAATTATTTTCTTCTCGGCAACACTCAGCTTGGTATTGCCGTCGATATAACGCTTGGTGTCGTCGTAGTAGTTGCCGGTGCGCGGGTCGATGCCGCGTACCGCGCCGATCATTTCTGAGGCGAACAGAATGTTTTTGGTCGGAATTACGTCCAGCAACAGATCGATGCCTTCCTGGTGGTAAACGCAGGTATCGAAGTAGATGTTGTTCAGGACGCGCTCTTCCAGATCGCCCCAGCCTTTGTCTTCACTGATGCCACGGAAACGACCCCAGTGGTAAGGCACCGCGCCGCCGCCATGAGGAATGATGAATTTCAAATCCGGGAAGTCTTTGAACAGGTCGGATTTCATCATATGCACGAACGCCGTGGTGTCGGCGCTGAGATAGTAAGACGAGGTGGTGTCGAAGCTTTCGTGGCAGGAACCACTGACGTGAATCATCGCCGGGATGTTCAGCTCGACCATTTTTTCGTAAATCGGATACCAGAACTTGTCGTACAGTGGCTTGTCTTTCCAGAAACCGCCGGACGGATCGGGGTTCAGGTTGCAGCCGATAAAGCCCATCTGCTCAACGGTGCGCTCCAGTTCGGCGACGCAGGCCTCGGGCGTAACACCCGGGCTTTGCGGCAACTGGGCGACCGGCGCGAAGTTCTGCGGGAACAGATCGCAGACGCGTTTGATCAAATCGTTGCAGTGTTCAGTCCAGGCGATGCTGGTGCTTTCATTGCCCAGGTCGTGACCCATCCAGCTGGCGCGTGGCGAGAAAATGGTCAGGTCGGTGCCGCGCTCGCGTTGCAGTTTTAACTGGTTGTTTTCGATGCTTTCGCGAATCTGGTCGTCGCTGATGTTCAGCGTGCCTTTAGCGGTGCGAAAGTTGGGATCGCTGTTCAGCTCGGCGCGCTGTTGATCGCGGTATTCGCCCAGCTCGCCCGGGGCCGTGGTGTAGTGACCGTGGCAATCGATGATCATGGTCCGCTCCAAATAAGTCGGTAATGTTGTGTTGTTATTAATTAGGTTATGAGTTGCGTTATTAGTCGGGGCCAGCAGGCCCCGTTTTTTTTCGCCGGACGCTTACTGATCTTCCAGCAGAATAATACCAGCGCCGGTGTTAGAAGCCGGGACATGATAGAAGCTGTAGGTTTCCTTGGCGGCGTCGCCCAGCGCGCCGCGCATGATCAGCCACATCACCAGTTCGATGCCTTCGGAGCCAGCTTCGCGCATGTATTCGACGTGCGGTTTTTTCACCAGGCTGGGCACATCGGCGGTCAGGTCGCGCAGAAAGGCGCGGTCGAATTCTTCGTTGACCAGGCCGGCGCGTTCGCCCTGTAACTGGTGCGACATGCCGCCGGTGCCGAAGATGGCGACGTTAAGGTCTTCACCATAAGCTTCGACCGCTTTGCGGATTGCCACACCCAGATCGAAGCAGCGCTTGCCTGTGGGTGGCGGATACTGAATGACGTTGACGCACAGCGGAATGATTTTGCACGGCCATTCTTCCGGCTCACCAAAGGCGATCGACAGCGGCACGGTGCAGCCGTGGTCGATGTCCATTTCGTTGGCGATGGTCATGTCGAATTCATCGAGAATCAGCGATTCGGCCAGATGCCAGGCCAGGTCCGGTTCGCCCTGGGCGACCGGGACTTTGCGCGGGCCATAGCCTTCGTCGGCCGGGTTGAACGATTCCGCAACCCCCAAGGTGAAGGTCGGGATCAGATTCAGGCCGAAGGCTGAGGCGTGGTCGTTGTAAACCACGATGGCGACGTCCGGCTTGTTCTTTTTGAGCCAGTCGCGCACCGGCTGATAGCCATCGAACAGGGGTTTCCAGTAATCGTTCTGGGTCTTGCCGTTGTCGATGGCGGCACCGATGGCCGGTACGTGGGACGAGCCGATGCCGGTAGTAATTCTAGCCATGGTTCAGCGCTCCTGTGCTTGCTTGCTGCGATTGCCTTCGACGGAACGCCCGCCGCCCAACATCATCTGTGCGAATTCTTGTTCGCTCACACCGCTCATCTGACCACCGACGTACTGCATGGAATGGCCGTCGAAGATGGCGAGCTTGAAGGTGTAGTAAATGTTGCCGCCCAACTGCAGCAAACCCAGCCAGTCGCGTTCCAGCACGGCTTGGCGTTGTTCGGGGGTCAGCTTGAAGTTATCCAGATAGGCCGCTTCGTCTTTGCGGAACGCCTCCCGGTTTTCTGCTTTGTTCAGGGACATACAGAACATGTTCAGGTGATAGCCCTGACGGCAGTGCCGGCCATCCATGACGTAGGTGCCAGGAATGTCCATGTATTCGCGGTCTTCGCGGTTCATCGGTTTCACCTCTTGAGCGTGGTCACTTCTAAGTGAGTGATCCTAGGGGTATTCGTTCCCAGTGCATTTTGCGTTGGCATTATTTTAGGGCGTACTCAGCTGCCCTGCGCTGGAATAGGGTGACAATGAGCCTAGTTAAGGGCACAATCTGGAACAACCTATAACAATAGGACGTTTCGTTCGTGAAGTGGAACATTGCCGATCTGCCCGTCTTCGTTGCTGTGGTTGAACGCGAAGGCATATCCGCTGCTGCTCGAGCCTTGCGCATGCCCAAATCGAGTGTCAGCCGTTTTATCCAGCGACTCGAAGACGACCTCCAGGTGCGTCTGCTGGAACGTAATTCCCGCCAGATGCGCATGACCAGTGAAGGTGAAATCTTCTACAAGCATTGCCAACTGATCATGGAACAGATCGAAGTCGCCGACGCCCAGATGAATGGTCTGACGCATACCCCCAGTGGCGAGCTGACGGTGTCGCTGCCGATGGCGTTCAGCCGGCATATTCTGGGCGGTCATCTGAACCGTTTTCATGAGCAGTATCCGGAAATTCAGCTGAACATTCAGGTCACGCCGACGACGGTGGATCTGATTGGCGATCACATCGATCTGGCGGTTCAGGTGGGCGATCTGCCGGATTCGGAACTGATTGCTGTGCCGCTGTTCGAAACACCGCTGGTGTGGGTGGCCAATCCGAAAACTTTCGCAGCCAATCATCGTTTCGACAGCCTGGAAGACTTGCTGGCGGAAGTGAAAGTCTGTGAACGACGCTACAACCGCACGCCCCTGTTGATCCGTCATCACGGCGAGAAGCAAAAAGCCGAGATCGACGCCCCCATCGAAACCATCGATCCCATTATGGTGCGCGATACCGTCGCTGCCGGCACCGGCATTGGCTTGCTGCCGCGCATCTACTGCGGCGATATGATCGACGCCGGTCAATTGGTGGAAGTCGGTCGTGAATACGCCCTGGATGCGCCGGCCAAGGCGTCGGCGGTCTACACCAGCCGACGCATGCTCAGTGCCAAAACCCGACTGTTTATCGAGTTCCTCAAAGAGTTGACCGAAGGCTGGGGCTGACCGAAGCTGAGCCTTCGATTGAGGGCGAGGACTGAGCGATGCAACTGACGCTGGCGTTCGACATCTACGGAACATTGATCGATACCCGCGGTGTGGAAGCGGAACTGTCGACGCTGGTCGGCAGCGCCGCCGCCGAAGTCAGCCGCAGCTGGCGTGACAAACAACTCGAATACGCCTTCCGACGTGGCCTGATGGGCCGCTACCAACCCTTTTCTGCCTGTACCGCTCAGGCACTGGATTACGCTCTGGCGTTTCATCGTTGCAGCCTGACCGATAAACAGCGTCAGCAATTACTCACCAGCTATGGTCGCTTACCCGCCTTTGCCGATGTTGCTCCGGCGCTGCGCCAATTGAGCGACGCCGGGCATCGACTCTGGGCCTTCTCCAACGGCCAGGCTGCAGCGGTGGAGACCTTATTGGCTGGCGCTGGTTTGCCGGCTGTCTTCGAAGGCACGGTCAGTGTCGATGAGATCCAACGCTTCAAGCCCGACCCGGCTGTTTATGCCCATTTTCTGCAGCGCACCGGCGCCCGCTCCGATGCAACCTGGCTGGTGTCGTCCAATCCCTTTGATGTACTCGGTGCCCGTTCTGCCGGCTGGCAGGCTGCCTGGGTGCAGCGCTCGGCAGCGATACCCTTTGATGACTGGGAATGGTCCCCCACTGTTGTTGTCGAGCGCCTCGATGTGTTGGCCGGTGCCTTGCCTGACTGAAGGTTTGCAACAGCGGAACGCACTGTCCAAGGCCCCGCAGGGACGGCGAACTGAGTATGCTTGGCGCACAACAAGAGGGGAGGCCCAATGAGCCAAGAACTGACCGAATTGGATCGCTGTCTGATCCACCGTGCGGTGGAAGAGCTGATCATCCGTACCGGCAAAACCATCGACAGCAAGGACTTCGCGTCCCTCGATCAATGCTTTCATGCCGATGCCCAACTGTTCCGACCCACCACGCCCGATCCATTGATCGGTCCGCAAGCCATAGCGGCGTCCTATGAGCAGAACCCGGCGCAGCGGTTGAACCGTCATCTGGTTTCTAACCTGAGTGTGAAGATTGATTCTGCCAGCCAGGCGCGGGCGCATTGCTATGTGACGCTTTATTCCAGTGACGAAGGCGACCAGGCGGAAGCCGTTTTCGGTGCACCGTTGCACCGCTGTCTGGTCGGCGAATTTCACGATACCTGCGTCAAAACTGACGCCGGCTGGCGCATTCTGGAGCGTCGCGCCAGCTTCACCCTGAAGATGCCGGTAGGAGAAACACTGTGAAACCAACCCTGATGCTGCTGCCTGGTCTGATGTGCGATGCGCGCGTTTGGCAACCGCAGATCGATGCCCTCAACGATGCCTGGGATTGCCGCGTCCCCGACTACGATTTCGCCGACGATCTGGGCGCTATGGCCGACCATGTGCTGAAGGAAGCCCCGGAAACCTTTGCGCTGGCCGGCCATTCGATGGGCGGTCGGGTTGCGTTGGAAGTCATACGGCGAGCGCCGGAACGGGTGTTGCGACTGGCGCTGCTCGATACCGGCTACAAGGCCCTGGCCGACGGCGACGCCGGTGAGCGTGAAGTCGCCGGCCGCATGCGCCTGGTCGAACTGGCGCAGCGCGAAGGCACCCGGATCATGGGCGAAGACTGGGTGCAGGGCATGGTGCATCCGGATCGGCTCAGTGACCAGCCGCTGATCAATGCCATTGTCGAGATGATCGGCAGCAAGACGGTCGCCACTTTTGAACGTCAGATTCATGCGCTGATTCATCGCCCTGATGCCACCGAGGTGCTCGAAGCCATTCGCTGCCCGACCACCTTTATCTGCGGCAGCCACGACAGCTGGAGCCCGCTGGAACAGCACCAGGAAATGGCCGATCAGGTACGTCACAGTCGTGTCGTCGCTATCGAAGCGGCGGGTCATATGAGTACCATGGAACGCCCCGAAGCGATGAATGAGGCGTTCTGGCAATGGCTGAGCTGACATCGATCGATATGCAGCCCATCGGCTGGGTTCGCGGTGGTCGCACCCAGGCGACCAAAGACGGCTGGGCTGGCAATCGTTGCCGGCTGGAATTACGCGCCGATCTGTTCGGCCCCGAAGCCTTGGCGGGCGTCGCTGAGCTGTCGCATCTGGACGTGCTGTTCTGGTTTCATATCGATGCCGATGAGGCCGTTGAGACCGGCGCGCGTCATCCCCGCGGTAACACCGATTGGCCAAAAGTCGGCATTTTCGCCCAGCGTGGACGCATGCGACCAAACCGCATCGGCGTGTCTTACTGCAAAGTCGTCAGCGTGGATGGCTTGAACATCGAGGTGGAAGATCTGGACGCGGTGGATGGCACGCCACTGCTCGACCTGAAACCGGTGTGGCGCGAAACCTTACCGCGCGGCGAGATTCGTCAGCCCGACTGGGCCAGTGAATTGATGGGGAAGTATTACTGACGGGAGACGCTGAACGGGAGACGGGAGACGCCGGGTTAGCGGTATTAGCGTCTCCCGTCCGGGCGGCGCACTGCTCCCGTTAAGCGTTCAGCGGTTATGAACAAACGGATCGTCGCCGTGGTTGTGCACCAGGTCGTCATCGGCTTCGCTGGCCACTTCGTCGGTTAATTCTTTGAACCGCGACATCAACTCTTCCAGCGTCTGGCGTGATTGCGCCGACATCTCTTCCAGCGAAACCCCCAGGGCGTACAGGCTGGGGTCGTTTTCCTGATCACACCAGCGCACCCGGGCGCAGAAGTCCATCTTGCCTTCGCCCATGGTATTGCGTGGCAGCTCGACGCTCAGTGCCAGGCGGGTGTCGGGTGCGAACTCGGCATTGCCGATCAGCATCATGCCGTCGAGGGTGACATCCACCAGATGACCGTTGAACCAATGACCCTGGTCATCCTGGGCTTCGGCACGCAGACGATAGATGAACCGCGTTCTGTCCTTACGTCTCGAATCCATATCAGGCCTTTTGGGATGAAGGGAAGGTCGCCACCGAAGCCTGGGAGCCGTGGCCGGCGCTCGCCTTGCCGCTGTGTTCCAGGCACCGACGTACCACCAGAGCGGTCATGTCGTCGTCCTGCTCCTGCTGATATGCCTTGACGCCATCCAGGACGGTGCGGGCAATGTCTCCCGGTTGGCCGCTGATGCCTTGCCGGAACAGTTTTTCCAGATTCTGTTGACCGAACATTTCGCCGTGCTCTTCACCGGCTTCGGTTAAACCGTCGGTGAACAGCAGCAGCGTATCGCCAGGTTCGATGGTCAGCGTCAGCGAATCGATCAGGCCGCGCAGGTCATCGGTGATGCCCAGCCAGGTGCCGGTGGTCGGCTGAATTTCCAGGCTGTTGCTGGAATAACGGTGCACCAGAATATCCTGATGATGGCCGGCGATTTCGATGATTTCGTCACCCAGCTTGAGGATGGTCATGGTCATGTAGTGATCCGAACCCAGCCGGCCGACGTTTTCGCGCAGCGCAGCATTGATGGTTTCCAATGCCCGCACCGGTGAACAATCGGGTTCGGCCTTGAGCAAGGTCATCAGGCTGGTTTGCACCATCATCATGATCAGACCAGCGTTCAGACCGTGGCCGGCGACATCACCAATGGCGACATAGCGGGCACCGGTTTCGGTCTCAAACACTTCGTAATAATCGCCGCCGACTTCCTGCGCCGGTTCCATCAGGGCAGCAATGTCGTAGCCGGAGATGTTCAGTTGGCGTGGCAGCAGTGACATCTGAATGCGTTGCGCCAATTCCATTTCGCCCCACAGCGAGTCCCGCGCTTCTTTAAGTTTGATCAGCAATGAAAATTCGTTGGCGATCAGACGGTGACGCAGTTCGTTGATCGACACCGCCAGAATACCGCTGCTGCACAGGAAGAAGAGGTTATTGACCAGCAGACGGCCGTCGTAGGGTTGCGGGTGGGCGAAATTCAGTCCCAGATACATGCCGATAATAATCAGCGTATTCAGACCGGTATGTTTGCCGCGCCAGGGCAATAACAGATTGACGCCGATAATGACCAGAATCAGACCAACGTAATAACCATTGTCAAAACCACCCAGATGAACCGTCATCAGGGCGATAAAACCGCCGATTTGGAAGGAGGCAAAATAACCGTGGAAATAAGACAGCGGACCGGGCTGGGTGCGGCTGAGGATAACAAATTGCAGTAAAATCAAGGCGGTCGATAAACCGCGATACAACGCAAAGAGCGGAATCAGTTCGTGCGGTAACAGGATAACGTCGAGCACGAAAAACAACGGCACCAAACCGGTCGCCAGAAAAGCCACAGTACGCAGCCAGCCATGGACCAGTTCGGTTTGATAGGCATCGAAGTCGGTGTGCTTAACTGCTTCGTCGACGTCCGGGCCGTATTGTTGTTCTAAATCTCGGCTCAAGATTCCCGTTTCCGTATGCGTAGCATCATTTGGACGCCAGTATCGTCAAATTCGATCCAGGTTTGCGCGCCCTCAAGGCCATCTGCCAGCGCCGTAAAACTGTCTTCGGTGCGGTAGATAATGGGCCAGTCTAGCCAGTAATCCATATAGTAGCGACTCGGATTACTTTCATGGAAGTTGCCGATCGCCATTTCACCACCGGGCAGCAACAATGCATAGAGTTTTCGTAATACTGCACTGGCCACCGGTGGTGTTAAATAATCGAACAGTCCCATCGAATAAATAAAATGGAAATCACCCCAGCGTGCTTTCAATTCACGCGTCGATAACAGGGTGCGCACCGACTCGCGGATAAAATCCACCGACAGCTTACCATCGAGCCGCGTTTCAATCGATTCCACCGTTTTACCCGCTTCAAACAGGGCGGCCGGGTCCTGGTCGAGCAAGGAAGCGTGAATGCCCGCGGCGTCTTCGGGGTTGATATAAATATCCGCCAGTTCGCGCGCCGGACCACAGGCAACCGACAAAAACTTGAACGGTGCTTCGACACTGTATTGGGGCCAGCGCGGCAACTGCGCACGAATCAATTGCGGAATAATTTCGCGTCGGTTGCGGACCGCCTGAGCGCCCGGCGCGGAAACCGGATGCTTGTGCAATAACTTGCCGAAGGTGGAGTCACCTTCATAAGTATTGCGATAACACATGGCCATCATTTCTGAATCGCCAATATAGCCGCGTGGTTTGAGGTTGGTGCGGGCAATAAAGGGAGCGCACAACAAATCACCCCAGATCAGCTTGCGCAGATAATAGCCATGATGGCTGTGCTGCTCGCCGTCAAAGCCAGCGATCAAACCTTCCAGACGCTGAATATGCTGATCGATGCATTCGTGCAGTTGCGGACCCAGACTGGCCAGAATGCCGGCCTGAATGCGTTCGGCGACCTCGGGCGGTTCATTGGCGTACTCCTCATCAAGTCGGTCGAAGAGGTTGTGATAGATACTCAGGTCGTAGGCAATGTCGGCGACGTGTTCGCGAAAGGCCGGGTCGATGTTGTCTTTGTAACCCAATACCAAGGGCAAATTGCGGGCGGTGTTATCGAGCACATCGATGCGGCCATCAAACAGCAGTTTTTTGAAATCGTGAATGTTCTCCAGCGCCACCAGACGAAAATCATCGCCCTCGATTTCCGGTGCCAACAGTTCACAGCGGCCGGTTTCGATGGTGAGGATTTCCGCATTCAGAGTGAGGTGATCATAAACACCGAGCGGCGCTGGCGGCTGGTCATCGACAAAGCGCAACCACAGCGAATACTGGGAGGCGTAGCGCATCGCCACCTCGAAGCTGTGGTCGCCACGCAACAGCCGCCCACTGAGTGTGGTTTTTTGGCTGTCATCAACCCTACTGTCCGCTTGCGGCGTGGTCATCAGACGGCGCCTCCGTCGATGCGAATACGCTCGTCCGGGGTTTTAAAAATGGTCATCGCGGAAAACGAAACAGTTTGCCATTTTTGCTGGTTGTCATAGCAAATGGTCAGCGCCTGCTGGCCCAGACGGGCTTTTTCCAACACCTTGATCACCGGCGCGAAGGACGACGAATTCATATAGGTCACCTGGCGAAAATCCAGCACCAGCCGGAGGCCGCTGTCAGCGCTTGCTTCCATGGCGGTGGCGAAGATCGGCATCAGCGTATCGTTAGCATCGCGGATAATGCACTTGCCCATCAATTCCAGGGTCAGAGTCTGATCTTCAATGATGCGTGAAATCTTCAAAGTGCCATCGTCGAAAACAGCGTCCATAGTACTCATAGTGGAACCTCCGGTTGGCGGTTGAGCGGAGCGCGGTTGAGTGGCGCCAGGGCAGAAACGCTCAGTCGGTCGTTATCATCCAAAATAAAATCGATATTGGCGCGGCCTTCGTAGGCAATGCGGACCAGCCCCAGACAGCTGCGTGCCATATTCAGTGGTTCACGGGAAATTTCCCGGATGCGTTCCAGGTACGCCTGGTAAGGGTCCTGAACGCCACGAATCCATTGCAGGGTACGATCCAGTTCGGCCAGGTGGGGTCGGTTATTACTGTTGATGGCGTTGTCGACCTGAATGCTGATGTCCGCCTCGGTGATGGTCACGCTCACTTCGATGGTTTCGCCTTCGCTGCCATATTTGATGCTGTTTTCCAGCAGTTCACAGATGACCATGGTGTAGGTGTCGATGGCGGTTTCCGGCAGGTTGGTCTGACGCAGAAATTCCTGCGTCTGATCGTTGATGCGCGCGATTTCATGCCAGTCCGGTTGAATACTGAATGTCAGGACGTCGTTCATAGTGGCGTTATTCCTTCAGGATCGACGAGCAAAGTGTCGCGCGCCGCCAACTCAGCAATCGCACTGGCTGGTTCGGGGCGACAAAACAAGAAACCCTGGATAAAGCGGCAGCCATAGGTTTGCAGTTGCATCAGTTGTTCTTGACGCTCAACGCCTTCCGCGACGACGGACAAACCAATGGCATCGGCCATGGACATGATAGAACCCACGATGGCACTGGTGACCGGATCGGTCGCAATGTCATCGATGAAACTCTTGTCAATTTTCAGGCGATCAACCGGCAAGTGTTTCAGGTAAGCCAAAGAGGCGTACTTGGTGCCGAAGTCGTCAATCGATACGGTGATGCCCAGTTCGCGTAAGCGATTGAGATGATCGATAACGTCTTCGCGTCCTTCTATCCAGACGGCTTCACTCAGTTCCAAGTCCAATCCATCGGCCGGGAAACCGGTTTCCTTTAGGATGTTCTGCACCCGGCTGACGAACTGGGTGTCGCGCAGTTGTTGCGCTGAGACGTTAACACTCAGTTTGCCGAAACGGATGCCTGCCTGTCGCCAGGCGGCGCCTTGTTGGCAGGCGCTGCGTAATACGTGCTCGCCCAGGGGTCGGATCAGCCCGGACTCTTCGGCGATGTCGATAAAGGTGCCGGGTCCGAGCAGACCTTCACTGGGTGAATCCCAGCGTGCCAGTACTTCAAGTCCGCTGATGCGGCCGGTCTGCAGATCAACGATGCCTTGATAACGATTGACGATTTCGCCGTCTTCGATGGCCCGACGCAACTTGGCCTGACGGGTCAGACGTTCGCCCATATGTTCGACCAGACTTTCTGAGACCCGCTGATAGCCGTTTTTGCCGTTGGCTTTGGCGGCGTACATGGCGCTGTCGAGCAGACGCAGCAGTTTTTCACTGCTCTGGCCGCGTTGATAATCGCTGATGCCGATGCTGGCGGTGAGAAAGAATTCCTGATCTTCCAGCGTGACCGGTTCGGCGATGCGCGCGAGAATTTGCTCGGCGATCTGGTTGGCGCTGTCGAGGTGATCGAGGTGACGCAACAGCAGCAGAAACTCATCGCCACCCATGCGTGCGACGGTATCGCTTTCGCGCACGCAGGCGACAATGCGGTCGGCGACGATGCGCAGCATTTCATCACCGGAACGATGGCCAAGGTGGTCGTTAACCAACTTAAAACCGTCCAGGTCGATCAACATCAAACCGATGTTTTCGCCGCTGCGATCGGCCGACGACATGGCCTGAGACAGACGATCATCAAACAAGCGACGATTGGACAGGCCGGTTAACTGATCGTAATGCGCCATCTGAAACAGCTGCTCTTCGGCTTCTTTTTGCCGGGTCACGTCGGTCAGCACCGCGATGTACTGACTGAGACTGCTGTCTTCGGCGCGCACTTCGGTGATGGACAGCCACAGTGCGTAGCGGCTGCCATCGCGACGCTGACCCCACAATTCTCCCTGCCAGCTGCCTTTGGCCATTAAGGACTGACCGACCGAGGCCATAAATTCAGGGTTTTCTTCTTCCTCGGCATGAAAGGTGGCGGTCTCACCGAGCACTTCGCCCGGTTGGTAGCCGGTAATCTGCGTATAGGCGGGGTTTACATCGATGACCCGAAGATCCGGGTCCATGATCAAAATGCCTTCCAGCGCCGATTCGAACACCCGGGCATTAAGCTCTATTTTTTCTTCGCTCTGACGGCGAGAGGTGACGTCGATACCAATGACGCTGACTTGATTGGAGGCGGGCAGAGGCAGGAACAATAAGGCGATGCTGACCATGCCGGCGGAGAGCGTTGTTTCCTGCGTTTCACCGCTGTTCAAGGCGTTGAGAGCGGTGCTTAACCAGGGATCGGTGAGGCGCTCGCCGGGACTGACACCCCACTGATACTGCACCAGCCAACTGCCGGCGTTGGCATCGATCAGAGTGCCGTCGGCGTCGAGCAGCAGTACCGGGCAAGGATTATCCTGGGCGTCCTGAACGAGGCTGACGGGCATATCATTCAGCCGCTTGACGCCTCTCGATGTGTCCATGCCCGTCCTCCGGATCCAGTCACTCAATCGACTGGCCCAACATCATTGATTGCTAATAAAAAGTAGCAGAGCTTCCCGGGTGCTACAACGTGAATTAGTTCACATTCGGCCGATCCGGGACGGACCGGACCGGCCGTCGGCTTCAGCGCTGCGCAATCAGCAACTGTTCCATTTCGTGCAGGCTTTCCATCGCCGGCAGGCACTGGGCCACGCTGGAGTTCGGTTCGCGGCCGTCACGGATGGCGCCGATGAATTCACGATCCTGCAGCTCAATACCATTCATGGAAACGTCGACCTTCGATACATCGATGGGGTTTTCGTTGCCGTCCACCAGATCGTCGTAACGGGCGATGTAGGTGCCGTTATCGCAGATGTAGCGGAAGAAGGTGCCGAACGGACCATCGTTGTTGAACGACAGCGACAGGGTGCACAGCGCGCCGGAAGGCACTTTCATGCCGATGCTCATGTCCATGGCGATGCCCAGTTCCGGATGGGTCGGGCCTTCCATCGCCTGCACCTGCTTGGCTTTTTCGCCGGTCTGGTACTGGAACAAATCGACGGTGTGGCAGGCGTGGTGCCACAGTAGATGGTCGGTCCAGGAACGCGGTTTGCCCAGAGCGTTCTTGTTGGAGCGACGAAAGAAGTAGGTCTGCACATCCATCTGTTGAATCTTCAGCTCGCCGGCCTGGATCTTGTTGTGAATCCACTGGTGGCTGGGGTTGAAGCGACGGGTGTGACCGGCCATGGCGACCAGGCCGGTTTCCTGCTGCACCTTGACCAGTTCGCGCGCGTCTTCGATGTTGTCGGCCATGGGGATTTCCACCATGACGTGCTTGCCGGCTTTCAGGCATTGAATCGCCTGGCTGGCGTGCACCTGGGTCGGGGTGGCGAGAATAACCGCATCGACGGCGTCGTCTTTCAAAGCGTCGGCCAGGTCGGTGTAGTAGTTGTCGATGCCGCGTTCTTTGGCGAACTCAGCTACGCCGTCCTGATCACGGCCAACAATGGAGTGAACTTCAACGCCGTCGATCTTGCTCAGGGCGTCCAGATGTTTCATGCCGAAGGCGCCAGCGGCACCGGCTACACAGAGTTTCATATCAATCCTCCGTTAAGGGTTGGAGTTTCAAGGCGGAAATCAGGGCATCGGCGGTGACTGCTACATCGTCGTTCGCCGCCTCAGCCAGGTTCAGTTCACCCAGCCGGCGTTGCCAACTGACCGTCCGTTCGGACAGCGGTTCGGCCATGCCCAGTTCATTGAGAAAATGACAGACTTCGGTCATCTCGGCGGCGCGTCGGCCACCGTGGTTAAGCATTCGTTCCAGGTTGTAAGCGCTGCGCTGCGCCCAGTCGAAACCGGGGTGAGATTGGTTCAGCGACGCCAGCACTTTGTCCTCGACGCCGGCCAGACGACCGGCCAGCACGCATTCAGCGGTCAGTGCTTCCAGGCCTTTGACCATGATTGAACGCACCATCTTCACCGACGAGGCTTTACCGACCGGGCCGGCTTGTTCGGTGGCGTTCATATTCAGGCGGTTCAAGGCGTCCAGCGCCGCAAAGCTGTGCTCGCCGCTGACCAAGAGCGGCGTGCGGTTGCGCGCCGGCAGCACCGGGGCCATTACCGCCACAT
Organism: Saccharospirillum sp. HFRX-2; assembly: GCF_043196805.1. Classification (NCBI taxonomy): domain Bacteria; kingdom Pseudomonadati; phylum Pseudomonadota; class Gammaproteobacteria; order Oceanospirillales; family Saccharospirillaceae; genus Saccharospirillum; species Saccharospirillum sp. HFRX-2. The sequence goes on from NZ_JBEBMU010000001.1 coordinate 536,324, forward strand.
CGACATAGCGACCGCCGCCCTTGCTAATGGCGGCGGCCGAGCGTTGCTTGGTCTGGGGCGCGCAGGAGTTGCAGTCGAAAAACAGCGCTTCGGAGCTAAGCAGCGGCGCGGCTTCGACGGCGACAGCATGAGCCTGGTCGGCGGTGACCACGGAAATGACCAGGTCAGCACCGTCCAAGGCTTCGGCCAGGCTGGCGCACCCGATCACGTCACAGCCTCGCAGACGGTCGTCGATTTCGCGATTCGCCTGGATATCGAAGGCGCGAACCTCTGCCAAGGTGCTGCGGTCCAGGCTGCTGGCGAAAGCTTCCGCGGCTTCGCCGAAGCCGATAAAGGCCAGTGTCAGATCGCGGCTGCTCATGGTGGCGTCCTCTCAGCGCTCCCAGTAGAGGCGCATCGGGTTGTCGATTAACAGCTTCTGGCGCGCTTCCTCGGTGGTGGCGATGCGCGGAATCACATCGACCAGCACGCCGTCGTCCGGCACATGCGATTTCATGTTCGGGTGCGGCCAGTCAGTGCCCCACAAGACGCGATCCGGGAAGCGTTCGACCAGGGTACGCGCGAAGGGCACGACGTCGTCGTACTCGGGGCCGTCGATGGTCAGGCGTTCCGGGCAGCTGACCTTGGTCCAGATGTTGGGGTTGTCTTCCAACAGTTGGATAAAGGACTGAAAACCAGCGCCATCGATGCCTTCGCTGACGTCGGGACGGCCCATATGGTCAACCACAATAGTTGTATCGAACTTGGCTAACAGCGGCTTCAGACCTTCCAGATCGGGCGCTTCGAAGTAGACAACGATGTGCCAGCCGAGTGGTTTGATCTTTTCATAGATCTCCAGGAAGTTTTCCCAGGGCGTGTCGTCGACCAGCCGTTTGACGAAGTTGAAACGCACGGCCCGTACGCCGGCGGCGTCCATCTTCTGCAATTCTTCGGTGGTGACTTCCTTGCCGACAAAAGCCACGCCGCGCGCCAGCTCGCCGGCGCTGTTCAGCGCGTCGACCAGGGCGTCGTTGTTCTTGCCGTGGCAAGACGCCTGGACGATGACGTTGCGGCTGAAACCGAGGTGATCGCGCAGTGCGAATAATTGTTCTTTGCCCGCATCGCAAGGCGTGTATTTGCGTTCCGGCGCGTAGGGGAATTTGTCTTCCGGTCCAAACACATGGCAATGCGCGTCGACGGCGCCAGCCGGTGGTTGGTAGTCGGGTTTTTTCGGGTTGGGGTGAAACGGCAGATAGCCTTCACTAATAGGCATGTTTTTGCTCCTAACCGGACAAGTTGCCGATTGCTGTATCAATGCTGTGGGTCCGGCCCGGCCGGCCATCACCCATTAGGGGTCGGCGTAAATCCGTCCCTGGAGCCTAGGCCTCGGCATCCATGCCTCGGACTTCCCCTAATGAGTGATGGCCAACCTGACCTCAGTTCGTTGCACCGTTTAGGCGAACACGGTGCCGTCCATCAATTTGCGCGCAGTGCGCAAAATGGCGGCGCTTTCGACATTGCCCTGGTCGTCACGTTTCAGTACCACCGTGGTTTCGCCACTGGGGTGTTCAATCGCCATATCGTCGCCGCTGATCTGGGCAACTTCGTGTGCGACTGAGCCTTCAATGGCGCAGGCGGTTGCCACCGACACCGCGCCTAAAACGCCGATGGAGGCGTGGCAGCGATGCGGAATAAAGGTGCGCGTGGAAATCACGCCGCCATTGGTCGGTGCGCTGACCAGACTCATCTTGGGCACGGTCTTTTCGGTGACATCACCCAGATTCATCAGGTAGCCCGCCTGTAGACGGATTTTCTCCAGCCGCGCTTTAAGCTCGTCATTGGCGTCCATTTCCTCGCGCGTTTCGGTACCGCTGATGCCGAAATCGCGGGCGCGCAGCAACACCGTTGGCATGCCGTTATCGATGCAGGTCACGCGCGTGCCTTCGATGGTGTCGTAGGCGTTGCCGGTTGGCAGAAGAGCGCCGCAACTGGAGCCGGCGGTGTCTTTAAAGGTGATCAGCACCGGCGCCGAAGTGCCCGGTACACCGTCGATGCGGGCGTCGCCGTCGTAGCTCACCTGGCCGTTGGGTGTCTGAATATTAGCCACCGCCACCTGGCCGGTGTTGGCCATAAAGATGCGCACTGGGGTGACATCATTTTTGGCTTCTACCAGACCGCGCTCCAGCGCAAACGGGCCAACGCCGGCGAGCATATTGCCGCAGTTCTGGGCGTCGGTGACGATGGCTTCATCGATCAGCACGTACAGAAACAGATACTCGACATCGACGTCGGGCTTATCGGACTTGCTGACCACGGCAATCTTCGAGGTCAGCGGATCGGCGCCGCCCATGCCATCAATCTGACGCGGGTCGGGCGAGCCCATGATTTTCAGCAGGAAAGCATCGCGTTCGGCGGTGTCTGAGGGCAGGTCGTCCGCTAGGAAGTAGCCGCCCTTGGAGCTGCCGCCGCGCATCCACATGCAAGGCGCAGACTTAGACATATTTCAGTCCTTTCTCTTTCAGGCGCGGGCGCATGTCGTAGATATCCAGGCCCAGTTCGCCATTGGCCAGACGGACGCGTTTCTCTTCCTCTTTGGCCATGCGCTCGCGGGATTTTTCCAGTACTTCGGCGGCTTCCTCGCGACGCACCACGCAAACACCATCGTCGTCGGCCACGATGATGTCGCCCGGGTTAACCAGCTCACCTGCGCAGACAATCGGTACGTTCACTGAACCCAGCGTCTCTTTAACGGTGCCTTGGGCAAAGACGGCCTTGGACCAGACCGGGAAATCCATCTCGGTCAGGTCTTTGGTATCGCGAACGCCGGCATCGATGATCAAACCAACGCCACCACGCGCCTGCATGGAAGTCGCCAGCAGGTCGCCGAAGTAGCCGGCGTTAGAAGGAGAGGTCGGTGCCAGCACCAGAATATCGCCGGCTTTTACCTGCTCGATGGCGACGTGCACCATCCAGTTGTCGGCCGGTGGCGCGGAGATGGTTACCGCCGACGCGGCCAGCATCTTGCCCTTGAAAATGGGTTTCATGTAATCGGCCAGCAGGCCTTTGCGACCCTGGGCTTCATGCACAGTGGCGACGCCACATTCGGCCAGTCCGTCGATGATGGCCTGATCGGCACGCTCAATGTTTTGTACGACAACACTCATGGCAAATGCTCCTCTGTTGAGACGGGGCGGTCGGGGTAAGGCGGTTGCAGGTCACCCGGCCGCCGGTTTGCAAGCGGGAATGTCTGGCCGGCGCCAGGCCGGACCTTGGGCTAGATCAGCCCCAGTGCCAGTACCGGGAAGGCGATCAGCAGCGCCAGCCGCACGATGTCGGACAGTACGAAGGGCACTACGCCTTTGAAAATTTCGGTAATGCGCACGTCTTCCGACACCGATTTGATGACGAAAACGTTCATGCCGATGGGCGGCGTAATCAGCCCCAGCTCCACGGTGATCACGGTAACGATGCCGAACCAGATCGGGTCGAAACCGGCCTGCATTGCCAGCGGATACACAATCGGCACCGTCAGCAGCAGCATGGCAATCGAATCCATCACCATGCCCAGCACCACATAGAGCGCCAGGATGGCGAGCAGAATCATGAAGGGTGATAGGTCGAGATGAGTGACGATCTCGATCAGCGTCTGGGAAATACGCGACACCTGCAGGAAGTAACCGAACACTTCGGCGCCGATGACCATAAAGAAGATCATCGTCGACATGATCAGCGTTTCCTGAATCGCATCGACAAAATCTTTCCAGGTCATACCGCGGAACAGGGCGATGATCAGTGCACCGGCGGCGCCGACAGAGGCCGCTTCTGTGGGCGTGAAAATACCGCCGTAAATACCGCCGATGATCAGCGCGAAGATGGCGCCGAAGGGAATCAGACCTTTCAGGCCGGCCAGTTTTTCGCGCAAATTAGTGGCTTCACCGGGTGTCGCCAGTTCGGGTTTCAGGGCAACGGTCACGGCGATGGCGACCATGTACAGCGCCAAACCAAGCAGACCGGGCAGGATGCCGGCGATAAACATGTCACCGACCGATTGCTCAGTCATCAGACCGTACAACAGCAACGCCAGTGACGGCGGAATCATGATGCCCAGCGTACCGCCAGCGGCCAGCGTGCCGGTGGCCAGCGAGGCGGCGTAGCCGTTCTTCTTCATTTCCGGCAGCGCCACCTTGGACATGGACGCCGCTGTCGCTAACGAGGAGCCGGAGATGGCGGAAAACACACCGCAAGAGGTCACTGCCGCCAACGCCATACCGCCGCGCCAGGCACCGAATAAGGTCTTGGCGCCGTGGAACAGTTCCGCCGACATCCGCGCTTTGGAGGCGAATACACCCATCAGAATAAACATCGGAATGGGACTGAAGTCGTAGGAGGAAATGGTTTCAAAAGTACCGTTTTCCAGAATGGAAATCGCCGGTTTAAAAGCAATGATCCAGCCGAAGCCGACAAAGCCGGTGACGCCCATAGCCAGGGCGATGGGCATGCGCAGCGCGATCAGGCCGAACATGCCAGCGACGCAGAGGAAGCCGATGATTTCAGAACTCATGACTCACTCCCGTCGGTCAAAAAGAATTCTTCATACGCCAAGGCAAAGCCACGCAGGCCGAGCATCAGCATGCCGATGGATGCCAGGTAATAGATGTATTGCATCGGAATCAGCAAATCTTGTGAGGTTTCGCCATTCATGGCGGCACCCTGGCCGGACTTGATCATCAGCCAGACCATTAATAATCCGAACACACCGAACAGCAGGGTGTAGAAACCCTTGAGCCGCTCTTTCATCCATTCTGGGAGGTTGTCGGTAAACAAATCGACCACCACCTGGGCGCGCGGCAGGGTATAAGGCATGCAATACGCCAGCGACAACAACATGCCCCAGCGCACCAGTTCAAAGCTGCCGGTAAAGGTCAGATCCACACGGCCACCGGTCAGGCCGAACAGGGAACGCAGTAAAATTTCAGCGAGCACGACCACCATGGTCGCGATCAGGATGACGCCGGCAGCCAGGTTCAGGCCGTAGGCGGAATGTCGTATCCAGTCAATCAGGGTTCGCACGGGAGATCTCCGATCAGCACGAGAAGACGATGGTAAAGGGGCGGCCGTAGCCGCCCCTTGCAACGTCGAGCTGGTTAGATGGCGCAGTCGCCGCCAGCCAGTTCCAACGCACGCTCATAGGTAGCGCGTGCCGGCAGACCACGGGATTCCAGGTCGTCCAGGTAGGCCTTACGACCGGCTTCGATGGCCGGAGCCCAGGCCGGGTTGGAAGTGCCGCCTTCGATCTGGATGATTTCATCACCCATCTCGACCGCTTGCGCACGACCACGGACGTCGAGGTCATCAAACACCTGACCGGCTTTAGTCGCCCAATCCATACCCGATACAGCATCGATCACGGCTTTGTTTTCAGCCGACAGGTTGTTGTACACATCCTTGTTCATGGTGACCACGAACGACAGGGTGTACAGACCACCGATTTCAGTGTGAGTGTCGGCCAGCTCGTTCAGACGGAAAGACAAAGCGCCTTCCCACGGCAGAGCCACACCGTCGATCACGCCACGCTGCATGGAGGTGTAGGATTCCGGTGCCGCCATACCGACCGGCTGAGCACCCAGTTCACGCAGAATGTTGGCGACCACGGTGGTCGGACGACGGATGCGCAGACCTTCCAGATCGCTCGGCTCACGAATGGTGGTGCCGTTGATGTGGAAGCCACCCGGACCGTGAGTGAACAGGAAGATCGGGTGAGTATCGGCGTACTCGTCGGCGATCAGACCTTCTTCCAACAGGCTTTGCACGACGCAAGCGCCTTGCTCACCGCTGTCGACCACACCCGGCAGCTCAACGACTTGAGTCAGCGGGAAACGGTTGGCGGTGTAGCCCTGAACGGTAGCGGTGACGTCCATAATACGGTTGGTCACTGCATCGTACTGAGCCGGCGGTGCTGCCAGGGCGCCGCCCGGGTAGACTTCGACTTCAATACGGCCGTTGGACTGTGCTTCGACGGTATCCGCCCAAACCTGCATCAGATCAACGTGTGGGCCTGCAACAGACGGCCACAAGTGACCGACGCGCAGGGTGACATCCGCGGCCTGGGCAGAGACGGCGGAAGCGGCCAGCAGGCCGATGAGGGTGGTGTGCTTAACAAACTTCAGCATTGTCAGTTACCTCATTGTTCTTGTTATAGGAGCAAGCTCCTACAGTGCTTCGAATGCGCTGTTAACGAAAAAGACGACTGCGACGGACGGCCGGTTCGGCTGACAATCATCCTTGCTGTCTTATCGATCTACTCCGATCCGGATCAGGCCAACACAGCTACTGCCTTGTCTTTAGTTGCCAGCGCCTGCAGTTCCGATTCTTCAGTATTGTCGAAGGCAAGGCAATCAGCCATTTAGTTTTCCTTTAGAAGGTATTAGTTTCTGTTATAAAGTCAGTTTTTGTTCCGTTTTGGGGCAGGCTCGCAGACCGCTTCGCGTGGGGAGCCTGTCCGTTTTGCAGAGGTTGCAATGTTCGAACACCTGCCCAATCTGCGCCATTTGAGAGCCTTCAGTGAGGTGGCGGCCAGCGGCAGCATCAGTGCCGCGGCCACCCAGATCTTTCTGTCGCAGTCGGCGGTGACCCAGGCGATCGGGAAGCTGGAGTCCAAGCTGGGAACGACCCTGTTTCTGCGTCGCCATAACGGCATGTTCCTCACCGACGCGGGCGAGCTGTTCGCAACCCGGGTCAATCGCTGCATCGCCTTTTTGCGCGCCGGCCTGCGCGATGCAGTGCGCATCGGCGAGCGCAAAGACCGGGTTGAACGTCATTCGAGTCACCCACTCTATACGCTGATCACCAATGCCCATCTACGCGCGCTGCTGGCGTTGCAGAACGCCACCAGCTATTCCATTGCTGCCCGTCAGATCGGCATCTCCCAGCCGGCGCTGTACCGTTCGGCCGGGGAGTTGGAAGCACTGCTCAACACCTGGCTGTTTGAGAAAACCAGCGTCGGCATCAGTCTGACCCGGGCGGCGTTGCGACTGGCCCGGGCAGCGCGGCTGGCGATCAAGGAAGTCGATCAGGGCATCGAGGAATTGCATGAACTGGCCGGTGCCGATTCGGGCAGCATTCAACTGGGCTGCATGCCGCTGGCGCGGACCTATGTGGTGCCGGCGACCATCAACCAGATGGCGCAGTTCAAGCCGGACGTCAGTGTCGGGGTGATCGAAGGCGCCTACGACGATCTGCTCGGCCGCCTGCTGCATGGTGAGCTGGACATGTTAATCGGCGCCTTGCGCGATCCGGCGCCGAGTCCGGACATTGCGCAGGAACAGTTGTTTATCACCTCCATTTCAGTGGTGGCGCGTTCGGGTCATCCGCTGAGCGGTCGCCGTGGTCTGACGCTCGACGATCTGCACGGCTATGGCTGGGTGGTGCCGCGGCCGGGCACGCCAGCGCGCCGCCTGTTCGATCAGGTGGTGGCCGATCAGGACCCATCGGTGTTACGCGGCGTTGTGGAATGCAGCTCGCAGATTGTCATTCGCGAGCTGCTCACCGATTCCGATCGCCTCACCTTTATTTCCTCGCACCAGGTGCAGCACGAAATTCAGGAAGGCATTCTCAGCGTGCTCGATACCCAACTGCCGTTGACCGAGCGTCCCATCGGCATCACCACCCGCACCGACTGGCGACCGACGCCGACCCAGCAACTGTTTTTATCCATGCTCAGAGAACTCAGTCGGCCGCTGGCTGCTGCCGAGCTTCCTTAAGCCGCAGCTGATGATCGAGCTGCAACGCGGCAATAAAGTCCGGGTCGTGCGATACCACCATCAAGGTGCCCGGATAATCCGCCAGCGCTTGCTCCAGCAGCAGACGCGAATCCAGATCCAGATGGTTGTCGGGTTCATCGAGCAGCAGCAGATCGGCGGACTGTTCGCCGGCGGTCACCGCTAACAACGCTACTTTTAAACGCTCGCCGCCGCTGAGCTGGGCGACTGGACGCAGCGCATCATCGCGCCGCAAACGCATGCCGGCGAGCAGGGTGCGCAGATCGCTTTCGCTGCGTTGCGGATGCAGTCGGCGCAGATTTGCGGTGGCCGATTGCTCGGGGTCGAGCAGCGAAAAGTGTTGATCCAGATAGCGCACCTGACCATGGCACTCACACTGCCCTGAAGCGGGCTCCAACAGACCGGCAATGATTTTCAGCAGCGTCGATTTGCCGCTGCCATTGGCGCCGTCCAGATGCCAGCGCTCGCCGCCGAATACGCTCAGCGTTATGGCCTCATCCGAGCCAAAGGGCAGACGCAGCTCGTTAAGATGCAAGCGCAACCGTCCATCGCTGGCGGCCGTTTGCAGGCTGACCCGCTGCGCCTTGATCTGTTCAACCTCGGCCTTGGCGTCTTTTAATTGCTCGCTGAGGTGCTCGCGGCGTTCGCCTTGGCGTCGCTTCAGCGATCCCAGACTGGCTTCGGCGCGGTTCTTCCGAGCGTCGAGCAAGAGCGTACTCTGGCTGCCGGACTTGCGCTGCTGCTCACCACTGCGGCGTCGCTGCGCGGCCTTTTGCAGTTCGGCCTGCTGGGCACGTTGCAGGCGTTGCTGTTCGCTGGCCAGTCGATCGGCTCGGGCTTCAGCGGCGGCGCGCTGAGCATCGGTCTGAGCGCGGTAGTGATCGTAGTTGCCGCCGTATTCGGCGAGACCCAAGCCCGTCAGTTCGAGAATGTGGCTCACCTGGCGCAGCAGGCTGCGGTCGTGGCTGGCGATCAGCGCACCTCCGGGATGCTGCTGTAACGCTTCCAGCAGCCAGGCGCGACCGGCGCTGTCCAGATGGTTGGTCGGTTCATCGAGCAGCAGGTAATGATCCGGTCGCAGCAGAGCGCGGCACAGCGCCAGTCGGGTACGCTCACCGCCGCTGAGTTCATCAACCCGAGCCTCCAGCGAATGGTCGAGACCGGCGCGATCGAGTTGAGCGCGCCAGTCGGCGGGTTCGTGCCAGCGCTCGGCGAGTCGGTCGAGATCCTCCGGGCTGCCTTGGCCGGCTTCGACGCGGGCGAAGGTATCGAACAGCTCGCCGACACCGAGCGCATCAACCAGACGCGGTCCGTTAAGTCGGTCAAGTTGTCGCAGCCAGAGGGTCGGAACCTGCCAGCTAACCGAGCCGCTGGAGGGCGAACGTTCACCGGCGAGAATGGACATCAGCACCGACTTGCCCTGACCGTTGCGGCCGACCAGACCGGTCAGACCCGGTTGCAGGCTGGCAGACAGGTCGGCAAATAAAACGCTGTCGTCAAAGCTGACGGAGAGGTGGTCGAAGTGACCGGGAGTGGATGGCGTAGGCATAAGCGATTCCTGTCAAAAGCGACAGATCGCGGACCAGCAGCACAGTAAGGAGATATAAAGGTAGAGCGAAACCGACGCGACCTGTCATCACACAAGATACCGGTGGTGTCACCGGACGAGAGCGAAGATGAGCAGGCTTAGTTCATGGGCGTCGGGGCCTCAGTGATTCAAAACACGCCGAAATGTTAGCACAGCATTTTCGGTCACACGACTTTAACCAAACGACCTAGAGCGCCGATAAGGTCTGATATTCCTCCAGCGCGAACTGATCGGTCATGCCGCTGACCATGTCTTGTAGCAGCCGGCAACGGCAGTAGGCTTCCCAGAGTTCCGTTTCGGTTTGTGGATGCTGGCGCAGTTGGTGATAGGCGGCCACGTGTTTGTTGGGCAGTCGTTTAAACAGCAGCGATTCAACCAGCAGACCTTTGCGCTCGCCGTTACAGAGCCGGTCGAAATCGGCCATTGGCAACATCAACAGCGGCCGGTAGTGATCGAGCAGACCGTTGATGATGGTGTAACCCTGCAGCTCCAGCGTTTCCACTTCCGGCACCGAGAAAATCGATTTCGCCGCCACCGTTTTGAAGGTTTCGATCACCGCATGACAAGGCGAATCGTCTTCCAGCAGCGCCCGGTTCAGATTGCCGTGATAGACCGCCTCGATGTTATCGACAAAGGCCTGGGCCGCGTGTTTGACCAGCGGATGAATCAGCTGCACGCGCAGCCATAAAAAGAACTGGTGGTCTTTGTTGATGTCTTCGTCATCGGCGCGCTGGACGGCGTAGTCGATCAGGTTGCGGAAGGATTTGTTGTTAAACGCCGGCTGGCGGAAGTCGGTGGGTAAGCGCTCACCAAAGGCGTCGAGCAGTTGGTCGGCCACCTGACGATAACTGAGAATGCCTTTGTCGACGCCATCTTCGATATCGGCCAGACAGTAAGCAATGTCATCGGCGGCTTCCATCAGATAAGCCAGCGGATAGCGATGACCCGGTTCCAGATTCAGCGCCTGTTGCAGGTCCTCGATATAGGGCTGCTCGGACAGGTAATAGCCGGGTTTCTTCTTCAGGTACGACAGCGGATCACCGATCTCCGGACGTTCGTCGGTAGCGCGGCGGGTGTACTTCAAAATGCAGGCGGCCTGGCTGTAGGTCAGGTTGAGCTTGAGCAGATTGCTGACCAGTCGAATCGCCTGGGCGTTGCCTTCAAAGGAACTCAGCTCGGTGATCAGCGATTTGGCTTCGCCCGCTTCGAGCTTGAAAATCGGTACTGCCTCGAGGTTGCGCGAGAACCAGTCGGAGATCGCCGCCTCACCAAAATGACCGAAGGGCGGGTTGCCGATGTCGTGCATCAGGCAGGCCATTTCGGTCAGGCTTTCCAGAGCACGTTCCAGACCGGCCAGACCGTATTGCTCGGCGTCGCTGCCCAGCAGATCGAAAACAGTGCGCACCAGAAAGCGACCGTTTTGCTGCACTTCGAGCGAATGCGTTAAGCGCGAACGCACCGCTGCATTGCGCTCCAGCGGAAATACCTGGGTCTTCTGTTGCAGCCGTCGCACTGCTGCCGATTGAATAATGCGACCGCGATCGCTTTCCAACGCCACTTCAAACAGCGCAATGCCTTTGGTCGCAACGCCCTGATGCTCGATACCCGGCTGTTGGTTGCCCTGCAGAAAGGGTCGTTCCTGGGAGAGCTTGTCGCGAAAATCGATCATGGTCGGCTGCCGTCAACGGGAAAGCGCCAAGATACCCAAGCCAGCAAGGTAACCACAACCTTACCGATTAAAACAGCGGCGCTAAAACAGCAGCCACAGCACCACGGTCAGCGACAGGAAAGAACTCAGCGTCGCCACCACTAAGGTCGCCGCATAACGACTGCCATCCAGATAGTGGCCGGCCAGCACCGGATAGATCGACAGCATCGGCATGGCCGCCGCCAGAATGGCGATGGTTTGCAGCTGCGCATCGAAAGGCGGCAACCACCACACCATTAAAGCGACCAGCGCCGGGTGCAGTACCAGCTTGGCCAGCGTAATAACAGCAATGGCGCGGCGATCGCCTTTGATCTGAGTGCCGACCAGCGAGCCACCAATCACAAAGAGCGCCACACCGGCGGCGGCCTCGGCAAGAAATTCCAGGCTGCGATCGATCACGCCCGGCAGCGTCCAGCCGGTCAGACTGAACAAGAGCCCGGCGAGAATGCCAAGCAGAATGGGTTGGGTGAACAACCGGCGCACAAAGTTGATCAGCACCTGGCGCGTCGAACCGCCCTCGGCCAGCGCCCGGTTCAGCTCCAGAATCATCAGCGTCAGCGGCATGATCAGCAGATTTTCCACCAGCAGCGTCATGGTGAAGGCGGCCGCTGGCAGCGTACCAAACACCTGCAGCAAGACGGGATAACCGATAAAGGCCGAGTTGCAGATGGCGCTGCCCAAAGCATTCAGCGTCGCCGCGCTGGTCTGGCTGCCAAACAGGCGGCTGAGACCAAACACCAAGACAAACGCCAGCAGCGAACCACCGCCATAAGCCAGCAGATAAAGCGGTTCGATCACTTGCCGGATGGGCGTGTGCGCCAGCGTCGAGAAAATCAGTGCCGGCAGGCAGAAGTAGAGAACAAAGCGTCCCATACCAGGAACGGCATTCTTTGGCAGCAGCTCGGTTTTGACGGCGAAAAAGCCGATGCCGATGACAAGAAAGATCGGACTGATGATCGGTAAAACAGCAAACATGGTGGCTCCGCTGGGTCTTTAACGGCGCTCAAAGTGGGCGTCGAGGCTCGGCAGTCTAGCGTAACAAGATGTTAAAACCAGAAGGCTGCACGGTCGATTTAAAACATCCCTCATTTTTAAAAACGTGGAATGTTATTGAATTGAGCTGCAAAACTGTCTAGCGTTCGCATCGCGAAATGTCGAATCACATACAATAAGAGGACAACAACAATGACCCGCATTTCTGCCCAGGCTGCTGTTGCGGCCATCGCACTGACAACCATCGGCGCTGTTTCGGCCGAGACTATTCGTTTTGCTCACGTAGACCCCGCCGAATGGACGCAATCCAAGAAGGGTGCGGCCAGCCAGGTGTTTAAAAACCTGGTGGAAGCGGAAACCGATATCAGCGTTGAGCTGTATCCGGCCGGTTCTCTGGGTGGTGAAACCGAACTGATCGAAGGCGCACAGGACGGCAGCATCACTGTTGTTATGGTCTCTGGCGCTTACGCCAACTTCTGCCCGGCAGCGGCGGTTACCGACATTCCCTACACCTTCCCGAACGCGCCTCTGGCCTGGGAAGTGATGGATGGTGAATTCGGTGATGCGTTGGCGGCGCACTGTCTGGAAGAGACTGGCCTGCGCACCCTGGCGTATGGCGAGACCGGCTTCCGTAACTTCACCAACTCGGTGCGTCCGATCGCTGAACCGGCTGATATGGCGGGTTTGAAGTTCCGCGTACAGACCATTCCGCTGTACCTGGAAATGGTGCGTGGTCTGGGCGCCGAGCCGCAAGGTATCGCTTGGGGTGAAGTTCCGACGGCCTTGGCCACGGGCGTGGTTGATGGTCAGGAAAACCCGATCTCGGTTATCTACAGCAACAACTTCTTCGAATTTCAGGATTATCTGACGCTGGACCGTCACGTCTACGGCGTCGACCACATCCTGATCAACGATGAGTTTTATCAGTCACTGGACAGTGAGCAGCAAGCGGCCATTCAACGTGCGGCCATTGTTGCCGGTACCACCGGTCGTGCCATTCAGCAGTTTGGTTCCGCCGACGGCATCGCCAAGCTGGCCGCCGAAGGTATGGAAATCACTCAGCCGAGCGCCGAGCAGATGGAAAAATTCCGTGCGGCTGCCCAGCCGGCGGTGCAAGCCTACCTGCGTGATGAGCTCGGCAGCGATGCGGTCTGGATCGATCGTCTGGCGGAAGCCGTTGACGCCGCCCAAGGTAACTGATTCCTTGATGCTGTTAGGGTCGTCCATTGGGCGACCCTGTTAATCACAGCCTTCTCTCGTTGCAGGAAATTCTGACTCATGTTGAGTGTTTTAACGGCGCTTCGGCGCTGGCTGATGCGCATCAATGCCTTTGGCGCCGGTTTGATGATGTTGCTGGTGTTCGGCATCGTTTTCGCCAATGCGGCCTGGCGCTATGGCGCGGGCAAATCCATCGTCTGGGGTGAAGACATCGCTGTCTATGCGATGATTTTCGGCATCATGTTCGGCATGGCGCTGGCCTATCTGCAAGACGGCCATGTGCGTTTTCATTTTGCCAGTTCGATTGTGCCCAAGCGCTGGCGTCTTGGTCATAGAGTGTTAATCGATATTCTGGTTTTGCTGGTGGGTATTGGTCTGACCTGGTCGGCGTTTGAGTTTATCGCCAGCCGTGGCGGACGGGCGTCACCCAGTACCGGTATTCCCATGGGCGTGTTTCAGTCGGCGGTGTTGATCGGCGGTGTGTTGTTGTCGATGTCGGCGGTCACTATGGGACTGTGGCGCTTCGTTGAAACGGAGGCCGCGGAACAATGACTTACGTTATTTTATTAGCCACCTTGCTGCTCGGCGTGCCCTTTGCGTTCGCCATTCTGGCGGCGCTGTTGTATCTGATGCTGACCGGCGATTTTCCGTATCACATTCGCATCGTCGCCCAGCAGACTTTTTCCGGTTTGAGTTCCTTTCCGTTATTGGCGGTGCCGCTGTTTATTCTCGCTGGCGAGCTGATGAACGAAGCCGGTATTACCCGGCGCATTATTAATCTGGCTAATGCTTTGGTCGGACGCATGAAAGCCGGTCTGGCGCAGGTGAATATCTGGGCGTCGGTGATCTTTGCCGGCCTTTCCGGTTCGGCCATTGCCGATACCTCGACGCTCGGTCGTGTCTTTATTCCGTCGATGGAAAAAGAAGGTTACCCGCGTGCCTTTGCCGCTGCCTTAACAGCCGCTTCTTCGGTTATCGGGCCGATTATTCCGCCCAGTATTCCGATCATTATTTATGCCTTAACTGTGACCGGTGTGTCGGTGCCAGGTTTGTTTATGGCCGGTATTGTTCCGGGCTTGTTGCTGGCCTTGGCGCTGTCGATTTACGTCTGGTTGTTTGCTGGCAAGATCGGCGCCAGCCAGACCTTGCAGACGGGGTCGCGTCGTAAGGCGGTACTGTCGGGACTGGTGCCGCTCTTTATGCCGATCTTTGTGGTCGGTTCCATTCTCGGTGGTCTGGTGACGCCGACTGAAGCGGCGTCGTTCGCGGTGGTCTACGCGCTGATCGTCGGGGTGGTGTTTTATCGCTCTATTTCGATTGGCAGTCTGCCGCGTATTTTCTCGCGTGCCATGCGCGACAGCGCAGTGATTATGATCATCATGGGCGCCGTTTCAGCAGCCAACTGGGTACTCACCTTTAATCGCGTGCCTAATATGATTACCGAGTGGGCGCTGGCCACTGTCGATGCTCAGTGGACTTTCTTGCTGGCGGTCATGTTGCTGTTGTTGGTGGTCGGCCTGTTCCTCGAAGGCATTGCCGCTATTTTGGTGCTGGTGCCGATCCTGCATCCGATTGCCGTTGGCCTGGGGATTGACCCTTTGCACTTTGCCATCGTCGTGGTGTTCAACCTGATGATCGGTTTGATCACGCCGCCGCTGGGGCTTTGTCTGTTTGTTTCCGATGCCATAGCGCGCACTGGTATGGCGGCGATTATTCGTCATCTGCTGCCCATGTTGCTGGTGGAAATTCTGGTGTTACTGGTCATCGTCTTTGTGCCCGATCTGGTCACCTTCCTGCCGCGTCTGGCCGGTTATTAACAAAAGGATCTGACTTAAAATGAGCGATTTTCCAATAGATAACGAAGCAGAATTACCGCTCTATGAGCAGATGCGTAATGCGCTGATTTACGGCAGTTACGAACCCGGCCAGAAGTTAAAAATCGATGTGTTAAAGCGTGAATTTTCTGCCGGTCAAAATGCCATTCGCGAAGCCTTGGTACGCTTGAGTGTTGAAGGTCTGGTGGTGGCGGAAGACCAAAAAGGCTTTCGCGTTGCACCGGCAGGTTTGGACGAATTAAAAGACCTGGCCTATATGCGCAACCTGCTGGAAAGCGAAGCTGTGGGTCGTTCCATTGAGGTCGGTGACTTGGAATGGGAAGGCCGGGTTGCGGCGGCCATGCGTAAATTGCATCGCACCGAAGAAGCCTTGCTGAACAATGAAACCAGTGTCGAGTTGTGGACCCGTTATGACCAGGAATTTCATCTGGCATTAATGAGCGCCTGCGGTTCCAAACTGATGATTCGCACCTATCAGGATCTGTTTTTGAAATACCGCCAGTACGTGGTGCGGGAATTAAAAACTCAGGGTTTTCGTGGTCGGGAAATCATTGCTGAACATCTGGCGATTGGCGAAGCGGCGCTTGCGCGTGACAAAGAAGGTTGCCTGGCGCTACTGCGTGAACACGCCAACACCTATCTCGACCGTCAGTTAAAACAGGAGCGGCACTGAGATGTTTCCTTCCATTGCCACCGTCTGTCTCAGCGGCGCCTTGCCGGAAAAACTGGATGCGATAGCGCGCGCCGGTTTTGAAGGCGTCGAGCTGTTCGAGAACGATCTGACTGCCTTCGATGGCAGCGCTCGTGAAGTCGGTGAATTGATTCGTGAACGCGGTTTAAAGCTGGTCACTTTGCAGCCGTTTCGTGATTTCGAAGGCCTGGAAGGTGACGATCGCCGCCGCGCTTTCGATCGTGCCGAGCGCAAGTTCGATCTGATGGAAGAGCTGGGTACCGATTTATTAATGGCCTGCAGTTCAGTGCATCCGCGCGCCTTGCCTGGCATCGCTCGCGCTGCTGAAGACTACCGCGAACTGGGCGAACGCGCTGCCAAACGCGGTCTGCGTGTTGCCTTTGAAGCCTTGGCCTGGGGCCGGCATATTCATGACTATCGCGACAGCTGGGAAGTGGTGCGCCGTGCCGATCACCCATCCGTCGGGTTAGTGCTCGATACCTTCCATATTTTCTCGCGCGGTACTGAACTGGGCACCTTGGCGGGTATTCCCGGCGATCGAATTTTTTTGGTGCAAACCGCCGATGCGCCACGGCTGTCGATGGATCATTTAAGTTGGAGTCGTCATTACCGCTGCTTCCCTGGCCAGGGTGAATTGCAGATGCGCGACTTTATGACCGCGCTGGCGGAAACTCGCTATGACGGCCCGCTGTCGCACGAAATTTTTAACGACGTTTTCCGCACCGGTCGCAGTCGTCAAACTGCGCGCGACGGTCTGCATTCCTATAAGTTACTGCAGACTATGACCGGCACAACCGAGGTGCCGGCAGAGCAACCGATTGCAGCGGTGGAATTTATCGAGATCGTCACCACCGACGATAAAATCGATGGCCTGCGCGATACCTGTCGTGCTTTAGGCTTGGCGCCACTGGGCAAACATCCGACCAAAACCGCCGAACGCTGGGGTGTCGAAGGCGTCAATCTGGTGCTCAATACCGAGCGCGATTTTGCCGAACGGTTTCACGGTGGTCGTCAGACCGCGGCGGGTGCTTTTGGTCTGCGCGTGGGCAACAGTTACGAAACCATTCAGCGCGCCCGCCAGTTGGGTTATCCGTTAATTGAGCCGACTGACGATGCGACCAGTCACGGCATGACCGCGCTCGACAGCACCGAAGGTTCGCTGGCTTATCTGCTCGATGAACCTCTGGCCAGTCGCGTTTGGGATACCGAGTTCAGTGTCGAACGTCAGGCGCCGCAAAGCGGTTTGTTGACGGCGGTGGATCACCTCAGCTTGTCGTTGTCTTACCACGATTATCTGTCGCTGCTGCTGCAGTATCGGGCGCTGTTTCAACTGGAAACCACGGCCTCTTTCGACGTCGCCGACCCGCGCGGTCTGATTCAAAGCCAGGTACTGCACAGCGCCGGAGGCGACTTCCGTTTGGCGTTAAACGCCAGTGCTTCACCCGACACCACAAGCAACAAATTTGTGCGTCGTCAGGGCGGCGCGGGTGTGCAGCATATCGCACTCGCCAGCAGCGACATCATCGCCAGCGCCGAGCGCTTGCAAGCCGCCAAGGTGCCGGTGTTGGAAATTCCCGCTAATTATTATCGTGATTTGCAGGCGCGTTTTGATCTGGAAGACGATCATCTGGCCGACCTGCAACGGCTGAACATTCTCTATGACGAAGACGAGTCGGGTTGTTTCTGGCAGCTCTACACCCAGCCGATCCACGACACCTTCTTTTTTGAAATCGTCCAGCGCGACGGCTATCAGGGGCTGGGCGCACCCAACGCCTTTGTCCGGGTCGCTGCGCAACGCCGCGCCGAACGCGCGACCATGACTGAGGAATTGTAAGCATGTTGAAGTTGGGATTGATTGGAGAAGGCATCGGCCAATCCAAGTCCCCTGATTTGCACCAGCGTCTGGGTGGTCTGGTCGGCATCGACACCGACTATCAATTGATCGACGCGCTCAATGAAGCGGATTTCGATTTTGCCGCTACTGTCGAGCGCGTACGCCAAGCCGGTTATCGCGGTGTGAATGTCACCTTCCCGTTCAAAGAGGCGGCTTTGCGTCTGGCCGATCATGCCGGCGAAGGCGCACGTCGGGTCGGTTCGGCCAATACTTTGCTGTTCGAAGCGTCCGGTATTCGCGCTGAAAACACCGACTACACCGGCTTCGTCAGCGCCTACCAATACAGCCTGGGTGAGCGTCCGGTCGGGCGGGTGTTATTGGTTGGCGCCGGTGGTGTTGGGCGGGCCGTTGCCTGTGGTTTGGGTGAGTTGGGCGTTGAGGAGTTGTTGATCGCCGAGCGTGATAGTGCGCGCGGTGAAGCGCTGGTGGCGCATCTGGTTGGCCTGGGCATAAAGGCCCGTTTCGTCAGCGCGGCCGATGGACAGGCTGCGCTGGCGCTTTGTTCCGGGCTGGTCAATTGCACCCCTGTGGGCCATCGCAATCATCCGGGTTGCCCGGTGGATCCGAGCCCACTGACGGCTGATCACTGGGTGTTTGATGCGGTCTATATTCCGGCCCACACCGAGTTATTACAGGCGGCTGAAGCGGCGGGTGCGGCGGTGCTCAGTGGCGTGGAGCTGTTCGCCTTCCAGGGCATTGATGCCTACCGCTTTTTTAGTGAAGGCCTGGTCGAGGCGGCGCAGCTGAGTGAAGCTGCGCGTGGTATTCGTGATCATTATTACCAGCAATTAGTTCTGGCGGCTGATCACTCGTAAGGACGAATCTTGGCCGCTTCAAACCGATAACCGGCGGTGCCGATGTCGGTTTCGGTCTTGGCGATGGTCAGCGTGCCTTCGGCCCAATAAGGTTCGAACAGATTGTCGAAGGGAATGGCTTCGTCCAGCACCACATGCACAATCTGGTTGGATGGCGGTGGCGGGGTGTGAATGCAGGCGCCGTAATAAGGCACCAGGAAAAATTCGCGTACCGCATCGCCGGCGTTTTCCAGTGGCACTAAGAAACCGGGCAGGCGGGTCTGCTGACCGTCGAGGCTGGTGACCAGCGGTACTTGCGACATGGCGTCCTGCAAGTCGGCGAACAGTCGCTGCGCTTCGGGGTCGGAATCGTCCAGTTCCTGAATGTTATAGCTGTCCAGATCGATCTGATCGCGGATGGTCTGGAAGTCGAAATCTTCTGGCAATAAGTCGTCCCAGCTGAGTTCGCGGTAAGCCAGATCATCCGGATTGGCGATCGGCTCGATGGTCTCACTGGGTTCCAGATCACGCTCTTCTGCGGACAGTTGAGACGGGGTTGCACCCAGCGCCGGCTCGACGGCCGGTTGGTTGGCCTGGGCTTCAATATCGGCACTGACCTTATCGTCGGACTGGCCGCAGGCGCTGAGCAGAGCGGTGGCAAATACCAGGCTAAAGAGTGGAAGACGGATCGACATCGGTAGCAGTCTGCCTTGGAATGTGCGGGATACGGTATAACATCTAACGAAGGGTGCAAGCGGTCAGGGGTTGCACGACGCAGGTTTACCCGGCCTTGACTGTGCGAGGCCGGGTCCAGCGCCACCAGGCTCAGTCTGCCATTGGGTGGTAACGCCAGCCTTGCATTGATTTTTGATTCGCCAATTGCAGATCGAACAGAACACGGCCGTCGGCGTTGGTCAGATCAGTGATCTCAACCTCACGGGTATAGAGCCCTTTCTCCACCCGGATTTGTTTCGGCACGGTGACTTCGCCAGCGGCGACGGTGAAGCTGCCGTCAATATCTTCCAGGCGAATGCCACGGGCATCGCGACGGATGTCTTCGCGTTTTACAAAGCGGTATTCACCATTGGGTAAACGACCCAAAACGGCGTAAGTTTCCCCTTCACGCACCACCATGCGCATCCGGTCGACGTCGCCGGTGGCAACATTTTCAACGCTGAAAATATAGTTGTATTCCAGCTCCGCATCGCCTTTCACGACGATGTCGGTACCGAAGACCACCAGACCTTCCGGTTCGCCATCATAGGGCGCCATCGTTGGGCTGATGCTGCAGCCGGTTAGCAGTAACACAGATAAAACAGCCGTCAGGCCGAGCGTTTTCAAAGCAGACATAGGGCACTTCCGAAAGTGGTTTGAACGGTGCCGCAGCATAACGCAGGCGCAGGCTGATATGCACCTTCCATCAGTCATGGATGCGTTGATGGCGGTGGCAGGGTGACCACATCGAACCAGTAGGTGTCCATGGTGCGGATCAGTTCACGCAAACCCTCGAAACGCAGTGGAAAACGCAGCACGCTGTTGGCACCGAACTGATAGAGAATTCGGGCCAAGGCCGGGTTCTCGCCCTCAATTAAGGCCACCAGTGGCACGCTGCGCCAGCGCGGTAACAAGCGGATTTCCTCAACCGCTTTACGGCTACGCTCGGCATCGTTCAGGTAGGCAATTAAACACAGGTCGATGCGCGCCATCGGGGTGGCAACAACACCGGAGCCCAGAGCGGCTTGCTGATAGTGGTCGATATCGCAAAACTGATGCAGGTGATGGCACAGTTGATAACCGGCTAACGCCTGCTCGATATGCTGCGCCAGAGCTGAATCGTCAGTCAGCAAGAGCAGATGATGGTTGCGATAAGCAGGCATGGCGTGTTCACTTTGCTGAACCCGGCAGCCGGGGCTCAAGCTCTGCCAGTGGCATGGGGCGGTAATAGTGGTAACCCTGAAAATACCGGCATCCCTGTTGGCAAAGCAAGTCTACCTGCTCCGCTGTTTCGACACCTTCAGCCACGACCTCCAGTTGCAGCCCCTGCGCCAGCGACAGTATGGATTGGGTAATGGCCGGCTCAGACAGTTCTGGACCGCCTTTGCCACTGACAAAACTGCGGTCGATCTTAATACGATCCAGCGGCAGGTCACGCAAGTAACGCATCGATGAATAACCGGTGCCAAAATCATCAATGGCAATGCGAATGCCGGCGTCTTTCAGTCGCTGCATCATCTTGCTGTAGACCGAACCACTGTCGATAAAAACCTCTTCAGTTAACTCAATTTCCAAAGCGCCATCCGCCAGCTGATGCTGTTGTACACAGTCGATCAGATGATCGGCAAAGCCATTGAATTTAAGTTGGCGTGGCGAGACATTGACCGACATGGGAATATGGATGCCAGCCTTTTGCCAGTGACCTATCAAACGACAGGCGGTTTCGATAACCCATTGGCCGATCGGCACAATCAAACCACAGCGCACGGCGACCGGGATAAATTCATCGGGTGATACCAGCTGGCCATCTGGCCGATGCCAACGGATCAATGCTTCGAGGCCGGCAATCTGTTGGGTTTGAATATCGATCTGGGGCTGAAAAAACAGCTCGAACTCGTTATCAGCCAAAGCTTCGCGTAAGGCTTTTTCAAGCTCCAGACCACGCATTAATCGTTGCTGCAAATTCTCGGTGAAAAAATGATAGCGACCCGGTCCCAGCGCTTTGGATTCATACAAAGCCATATCGGCTTTCTGCATTAATTCAATCGGCAGCTCGCCGTTTTTCGGATACAACGCCACGCCGATACTGACCGACACATCCAGGGTGGTATTGCTGATCGGTGCCGGCCGGCAGACTTCAGCGCAGATTTTTTCGACAATCTGGGTTACGTCGTCGGCGGAGTTAATACCATCGAGCAGCACGGTGAATTCATCGCCGCCAATGCGTGCGACAAAATCACTTTTGCGCACCGAGCGTTTCAGCCGGTCACCTACCAGGGTCAGCAATAAATCACCAATATGATGGCCCAGACTGTCGTTCACATCTTTGAAACGGTCCAGATCCATAAACAACACGGCCAGTTGCGCATTGCTGCGAGACGCGCGGGCAATGGCCAACTCCATATGTTCCTCAAACAGAACTCGGTTACCAAGGCCGGTTAAATGATCGCGCCGAACCAGTTCAGCAATTTCCTGCTCTGAATTTTTGCGTTCAATAGCGTGACGAATAGTACGATCCAAAAAGGCGGTGCTTAAATCATCCTTGGGAATGAAATCCGCAGCGCCTTGCTTCATCAGCATGTCATCCAATTCTGCTGAGTTGCTGCTGGTCATTACCACTATGGGTCTGGTGCAACGAAGCTCGCGTGCCTGATGCAAAACATCCAGGCCGGAGTGTTCGCCGAGAAAATAGTCGAGCAGAATAATGTCGTAATCATCGTCGATCAGTATCTGCGAAGCCTCGGTCAGTGTGGTCAGATGACGGACCTCATAGTCTGCCCGCTCACTCATCCGCAGGGCCGTTTTTATCAACAGAAAATCCTCATTGTCATCTTCAACAATGACCGCACGAATGGTGTTTTTACTTGCACTGCTCATGCCTTGCTCCTGTCACCAAACCAGTACTGATAGACTGAATTCAGGATGTTGTCTAAGGCTTTGGGATCATCGGGTTTGCTGATGTAGGAATTGGCATTTAGTTCATAACAGCGGCGGATATCGTCGGGTGCATCGGAGGTGGAAAAAATCAGGATAGGCAGATCCACCCAGTTTGGATTCGACTTTAAACGCTGCAGACATTTGCGGCCGTCCAGGCGTGGCAAGTTCAAATCGAGGAATATGATGAGTGGTGGTACTTCGTTGGGCAGGCTGCCTTCATCGATAATGTCATTTAAATAATCAAAGAGGGCGTCACCGTCATACAGGCTGATCACCTCCAGCGGAATATCGGCACGCCGGATGGCGGTTTTGACCAGCAAAATGTCTTCAGGATCATCGTCAACCATAACCAGCCTGCGTTTTGCTTCAGTGATCATGAACGGCCTCCGCCGGTGCTTCCGTCTGCGGCTGTCGTACCGGTAAATCGATAATAAAAGTGGTGCCCTCCTGGTCGCGCCCGTTAGCCATGATGACGCCGTTATGGCGATCGACAATTTTCCGGCAAATCGCTAATCCCATGCCGGTGCCGGGGTATTCCGAACGGCCGTGTAATCTTTTGAAGACCTCAAAAACCTGTTCGTTATAACGTGGATCGAAGCCAATGCCGTTATCGCTGATCACCAGACGGTAACGTTCGTCGGGCAAGGCTTCTCCCTGTATCAAAATATGAGGCGTCCGCTCGGGATGACGATACTTCAAGGCATTGCTGAGCAGGTTCTGCAACAATTGTCTGAGCTGGCTACTGTCGGCATCAATTCGTGACAGTTCGCCGACTTCAACAGTGGCATTGGTTTCTTCGATAGTCAGCTGCAGATCAGCCTTAACCTGTTCCACCACCTGAGCAATATCAGTGTCGATGAACCGACGGCCCTGAGAGGTAATTCTGCTGTACGATAACAAGCTTTCGAGCAGCTCACGCATGCGTTCGGCGGCACTCACGATATAGTGTGTAAATTCCTGACCTTCGCCGGTGAAATTGCCGTAGTCATTGCTTAACAGTAAGCGCGAAAAGGAAATGATTTTACGCAAGGGTTCGCGTAAATCATGAGAGGCAATAAAGGCGAATTCCTCCAGCTCTTTGTTGGAGCGTTCCAGTGCTTCATTGTGTTGTTGAATGCGTTGTTCGTAACTGCGTCTTTCGCTGACATCGACAATGGACGCAATGATTTCTCCACCCTCACTGCCACTGATTGGATTCAAACCAATTTCAACCGGCACAGCGGTGCCATCCTGACGCAGGCCGAACAAATCCTGACGGTCACCCATCATGCGTTTGGAGGGGGCCGCGCTGTAATCAAGGCGACGCGCTTTGTGCTCTGGGCGATCCGGTCGTGGCACCAGATCCTCAACACAATGCCCCGCTAAATCGGTGTAGCGAAAGAGACTGTTGGCGGTGGCATTGGCCTGCAGAATATGACCACTGGGTGAAACCACGATCATGCCATTGGGTGCGGATTCGAAAATACTTTCCAAGCGTTGCCGGATGCGATGCGCCGTCATGACTTCCGCTTCCAGTGCTTCTTTTGCCTGTTCCAGTTCGCGGGTGCGTTCGCTGACGGTCCGCTCCAGCGATTCATTCATCCGGAATATTTCGGTTTCAGCACGCAGGCGCAGTTGCATCTCTTCGTTCAGAATCCGGTTGCGTTCTGCCAGCTCAGCCGGACTGGGAATCTGCATCAGTCTAGGCAGTAATGGCCACAGCAGGATGGCGGTCACCACCGACACCACCGCGGTCAGCAATTTAACCACACCCTGAATATAGTAATTGCCATTCCAGATGTTCCACACCGCGAGAAAGTGAGTGGTACCACAGGCGACAATAAAGAGCGCAAACAGCTTAAACATCCAGCTGTATTCGAAGTTGGGTCGTTGACGCCACAACACCAACAACGCCAGTGGAATGGAGTAATAAGCCAGCGCAATTAACAGATCTGAACCGGCATGCAGAATGAGCAGATCGGGCCGCCATAAGAAACACATGCCATGAGGCATGAATTGAATGTCCTGGAAGTACGTCGAGATGCTGGCCATAGGCACTCCTTTGACGCCGGTTAAGGCGTAACCTGCCAGGCAATGAGTGGCAGCTCCTGATAGCAATCGATGAACGGTTAACCCGGCCGACGCCAAAGCACTGTAACGGCACAGTGCTTCGAGCAGTCTAGTCAGTGTCTGGGTGCTTTTCCAAAGCCGGCCAAAATTGTTTTCGTACGGTGATCGGGTTCAAGAGACGGTACGACACCTTTGTTATATGATCGCGTCCGGGATAAAGGTGTAGGGATTTAATGGATGTGGACTAAAGGGAATCTGGGTTTTGTTCTGTTTTATGCACTGACGCACCTCTTTATGGCGCTTGGTCTGGAGCGGTCAATGCATTCTGGTGATGTTCAACTGTATTATCGTTTTGCTTTGGATACCTGGCAGTCGATAACGAATTTTTCTGCTTTTAGCGGCGGCTTTGCTATTGAATACCCGCCGCTGACCGCCTTCTTTGTGACCTTGCCATTGGCAGTGGCAAAGGTGTTCGGTAATCAGGTTGATTTTGCCGTTTGGCATCTTTGTTTCAAATTATTTTATTGGTTGATCGATCTGGGTGTGATGCTGGTGCTGTTAAAGTACCTGACGCAAAACCCGCTTAAAAAGACCGATCGTTGGTTGTGTTTTGCTTCGCTGTATTTGGTGTCATTGGTGTTGACACCCGTCTATTTTGATCGTCTGGATGTATTGCTTGGCGCGCTGATTTTTGCAGCCCTGGTTTGCGCATCATCGGCCTCGAAAAACTTTCTCTGGCCCTGGTTCTGGTTATCCCTTGGCGTCTGTTTCAAGCTGATTCCGGTGCTGCTCGGGCCGTTGTTCTTAATCTGTTTTATCGCCCTGCGTTTCAACCCAAATAATGGACTGTCGCTGGCACGTATTATAGTTACTGAAACGGGTCGTGCAGGTGCTTTTTGTATGGCTGTTTGCTTTGCATTAATTCTGCCGTTCCTGCTGTTGTGGGGCACCGATCTGTTTGCATTTTTAAGTTATCACAGCGAACGCGGGCTGCAGGTTGAATCGACCTATAGCAACCTGATTTTGTTGTTGCATCATTTGTCTGGTTTGTCAGCGGTGGTCAGCCTTGGTTATGGCTCGTTCAACATCAATTCAGCCCTGGACGGGCCTTTGCTGATGATCAGTTCGGTATTGTTGTTCGCTGTGTTACTCGGCTGTTATGGCTATGCAGCACAGGCGTTCTATCGGCTGGCTAAGGCCGGAAAACTTGGTGATCGGCGTCATGCCATCGAGCTGCTGGCAACATTGGTTTGCCTGTTATTGCTCGGTGCCATCCTGACTGCCAAAGTATTTTCACCGCAATATATGTTGTGGTTATTTCCCTGCTATGTACTGGTCGGTAACGATGGTCGAGCAGCTACGCTGTTTCAGGTGATGTTGCCCTTGGCTTGTGCGTTAACCACGCTGATATATCCGCTGACTTATGAGGGCGATTTTATTCAGGTAGGTTTTGCCTGGACTGAAGATGGTCAGACGTTCTGGCCAGCGCCCACTATCTTGGCGACGGTATTGCTGACGTTGAGAAATCTGGTGCTGGTGATTGCCGTGGTCGCTTTGGTTGGCGTTGTTCGACGTCATGTTTTAACGGCTGAACGTTCAGGCTAAATACAAAAAAAGCCCCGGTTTCTGGCCGGGGCTTTTTGTTTAACGGGCGGAAAACTCAGTGATGATCTTCCGCTGACTTCGGCAGGAAGCGCCGTGCAAAAACGGCAAACTGTTCGATGTAGGTAACCACCACCGGGACCACTACTAAGGTCAGAATGGTCGAGCTGATCAGGCCTCCGATAACAGCGTGGGCCATGGGCGCATTCTGGCCCGCGCCTTCGTGGATATTCAGCGCCAGTGGCAACATGCCGAAGATCATCGCCAGGGTGGTCATGATGATCGGACGGAAACGCGTCATGCCCGCCTCAACCAGCGCATCGTACAGATTCAGGCCATGTTTGCGGCCCTGGTTGGCGTTATCGACCAGCAGGATGGCGTTCTTGACCACCAGACCCATCAGCATAATAAAGCCGATGATGGAGTAGATGTTCAGGGTACTGCCGCCCACCAACAGACCGAGCATAACGCCGATCAGCGCCAGTGGCAGCGACGCCATAATGGCAATTGGTTGCAGGAAACTGCCGAACTGTGACGCCAAAACCAGGTAGATAAAGACAATCGCCAGCAGCAATGCCTGGCCGGCAGAAGCGGCGGTCTCAGCCAGTTGTTCGGCATCGCCACCCATGGAAATGCGGTAGCCGCTGGGCAGCGTCATGTCGTTGATGGCTTGCTGGATTTGCGGTGTCACTGAACCCAGGGGCACACCGGCCAGGTTGGCGCTGAGTGTCACCTGACGCGACAGATCCAGTCGGCTGATTTCTGACGGACCGGTGGATTCGACAATGTCGGCCACCTGATCCAGACGCACCACCGCCGAACTGCCGGTGGCGCCACTCTGACTGATCGGCAGGCGCGCCAGGCTGCTCACGTCACTGCGCAAGTCTTCCGGCAGACGTACCACCATGGTGTGGTTTTCACCATTGGGGTCTGTCCAGTCGGACACTTCTTCACCGCCGACCAAAGGTCGCAAGGTCGCGCCGATCTGTTGCAGGCTGACACCCAGATCGCTGGCCGCTTCACGGTCGATGCGAATGCCAATGATCGGCTGGGCCGCGTTCAGGCTCGACTCGATATCGGTGACGCCTTCGATGTCAGACATGCGTGAGGCCAGTTCATCCGCCAACCGCTCCAGGGTGTTGAAGCTTTCACCATAGAGGTTGACCTGAATCGGTGCGGTGACGCCACCACCGAAGCCACCTGCTGCACCGACACGCACGGTTACACCGGCCACCTGCTGCAAGGCGTTGCGCACTGGAATAGTCATTTGCTGAGGCGTGCGCTCGCGCTCTGACGGCTCGGTCATCGACACCACTATAGTGGCGCTGGTTTCACCCTGAGCACCGGCACCGGCGTTGATGGTGGTGTAGGTGCCAGTGACTTCCGGGAACTGGCGCAGGATGGCATTAACCTGGCGTACCTTGGCCGTGGTGTAGTCCAGATTGGAACCTTCCGGCGTTTCCAGATCGACCTGGAATTCGCTGTTATCAACGGCGGGTGAAAACTCAAAGCCGACCATCGGCGCCAGGAAAAAACTGCCAATAAAGGCGCAGAAGGCAATCGCCAAGGTGATGACTCGATGGCGCAAACTCCACTGCAAAACTGAGCGGTAACGCTGGCGCAAAGCATCGAACCAGCCATCGAATTTTTCCACCCCGCGGCCGATAAAACCGCGCTTGGCGTTGGGCTCGGTTGATGGGTCGTACCAGACACTCGACAACATCGGATCGAGCGTAAAGGCGACGAACATGGAGATTGCCACCGCCACCGATACGGTCACCCCAAACTGCAAAAAGAAGCGACCGAGAATGCCATCCATAAAAGCCACCGGCAGGAAGACGGCGATGATCGACAGCGTCGTCGCCAATACCGCCAGGCCGATTTCGTTGGTGCCATCGAGTGCTGCCTGCTTGTGGTCTTTATTCATGTGCAGATGACGCATGATGTTTTCGCGCACCACGATGGCATCATCGATTAACAAACCGACCGCCAGTGACAGCGCCAACAGCGTCATCATATTCAGCGTAAAGCCGAGGAAGTGCAGCGCGGTCATGGTGCCGATGATGGAAATCGGCAACGTCAGACCGGTGATGACAGTGGAGCGCCAGGAGTTCAAAAACAGGAAGACGATCACCACCGCCAGCAGTGCACCTTCGACCAGCATGTTGCGCACCGTGTGGAAGGATTGTTCGACCGGTTCGGCGTTATCGCGCACCACTTCAATGTGCACGCCATCGCGCGCCAGTTCCTGCTCCAGTTTATGAATTTCCTCACGCACCGCTTCGGCCACGGCGACCGTATTGGCGCCCTGGGTTTTGACGATGTCGATGGCCAGCGCCTGTTCATCATCGAGCAGCGCCAGACTGGTTAGTTCGGAAACGCCCGGCACAATGGTGGCCACGTCACCGAGGTAAACCGGTTGGCCACCCTGACGGCCAATGATCAGTTTGAGAAAATCATCGAGCGACTGAATGCGGCCTTCCACCTGAATGGAGGTGACTTGCCGATCCTGGCGAATTGAGCCGGCCGGCAGATTCATATTTTCCTGGTTCAGTGCCGACACCACCTGACCGATGCCAACGTTAAAGGCCGCCAGTTTGTCCGGGTCGACCAGCACATTCAGCTGGCTGGCCTGCCCTCCGACAATGGTGGTGTTACCCACGCCCTGAATGATCGATAAACGCTGGGTGATGGTGTCTTCGGTCAAGGTGGTGAGTTCACCGGTGGTCAGTTCGGACGAGCTCACCGACAGCGACATAATCGGGAACTGCGCCGGGTCGAAACGCCAGATCAGCGGATCATCGGCACCGTCCGGAAAGGAGGCGGTAACGGTCGACATCCGGTCACGCACATCCTGAGCGGCGCGATCGGAATTAACCTCCAGATCGAACAGAATCACCACCAGAGCCTGGCCCTGACGAGCGGTCGATTCGATGCTGTCGATGCCGTTGATGGCGTTCACCGAATCTTCGATCGGCTTGATGATGTCATTCTCAACCGCCTCGGGTGAAGCGCCCGGATAGGAGGTCACGACGGCCACGACCGGTACATCGATGTCCGGCATCTGTTCAATCGGCAGACGCTGATAGGAATAGAAACCAAACACCATGATGGCGACCATAATCATGGCCGCGAACACAGGTTGGCTGACGCTGATTCGGGTCAGAAACATCAGTTCGCCTCCATCAGGCGGACCTTATCTCCGGCCTTCAGTTCGGGCAGCGGAGCGGCTACATACTGAGTGCCTGCCGTCAGGCCCGAGGTGATGGCAACACGTTCGCCGCCGTTCCACAGCTCGCCGGTTTCCACCGCGGTGCGTGCTAATTCGTCGTTGTTCAGCGTCAGCACAAATTCGCCGTCGGCGTCTTCACGCAGCGCATCGACCGGAATCGACAAGGCGTCATCGCGCTGGGCGATCACAATTTCCACGCTGGCAAACATACCGCCGCGCAGACGCTCTTCCGGGTTAGGCACGCGAATATAAACCGACGCCGTCCGGGTGCCGCTTTGGGCCACCGGATTGACGCGATCGACTTCGCCGGTGAAGCGTTCGCCGTTGATGCCGTCAACCTGAATCAGCGCGCTTTGGCCGGGTTTGATGCTATCGACCGCACGCAGTGGCACGTTGGCGGCTAGTTCCATCGCCGACAGATCGACCAGCGTCATCAGCGGCGTACCCGTGGAAACATACTGACCGGCTTCGACCGAGCGACTGGCAATACGGCCAGCGACCGGCGCCGTCACCGTGGCATTGGCGAGCGCGCGTTCAGCGGTTTGCACCGCCAACTGCTGCGCCTCAAGATTGGCTTCCAGAGCAGTGACCTGAGCGCGTTGCGATTCGATCGACGACTGCGGTGTCATGCCGCGTTCGCCCAGGGAGCGATCACGTTCCAACTGATTACGGGCAACGGCCAGATTGGCCGCGGTGGAGCGGGCATTAGCGCGTTGTTGGTCCAAGGTCGAGGCCAGATCATCGGTCTCCATGCGCAGCAACACAGCGCCGGCTTCGACGGCATCGCCAGAACGCACCAGCACCTCCGCGATGGGCGCATTAACCCGGGCCGCCAACTGAGTAGTGGCCAGAGGGCTTAAAGTCCCGGTGACTCTAACGCTTTGCCGGATCGGGCCGCGCTCGGCGGTGGCTACCTCGGTGGCATTCAATTGCATGGTGGCGACGGCATCGGCGTCTTCTTCACCGGCGCCGGAATCGTCACCACCGCCGAGCACCACCATCAGCACCAGCGCCACAACGATGACGCCTGCGACAATCCACGGCCAGCGACGGCGTGGTTGGGGAAAACCCTGGCGCAATGCTTCGGCTTTGCGTTTTTCGCGGCGGCTCATCGCCCAGTCGGGCTTGTCGTCGAGAGGTTGGTTGGACATAACGAATAACCTTAATTCGAGTGATTGTTTGCTGACGATGTTG
Source organism: Saccharospirillum sp. HFRX-2 (assembly GCF_043196805.1). Taxonomy (NCBI): domain Bacteria; kingdom Pseudomonadati; phylum Pseudomonadota; class Gammaproteobacteria; order Oceanospirillales; family Saccharospirillaceae; genus Saccharospirillum; species Saccharospirillum sp. HFRX-2. Next base: position 566,530 of record NZ_JBEBMU010000001.1, read on the forward strand.
AGCGTCAGTCCAATTCCGGCAGTTGATCGAACATCTGCCGTGCGGTTTCGGCGGAGACCCGGTAGCACTGGGCCAGACCTTGAATACGTTGCTTCGCCTCCGGCGACCCCGTCGGCAGCAGCGACACCATGTTCTCAATCTGCTCGGCACGAACCAGAAAACGCTCGGTCATGGTCCGGCTCATCTGACGGTAGAGATCAGGCACCAGGGCGTAGCTGTCTTGTCGGTTGGAACTTTTGATGTGCTCAATAACACCGATGGTGGCCAGCCGCCGCGCATTAGTGCTGGCGCTGGCTTTGCTGATATCCAGGCGCTGCGCAAAATCGTTGAGCGTCAGAGCACGACCTTCCACCAGCAGCAAACCGAACATCCGCCCGCCAATGCGGGGCTCGCCATCGGTCTGGCTGATCAGGCCCATCAGTTCCACAAAATCGTCGTAGGTTTTGGTCATAGAGCTCCTCAAGTCTGGCAAAGGTAGGGGTGCGCTATCGTTCAGTCAATACTGAACGATGGGGCCATAAGTCATGACTTTGCAGGAGCGCGTGAAATGAGCACAGGTATTCGAGCTCAATTGGGCGAAGTTGGTGGTTGTGAGCTCTATAGTGGGAGTGATGGTGCAGATATGAGCAATGCTACAGGTAGGGTGTGAAAGCAATGCATCGATGATTTGTCGGAAAATTTCTGACTGATAGTTTTATACGACGGGATAGAAATTTCCACCAACATAAACTGTGCTGTTTTAAGGTTGCTGCTCATCAATTATGTTTACTGAAAGTGGTTATTGCGTGAAGGTTGATTCGCAAATGACTGTTCGTGTGATGATACTCTTGCGGGATAACTCATTTCAGTACTGCCATTTTACTTTTAACGATAGGCCAGGGAGGCTTACGGTTTGCACGATTTTAGTCAAGGATGCATTAATGTTTTTGCCATCGCACGCGCTTTAATTTCGGCAGTTATCACTCTGATGTGCGTGGCGGTTAAAGCAGAGTTACCAACACCTGAACAAGAATCGCTCGATCAGCAGCGTCGTTTCGAAGAATGGCAGCGACAACAGAACGAACGTTTTCAGTCTGACCCGGATGTCTTTTTTGATACCCCAGAGTTCCCGTCATTGGATGACGATCAGTTGCTAGATGGAACCTGTTTTCCTATTGCGAAAATTCAGTTGGTATCGACCGCGTACAAGCGATTTCGTTGGCTGGAAAAACATCTCAATAGCCGCTTGGAAACAGATGGATGTCTGGATGCCAAAGACATCAATCGTCTGATGACCGAGACTCAAAACGATGTCATCAGAGCCGGCTATGTCACTACTCGGCTGGTTGCTGAAGCTCAGGATCTGAATTCGGGGTTGCTGACTTTTACGCTATTACCCGGATATGTCGAGGACATCCGCTTTGCTGATGGAGTGTCGCGCCGGGCGACGGTCTGGAATGCACTGCCAATACGCTCAGGTGATGTGCTGAATTTACGTCACCTGGAGCAAGGCCTGGAGAATCTCAAACGGGTTCCTTCGGTTGCAGTGAATATTGATATTGAACCGGGGGAACAACCTGGTTACAGCGATTTAGTCATTCAGTGGCAACAGCAAAAACCACTACGCGTGACCGAAACCCTAGATAACAGTGGCAGCGGAAATACCGGGCGCTATCAAAGCAGCGTGACCCTGAGTTATGACCCTTACTGGGCGTTTAATGATTTATCCTATGTCACCTACGCGCAGTCCATTGTATTCGCCGTAGGGCAGTTGGGATCGCAAAGCTTCAGCGCTCATTACTCCGTGCCTTATCGCTATTGGCTGCTGAGTTTGAATGGTGGTTACAGCGAAAGTGTTCAGACCGTAAAGGGCGAGACAGGGTCCTACAAATACGCCGGAACCAGTTCGAATCAGAGCGTTAAACTTGAGCGAATTTTGTTCCGTAGCAGCCACCAAAAAGTGGCCGCATCCTCCAGTATTAAGGCTAACCAATCGGAAAGTTTTATTAATGATGTCGAGATAGACGTGCAGCATCGGCAGCGCCGAAAGATAGAGTTGGCTTTACAGCATCAATGGTTCATGGGCAAAGCAACCCTGGATTCCAGTCTGATTTATAAAAGAGGTGTCACGGCCATGGGTGCCTCCGAAGATCCAGAAGTGAAAGCCGGAGATGGCGTGAAAAATCCGCAGTGGCTGATGCTCGATATAAACTACAGCCAGCCATTCAGGTTCGTGAAGCAAAATTGGGTATTAGGCAGTCGTCTTCAGGTGCAGGGCAACCTGACCCCATTGATTCCGCTCGATCAAATGCTACTGGGCAGCGCCTACAGCGTACGAGGTTTTGACCAGGGCATCAGCGGCGAATCTGCTGCCTATCTGCATAACGATCTGATTTTTGTCGTACCAAAGGTCTCTCAGCAAATTACCCTGGGTTTCGACGCTGGGACGGTATTTGATCATGGAGCCGTTCTGGCAGGAGCAAGTCTTGGTTTAAAAGGACAGATACTTGGTTTCGCCTATGAAGCCAGCATCAGTCGCCCCTTGCTGAGTCCGAAGGGTTTGGAAGCAGAATCTTCAATCTATGCTTTCCAGGTATCGAAGGCATTCTGAGTGACCTTGTTAGTCCGGTTGTGAAAATAAGTTGTTACTGGGCCTGAATTCAGGTCGGTATATTGCGATAAATCTATTATTGATCTGGCATTGTGACGTATATCTCAAAATTAGATTTCGTATTTGTCAATAAATTGACGATCGTCTGACAAAGAGCTTATCAAAGGGAGGCTGAATACTGACACTGCCAACCAGGAAGGAGGCAGTGTTCCAGCTCTGAATGGGCGCAACCAAGGGACTGCAGCGATGAACAAGCAATGCTATCGCGTTATTTTCAACGCCGCGCGCGGCCAACTTATGGTGGTGGGGGAGGTCGCCGGGTCGGGGGATTGCGCCAAGGGTACCGCAACCGCAATGCGACCATCCGGCCCATTCCGCTTATTCGGGCTGCTGACCCGAGCCCTGGGCCAAGGCCTGATCATACTGATCGGCTGTACCACCCTGGCACAGGCCGAGACCCAGATTACCTCTGATCCCAGCGCTAACCAGGCACAGCAGGCTAATGTGACCGAAACCGCCAGTGGTATGGTCCAGGTTGATATCACCAAGCCAAGCGCTGGCGGTGTCTCGCATAACGTCTACAGCCAGTTTGATGTGGGTGCCGACGGCGCCATCCTCAATAACAGTCAGCAAGCGGTGCAGACGCAATTGGCTGGCTGGGTGAGTGGCAATGCCAATCTGAGCCAGGGCAGTGCTCAGGTAATTCTCAACGAGGTTAATAGCAACGATCCTTCCTTGTTACAGGGTTATATTGAGATTGCTGGCCAACGTGCCGAACTGGTGGTTGCCAATCCGTCCGGCATTCAAGTCGATGGTGCTGGCTTTATCAACGCTTCCAGCGCCACTCTCACCACCGGACAGCCCATGCTGCAAGGCGGGCAACTAAGCCATTACCGCGTTACCGACGGCAGCATTGCTATTAACGGCGCGGGTCTGGATGGCCAACAGACGGATTACACCCAACTGATTGCCCGTGCCGTCGAGGTCAATGCAGGTATCTGGGCGAAGGATCTATCGGTGGTGACGGGTGTTAATGAAGTAGACGCCACCAACCTGGATGTCACCGCATTGGAACCCAACGACCCCGTTGTACCGCAAGGTGCCGCTATCGATGTTGCAGCGCTGGGTGGCATGTACGCCGGAATGATCCGATTGGTTGGAACCGAAGCCGGCCTGGGCATTCACAACCAGGGTACGTTGGCCGCCAGCAGCGGCGACGTAGTGATCACCGAAGATGGTCAGTTGCTGAATGCCGGTGTTATTCAAGCCGAGCAAGGGGAAGTCCATGTCACCGCTGAGACGCTGACCAACGGTGGCGAAGTAACGGCAGAATCAGCTCTTGTCGCCCGCACCGTTAGCCTGGACAACACCAACGGCACCCTTCAGACCAACCGCTTTGATATCGAAACTGAAACCCTCACCAATACCGACGGAACCCTGCAGCAACTGGGCAGCCGCAAGCTGGAATTGGCTCTGGCCGAGGTAGACAACACCGCAGGCTGGATTGGCCAGTTGGAGCAAGAAAGTGAGCAAGACGATAATCTCGACATTCCTGATGATATAGATGCGCCAACCTCAGGTGATGGTTCCGGGGAAACACCGGATGAAGACGAGGCAGTGGGTGGCGAAGTAGAGCAACCACTAGCGGGTCGTATTGAAGTAAACGGTCAGACCGATAACCAGAACGGAACCATTTCCAGCTCGGGTCTTATGAGTCTCGCTGCTCAGGCGTTGGACAATAGCGAAGGCGAAGTTCAGGTAGATGCCTTGACGTTGTCAGGCACCCAATTAAATAACCAAGATGGCAAAATTCAAGCCCGTCAGGCTGAGCTGACATTGGAAGATTGGAATAACCAGATTGGTCAATTTGAAGCGGATAATCTGAATGCTCAGGTCGCAAGTCTTAACAACGACAATGGTCAAATCCAAGGAAATGAATTGACCGCTTATCTGGATACTCTAAGTAATGACGACGGCGATATCCGAGCTAATGTCAACTTGCTACTTGATGTGGATGGTTATTTTACTAATAAAGGTCGACTGGAAGCGGGAGCGAATCTGAAACTCAACGCGACCAATCTGAACAATGCAGCAGTAGGTAAAATCAACGCCGGATATACCTTTATTAACGTGGATTACACATTCAACAATAGCGGCCTGGTGGATGGTGGTGGTACCTATATAAGTACAAATTATCTAACCAATATTGGAATAGGACGGATTTATGGCAACCTTGTTTCCATAGATGCCTATCGCTTGGGGAATTATGCGGAATCGACGAATGGATCAAATAATAAAGCCGTGATAGCGGCCCGAGAGCGCTTAGATATTGGTGCTAGTTATATATATAACACAGGTGGATCTACCCTGATGAGCATGGGTGATTTGCATATCGGTGGCGGCATAGACGATAACTATAGAGCTGTGGGCGTGGCGAGCTATATCCATAATGGAAGTTCTACGATAGAAAGTTATACAGACATGTACATCAGTGCTGACCGAATTCTTAACTATGATGCAGTACTTGACTATGAAACTTATTTGGCCGACGTAGAGCATGTTCATGAAAAAATAAATAGCCACGACTATCTTGATTATTATATCTATACCTATGACGTAGAAATAACCAATAAATCTCCAGGAAGGATTATCAGTGGCGGAGATATGGTTATTGACAGTCAGGATGCTTTGAATATGGATAGCCATATCATAGCGGGTGATACTATTTATATCAAAGGTAAAGCCATTGATAACAAAACCACGGAAGTAGTGGTTACGGATAAGCATACTGGTACCTATCGTTGGCGTGAAGAAGATGAAGACTGCTACTGGTGGACGTTCAACTTGATTTGCGATACCGAATATAAATACCATTATGAAAATTACTACAAAGAATTTAATAAAACTAAAAAACTCGCGACAACAAGATACGAGGACAATGTGTCTGTCGGGTTTGGCTCTGGCATACAAAATAGGACTGCTTATGAAGGCGATACAAATAAACCACAGGCTTTAGCTGAGTTAACCAGCAGTGGTTTATTCAAAACGATGCCTGATAGCTCCAGTGGCTATCTGATTCAGACTGATCCTGACTTTGCAAATTATAAAGATTGGATGAGCTCTGAATACATGCTGGAAATACTGGGCATTGGTGATGATGAAGAAGCGCCAATTTTATTAGGCGATGGGTTCTATGAGCAACAACTGATCAAAGAGCAAATTATATCCCAGACCGGTCAGCGTTATCTAAATGGTTATACGGATGATGATGCCCAGTATCAGGGCTTAATGGCGGCGGCAGTAGATTTTGCTCAAGGCAAAGATCTGAAAATTGGAATAGCCTTAACTGACGAACAAATTACCTCACTAACAAGTGACATTGTATGGCTGGTTGAACGAAAAGTGACCATGCCTGACGGTCAAATTGTGACGGTACTGGCTCCTAAGGTCTATACCGCAGAAAGATCAGATAACGACGCTGTGAGTGGTGCAGTTTTGGCTGGCCGCAATATCAACATCGATGTCGATGGCGACTTCACTAACACCGGTACCGTTAAGGCCACAGAAACAGCCAAAGTCGATGCTGAAAACATCAATCACGAAGGCGGCGCTATCACTGGTGAGCAAGTTCAGCTCTCGGCTAAGGAAGACATCAATGTCATTGGTGCTAGTGTTAGGGCTGACGATCTGTTGGCACTTGATGCGGGTAATGATGTCAACCTAGTTACCTCAACCAACCAACAAGGGAATTGGAACAATCGAAACTGGTACTCAGGTGAAGGCGCTGGTCCGGTGCAAGAATCCACCAAACAGATCGACCAATTCGCCAGTCTGACCGTGACCGGGGAAGGTGGTCAATTGGTGACCAGTGCAGGTAACGACATCAACCTGACGGCCGCCCAAATCGAAAGCGCCGGCAGTGCTCAGTTCCATGCTGAGAACGATATCAACCTGAATACCGTTACTGAATCTTCATATAAAAAAGTCGGTTTGGGCCATAACTATGTGGAAACAGAAGCAAGCCGTGAGGTAGGTACCCAAATACTAGGTGACGGCAATGTAGTTATGGTCGCTGGGAATGATATCAATGCTCGCGCCGCCGAAGTGCATGCCCAAGAAAATCTGGCGCTGCAAGCGAGTGGTGACATTGCCATAACAGCAGGGGAAAGCACCTATTCACGAGAACAAGAAATCAGGATAAAGAAAAAAGGGCTCCTCAGTTCCAGTACCTACAAGGAGAAAAACAGCTACTCCAGTACCGAGTTGCAAAGTTCTAATCTTTCCGGGGGTAACGTTTCCATAGTATCCGGTAACGATATTTTGGTAGAGGCATCTTCGATCACCAGCCAATCCGATGCCCTGTTACAAGCGGAAGGCGATATTGATGTAATCGCCGGCCATAATACCGAAACAGCGAGTCGGGATGTCTACAGCAGCTCCAAAGGACTCAGTTTTTCATTCGATGCTTCGTCCTTCGGTATTTCATGGCAAGATGAAAAATCGTCCAACGGCAACGATCTGAACGCCAGCACCTCAGTCGGCAGCACGATAGATGCTGGTGCAGGTAATCTTATTATCAATAGCGGTGGCAAAGTCTCGCAGATAGGTTCCGATTTACTTGCGGGCGCGAAGCAAGACGGTACCGCTGGAAACATATTAATAGCTGCACAGGAGGTTGATGTACAAGCCAGCTATGACACTTTCGAAAGCACCAGCTACAGCGACAGCGAAACCTATACTGTTGGTTTAACTGTCGATGTATCTACTGGTCTGCAAACGGCCTACGAAACAGGGCAAAAAATTAAAGGTACGAATGCCAATTTTGGCGCGGCTTTGGATAATGGACAAAGTATTTCTGCCACTTTAGCGGGGCTCACACTGGCCGATCAGGCACTAACGGCAGCAGGGAGTGCAAAGGGTGCAATTGGTAACGCCATAGATGATCCACTTTCAACCATAACACCGACAGCAAGTGTGGGTTTGAGTGTAGGTTACAGTGCCAGTGAGTCCAGCAGCAGTACAAGTGGCAGTACCGCCAGGGCCAGCAGTATAAAAGCCGATGGCCAAATCAGTATAGTCGCCAGCGGTGCGGGCAAAAATTCCAACGTCAGCCTGATAGGTGCTGAGCTTGATGCCAGCAGTATTGGTATAGCGGCCGACAACGATATTCTGCTGCAGGCCGCAGAGAATACCTATCAGGAACATTCTGAATCTTCGAGTGTCAGCGGATCGGCCGGTGTGAATGTTTCGGCCGCAGGCTATGGCGGCAATGCATCAATGAATAGCTCGGAATACGAACTGGACCGCAGTCGAACTTCCTATACGCAGACCAGCCTGAATGCCGCCAATATAAGCCTGAATAGTGGCAACAATCTGACCTTGATAGGGGCGGATGTTAACGCTGACAGCATCGCCGCACAGGTCGGCGGAGACCTACACATAGAAAGCGTTCAGGCATCATCCACTTACAGTGAAAGCAGCAAGAGTTATGGCGCTAGCGTGAGTGCTGGAGGTGGGGCACCAAGCAGTGCGAATCTCAACGTTAATACCAGCCGCCTGGAAGCCTCTTATACCAGCGTCGTAGAACAAAGCGGTCTCTTCGCCGGTGATGGTGGCTTTAACGTGAATGTTGAAGGCAACACTCATTTAGTAGGCGCGGTGATCAGCAGTTCTGCCGAAGCCGAACAGCTAGGTCACAACAGCCTCACCACGGCAACGCTAACCGCGGCCGATCTGCAAAACGAATCCAGCTACAGTGTCAGCAGCAACAGCGTCGGCTTGGGCACCGACATGTTTTCCCAAGGTGCCTTCAGCATGATGAAAGGTATTGGCGGTAACGTGGCCGGGCACGGTTCCGCCGGTGGCTCAGATGCAGGCACGACCAGCAGCGCCATCTCGGAAGGCAGCGTCACCCTGACGGATGCTTCAGCTCAACAGGAACTGACCGGGGAGTCCCCAGAAGATTACTTGGTGGCATTGAATCGGAATACCGACGACAGTCACGATGAAGTCAAGTCATTTGAGGATACAGCAAAATCTGAGCTCAATGAGGTTGAGGAGAAAGTTGAAGTACGTACCACGGCCTATAACAACTTTAATGCTGAGGTAACGGATGATATCTATACCTCGGCAACGGCACCAAAGAAAATATTGTTACAAAAATGTGAGGCCGGTGGTACTAACTGCGGTGAGGCTGTTGAGGTAAAGGCTGAAGATATTGAAGTGGGCGAAGATGGTGTGATCTATGTCTTTAACCATGGCATAAACCAGACAGAGAAAGACGCGTTGGAAACCGCCGCCCAACAAAGTTCAGACGAAGCCAATGCCGATGGGGTTTATGTTGTAGTAAACCGGAAAACCGATAGCTTTGTATCGGAGGTTTTGTATGCAGGTTACGACAAACTGAACGAGCTAACGGGCACACCCCTGCCAATAACTAATGCGGGCAAGGCGAATATAGACATTGCACACCTGGCGGAGGAGCAAGGTGCAGATATAAAGAGCGTTAATCATAGCCGCGGTGGCTTAACCCAAGCCAATGCGGTACAGAAACAACTAAACAACGGCGAAACCGATATCCCGCTTGCACGTGTTGAGTTCAACGGGTCAGCCGCTAATGCGCAGGCAATGGCTAATCGGTTGGGTGAAGCTACGAATGGCGAAGGTGAGATGTATCAGTCGACACATAGAAGCGATTTTGTGGGTCGGGTTTTAGGTGGAAATGAGGCCACGGGTGATAAAATCTTATGGGCACCGTGGGATTGGTTTGGTGATGCGCACGGCGCCTATGGACAGAACACTGACCGCGATCAACAAAATATTGTGTGGGGGGATGTAAATGTTAACTCTCCAATATTTGTTAAGTCGGAGGGAAATTGATTAAAAAAATTCTGCTTATCATTTTACTGTTCGTTTTTACTATAACTTTGGGTGCATGTGCTTTTTTTTACTTTGGTAGAATTAGCGCTCCAACTGGGAGTCAGTGGAGTAAGGATGGCTATACTCTAGAAGAAACGCAGGCAGTTTTATTATCTGAATGTTGGCGTGATATTCCTAGTGGCCATAGCGGTCGAGATGAAATTATCTTCTCACATAATTGTATGTTAAATCGTGGATTTGACTATATGGAAGATGCTTATGACGTAGTAGGATTGGGATATTTACCGCTAAATTCTCATGTGTGCTTCAAAGGAAGTAATAGCTTCATGTACTCCACTCCTGGATGTATTTCTTATCGTGAGAAGCACCCTAAAAATTCTTGGTTTAAAGTGTTTTTTTGAATACGGTAGCCCTTGAATGATTCGATTGATTATAGAATAGGATACATAGTTTATATCATCGCGAGGCCAAGGCAATTAATTAAGGGAAGGTTGCTATTGTATTTTTTAAAAGGCCGGCTTATGACGTTTAAGGAATGTCAATTAACATTGAAGAAATTACGAATAGAATGAATAATGAAAGTAGGGCCAAGGCTATTTGATGGTGTGACTAAAATAAATATAGATACGGAAATTTCGATGATACCTGTTTGGTAGTAAATTATTAGAGATATCTATTATTTTGAGGAGGCTTTATGAATCTTTCGAAGTCAGCTATCTTTTTAACGGTGGTATTTATAGTCACAGGCTGTGCCACAAATACTAATACCATGACCACCACTTCATTCAAAAATGGAAGAAGTGAAACAGTCTATTGGTCTAAGTATTACAGCTCTGCAAGTTGGGTAATAGAAGGCGAGGTCGGTGTAGAAGTTTGGCTGGATCATGACAAGAAAGTTAGCCCGCTTTACTCGTTTCAGGACTGGATGGGCATATTGGGACCCGGTGATTTAAAGGCCAATGGGATTGTGACGGGCTATCTGATTAATTTAAGTGAAGCACCACGGCAGGTGTTTAGGTTTCGGGTCATACCTGATAGAGCCGACCAGCCTGTAAATTTGGAGCAGGCCATTCAGTTGGATCCGCATACCGTTACCCAAGTACATCCAGGAACTTTTCCGATTGCTAACTACGGCACAGAGGTGGGACTTACCGTTGAGTTGGATCTTGATGGAATCGAGTATCATATTCCGCTAAAGGCGCAGCGATTAACTCGTGAAGATATGGTGGATCTGAGAGGTGATTTTCCATGGTTTCAGGAACCTTACTTTCCTTTTGACCCACCATTAGCAAACAGTAACTTCTAAGGAAAGGTACTGGTCGTATTGGATTATATAGAACGTTTTGCAGGTCTCGATCTCAACACTATTCCGTCAACGTTGAAGGTGGCGGGTAACATGCGCATTCACGGAATATTAGATCGGTAAGTATCCGAGTCAATCAACCAGGGAACAATACTATGAAAGTAATTATAGCTATTTTTCTTTTCCTATTTCTGCTTTCAGGATGTGCAACTGTTGGCGGTATGGATCGCCGGGAAGCAGATATCGAAGAAATTCGTTCCGGGTATGAGACGATTTATATTTTTGAAGTACCAAACACTGATACAATTATCAGTGACACTCTGTTGGTTGCTACCATTAAGCTGGCTTCATCAAAGCCTTCTGGCGACTTACTGGCTTATATGCAATCACTTTCTGCAAGCGACCCTATCGTCGTATACAGTGACTCAGATGCGGTTGCTGCCGCCACATTGGAACGTGCGATGAAAGAGGGCGCTGGAACCATCGATGGCAAATTGGTGTATTTCCTTGGGGCTGAAAAGTATTGGGAGAGTTTGACAGGCGTTGCTAAAGAAGCCGGAGTTGATCTTCGATTCTCCCACAATATGCCTTGATCAGTCGTATGTTCGTAACCCTAGCAGGGAGTGTAGTTCGAAAGAGTGATTCAAAAGATGCAGCTGCGACGTTAGTAAGGGAACCGCCGAGAGAGCAGATCTTTTGACTATATTCGCTGTAGCACTACATCCACTATCCAGGCCGCAGCAGCCACCCACACAATCAGAATCAAAGCTGCCCCTGCTTTACTGGCGGAGGGGGGCTTTAGTTCCTTAGCCCGTTCCATACACTCCTGTCGCACTTGCGCTGGTATCATCCGATCGACCCACCACAACCCAATCGGCACCAACAGCAAGTCATCAAGCAAGCCGAAGACGGGGATAAAATCGGGAATCAAGTCGATCGGAGACAGCGCATAGGCGACGACACCGACGCCCAGAGCGCGGGCGTACCAGGGCGTTCTTGGGTCTCGCACGGCCAAGTATAAAACCACCAGCCGGGTTTTCATGGCGGTGGCGAACTGTTTCAGTTTTTCATACATGGCCATGGCGCTCGTTAGTCGTCACCACGGCTAAGTTGCACGCGCCGCTTTAAGCTGAACAAATCCTTGCGACGATCTTTCAGGTTGGTGACCGAGCCTTCGTTGCGGACGATTTTCAAGCGTGAAAAATCCACATCCGAGAAGAAAATCATCTCGGTGTTGGGTGTAGTTTCGTTCAATACCGCATCGTGCGGGAAGGCGAAATCGGACGGGCTGAACACGGCTGACTGAGCGTATTGAATATCGAGGTTTTCAATGGACGGCAGGTTACCAACGCTGCCGCAGATAACCACATAACATTCGTTTTCAATGGCGCGTGCCTGAGCACAATGACGTACGCGCAGATAACCGTTTTTGGTATCGGTCCAGAATGGCACGAACAGAATGTCCATGTCGTCGTCGGCGAGCAGACGCGACAGTTCGGGGAATTCGACATCGTAGCAGATCAACATGCCGATGCGACCAGCATCGGTCTGGAACACGGCCAGATCATGGCCGCCTTCAATCACCCAGTCGCGTTTTTCCTGCGGGGTAATATGCAGTTTGGCCTGGCGTTCGGTGGTGCCGTCGCGGCGGAATAAATAGGCGACATTATAAACCCGCTGATCGTCGCCTTCTTCGATCATCGAGCCGCCAATAATATTGATGTTGTAGCTCACCGCCATACGCGACAGTTCGCTTTTAAAAGCTTCGGTGTGAGTGCCTAAATAACGAATGGCGGCTACCTGATCGGACTGATCGGTCAGGCCCATCAGCGGCGCGTTAAAGAGTTCCGGAAAGACGGCGAAATCACTTTGATAATCGGACAGCGCATCGACGAAATATTCGACCTGTTGCAACACATCCTCGACCGATTCGAACACCCGCATTTGCCACTGCACCGCACCGACGCGCGCCTGGGTTCGAGTGTTTTCAATCACTCTGTCGGCGGGTTCATAAAGGATGTTGTTCCATTCCAGCAAGGTGGCATAGCCGTGCGATTTTTCATCTTCGGGCAGGTATTTGCGCATCAGGCGTTTCACCTGAAAATCGTTGGCCAGCTGGAAGGATAAAATCGGGTCGTGGATTTCCTTGCGCGCAACCTGATCGATGTATTCGGTCGGTTTCAGTTGGTCCGAATGTTCGTGGTAATTAGGAATGCGACCGCCCGCCAGGATGGCGCGCAGATTCATCGAGCGGCACAGTTCCTTACGGGTGTCGTACAGGCGACGGCCGAGGCGGTGGCCGCGGTAATCGGGATCGATCAGCACGTCCAGTCCATAGAGCGCATCGCCTTCGGGATTGTTCAGAATAATTTCGCGATGGCCGATCAGATCATCGTATTTGTGCGGGTTGGAAAAGGTGGCGTAGTCGACCAGCAGACTGAGCGCCACACCGACTAGCACGCCATCGTCGTCGATAACGATCTGGCCATCCGGAAAATCGGCAACCAGGGTGTCGATGGTTTCTTTGTACCAGGAACCGCCGATGTCGTCGTAGACACGATCCATCAACCGTTTCAGCTGAGGGTAATCCTCGCTGGTCAGGTTGCGCAGGTTCAGGTGAGTGTCGTCCTGTTGCAGCATCAATCGGCTCCGCGGCGCTGAAAAAGTGGAAGTCCGCTATTGTAGCAACGAAACCGGGCTGACAGCGAAGATCAGTCGGTGACCAGCAGCCAAAACAGGCTGATTATTTGGATAATCAGCAAGGCAGTGGCCAGTCGATTGGCACGCACGGCCAGGCGCTGATAGAGGGCGTGCCAGAGCATCAGCAGCAGACCAGCCATAGTGGCCGGCGTCAACCAAAGCAGCGCGAACAGCCAATAAGCCGCCAGAGGTGGGCCAGGGTCGTGGCCGGTTAACAGCAGGCCGCTGAACACCAGAGTAATAAACCAAACCGGTATGCTGGCGATCAGGACGAGATGGGCCAGCAAGGGCAGCAGCCAGGGCCTGGAGGTTTGCGTCATAATGGCGACTCGGCAAAGGTGACTTAAGCAGATTAGTCAGCCTGATGGGGCGCGGCAATAGCGCTGTTCCTCACCCAGTGTGATCGCTACACTGCGGATTATTATTCAACCTCCGACTGTGCTATGACCGACACCCTGATCACCGATCCGCCCGATATCGAACACTGGCCCACCTGGACCACCGATCTGTTTCTGTGCACCAACCCTTACCATGACATGCTGAAGCAACCGGTACTCGATGCCATCAAGGCGCATCGTGATCAATCGCAGCAGGCTATCGCCAGCCAGGTAGCGGTGAGCGCCAAACACGCCCTGTTCGAAAGTGAGCTGGACTTTCTGGAAAGCGACGATGCTGACCTGCAAACCTTGCGTCAGTTGCTCACCGATCTGGTGCTTGAATGCGCCACCAGCGTCAACGCACCCTACTGGCCGGAAGACGCCGAACCCGACGCCCAGATTATTGAAAGCTGGTATCACCTTACTGCTAATGGCGGGTATCACGATGCCCATTCGCACCCCAATTGTTCCTGGTGCGGTATTTATTGTCTCGACCCTGGCGCTTCCAACTTGCAGACCCGCAACGGCGTTAATCGGTTTTACGACCCGCGCCATAATGCCGCGCATTATATGGATGCCGGTACGGCCTATTTGGATGGCGCCGGCTTTTGGGATGTGGCACCGGTGGCCGGTCAGGTGGTGATTTTTCCGTCCTATTTAAAACACTCGGCGTTGCCGTATTTTGGCGATCAAGAACGAGTAGTCTTGGCCTTTAATGCTCGGGTGGATTTGCGATGAAGGAAATCGCAGCGATGACTCCCGCCGAACTCTTGGAAGTTTATGAAAAGGCGCTGGCGTCGCAACGCTGGTCGGTTGTTGAACCGCTTCTACACGATAAAGTCTGCGTAACCTTTGCCAACGGTACCTTTAAAGGCAAGGCCGCAGTCCGCTCCATTTTCGAACAGAATTTTCGCAGCATTGAAGACGAGCAATACACCATCTCTAAATTACATTGGGTGCATCAATCAGCCGCTTCGGTCGTCGCGCTCTACGAATTTCACTGGCAGGGAATGATCGATGGCGAAGCTGCTTCCGGTGGTGGCCGTGGCACCAGCGTGCTGATCTTCGAACAAGACCGCTGGTGGATCATCACCGAACATCTGGGCCCTTTTGCTGACGACTAAACCGGCTTGCGAAAGAACACTCTTTGGTAACCGCTATCCAAACGTCGATCGGTTTCCTGATAACCCAGGCTTGGGTAGAGCGACAGGTTATTGGTCATCTTTTCGTTGGTGAATAATTCCACCACCTGAAAACCTTCCGCCTTTGCTTTGTCTTCTACATAACCGATTAAACGCTTGCCAATACCTCGGCCAGTAAAAGCAGGCAACACAGCGATAGCATCCAGATGCAGTGCGTTGCCATCGGGGTAACAGGCAACATAACCGGCAAATTGCGACTGGTAACGAGCGATGAAGATTTGCTGCTTGCTGATCTGGTTGTCGAAGTCGGCGTCCATAGGCGCCGGTCGCTTGCCAATCGCTTCGATGTACTGAGCGAAGGCCTGCTCGGCGCAATCGCGAATGGTGGCGATGTCCGATGCTTGTGCAAGCTTTATTTCGACCGTGTTCGTCGGTGCTTCCAGCTGGTAGTAGATATCGAAATCACTTTCGTGCGTTTGTTGAAAACCATGTCGGCGATAAAATTTATTAGAATCGCTGCCTTTGAGTGCCCCCAGACGAATCGGTTGCTGCTTCTGTTGAGCCAGTTTTTTAATCTCAGTGATCACCACACCGCCAATGCCGAGTCCCTGAAATTCTGGATCGATGTAGAAATGATCCAGATAGAGGTGGTCGACTTTATCGAGCAACACATAAAAACCGACCAACTTATCCTGATAAAAAATCTTTTGAGTATCGTCGGGCTGGAAGGTGCTGAGCAATCGTTGGCGAACGCGCTGCTCATCAAAGCGGCCCAGCAATTCAAGACTGGGTTGCATAGCCCTGGCACGAAGGTTGGCTAAGTCGATTGCATCGGAAAGTCGGGCAGGCGTGTAGTTCAGGTCAGTGCTATGCATAAAAGTTTGGATTACTAAAGATTGTTAGCCCAAAACTGGTTTCATCTATTAGCATAACTACTATTTCCGATCCGCCGATTATAATTGAGTAAAAGGTGTGTTCACATAATGCCCTTTGGTAAAGATGTGAATGCCATCCTTGGATTTTTTATTATGGCTTTGATTTTGGAAAGGAAACAGCTTCTTCTTAGTAAACGCAACTTGAGCAATGAGCAGTATTTGTATGCCCATATCAATCAAGAGTTGAGTCGATAATTCTGAACCGTTTTCGATGCCGAAAATCAGGCCAAAAAGATATAGGTAGAACAGAGCGAGATAGCCAGTTGAGCGCTTTTTAATGAGCAAATAAAGTATAGTGGATGCTATAGCTATTATCAGGCTAGAAAGAACAATTTTCATGGTCGGTGCTTGATTGGTGAGAATGATCCAGGCGTTGCTGAGGAGAGCAATAGATAAAAGGCAGTGAATGATAATTACGGCAATATGGTATTTATTGTATTTTCTTGCATCATCCGGGTCTGGAATTTTGGCTAGGTACTTTGCAATTCTCTTCGGCTTTTCCCCCATTAGCAATGGCGAGACGAAAAACCTCTACTTTAGATTTCCCCCTGCGTAGCTGACGTACGACCTCGTTCATACTGGACATCTTTATTTACCAATACACACTTTTACCATTGCATGGATAAATTCTGATATCTAGGTGTTAGAGCGAGTTTTATGCTGTGGCAGATCATCGGTTATGTCATACCAGACCGCTTTCGAGCCAACAAACATATGCTCTGTTGGGCGAATACCCGGGTCGCCATCTACCGTGCCTAAGGCAACGCTGGTTAAGCGTCCATCGGCACCGGGCATCCCCAAACTGGAGCCGCAGGTTTTGCAGAAGGCCCAGCCTTTACCGGGGTTGGGCTCGTAAATACCGAGCTGATCTTCGCCTTGCAGCCAGTGGAAATCATCGGGGTTAAAATCGGCATAGCTGGAAAAGGCGGCACCGTGAAAGCGGCGACACATTGAGCAGTGACAATGCTCGGCGCTCTCCAGTGGAGCGGCGATCTGGTAGCGTATTTTTCCGCATAAACAGCCGCCTTCAATGCTCATCGTTATTTCCTTTTATTGGTTACTTATCCAGCTATGGCGAAAGCCGGTAAAACAGTCAGTGGTTTTCTTTGGGTTGATAATGCGCTACTTCTTCAATAGATCCCAGGCTACTGAATTCGACGGTCACTTTCGGCAGGCTCAGATAATGACAAATTCGAATCAAGACCGCGCCGATGGCGATGGTCAGCATGGCATTAAAACCGACCATAAGCGTCTGGAAATTTTGCACATCGGCAGGGCCATGAATGATGCTGGCTCGGGCCAGTGGCAGTTCGGCCATAAACAGGGTCATCAGTATCAGGTTGATGACTTTCCAGGCCAGGCCGATGATCAATAAATTGATCAGCAGTTTGCGCGCCCATTCGAAGCGATTCAGTACGCCGATGGCGGCAATAAAAAGCACGGCTGAAAGTGCAGTAAACAAGCCGACCAGCCAATGCAGATGCGTCGCCAGAAAACGGGCCAGCGGTGGTGCACTGGATAGGTTGCGGCTCAGCTCCGGCAGAAAGTCTGGATAGAGCCAGTAGATCAACAGATTTTGCGCGATGCCGATTAAGGTCATAAGGGCGGCGAGGATAATAAAGACCCAGGCGATCAGGGTGACAGAGTCTGATCTCAGTTCCTGTTCGGGCATGGACGGCGTCTCCTGAATTGTGCGTCGAGCGGGCGCCGTTATTCGACGCCTCTGTTTTATAAGTGGTTATTCTTTGATGAAACCACGACTTTGCAAAAACGGCAGCATGTGTGGCCGCGCTTCTTTCTGCAGCATGCCGGAAATCTGTTCGGTCCAGCTTTGACTGCGTGGGTTGCCGGTGCGGGTCTGATAGTACTGACGCACCTGGTCATCATAGTCGCGCAGAGCGGCTTCGTCGTCAGCGTCGCTGTAAGTTTCCTGTTTTAAAACAACCGACAGTGGCAGGCGCGGTTTCACTTCCGGGTTCTGGTCCGGGTGGCCGATGCACAGTCCGAACAGCGGATAGCTCAGGTGCGGTAATTGCAATAATTCAGCAACAGCCTCGGGATTGTTACGCAAGGCGCCGATGTAGCAGATGCCCAGACCCAGATTCTCAGCCGCGACCACGACGTTTTGGGCGAACAGCGCGCAATCGACCGAGGCGGTCAGAAACTGCTCGGTAAAGCCGCTTTTCATCGGTGCGTCGTGCATATCGCAGGCAATTTGATGGCGATGCATGTCAGCGCAGAACACCAGAAAAACCGGCGCATCATTAATATAAGCCTGATTGTTGGCAAGTTCGGCCAGCCGCGCGCGCCGTTCGCCCTGACTCACCTGTATCACGGTGCAGGCCTGAATAAAGCTGGAAGTGGCCGCCGCCTGACCGGCACGGATCAGTTCTTCAACGGTGCTTTGTGCTACTGGCTCGGTGGTGAACTTGCGGATGGATCGGTGGTTTTGCAGTTGGCTGAGAATGTTGGTCATGGTGGACTCCAACCGAAAATGATCGGTTGATTTTATCATTGATTGACGCCTTTGGCGGTGCCCTGATCGCTATTTCCAGTCAGGCTTGTATTGCCCCAACCAGCGCGGTACAAAGCGGCTGGGTTTTATTAGGGGCGAATGGGTGACGTCATCTTCTGGATCAGCGCTGCGCTTATGGGCTTCCGGCCTGGCGGCAAGTGCGTCATTGGCCGTGGGCTATTTCCCGGTGGCTTTTTCCTTTGGTGTGGTGGCTTTGCAGGCGCAGCTCAGCGGCGTTCAGGCCATGCTGATTTCACTGATTGTTTTTGCCGGCGCCTCGCAATTTGTGCTGGTCAGTCTGGTGGTGGCCGGCACCGGTTTTTGGCCGGCCTTGTCGGCGATCTGGATGCTCAATCTGCGCCATCTGTTTTATGGCCCGGCCTTGGTTGCTCAGTTAGAGCGTCCGCCGGGCAAATTGCTGCCCTTTGTCGCCTGGGGGCTGACCGATGAAATGTTCGCTACTGCCATGGCCGAATCCACGCGCCGGCCGTTACCGCCGGCCTGGTGTCTGGGTGTTGGTTGCGGCGCTTACGGTTCCTGGCTGTCGGGTACTCTGGTTGGTGTCTGGCTGGGTACGGAATTGGGCGGCGCTGACGGCTGGCTGAGCGATGCGCTGTCCTTTGTGTTGCCGGCACTCTTTATTGCCTTGCTGGGGCAGGCTTTTGAGCGTTCCTTGTGGCCGGTGATTGCATTCACGCTGGTGGTCACGGCGCTGGCGCTGATCTGGTTGCCATCACACCTGGCGTTGATGATGGGCATGGTACTCGGCGCCTGTGCCCGGCCACTGACGCAGAGGGGCGTAAAGCATGACCCATCATGAACTCTTGATGCTGATCCTGTTGGCCGGTTTGGGTACCTATCTGATGCGCCTGTTGCCGATGCTTTATGGCCAGCAACTGGCGACTGGTCGCGGTGCTTTGGCGCTGGTGTTGAGTGCGTTGGGCGTGGCGGCGATTAGCGCGCTGATCGTGGTGTCACTGGTCGATCTGGCCGCTCAGCAGGTTGGAATAATGCGTTTGCTGTTGGCGTCGCTGGCGGTGCTGGTCACCTTGAAAGTCGCCCGCAATGTCGGTGTGGCGACCTTGACCGGGGCATTGCTATACGGTCTGCTGGGAATATGGCTGGCCTGACCGCGATGCACATCCGGCGCACCTTACTGGCTCAGTGGCGAAGGAGGTTCCATGTCTTTGGATTCATGGGTTTATGTGGTCGATCAATACGGCGTCAAAAATTATCGACTGACGTTCTTATCCCTGCTGGCGGTGTTGATTTTGTACGGCTGCATTGGTGCCCTGTCGCCGGTGCTGCTGTGGTTTGAACGTGCCGCCGCCAACGCCAATATTCACAGCTACGCCGATGCCTTCTGGACCTTGCAGATGGCGGCGTCGACCATTGGTTTTGGCGATTATTATCCGGTGTCGTTCGGTGGCCGGTTGATCGTCGCCCTGATGTTTTATCTGGGTGTCGGCCTGGTGGGTTTTATCGGTGCTCTGGTGGCCGATAAGTTACTCGGCTTTGCTGATACCACCGTTAAAAATCGCGAATTGCGCGAACAGAATGCGGTGCTGCTGGCGCACAATCGCGAGCTGGAACGCAAGATCGATAAATTACTGGATCGGTTCGAAGCCGATATCGAGCAGGAAAAACACTAGCGGTTACTCCTCTTTGCTCAACAAAGTGGCATAACCGCTTGATGCTGTTAGCCGAGCGGATTCACACCGATCAGCAGGCCGTGCAGCCAGAACGCAAAGACGCCATAACCCACCAGACCGACGACTAACACTGCCAGATCACGGCTGACGCCAAGCGCCGGATAAGTCACACCCTCAGCGCGATCGCGCCTGCGCGAAACAGCGAAATCGGCAATCGCCCAAACCAGGAAACTGCCGAACAACAGCAAATCGGCCAGGGTGCCGTTGGCGAGTAAATGCGCCAGCGCCCAGACCTTGGTGGCCAGCAGCATGGGATGTCCCATCTTGGCTTTGATACGGTTGCCGGGAATATAGGCCGCCGCCAGTAACACAAAAGCCAGCAGCATCAGCAAAGCCGCCAGATGATAGGTCCAGATCGGGCTGACCCACAGCCAGACCGGCGCCATGCGCGCCTGGCCGTAACCCCAGACGATCAACGCCAAGCCCACCAGTGACACCACCGAGAACAGACCTTTCCAGGTCATTTCACCGAGTTTTTCGAGCAGCGCCGTACGGACGCCAGGAATAAAGATGCGCACCGAATGAGCGCCGAGGAATAACACCAGTCCAAGGATTAACGCCGCCATCGTCCAGTCTCCATTGAAGGTCATTGTTGTAGTCGAGCACGGTGCGGCCAGAGTAGAGGGGTTTGGCAAGGCTGTACATATGCCGAAAGGTCAGTCGCGCTTAACGTTCCAGATCAATGACGCGGGTCAGAATGCTCAGCAACCATTCTTTCTCGCCGGAGTTCATCACCTGTTCAAAATGGGCTTCGTGAGCGAGCACTTTTTTGTGCAGATCATCGGTGAAACGGATGCCGTGTTCGGTGAGGTAAAGCGCGTAAGAGCGGCGATCATTTTCCGAGGGCTGGCGTTCAATCAGACTCAATTTTTCCAGCTTGTCGACCGCCGCCACCATGGCCGAGCGGTCGGTTTCAATGGCCTGGGCGACGGCGGTCTGGGTCAGCCCCGGGTTGTTGCGGACGATCGCCAGAATGCCAAACAGGCCGGGAGTGACGCCGAAGTCGGCGCAGGTCGCGGTGAAGTTTTCAAAGTAGGCGAGCTGAGCCCGACGCAGCCGATAACCGACCAGTGAATTCAGCAGGCTGTAGTCGATGCCGGTCTTGGTCTCGCTCATAGATGTCTAATCGCCCTGTTGTCTATAGGAAGCTGGATGAAGCAAGCAAAGGTAACGCTCAAAGCGGTGCAGTTTATCATTACCGCTGTCGGTTTTGCCGAGCATCAGCCAGTCATAAAGAGCACCAGTTCCGGCCACAGAATGACCAGCGTAACCACCACCAGGTCGGCGACCAGAAAATAAGCCACGCCTTTGAAAATATCGACCAGGCTGGCGTATTGCGATGCCACCGAACGAATCACAAAGATGTTCATACCCACCGGCGGCGTGATCATGCCAATTTCCAGCAGCTTGACCAGCAGCACACCAAACCAGATCAGGCTGATGTCGTATTGCTCGAACACCGGCAACAGAATCGGCAGAGTGACCAGCATGGCGCCGAAGGGGTCCATAAAGAGACCGAGGAACAGATAAATCAGCACCACCACGAGCATCAGTTGCAGAAAGCCGAGCTCCCAGTTGGTGACGGCCACGCTGATAAAACCGGCCAGGCCCGAGAGGCTCAGGAACACAGTAAACATGGTGGCGCCGACGCCGATGATCAGCAGCGAGGCGGTGGTCGAGAGCGTCTCCAGCAGGGCGGTTTTTAACTGACCCAGGTTAAGTTTACCGAGCGCAAAACTGATCAATAAGGCCCCGGCAGCACCCACGGCGCCGGCTTCGGTGGCGGTGAAAAAGCCACTGAACAGGCCGCCAAAGACCAGCGTACCCAGGGCCAGCACCGGCCAGATTTCCAACACCGCTTGCCGTACCGAGTAACCTTCCACGCCTTGGGCAACGCGCGGTGCGATATCGGGCCGCAACCAGCTGACAATGAGAATCACCAGGCTGTAACTGACCGCTGTCAGCAGGCCGATGGTGATACCACCGAGAAACACCTGAGTGATGGAGGTTTGCGCAAAAACGCCGTAGATGATCATTAAAATGGACGGCGGAATCAGCGCACCGATGGTGCCACCGGCGGCGATGGTGCCGCAGGCGAAACTCGGTTTATAGCCGGAGCGCACCATTTCCGGAATGGCGATGCGTCCCATGGCCGCAGCACAAGCCAGGCTGGAACCACTGACCGCCGCAAAGCCGGACGCGGCAAAAATACTGGAAATCGCCTGGCCACCCGGCAACCAGCGAAACACCACCTTGGCGGCGTTAAATAAGCCTGCGGTTAGGCCGGCGTGATAGCTGACAAAGCCCATCAGCAAAAACATCGGTACCGCGCTCAGGGTCCACTTGGCGATAAAGTCGTAAGGCGTAGACGCCAGCAAACTGAGCGCGGTTTCCCAACCCAGCATCAGGCTGAGACCACCGAGCGACACCACCATCAACGCCAAAGCTACCGGCACGCGCAATGCGAGCAGCAGCATCAACACCAGCAAGCCATAAAAACCGGTTTCAATCGACATGCGTTTGCCTACTGCGAAGCCATCGCAGGCGTAAGGTGATGCAGCCGCACAATGCGGATCAGGCACACCAGGCCAGCGAGGGCAAAAGAAAGCGGCAGTACGAAATAGGTCGGCCAGACCGGAACTGCCAGATCGAGCGCCATTACATAGGCACCCAGCTCAAATTGTTCGACCGCCTTGTCCCAGGTGGCCAGGGTAAAAATGCCATAGAGCCCCGCGGCGAGCAGCGCCACCAGACTGTCCAGCCAGCGCACACCAGCGTCGCCTAAGATCGATGAAAAGGCTTCAACGGTGATCATCTGTTGTTTCCATTCCACCCAACCGAGGGGCAATAACACCAGGGTGATCATGTAGTAGCGAGTCACCAGTTCGATGGTCGCCGGCACTGAAATAGACAGCGTCGAGCGCAACACCACATCGAGGGTGACGTGCAGCATCATGGCGATAATGCCTAGGGTGCCGAGCAAAGCCAGACCGGCCACCAGGCGATCGGAAAGTTGATACAGCCAGCGCATCAGCAAGGTTCTCCGAGCAATAAAAAACCGACCCGACGCTTGCCGGGCCGGTACCACTTAGAGACCGTAAGTCGAGAAATCGACCTGATCCCAGACTTCGCTATTTACTTCGTCGGCGATTTTTTGCGGGTCGTTATCGACCGAGTTGGCAAAGGCGGTCCACTTGTCGACCAGCGCTTCAAAGCGTTCGACCTTGGCCGCTGCATCGGCAATGCCGTCGCGTTCCTGCGCCAGTTCGATGGCTTTTTGCAGGTCTTCACGCTGGTAGGCGTTGGACGCATTCAGCAACTCAGCGCTCGGTTCGATGAACTCGATACCGGCGTCACGCGCAGCGGATTCGGCCGCCGATGGCATTTCGTAGCCCCAACGCTGGGTTGCCAGCGCACTGGCGTAGCTGGAGGTTTCTGCCATGATGCGACGCTTATCTTCGTCAAGACCGGCCCAGGTGCGGGCGTTGATGGCGTGCGAGATGGTGGAATGGTAAGTGCCCATCGGCAGGGTGGTGATGTGGGTGACGACATCGTCCAGGCGGAAGGAAATCAGATCCGCGGTGGAGGCGATGGTGCCATCGAGCACACCCTGAGAAATGGCTTCAAAGGTTTCACCGACCGAAACGTTAGCACCGTCGGCGCCCATTTCTTCGGCCCAGCGCGCAAAGTGCGGGCCACCGACGCGCAGCCGCAAACCTTGCAGATCATCAAGATCGCGCACCGGTTTGGTGGTCAGCAGCACATAGGTATCGGAGGAATGGCTGGAGCCGTAGACCACACCCAACTGCTTCAATTGGGCCTGGCAATCAGCACAGGTAACAATGTATTCGGTCATGGCGGCCGCCATCGCCTGAGCGTTGCTGCCCAGGAAGGACAGGTTGCCCACCAGGTTGATCTCGGACAGATCAGCCGGGAAATAAGCCGGCAGGAACATGCCCGCATCGGACAGGCCGGAACGGATGGCGGTGCGCATATTGCCCAGGTTGGCGACTTCGGTACCGAGGATGGTGCCGGTCAGTTCGCCATTGGTGCGCGCATCGATCTGTTCAGCAAAGGCGGTAAAAAGCGGCGTATGGCCGGGATGTGCCGGAGGCGTTCCGGGCGTCAGACGCAGCGTTTGGGCACTGGCCTGGGCGCCGAACAAACCGCACGCCAGCAGCAAAGCCGCCACAGCGGCGGGGAGTTTCTTGGTCAGCATCGTTCGAACCTCTAGTTTTTGTTGGACTTGTTCTTAGAGCCGGGCGGTGCCCGCAACGATCGTTTTGTCAGGCCGAAAAGCCTGGTCGCCGAGAGCGTATTGTCGCCGGCGCACGTTGAGGTTTATGGCACAGATTGTTGTGTTCATCAACAAAAATCCGGAGATGATTGGTTAAGGCGCTGTTGTTGATCTTGTTCGAAATGGCGCTGTGGCGCCCATTTTAAGGGGGCTTATCCTTTATCAATCTGAAATCGTCCGTGCTTAGCTTTAAACGTCATAAAAATAAATTGTTTACAAATACAACAATCATGGCTAGGTTTTTTAGCCACAGCAGCGGACCCTCAAATGGGACCGGCAACAACAAGACTTCATAGCCTGAACCGCTGACCGACGATCCATTTCACAACCGCTGCGGCGGTGTTGCACACAGGTCCGAGCATGACACAGACGCCTCTGGTGACCTTCGACGTGAGCGAAGGTATTGCCCATATCCGCCTTAACCGGCCGGACAAACACAACGCCATCAACGACGCTCTGTTGCTGGAGCTGGAAGCCTGTTTCGATCCGGTACCTGAAGGTGTCCGCGTCATCGTACTCAGCGGCGCCGGCGATAATTTCTGTGCCGGTCTGGATCTGGCTGAACATCAGGCGCGTGAACCTTTCGCTGTGGTTAAACACTCGCACAGCTGGCACCGGGTGTTCGGCAAAATTCAGCAAGCCGGCGTGCCGGTGATTGCTGTTTTGAAAGGCGCTGTCATCGGTGGCGGTCTGGAACTGGCATCGGCGGCGCATATTCGGGTGGCCGATCCGACCACTTACTTCCGCTTGCCCGAAGGTCGTCATGGCATTTTTGTTGGTGGCGGTGCCTCGGTGCGGGTAGCGCGCCTGATCGGCACCGGTCGTATGACCGACATGATGCTCACCGGTCGCACTCTCGATGCCGACGAAGCCGAGCGTTTTGGTCTGGTGCAGTATCGCGTCGAGCCCAACGCCGGTGATGCCAAGGCCGACGAGTTAGCGCGCACCATTGCCAGCAATTCTGAGTTGTCGAACTGGGCCATGGTGTCGGCCTTGTCGCGCATCGAAAACATGAGTTCCGACGATGGTTTGTTTACCGAATCGCTGGTCGCCGGCATCACTCAAACCAGTCCGGAAGTTCAGGCCCGTATCGGTCAGTTTTTGAATAGGAAAAAATAATATGAACGCCTATGCCGATTCCGAAAACAGCGCGCTGAAATCGCGCTACGACGACATCTATTTAATCGATGGCCGGCGCACGCCCTTCGCCGATTATTGCGGCGTGCTGCGTGATATTTCGCCGACCGATCTGGGCATTTATGCCGCTCGTGCCTTGTTTGAAAAAACCGGCATTCCGGCAGCAGACGTAGACGCCATTGTCGCCGGCAATGTCGCTCAGTCGAGTTTCGATGCCTACCTGTTGCCGCGCCATATCGGTTTGTATTCTGGCATGCGTCAGGCAGCACCGGCGCTGCTGGTGCATCGTTTGTGTGGCACCGGTTTCGAAGCCATTTTAACCGCTGCCGATCAGATTCAATTGGGCAAAGCGCAGTTGGTGTTGTGCGCCGGTGCTGAGTCGATGTCGCGCAATCCGGTGGCGTCTTATAGCCATCGCGCCGGTTTCCGCATGGGCCAGGTGGAGTTCAAGGATTTCCTTTGGGAAGCGACCATCGATACCGCTCCGGAAGTGTCCATGGGTGGCACCGCCGAAAATCTCGCCAATCGTTATGGCATCAGCCGCGACCAGGCCGACGAGTTCGCTGCCCGCAGTTTTGCCGCCGCCGAACAGGCCTGGCAGAACGGCTGGTACGACGACGAAGTGGTGCCGGTCGAGAATGCGCATTGGACGCTCGATGGCTACGCCGATCGCGGTCTGAAACTGGCCGACAAAGCTCAGCGCTTTGATAAAGACGGCCATATTCGGCACTCGCCTTTTGAGGTGCTGAATAAATTGCGTCCGGCTTTTGGCGGCGTGCAAACCGGCGGTAATTCATCCGGCATTGTCGATGGTGCGGCGGCGGTACTGGTCGCCTCAGGTGACTACGTGCGTGCGCACGGATTAAAACCCTTGGCGCGTATTGTCGGTGGTTCGGTGGTGGGCGTGCCGCCAGAGATTATGGGCATTGGTCCGGCACCGGCGATTCGCTCGCTGCTGGCCGATCAAAAAATGTCGCTGGGTGATATCGGCCGTATCGAAATTAACGAAGCTTTTGCGGCGCAATATTTGGCCTGCGAACAAGAGCTGGGTCTGGACCGCGACAAGGTAAACCGTAACGGCGGTTCCATTGCCATCGGTCATCCGTTGGGTGTTTCCGGCGTACGTTTAACGCATACCGTTGCGCGTCAGATGCAAGCCGATGGTCAGCAGTTTGCTATTTCTTCGGCCTGCGCCGGTGGTGGTCAGGGTGTGGCGGTGTTGCTGGAAAACGTCTCTTAAAAAGAGTGTTTAAAAACATCGCTTAAACAGACCGTTATGGAATTGTCGTTATGCAAATAGAGTCAGCCAATATTCTGGTTACCGGCGCCGCTTCCGGTTTGGGTGAAGCAGTGGCGCGTTATCTGGTCGGTCGCGGCGCGCGCGTGCTGCTGGCCGATTTAAACAGCGAAGCGGGTGAAGCTCTGGCAACTGAGATCGGTGAGTCGGCTTATTTTGTGACCACGGACATCACCCGTGAAGACGAAGCGCGCCGCGCCATCGACACCTTGCGCGAACGCTGGGGCGACTTAAATGGCCTGGTGAACTGCGCCGGTATTCCCGGTGCTGCACGTGTTTTAGGTCGCGATGGCGTGCACGATCTGGAGCGTTTTGCGCGCGCTATTCAGGTCAATCTGATCGGTACTTTTAACATGATTCGCCTGGCCGCCGAGGCCATGCAGCACAGCACACCGAACGAGAATTTAGAGCAGGGCGTCATCATTAATACCGCCTCGGTTGCCGCCTACGATGGCCAGATTGGTCAGGCTGCTTACTCGGCGTCCAAAGGCGGCATTGTCTCGATGACCTTGCCCATCGCGCGTGAGCTGGCCAACTTTGGCATCCGCGTGATGACCATAGCACCGGGCTTATTTAAAACGCCGATGATGGGTGCTTTGCCCGAAGAAGTGCAGCAGTCATTGGGTGAGTCGGTGCCCTTTCCGGCGCGTCTGGGTGAGCCGTCTGAATTCGCTCTCTTGGTCGGGCAGATTTTCGATAACCCTATGCTCAATGGCGAAGTGATCCGTCTCGACGGTGCTTTGCGCATGGCGCCACGGTAAGCGGTTATGGCTCAGTATCGCGCGCCCATCGATGATTACCGTTTTATCTTCGAACGGCTGTTACCCAACGAGCTTCGGGCAACACTCGGTGGTGATGATCTCGACGACGAACTGCTGTTCGCCATCCTCGATGAAGCCGCGCGCTTTGCGGAAGATCGTCTGGCGACGCTGTATCGCAGTGGCGATCAGCAAGGCTGCACGCTCGATCAAAACCAGGTAACAACGCCTGATGGCTGGCGTGAAGTCTTTGCGGATTTCCGCGCTGCCGGCTGGACCGCGCTGGCGTTACCCGAAGCCATTGGTGGGCAAGGCTTACCGCGCTGGTTGGCAACGCCGGTTACTGAATTCTGGCAAGGCGCCAACCTGGCGTTTTCCATGTTCCAGCCGCTGACCGAAGGCGCCCTGGAAGCGCTCGAAGCCAGTGGCGATAAAGCGCTGATTGAACGCTATGGTCCGGCGCTCGCCGCCGGTGAAATGACTGCCACCATGGCACTGACTGAAGCCGGCGCCGGCTCCGATTTGGGCTTATTAAAAACCCGTGCCGAAGCGGATGGCAACGGCGGTTATCGACTCAGCGGTAACAAGCAATTTATCACCTTTGGCAGCCACGATTTTTGCGATCGAATTCTGCATCTGGTGTTGGCGCGTCTGCCCGATGCGCCCGCCGGCAGCAAAGGTATTTCACTCTTTGCGGTGCCCAGCCATTTAGACGATGGCCAGAGCAATCATGTTCTGTGCACCGGCATCGAAGAGAAGCTGGGTTTGCACGGCAGCCCGACTTGCTCGTTGTCGTTTGAGGGTGCCCAGGCGCAGTTGGTCGGCACGGCCGGTAAAGGCCTGGCGATCATGTTTGTGATGATGAATGAAGCGCGTTTATCGGTGGGTTTGCAAGGCGTGGCAGTAGCCGAACGCGCTTATCAGACCGCCTTGGAATGGGCGCAGGAACGTCGCCAGGGGCGGCATCCGGTAAGCGGTGAATCGGCTTGCGCCATCATCGAACATCCGGACGTGCGTCGGCTGCTATTACGCCAGCGTGCGCAAACTTTGGCATCGCGTTTTTTGGCCAGTCATCTGGCGTTACGACTCGATCAGTCGCGCTGCAAAGATCATCCGGAACGCGATTGGGCACAACGTGAAGTTGAACTTCTGACACCGGTGTTTAAAGCCTACTCAACCGAAGTCGCCAACCGCTTGGTGGGCGATGCCATCCAGGTATTGGGTGGCATGGGCTTTATCGAAGAAACCGGGGTGGCGCAGTGCTATCGCGACTTGCGGGTGTCGACCATTTACGAAGGCACCACAGCAATACAGGCGCAGGATTTTCTGCTGCGCAAAGTCATCGCCGATGGCGGCGAAACTATGTTCCATTGGTTGCAGCAAGTGGATCAACAGGCGCCGGCTTTGCTCGAAAAAACCGAAGCTGTTCGCCAGCTGGTGCAGCGCGCTCTGGCTGACAACAGCGACACGACTTGGCGCTTGGCCGGATCAGTGGCGTTGCTGGAAGCGGTGGGAATTCTGGCCAGCGCCTGGCAACTGAATCGTGCCCTGGCCTGCGCTGAAGATAATCAGTACGGGCAAAACTTAGCGGCTGTCTGGGCGTTTTATCAGTCGCATTTTGTCGTCGATATCGATGCGCAACTGCGTCGTGCAGAGCGCGCTGCTGATGGACTGGATTATCGGTTTGGTTGAACCGGGAGACGTTTGACGGAAGACGTTGAACGCTAGAAAAACAACAAGCAAAAAAATTAAACACCACGAATAAAAACAATCTTAGGTGACACCATGAATTCCGTATTTCGCGATGTTCGCATCGGTCGGACCACGGCCGATTTGCAATCCCAGCCGGACGGCAGCCAGGTGCTGCGGGTACGCGAACCACTGGGCGCTTATCCCGATACTCTGATGGAGCGACTTGACCATTGGGCCGAGATCGCGCCGGATCGTTTGTTTGTCGCGCAAAGAGACGCTGCCGGTGAGTGGCGTCGGTTCAGCTACCGTCAAACTCTGGAAACAGTGCGTCGTTTAGCGCAGGCATTGCTCGATCGGGGGTTGTCGAGCGAGCAACCGGTGGCGATTCTAAGCGGCAATTCCGTCGAGCATTTATTGCTGGGTCTGGCTGCCATGTACGTCGGCATTCCCTACGCGCCGATCTCGCCAGCCTATTCGTTGATCAGTACCGATTATGGCAAGTTGCGTCACATCATCGACCTGCTGACGCCGGGTTTAATCCTGGTGGAACAGGGCGACGATTTTGCCGCTGCTGTTAATGCAGTTGCGCCTTCGGTTGAGACTCTGGCGATTGATCCCGGCCAGCAAACGCAGATGCAAAGTTTCGAGTCATTATTGGCAACCACCGCCACCGAAGCGGTCGATAAAGCACACGCTCAGGTGACGCCCGATACCATCGCCAAGTTTTTGTTTACCTCCGGTTCAACCGGTATGCCTAAGGGCGTAATTAACACCAATCGCATGCTCTGTTCCAACCAGGAAATGCTGGTCAGTCTGATGGAATTTATGCGTGATGAACCGCCGGTTTTGGTCGATTGGTTGCCCTGGAACCACACCTTCGGTGGTAATCATAACGTCGGCATCGTGCTCTATAACGGTGGCTCGCTGTATATCGATGATGGCAAACCGGTGCCGGGGCATATCGAGAAAACCCTGGCGAATTTACGTGAAATTGCGCCCACGGTTTATTTCAATGTACCTAAGGGTTTTGAATTACTGGCAGCGGAATTGGAAGCCGATGCAGCGCTGCGTCGTTTCTTCTTCAGCGAATTGAAACTGATGTTTTTTGCCGGTGCCGGCCTGGCGCAACACGTCTGGGACAAGCTCGACGAACTGGCGGTGGAAACCATCGGCTCCAAGGTGGGAATGTTGACCGGCTTGGGCGCCACCGAAACTGCACCCTCGGCATTGTTTGCCTCTCTGGAGGAATCGCAGTCCGGCGTTATCGGTTTGCCGGCGCACGGCGTCGAAGTGAAGTTGGTGCCCAACGATGACAAGCTGGAGTGTCGGGTGCGCGGTCCGAATGTGATGCCCGGCTACTGGCGGCAACCGGAAGTGACTGCCAAGTGTTTCGATGAAGACGGTTTTTATTGCTTAGGCGACGCCGCCAAATTTATCGATCCGCAAAACCCGCAACGCGGTTTGCGTTTCGACGGTCGCATCTCCGAAGACTTCAAACTCGATACCGGTACCTGGGTCAGTGTCGGGCCGCTGCGCGCCAAAATTATTGCCGAGGGCGCGCCGCTGGTTCAGGACGTTGTGATTGCCGGTTTGGACCGGCCTTTCGTCAGCGTGCTGATTTTTCCGGACCGCGAACAATGCCGACAGATCTCCGGCCTGGGCAAGGAGGCGAGCTTAAGTGAGGTGCTCGACAGTGAGCCGGTGCGTTCACGAGTGCGTGCCTTATTACAGCAGCTGGTCGATACCAGTACCGGCAGTTCCAACTGCGTGCGCCGCGCTGTGTTGCTGGCTGAACCACCGAAGCTGGATGCCCACGAAATTACCGACAAGGGATCGATCAACCAGCGCGCTGTGCTGGAAAACCGCGCTGAGCTGGTGACCGATCTGTACAGCAAAACCCCAACCGATGCCGTTATCCGGCTGGATTGAGCAAGGACTCTTTATGCTGAAAAATACTCACACCCAGACCATCGAATGGGGCGATTGCGACCCGGCCGGTATCGTTTTTTATCCGCGTTATTTTGCCTACTTCGACGCCTGCACCGGCAAGTTATTTGCCCGCGCTGGTTTCGATAAATTCGAGATGCTCAAGCAATTTAATATCGTCGGTTTTCCGATGGTCGATACTCGCTCGAAGTTTTATATCCCGTCGCATTTTGGTGAGGAAGTGGTGATTGAATCGACCGTGACCGAATTCCGTCGTTCCAGTTTCGATGTCCATCATCGGTTGCTGAAAGGCGGCGACCTGGCGGTGGAAGGTTTCGAAACCCGGGTCTGGGTGGGCAAAGATCCAGAAAACCCCGACGGCATCAAGTCACAGCCGATTCCGCAGCAGGTCATTGACGCCTTTCAGTCCTGATCGTCCAGCGGTTGGTCGCCCAGACTGACCAAGAGAGTACGCAGCAATTCCGCCAGTTGGGATTGCTGCGTCTCACTGAGCCCGGCCAACAACTGAGCTTCGCGGACGACATGCTGCTCCAGTACTGCATCCACTTTTTCCAGCCCGGTTTTACTGAGGGTAATGCGCACCGAGCGGCGATTGTCGGGGTCGGTTTCGCGTTTCACCCAGCCTTTGTCGAGCAGTCGGTCAATGCGGTTAGTGATGGCGCCGGAGGTTACCATGGCGGCCTGGGTCAGCTGGCCCGCCGTTAAACGGTAGGGCGCGCCGGAACGACGCAGCGTCGCCAGAATATCGAACTCGTGGGTTTGCAGGCCGTGCTCGGCGAAGCCTTCGCGCAAACGGTTCGACAGGCGACGTTCCGCGCGCGACAAGCGGCCGATCACGCCCATGGGCGAGGTATCTACATCGGGTCGCTCGCGCTGCCATTGCTCCAGAATGGAATCGACACCGTCTTTCATGATGAATCCTTTAACGTTGAACTGTTTGACGCGAGTTTAACATTAGCTTTAATATCTCAACATTAAAATATTTAGCGTTGAGGTGATTCGATGTCAGCCGTCAAAAGCAGCAGCCCGATCTGGCTGACTACTCTGAACACTGCCTATGCACCGATGATCTGGGGCACAACCTACCTCACCACCACCGAATTCCTGCCACCGGACCGGCCCTTTCTGGCGGGTGCGGTGCGCTCGTTGCCGGCGGGTCTGGCGCTGTTACTGCTGGTTCGACGGCTGCCACAAGGTGCCTGGTGGTGGCGCTCTGCGGTGCTCGGCGCGCTCAATATCGGCATTTTCTTCGCATTGTTGTTTGTCGCGGCTTATCGCCTGCCCGGTGGCGTGGCGGCTACCTTAGGCGCGGTGCAACCGCTCTGGGTCGCGCTGCTGGCCTGGCTGATATTGTCGGAAAAGCCGGGGCTGTGGCGCTTGGGCTGGGGTTTGGCCGGCGTCGTGGGTGTTGCCTTGCTGGTGCTCAAAGGCGAGCTGTGGCTGGACCCGCTTGGGCTGATGGCCGGCCTGGTGGCGATGGGCTGCATGGGTCTGGGCGTTGTCTTAACCCGGCATTGGGGCCGCCCGTCCAGCATGCTGGCCTTTACGGCCTGGCAATTGATCGCCGGTGGGCTCTTGTTGATGCCCTTGGCGCTCTTGGTGGAAGGCTTGCCGCCGGTGCTCGACGCTCGCGCCATTGGCGGTTATCTGTGGTTGTCGATTCCCGGCTCGATTGTGGCCTATTGGTTGTGGTTTCGCGGCATCAATCAATTGCCGGTCTCGGCGGTGTCGTTTCTCGGTTTGCTGTCGCCGGTGGTGGCCACCTTGCTGGGCTGGTGGGTTTTGGGCCAGGCACTGTCGGCCTGGCAATGGCTGGGTTTCCTGCTGGCGCTGGCGGCCATGCTGGCGGCGCAGTTTCAGCCAAAATGGAGTCTGGGCCGGTTTAACCCAGGAAGAGCGGGTGTTTAAGCAAGATGGCGTAGGTTTGCCAAAAGGCGGGCCTGGCCTGAGTGTTTTGCGGTTGGGTCATGATGGCGCCCTCTGTGGTGGAGTAATGGTCGGGTGGCGACCTTGAGCGCAGTTTAGTCAAGCTAATGTTGTTAGCTGAAATATATTGATGTTAATTCAGTGATAGCTAATGGCTAATTTGTGACGAGCTTTACACCTTGCCCATGGCACCGCGACCTGCCTTGGGGTAAAGTGCACGCCCCCGCTGACCAGCGGACCCTTTTTTCTCACTTGCCCGATTCCACAAGAGACACCTCCTCACGATGAGTTTTGCCCCTTTGGGCCTTGCCACCCCCTTATTGAAAGCCGTGGCCGACCAAGGCTACGAGACACCTTCCCCCATTCAAGCCCAAGCCATTCCCGCCGTCCTCCAAGGCCGGGATGTGATGGCAGCCGCCCAGACGGGCACAGGCAAGACGGCCGGTTTTACGCTGCCGTTGTTGCATCGTCTGAGTGAAGGGCAACGCGCCGGCAGCAACCGCGCCCGCGCACTGATATTAACGCCAACGCGCGAACTGGCCGCCCAGATTGCCGAGAACGTCACCGCTTACAGCAAATACCTGCCGATGCGTTCGGCTGTGGTGTTCGGCGGCGTCAGCATCAACCCGCAGATGAAAGCGCTGCGTCAGGGTGTGGATGTTTTAGTCGCGACGCCAGGTCGCCTGCTCGATCTGTACAACCAGAACGCGGTGCGCTTTAACGAGTTGGAAATACTGGTGCTGGACGAAGCCGACCGCATGCTCGACATGGGCTTTATCCACGACATCAAGAAGATTTTGAAAGTGCTGCCGGCCAAGCGTCAGAACCTCTTGTTCTCGGCCACTTTCTCGGATGACATTCGCCACCTGGCCAAAGGCCTGGTCAACGATCCGGTGGAAATCGACGTCAGTCCGCGCAACTCGACGGTGAAGTCGGTCAGCCAGACGGTGTACACCGTCGACAAAAAGCGCAAACCGGCGCTGCTGACGCAATTGATTCAGGACGGCAAATGGCACCAGGCGCTGGTGTTCACCAAGACCAAACACGGCGCTAATCGCCTGAGCGAGCATCTGGAAAAGAATGGCATCCGTTCGGCGGCCATTCATGGCAACAAAAGCCAGGGCGCGCGCACCAAAGCATTGGCCGGCTTTAAGGCGGGCAAGATTAATATTCTGGTCGCCACCGACATCGCTGCGCGCGGTCTGGATATCGACCAGTTGCCGCAGGTGGTGAACTTCGATCTGCCCAACGTGCCGGAAGATTATGTGCATCGCATCGGTCGTACTGGCCGCGCTGGCGCCACCGGCAAAGCCTACTCCCTGGTCAGCGCCGACGAAGCCAAACTGCTGGCCGCCATTGAGCGGCTGACCAAGCAGACCATTACCCGCACCACCTTGGATGGCTTCGAGCCGGATCAGAACGTGCCCCATGCTCGCCCAGACGACAAACCGCGTGCGCGTCGTCCGGCCAGCGGCAACGGTGGTGGTCGCGGTAACAGTAATGGTGGACGTTCGAATCACTCGGGTCGCTCGAATAACGGCAGTAATCAGAGTCGTGATGGTCAAGGCCGTGACGGTCAATCACGCGGCGAAGGTCGCCGTCGTCCAGGTTCCGGAAACGGTTCATCTGGTCGAAGCTCTGGCGGCCGAAGCTCGGGTAATCGCAGCTCCGGTCAGCGCTCGTCAGGCAATCGAGCTTGATCTGAGAACGAAAAAAAAGAGCGCTTCGGCGCTCTTTTTTTTCGCTGAAACACACTCATTGCTGTGCCAGAGAGCAGGCGATAACGTCGGAAAAATTGTCGGTGATTAAGATGGGTTCGTGCACATCCAGCGGTTTATTCTGGTGGTAACCATAGCTGACGGCGATGCGTGGCATAGCGATTTTTTCAGCCGGAATTAAGTCGTTCACCGAGTCGCCGACCATGATCGCTTCACTGGCATGAATGCCAAAACGATCGCAGAGAATGTGCAGGCTTTGCGGGTCGGGTTTGGGGCGGTCAACTTCATCGCCACACAGCACTGCATCGAAATAATTCGTCAGTTCCAGCTGGCGCAAAAAGGGTTCGGTGTAGTGCGACGATTTGTTGGTCACGCAGGCGAGTTTTAAGCCGGTATTTTTTAACTGCGCCAGACCTTCGCGCACGCCGGGGTAACACACCGCATTGCCGAGGGTTTGTTGGTAGTAATGGCGGAAGCGTTCGAGTGCCTGGTCGGACGGCAGATCAATAGTGCGAAATTCCAGCGCGCGTTCGATCAGTTTTTGTGGCCCGTTGCCGACCCAGACGCGCACCTGATCTTCACTGCATGGCTCGCCACCGAGTTCCACTAAAACGCCATTCACGGCTTCCGCCAAACCCGGCACGCTGTCGACCAGAGTGCCGTCCAGATCGAACAACACCGCCTTTAATGTCACAACGAAAATCCGTAACGCTCAGCCAGAAAATAGGCGATGGCGTGGTCGGTATTTTTGCCGATGGTTTGGGTCGCCATGGCTTTTAAGGCGGGCAGTGCATTGCCCATGGCGTAGGCTTCGTCGGCGCGTTCGAACATGGCAATGTCGTTGTCGGAATCGCCAAAGCAGATCAGTTTTTTGGCACCGGTTTGCTGTTGCAGATATTTCACCGCATCGCCTTTGGTGCCTTCAACGTGATGAATGTCGAGCCAGTAATAGCCGTCGTGGTACATGTCGGCACCGGCATAGACTTGCACGCCGGGAATGTCGGCTAGTTCTTCGGCCATATAGAGCACGCGTTCGTTTTCGGTGAGTGCGAAAATGTTGAACGCCGTGCCCTTGATCAGGTTGAAGTCGTTGTGGCGCTGAATGTCGATTGCCTGGCTTTCCATATAGCGCACCCAGCTTTGTTCACGCTCGTTGTCGGAATCGCGCACCGCGGCGCCGATGCGGTTTTCCTCGTTCAATACGTTGGCCATCGCATTGATGCCGTGGGCGTCCAGACGTTTGCAGACTTCGATAAATTCATCGCGATCGAGTGGCCGGGTATGAATGGAACGGTCATCGTTCAGATCCCAGATCAGTACCCCATTTTTATAGGCTTGCGGATGCTTAAAGCGCACATCCGGCAAGGCTTCACGCGCGCCCTGGGGCAGGCGGCCGGTGGCCACTGTCCAGGCGATGCCGCGTTGGTCGAGCTCGTGCAGCGCACGGCGGGTGACATCGGAAATACGTTCGTCGGCGTCAATCAGGGTGCCGTCGAGATCAAAAACTAATAGTTCGTCCACTGGGACTCCGTTGTTCGGTTAGGGCAATTAGCCGCGCTGGGCAGCAGCGAGTTCGGCGCGCATGGCGCGGATGGGCTCCAAGTAGTCGTCGGCGCCGAAGATGGCGCTGCCGGCAACGAAAGTGTCGGCCCCGGCTTCGGCGATGGCGCGGATGTTATCGACCTTGACGCCGCCATCGACTTCCAGGCGAATGTCGCGGCCGCTGGCGTCGATGCGGGCGCGGGCGTCGCGCAGTTTATCGAGTGCGGCAGGGATAAAACTCTGGCCGCCGAAGCCGGGGTTCACCGACATGATCAGCACCTGATCGACCTTATCCATCACATAGTCGAGGTAACTCAGTGGCGTGGCCGGGTTAAATACCAGACCGGCGCGGCAGCCGCCAGCGCGGATCAGTTGCAGCGAGCGGTCGATGTGGTCGCTGGCTTCAGGGTGGAACATGACGGTGGTGGCGCCGGCCTCAATAAAGTCGCCGATCAGCCGATCAACCGGTGACACCATCAGATGCACATCCAGCGGCGCCGTGACACCATAGTCGCGCAACGCCCGGCAGAACATCGGGCCCATGGTCAGGTTGGGTACGTAGTGATTATCCATCACATCGAAATGCACCCAGTCGGCACCGGCAGCCAGAACGGCAGCGGTATCCTCGCCCAGACGGGCAAAATCGGCGGAGAGTATGGACGGCGCTATGACAAATTCCGACATCGGCAGGCGGTCTCTAGGCAGGCGGATTGCCCATTGTAGTGACGCCCGGGGGCAGGTCAAACGGCGTCTGCCCCGTTGGCTGTTGCCGACCGTGCTGTTGGCCTTATTGCCGCTCGCAGCAGCCGCCGAAGCGCTCGACCAGGCGCGTCAGAACCATATGGACGATCTGGCCACCTACTACCGCAACGCGCTGCGCGGTGAGGAAGTGGTGGAACTGACGGCCAATGGTGAAAGCTTTCTCGGCCTGTGGCTGGAACAACGCACCGGCACGCCTCAGGGTGGCATCGTGCTGCTGCACGACCAGGGCCACACTCCAGACTGGCCGTTCCGGTTGCAACAGGCGCGTTCCTATTTACCCGATGTTGGCTGGAACACGCTGTCGATTACGCTGCCGCGCACTCCCGACGATCTGACCGATGCCGAATACGACCGCCTGACTATGGCGCGGGTGAATGCCGGCGTACAGCGACTGATTCAGGAAGGGCAGTTGAACCTGGTGCTGCTCGGTTATGGCGAGGGCGCCTATTGGGCAGCGCGCTATCTGGTGATGACCGGCGCACCGCCGGAGAACTTCGGCTACGCTTTAATGATGGTCGATGCCACACCCGATCGCGCCGACCTGCCGGATCTGATCGGCCAACTGGAAATCCCAGTGCTCGATCTGATGTTCAACCGCGACAACTGGGCCAAGCGCAACGCCCGCGAGCGCAAGGCCGAAGCCGCGCGCAACCAGTTGGAAAACTACCTGCTGATTGAAGACGCACCGGACGGAACTTTTCTCGGTGAACCCAATCCCAGCCGGACCACCCGCCGTCTGTGGGGTTGGCTCAGATCCAACGCCGCCGGCCAGGAAGTCGAGGTGAAGCGGTAACGTGGAGTCACGCCCAATTGTGATATAGTTCACACACGTAAATGGGAGTGATTGCTAACTTCAAAGCCAGGGTCGGTTGTTTAATTCTTAATCAAAACCGACATTGATGGCCGCGATAGCAGGAGAAACGGGATGAAACCCTCCGAAGCTGCAGTTCCGGAAACTGTACCGGTTGGTGCCGAGTGGAGCGCCGATAACACCAGCGACCTGCTGGTCCGGTTGGCCCAGGAAAAAGGACTGGGCAACCTGATGCAGCGCATTCTGCGCGAAGCCCGTGGTTTGACCGGCGCCGAAGGCGGCACTTTCTACCGCTTTATCGACGATGGCGATAACTCCCGTTTAGCCTTCTCGGTGGTGCACAACACCGTGCTCGGCATCGAAACAATGATCAACGAAGGCCAGGACCAGGGCTGGCCGCCGATCCAACTCTACAAGGACGGCGAACCCAACCACCGCAATGTGGCGTCCCACGTCGGCCTGACCCGCCAGGCGGTGAACATTCCCGATGTTTACGACGCCGAAATGTTCGACTTCACCGGCACTCGCCATTTCGACGCAGCGCACAACTACCGTTCCAAATCGATGCTCACGCTGCCGCTGCTCAACCACGAAGATGACATCATCGGCGTGATGCAGCTGATCAACGCCCGCGATGCCGAAGGCAACACCCGCGCCTTTTCGCCGGAAGATCAGGCCACCGTTCAGGCCATGGCCAAATTCGCCGCCATCACCCTCGACAACCAACTGCTGGTGCAGAGCCACAAAGACCTGCTCGATGCTTTTATTCAGGCTTTGGCACGCATCATCGACGTGCGTTCGGCGCACACCTCGGCGCACTGTCAGCGCATTCCGGTGCTCACCGAACTCATCGCCCAGGCCGCCTGCGAAGACACCGAGGGCGTCTTTGCCGACTTCCAACTGAACGACGACGAATGGTACGAACTGCACGTCGCCGCCTGGTTGCACGATTGCGGCAAACTGGCGACCTCGGAAAACGTGCTCAACAAAGGCCGCAAACTGCAGAAACTGCACGACGGTTTCGATGCCGTGCGGGCCCGTTTCGCAACGGCAATTGCCGTGGCGCAAAGCGAAGACGAAAAAGCCGCGCTGCGCGACGACCTGGAATTTATCGACCAGGTAAACCGGGGCGGCGAATTTATGTCCGACGAATTCAAAGCGCGCATCGAACGCATCGCCACTGGCACCTGGCCGGACGCCTACGGCGAAGCGCGCCCGCTGCTGAGCGAAGACGAGGTGTACAACCTCAACATCACCCGCGGCACCATCAACAACGAAGAACGCGCCGAGATTAACCGCCATATCGACATCACCATCGACATTCTCGAAGGCCTGCCGTTCCCGCCGAAACTGCGCCGGGTGCCGGAATACGCCGGCGGTCACCACGAACGCATGGACGGCAAAGGCTACCCGCGCGGTTTAACGCGCGACCAGTTATCCATTCCCGCCCGCATGATGGGCGTGGCCGACATCTTCGAAGCCCTGACCGCCAAAGAACGACCCTACAAACCACCAATGCCACTGAGCCAGGCGTTCTCTATTCTGCGCAATATGCGCGATGAAAATCATATCGACGGCGATGTGTTCGAGCTGTTCCTGCGCAGCGGTAAATGGCGTCAATACGCGCAAGATCATCTGCTGCCAGAGCAGGATGATATTGAGGATGTAGAGCAGTATTTGTGAGTGCGAAACGCTAAACGCCAGTTAAAAAGGATATGCGTAGATCGCACATTAATTCAGAACTAGTGTCTTACGGCAGCTTTAAGATCACTTACTGTCACTATTTAAAAAACATGACGATTTTATGAGAGACCGTGGTGATGAAGAAGTAAAAGGCCTGGACCGTTTTATCCCAACCAGGCGGGCAGTGGTTCTTCTAGTGGCAACTGTAACTACGCCACCAGGTATATTTGCTTTTTTGGTTAGTCAGCAAAGCTTTCTATTTTATGGAACCCATGAAAGTGCACGAATACCACTTATAGCGGCAATAACTTTTGGCTGGGCGATAATAGTATTAGCATGTCTATGTGTTGAACTATCAATTGCATTGAATCATTCCAAGCACCGAAAAATCACTCATTTCAGCAACGAACATTCTCAAATGTCTTTTCAGTGGATTTTCTTGAATGCGACTACAAAACACTATTTATTTATAGCTTTTGTATTTTTGTTCGGGTTGGTGTTGGGAAGGCTTATATGAGTCGCTTATTGATTGATGGAAGTGCAATAAGAAAATTTTTACTGATACCAACTAGTAATGATTGGCGATCTTGGTCTACACCTGAGAAAGCTACCATGATCGGGGTTTGGTTGACGGTATTTAGCATTTTTTCCTCCATAATTATTGGAGGAGTTAAGTACATTTTTAGCGATACGCATAATACAAAAAACATGGGTGAAGATGAGAAATTAGAAGTTGTAGATATTAAAGATCAATTTTATACCCTGGAAGAAATGAGATCCCGTTTGCCTGGTTTTGATGGGGCATTTTTAGCGTTGAAAGCTGACCGTCAAAGAGAAATAAGAGAAATTCAGCATGGCACATTGATTACTGCGCCGGTCAAATTAAATGCAGATGTTGAAGGAAGACTGTTAAGTTTAGATAACACTGTACTTGATCTAAATATTGATGGCTTCCCTGAGCTTTACTTTTACCACCCGGAAAATTGCGGATCAGGTGGCTGTAATCATGATGTCTATTCATACAATGTTGAGACTTTAAACTTAGAGAATATTGGTGTCTTCAATACGAGCCATTTTTCAGTATCAGAAAGTCCTATCAATGGTTGGTTGCCAGTTACAGATTATTGGCGCCTCGGCGCTTGTGAGTTTCTTGTTACGTTGTTTGTTTTCAAAGACCAAAGTTATAAAAAAGAGACTCAGCACTCCGTCAGGCAATGCTAAGTGGTGATGTAGTAGCTACATTAGTCAGTAGTTTTTAACGGCCATACATGGTATTCGGGGTTGTCGCGTTAGCCTGAATAAGATGGTGTTTAAGACTTTGATGGTTTTTGTAGAGCTGGAGGTTTTTGACAGAAGACTTCAAACACCAGTTACAAAAAAGGCACCCTAGGGTGCCTTTTTTGTAACTTGCGTTCTGTGTTTCCAGTCAAGCGTCTCCCGCCACCTCAGTGATACCGTAAGGTGGTGGATTTCCCCCAAAACACCCGATACGCATAAACCGTATAGGCCAGAATCAGCGGCAGGACGATGGCGACGCCGACGCCGATAAAGCGCAGTGAGGCTTCGGCGCTGGCGGCGTCGGTGGCGGTGATGCGGCCGGGCACGACTTCCGGGAAGAAGCTGTAGGCGAGGCCGAAGAAGCTGAGGATAAACAGGAAGGCGGTGCCGAAGAAGGGCAGCCAGCAGCCGACGTCGCCGCGTGTCGGAACCTGACGCAGGTATTGGTCGACGACGACGATCAGTACCAGACACATCAGCGGAATCGGAATCAGCAGAATGACCGCCGGCAGTGTGAACCAGCGCTCAGCGACGGCCGGGCTGAGCAGCGGATTGACGATGCTGATCGCCGCCAGACCAATGGCCGCCAACCAACCGCAGTAGCGCGACCAGCGCGCGGCGCGCACCTGCAATTCGCCTTCGGTTTTCATCACCAGCCAGGCGCCGCCGATGTAGGCGAAGGCGGCGGTGACGCAGACCGCGCTCAAGGCGGCAAAAGCGTAGGCGGTCGGGCTGTCGTCGAAACCGAGCACGTAGCGGCCGAGCATATAGCCCTGGGTAGCGGCAGAAATAATGGAGCCGGCCTTGAAGGCGTAGTCCCAAAACCGGCGGTGGCCGGTCACGGCCTTGGCGCGGAAGTCGAAGGAGACGCCGCGCAGAATCAGCCCGAGCATCAACAAGGCTGCCGGCAGATAGAGTTCGCGCAGCACCAACGAATGGGCTTCGGGGAAGGCGATCAGCAAAATACCGACGGCCAGCACCAGCCAGGTTTCGTTGGCGTCCCAGAACGGACCGATGGAGGCGATCATGCCGTCGCGCTGGGTTTCGTTATCGAGCGGCAGCAACACGCCGACGCCCAGGTCGTAGCCATCGAGTACGGCATACACCAGCACCGCCAGACCCATCAAAAACAGGAAAATATAGGGCAACCAGTCACCGGGAATCATGCGTCGGTCTCCTTGGTGTGATGGGTGTTGAGGTAATTGAAGTCGGTGGACATTTCATACTCTTCCACCTTCACCGATTTACGCGCCATGTAGAACAGCGTCTGGATGTAGGCAAACAATAAGCCTGCGTAGAGCAGCAGATACATGGTCAGCGACAGTCCGACCTGGCTGCCCGGTACGGTGGTGACGGCCTGATCGGTGGTCAGCACGCCGGTAACCAGCCACGGCTGACGGCCGATTTCGGTGACGTACCAGCCGGCCAGAGTGGCGATCCAGCCAGAGAACGTCATACCGATCAGCACGCGTTGCAGCCAGCGCGGTGGGTCGGTGCGATGGCTGTGCAGGTGCCAGAAGGTGGTCCAGCTCACCAGCAACATCAGAATGCCCATGCCGACCATAACGCGGAAACCGAAGAAGACGGGTTTGACCGGCGGGTGCATGCCGTCGAATTCGTTGAGGCCGGGAATTTCGCCGTCGGTCTGGTGGGTGAGAATCAGGCTGGCCATGTTGGGAATGCCGATTTCGAAATGGTTTTCGCGATTCTCTTCATCCGGCCAGGCAAACAGCAACAGCGGTGCGCCGTGTTCGGTATCCCAGACCGCTTCCATGGCGGCGACTTTCTGTGGCTGATGCTCGAAGGTGTTCAGACCGTGCATGTCGCCGACCACAATTTGCACCGGAATCAGGATGGCGGCGACGGTCATTGAGGTTTTCAGCGCCACACGCGGTGCGTGTTTCACATCGCCTTTAAAGATGCGGTAGGCGGAAATACCGGCAACCAGGAAGGACGCGGTCAGGCCGGAGGCGATCAGCATGTGCGTCAGGCGATACGGCATCGATGGATTGAAAATGATCGCCAGCCAATCCAGAGGCATGGCCACACCGTCGACCATTTCGAAACCAGCCGGCGTATGCATCCACGAATTCAGCGCCAGAATCCAGAACGCCGACAGCGTCGTGCCGATGGCGACTAAAAAAGTTGCCAGCGTGTGCACCCAGTTGGGCACGCGATGAATGCCGAACAGCATCACGCCCAGAAAGGTGGCTTCCATAAAGAAGGCGGTGAGCACTTCGTAACCGAGCAAGGGCCCGGCGATGTTACCGACGGTTTCCATATAGCCCGGCCAGTTGGTGCCGAACTGGAAACTCATGGTGATGCCGGATACCACGCCGAGCGCGAAGCTGAGCGCGAAGATTTTCACCCAGAAGCGATAGACGCGCATCCACACCGGATGGTTGGAAATATTGGAGCGGACTTTGAAATAGAACAGCAGCCAGGCCAGCGCGATGGTGATGGTGGGGAACAGGATGTGAAAGCTGATATTGGCGGCGAACTGGATGCGCGACAATATCAGTGTCTGGGCTAGATCGGCTTCCATGGAAGTCTCCGTCAGTCTTTACGGCCACCCGGACGAATCCGGTCGGTGAATTTGAGAACACCGGTACCCAGCGTCAGCAAACGCTTTAACTGGTCGGGTGTCAGGCTTTGTATCTCGTCGAACCCGCGATTGAGCAACTCCAGCAAGTCGTGCATTTCCTGCAACTGTTGGCGGGCGTGGCTGGGCGGGTTGTCTTCGGCGCTGTCCAGCAACTGGCTGCGCAACAAAGACAGGGTGGGATCCATCTCGCGTTTTTTGCGTTCCGTCAGCACCTGTTGCGCCAGCTCCCAAATGCTGCCGGCGGCGATCAGATAATCCTTGCGATCGCCCGGTTCGCGGTGGGTGCGCACCAGATGCCAGGCGTGCAGCTCTTTCGCTGCCATACTGACATTGCCGCGTGAAACTTTGAGTTCGGCGGCGATTTCATCGGCGGCCAGCGGCCGATCGCTTAAGACGATCAACGCCAGCATCTGGCCGACCGTGCGGTTGAAGCCCCAGCGGCTGCCCATCTCGCCGAAATGAACCACGATGTTTTCCAGTTCCGGCGTCAAGCTGACCTCTGTAGTTTCA
Organism: Saccharospirillum sp. HFRX-2; assembly: GCF_043196805.1. Lineage (NCBI taxonomy): Bacteria > Pseudomonadati > Pseudomonadota > Gammaproteobacteria > Oceanospirillales > Saccharospirillaceae > Saccharospirillum > Saccharospirillum sp. HFRX-2. Next base: position 610,646 of record NZ_JBEBMU010000001.1, read on the forward strand.
GAAATTTCTGAAAGTTTAAAAACTTATGACTGAATCGCCAAGTTTTTTGATGTAAATCAATGCAACTCAGGCTCGCCTGCGGTTGGGTCAGCACGCATCTGTAACTCATAAAGATGCTTGTACAGCCCTTCTTCGGCGACCAGTTCAGCGTGGCTGCCCAACTGCTGAATCTGCCCCTGATGCAGCACCACCAGCTGGTCGGCGTCTTTCACGGTACTCAGCCGGTGGGCGATGGCGATCAGTGTAACCCGGCCGCGCAACAGCATCAGTGACCGCTGTATCAGTGCTTCGGTATGGCTGTCGATGTTGGCGGTGGCCTCATCGAGAATCAGCACTTCCGGCTTACGCGCCAAGGTGCGCGCCAGGCTGAGCAGTTGCCGCTGACCGCTGCTGAGGTTGCTGCCGCGTTCGGTCAGCACCGTCTGGTAACCATTCGGCATGCGCATAATGCTGTCGTGCAACTGCGCCTGCTGAGCGGCGTCGATGATGTCGCTGTCACTGAGCGGCAGTTCCAGACGGATGTTGTCGGCAATGGTGCCGGCGAAAATAAACGGATCCTGCTGCACCAATCCCAAACGCCGGCTGCGCTCGGCCGGATCGAGCCGCTCCAGCGGCACACCGCCGACCAGCACCTGACCGTATTGCAGCGGATAAAACCCCATCAGCAAGGACATCAGCGTGCTCTTGCCCGAGCCGGTGTGACCGACGATGCCGATAAAGGCGCCAGGCTCGATGCGCAGATCGATATCGCGCAGCACCGTATGGCGACCGTCGTAACTGAACAGCTCGATGTCGAATTGCACCGAGGCATTGTGCGGCAACTCCGGATGCTTGGGCGCGCTTTCGATCGGCTCGTCCAGCAACTGGAAAACCCGGTCGGCCGAGACCAGCGCCTGCTGAAACAGATTCAGCCGCGAAATCATATCGACCATGGGTTCGGTCAGGTTGCCCAGATAATTCAGAAAGGCGTAGATCACCCCGACCTGTATCGCTCCGGTCGGACTCAGCGCATCCATGCCGAAGGCGTAGAGCAACGCTGCCAGCACTGCCATATAGAGCAGATCGACCAGGGCGCGCAGCATGACGCCATCGATCAGGATGTTGCGGATTTTGGCGCGGTAATGATCGGTCGAGGTTTTGCCGAAGGCTTTGCTGAACGCCGCCTGCTGGTTCATCAACTGAATCACGCTCATGCCCTGAATGCTTTCGCTGAGCCGGGCATTGATGTCGCTGAGCAGCGAACGCACACGTTGAAACACCGGCGTCGACAACTTGCTGTAGGCGAGCATGGCGACGACGATGCCCGGCACCAGTGCTGCGCTGATCAACATCAGGTGCCAGTCGAGCAACGCCATGGCGATCAGAATACCGACCATGCGAATGGAGTTTTGCACCACCACTGAGATGACGTTGACGTAGAGGTCTTTGATGGTTTCGGTGTCGTTGGTGATGCGGCTGACCAGACTGCCGGTTGGGGTGCGATCAAAAAACGCCATCGGCAAACGGATAACGCGCGCGAAGACCTGCTCGCGAATGGTCTGCACCACATTGAGCGCGATCTCGTTAAAGCGAATCGCCTGCTGAAAAAAAGTCGCCGCTGAAATCAACTGAGCGGTGATATAGGTCAACACCAGAGCGACAATCGGCCCGACCGTCCAATCGCCCGGCGTTAAATGCTGGTCGATAAACACCTTGATTAAATAAGGCCCGAGCACGTTGCCGGCGGTGGCGACCACCAATAACAACACCGCCTGAGTCAGCAAACGCCGATAAGCCAGGCCGTATTTCAGCAGCCGCAAAAACGGACGATTCATCGGCCATCCTCCACGGTGCGTTCGAGTTGTTGGTAATCGTAGGTGCGTTTATACCAGCCATTTGCCGCCAGTAATTGTGCATGGCTGCCGCGTTCCAACACCTTGCCCTGGTCGAGCACCAGAATTTCGTCGGCCTGTTCCACCGCGCTTAAACGATGGCAGGCAATCAGGGTGGTGCGGCCAGCACGCGCTTCTTTTAGATGCGCCAGGATGTGTTTCTCGGTGCCCAGATCGACTGCCGATAAGGCATCGTCGAGCACCAGAACCGGCGCATCGAGCAACAGCGCCCGCGCCAGTGCCAGACGTTGTTTCTGACCGCCCGACAGCGTCACGCCACGCTCACCAACGCGGGTGGCATAGCCGTCGGCAAAGCGCTGAATGTCGTCGTGCACCTGCGCCAGTTTGGCCGCGGTTTCAATTTCCTCGACGGTTGCATCGGGTTTTGCCAAGGCGATGTTTTCGGCAACGCTGGCGGAAAACAGAAACGGCGATTGCGGCACCACTGCCAGATGCCGGCGCAGATTAGCAAGGCTGAATTCGGCCAGGTTTTTGCCGCCGAGTTTTAACTGCGCATCGGGGCTTTCTGACAGTCGTAAAATCAAATCGATCAGCGAAGTTTTACCGGCACCGGTCGGGCCGACCAGGCCAATTAACTGGCCCGGTTCAACCTTCAATTCGATAGCGCTGAGCACCGGCTGTTGTTCCGGGAAATGGCGGAAATCGCGGATGTTGATGTGCAATGCCGGCTCAACCGAATCTTCAAAAGTGCCGCTGTCGGCGATGGCCGGTTTGGTATCAAAAATTTCCTGGATGCGCTTGTACGCCGCCTGGCCGCGTTCAACCAGATTGAGCATCCAGCCGACGGCAAACATCGGCCAGATCATAAAACCCAGATAGAGCGTAAAACTGGTCAGTTCGCCGAGCGTCATCGCATCGTGCACGATCAGCCAGGTGCCGCCGGCAATGCTGAGAAAAAACGAGGTACCGATGGCCAGTGAAATGGCCGGATCGTATTTGGAATCGGTGCGCGCTACCGACTGGTTGGCTTCATTGGCTTCGCGCGCGATGGCGTTGAAACCGGCGTCTTCGACCTGCTCGCGACCAAAGGCGCGAATCAGCCGAATGCCCGCCAGGCTTTCCTGAACGCGGTCGTTTAGGTCACTGAAACGCGCTTGGGCAATATGAAAAGAGGCCTGCATTTCCTGGCCAAAACGCCACATAAAATAACCGACAATCGGCCAGGGCAGCAGTGCCACCAGCGTCAGTTGCCAGCTGATTTGAGTGGTCAGGACGATCAGTACCAAAAGCCCGGTTAATGCGCCGTCGAACAACGCCAGTACGGCTTCGCCGGCGGTCATTTCCACGGCTTGAATATCGTTGGTGGCGCGGGCCATCAGGTCGCCGGTTTTGTGCTTGGCGAAAAACGACGGTGGCTGCAACGACAGGTGTTGATAGAGGTCTTGGCGCAGTCGGTTAGCGAGCGCAAAACTGGCACCAAAGAGCGCCACCCGCCAGACCACACGCAGGGTGTAACTGACCAGCGCTACCGCCAGAACAATGCCGACGTTGAGTAGTAACTGCTGGCGCGTCAGGCTGCCATCGGCGATGGCGTCGACGACTCGTCCGGTAATCCAGGGCGGTACCAGAACTGCCAGGCCGACAACGATCAGTGCCAGCACCGCCAGGCCATAGCGACGCCATTCTTCGCGGAAAAACCACCGTAATTGCCAGAAGACCGACACCCTGCCTCCTTAGCGCGAGCCGACCCGATAGAAGCCGGGCAGCATAGTGAAGGCCGGGCGAAAACACCAGACGGGCCAGCGCGATAACCGTCAGCGAAAACGGCGACGTAATTGGCCCGGCGTTTCACCACGGTATTTGCGAAACAGCCGGTTGAAATTGGCCAGGTTGGTGAAGCCAGAGCGTTCGGCGAGCAGCGCGATTGGCTGGTTGCTGCCAATCAGTTCCGAGCAGGCATGGCCCAGCCGAACCTGAGTCAAATAATGATGGACGCTCTGTTTCATATGGCGCCGGAAAAACCGGCTCAGCGTCGCCGGGCTCATATGGGCGCTGGCGGCCAATTCATCCAGCGACAAGGGCTCGGCAAAGCGCTGGTGGATGCGTTCCAGCAGGGCGCTTAATTGCTGCTGATCAGACGGCGCCGGTCGGCTGGCGGCAAAGCTCGGCGACGCCAGGGTCTGGCTGGGCGCATCGAGCAGTTGATCGAGAATGCTCAGCAAACTCGCCAAGCGTTCGCGCGGTGTGGCTTCGACCAGGGCTTCGAACTGCGGCAGCAGCTGTGCGCTCAACTGGGCATCGAAGGCCAGGCCCTGACGCGCCTGCAGCAATAAGTCGGGCAGCTGACGGTATTCGGCAAAACCTTCGCTGAGCCGTTGTACCCAGTCCTGACTGAACCAGAGCACAAAGGCGGTGTGTGGCTGGCTTGGGTCCGGTCGTTCCAGCGACTGCCAGGAATGCGGCAGGTTGGGGCCGATCAACGCCAGGTCGCCCGGTTGATAGTCGCTCAGATGATCGCCGACAAAGCGTTTGCCGGCGCTGTTTAAGGTCAGCGTCAGTTCGTATTCGGGGTGGAAATGCCACTCGAACGGCAGCTCATCCAACTGGCGATGAAAGAAGCGCCAGGAAGCGTCTTGCGGGGGTGCGATGTGTTCATGAAAGGCGCGCATGACGATGCATAGTAACCAGCAATAAGCCTGAGAATGATCGGAAAGTATCATTCTTTGCGTGCTTTGGATAACACCGATGCAGCGAGCCGACCAGAATAATCACTCCAACAAGAACAAAACGAGGAGATGGCATGCGTTCTCAAGCCTCAACATCCGGCCAACCGCAAAACCGTTACGGCTTTGGCGACAACGCTCCGGGCAATAATTCCATTGCCAATACCGGCGATGTGCAACTGCGTGAACTGGAAAAACAAATGCCGCTGCGGGTGCTCAGCGACGCCGATTTTGCGCACTGGCAGACTTACGGTTACGTCATTGTGCCGAATGCCATCGATGCCGATGCCATCGAACGCACGCGCCGGTTGTTATGGGAATTCCAGGAAATGGACCCGGACGACAGCCGCACCTGGTATCAGCATCAGCGGCGCGATCACGCCATGGTGGAGCTGAATAATTCCGGCATGGTGGAGTGTTACAACCATCCGCAGCTGTGGGCTAATCGTCAAACGCCGCGCATCTATAACGCCTTTGTCGATATCTGGGATCGCGAAGATTTGTGGGTCACCATCGACCGCGCCAACCTGAACCCACCGAATACTCAAAAGCGCGCCTTCAGCGGTTTTATTCACTGGGACGCCAATACCACTCTCGATCCGCTACCGATCAATGTGCAGGGCGTGTTGGCGCTGAGCGATACCGACGACGATACTGGCGGCTTCCAGTGCGTGCCGGAACTGTTCCGTGATTTCGATGACTGGCGCGCCAAGCAACCGGCCGATCGCGACCCTTATCAGCCGGACCTGGGCGACCTGAAACCAACCTCGATACCGCTGCGCGCCGGTGACTTACTGATCTTCAACTCGCTGCTCGCCCACGGCATTCGGCCGAACCATTCCGACCGCGTGCGCATGGCGCAATACATCGCCATGGTCCCCGCCGACGAGAGCAACACCGAGATCCGCGACTGGCGCATCCGTTCCTGGCGTGACCGCGAACCGCCCCAAGGCTATGCCTTTCCGGGCGATCCGCGTGAGTGGGAGAAGCTGAAGTATGGCCGGGCGGAGTTGACAGAGCTTGGGGAGAGGTTGCTTGGGTTGAAGTCCTGGCGTTGAGCCAGGCTTCAACGGGAGACGCTTGGCTGCTCCGCACCCGGGAGACGGAAGACGCTAAACCACTAAAACCTGCCCGTCGCTGCTACTTAGCGTCTCCCGTCTCCCGTCAAGCGTCTCCCGGGCGCCGCTAACGGCGCCTCAATAATCCTCACTCCAATTCAACTCCAACCCACCCGAGCCATATTGCCCATTGGTATACAACTCCAGACTGACCTCAGGTGTGACCTGGAATTGCAGTCGGCCGGAGAAGTTTTGCTCGGTGCGTACGCCGGATTCCACCTCCAGATAAAGTTGGTCCGACAGGTATTTGCCGGCCTGGACGTTGACCGCGGTTTCGCCCGCTTCGTTGGTGTTGCTGTCGAGTGACAGGGAGTCGAGACCGAGCAGTTCGCGCGTGGTGCCGAACAAATCCAGGCCGGAATTCGGGTCGCGCAGGCTGTTCAGAGCGCTGGCCAATTGGAATGCCTGGACGGCGGTCATCTCGTTCAGAGAGGTGCCGAACAGCAGTCGCGCCAGCAGCTCGTCGTTGGCCAGCGGCGGCTGCGAGGTCAGCGTCAGGTTGAGTTTGTCCTGGGTGCCGGTGATGTGCAGTTCGACGCTCAGTTCCGGGTTCGAATAATTCGCGGTGATGTCGAGAAAAATCTGGCTGCCCTGAACCTGGATATTGCCGTCGGTGATTTCGAAGATTTTGCCGAAGGCGGTGTAGGTTCCGCGGATCACCTGGAAGCGACCACCGACAGTCGGGCTGGCCAGTTCGTCGGTCAGATCGAGTTCGCCAGACAGTTCAGCTTCCAATCCCTGGCCGTAAATCTGCGCCCGGCGGTCGGCGCGCAGCCGAACCTGCCATTGGCCCTGGGGCGCGAGCAGTCGCGGTTCGGCGTCTTCGTCTTCGTCGTCTTCCGCTTCGCTGGCGCCATTGTTGCGCACCACGTTCAGGCTGGGTGCGCCGCTTTGCAGCAAGGAGTTCAACTGAATGGTCAGCGGTGCGACATCGACGTTGCCAGCGGCGGTCAGGTCGCGCCAGGGACCGGTGACGCTGACTTCACCGGTGACGCTGGCGTCCATATCGGCGCGGCGCAACAGATGGGCGCTGCGCGTGGTCATGGCGAGGTCGAGTTCGGGCATCCACCAGACGGTGCGATCTTCCGGCCATACAACTGAGCCGGCCAATTCGACGCTGCCGCCACCGTCGTCGGAAGCATCCAGTTCCAGTTGGAGGGTGCGGTTGTTGGCGCTCAGGTTACCGTTCATATCCGACAGCACGGCGCCGTAGGTGGCGTTTTCGTAGCGGCCGTTGCGCAGCGATACCTCGCCATTCCATTGCGGCCGCGACAGGCTGCCCTCGATGTTCAACTGGCCTTGCAGTTCGCCGCTGAAATCCTGGTCCGGCCGACCCTGGAAGAAGGGCTCGAAAACGGTGGAGTCGGTGTCGAAACGCAGTTCGGCATCGAACGGCCGGTCGGTTGGTTCGCCGCGCCAGTCGCTCAAGGCGGTCTGGGCGGTCTGGACGCTGACGTTGAGGCGTTCGACATTTTCTTCGCTGAGTTTGGCGTTGAGTTGGTGTTCGCCTGCTTCGGTCGCCAGATTGAGGTTCAGCACCAGCGGCCAGCGATCGGAGCGCCAGTCCAAACGGGCATCGACCACCGGTTCTTCGGCGCTGCCGCTCAGTTCGAAGTCGCCTTCCAGCGAACCGCTCCATTCCGGACTATTGGCCAGCCAATAGCGGCTGTCGGTGATGTTGATGTCGCCGTTGAGGGTCAGCTCATCCATGGAACCGGAGCCGCTGATCGACAACTGGCCGGCGCTGCCCAGATCGGCTTCGGCCTGTTGCAGCTGCCAGTCGTCGCGACGGCCCCGGCCATTGAGGTCGATGCGCCAGTCGGTCGGGTTGGTCAGCCCAATGCTGGCCGGCTGCCAGCGACCGGCGGCCTGCAATCGCAGGTCGAGTTCGGGATCGTCCATGCTGCCGGCGACGCCCAGGTCGGCGTTGATCTGGCCACTGACGCCGTTCTCCAGCGGCAAGCCTAAAGCGCGCAGTTGCTCGATGCTGAGATTGTCGACGCTCAGTTGGCCGTCGATTTCGTCGCCACTGCTGTCCAGCTGGCCGTCCAGTCGGCTGTCGCCCCAGTTCAGGCTGAGACTGTGGCGCAGTTGCGCGGACCATTCGCCCTGGCCGCGCCAGTTCAGTTGGAAACCCTGGTCGCGATAACGACCGCCGGCGCTCAGTTCGCCATCGAGCGTTAATTGTGGCCAGCGACCCTGAGCGCTCAACTGGCCGGAAGCCTCACCGCTCAAGGTTGAAAACGACTGGCTGATGCTGTCTGGCATCCAGGGTTCGATCCGCGCCCAGTCGAGGTTATCCAGATCAGCTTGCAGGTTCATGGCTTTGTCGGGCCAGTTGAGTTGGCCTGCGAGCCTGAGACTGGCGTTGCCGGAGCGCAGCTGAAATTGGTTGATGTCGACGTCGTCGACACTGGCTTGGGTCAGGTCGACCGTCAGTTGCAGCGGTGTTTGGTCGATGGCGCCGTCGAAGCTGGCCTGAGTGTTGGCGAGCGTCGGCCGTAGCAGATTGCCGCTGATCTGCCCTTGGGCATTGGCGGTACCGCTCAGTTGTTCCCAGGGATCGGGCAGGGAAAACGGCAGCGACTGCAGCTGGGCAACCGTCAGCTGGTTGACCTCGAACTGGCCTTGCAGCGCTGGCGTGAAGGGTTCTATCCAGCCTTGATAATGGATGTCGGCATCGCCCCAATGCACGCCAGCGTGGTTGATCTGCCAGCGCTCGCGTTGCTGCGCCTGAACGTCCAGATCGACGCTCAGTGGCAGCTCCTGCCAGTCGCCGTCGAGGGTCAGATCGGAAACCAGTCGTGGCTGAGTCCAGGGGCCGTTGAGGGTGAGTCGGCCGTTAATCTGGCCGCTCAGTTCGTCAAACAAGGCTGGCCAGGGCGGGGTAAAGGGCCTGATGCTGGCCAGGCGTACGCCCTGAGGAGTGGCGCTCAAATTCAGTTGGCGTTGCTGCCAATCGACCTGGCCGGCCAGTCCGGTTTCGGCGTCGCCGAGCGACAGCCGGCTCTCGGCCAGCGTCACCTGATGCAGGTTTAGTCGTTCGACCGCCAGGTCAGCGTTCAGCGGTTGATCCTGCCATTGGCCTTGTACCCTCAGGTTGCCACTGGTGTCGGGGTTACGCAGCGCGCCGCTCCAGCTCAGTTGGCCGTTGACCTGCCAGTCGTGATCGCCGGGCAGGGCGACCCCGAACACCGGCAACCAGTCGGAATCGACCTCGCTGAAACGGCTGTCGCCGCTCAGGGTGGCATTGCCGAAGTCGATGTTCAGATCGCCGGCGACCGCACCGAGATCAGACTCAAGCTGGATGTCGGCCAGGTTTAGTTGGCTGAGGGTCAGCCGGACCGGGGTCTGCAGTTGCAGCGTCTGGTCGTGGTAGGCGCCAGTGGCGCTGAGATCACCCGTCAGTACCGGCTGGCGCAACGGACCGTTGATGCTGCCTTCGATGTTGGCGTCATCGACGCTGATCGCACTGGGCCAGGCAGGCACCCAGTAACGCCAGTGGCGATCGGCCAGGTGTTGGCCGCTGATGCTCAGGTCGAGTCGTTGTCCGCCCCAATCAATGCGACCGGTGGTGGTCACTTCGGCCGGTCCCCAGTTGAGCTCGAATTCATCGATGGTGACGGCATTGCGGGTGGCGCTGGAACGAGTAGTGATGTTTAGGTTTTCGTCTTGCCACTGACCATCGAATTCAGCATCGCCGGCAAAGCGCGGTGCGCGCCAGCCGCCGGTCAGACGGCCGTCGACCGACAGGGCACCGTCCAATCCATCGACCGGCAGCCAGGGTTTTACCAGTGCCAGTGGCAGGGCGTCGGCGCTGAGCCTGAGGTCGGCGCGGTCGGCCTGCACAAAACCGTGCAAGCGGGCGGGCTGACCATCGGCGCTGAGTTCGAATTCGGAGAAAAACCAGCGGCCATTGTAAGGGTTGAGGCTGATGCCGCCTTCGGCGCGCAGCGATTGTTCGCGCCAGGGCAGGGTCAGGGTATCGATGCGCGCTTCAATCTGGCCCTGGCGTTGGCTCAGTTCCAGATCCCACTGGCCGACGATATCCTGTTGCAGCGGCCAGTCGAAGGCCTGTGCCCAGGCGCTGTCGGCCGGTGCCTTGAGTTCGCCCTGAATGCGCAGGGCATCGACGGCATCGACATTAACACCCAGCATCAGCGCACTGCGGCTGCCTTCGCTGAGCGTTAAATCGAGTCGCGCCGGCCAACTGCCCCAGTTGATGGCCATCTCGCCCACCGCTGTGGCGTCCAGCTCGGGCAGGCTGGGGTGTTGCACGCTCAGTCGATGAATCACCAGTTGGTCCAGTCGCGCCGACGGCAGTTTTGACCAGAGCTCAGCGACATCGGGTATGCCGCCGGCTTCGTTGTCTGGCGCTGCTTCCTCGTCGTTGCTAGCGGGAATCTGCACATCGAGGCGGTCGGCATTGAGGGCGTCGATCCACAGTCGGCGTTGCCACAGATAAGTGGGTCGCCATTGCACACTGAGGTTTTCGGCGTCGACGGCCACGCCATCGTCGCCGCTTTGCCAGCTCAGTTGTTCGAAGCGCCAGTCGCCGATGTCCGGACTGCGCGCGCCTTCGGTGTGCAGGCTGAACGGCGTGACGCGCGGCAGCCAGTATTCGGCCTGGCCCAACAGCGTCAGTCGGCCGCTTTCGCTGGCCAGCAGCCAGGCGACCACCAACAGCAGCGTTATGATCAGGCCAAGCAGGCTGCCCAGTCCGATCAACCAGGCGCGCGCGGCGCCTTTGCGCAATCGCCAGGCCATCAGAACGACTGCCCCAGGCTGATGTAAAGCTGATAATTCGGGTCGTCTTCGCGCTGATTCAGCGGCATGGCGATGTCGACCCGTATCGGCGCAAAGCGGGTGAAATAGCGCAGACCCAGGCCGACGCTGCTGTACCAATCCTGTTGACCAGAGGTCGGGTCCGCGTCTTCACTGACACTGGCGCTGTCGCTGAACAACACCAGCCCCCAGTTCTCACCCAGTTTGCCACGCAGCTCCAGACTGCCCTGCCATTGTTGGGTGCCGCTTTGATCGCTGCCGTTGATGCCAATGGAGCGGTAGGGATAGCCGCGTACCGAACCGCCGCCACCGGCTAACATGCGGTCGGACTGCGGTGCGGTATCGAGGTCGGTGTAATCGCGCAAGGCCCACAACGAACGCCATTCCAGGTGCGTGGCGATGATCAGGTCACCGTCCCAGGCCGGTAGAAAACCGGACCAGCCCAGAGTCCCGACCCAGAACGGGTCGCTGCTGCCTGACAGGCTCCACACCGGTTCTACGCCGAGGTCGTAGCGCATACCGTCGGTTGGATTCAGGCTGCCGGCCGAGCTGTCGTATTCGTAAGCCAGCGGCACCCGGACCAGACTGAATGAGTCCCAGTTGTCATCGACGCGCTCGTCACTGCGCTGGTAGGCGATGCCGTAGCTGTAAGTGTCACGGCTGGATGCCTGGCGGTCGATGGTGGCGCTGCTTAAATATTTATAAGTTTCCCCGTTTTCCGGCGTTTCGTGAACGAAGCTGTTGTCCTGCCTCAGGGTATTTCGCGCTTCCAGAAAGCCCGGTAACGTCAGCGTGACATTGGCGCTCTGCCGTTCCTGTTGCAGGCTTGTACCCAGTTCCAGCCATTGGGCACGGTGCCCCAGATTGCGGTGCTCCCAGCCCAAAGTCAGACCAAAGCCCTGATCGGTGTCCCAGCCGATACCGGCGCGCACCGTGCGTGGCGAACGCTTGATCACCTCGAAGGTGACGTCGACCTGGCCGGCTTCGTTGCGTGACAGCGATCGCCGCACCGTGGCAAAGAGTTGGGTTTGATAGAGGTTGATCACCGCCTGATCAATATCGGCGCGACGGAAGCAGGCACCGGTATCGAGGTCGGTTTGCCGGCGCAGATAGGCCTGGTTGATGTCGTCGGCGCCTTTGAACTGAATGTCGCCAATGCGTGATGGCTCGCTGGCGTTAACCCGATAACGCACCCGACCACCGGCTTCACCCGGCACCAGTCGGACTTCGTGGCTGACGGCCAACTGAAAGAAGCAGCCCTGATCATCGACAATGGATTGCAGACTGGATTGATCGCTGAGAATGGTTTCGGCATCCAGCGGTTCGCCTTCGCGCGCTTGCGGCCAGTCATCCGGTAGCTCGACCGTCACGCCCTGAATATCGACCGATAAGACTTTATATTGCGGTCCGGTATCGATGCGGTAACTCAGGCGTTCGCCGTTGTTGGTTTCTTCCACCCGATGCAGAATTTCAGCGTCGTAATAACCGCGCGAGTCGAGCCATTGAATCATGCGTTGACGTTCGCCCTGGGCCAGGCGATTGGAGCGTGGCGAGAGATTGATGGCGCGCAATGAATCCCGGTAGATGCGTAACTGATCGAGCAGTTCGCCTTGCAGGCCGCGATTTTTCGGCGACAGGGTCAGGTCGGAGCGACCGATACGCGGTAACTCTTCTGCGTCGGCCAGGCTGGCCATCATTAGCAGCGCGACGCCGAAAACGGCCGCCAGTAAACGTAAGGCTGTAATGATTGACCCCTTCGCGTCTTGGTGTGAATGGTGCTGTGTAGTGTCATCAGCTTGCCTGAACGCGGCCTGAAGGCAACGCATATAGCCCAGCTGGGTGCATTTATTCCAATAGGGCATTTCACCCAGCCTAACTATAACTTTAGAATGCCCGCCTTTGGTCGGCTTTGCGGCTGATCGCAACCGATAACATCCGCCGACGCTGTAAAAGCACCCCAAGAGGCACCCTATGAAACGAGACAAGCAACGTGTTGAAGGCGAAACCTGGAGCGAGGAGCATCTGGCGGAATATTTGGGTTTCAAAACATACGATGGCACCGACCCGGATTTCCATTGCCTTTACCGCGCTTATACCCGCATGAACGAGGTGACGTTCGAGCGTTTCGTGCAGCTGTTTCGTGACCAGGGTCGTAACGTCCAGGCGACCAATCTGGAAGGCCAGACGCTGGCCGATATCATCAAACAGCATCGCCAGTCCGAAGACTATCTTAAGGTGCTGCAGGGCGAGGCGATCAGCTAAAGATTCTGCAAGGCGGCCAGCACTTCATCGAGGCGCGCAGCGCCGATCACCGTCATTCCCTCAATCGGTTTCTTGGGCATATTGGCCTTGGGCATGATGGCTTTTTTAAAGCCGTGCTTGGCCGCTTCCGATAACCGCTCCTGGCCGTTAGGCACCGGTCGCAACTCGCCGTTTAAACCCAGTTCACCGAACACCACCCAGTCGCGCGGCAGCGGTTTGTCGCGCAGGCTCGATAACACCGCCAGTAAGGTGGCCAGGTCGGCGCTGGTTTCGGTGACGCGCACGCCGCCGACAACATTCAAAAACACATCCTGATCGCCGGTAAAAACACCGCCGTGCCGATTCAATATCGCCAGAATCAAACTTAAACGGTTGGTATCGAGTCCCACGGCAATGCGTCGCGGGTGGCCCATGCTGGTGCCATCGACCAAGGCCTGAAGTTCAATCAGCAGTGGCCGGGTGCCTTCCCAGACCACGGTAACCACCGAACCCGGCGCTTCTTCGCTGCCCTGGTTCAAGAAAATCGATGAGGGGTTTTTGACCTCTTTAAGACCCGAATCGAGCATCGCAAAGACGCCCAGTTCGTTGACCGCACCGAAGCGGTTTTTGATGGCGCGCAAGGTGCGAAAACGACTGTCGCCCGAGCTTTCCAGCATCACCGAGGCGTCGATCATATGCTCCAGCACTTTCGGCCCGGCCAGGCTGCCGTCCTTGGTGACGTGACCGACGATGATCAACACCGTGCCGGTTTGTTTGGCAAAACGCGTCAACCAAGCGGCGGATTCGCGTACCTGGGAGACCGAACCCGGTGCCGATTCGACATCGGGTGCGTGCATCACCTGAATGGAGTCGATGACCAGAATTTTCGGCGCGACCTCTTTGGCCGTTTCGGTGATGCTTGCCACCGAGGTTTCCGCCAGAATCGACAACTCATCCATGGGCAGGTTGAGTCGCTTGGCGCGCAAGGCGATCTGCTGCACCGACTCTTCGCCAGAGACATAGAGCACCGGCAACTGACGCGCCAGATGACAGAGCGTCTGCAACAACAAGGTCGATTTACCGGCGCCGGGATGACCGCCAATCAACACCGCGCTGCCGCCAACCAGGCCGCCACCGAGCACGCGGTCGAATTCACCCATGCCGGTGGCAATGCGCGCCTGCTCGGCCAGATCGACATCGGAAAGTTTTTGTATGCGCGAGCGGGAACCGGCAAAACCTTCGCGGTTATCGGTGAAGTCGGGTTGGCGCGCCGCAGCGCCAGTGGCCTCACGAAACTCCTTGAGCGTGTTCCAGGCCTTGCACTCGGTGCACTGGCCTTGCCATTTGGAATAGTCGGCGCCGCATTCACTGCAGACGAATTGAACTTTGCTCTTGGCCAAGAAAGGATGCCTCTGAGAATGCTGCCAAAGGTGCGCAGTTTGACACAGCGACCGGCGCTCATAAACGTCGACGGCTTGCCAGCGCATGCGTGCTGCTGGATCATTCACCCTTACGTTAACGAGATAGCCTCATGGATTGGACCCAACTGCTGACCACCGAACGCTACGGCCACCAGGCCATCGACGCCGAAGAACTGGGTCGCAGCCACTTCCATAAAGACCACGATCGCATTGTTTTCTCCAGCGCCTTTCGCAAGCTCGGCGGCAAGACGCAGGTGCATCCGCTGGCCAAGAATGACCATGTGCACAACCGGCTGATTCACAGCCTGGAAGTGGGCAGCGTCGGTCGCAGCCTGGGCATCCGCGTTGGTGAACGCATTCGCGAACAACTGCCAGCCTTTATTGAACCGGACGACCTGGGCGTCATCGTGCAAAGCGCCTGTCTGGCGCACGACATCGGTAACCCGCCGTTCGGTCATGCCGGTGAATACGCCATTCAGGACTGGTTTAAGCAGCCGGAAAATGAGTATTTGCTGAAGCCGTTGTCTGACGCCACGCGCCGTGATTTAACCCAATTCGAGGGCAATGCTCAGGGCTTTCGCATCGTCGCTCAGGTGGAATATCACCTCGGTCGCGGTGGTTTGCGGCTGACCTACCCAACGCTCGGCGCCTCCATCAAATACCCCTGGACCGCCGAAGGCGCCGGTGCCAAGGGCAAGTTCAGTTGCTTCGAACCGGAGCGTCCCATTCTGCAAAAACTGGCGGCGCAATTGGGCTTGGTGCCGCGTGGCGAATTCGGTTTTGCGCGCCATCCACTCAGCTATCTGATGGAGGCGGCGGACGACATCTGTTACGCCCTGATCGATCTCGAAGACGCCGTTGAATTGCACATTCTCGATTTCGAAGAAGTGCGCGATGTGTTTCAGAACATCCAGGGCAGTGGCGACCTCGACCTGGACAGTGCCGACAACGGCATTTCTTCCGGCCGTCAGTTGGCAGCGCTGCGTGGCAAAACCATCGGCGTGATCGTCGATGCCGTGGTTGATGCGTTTATTCAGCAACAGGACGCCATTCTCGCCGGTACTTTCGAAGGCGACCTGATCGCCAGTTGCCCGCCGCGCATCCAGCAAGGTATTCAGCGCGCCAAGACACTGGCCTACACCAAGGTGTTTCTCGATACCCAGAAAACCGAAACCGAGATCGGCGCCTACGCGGTCTTGAGTACTTTATTGCAGGCTTTTATCACCGCCGGTTTTGAGTTGTATAACAAGGGTGATCAGCAGCAACTCAGTTACCGCGCCAAACGCGTTTTCGACCTGATGGGCGATGAAGCACCGGCGGCCCAGAGTTCATTGGAGACGATTTATCACCGAGTGATCGACCATATTGCCGGCATGACCGACAACTACGCCAGCTATCTGGCGCGGCAGATTGGTGGACCGTCACAGCCGCATTTTGTGTGACGGGTTCAAAGGGGAACGCAGCGTTCGATGCGGCTGGGAGTCGTATTGAAAGCAATTATCATTATTGACTCTTGATGACGAAAGGATAGAGTTGCTGGCGGTTATCGCACTCTCACTCATTCGATAGAAGTCATCTTATGCGTCTGCAACTGCCCCATCCTGTCCTGATCTTCTGTTTCGCCGTCGCCACGCTGGCCTCCTGGTCGGCCGCGGCGGAACAACATTTTCCCCTGCAAATTGAGCACGCCTTCGGCACCACCACCCTGACTGAAAAACCCGAGCGTGTGGCCACCGTTGCCTGGGCCAACCACGAAGTGCCCTTGGCGCTGGGCGTGGTGCCGGTTGGTTTCGCGGCGGCTAATTTTGGTGATGATGACGGCGACGGTTTGCTGCCCTGGGTAAAGGCGCGTCTGGACGAACTCGGCGCCGACACTCCGGTTTTGTTTGACGAAGGCGACGGCATCGATTTTGAAGCCGTGGCAGCGACTCAGCCGGATGTGATTCTGGCGGCCTATTCCGGTCTCAGTCAGGCCGATTACGACACCCTGAGCATGATCGCGCCGGTGGTGCCTTTCCCGGAATCGCCCTGGTCGACCGACTGGCGCGAAATGATCCGTATCAACAGCGCCGGCATGGGCATGGCGGCAGAAGGCGAAGCCTTGATCGAGCAACTGGAACAACAGATTGCTGATACCGTGGCGGATTATCCGGAACTCGATGGCAAGTCGGCGATGTTTATTACCCACCTGGATGCGACCGATTTAAGTCTGGTGCGTTTTTATACCGCCAACGATACCCGGGTGAAATTCTTTGCCGATCTGGGTTTGCGCACGCCGCTAAGTGTTGAGCAAGCCAGTCGCGATGGTCAGTTCTCCGGCGAAGTCAGCGCTGAACAAATCGACCGCTTTAACGACGTCGATATCTTTGTGACCTACGGCGATGACAGCCTGTTGGCGCCGCTGAAGGCGAATCCGTTGACCGCCCGAATGCGCGCCATCGCCAACGATTCGGTAGTAATGCTGGGCAATGGTCCGATTGGTACCGCTGCCAATCCGACACCGCTGTCGATCGGCTGGGTGCTGGATGATTATGTCGCCATGCTGGCCGAAGCCGCACGCCGATCGCAATGACATCGGTTACTGGTTTGAAGGACGCAGCGCCGTCTTTTAAACGCAATAATGGGTTACGTTCGCTGAGTCTTTTAGCGCTGGTTTTAGTGTTGCTGGCGCTGTGCTTTTTATCGATTGCCGTCGGCACGCGCGACGTTAGCTGGGCGGAAATTAATGCCGCTTTGCAGGGCCAGATTAACAGCGTCGGTGAAGCTGCCGTCGCCACCCGAATTCCCCGTACTTTGTTGGCGGTTATCGCCGGCAGCGCCTTGGGTTTGGCAGGCGCCGTTATGCAGGGCGTGACGCGCAATCCGCTCGCAGACCCTGGCATTCTGGGTATCAATACCGGCGCGTCTTTGGCGGTGGTTATTGGTCTGGCCTGGTTTGGTATGAGCCTGGCACACAGCTATGTCTGGGTGGCAATTTTTGGTGCGGGCATTACTGCAGTTTTTGTTTATGCCATCGGCTCGCTGGGCCTGGGTGGGGCAACGCCACTTAAACTGGCGCTGGCCGGTGCGGCGACCTCCATTGCCTTGTCCAGTTTTACCATTGCTGTGGTGTTGCCGCGTAATGATATCGCCGGTGGCGTGCGTTCCTGGCAGATTGGCGGCGTCGGTGGCGCCACTTTCGATACCCTTCGTTTAGTGCTGCCATTTTTAGTCGTTGGCTTTGCGATCTGTCTGTTATCGGCGCGCAAATTAAACAGCCTGGCACTGGGTGATGAGCTCGCCGCTGGCTTGGGTGAAAACGTCATGCTGGCGCGATTAAGCGCTGGTTTTGGTGCCATCCTGTTGTGCGGCGCAACCACAGCGGCTTGTGGGCCCATTGGTTTTGTCGGTTTGGTGGTACCGCATCTGTGTCGGTTGTTGGTTGGTGTTGATCACCGTTGGTTGTTGCCGTTTTCCGCGCTCAGTGGTGCGGGTTTATTGCTGGTTGCTGATGTCGTTGGCCGCCTTGTCGCCCGGCCGAGCGAACTGGCGGTCGGCATTGTTACCGCCTTTATTGGCGCGCCCTTTTTTATCTGGATTGTGCGGCGCCAGCGAGTGCGTGATTTATGACGATCACCCAGACAGATGTGCTTGATCGTGTTGTGGCACAACGACATAAACGCCACCAGGGCTGGCGGTTTATCGCGCTGATTTTTGTGCTGATTTTGTTGTTTGGTTTCGCGCTGACGTTGTCATTGGGTCAATCTTTTACGCCGCCTTCGGCTGTGTTGCGCGTGCTGTTGGGCGAGCCGGTTCCCGGCGCCAGCTTTACCGTCGGTCAGCTGCGTTTGCCGCGCGCGGTGTTATCCATTCTGGTGGGGCTGAGTTTCGGTCTGGGCGGTGTCGCCTTTCAGATTATGTTGCGTAATCCACTGGCCAGTCCGGACATTATCGGTGTCAGTTCCGGCGCCAGTGCGGCAGCGGTTTTTGCCATTGTCGTACTGCAATGGGACGGCACAGCGGTGACGGTTTTTTCTGTGCTGGCGGGGCTGGGTGTTGCCTTGCTGGTGTATGGGTTGTCGTTTAAAAACGGCGCCGCCGGCAGTCGGTTGATTCTGATTGGCATCGGCGTAGCGGCAATGATCGAAAGTTTTATCAGCTACGTTTTGTTGCGCGCACCCGCCTGGGATTTGCAGCAAGCCATGCGCTGGTTGACCGGCAGCGTGAACGCGGCGCAACTGAATCAGGCTTGGCCGGTGTTGGTTGCTTTGCTGGTTTTTGGTGGCCTGCTGCTTAGCCGGCGGCGCGATCTGGATGCGCTGCGCATGGGCGACGATACCGCTGCGGCGCTGGGTGTAAAAGTAGGAGTTACCCGGGTCATGGTTATTGTCTGCGCGGTCGGCATGATCGCTGTGGCGACCGCTGTTACCGGCCCCATTGCCTTTGTTGCGTTTCTCTCCGGTCCGATTGCTGCACGCATCGTTGGTAGTAAAGGTTCGCTGTTAATTCCCTCGGCTTTAGTCGGCGCTGCTCTGGTGTTGATGGGCGATTATGTCGGACAGTTTTTATTACCCAGCCGTTATCCGGTTGGCGTGGTCACCGGTGCCTTGGGCGCGCCCTATCTGATTTATCTGATCATTCGCGTGAACCGTGCAGGAGGTTCGTTGTGACGCTGGAGCATCGTTTGGTGGTCGAGAATTTATCGGCCGGTTATGGCGAACGCACCATTCTAGATGGTTTGAATCTCGATGTTATTCCCGGTCGCATTACCTCCATTGTCGGTGCCAATGCTTGTGGTAAATCGACCTTGTTGCGCACCATGTCGCGGTTGTTGAAACCCACAGCTGGACAGGTATTCCTCGATGGTAAGTCGGTGCATCAGGGCCCCACGCGAGAGCTCGCCCAAACGCTGGGATTATTGCCGCAGTCACCGATTGCGCCGGAAGGCATTACCGTGGCTGATCTGGTCAGCCGGGGTCGTCATCCTCACCACGGTTTGATGTCGCGTTGGGGCAGGCGTGATGACGACGCGGTGGCCCAGGCGTTAGAAGTGACCAAGACTGCTGAGTTGATGGATCGCGATGTCGACGAACTGTCCGGCGGGCAGCGCCAGCGCGTCTGGATCGCCATGGCACTGGCGCAGGAAACAGCGTTGCTGCTGTTGGACGAACCGACCACTTTTTTAGATGTCAGCCATCAGGTGGAAGTACTGGATTTGTTGGTCGATCTGAACCAGAGCCGGGGCACCACCATCGTCATGGTGCTGCACGATCTGAACTTGGCGGCGCGTTATTCCGATCAGTTGGTGGCGCTGCAGGGCGGGCGCTTGTACGCCCAGGGTGCGCCTGAAACGGTTATGGATGAAGCCATGATTGAGTCGGTATTCGGGCTGCGCAGTCAGGTGATGACCGATCCGGTTTCCGGCAAACCGATGGTGTTACCCATCGGCCGGCATCGTTTGTCGCCGGGCACGAATTGAGATAAAAAGTCAACAGCAAACGCAAATGATCATAATTCCCATTAGCATTGACTAAGTAAGCCTCTCCTTACACACTATGACACCCCTGAAACCAACGGGTCGCAGGCATCCTCCGATGCTCGGCCTACTGAGGATGTCTATCATGTTCCAATCCAAACCGCGGATGATTTCAGCATGGACTCGCTGTCAACGTTCCACCTCTGTCCTGCTGTGTTGTACTCCGTTGGTGTTTGCGCCGCTGAGTGTTCAGGCCGAGCAGACTGAGAACGAAACCGAAGCAGAAAGCTTCCGTCTTGCACCCATCATCGTTAATGCCCAGGTGCAGGCCGATGACGATGCTGAATCCACCGTCGCCCAGGAGCTCTGGGTCGGCGGCAAAGTTGCTACCAGTATTCTTGATACTCCGGCTTCTGTTTCAGTGATTACGCAAAAAGAAATTGAACAGCGCGACGCCAATACGACTGAGGAAGTTTTGCAGTATACGGCGGGTACGGTCACCGATTATTACGGTACCGATGACCGCAATGATTACTTCCAGATTCGTGGCTACAACGCGACTACTTACCGTGATGGTTTGACGCTGGGTTCCATGCGCGGAGTTCGCGAAGAGCCGTATGCGTTCGAGCGAGTCGAAGTGCTGCGTGGCGCTAACTCAACCTTATTTGGTCCTGCTGATCCCGGTGGTTCAATAAATTTTGTCAGTAAGCAACCTCGCTTTGAACGTTTCGGTGAAACGTATCTGACATTGGGTTCGTTCAGTCATATGGAAGCAGGTGTCGATGTCGGGGACGTTCTAAATGATGATGAAACACTGGCTTATCGACTGACAGGTAAAATAAAAGACAGCGAGCGCGAGTATGAACATTCGCGTGACAATACTGGTTTTGTAATGGGTGGTTTAACCTGGGATGCGACCGACAACACAACCACTACCATTATCGTCGATTACCTGAACACCGATAGTACGCCGAACAGTGGTGGCTATGGGTTTGATAAGGAATATGACCGTAGCGACTTTTACGGTGAGCCGGACTACAACTTCCATGATGTAGAACGTATAACGGTTTCGGGTCGAGTCAGCCATGATTTTAATAATGGCTTAATGCTCAGTAGTAATATTCGCTATAGCGATTTAACTGATGATTATGGTCAAGTCTATATCACCGACAGTGAGGGCCGAACCGGTTCTGTTGTCGATCGCGACTATCTGGGCTCCGACCGTGAAGCTCAAGAACTGATCGGTAATATTATTACCCAATATAGCGCGGAGTTTGATCTATTCGATAGCAATACGGCGGCTGGAGTTGAGTACCGCAATGCATCAAGTAGCAGTACGTCGGTATACGGTGACACAAGCTCAATTGATCTCAACAACCCAAGTTACTCAGGTGCGCCATCTAGCTTGTCCGTCTATCAAGACCAGACGTTGGAATATTCCGCGCTAGCATTCTTTATTCAGCAAAACATCGCCATCAACGATCGATATATTGTGACTGCAGGTCTGCGTAATGACCTGTTGGATATCTCACGAGAGGGCGAGAGTGCTTATACAGGTTCCTTAGATGCCGAAGATGATTTCTCGGAATTCTCCTTCCGAGGTGCCTTGACCTATATCGTTAACGATTCAGTGTCCACCTACGTCAGTATGGTTGAGTCTGTTGAACCACCAGAAGCGGGCTCCGAGCCTGAACGTGGAGAACAGTATGAGTTGGGTGCTAAGTATTCACCGGCTGACATGAATGCGGTGTTCTCTGCTGCGGTCTATCAGTTGACCATTGGCAATGACAGTATCGCTATTATTGGTGGAGATGGCAGCATTACACGTGAAAGTATCGATGAGTCCTTGGTCCGCGGTCTTGATTTGGAGGCCAGAGCTGAAGTTACTGCCAATCTGAGTATAACAGCAGCCTATTCTTACATGATGTCGGAGATCGAACGGCGTGAAGGTTCTGAAGAAAAAGAAGGCAATGAACTACCGACTGCTCCGAATCACACTGCTTCCGTTTGGGGTTTCTATGAAGTGCCGGAATTGGACCTCGGTGTTGGCTTGGGAGCTCGATATGTTGGTGCCTATTACTTCACAGAAGATAACGATGATGAAAGCGATGCGGCCGTCATCTTTGATACCTCTTTGAGTTATCAGCCGATCGACAATACAGATGTATCAATTAATGTCAGTAATCTGCTGGATGAGCAACATGTTGTGAATAAGGGATCTGCAGCATACTACAACCCAGGCCGCGAAATTACCGCAACCGTTAGCTATAACTGGTAAGCAAGTCGTTCGATAGAACGCAATAAAAAACCGGAGCCGAGTTATCGACTCCGGTTTTTTATTCAACAAAAGTATTCAGCTTAGTACTGAAATCCTCAGTTACCCGCCTTCTTTAATACTTCCGAAAGGCCCGCAACGGCACCGCCAATATTCGACAACTCAGCTGGCAGAATCAGCGTATTGTTGGTCTTAGCCAGCTTGCCGAATTCACCAACATACTGCTCGGCGATGCGCAGGCTGACGGCGTCTTTGCCGCCGGGTGTTTGAATCGCTTCGGCGATTTTGCGCAGACCTTCGGCGGTAGCGATAGCGATCAGTTCGATCTCTTTAGCGCGGCCTTCGGCTTCGTTGATCTGCTTGAGTTTTTCACCTTCGGAGAGGTTGATGACTTCCTGTTTCTGACCTTCAGACACGTTAATCATCGCCTGACGTTCACCTTCGGATTTGGCGATGGCAGCGCGACGTTCACGCTCGGCACGCATCTGCTGTTCCAGCGCATCTTTGATGCTTTCCGGCAGCGAAATGTCGGAAATTTCGTAACGCAGTACTTTAATGCCCCAGGGCGCAGCGGCTTCGTCCAAAGCCTTGACGACCACTTCATTGATCTTGGCGCGTTCCTCGAAAGTTTTGTCGAGGTCGGTCTGGCCGATCACCGAACGCATAGTGGTTTGTGCTAACTGGCTGGCGGCATTGCGGTAGTTGTCGACACCGTAACTGGCTTTGTGGGCATCTATCACCTGAATGTAGAGCACGCCGTCGATACCGACCTGGATGTTGTCCTTAGTGACACAGTCCTGCTGGGCAACGTCGATGACTTCCTCTTTCAAGGTGTGCTGGTAAGCGACCTTGTCGATAAAGGGAATCAGAATATGAAAACCGGAGTCGAGGGTTTTGGAGTATTTACCCAAACGCTCGACGACGAAGTTGGAACGTTGCGGAACAATGCGCGCCGTCTTGAGAATGACGACAATAACAGCGAGGGCAATACCCAACGCCAGAATAGTGCCGATATCGAGAAAGCCGTTCATGGGATGTCCTTATTGAGTGGGGGATTCAGTTGGGGCGCTGGCGACTGACCGTCAGCCGGATGCCTTCGTTAGCGACGACCCAGGCAACATCGCCGGCTTTAAGGTCGTCGTCGCTCAGTGCGTCCCAGGCGACGCCATTGAGAATGACGCGGCCGGCGCCCTGATTAAAATCGTTTTCCACTGTTACGCGTTCACCCAAATCCTGACGAAAAGCGCTGTGGCTTTCGCCTTGGTCAGTCGTGAAGCCACCGAACCAGGCTTTAAGGCGACGCCGGGCGAGCACGAGTGAACCCAGGCTGACAATGCTGAAGGTGAGTAATTGCCAGGTCAGGCTATCGACCCAGCCCAGCCACATCAGAATACCGGTCACCAAAGCACCGAGGCCGATAAACACAGCGACTACACTGGTCGCCAATAATTCAGACAGAATCAGCAGGATGCCGACAACAATCCAGATGATCGCATTCATCCCGGTTTCCCTGTGGTGGGGCGTCCGTTTTCACGCACGCACGGCTGTTTATTGTGGTACTGATTGCGCGGATTTATTTGTGTTCGACTTGCTCAATTTCGTATTCAACATCGCCGCCGGGGGTTTTCACCACCACTTCGTCGCCTTCTTCTTTGCCGATCAAGGCGCGGGCAATGGGTGAGCTGTAGGAGATCTTATTGACCTTCACATTGGCTTCGTCTTCGCCGACGATTTTGTAAGTGACGCCCTGGTCGGTTTCCAGGTTAAGCAGGGTGACGGTGCAACCAAAAATCACTTTGCCGCTGTGCGGAATATCGTGAATGTTGATCACCTGAGCGTTCGACAGTTTACTCTCGATTTCCTGAATGCGACCCTCGATAAAACCCTGCTGTTCGCGCGCTGCGTGGTACTCGGCGTTCTCTTTTAAGTCGCCGTGTTCACGCGCTTCCGCAATGGCTTTGATAACCGTTGGTCGTTTGTTTTGTTTGAGGTCTTTCAACTCATTTTGTAAGGCGATTTCGCCTTCGAGTGTCATCGGGTGACGTTGCATCTGAGTGCTTCCTGTACTGGAACCGGACGGTTAAACCGACGCGGCGGATGATTCAAATTCGGTGCTTGCCTGATGGCAAATAAAAAGGGCGCCGCAGCGCCCTTATTTAAATCGCTTGGCGCTGTCGGATCAGGCGATGTGCTTTTCGTGCAGCTGTTGCAAGCGGCGCACGGCAGTGTTCTGAACGAACTGTAATGCCATGACCGAAGCCTCTGCAGCGGCCATCGTCGTAGTGTAGTAAACCTTGTGTTGCAATGCACTACGGCGGATAGCGGAGCTGTCGATGATCGACTGGCGGCCTTCGGTGGTGTTGATCATAAAGGCGACTTCGCCGTTCTTGATCATGTCCACCAGGTGCGGCCGACCTTCTTTCACCTTATTGACCACGCTGACCGTCAAGCCTTCGTTTTCCAGGAACTTGGCGGTGCCGCTGGTGGCACACAATTCAAAGCCCAGTTCGGCCAGAGCACGGGCTGTCGGCAGAATGGTTTTCTTATCGCGATCCTTAACCGAAACGATCACCTTGCCGGTTTCCGGCAAGCGAGTGCCAGCGCCAAGCAAGGCTTTGGCATAGGCTTCGGCAAAGGTTTCGCCGATGCCCATCACTTCACCGGTGGATTTCATTTCCGGTGACAGAATCGGGTCGACACCCGGGAACTTATTGAACGGCATTACCGCTTCTTTGACCGAGTAATAGGTCGGGATCAGTTCCTGAGTGAAGTTCAGTTCGGCCAGCGTTTTGCCGGTCATGACCTGAGCGGCGACCTTAGCCAGTGACACGCCGATGGCTTTGGAGACGAATGGCACGGTACGCGAAGCGCGCGGATTCACTTCGATGATGTACAACTGCTCGTCCTGCCAGGCCATCTGCACATTCATCAGGCCGATGACATTCAGTTCCAGCGCCATGGCGGTGACCTGTTCACGAATCAGATCGAGCGCTTTCTGTGGCAGGCTGTACGGCGGCAGCGAACAGGCGGAATCACCGGAGTGCACGCCGGCCTGTTCGATGTGTTGCATGATGCCGCCGATGACCACTTGCTGGCCGTCGCTGACCGCATCGATGTCGACTTCGATAGCCGCATCGAGGAAGTGGTCGAGCAGCACCGGCGCGTCGTTGGAAACGCGCACCGCATCGTTCATATAGCGTTCCAGTTCGCTCTCTTCATAAACGATTTCCATGGCCCGGCCGCCCAACACATAAGACGGACGCACCACCAGCGGATAGCCGATTTTCGCCGCCACGGCGAGCGCCTGTTCGTGGCTGCGCGCCAGACCATTTTCCGGTTGCAGCAGGCCGAGTTTGTCGGCCATCACCTGGAAGCGTTCGCGGTCTTCGGCGCGGTCGATGGCATCCGGTGCGGTGCCGATAATCGGTGCGCCGGCGGCTTCCAAATCGCGCGCCAGTTTCAGCGGCGTCTGACCACCGAACTGAACGATAACGCCCTTGGGCTTTTCCAGCTCGATGATTTCCAGCACGTCTTCGAGCGTGATCGGCTCGAAGTACAAACGGTCGGAGGTATCGTAATCGGTAGAGACGGTTTCCGGGTTGCAGTTGACCATGATGGTCTCAAAACCGTCTTCGCGTGCGGCCAGGGAGGCGTGCACACAGCAGTAATCGAATTCGATGCCCTGACCGATGCGGTTGGGGCCACCACCGATGACCATAATCTTGTCGCGATCGCTCGGCGCGGCTTCGCATTCCTCGTCGTAACTGGAATACATATAGGCGGTGCTGGAAGCGAATTCAGCGGCGCAGGTATCGACGCGTTTGTAGACCGGGCGAATGCCCTGGGCCCAACGCTTTTTACGCACTTCCTGTTCGCTGACGCCGACCAAACGCGCCAGGCGTTCGTCGCAGAAACCCTTGCGTTTTAATTGGCGCATGCGGGTTTCGTCGAGGTCTTTCAGGCCGGATTCAGTGAGCGTTTTTTCTTCGTTAATCAGGTCTTCGATCTGCACCAAAAACCACGGATCAATACCGGTTAAGCGTTGCACTTCCTCGACGCTGAAATCGGCACGGAAGGCATCGCCGATGTACCAGATGCGCTCGGCACCGGGTTCTTTCAGTTCGCGTACGATGGTGTCGATGGCACTCTCGGCGTTGAGATCGACCTTGGGGTCGAGACCACCGACATTGACTTCCAGACCACGCAGCGCTTTCTGCAGCGATTCGGAGAAGTTACGGCCGATGGCCATGACTTCGCCGACCGATTTCATCTGGGTGGTTAAACGATCATTCGCTTGCGGGAATTTCTCGAACGCAAAGCGCGGAATCTTGGTGACCACGTAATCGATGCTCGGCTCGAACGAAGCCGGCGTTACGCCGCCGGTGATTTCATTGCGCAGTTCATCGAGCGTATAACCGACCGCCAGTTTGGCGGCGACCTTGGCGATCGGGAAGCCGGTGGCTTTCGATGCCAGCGCCGAAGAACGGCTGACGCGCGGGTTCATTTCGATGACCACCATGCGGCCGGTCTGCGGATCGACACCAAACTGAACGTTGGAACCGCCGGTCTCGACACCGATTTCACGCAACACCGCCAGCGAGGCGTCGCGCATGATCTGGTATTCCTTGTCGGTCAGCGTTTGCGCTGGCGCGACGGTGATGGAATCGCCGGTGTGTACGCCCATGGCGTCGAAGTTTTCGATGGCACAGACGATGATGCAGTTGTCCGCTTTGTCGCGGACCACTTCCATCTCGTACTCCTTCCAGCCGATCAGGCTTTCGTCGATCAGCAGTTCGTTGGTCGGCGATAAGTCCAAACCGCGTTCGCAGATTTCATCGAACTCTTCTTTGTTGTAAGCGATGCCGCCACCGCTGCCGCCCATGGTGAAGGACGGACGGATAATGGCCGGAAAGCCGATCCATTCCAGAATGTCCCAGGCTTCCTGCATGGAGCGGGCGATGCCCGAGCGCGGTGTTTCCAGGTTGATGGCTTTCATCGCCTTATCGAACCGTTCGCGGTCTTCAGCTTTGTCGATGGTGTCGGCGTTGGCGCCGATCATCTGTACACCGAATTTTTCCAGGACGCCGTGTTTTTCCAGATCGAGTGCGCAGTTCAACGCCGTTTGGCCGCCCATGGTCGGCAGCAGGGCGTCGGGTTTTTCCTGCTCGATGATCTTGGCAACTTCGGTCCACACCACCGGTTCGATGTAGGTGGCGTCGGCCATGGCCGGGTCGGTCATAATGGTGGCCGGGTTGGAGTTCACCAGAATGACGCGGTAACCCTCTTCGCGCAGGGCCTTGCACGCCTGGGCACCGGAGTAGTCGAATTCACAGGCCTGGCCGATGACGATGGGGCCAGCGCCGAGGATCAGAATGCTTTTTATGTCTGTGCGTTTGGGCATGGGTCAGTCGCTTCGCTTTGTGACGCTTGACGCATGACGGGAGACGGGAGACGCAAGCTTGGGTTTAGCGTCTTCCGTCTCCCGTTCAGCGTCCAGCGTTATCCATTAACTCAATAAAGTGGTCGAACAGGGGCGCGCAGTCGTGTGGGCCGGGGCTGGCTTCCGGGTGACCCTGGAAGCCGAACGCTGCCTTGTCGGTGCGGTGAATGCCCTGGACGGTGCCGTCGAATAGTGAGCGGTGTGTCAGCTCGACGTTGCTCGGCAGACTGTCACCATCGACCGCGAAGCCATGGTTCTGGCTGGTGATCATCACCGTCTTGTCGGCGATGGTTTCCACCGGGTGGTTGGCGCCATGATGGCCGGTCGCCATCTTCATGGTCTTGCCGCCACTGGCCAGTGCCAGTAACTGGTGGCCGAGGCAGATGCCGAACACCGGAATCTCGGTTTCCAGAATCTGCTGGATGGCTTCAATAGCGTAATCGCAAGGCTCAGGGTCGCCCGGTCCGTTCGACAAAAAGACGCCATCCGGATTCATCGCCAGCACGTCTTTGGCTGGGGTCTGCGCCGGAACCACAGTCAGTTTGCAGCCGCGATCGACCAGCATGCGCAGGATGTTGCGCTTGGCACCGAAGTCGTAAGCGACAACGTGGTAGTTCAGTTCGGCCTCGGTTTTTTCGCTGTGGCCGTGGCCCAGTTGCCAGCTGCCGGAGCGCCAGTCGTATTGTTCCTTGACGCTGACGACCTTGGCCAAATCCATATTTTTCAACCCGGCAAAGCCGCGTGCCTTAGCCAGTGCATCGGTTTCATCGATATTGTCGCCGGCGACGATGCAGGCGCTCTGGGCGCCTTTTTCGCGCAGCAGTCGGGTCAGGCGACGGGTGTCGATATCGGCAATGGCGACGACGTTATTGGCGATCAAAAATTCGCTCAGCGAGCCCTGGCTGCGGAAGTTCGAATGCAGCAACGGCAGATCGCGGATCACCAGGCCAGCGGCCCAGACGCGGTCGGACTCGTTGTCTTCATCGTTGGTGCCGGTATTGCCGATGTGAGGATAGGTGAGGGTGACGATTTGTCGGGCGTAGGATGGGTCGGTCAGGATTTCCTGGTAACCGGTCATGGCGGTATTGAACACCACCTCACCGATCGATTCTCCAGGAGCGCCAATACTGACCCCCCGGAATAGACTACCGTCGGCGAGAGCAAGTATGGCTGGCGTACTCAAGATCCGTTCCTCTGGTTAAAGCGAGTGGACGTCATGGGCAGCGGCGCTTTGATGGTGCTGTTTAGCAACCTGACCGGATGGACAATAGTCCTGGCCTCTTTCGCAAAAAAGCGAGATGAAGTAGCCTCCATCCCGCTCGGAATTCGTTTGCGATGTGCAAAGTCGCGACCTGTGCTCAGCAGCTTAGACGCAAACGCCTGATTTTGCTGTGCCGGCGATCCGGGTGCCGTGCCCAAATTTCGGGGATTCTACCCAAGAAGCAGCCTGGCTGTCCACCGAACTGGGCCGTGAATCATGCCTTTCAGAGGAACGACCATGTCGTTAAATGCTCGTCTGTCCTTTACTGAGGACCTGGCTGTCCAGGCCGGTCAGTTGATCCGCAAGCGCCGCGAAGCCGGCAATCTGAATACCGATTTCAAAGGTGGCATCGAACTGGTAACCGACGCCGATCTGGCATCGGAGCAGTTGATCACCAATGCCATTGCCGCCAGCTATCCCAGCGACGCCATTCTGGCTGAAGAAAGTAACCAGTCGCTGAGCCCGGCTGAATTGAACGGCCCACTCTGGGTCATCGATCCCATCGACGGCACCGTTAATTACGCCCACGGTCACAATATGGTGGCAGTCTCGGTTGCCTGGTACGACGGCGGCGAGGCGCAAGTCGCGGTGGTCTATAACCCCTTTCTGAACGAATGCTACACCGCCATTCGTGGCCAGGGTGCCTGGTTGAATGGTCAACCGATTCAGGTATCGGGCAAGACCGAACTGGCGCGTTCCATTGTCGGCACTGGCTTTCCCTATGATCGTGCCGCCCGGGCGGAATTGTTACCACGGCTGAGTCGGGTGTTGGCGGAATGCGCCGATGTGCGACGCCTGGGTTCGGCGGCGATGGATATCTGTTGGGTGGCCAGCGGTCGTCTGGATGCCTATTACGAATCGATCAGTCCCTGGGATGGCGCGGCCGGTCAATTAGTGGCGCGCGAAGCCGGCGCCAGTCTGAGTCATTTTCTGCCGGGCGAGGGTGACTTGCCGGAAGAACTTGAGGGGCGCCATTGGTTGATCAGTACGCCGGGCATTCATGAGTCGCTGAGAGTAATGTTGGCGTCGCAGGGAGACTAGCGAACAGTCCGTTCATTAGGTAAATGGTGGTGGAGTGTGCGACGATTGGTAGCGTCTAGTGCTACCAAGCAATACCGCCACCATGTCTCAAACAGCCCAACTCGTCGACACCCTCAAACGCATTCTGCGCGAACGCAAAATCACCTATTCCGATGTGGCCAGCCATCTGGATCTTAGCGAAGCCAACGTCAAACGGATGTTCTCCAAACGTCATTTTACGCTGACGCGATTGGAAGAAATCTGCGCTCTGGCGGGTACTGACCTGGGTTATCTGATGACCCGTATGCACGAACGGGCGATGAATCTGGATGAGTTGAGTGAGGCCAGCGAAGCCGAGTTGGTGTCCAATCCGAAACTGCTGTTGATGGCACAGTTGATGGTTAACCGCTGGTCGTATGAAGACATCGTGGCCACCTATCAGATTGACCAAGAAGAAGCCTGCAGACTGCTTGAGCAGCTGGATGAGATGGGTGTGATTGGGCGCTTGCCGGGCGAGCAGATTCAAATCAAGATTTCGCGCGATTTTCGCTGGATTCACAACGGACCGGTGTATCAGTTCTTCCAGCAGCACATCTCGAATGAGTTTTTTGACAGCAACTTTGATCCACGCCTGGGCGAAATTCTGGTGTTTGTCGGCGGTATGTTGTCGCGCGAATCGAACCAACGCATGCAAAATGCGATTCGCCGTCTGGCCAAAGAATTTGATGAGTTAAGTTTGGACGATGCCCGGTTGCCGCAAAATGATATTTTCGGCACCGGTCTGGTCCTGGCGATGCGGCCCTGGGAATTGAGCATCTTCACGCAGATGCGCCGTGGACCCATTACCAAGAAGTTTTGAGGGTTTGACCCGGCGATGAAGGCGCCGGGTGCTTAAACGATGAAGTCCAGGTTGCGGCCGACAGTCGCCTGTTGATCGCGGTACTGTTCGCGCACCAGGGCCTGATCGTTGACCTCACGGCTCTGCTCGAAAATGGCTTCGAAGCGCTCGCGAGCGTTATCAACTTCCTGCTCTCTGACTTCATTATTGCGCTCACCGGAGCGTTCCGTCTGGTTCTCCGACTCCTGCTCAATCGAGCGGGACTCTGCCACTTCCTGGTCACTGTCCGCGCTCTCGGCGCGTTCCTGCTGACGCAGTTCCACCTGAGCCTGCAGCGCCATTAACGTCGCCTGGGCGGCAACGGAACGGTCCTGATTGGAGGGTTCCGCCGGCGCCAACGCAGCCTGACGAATCTGCTGGGCTTTTAATCGCGTGGCTTCAGGGTTGCCCGGTATGGGTGACAGGTCGATGGGCACTTCACCCGATACCGCATAGCGACGACCGTCCGGGCCGGTGGTGTAGTCCAGTTTCATGGCGCCCGCATACTGGCCACCTACGGTCTGGTGGGCCTGTTCATGGCTGCGCACTTCCCGGTCACGACGAGCCAGGTCACGGATGGTTTCCAACTGCTCTTTCTGCAGGCGTTCTTCGTTGCGACGTTCAGTCTGGTTGCGTGACTCACTGTCGTCTGCTTGCTGTTCCTGCTGCGCTGCTTTGGGTGTTGCTTCGACATCCTGCCGGGCGCTGGCTCGCTCCCCAGTCGTCGGTTGTGACGACTGGCCGGTGCGGCTTTGCTCAGTACGACTTTGTTCGGTGCGATCCTGGCTGGGTCCAGCGCGGTTCTGGCTGGCCGATGTCGCTTCACCTTCCTCAACGGGGGCAAATACCGCCGTTTCATTGCGACGACGCAACTGCGCCTGCTGATCAGGATCGTTCAGTGGGGCAACACTGGGCGTTACAGAGGTCGGGGTAAGGCCGCTGACTGTCGACATCGTTGTACTCCGCTAAACCTCGATATCCAGCAAGCTGCCTAAGGTCGCTGAGCCGGCCTCGACAACGCGAGCGCTGGCCTGAACCTGAGTCTTGCCTTCAATCTGTTCAACTAAGGGAGGAGCGAGGTCTTCAGTTCCGCCTTCTTCGGCTGGAATATTGGCACGCGCAATCTCATGGCCGCTGCGAGCCAGAGAGTTCATGCCGGTATGGATACCGGAAATTGCACTGCTGAAGACTGAACCTATCATTTCATGCTCCGGGATGATGTCCCTGAAGTTACAACGAAAACGGATGGATCAATGGTACAAACGTTTGAAAATCCGTTTGAAACGTTTGAATTGAGCATATTTTAACCAGCATTAGAGGCCTTGTTGTAACAAATTGTTATAAAAGTTCAATTTAATGGTCATTTTGCCGACTTAATCACAGTTCGACCCCCAATCCGTGCATTTGCAACGCTGGTTATTGCGTTCCGGCGTCGGCCTTTCTTACAGTATTCGGCGATTTGACCCGAGTGAGCAGGCACGGATGCCATCAAAACTCCCCTCTTTTATTCACCCGGCTGCGGTTGCGGTTGGCGCTGCGGTGAATCGTGTTATCGGGCTGCAGTGTCCGTTGTGCGAGCAATCCTCGGTTGACGGCGAACTTTGTGAGCTCTGCCGCAGCTGGCTGCAACCGCTGTCCGATCCCTGCAGCGGCTGTGGTGCACCCCATACTCTGGTGTCGCTGTGTGGTCGTTGCCAGCGCCGCCCGCCGCCCTGGCAGCAACTGCGAGTCGCCTGGCCGTTTGCCGAAGCATGCCGGTTTCTGATCCATCAAATGAAGTACCACCAGGATTACGCCAGCACCCGGGTGTTGGCGAAACAATGGCTGTCATTGATGCAGGCACAGCTGGATCTGTCGGCCGATGCCTTACTGGCGGTGCCGGTACACCGCAGCAAGCTGAACCAGCGAGGCTTTAATCAGGCACAGTGGCTGGCTGCTATCTGGTCGCAGCTGTTGGGAATTCCTCTTTGGCAGGGCGCTTATAAGATGCGTTCGACGCCGGCTTTGGAAGGGTTGAACCGGCGTCAGCGTAAGGCGGCGTTGAGCGGTGTGTTTAAGGTCACCGGACCCGTGCCGAAGCGGTTGATTGTGGTCGATGATGTGTTGACCACCGGTGCCACCCTGAGCGAGCTGAGTCGCGAACTGTTGCTGGGTGGTGCGCAGCAGCTCGAGGTCTGGACGCTGGCGCGAACGCCGCTGGGTGACTAAGCGCAGCGTCACACTTTTTAACCCCGCACTTCAGACGGCCTTTGCTCTACAATGCGCCGACATTTTCCCGCCAGGCTGTGACATGACCACAAGCGCCCACCCTTACGATGCTCTGAGCCAGGACCGGCTGATCGACTGGATCGAATCACTCGGCCTGTGGTCGGACTATCGACTTTACCCGCTCAACAGTTACGAAAACCGGGTCTATCGGGTAGGCATCGAAGACGCCGAACCGATGGTGGTAAAGGTGTACCGACCCGGGCGCTGGAGCGAAGCACAAATCCGCGAGGAGTTGCTGTTTACCGCTCAGTTGGCCGAGGCCGATGTGCCGGTGGTGCCGGCGCTGGAAATTGCCGGTGATGTGCTGCACCAACGCGACGGTTTCTACTTTGCCTGTTTCCCGATGCGCGCCGGCCACGCCTTTGAACTGGATAACCCCGATCAGCTGTATCGCATTGGTCAGCATCTGGGTCGACTGCATAATATCGGTGCCGTGGAAAGCTTTGCCCATCGTCCACGTTTGTCACTGCTTGAACCGCTGCAACAGGCGCAAAGCTTCTTTGCCGACAGTCCACTGCTGCCGGACGATCTGCGCGCCAATTATCTGGCCACGCTGGAACCCTTGCTGCGCTTGATGAGTGACCGCTTCGAGCCGATCTATCGTGATCTGCCAGTGCATCGCATCCACGGCGATTTTCACGCCGGCAATATTCTCAGTCGGGGTGATCAGTTGCTGATCGTCGATCTGGACGACACTGTGATGGGACCAGCGGCTCAGGATATCTGGAAGCTGCTGTCCGGTGACGTCAATGAACAGCGTCTGCAACTGAGCGAACTCGAAGAAGGCTATGAGCAGTTCCGCGCCTTTCCCAAAAAGGATCTGGCCCTGCTCGAACCCTTGCGCACGGTACATATGGTGCGTCACACCCTGTGGATTGCACAGCGCTGGCAAGAC
Source organism: Saccharospirillum sp. HFRX-2 (assembly GCF_043196805.1). Classification (NCBI taxonomy): domain Bacteria; kingdom Pseudomonadati; phylum Pseudomonadota; class Gammaproteobacteria; order Oceanospirillales; family Saccharospirillaceae; genus Saccharospirillum; species Saccharospirillum sp. HFRX-2. The sequence goes on from NZ_JBEBMU010000001.1 coordinate 644,257, forward strand.
CCGGCCTTTCCGCGCGCCTTTTCCTGGTTCGACAGTGGGCGCTTCTGGAGTGATCACTTACTGGCATTGCGCGAGCAGTGGTCGCTTTTACAGGAAGGTTGATAGTTGCAGGAAGCTTGATCGCTGCAGGAAGGATCAGCAGCAATAAAAAAGGCGGCCGTGGCCGCCTTTTTTATCGACTGCCAAATGGCTTAAGAGGTAACGGCGGTGGCCTGAGTGATTTCCAGGCGAATGGTGCCGTTGCTGCTGTTGCCGAAGTCGCGCACCTGGATGGTGTATTCACCCGGCGTCAGGAACTGTTCGATCAGCGAGTTGGTGCCTTCGCCGCCGTCGTCATCTTCCAGGTTCAGACCGCCACCGCTGAGCGTCAGCACGGTGTCGGCTGAGGTCGAAGAGGCGCTGATGCTGACGGTACGAGCGCTGTCGACGGTCAGGTTGTAAGTCAGCGGTTGGCCGTTTCGCATTTGGCCATAGACCACATCACCGGGTGCCACTTCGCCGCCGTCCTGCAGACGACCGACGGCTTCGGCCTGGGCAACGCTGATGTTGAAGACGCCGCCGGCACTGCCGTAAGCCGATACCTGAATGCTGTAAGTGCCCGGTTCCAGCAGCGTTTCAATGCGCGAATTGGTGCCGTCGCCGCCATCGTCGTCGCTGAGGTTGATGCTGTTACCGACCAGCGTGACCAGGGTGTCGAAGTTCTCTGAACCGACATCGATAGTGACTTCGGAGCGCTCTTCAATGGTCAGGCTGTAGGTGTTGTCAGTGCCGCTGTGCAGGCCGGTCAGTTGTTCACCGGGTTCAATGCTGCCTTCGTTGGTCAGCTCGCCGCTGAACGGTTCGATGCGCGCGCGCAGGTCGTATTGGCCGCCGTTGCCGGAACCGAAGGACTGTACCAGCACGCGGTAATCACCCGGACGCATGACCGAATCGATTTCTGAGTTGGTGCCGTTGCCGGAATCGTCATTACGCTGGTCGCCATAAGGTCCCTGGATTTCCAGCACGGTGTCGAAGTCTGATGACGCCAGGTTGATGGTGACCTGAGCCAGTTCGTCGAGCGTGAAACGGTATTCGTTGTCGCGGCCGTTACCCAGCACGCCAATGATTTCGTCACCGTTAGACAAGGGACCGCCGTTGCGCATGCCTTCGGGCATCAGGCTGGCGGTGGATTTCAGGTAGAAGGCCTGGCCGTCAGTCGTGGCGACAGCGGCGCATTCATCATCAGGCAGGTTGTTGGTGGGGCGCTGGCCGGGAATCAAAGAGATTTGGTAATCGCCCGGTTCCAGATAGGTGGTCATGCGCAGTTCTTTATCACCGCAAGCCAGGGCCTGATCGCGGAAATTATCACCGCTGATGCTCAGACCAAGGCGACCGCTGGTATCGATCAATTGCAGGTCGAGTTCGGTGGCGTCATCCACGTTCAACGGTAAATTCATCGGCTTGTTGCCGCCCATTTCCGCGAGAATGGATTCGCCGGCTTGCAGACGACGAGTCGAGTCCGAGGCACTGACTGCATTCAGTTGATAGGGACCATAGGCGTTGCTGTTCTGGCCACTGACGATCAGCGTTACGCACTGGTCAGCCGGCGGATCGATCAGCACCAGGCCACCTTCAGCAGCGGTCGCTTTGTTGCCAGCGCCAATCAGGCTGTAGTTTTCATCGATCAGCGACAACCGAGCGCTGAACGGACCCTGGAATTGATACAAGGCAATGGCATCACCATTGCCCGCACAAAAGCGATGACTGGAATAGCGGGTGCCATCGTTCAGGTTGACCGGGCTGGCGGAGGTCAGTTCACCGCGCAGGTTGTCGCCCAGTGTTGAGACAGGGACTTCTTCAGCGAATGACGGGGAGGCAAAGACGGCGCTCAGGGTGACGACCAGGCTCAGGCCAGTCAGTGGGCGACGCGCCCTGAGTTGAGTTGCGCTCAGGCGGCTGATCATGAAATACATCTCCTTGGGGGGTAGTTCACAGCCAGGTCTGCCTAGCTGCTCAGCAAAGCGGGAACTATAGGCAGGCATCTTCAAATGGTAAAGTTGAATGCATTGGTTCGTGAGCCCCGTCAGGCTTTTGAATCAGGGGACTTGCGTTGCGTTTGAATTTCCGCACCAAGTGATCTGGTACCGTTTGAACGTGGGCCGCACCCGGCTCGATTAAAGCCGGATACGTTTGAGGGAAGGGACGGGTGTTGCCGGACTAGTTCTTGCGTCCGGCCTGAACTTCCGGTTGGCGTAAATGCTGGGCGAGTTTATCGAGCACGCCGTTCACATAGCGGTGACCTTCGCTGGCCCCGAACACCTTGGACAGCTCGACACCTTCGTTGATCACCACCTTGTACGGAACGTCCAGTCGGTGGACCAATTCATAGCTGCCCATACGCAAAATCGCCAGCTCTACCGGGGTCATGTCGCGGGTTGGACGATCGGTGAAGCGTTCGATCTGGCTGTCGAGGTCGGCCTTGGTGGTGGCGACACCGCGCAACAGTTCCGAGAAGTATTCGCCGTCGACCTTGGTCATATCGTGATCGGCATTGAACTCGGCTTCGATCTGACTGATTGGCGAGGCCGAAACCTGCCACTGATACAAAGCCTGCACCGCCAGTCGCCGCGCTTTGCGGCGGGCCGCCATGGATGGACGTTCGCTCATTCGCTGGCCTCGATCTGCTTGAACAGGTTGACCATTTCCAGCGCGACCTGAGCGGCTTCGGCGCCTTTGTTACCAGCCTTGGTGCCGGCGCGCTCGATGGCCTGTTCGATGGAATCGACGGTCAGCACGCCGAAGATCACCGGTACGTTGGTGGCCAGCGACACCGAACTCAGACCACCAGCGGCTTCACCGGCGACGAAATCAAAGTGCGGTGTGCCGCCACGAATGACGGCGCCGAGCGCGACGATGGCGTCATAACGGTCAGTGGCCGCGAGCTTCTGACACACCAGCGGCAATTCATAAGCACCAGGAGCGCGCACGATGGTGATCTGGTCGTCTTTGATGCCGTGGCGTTTCAGTGCATCGACGGCGCCGTCGAGCAGGCTTTCAACCACAAAGCTGTTCCAGCGACCCACGACAATGGCGTATTGCGCGGCGTTCGGCGAAAAGTCGCCTTCCAGAGTTTTCAGTGCAGAGGTGAGTGTCGACATCGTCCTATCCTGTTGGTGGAGCTCGCGCTCCAGGCAAAAAATAAAGTGGCCGGTCAGTCGCCGGCCGCAGCGATATATTCTGTCACTTCCAGATCGAAGCCGGAAATGCCACCGAATTTGATTGGCGAACTCAGCAAACGCATCTTGCCGATGCCCAGCTCACGCAGAATCTGCGAGCCGGTGCCGATGGTGTTATAGGTGCCGTATTTATCGACCTTGGGATTGCGTCGATTAGGTTCGCCCTTGCACTGCGCCAGTTCGGTCAGCACATCCGGCGCTTGCTGCACATCGAGCAGCACCACACAGCCAGCGCCTTCTTCGGCGACGCGTTTAAGCGAAGCATCCAGCGTCCAGCCGTGACCGCGCGGTGGCGCCACGCCCAACAAATCGCGCAGCGTCTGGGCGACGTGCACCCGCACCAAGGTCGGTTCGTTAGGGTCGAACGGACCGCCCAGCGTCAGTGCCAGATGGGTGCCGCCGCTGACGCCATCGCGAAACACCTGCATATCGAAGGGGCCGTTGCGGGTTTCTAACTGGCTGGTCTCAACGCGCTCGATGGTGCGTTCGTTGAGAATGCGGTAGTGAATCAGATCGGCAATGGTGCCGATGCGCAGGCCGTGTTCTTTGGCGAAGACTTCTAAATCCGGCCGGCGCGCCATTTCGCCGTCTTCTTTCATGATTTCGACGATGGCCGCTGCCGGAATCAGACCGGCCATGCGCGCCAGATCGCAACCGGCTTCGGTATGACCGGCGCGGCTCAGAACGCCACCGGGCTGGGCGCGCAGCGGGAAAATATGGCCGGGCTGAACGATGTCTTCGGGCTTGCTCGCCGGATCGACCGCAACGCGAATGGTGCGTGCCCGGTCGGCAGCGGAAATGCCGGTAGTGACGCCGTGCGCCGCCTCGATGGAAATGGTGAAGGGTGTGCCGAAGGCGGAACCGTTGTCTTTTTTCACCATCGGTTCCAGGCCTAAAAAGTCGCAACGCTCGCCGGACAACGTCAGGCAAATCAGGCCGCGTGCCTTGGACGCCATAAAGTTGATGATTTCCGGCGTGACTTTTTCCGCCGCGACGATCAAGTCGCCTTCGTTTTCGCGATCTTCATCATCCATCAGGATGACCGGTTTTCCCTGGCGAATGTCGTCGATGATGTCTGCGATACTGTCCAGTGCCACTGCGGGACCTCGTCGTTGTAAAAGAGCGACCGCCGCGCGGCCAGGCTCGCTGTCAGGTTAGGGTAGCGCTCGGGCTTTTCAAGCGCGGTTGCAGCCGCCAGCACAGATCGGTGCCCAGGCTGAGTCGTTCGATCACATTAAATTGCTGGCCGTCGCTCAGTTGACTCAAAGCGGTGGCGTACAGCGGGCGGATGGCGGAGCCCAGAAAAACCGGCGCCTGATAGAGCCGCACTTCGTCGACCCAACCGCCATCAAGCAGGCTGGCGGCCAGTGTCGCGCCGGCTTCTGTCCAGACTTCGTTGTAGCTCTGTTCACCCAGCCAGTTCATGACGGCGGTTAAATCGAGCTGGCCGTGAATGTTCAGCGGCAGTTCGTGCAGTCGGGCACCGGCGTCTAACAGTTGTTGTTGCGCGGTCTGATTATCGTTCGGGCCATGCAGTAACCAGGTTTCGCCGTCGAGACTGAGCATCTTGGCGTTGCTGGGCGTACGCAGGTGAGTATCGAGCACAATGCGTGCAGGCTGGCGCGGATGATTTTCCAGCCGCACATTGAGCGACGGATCGTCGGCCAGCACCGTGCCGATGCCGGTGAGAATGGCGCAGCTGCGTGCGCGACCCTGTTGCACATGGTGGCGTGATTCGGCGCTGGTAATCCATTGGCTGTCGCCATTGGCCAGCGCTGTTGCACCATCAAGACTGGCGGCGAGCTTCAGCGTCAGCCAGGGCTGGCCTTTACGCATGCGTTTAAGAAAGCCAGCGTTCAATGCTTCGGCGTCGGCACGCAGTACCTCGGTGTGAGTCTCGATGCCCGCCGCTTCCAGTCGCGCCAGACCACGGCCAGCCACATCCGGATTCGGGTCTTGCATGGCGGTAACGACACGGCTTACGCCAGCCTTAATCAAAGCATCGGCGCAGGGCGGAGTGCGACCGTGATGACTGCAGGGTTCGAGCGTGACATAGGCGGTGGCGCCGCGGGCTTTGTCGCCGGCAGCGGCCAGAGCATGAACTTCGGCGTGAGCTTCGCCGGCGCGCTGATGAAAGCCTTCACCGACCACTTCACCATTGCGCACCAGCACACAGCCGACGCGAGGATTGGGTGTGGTGGTGGTCAGTCCACGTGTGGCCAGTTGCAGCGCGCGGGCCATCCAGATGCTGTCATGACGGTAATCGGGCACGATCAGGGCTTCTTGCTTTCCAGACGGTCGATCTCGCTGCGAAATTCGCTGAGATCCTGGAAGGAACGATAAACAGAGGCGAAGCGCACATAGGCGACCTGGTCGAGATCGCGCAATTCATCCATAACCGCTTCGCCAACACGACGCGAGGGCAATTCACGCTCACCAGTGGCACGTAAGGCTTGCTTGATGCGGGCGATGGCGGCTTCCACATCCTCGACACTGACCGGGCGTTTTTCCAACGCTCTTTGCAAACCGGCGCGCAGCTTGAGTTCATCGAAGGCTTCGCGATTGCCGTTTTGCTTGATCAATCGCGGCATCAGCAGCTCGGCGCTTTCGTAGGTGGTGTAGCGTTCGCCGCATTCCAGACATTCGCGACGCCGGCGCACCTGCTCGCCTTCGGCAACCAGACGCGAATCGATCACCTTGGTGTCCTGAGCTTTACAGAAGGGGCAATGCATGACGGCAGCGCTGACTCAATGCGTGAATGGGGGTAAATATTTGAACGCCGTAGTGTACTGGCAATGCACACTTTTGGCGATCAATTCACCCTTTTTAGCGTCTTGACTTTTACCAAGTCCGCCAGGAATCGGGCTTGGCGGGTGATGATTATTCACATGGCGGGCGTGCACCGTCTCAGTGCTTTTGACGTCTTGTCTTAGCGTCGGTCAATCTATGATCAATTCAGCAACTCTATGATTTTATTGGGTTTTTTGTTGTTGGTCATTTTTTGATCAATAATTTGCAACAACAGTGTCATGCCACTAAGGCGTTGCTATAAAGAGGCTGTGCACAATTTTATCCACAGATTCTGTGGATGGATGAGGCCAGCCAGCATGGTAGGCGGACCGGCTGGTTTTTGCGCCTCAGCGACCCGGCGTCAGGCTGGCGTAATAGGCTGCCAGGTTGCGGATGTCGTCGTCCGACAGACCCGCGGCCAGGCTCCACATCACCGCCGCGTTACCGCCCTGGCGGTCGCGACTTTTATAGGCCTGCAGCGCCGACACCAGATAGGCTTCTTTCTGGCCGGCAAGGTTGGGATAAACCGGAGCATTGGAAATGCCGGCGACGCCGTGACAACCGACACACAGACGCGACTTATCGCGCCCGGCATCAATATCGCCGTCGGCCAGCGCCAGCGGGGAGAGCAGAACTATAAACAGCGTACTGATAATTCTGAGGGCCATGGAGGTTCCTAAAAATAGACGTCAGGGGTGTTCAGCTTAAAGCCCGCACGCTAATCAGCAAACCACCACATTGACCGCCAGGCCACCGAGCGCGGTTTCTTTATATTTGGCGGTCATGTCTTCGCCGGTCTGGCGCATGGTTTCGATTACCTGATCCAGCGACACTCTGTGATCGCCCGGTTCGCGCAGTGCCAGCCGAGCTGCCTGTATGGCTTTAACGGCACCGAAGGCGTTGCGCTCAATACAGGGCACCTGCACCAAGCCACCGACCGGGTCGCAGGTCATCCCCAGATGATGCTCCATGGCAATCTCCGCCGCGTGTTCGGCCTGGGCCGGGCTGCCACCGAGCACCGCCGCGAGTCCGGCGGCGGCCATGGACGAGGCCACGCCGATTTCGCCCTGGCAACCCATCTCGGCAGCCGAGATGGAGGCATTGCGCTTGTACAGCCAGCCAATGGCGGCACAGGTGAGCAGGAAGTCGGTTTCGGCGGCCCGATCGAGGCTGGGTAAATGCAAGCGGATATAAGCCAACACCGCTGGAATAACCCCGGCCGAACCGTTGGTCGGCGCGGTGACCACCCGGCCACCGGCGGCGTTTTCTTCGTTCACGGCCAAAGCGTAGACGCTGACCCAATCGATCAACGCCAGTTCATCAGTGGCTGGTTTCTCTTTTAGCGCTTTGACCATACGTGCGGCGCGACGCTGAACGTCCAGACCGCCGGGCAGGGTGCCGGTCAGGGTCATGCCTCTATCCAGGCAGGCGAACATGGCGTCGATGATCAGCTTGCTCCAGGCAGCCAGCTCAGTGTCGGAACTGCCCAGGCCGTTTTCGTTGGCGCCAATCAGTTGCGCAATGCTAAGTTGATGCTCGTTGCATTGCGCTAACAGTTCTGTGGCGTTAAAGAAGGGATAAGGCCGGCTGTCGGGAAATTCCTCGAGCAAGTCCCGATGCGCCGAATCGCGCGCCAGCTCATTGGCAATGGCACCGCCGCCGACCGAATACCAGGTTTCGCTGAGTAAGACGATGCCGTTGGCGTCTTCGGCGGTAAAGCGCATGCCATTGGGGTGCTCGGGCAGGAAGACGTCTTTAAAAAGACGCACGCTCTCATCAAGATTGAATCGGAGATCGCGTTGACCAGCCAACCGCAGACGTTGCTCGGTGCGCACTTTGAGGAAGGTCTGATCGGCCTCTTGCGGATCGACAGTGGCCGCATCCAGACCGCAAAAACCCAATACCACCGCTTTATCGGTGGCGTGGCCCACACCGGTCAGCGCCAGCGAGCCATAGAGGTCGGCGCGCAATTGTTCGACCTGGTCGAGCAAGCCCTTCTCCTGCAGATGCAGCACAAAACGTTCAGCCGCGCGCATCGGCCCGAGCGTATGCGACGACGACGGGCCCAGCCCGACCTTAAACAGATCCTGTACTGAATAGGGTTGCATCTATCCGCTTCCGAATTGGGATGGTTAGCTGCGCATTGTTGTTGCTGAAGTTGGCCTTGTCGATCTGCGTGCCTTGGTTCAGTCCGCTATAAGCTGTATGGCTGTGTTGCCAGTCTACTGGCGATAGGCCGTTAATCGCTGTTGCAGAAATTCCCTTAAGGCGGTTACTGCCGGTGTTAATGACAAGCGATGCGCGCACAACAGATACAAGGGCGTCGCTTCGGTGGGCCAGTCGGGTAACAGAATTTGCAGCCGACCGGCCTGCACATCGGCTTGCACATCGAGTGCCGACTTGTAAGCAATGCCTTGACCACGAATCGCCCAGCGCCGCACGCAATCAGCGTCGTCACTGCTGCGGTCGCCGCTGACGCGTACCGTCTGGTCACCAAAACGCCAGCGATCATGGAGTCGGTCACCCAGCAAAAAGCGCAGGCAATTGTGCTGGCTCAGGTCGGCGGGTCTTGCCGGTGTACCGTGTTGGCGCAGATAGTCATTTGAGGCGCACAGAACGCGATGGTTATCGGTCAGCAATGGCAAAGCGACCAGGCTGGAGTCTTCCGGCAGGCCATAGCGCAAGGCCAGGTCGACCGGTTGGCGATAAAAATTACTGAGTCGATCACTGACGCGTAACCTGAGGCGTAAATCCGGATGGCGAGCCATAAAGTCATCGAACCAGGGCAATAACAGATGACGACCGATATCCGATGGCATGGCAACCGTCAGTGCGCCGGCAATGCGTTGGCGCTGTTGATTGATGGCCGCTTCGCCGGCCGCTATGGCATTTAAGGCCGCTTTGGCGTGTTCCAGGTAGTGCGCGCCTTCGGTGGTCAGGCGCAGATGTCGGGTGGAGCGAACCAGCAGCCGCAAATCCAGCTCAGCCTCGAGTCGTTTGATCGCCAGGCTGGCCACCGCCGGGGTGATGTCCAGGTCGCGAGCAGCCGAGGAAAGGCTGCCCAACTCGGCAGCCTGGACCAACACCTGCAAATCATCCAGTCGCACCATTTTCAATAATCTATAGAAACTGAAACCAATATTTTGCTCTATTTCTATAAAAAATGCTTTGTCATGCTGAGTGCCCTGAACCATTAAGTGGAGAGTATTAAATGAAAGCCGTTGCCTTTACCCAAAGCCAAACCATCGATCAGGCCGAGGCCTTGATTGACCTGGACCTGCCGATACCGGAACCCGGCGCGCATGATCTGCGTGTTGCGGTACGTGCCATAGCGGTTAACCCGGTGGACACCAAAGTGCGTAACAGCGCCTTGCCGCAACCAGGCGAGCCTCGGGTACTGGGTTACGATGCGGTCGGTATTGTCGATGCCGTGGGTGCTGAGGTGAGTGCCTATCAGCCCGGTGACCGGGTCTGGTATGCCGGCAACATCGCCCGGCCGGGTTCCAATGCCGAATATCAGCTGGTGGATGAGCGCATTGTCGGTACTGCCCCGACTCAGTTGAGCGATGTCGAGGCTGCGGCTTTACCGCTGACGGCGATCACCGCCTGGGAATTGCTGTTTGATCGGCTGGAGTTGGATCGACGTGATACTCGTGGCCAATCGCTGTTGATCGTTGGCGCGGCCGGTGGTGTCGGTTCCATTCTGATTCAGCTGGCCAAGCAGCGAACTGACTTGCAGGTGATTGCTACCGCATCACGTCCTGAAAGCCGCGATTGGGTGACCTCGCTGGGCGCGGATACGGTGCTCGATCACAGTCAGCCACTTGATCAGGCCTGGCAGGCAGCGGGTTTGAAAGCGGTTGATTATGTCATCAGCCTGACCCACACCGACCGCCATTTCGATGCACTGATTGAGCTGTTGAAACCTCAGGGCAAACTGGCGTTGATCGACGATCCGGACCTGATCGACGTACGCAAACTCAAGCGCAAAAGCCTGTCGCTGCACTGGGAACTGATGTTCACCCGGCCGCTGTTTGGCACCGACGACATGATTCGTCAGCAGCAGTTGCTGAACGAGGTCGCGCAACTGGTCGACGCTGGCCACATTCGCACCACCCTGGCTGAGAATCTGGGACCTATTAACGCGACTAACCTCAAGCGCGCCCATGCGCTGCTGGAAAGCCAGCGCACCATTGGTAAGTTGGTGTTGAGCGGCTTTGCCGACTGAGTGCCGTCAGCCGGTGATCGGTGGCGGCGCTTCCGGCGGTACCGATGGCTGGCGTTTTTCCTGGCTGAGATAGACGCCGACAAAGACCAATACGATGGCGATCCATTGCCACAGATTGACGCGCTCGCCCAGCAAGGCCATCGAAAACAGCAGGGTAAACACCGGCAACAAGTTAGTGTAGCCAGCGGCGACTGAGGCTTTCAGATAGGTCAGTGAATAGTTGTACAGGCCGTAGGCGCCGAGCGTGGCAACCAGACCGAGGTAGACGATGATGCCGAAGGTGCTCAGCGAGATCTGCTGCGGCCAGTCGGACATCAACGCCAGCGGGAAGAAAAAGACGGCGCCGACGCACGCCTGAAAGGCGGTAATAAAGAAAGCCGAATAACGCCGGGTCAGGTTTTTCACCATCAGCGTATAGCCGACCGCCGCCGCCATGGCGAGCAGCTCGAGCGTATTGCCGAGAATGGCATTGGGCGCTTGATCGTCGTCTTCGCCGGCGAGCGTCATAACGATGACCCCGGTCACGGCGATGGCGAAACCGACCCACTGGCGCGGCAAGGTGCGTTCTTTTAATAAAAAGTAGGCGGCGACGGCGACCATCAGCGGCAACATGGCGGTGATCATCCCGGCCTGGCCGGCGCTGGTGTATTGCAGCGCCTGAGCTTCGAAGATGAAATACAGGCAGGGCTCGAACAGCGCCATACCGGCGAGCAGTTTCCAGTCGCCTTTTTGATAATTAAAGCCGTGGCGCAACCAGGGCCAGACCACTAAAAAGGCCAGCGCGCCGACGCACATGCGCAGGAAGACGACGATCATCGGCGACAGTTCGGTCACCGCCAGCTTCAGGGCAATAAAGGAAGAACCCCAGAGCAACATGGCGAGCAGCAGCGCCAGATGAGCGCGCAGGGTGACATTATCCGGCATGGCACGACCTCATTTTTTGACCCTGTAAAACAACAAAGCCCCTTGCCGCAGCGCGACAAGGGGCTGGATTCAAACCCTGTCGCGCTTAGCGATAAACCGGCAACTTGGCGCAGATGGCCAGCACCTTGTTTTTCACCGTCTCGATCACGCTGTCACTGTCGCCGTTTTCCAGCGAATCCAGCACATCGCAAATCCAGCCGGCCAGTTCGCTCGATTCGGCTTCGGTGAAACCGCGACGGGTGATCGCCGGTGTACCCAGACGCAAGCCTGAAGTCACAAAGGGTGAGCGTGGATCGTTCGGGACGGCGTTTTTGTTGACCGTGATGTTGGCACGACCCAAAGCGGCATCGGCGTCTTTACCGGTGTATTCCTTGCCGATCAGATCGACCAGGAACAGATGGTCGTCAGTGCCGCCAGAAACGATATTGATGCCGCGCTCGATAAAAGTGGCTGCCATGGCCTGAGCGTTTTTCACCACCTGAGTTTGATACGCCTTGAAGTCTGGCTCCATGGCTTCTTTAAAGCACACCGCTTTGCCAGCGATCACGTGCATCAGTGGGCCGCCCTGGCTTTCCGGGAAAACGGCGAAGTTGAGCTTCTTATTCAGCTCTTCGTTTTCTTCGGCCAGAATCAGACCGCCGCGCGGGCCGCCCAAGGTTTTATGCGTGGTGGTGGTGGTTACGTGCGCATGCGGCACCGGGCTAGGGTAGACGCCGGCGGCAATCAAACCGGCGACGTGCGCCATATCGACCAGCAGGTAAGCGCCCACTTCGTCGGCGATCTTGCGAAAACGCGCCCAGTCGACCACGCGGGAATAGGCCGAGAAGCCAGCAACAATCATCTTCGGCTTATGTTCGCGCGCCAGTTGCTCAACCTGCTCGTAATCGATTTCGCCGGTTTCCGGGTTCAAACCATATTGAACAGCGTTGTAGATGCGACCGGAGAACGACACCGAAGCACCGTGCGTGAGGTGACCACCGTGCGCCAGGCTCATGCCCAGAACGGTATCGCCGGGTTCGCACAACGCCATATAAACGGCAGCGTTGGCCTGAGAACCGGAATGCGGCTGAACGTTGGCGTAACCCGCACCGAAGAGTTTTTTGGCGCGTTCGATGGCCAGGTTCTCGACCACATCGACGTGCTCACAACCGCCGTAATAACGCTTGCCCGGATAGCCTTCGGCGTACTTGTTGGTCAGCTGAGAACCCTGCGCCTGCATGACTCGGGGCGAGGTGTAATTCTCGGAGGCGATCAGTTCAATGTGCTCTTCCTGACGCTTGCGCTCGGCTTCCATAGCCGCCCACAGGTCGGCATCGTAATCGGCGATGTTTTGAGTCTTCTCGAACATGGCAATTTCCTCGGGCAGGTTGGCCTTGGCCAGCTAACGAAAGGGTATCGATGGGGATGACCGAAACTGACCACAAGATCAGCTTTGGCTCAGCCACAGCAGGCCTTTCGCGAAGGGGCGTTATTGTACATAACAGGCGCCGTTTTCCCACCGCCAAAACGCAGCCAGCCTTCCCATAGTCAGGGCTTTTCTCTACCCTAGTCGCTCATTATGGATACCCGGTGAGCCGCTTTTTCATTCGCTCGCTGTTTGGCATCCGCCGCACTTCCTCATTTATTTCATCAAGGCAAAGGTGCACTGGTGGCTCAATATGGGGTTAATACTGATGTGTATTTGTAACGTTTAAAAATGTAGGGAAAATAGTTGATGTGCTATGGCTTAAAACGCATCTAATGCTGCATGGGCCAAAAATAGAGGGTATTTTTGTAACCTTATCACTGTGATCGCTAGTTAAACGTTACAAAATGGCGCAACTTCCATTTCAAAACATGTTTGTTACCTGAAAGGTGACACCTAGGGATCTTAATAGTTCTATTAACTAGTTATCTGATCCATTAATCAATATGGGTTGAACCCCAGCAATCAGGTCTTTCGATATCCTCAGTGGTTTTGATAAATCACCAGAACCAAGGTCAAGAAACAACTCAGAAGAGGTTTCACCAATCAAATATACTTTCGACTGCACCATATTGTATAAATCAGAGCCGTCTTTTGTGATAAGAGAAGATTCATTAAATATTAAATTAACAAGCCTAGGTTCGCCTCCTCCCACTTCAAATCTTATTTCGCCATAAAACCTCGATCCGAGTTCGATTGTTGCAAACCCAAGCATTACTACTACAAGAAAAGCTGAGAAAAAATCTTTTACTTGAAAATTGAAGTGCGAGAGGAAAAATATTAATAATGAAAAATATAAAAAGAACATATGCAATTGAAGAATTTTTTTATCAGGAAGAAAGTTATAAACTAGGAATATTACTATTGTATATAAAAGAGTCTTAACGTATATGATGTTTTCTGAGTGTTTCTCACGATTCTCAAGCTTGTAAGTGACCAAATAGTCAATAATAAAAGCTCCAATTAAGATTGCAGTGAATAAGTGTAAGATATTTGAAGCCCCAAATAAAATGGAATATAAAAGATGTACTGCGATTGAGGACTGAAACTGCAATTCGTATATTATAAAAAAACCAATATAAAGTTTCCACCACTTGGTTGGTTCTGATTTTTTTTCGATTTTTAGAAGCTCTCCATAGTACTTCTTCACTTCAAAAATCCGCCTACCAACAAAGAAGTAATAAGCAGCAATGATAATTGAGAAGATCACCCCTGCAGAAAGAAATTGGACGCTTATGAATTCATAGGAATAGAACCCGTAGCGAGAAAAATATGAATTTACACCAATATATCCAATAACGTAAAAAATCGAAATAGATGCGCCGACTATTTGAAAAAGTGAAGTTGCACTATCAAAAGGTTTATTTATGTCAAAACTCACGATGTGATTGCCCCATTAAAGCGAACACCCTGATGTACTTAACGGCATCTGTGCCTTATAACTCCAGGGTTATTTGATCTTCAGTGCTCAGCATTGTGCCGCACCCTGAAATAGTGTTGTCCTGCAACTAACTTTCTAATTTACAGTGAACTGAGTAATGGTCACCGCTCAAGAGGACGAAGAACATGAAGAAGCAATAGACCGAAGAACACGTCATCCCCATCCTAAAGGAAGGCTAAGCGGGCTGCACATCAACTAACTGTAGTGGGAATACAGTATCTCGAATATCACCTTGTAACGGACATTACAAAGACACCTTGTTATTATAACGCCTTAATCGGGAGCTACTTTAGCATTCGGTTGTATTGATTTGTTATGTGACTTTTGAATTTTATTAATTTCGTCTAAATTAAAATCGTTATGATATTGACAAACAAAAGTCAATATAACTGTTCTCGCTTTTACTATTACATCATGTGCCGGCTGATAGTCCGCAAATTTACCAGCGTGAACTATTCCGTTTCGAATTCTGTTTATATCACTAATATCATTAGAGAGTTGCTTAAAGGTTAGAGCATAATCTTTACCTTCGACGGCAGGTAATATCAATTTTTGAAACTTTCCCTGTATTCCATTGGCCCACATCATCAAATGACTAACAAATGGCTCGTCAATACCTTTGATGTTTTCTAACTCCTCACGAACTACTAAATTCGACGCGATTTCAGCTGTTGTGGCTGCTCTGACTATAGAGCTAGACCACTCGTTGCGGGAGTACAGGCCGGAAAGCTTTTTCCAGTTCGATTGAATTTTTTCTATATCCGATCGGTCTTCATACTCTTTACTCGTATATGACATTCAGTCTCCTTGTCAAATAAGGCTACCAGCATGCGCGACTTTGCAGTTAAGGCGAAGCCGTAACAAAGAAGACGTCGCCGTGCCTGGTCTTGTTAATTTACTCCTCAGCCACCCAACGCCGAGAGAAGAAATGATCCAATTGTGGCAATGCTACCGGCGCTTGGCAAAGCGCTCAGAAGTGTTTTTATGACAATCTTGCTAGGTGCGTTTGATTCAAACTGCCCCTCAATAGCATCAACCACTTCAAGAGCTGATTTTTGCTCCTGTTCTGGTAGAAGACGCTTAACTTCCTGTCGCAACATTAAAATATGCTCGACGACTTCGGGATTAACTGTAATGGTATTTACTGAATTGTCCGTGGAATGATTATTCACCCGAGCATTTGCACCAGAGATGTGATAAGTGATGCTCTGCACTGCCGCATTGGCTTCAGGTAATCCAAGCTTTCGATAGGTTATCTGGTAGCTTGCTTCTATACCATGGAAGCTCTCATGAAAACCCGGATCGATTACCTCGTAAGTATCTTCTCCGCCGTTAGTCATGTTCCGCTGAATAAGGTCTCCGGTTTCGATCAAAATATCGGACCGATTGATGAAGATCTTCTTCGCCTGAACACTGGCTTTAATTCCTTTTACTCGATCACCGTTCTTTTTCAGAAGAGTGACGTTGTCATTTAGCATACTTGAGAATGTCATGATGACTCCTGTGTAAATCAACGCAGAGCTTTACGGAAATTTTTAGCCGCGAAGCGATGGTAAAATTGTTTAACAACTGGGACTTGTTATATTTTACCGAGCCACGATTCGAAGGACTCGGTCTTGGCTGCCATCCACATTGTCCCAGCGAAGAGACACCGTGTAAGTTGTCTGCCGGACGCTAAGGGGAATAGATGCCAATAGGTAGTAGCTGTCACCAGGCCCCAGTATTCGGTATGGAGTTTTTTGTTCCAAATCGTTTGAAACTAGTGGATTGTGCTCGTTGTCTTGCTCTAGGCCGAAGTAGATATTTTTGGCTTCTGCCCTACCTTGGTTTGTTATTACGAATTTGTGGGCTTTGTCGTCTTTTACCATTCGTACCGATAAAGATGCCTTTAGAGCATCACGATCCCGCTTGTCGTACTCGGCAAGTTCACGTTCACTAAGCCTGGCATGTACCTTTTCTATTTCAATAAGCTGATCATGGTTTCTCTTCGAGCGATAAAGCGCATAGAAAGACACCATCACAGCGAGTAGAGATATTACCGAGCTAATTATTTCGAACTTAGTCAAACCAATACCTCAAATATAACGCCCCTATTCTTTGGTAAGAGGCTTTTCCGAGTCCAAAGCAATGGATCGCTATCTTTAAAAATCCCTTGCAATATCTTCTAAGGTGATAATTCTTAGCTTTAAATAATCTATATCATCTTTACTACTTTTGGAATTTACTACCGCACTGCTTAGATTATTTGCCAACTCAACTGCGTCTTCATTTCGTTCAACGATTAAGTAGTTTACTGCCGAAATAGGAAATTTGAGCATGCAATTATCATATGTATAGCCATTTAGATCCTCATTTTCAATATTATGCTTATTCATCGATATACACTTCCTGTTTTTGGGTAGGTTTGGTGAGTACCTCCATTCACTTTCAAGACAAAAGTCCTTTTCTATTTCTTCCCCATTTGCTCTAGACATCTTCCCAGAAATAGGCTTGATTAGGCTAAGAACCTCAAGAAAATAGTCAGAATATAGGTCTATATTTGGAGGGAACACGAACTTCTTAGGCTGTGCCAACTGAAGAAGACTGTACCTTAGCGCACTATTTTCAGTGAGATATATAACTGGATTTATACCGGCTGAGATTGCCATTTCCCTTGAAATACCCAAACCAAACTTACCGTAAAAATCAGTATGCTCGTTAATTTGTGTTAGTGGGATATCGCAAAAACTAACTATAGGGTAAGAAACATAACCTAATTCTTGGTTATACCATCTGAAGTCCTCTGTACAGTATCTGGGCCAAAATCCTGTTCTTAAAATGCTTAGCAGAGTATCTAATGAGCTTGTAAAGTGAAATAAGGTATGCGATTTAATTGCCACTTAATCTACCAACTTTGAAGGTGACGCCAATCTTAAGCGGCGTCTGGTGGACGGCCGCTAGGCCCTAGACCGGTAACGTACTTGAATGACTAGCTAGAAAAGCCTAGCCACCGAAATTGGAAGCAGACTGGATAAGTGTGGCAGAGTTTTGAACGCTCCATAGTACCATCTCCGAGAAAACTTTCCGAAGCTCTTCTCGCGCACTGTCTTTAGCCGCGCCAGCAAGAACACTCTTGGCAGCGTTCAGCAATCGGCTTTCTCTTCCGGGCGCCGACCTGATTGCTTCCAGCCCCTTTGCAGTTAAGCAAACGTTTTGAAATTTACCTCCGCGGTAGCAATCGAAGGTTATGAAATCTGTATTTGCCAGCCAACGGACCGTGGGTTCGGCTAACCCTGCAGGGCTTTTATGTCGAATATATGCATTGATTTGGCCGGTGTCTTCCAGGGGGCGTTCCGCCTCATCCCAATATTCATTTCCGAGTTCTAGAGCCAGCAGCTTTGGATCGATAGTCTTTGGAAGCGGGAAGTACTCGTACAACTCTGCAAACAGAAGTCCGGATAAAGCTTCAAATATCTCGATGTTTTTCATGCATACCTTCGGGTGGTTCTCTAACGCTGTGTTCTGAAATAAACTTATGGCACTGCGTAAAGTTTATCCGCCAGTAGCGCTTTGTTATGTTTATTTAAAGTAAGCAGTGTAACGTCTAAAAATCCAACCCTGCTCAAGATTGCCGTCAATTTCAACCTCAACTAGAAGCCATGACCGGTCGGACTTATCAATGACTTCGACCAACGTTCCAACCGGCAGCGTTGTAATAATTTCAGATTTAACTCCAGGATTTTCTCTAAAGTTCAAGGCATTGACAGTTATAATACGAAACCCTTTTAAAGCAGCACGATCGAAATTTTCATTTGGTTCTTTAACAAAAGCTTTAGCCTCTGACGGCATTGTTATAGCGACAGTCTCTTTTCTTGCCTCAACTGCATTCGTCATTACATAAGAAGATAGGAAGCTCAAAAAGACAGGTAAAAAATAGGTGTGGTATAGATAAACTAGAATATTCTTTGTTCTTTCCGATAGAGCATTAAAATCTGCTGCTGATGATATTTCTTCACTTATTTCTGCATCTATTTCAATAAGAGATTCATCAAGAGTTTCTGAAGAAGCCATTTCAGGAAACAATGATAAAGCTGAGCTTTCAAGAAACGGCGAGTTTTCCAGGCTGGATAAGGCTTTAAATGATGCAAGACTGCTCAGCTGTGATATATGCTTAAACGCTTCAGATTGATTTAAAGCAGTCGATGCAAACTGACTTGATTCGGCCAAATTTTGTAGTTGTATAGCTTTTTCAAATTGCTGGAATGCAATAGCAGATAATTGAGTCGATCCTGCAATAGACCTAAATGATTTCAAAACTTCTGATTCTTGCAATGCTAGTGCAACAAAGCGACTTGACTTAGTTATCTGGTTGATTGATCTAATAGCATCTAAATCACCAGATGTGAGTGATATCAACCTATTACTTTCTGCAACTATACGTGCAGACTTCATAAGTGCCGATCCACTAAAAGCAAAATAATCTAGCTTGATAGGCTCACTTAGTTTTCTGATTGAACGCATAGCGTTGGATTCTTGGAATGCTAACGAAGCAATGTCAGTCCGCATTTGGAGCTTTTCAGTGAACTTCGTCCAGGGAGGGTTGAGTAGCTTGCCTAGATCTTTATTCATACTTTATAGATCCCTCTTTCCTGGTTGGCAGCAAAGACTAAACGCCAGCCAACATGCACGGCTACGGAGTGGAAGCGTCGCATCAATGCAGTAGGCGCCACAGTGCATGGTCTTTTTAAAAATTCGGTGCACTGACCACGCGTCCAGAAACGTTGATATTAAAACCGTTTAAATCATATGTTCCGCCCTGAACAAATGTTATAGACATATAGTAGTTGTCGAGGTGGTTGACTATGAGGTTTCCAGAACTGATAGAAGAAAGTCGAGCAAACTTCCCTGAAAGTTGGTCCGCCCAGGACCATACGTGGACGTCCCATCCGCGATTCAGTGCTCTCTCCGCCTGCTTGGTAAAGCTAGTGCCGAAATCTGAGTCATTCCCGTCTCCAGTGACGAGAACAAGGGTCTGTGGAGGTTCATGATCAAGAAGGGCATTCGCAATTTTAAGGTGCGCTATTTCGTCCACGCCTTGCTCAACTAGCCGACCATCATCTTGCTCAATACGGTGCAGAAGATCTGTGTTATATCCGTACTTCCTCGCATGCTCCCAGAGCACTTCATTTCCTGGGGGAACGGAGCCAGCAAGGACTTTAGTAACCGGATTCGTCTCACGCTCTAACAGCTGGAAAAAGTTTCGGTAATATAGTCTTACCGCCATCCAGACTGCTTCCGGCTCATGGGTTGCTGCTGCTCTCTGAGCTCCTCCGAAAATATTCGAGTTGTCTATAAAAATGTGAGAATCCATTCGATCTCCTTGTTTTTTGACACCCGCGGCACGCGCGACTTTTTAGTGGAGGGACAGCTACAACGGAAAAGCCATTGCAGACTTTCGATTGTTATGCCATTCATGAGAGTAGGCCGAGAAAAAATTCAGGAGCAGCCTTGCACTCTCTCTTGCAGTTTCAATGAATGTCGGTATCAGTATCAGAACATCACTTGCGACAAGCCACCAAACCAACTTTCCAGAAAAGGTGCTGAGCACACTGTTCCCACAGCGTTGGCCTGCTGATCTGGTTGATTGGTGTCGTCTAGAATTTGTAGACTACCAGTCCCGATTTTTTGACGTATAGGTCACCAAAGTTTAGCCCCAAACTTCCATCGACACCCTTTGCCCCCTCAATATATCCTTCTGAAATCATGCTCAGCAGAGAGAGACAAGTTTTGTGCCTTGCTGTGTCGTCGGCCCCCCGACGTATAGATTGGACTTGAAACTCATCCGTGCTCGACCATACCCCTATCTTACTTTTTCAAATTGATCTATATCTACTAAAGGCTTCCGAGTCTAATTTTTGGTACAAGGCCGCGTTCTGGGATGATTTTTAGCACAGCGGAACAATTGTCCGGCAGTCGTGCTTTTCTAGCTTTGGCTCTCTAATATGCTGTGTGACCATCATTTCCTAGCACGAAATCTTCAACCAGGCTCATACCTTCGATGCTCTCGTATAGGAGGTCAAGGTTATACTTTTCAGAAAAGTCGGAAAAATCATTAATATTAACTTGCGCATTTTCTATATAGTTGACTAACTTATCAAAACTGGAATGGCTGACGCTGCAGTTGTTTCGAGATAACAGTACACTTAACCTTTGTATACGCCGGACGTGTACCGTGATTTCCGAAATAGTCCTTTCGTCCTTCGCATAGTTTCCGCTCAGCATAGCGGAAAAACGGTGAACCAGATCTCCGTAAAACTCTCTGTATTCAATCAGCTCTTCGAGATACTTGGGACGAAATGCTATTTCCTCTATTCTTTCAATCCTTTCAAGAACCATATTTTCTTTTGGAATGCGTATCGTTATGGATTTTTTGGCTGATTCCCGCCAAAATGGATCTTCGGTGTCCAGGACGTCTTTGATGTACCTTTGAATCCAAACGAAGTAACACTCATTTGAATCCGATGACACATTTAGTCTAAAAAGAAAAAATGGGACACTAAATTTTTCCACGTATTTTAATGAATCTTTATCCAGTGAGTAATTAATCGATCCTACTTTCGAGGCTTTAAGTTCGTTGCTAGTGCCTTTGATTTGAATATGAAATATCGCACCAGATGAATCGAATGCTTCGTTACCCTTTTTATCTTCTAGACCACGAATGAAAATCTCGACCATAAGGTCTATGCCATAGTCTCGCTCGGTCAATTCTCTAACGACCCAATGATCTGGCAGTTGATTCAGGACTTTCTTAACCGCTTTTGTATCGGTAACGTGTGTTTGAGTTCTCATAAGAAGCTAACGCCTCCAGTAGCGGCAGCTTTGTAGTTGAATTGGTTTTATGGCGGTTTTTTTTGCCAAAAAATTATGCGACGGGAAACCTGTCCACTGACTGGCCTTGTTGCACCGCAGTTTTTCCGCTATCACGACTAATATCTAGCCCGCACGGTCATTAACTAGGCAATTTACAATTATTCTCAAAAATTCCATCCTATCGACAGCGAAGTGCGATTCTCTGGAATTTACTGTCATTACCACAACTATTTTACGTTTCGGGAAGAACACCTTCACGTTGTCCAAAGTTTTAAAGTAGGTTGAATCACCCATTTTCTGAGGATAAAGCGGTAGGTCGATATATTCATGCGCAGGAAGCTTTAAAAATTTAGATGAAGTCCAGTTTTCCTTAAATTTTCTTATGAGTTTATTATCCGTTGTCAGTTTATGTTCTGGATTATTTTGTTCCAGTGTCCTAGAGAAATACGTATTTTGCTGAATTATGTAGGAAAGCGACTCGCCGTTTATAAAAAAACTTCCTAGATCGAATGTAACATCATCAGAGCTTGCATTATGGATTCTTATAGCAGGAAAATTTGGGCGTAGTCGCTTTGCATCACTAGTAGCGAATTCAATGCTCGTATTTCTGACAGCCAATTGAAGACTGGGCCGCTTCCAGTAATTCCAAAGCTTCCCAATAAAGTTAGGAGTAAATCTCAATATGGCCAAGCCAACTTTCATACCAGCTGACAAATACTCAGCTACCATTATTCCTTCCTATTCTTAGTTCGTGGCAAATCGTGACCAGCGTTGTAACATCTTATTCTTTGCCACTTATGCTACTTATTTGGGAGCGACCTTGGTTTCACGTTGTCACGGTGTTTTGCTCTGGCCCAGTGGCTATCATATATTCCAGCATGATTTAAAGCTTATTGCCGCTGATATTAATCCCACAAAACCGCGCTAACCGACGCATATTCGGTTTATCAGCGACTCCAAAGGTGGATATCCGTTTTTTGCCCGGAGTATCTGTCGTACCAATGAAGGTTTTATGATCATCCTGTTGCTAAATTGCGCTCTATCTATGACTACATGCACAGGTCTACTATTCTAACTAGGATTTGGAGCATGGCCGCTTAAGACTGTTTCAAACACTTCAAGCCGGTTTATAGGTCGGCTTAGTGACTACTGCGCGATGGCTGGACCTACAAATATCCAAGATACTTTAGACCGCCGTTCGATCGATACGGTTCAAATGTATCTGAATGTTGCTGGATTGCCTGAGCGTGGAGTGTGCAGCTCGATGGACATTCGCTAGCCAAAAAACACGCTACCGCCCGACCAGCTACACGGTTGCCAAAGTGGTTAGGTTGTGACGACCCATGGATACCACGATTAGCATTCTGTTGTCATTCCAATTGGCGCACTTTTGTCCGCTTTCGATCGGGCCAAGACCAAGTTAAAGCGATCAAAGGTAAAAATATATATTATAAATGCGGCCTACTTCTGCCACCCACACCGACGGAGGGATGCATTTGTCTTTAATATGCCAACGATGACTAATCCAGTGGCTAAGCTCTTTATTGAGCGTCCATTAAAATGTGTTCTACGCTTGGTTACGCCCCATCCCACGCAATAGAAAGAGGCGGTGTGTCAGATTCATTGAATAAAAATAATGTACTTTCAGGTCCTTAGATTAGAGCGACAAGATATTTTCAGGTATCAGCCTAGGAAAGAGATCTTGAGCTAATCTTAACGGGATATGCATCTTAAGCGGGGCTCTGCTGCTTTTTGCTGCCATCAGTTCGTGCTTTTCAAGCAGAGCCTTCACGACCCGCCGGCAGCTGCGCTCGGGTAGTCCGGTTACCTCTTGGGCTTTGCCACGAGGTACTTCACCATGCACTAGAACGTAGCGCAGCAACTTCTCTATCGGTAGCGCATAGGTTTTTTCGCGATCATGAACCCAACGCATCAGTTGATGCACTATGCTGTCGACCTGTAGAGCCTCAGACATGCGCTGCACCTGGTCGCAACTGGTCTCCAAGAAATACTGCGTGAAACTTACTAGGCTTCGCTCATTCAACTGGCCATGGCCGTCTAAGTCGTTGCTCTGAGGCTGGTCACACGCCGCAAGCAATCGGCGATAATCCGTTTGTGATTGTCCGAAGCCCCGTGAGGCCGACCACATATCAGTTCCGAGCATGCAATAGCGCATCATGGCGTGCGTGACAAGCCGAGCAACACGTCCGTTGCCATCCGTAAAAGGGTGGATCCACACCAAGCGATGGTGGGCTGCGGCCAAGGCTGAGACCATCGCCAGCTTTCCAAGGCCGGAATAGAAGCGCTCCCAACAATCCATGAGCGGTATAATCTCATTTGGCCGGCAGGGCACATGGTTGCCTACAACTACCCCGTGATTCCTGAACTCGCCTGGGATCACCTGGTGCATCTCGCTTGTGCCTGGGGTGTGCACCCAATGTAGACGTTTTGGCATGGCTTCATAGAACCGACGATGGACCTCCTTGATGCCGTCCACCCCAAAGCCCAATTCTTCCATCCCGCCATGATCAATCCACCGCTGAACCTTGATGTGTGCCAGGGCCTCCTCCTGCAGTTCAAGCCGCGCGGGGTCGTTATGGAAGTGTTGCCGTAGAGCTTGATCGATGTCGACTGGCATCATCGAACGCCCTTCGATCAAGTTGGAGTAATAGCAATCCACCACCCGGACCATGTCACCAACTGCTAAGATAAGGCCGGCGGGTAGATCACCTCCAAGTGCAGCGGACTGTAGGGCCAGGTCATAAGCTTTCTCGCTTAATACCTGATAGGAGTCGTGATCCGCCCGGATCAGCATTGGCTCCATAATTTGCACCGTTTTCATAATTGCTGCCTCAAACAATGCCTGGATCGGCGCTTATAGCTACTTAATATGTCTTTCAAACTAAGGAGTGGCCGGTTTTCACCCAAAATTTGGCCGGTTAAAAAGCAGGTTTCGGCCGACAACGAAGTTACATTTTTTATCTGAAAGCTGCGCATATCGATGGGATAAAGCTTTAACGAGGTTTTATATGATGTAAAGAGGCCCTCTTTATGGCCGGATCAGAACTCTTTATTGGCCGGTTTTGGAGAGAAAGATGTCGGAAGTAAAAACTCCAAAAATACCTTAAAGCTATATGCCTTGATAACTATACTAACAAGGCCTTGTATATTTAGGGAGCGGCAACTTTCGTTTAATTGAGATAACCATAGAAACCCCTTAACTGAAATATCAGCTATGGGGTTATATTAAAAAAAATGATGCAGAAACAACATAAATTCGATGCATTTGAGGTAATTAGTCTGACAGTTCGATGCAAGATCGGATAGACAATATTACAAAGTAATACTGCCGCTGGAAGACAAGTAACTGATCTGGCCTATAGAAGTGCCTACTTTTGGCCTATGTTTTTAACGGGCAAGTACCTTGTCATATGTCGACATCACGTTACGCATTCAGGTTGACTCTGGTCGATGCAACTCGAATTAGTCGGCAGGCATAATGGTCACTGCACCGACCAGATCCCTCCCATTGTTCAAAAGGAGCCCAAAACTATCCGTATATGCAATGCCTTGAGTCTGAGACTGCAACTTCCTTAGCCAGCCTTCTGATGTCAAACCCTCAAAAAATGGTGGCAGGCCTTTTGATTCGTACGGTGTTCCTGTCAATGGCAACCTGAATGCGATTGCCACACCATTTTCTAAGTAATCGGAGTCATAAGTGAACCGGAAATGATTGCTATCCAGTTCTAGTAATTCACCGGCATAACGATCTTTATAGTACACAGCCCCTCTTCTCATATCGTGATTCCCTCAAAACCTTATAAGCCATACTGCAAACAGTAGTGATTCGTAAAGTATTATGCTGCATGTAACAGTCGAACTGGACGGATATCTCCTATCTCTGTGTTTGGCTGTTCGTTGCTGTTTTGCCATTGCTATTGCTACTTCGCTACAACGCCTATTCAACACTATCAACATCGTGCAAGTCGAACCATTAGTGACGGGCAGTGCAGTTTGAATGCTCAACATAGGAATTCTGTGTGTACTTGCTAGGTTAGATGTACAGCAATAATATAATTTGATGCTGATTGGCCCATGCCACCAAGGGACTGGAAAAATATTCTGGGCCATTTTCAAAGCGCAACGCCGATGATTTTCCTTGCCATTCAATGACCCGTTCTATAGCTCGCGTCACCCACAGTTCAGGCAACCCCGGCACAGTCATCTCGATGGTTTCGCCCCAGAGGCGTTTTAAACAGCCTCAAAATAAGGGTTAGGCATATGATGAGAATTCGAGGTAATCCAAATATCATTGTCAAACTGAAGGTTTTCGCAAAATCTTGCTCAATCCTATGGGTATGCTTATCATTTTTTAAATAATTAATACCTGTTGTTTATAAAACCACAAACAATCATCGTAACAATGGTATTGGTTGGTTCAGTATGTCCTCATTGAGTCCATGTGCATCGGCGTTGTATGCCCAGCGGGAAAACTGATCCAATAAAACTTCCTGTGCTGCTTCTAGTTCAGATACTCGCTTTGACAACCGGGCGATCCTGTCATTAGCTCTATGAATGTCACTGAACTGTATGGGAACCTGTGAAGGAGCTTTCAGCTCAGATTTCCTAACTTTCATTGTTGCAGTAATGGTTTCTCGAGTAAGTAAAGTCTTTCTTGTAGTCTTTATATTAAGTTCATTTTCGCAGGCAATAACAAGCAACTCCCAGGTTAATTTGCTGCTGGTCCAGCCTTGAATTAATTTCTTGATTGAATTTACATCGTTCGCACTTAATCTAGGCATCGTTGTCTGATCCGATTAGTTTTTCGATTTCTCTAATATTGTTGTCTATTAGTAATGAAGTATTACTGTCTGAGGATTTTTCTATTGACTCATTCAAGTTCAAAGCATTAGTAGTAGAAGACCAACCATCAGTTGTATTTTTTATGACTGCACCTTCTTGGACGTCAGGGTCTTCAAGAATTGAGATTAGTGAGTTGCATTTATTCAATTTTTCGACGGTATTTTTTAGCCAGTTATTTAATCCATATGCTTTCTTATCTGTTTCTTCTCTGAATTTCTTTAGCAGCCCTAATAGGTAGATTCGTTCAGACTTTAGGTTTTCTAATTTTGTTTCGTCTCCTTTTACGCAAATATGTTCGTTACAGTTAAGGCAGTTGTTGAACTTAGAACACGGCTCTTGTGCGTAGTCATGAAGACATATCCCAAATTCGGTACGGTGCGCCAACCTGTCGCCACTGAGCCCTATATCCGAAATGCTAATGGCAGTCTTTCTCCTGATCTTTGAAAGTAAACTTTCTGCCTTCGAAAGCGTCGAAACATCTAATACTTCTAAGTCATACCTACGGTCTTCTATAGTCACATGATTATAAACTTTATTCTGGCTTAGATCAGTTCTTCCCGACCAGCGGGCAATGATTTCTTGGGAGACATTGCTCTTTTGAGCTGCAGTGTTCAAGAAGTGTCGAAATGCATGGCTATTTACTCGGACTCCAAAGTATCCATATCTATCGAAAATAGAGGGCATTTTTGGTGTGCTTCTAGACAGCTGCGAAGCTAGTTTCATTGATGTACAGCCGACTAATCCAAGTGGTTTTTGAGCCGCAATTGTTTTAGTAGTAACTAGTGATCCAGAATGAAAGCAGAACAAAGCGTCTTTCCATTTTGTAATTTTTTTGTCATCTGTATATGGAAAGTTATTGTTCAAGTACCTATCCCTAACCAGCACGTTTAGTGTCCGTAAGGTAATCCTACAAGTGTCTTGATAGGTGAATTTTTCCGAATTAGAGACAGGACTGCGTACTTTGGTACGTGTACTGTCATTGTATCCTTCTAAATATTCTATACAGATATTTCTAGTTACATTGCTGCATGATTTACCCTTCAATACTGTATTCAAGAAAAGTCGAAATGCAGAACGTGGGCTATTAGTTTCCGTTGATATCAATAAAGCATCACAAGCTTCTTTATAAGAAAGTTCAGCATCTTGTTCTTTTGCCGGTGTTTTCGAATGAATAGGGAATAGATCGGGATTTTCTTCGAGCCACTTAGCGTACTTCCTCGATTCTTCTGAAATCTCACTAACTCTTTTAATGGCAAGCTTGCAAATTTCAGCCATGCTATCGGGAACGAGTTTTCTTGTGGGTCCAAATCCTTTTAGAGAATGCCAAACCAAGTATAATTGCTCCCTACCTGAGCGGTCTTTTTCTATGAGTAAGCAATCTTTTTTAAGATATGTTAATTCACTAACCCTAGATGGTTGTGATAGTAAAATTGCTGCTGCTGAGGTCGTAACAATATCTACTTTTAAAGTCGGATCGCTATGAAAAATTTCACCTAAGGCTAGCAGAGATTCCTTGCTTGGGAGTTTAGATAGTGAGTGACTTTCATCTTCTATCAAACTTCTTCTATTCGGCTTGTAGCAATGTTCCCATTGATATTGCTCTGCTACAACCCCGATTTCCATTAGATGCTTATGAATAGCCTTTAATTTATTCATGCAACCTAAGACTGTGCTGCCATTGTAATTTTCTAATATTAATCTTGCAGTGCGGTCGAAGATAGCTCCGTTAATTTGGGGTAAAGATATTGATCCGCCTACCTCTATTAAGGCGGTATCCAGACACCTTAATGTAATGATTGTGTTGACTTGATTCTTCTTAAAAATAACTCGTTCTTGAAAAACGTACGCCTTAGCATAGTCCACTAAAGACTGATTCGGCTTGTTGCTTTTGTGTCGTAGTTTCTTAAAGTTAGAATTTTTTAGACCCCATCTAAACCAGCTTATGGCTTCCCATGAAAATGGTTCGCTAGGTTTGTCTAGAGCATGACACTGCGACTTGGCCCAAGATACAAAGTGACTAAGTGCCTCTGACGACTTGATCTCTTTGCCAGAGACGAAGGGGGTGACATGGGATGTTGTCATTTGGTATCCATTTTAGAGTCTTGAGCGATCTGATGCATCACTTGAATCACCGCAAGTATTGGGCGCTCGAAATTTACGGCAGCGGGGCTGCTTTCTCCCTCGTCTTCAATTATTCGTTTTTGCCTCAGAATTAGTCGTTCCAAGACCTCATGGTGTGGGGCCTCTTTCCATGGCTGGAATTTTGAACATAGGTAGCATGCAATAGGTGCATCTAAGTGACAGTTTCCTGAAGCACCGCAGGTTGCTATCGCGTTTTCACTACGAATAGTTTTATTAGGGTCTCCCCCGTTGATGGCTTTTTCTGCTCCCGATACAATTCTGCCTGTAAATGCATTAACAACTAAAGCTAGCTCTTGCTTAAGCTTGTTGTCGATTCGAGCGCCAAGGCTGGGCGACATTTTGATGTACTTTCCAACACTTCTCGTATCTTTATGATCAAGTGCTGCTGCAATTGTATGTGCACCGTAACCCATCCTTGCCATATCAGTACCTAGTGTGTATCGGAATCTGTGCGGCCCAATTCTAATTTTCTTTCCTGTTCGTTCTGATATAGGAAAGTCATCTCGTGCCGCGAGTTCTGTTAAGATGTTCTTCATTGAGCTGTCTTGCCTATGAAGCTTTTCTTGTGGCGAGTCTTCAAGGGATAGTAAGGCTGGATCATCAATGACTACATGCCTAGAATGACCTATCGTATAACCTCTTGCAGGAAAAACCGGTAGGTTATCGAGCGCAGATGACCAGTTTATCTCTGGCTTTTCAGCAGAAACTTTTGATAGCGTGATCTTTCTAAAGCATATAATGGCTTGGTACAGGTCATGCGAAATATTGATATCCTGAAAGTCTGTTCGAAAATTGGTATTAAGCCCTTTTTCTTTGGCTTTGGGAGTCTTTACTGTAGGAATTCCTTGAGAATTTAAGGCAACATCACCAAATACTAGTTGCTGAAGTTGCCTTTGTCTGGCGCCGGTAGAAATCAGCAGTCGAATATAGATATATCTTTCCAAAGATATTTTAGCATTTGCATAGCTGTTGTTTGCCCAGTCGAAGATAGCTTGTGTCTCAAGTTCTGTAAACGGACCTTTTTCCGGGTCTACGCTTTCAACTGGGCAAGTTCCTGTGGGTTTGAGTCGGACGGAGTAATACGTTGCTATAAGATCCTTCTCTGGTTTTATTGATAGCTGGTTTAAGTTGTGCCAGTAGCTAATAAACGCTCTCAATGTCGAAAATTCTTCACGACGTAGGCGCCTGTTAATTGGGATTACTGATTTTTTATCTAAAATATTGAATTCTTCGTCAGACAATACTTTTAAGATGCTAGCTAAGCCTTTCAAGGATCTAGCTGAGTATTCTTTCGCGTAAATAGCTAAAGCAGCTACTAACCATAACTGAAATTCGTATGGTACGGATAATTTTGCCCCGCCTATATTCGCGGACATAGTTGTAGTATCAGGTCTCCAGAAGTCATCTGTTGGCCTGAAGTACGCTCCATTCTTTGCTCTCATATCCTGGCTAAGCCATTGCCAGATGGTTTCTTCTGTAGGACTCGTGAGACTCATTACTTTGACTCTTTGTGCTCGTTTAACTTACCAAGTAGCTGGTCATTTCTTTTAGCCAAAGCCCTGCTGGCTTCTTCTTGGTAATATTTTTGACCATATAGGTTTGGCATTTCGGATGTATCAGACCATCCGAACTTGTATGCGAGTGCTCTTTTTTCCCGTTCCATACGGTCTTCAATAGGGAGGTTTTTTGTTTGTTCGGCTATAGATTCTAGTGTTCGAAATACATTGTGATGCCTAAATGAGTGAGGTGTAATTCCTTCTAGATTAGGAAAATTTTTTCTTACAGTGTTAAAGATAGCGTCAATTGCTTTTATTGAAAGTGGGCTGCCATTTCCTTTCCCATAAGAAATTAGTAAATAAGGGTGATATTTGGCTTTTTTCCCATTTCTGTAGTGTTCAATGTAGTAATTGATATGGGTCATTAAGTAGTCGGGTACAGAGAGAATCCTTTCGTTGGTTTTTATTAGAGGTTCACTTTTTCTGTTGTCGTCAGGGTCATTTGGTCTGTGCACGATACTCACTGAATTATTCTGATAGTTGATATCAGATAGCTTTATTCCCAACATTTCGCCTCTTCGAATGCCAAGGCTATAGAGCAACATGACTATTAAGTAATTTCTAACACGAAGCGCCTTATTTTGCGGCCATGGATTCTCATCAGAATCGGGTTGAAGTTTTACTAAAATCGTCTCTTCTTGGTTTTCTGAAAGCCCTTTCGGGACGCTTAATCTTCTTTTCCATGATGGGCGTATATCTTTAGTGCTTTGACTAAGGCACTTAGCCATCCATTCGATGTGTTTTGTACGATCATCCGATCTACCAAGATATTCGTACAGGAAAGCCAAGTAACTCTTTATTGAATTAATTCTTGAGATCGCTTGTTCTGCGCTAACTTGTTGGTACGCAGTTGGGTGGATGCGCACTCCTTGTGCTTTTTGGTCGATGAGCTTCTTTTTCCAGTGGGATTGGCTGGTGAGTCTGGCTAGCTCATTGGCATCAAGATATTTTTGACCGGTGGGCTGCTTTAGTCGTTCTTCAATATTGATATGTTCAGAGTTTAGCCATGAATAAAAAAAAATGAGATCACTAAGGAATCTTTGCTGCGTATTTGGGGATCTAGCCCTCATCTTTTTTAAGATATATAGACATGGCCAATAAACAGGAACAGCATTTTTTAGAAGTAGTTTGACCCTAGTTCGTTTATCGAGCTTTGTTTCTATGATTGATAGGGTCATAATTCTACTATTCTTTAAGGTTACAAAAAATTTATTAGCACTTTATGGGTGGCCTGTCAAAGAAAAGGTTACTGTGGTACTAATGCGACATTGGCTGACAATCTCTATTTCATAACGTCGACAGGGGCATATTTGTGTCTAAAGGTAACAAAACGGGAGCAACAGGTTCTTACGTATTTACCATGAACCGCGTGGGCAAGGTTGTCCCACCCAAAACTGAAATTCTCAAGGACATCTCGCTGTCCTTTTTCCCGGGCGCCAAGATTGGCGTTCTGGGTCTGAACGGCGCCGGTAAATCGACGCTGTTGCGCATTATGGCCGGGGTCGATAAAGACTACATCGGCGAAGCCCGGCCGCAGCCGGATCTGAACATCGGTTACCTGCCGCAGGAACCAGAACTGGACGACAGCAAAACCGTGCGCGAAAGCGTCGAAGAAGCGCTGTCGCATCTGTCGGAAGCCCAGGCCAAGCTGGAGCAAATCTACGCCGCTTATGCGGAGCCGGATGCCGACTTCGACAAGCTCGCCGCTGAGCAGCAGGAACTGGAAAACCTGCTCGCGGCCGCCGACGGCCACAACCTGGAAAACCGTCTCGAGCAGGCCGCCGATGCACTGCGTCTGCCGCCCTGGGATGCCAAGGTTGAACATCTATCCGGGGGTGAACGTCGTCGCGTCGCGCTGTGTCGTTTGTTGTTGTCGAACCCCGACATGCTGTTGCTCGACGAACCGACCAACCACTTGGACGCCGAATCCGTCGCCTGGCTCGAACGCTTCCTGCACGAATTCTCCGGCACCGTAGTGGCCATTACCCACGATCGCTACTTCCTCGATAACGTCGCCGGCTGGATTCTGGAACTCGACCGCGGCCACGGCATTCCGTTCGAAGGCAACTACAGCAACTGGCTGGAACAGAAAGAAAAACGTTTGGAAATGGAAGCCAAACAGCAGCAGTCGCACGAAAAAGCCATCAAGGCAGAATTGGAATGGGTGCGCCAGAATGCCAAAGGGCGTCAGGCAAAATCCAAGGCGCGTTTGCGTCAGTTCGATGAAATGAATTCGCGCGAATTCCAGGAACGCAACGAGACCAACGAAATCTACATTCCACCGGGTCCGCGTCTGGGCGATGTGGTGATTCAGGCCGAAGACGTATCCAAGTCATTCAACGGCACTTTGCTGTATGAGAATTTGACCTTCGCCGTACCGCCGGGCGCTATCGTCGGCATTATCGGTGGTAACGGTGCGGGTAAGTCGACGCTGTTTAAAATGATTGCCGGTATGGAACAGCCGGACGCCGGTTCCATTAAAGTCGGTGAAACAGTCGATCTCGCCTACGTCGGTCAGATGCGTGAACTGGATGGTTCCAAAACTGTCTGGGAAGAAGTCTCTGACGGTCAGGATATTCTCAGCGTTAACGGCTATGAAATTCCCTCGCGTGCTTATATTGGTCGCTTTAATTTCAAAGGCTCGTCGCAGCAGAAATACGTTAAACAACTGTCCGGTGGTGAACGCAATCGTCTGAACCTGGCCAAGCTTTTGAAAGAAGGCGGCAACGTGCTGATGCTCGACGAACCGACCAACGATCTCGATGTCGAAACGCTGCGTGCTTTGGAAGAAGCCTTGCTGGCCTTCCCCGGTGCGGCCATGGTGATTTCGCACGATCGCTGGTTCCTGGATCGGGTGGCGACACACATCCTGGCGTTCGAAGGCGATTCAAAAGCGGTTTTCTTCGAAGGCAACTTCACCGAATACGATGCGGATTATCGCAAGCGGACTGGCAATGAAGGTCCCAAGCGCATCAAATACAAACGCATTCAGTAACGGGGAAGTGCGTGCTGATGAAGTCCGAAGGTAAGGCCGCTCGAGATCAGCGTCGCGCTTTGATGCTGCCCATGAAAAAACTCAGTCTGTTGTCCTTTGTTACCGGTTTGGCGGTAGCGCTGGGGCTGTGGTTTTTTACCTTGCAACAGCTTGCGGTGGCAACGGTGGCCGGTGTTTTTGTATTGCTGTTGGCGATTGCCGCCGCCATGCAAGCCTGGACTCTGCTGCGTGCGCCGGCCACGGCTGTTGCCACCGACCCGCCTTCATCTTTGTCATTGCAAAGCTTTGAACGGCTGCCTTATCCGGCCTGGTTAAAAGATCGCTCTGGTCAGTATCTGGCCGCCAACGCCGCCTTTCGCGCCCAGTGGAGTCATGGCGCCGATCCGACCGGACGCAGCGATGCCGAAGTACTGCACCGCGACCTGGTTGAGGTGTTTGAAGACAGCGATGCTGCCGTCTGGGCCAATCGTCAGGTGCAGTTAAACGAACTGAAGATGGAAGCACCCAACCAGGGTGCGCATTGGTTTCGTCTGGAGTGGCATCCCTGGCTGGATGCCGAGGGTGAAACGGTAGCGGTGCTCGGCGTTGCCTTTGATATCACGCCTTACAAAATAGCCGATGCGCAATTGCGCGCCGACCAGTGGCTCGATCCGTTGACCGGCTTTGCCAACCAGCCGGGTTTGCGCAGCTTTATGGAACGCTTGGATGACGAAGAGGCGACCAACCTCTGGTGCCTGCACATCGACATCGATCACTTCAAAGTACTGAACGATTCCATGGGCGGTGAAGCCGGCGATCAATTACTGCGACAACTGGGTGCGCGCTTATCGGAACAAAGTGATCAGGGTGATTTCCTGGCGCGTGTGGCTGCCGATGAATTTGTCGTCTTCTGGCAGGGGCCACATGAAGATGATCAGGGTGAAGATAACCGCGAGCAACGTCTTAACGATTTGCACGTCCAACTGACGCAACCCTTTAACCTTGGTGGCGCCAGCTATTCCTTTACTGTCTCGATCGGTGCGGCGCGTTCGCCACGCCATGGTGACAGCGCGGGCGAGTTGCATCGCAACGCCGGTGTGGCTTTGTTTAATGCCAAAAAACTCGGTCGCAATCAGGTGCACTGGTATCACGCTGGTTATGAGGATCAGGCGCAGCGTCGGTTGAATAAAGCGCAGACGTTAACGCGCGCCTTGCAACAACACGATATGGAGATCCACCTGCAACCGCGCATCGATTGCCGCACCGGTGAGATTCAGGCGTTGGAAAGTCTGGTGCGATTGCAAAACGAAGGTGGCGATTTGATTTATCCCGGCCACTTTATCGACCTGGCTGAACACAACGGTTCCATTCGTGAGCTCGATCGCTGGGTGCTGGAGCAGACCTTAATGCTGCTCGCTCGGCAACTGGGCGAGGGTGCTCAACCGGTGACGCTGGGCGTTAATTTCAGCGTGCAAAGCGTGAACCGCGATACGCTGCATTATTTGCGCGCCTGGCACGAACGCCACCCGGAAGTGCTGCGTTATCTGGAAGTGGAAATCACCGAACATCAATTGCCCGACCAAAACGCCGACTTCCGTGAATTGCTGGAAGCTTTCTGTGAGTTAGGCATTACTCTGGCGCTGGATGATTTTGGCACCGGCTACGCCAATCTATCACGACTGCCCGATTTGCCGTTCCAGGTGGTCAAACTCGACCGCACCTTTATTCACGATTTGCCGGAATCGGATAAACAAATGGCCGTGGTACGCGCTGTGGTCGATCTGTGTCAGTCCTTGTCGATACAGGTGGTGGCCGAGGGCGTGGAAACTGAAGCCGAACTCAATGCGGTCGCCGGCCTGGGCTGTCATCTGATTCAGGGCTTTGTTTATGCCCGGCCACGCCCGCTCAGTGAAGCCATTGAATGGTTTGAGCAGCGGCGGTTGTCGCGGCAGTAGGGCTTTTGTCGATCGGCAGTTGCCCCAGCGACGTGAAATCATTAATATCGCCCGCCCTACCCCATGCGGACGTGGTGGAATTGGTAGACACGCCAGATTTAGGTTCTGGTGCCGCAAGGTGTGAGAGTTCGAGTCTCTCCGTCCGCACCATCGCACGATAATACCGTTCCATACTTGATCTCCGTCTTTGGCGGGCTAGAATAGCCGCGCCGAAAAAGATCTGGCCGGTTAGGTAATCCCGGCCCCTGCGTTGGCAGGTCTGCATCGATTCGTCGAGCCCACGGCATCAACCTGAACTGGTTTCGGGTCTGGTGTTGTTGTGGGATCGAACCCTCCTAGAACGGCAATTCCAGTCCGAAATCGCTTTGAACTGGAGATTGCTATGCACCCTGAACTGAAAATCGGACTGCTCATTTCTGCCCTGATGTCTTTCGTTATGGCAGGTTTTTTCTCGGGCTTTTTCTCTTGGCTGGCGCTGGGAACGAACTTGATTTGGCTGCAAGCCTGGGGGCGGAGCTTTTTGCTGGCCTGGCCGATGGCCTTTGTGCTCGCCTTTATGCTTGGTCGAGTGATTCCGCCCTGGGTGACTCGCCTGGTCTTAAAGCGCTGATCGGATCTGTCGGGCGGATGGCTTGCTTAGCCGGAGAGTCTCCGGCATTATAACAAAAGTTTAATTATAAACATTTGTTAAGTCGCCATGAATCCAACCGAGCAGCAGCTTCTCGACGCCATCCGCCAAAACCCACTTGCCAGCCAACAGGCCTTGGCCACTCAGTTGGGTATCAGCCGGGAATCGGTGGCCGGGCATATCATGCGTTTGACCCGTCAGGGTCGCATTCTGGGCAAGGGCTATTTGCTGCCGGACGACAAGCGTTTTGTCGTGCTCGGTGGCGCCAATGTCGATCTGACCGGTCAATCGAGCGCGGCCTTCCTGCCGGCCGATTCCAACCCCGGTTCGCTGCGCCAGAGCGCAGGCGGCGTGGGTCGCAACATTGCTGAGAACCTGGCCCGGCTCGGGCACAAGGTCAGTTTGATCAGTCTGGTCGGCCGTGACCCGGGTGGCGATTGGCTGAGTGAGCGTATTCGTCTGGCGGGCATCAGCATCGATGGCGTGCTGCGTGATCCGGAATTGCCGACCAGTACCTACCTGGCTATGAACGATGCCAACGGTCAGTTGATCGGTGCGATTGCCGATATGGGCATTATCGATGCGCTGACGCCGCAACGCTTAGCACCGCTGCAGTCGCGACTGGTTGCTGCCGATACGCTGGTGGTCGAAGCCAATCTGTCGGCCGAGACGCTGGCCTGGATCGGCACCTTGCCGCTGCGCGGTCGGCTCTATGCCGATGCGGTTTCTGCTACCAAAGCGCCGCGGTTAAGACCTTTGCTGCCGAAGTTGGCGGCCTTGAAGGTGAACCGCTCTGAGGCCGCAGCCATCCTTGATGAGACCGGCCTGGATGATCAGCAATTGCTGACGCGCCTGCATGAAGCCGGTGTCGAGCAGTTGGTGCTGAGTCTGGGCCGTGATGGGGTGTTGCTATCGCGCGCCGGTGACCAGCATCAGCAAGCGCCGTATCGCGTCGACATTCACAGCGATACCGGGGCCGGCGATGCGCTCTTTGCCGGCATTCTGCACGCCGCTTCGAAAGGTGGTGATCTGGCCGAGCAAGCCGCCTTTGGTCTTGCCTGCGCCGGCCTCACGCTGGAAACCGACGGCGCCAATCATCCCGACTTAACCGAAACTTCTGTCCAACAATGGATCGCAAACCGATGAATTCTTACCTCGATATCAGCCCTGAAGTCGCCGCTGCGCTGGCCGATGGAAAACCGGTCGTGGCGCTGGAAAGCACCATTATTTCGCACGGCATGCCTTGGCCGCAGAACTACGAAACCGCCTGCCAGGTGGAGCAAATTATTCGCGATGCCGGCGCTGTGCCGGCAACCATCGCCATTCTTGATGGCCGCTTAAAAGCCGGCCTGTCGGACGCCGAAATTCAGGTGCTGGCGAAGGCCGGTCAGGATGTCGCCAAATGTTCGCGCCGTGATCTGCCGTATGTAATCGCTCGCCGCCAGCACGGCGCTACTACCGTTGCTGCGACCATGATCATCGCCGATCTCGCCGGTATTCGCGTGTTCGCCACTGGCGGTATTGGTGGCGTTCATCGTGGTGCTCAGCAGAGCTTCGATATTTCCGCCGACTTGCAGGAACTGGCGCATACCTCGGTGGCAGTAATTTGCGCGGGTGCGAAATCGATTCTGGATCTGGCATTAACGCGTGAATATCTGGAAACCCAGGGCGTACCCGTGCTTGGTTACCAGACCGAAACACTGCCGGCCTTCTACACCCGTGACAGCGACGAGACGGTCGACTATCGACTCGACAGCGAAGCCGAAATTGCCGACTTCCTGGCCGCCAAATGGGCGCTGGGCCTGGACGGTGGTGTGGTCATTGCCAATCCCATTCCGGCTGAGTTTGCCATGGATAAGGCGGCCATCGATGCCGCCATTGAACAGGCATTGAGCGAAGCCCAGGAACAGGGTATTGCCGGTAAAGCCTCGACGCCCTTCCTGCTGGCGCGCGTTGCCGAATTGACGGGCGGTGACAGTTTGGCCAGCAATATCCAGCTGGTGTTCAACAACGCCCGTCTGGCGGCTGGTATTGCCAGCCAACTCGCCAGCCGATAGAACTTTCGTCTTTGCTGCCACTCCCTATACTGAGTTGACCGAATTCGGATAGGGAGAGGGCGCAATGACAAAACGTTGGATGGGATCGAGCTTGATCAGCCTGCTGCTGGCTGGTTGCGCCAGTCTGGGCTCAGGCCCGGTCAGCGAACCCAGTATCACCATGCCGCTGTTTCCCGGCTGGTTCGATGACCGCAAGGTCTATTACATCACCACCGATGCGTCGCCGGTGGCAGCGGCCATCGACAAGAACGCCAATTTCGCACCACGACTTAACGATGCCTTGCCACCTCGTCCGAAACCGCCGGAATTAAAGACGGTCATCGAACGTATCTACGGTTTTCCCGAAGGCGACCAGCCAGCCATTCTCCCCTCGTCACCCGATCCCATTGGCGCCACCAGTGTTAACCGACCTTACAGTCCTATCTGGCAAATCTATGAAGTGCGCTGGCTGGATGTTTCTAAGCGTCGGGAGTTGACGTCTGAATCAGCCTTATTTGATGCCGAAGCCAATAGCTGGGTCAGTATCACGGCAACGGACATGGTGGTGAATTGTGCGGTGGTGGCCGATGCCGAAGGGAATCATTTACCGGGCAGTGTGATTCAGGGTTTATCGAATTGATGGTGTGATTTTTTTCTTACTGACGATAAAAAACGGGAGCCAAATGGCTCCCGTTTTTGGTGCTACCGATTAAAGTTTCAGTTCAACTTTCAGCCCCAGAGAATTGGTGGCGTAAGTGGTATCACTGTCGTCGTCATCTTCGGTTTCAGCCATGGTATAGACCGCACCCATTTGCAGGTGCTTGTTGAACTCATAGCCGGCACCCACAAGGATGCCTTTGCCGCTTGACTCAATGTCGAAGCTGTTATCTTCGACGTTAAATCCCGCCATACCTGCGGTTACTTCAAAATAAGGCGAACCCGCGGTCGAGCTGGTGTAGTGGGTGTAGCCCAAACCGATCAGCGTAGTCTGTGCATCTTCAAACTCAATGTTGGCATCTTCAGTTTCATAGTCGAAACCAGAAGAGCGTGCGTGCACGTACAGAGCATTGCGGTCATTTAACATAAAGCCCGCTTTCAGAGAGCGCAGCAGGCCGGAAGTGGCGTCAGTTTCAACCTCACCCAGCGAGGAATCAGAGGTTAAATTGTTAGCGCCGATACCAGCACCGGCCGACAGATAAAGTGGCGTACGATCTGCCAGCGCGACACCGCTGGTGCCGAGAACGACCGTTGCGACACCGGCGATACAAAATTTCTTAGTCATTGTCTGAGTCATGATCATTATCCCTTTTCAAGTCTCAATCACTTCAACATGAAGCGATCATGGGACGAGACGCTACAGCTCGAATCGGGAGGTACTCAGTGAAACAGTTCACAACAAGTCTGAATTGGATGCGGGATGTGATGGGGTCGGCGGTAAAGGTTGCTGACATTACGGGGAATAGAACGAGCGTCGACAATTTCTTTACTCGTTTATTTACAACGCATTAGTGTGTTTTAGTTAGATAAAGAACCTCCGGAATAAAATGCTGGCTCCCAGCATAGGCAGCTGGCTAGTGCGATGAATATATTAATATTTATCAGAAACCCTTCCTTGCTGCTAAGACTTATCAGTCTATAAGAGTCTAGGTTCTTGAGGGCTTGCTGTGTTTCGTGACATTAGATTAAGCCCTAATGCATCTTATCCGGGGCCGCGTGCGTGGTTGTCGGTTGGAAATTCTGGATAATTATAGCCAAGGGCTTTACACCATAAAATTATACAGAAGGCATAGTAAAGGCTGGAATTAGCCAGCCTTTATATCTAGAACTATAGTTTTAATTCAACTTTTGCCGCAATGGTTGAAGTGCCATACTCTTGCTCTGAACTAGCAGAATCATTCTCAGTAGTGGTTGTTCTGAATGTTGCGCCAAACTGTACGTTTTGATTGAGCTCGTATCCTGCTCCAATCAAAAAACCAATTCCTGAAGAATCTACGTCAGTATTATTGTCGTTAATAGTGAAGGATGAAAAGCCTGTTGTCATTTCAACGTATGCTGATCCAACTGTAGGTTTTAAATAGTAGGTATAACCAAGGCCAAGCAGCATGCTCGTATTGTCCTCATAGACCAAGGACTCACCTTTAGCATTCATATCGAAACTAGAGGACTGGCCATGGAAGTAAAGAGCATGTTGTTGGTTAATAATGCCGCCAATTTTCAGAGAACGTACAAAACCGGCGTCAGAGTCTGTTTCGAAATCATCACTAGGCGTATAGATTGTTAAGCTGTTTGCACCGAAACCCGCACCAGCGGCAAGTAGAAAAGGATTTCGCTCTGCAAAAGCATAATTGCTTGCAAATAATGCCAGTGCTGACATCAGAAAGATTTTTCGCATGGGAGGATTCTTCCATAAAGACACAATTCGGGATGAATTGACTGCGCGCCGGAAGGTACAAAAAAAATCAAGTGCCAACAATCATTATTGGCACTGAGGTGTCGTATCTGTCCGCTTTTATGAGATTAATGAGTGAGGGCTAGTCTGCCAAAATAAAGTTCTCGAGCATCTCCTTGCCACCTTCCGTCGCAAACGACTCCGGATGAAACTGGATGCCATGAATGGGATAGTCCCGGTGTTGCACGCCCATCAGTTCGAAATCACCGGCGCTTTGCAACGCCTTGCGATCGTCAAACTGATCTGCGCTTAAGTCACCGACCGCTGCGGTCACCCTCAGGCATTCCGGTAAGGTTGCGGCATCGGCGATTAAAGAGTGATAGCGCATCACTTCCAGCTTATCCGGGACATTGGCAAAAACGGAATCACCGCCATGAGTGACCGGGCTGATTTTGCCGTGCATCGGCAGCGGCGCCAGCACGACCTTGCCACCAAAGCAATGCACGATACCTTGCATACCTAAGCACACACCCAGCAATGGAATGGTCGGGCCCAGTTCAGTGATGACTGAGGCGCAAACACCGAAATAGCTTGCGTCATCCGGTGAGCCGGGTCCGGGCGAAATAATAATGCGATCCGGATTCAGATCGCGCACTTCGGCCAGGCTGATTTCATCGTTGCGCTTCACCAACACCTGAAAATCTTCCAGGCGGTTATGGCGCTTGGCGGT
The DNA here is from genome assembly GCF_043196805.1 of Saccharospirillum sp. HFRX-2. NCBI lineage: Bacteria > Pseudomonadati > Pseudomonadota > Gammaproteobacteria > Oceanospirillales > Saccharospirillaceae > Saccharospirillum > Saccharospirillum sp. HFRX-2. The sequence goes on from NZ_JBEBMU010000001.1 coordinate 684,442, forward strand.
GGAGAGAATTTCGCCGATATACTGATAGAGGTTGTAGGTGAAGGAGTCATAATTATCGATGATTAAAACCTTCATTCGAGCTCTCCTTCCATAAAGGGCGCCAACGCCATGCGGGTGCCGGCAAACTTACGGCGAATTTCTTCGTATTCATCTTCAGCGTTGCTGTCGTACACATTGCCACCGCAGGTTTGCACATAGGCACGGTTGCCATTGGCGAAGACGGTGCGGATGGGAATGGCGAAGGTGCAGTCACCGTTAAAGGAGAAATGACCGACGCCGCCGCCATAAGGACCACGACCATCGGTCTCCAGGCCGTCGATAATTTTCATCGCCTCAATTTTCGGCGCGCCGGTCAGGGTGCCGGCTGGAAAGTTACTCGCCAGAGCACTGAACATATCTTCGTCTTCATCGATGATGCCGACGATCTCGCTGGATATATGCTGCACATGACTGAAGCGTTTGATGTCCATCAGCGAACGCACTTTAACGGTGCCAAAGCGCGCTACCCGACCGATGTCGTTGCGATGCAAATCGACAATCATATTGTGCTCGGCGATTTCCTTAGGATCGTTCAACAAGGCACGGGCGTATTGGGTGTCTTCCTGTTCATTTTTGCCGCGTTTGGTGGTGCCGGCCAGCGGGAAGGTTTCCATCTCACCCTGACGCAAACGGAATAGCAGTTCCGGGCTGGCGCCGATCAATTTCTGGTCGCCGAATTTGACGTAGTACATCTGCGGTGACGGATTAACTTCGCGCAGTTGCTCATAGATGTTGATGGTGTCGCCGTCGATTTTCAGGCGTTTTTTAAAGCCGACTTCACACTGAAAAATTTTGCCGTTGATGATGTCGTTTTTTACTTTGGCGACGGCCTGGGCATGTTCGGCCTGGCTCATGGTGTCGCCTGAAAATTCGATACGCAGTGGGCCGTTGCCTTCATAGTCGGTATCGATCAAAGCATCGAGAAAATCCACCCGGCTGTCGCCGTAATGAAAGTAAATAATCTCGCCGGTCATTTTGTCGAGAATCAACCCGTCTTTGTACAAACCGAAACGGAAGGTGTCGAAATCGTCGTTATGCTTCAGTTGCAGGGTCGGTTCAAAATACTGCATCGCATCGTAACCGAGGTAACCGGTCAGGCCACCGGCGTATCGCCGCGAGATAATATTCTGCGGCATGATTTCGCGCAGTAATTGATAGGGATTGTCGCTGTCGTAATCGCTGCGCTGGCCGTCGCGGTCTTCGATGCTCAGCGTTCTGCCGTTGGCGTAGAGGCTGTATTCAGGATCGAAACCAATGATCGAGTAACGTGAAATATGGCTGTCTTCGCCGAGCGATTCGAGCATAAAGCAGGTGTCGAAACGCTTTTCTATTTTCTTGAACAGTTCAAAAAAATCGCAGTCGTCGGCGAGCTTGATGTACTGCGGTTTGCGCGGCAACACAAAGGGCTGAGGGCGCTCGGACATGGTGAATACTTCCTGAAGTCAGTGGTTGTCGTCGTGCAGGGCGCGGGCGCCGCGTGACACTGTGGCAATGCCGACACCCAGGGTTTCGGCGATTTTGCGTTGCGGAACACCGGCGCGCAGCATCTTGAAGATTTGCAGACGCTTGGTGATCTCGGTGTATTCGGCCGGTGTCAGCAGGCTTTCCAGGGCGGCGTCCAGGCTTGGGGCGTCGTCGATGGCGAGCAGGTAGTCGAGCAACTCGGCTTTGTAATCGGACTGTGTACTCATGTACTAGTACGGTATTGATTTTGGCCGAGGAGTCAAGCCTTGATTGTGTTAGGCGGGTTATTCGCTGTGGCGCCGAAAGATCAGTTTGTTGGACAGGCTGTAATTGAAGCTCATCCCGGCGATGCCACCGAGCCAGACACCCAGCAGCGGCAGCCAGAAATCCCAGACTGGTGCCAGCGCCAACTGGTGACCGACCAATAAAGTCAGGCTGAAGACGCCATAGTTGATCAGACCGCCGGTGGAATGAACGCCGTAATAATGCGCCAGCTCGACCGACAGCCGATGCACACGCTGGTGGTTATGGAAGGTGAATTGCCGGTTCAGAAAGTAACCGGTGGTCATGGCCGTCAGATAGGAACAGACGCGCGAGATAAAGACGTTCCAACCCAGGCCTTCATGCAACGCATAGAGACCACCGGCATCGATGACCGAGATAAGACTGGCAACCAGGGCATAGCGAGTGAGGGTGACGGCGTGGTGCGTGGAGTGCCGTAAACGGTTCAGCATGACGGTCGAAGGCAAGACAACAAAGTCTGCACTCTACCGGTAAGGGTCGAGGCTGACCAGTATCGGGCGAGCACTGTGGCGATAAAAATCAGCGGCGATAAAAAGCCCCGGCCGTTTGCACCGCCGGGGCTGGTTCGGACGTCACGATGTCAGTCCGCTGCGGTCTGGTTTTGTGCCAATTTCATCAGCACTTCACGCAGGTCGTTGCGAATCGACTCGTGCTGGCGACCGATGGCGTTTAGTTCGTCGTGAATTTGCTCGAACTCAGCTTCGCGCCGTTCGGCCATCACCATCGTCTTGATCTCTTTGACCACAGACAGGATGGCGTCGGTTTGAGCATTGCTTTGTTGAGTCATGGTTTCCTCCATTAGTTTGCATTTACGGATGTCCGATCCCGGTGCGTTCTGGCATCAGGATTTGGGACGCTTGGACGCGCTACGCTGGCGACTCGGTGTTGCTCGTTCGCTGTCGCCTTCGCTCGCGCTGTCATTGGCTTGGATGGCGGTACTGCTGGCATTGGCAGCGTTGCTGCTGGCACTGGCACCATCGGGTGCGACTACCGCCACACCGACCGGACCGGCCGCTGCCGCGCCATAAGGGCCGACCGCTACGGCCACGGTGTCGGAGGCGGCCGCGGCATAGTCGCCACTGACGCTGACCGAAACCGCACTGGTCTGGGCCACGCCATCGCCGACCGCCGAACTGGCCGCACTGGCCGAGGCCGGGCCATCGCCCTGTTCGGCTTCGGCGGTGACCGCCGAAGTTGCCACGGCGTGCTCAGCGCGATCGACCACCGGCTCACCTTTGGCCTTGGCCTGTTGGCTGTCTTCGGCTTCGTTGTGGTCGTTGCCGGTATCGGTATTGCTGTTTGTGTTGGTGCTGCTGTTGCCGGTACTCATGGTTCACCTCCTCAGGTTCAGGCTTAGAAAGCCGCCACCGGCACCAGCTGCATCAGCAGCGTTACGCCGGTCACGATGACCAGAATTCCGGACAGATCGACCAGAAAACCGGTTTTGATCATGCGCCACACCGGCACCTGGCCTGAGCCAAACACGATGACGTTGGCCGAGGTGGAGATGGGCAACATAAAGCCGTAGATGGCGGAAAAGGTTGCGATCAGCGCCACCATTAACGGATCACCACCGCCGGCTTCGGCGACCGGTGGCAGCGTCGGCACCAGCACGGTAATGCTGACCAGGTTGGTGCTGATTTCGGAAAACAGGATGGCCGTGGCCGAGGCGATGAAACTCACCGCTAAAGGACCAACGTTGCCGACGTGTGACGCCAGAGCATTACCGAACACCTCTGCCAGGCCGGTCTGGGTCATCAGGTTGCCCAGTGCCAGGGCGGAACCGACCAACAGAATCGGTCCCCAATCCATGGCGCTGACATCGCGCCAGCGCAGCGTGAAACCCTTGTCGCGACTGACCGGCATCAGAAACAGACTGCAGGCGACGAGAATGGCCACCACAGGAGCCGGCAGGCGCTGGGCCAAAAACAGATGCGGCGCCGAGCCGTGTCCAAAGATCACCGCGACGATCGCCGGCAACAACCACAGGAAGACCGCCAGCCCAAAGGCAATGGCGGTGTTGATTTCGCCCTGGCTCATGCGGCCGAGCTTGTTACGATGCGCCGCCAGATGTTGCTGGGCATTGGGCAGGCGACCGATTTCCGGGCGATTCATCAGGATCACCAGCGTCACCAGCAGCACGAAAAGCACGGCAACAATAGGCAGCGCCAGTGACATCCAGGTGCCCACCGAAATCAGCAAGCCAAATTCGCTGAGGATAAATTCGCGACCGACCAGGTTGGAGGCATCGCCAAAGGGCGTCATCAGTGCGCCGACGGTGGCGCCGTAAGCGGTGATCAACATCAGCGCCGTGGCAAAGCGCAGCGGCCGATGGTCGGGCAAATCCGGACAGCGTTTATAGATGTCGGGTGACAACGCCTGCACCAGACCGATGGCAATGGGCACCAGCATGGAAGCGACCGCGCCGTTATCGATAACGCCGGACAGCAGGGCGGCGAGCAACCCGAAGGCGGCGATGATGCGCGTGGTCGACTGGCCAATGCCGGGCAGTGATAACACCCCCAACGCCAGCCGCTGCCCGAGACCGTATTTGACCATCGACAGGGTGATCAGAAAGCCGCCGATCAACAGAAACAGCGTCGGCGACGAGAAGGCACCAAAGACCGTTCGTGCCGGGGCGACGTTCAACACCACCGTCAGCGTCAGACCGAGAATGGAGGTCACCGGAATCGGAATCGGCTGGGTGATCCAGTAGGTGATGGTCATCAGGATGATCGCCAGCAACGCCTGCTGCGGCCAACTGAGTGACAGTGGCAGCAGCAGGGTGATCAGTAACAACGTAGGCCCGAGCAACAGGCCGATGACGCGGCTGCGGCTAAAGGGTTGCTGCTTGGGACGGCTGGCTTTGGCTTGGCTGAGAGACATAACGCCTCCTGCGCTGGAATGTGGCTTCACCCTAGGCAGGCGGCATTCGGACGACCATGGGTCGAACAGCCAGACTTTCGGACAAGTCGCCCGAGCTCTGGTTCAGGGCTTAAGCAGGCCACTTTGAATCGCACGAAAAACCGCTGCCGGAGCATTGGCGACGCCGAGTTTGGCGAACAGATTCTGGCGGTGGTTTTTCACTGTGGAAGGACTCAGATGCAGCACCCGGCCGACTTCGCTGTTGGACAGACCCTGGGCAATCCAATACAGCACCTCGTACTCGACTTCCGACAAGCGCGGCGGCGCCGAAGGTTCCGGCTCGGCCATGATGGTGTTGCCGTCTTCCAAGAAGGCCTGCAGGCTGGCTTGGGCTTCGGGTGACAAACACACCTCGCCTGCGGCGGCGCTGCGAATCGCCTCGACAATGCGCTCCGGTGACGACTGGGCCGTGATGTAACCGGCAACACCGGCAGTCAGGGCTCTGTACACCAGATCGCCGCGTGGCTGGCTGGTCATCAACAGCACGCGCACGGCCAGGCCGCGTACCTTGACGGCATCGATCAAACGCCAGGCATCGCCGTCAGCTGTGGTCAGTTCAATCACCGCCACATCCACCTCAAGCTGCCGCAACAGCCGCACCGTACCTCGCGGCTGTGCGCGTTCGGCCACCAGGCAGAGCCCGGCCGTGGCGTTGATCAGCGCCGCCAGGCCGTAACGCAGCAGCGGATGGTGGTGCACCACCAAGACACGAGTATCCACGCTAAAGCGCCGTTCCCCTTTGGGTCAGAGTTGCATCGTTAGTAACAGCAGAACTGCCAATGACGGCGCCTAAGACGCCCAAAGGGTGGGGAAAGTGCGTGGTCAGAGGTTACCGCTCGGGATACATTGGCCAGGAACATCGCATGCTACCGTTGGTTTAGGGGGCCTCTGAACAACTCTCCCAGGGCTCTGCGCGAGCTAAAACGTTCTGCCACAAGGCGTACTTCGCAGCGCAATGGCCGTAGCCCTTGTCAAGAAGTGCAACGCCGGGGCAGGACGTTTTAGCCGCGCCCTTCGGGGCTTTCCGAGGAACGTTGCCACTGCGTTAAACTCATTTGAAAGGCCTAGGCATTCCTACATGAGTTCGCCTTGTGGCAACATCCCTCGGATAAGCCAGAGCCCGGGGGAGTTATTCAGAGGCCCCCTAGGTAAATTGGCCCAGAGAAACCTGAGGTAGAAGAATGACCACGCCGCGTCGAAAACGACGCCAGAGCGTTCGGACCATCCTTGAACCGGGTGCGCAAGACAGAGCGTATGCATCCTTCCAATCCGTACAAAAAATAGGCGGTTGCTGAGCGCTTAGCGTTCAGTCTGCCCAACATTGTGATTCAGGTCACAAACAACCTCCGAATAACGGCCTCAGCTGGACCCTCGGCCAGGACAGTGGCTGTGCCTCAATGTCACATAACTTTGATATAGTCCGCCGGATTGGGTGAACCGGGCTCGCCCTTAGTCGTTCAGGAGAGAGCAAAACATTGAATAGATGGTGGTGTTTGTGGGTGGTTATGGTCGGCAGCGTTCAGGGCGCAGACCTGTCGGTGGGGCTCGGTGTGGCGGTATTGCCGCCGGTTAGCGACGACGATTGGCAAGTGTTTCCGGCGCCTTCGTTCCGCTATGAGGCTAATGGTTATTCGGTGGCGAGCCAGGGGCCGGGCATTGGTGCAGATCTGGTGCCCAGTCCCTTGCTGAGTATGGGGCCGCTGGTGCGTTACAGCGGCGGTCGCGACGAAAATGATCTGCCCGACATTCCCGCCTCGGCAGAAATCGGGCTGTCTGCCAGTACCGGCCTGCCCTGGAAAGTCATCGGCGTGCCTTTGCCGGGTATTGCGACGGTTGGTAGCGAAGTGGTGACTACCTGGCCAGGCGGGCATGAATCGCCCTACGGCAAGTTCAGCCTCGGCTGGGTGTGGCCGGCCACCGACAAGCTGACGCTGATCAGCAGCGCCAGCGCCAGCTATTTCAGCGATAGCTACGCCGACCGTTTCTTCTCCCTTAACAGCAGTGAAGCCAGTCGCGCCGGTGTCGAACCCTATGATGCCGACGCCGGCTGGCAGGATCTCGGCCTCACTCTGGTTACCGCCTATCGCTTTAAGCCGCGTTGGTCGGCGGTGACGGTGCTCAGTCACAGTCACTACATCGGTGATGCGGCTGACAGCTCAGTGACCGAGCGGCTGGATGATCGCGACCGCCAGGCGCTGGTGTTCAGCATCAGCTATCAATGGTTGGGTGATGGCCGTCGGTCACGGACTCGTCCCAGCGATGCCGCAGAAGCCGCAGACTGATCGACGTACCCGGCTGATTGAATGCTCACAGCTCGGTCTCTTGAAACTGGCATGCCTCTTGAAATGACCACTGACCGTGGATCAGTCACAGAGGCGTTGCCATGAATATTTCCGGTTCTTTATCGCAATGGGCGGAACAATTTATCCAGACGGTGGAAACCCGGCGGCTAGAAGCTGCCGGTGACATCGAACCGATTGAACGCACCCCTGAACAGGCGGCTGCCGAACAAGCCATGTTATCCGGCGCTGCCTCGAAGAATCACCTGGCGCGTTTGGTATTTGGCGGCGGCCAGATGGAACAGTGGAGCGCCAAGGGGTTGGAACTGGCTCCTGGCACCATGGATGCCGCCTACAACGCGATCAGCAAAGCCATGGCCGAACACGAAGCCAACGGCACCCAACCCTCCGAAGCCTTGTTCAATGCCTATCAACTGGTGGCCGACAATCAGGAAGTGCCGGACTGGTTCAATCAAGAGAAAGCCGACGCTTTGGCGAACATGACCGATGATGAGATTCGCGAAGCCTTTGAAAACGGCGAGCTGTATTTCCTGCGTGAAAAAGGCCCCAGCAACAACAGTGCTATTGAGGCCTACAAAGCCATGAGCAGAGCGCCGAGCCTGATCGATCAGCTGTTCGGTTAACCGTTTTTGCGGTTAATAACCAAAGGCTTCGCGGGTCAGGTTACGCTGACCTTCAGCGGTGACCACCAGATTGTCTTCAATACGAATGCCGCCGAAGGCTTTGAGCTGTTCAATGCGCTCGACATCCAAACCATGCTGCGGCTGGTTGCGCATCAGTTGGTCCAGCAGCATGGGAATAAAGTACAAACCCGGCTCGATGGTGGTCACCATGCCGGTCTCGAACGTTCGGGTCAGCCGCAGCGCCGGTGAGTCCTCATCGCGCTTAATAGTACCCGCCATATCCTGTTGATGGCCGCCCACATCGTGAACCTGCAAACCCAGTAAGTGCCCCAGACCGTGCGGATAAAAAGCCTGCGGTATGCGTTTGGCCAACTGTTCGTCTACCGACAGTGAGCAGAGTTTATGCTGGTGTAACACCTCAGCCACGCCCGCCAATGCCTGTTGATGCAATTCCGGCATGGTCACGCCCGGCTTCACCGCTTGGCACAGACGCTGTTGCAAGGGCTCCATGCTGTTCAGTATCTCAGCAAACAAACCCGCTTCGGCACAGTAAGTACGAGTGATGTCGCTGGCATAACCATTGACCTTGGCGCCGGCATCGATCAGTAAGGTGCGGTGTTGCGATGGCGCGGCAAAGCGACGACGTTCGTAGTGCAAGGTTGCCGCGGCTTCATTCAGTGCGACGATGCCACTGTAAGGCTCTTGGATTTCCAACTGTTCGCTGGCGCCCAAAAAGGCACGGTAGATCTGTGCCTCAGAGCCACCTTCAGCAAAGGCCAGCTGAGCCGCCAGATGACCTTTAACGCCTTTGCGGCTGGCCGCAGCCAGGCAATCGATTTCGAAAGCGGTCTTATAAGCGCGGCAATAACTCAGCTCCGCTTTCAGTCCCGCCGGGTCGACTTCAACCTGACTGGCATCGGCGTGTTGCGGTCCGATCCAGGCGATGCGTCCGGCCAGTTTGGGCAGCCAGTCGGCGACTGGAGTGGCGGCTTCGATATTCCACAAAGCGGTCCAATCGCCGCTGGGTTCTTGTGGCGTCAGATGCCAGAAGTCGGCGCGGGCCGGCCACAACAGTCGCGGTTTTTCGCCGGGACGAAAGATGACGAAGGTGTCCGGATCGAGGTCGTAAGGCAACCATTGTTGCGCGAAAGCACGCGGCGTATAGGGAAAGGTGCGATCGTCTTCGGCGATGGTCAGCAACGGACCGGCGCTGATCACCACGGCATCGTGACCGGAACGTTCCAGAGCGGTTTGGTAACGCTCAATCAGCGTTTGCAGATGTGCTTGATAGTGCGATGTCATGCAATTATCTCTCTTTAATCAGTGGCTTTTCGACAGCAGTTCCTGGCCGTATTCGCTGTCGAGTTGGCGATTTTTCAGTTGGCTAACGGCGGCGACTTCGACCAATTCGCCATGGCGCAGCACACCCAAGCGGTCGCATAAAAAGGACACCACCGGCAGGTCATGAGTGACCAGAAAATAGGTCAGCTGCCGTTCTGCGCGCAGCGTCTTCAACAGGTTCAGCACTTCAGCCTGCACCGATACATCGAGCGCCGAGGTCGGTTCGTCGAGCAGCAGAATTTTCGGATCGAGCATCAGCGCCCGGGCAATGGCGACACGCTGACGTTGCCCGCCCGACAACTGGTGCGGCAGCCGGAAGCGAAATTTCTGCGCCAGGCCGACGTCATCGAGCGCTTTTAAAACACGTTCGCTGTGGTTGCCAATGCCGTGAATTGCCAAGGGTTCCGACAAAATAGTGTCGACGCTTTTGCGCGGATGCAGCGACCCATAAGGATCCTGAAACACCATCTGACACAGCCGTACCTGAGCGGCATTGGGTGTCTTGCTCAGCGCTTGCTGATTCAACTGAATCTGTCCGCGCCAATGTTTTTCCTGGCCGGAAATGGCTTTAAGAATGGTCGATTTTCCCGAGCCGCTTTCACCGACTAAGGCAAAACTTTCGCCCTTGGCGATGTCCAGGCTGACCGACTTCACCACCTCGGTATCGCCGTAGGAAACGCTGAGATTATTCAGTTCGATCATTGGCTGTAAGCCTCCAGATCGGCGCGATTCAATACCGGCAAACGATCGCGGTTTTCATCCAGAGTTGGCATCGACGCCAGCAAACCCTGGGTGTACGGATGTTGCGCCAGATGCAATTCGTTGGCGGCGCAGGTTTCGACAATGCGACCGTTAAACATCACCAAAATGCGGTCGCAATAACGCGCCACCAAGTTGAGATCGTGGCTGATAAAAATCAGTCCCATACCGTTGCGATTTACCAGATCATCGAGAATATCGAGCACCTGGGCTTGCACTGAAACATCCAGAGCAGACGTTGGTTCGTCGGCAATAATTAAGTCGGGTTCCAGTATCACCATCATGGCAATCATCACCCGCTGGCCCATGCCGCCGGAGACCTCATGCGGATAAAGCCGATAGACCCGCTCCGGGTCGTGAATGCGTACCGACTCCAGCGCCTGCAACACTTTTTGTTTGCGTTCGCGGCGCGATACTTTGCTGTGTACGGCCATCACTTCAGCCATCTGTTCGCCGATGCGCATCACCGGATTGAGCGAATATTTTGGGTCCTGCATTACCATCGACAGACGCGCGCCGCGCAAACGGCGCATGGCGCGATCGCTCAGCGTGGTCAGTTCTTCGCCGTTAAAACGCAGCGCGTCGGCACTGACTTTCCCCGGTGCGCGAATCAGTCGTAACAGCGCCCGGCCGGTCATGGATTTGCCCGAACCGCTTTCACCGACGATGCCCAGGCGTTCACGATTCAGCTCAAAACTGATGCCTTTGACGACCTCGACCGGGCCTTGCTCCGAAGGAAAGCTGACACGCAGATTGTTGACTTCTAAAAGAGGCATCAGTGGCTCCTGTTGCGCGGATCGAGTACATCACGCAGCCCATCGCCGAACAGGCAAAAGCCCAGACTGACGATGAGGATGGCGAAGCCCGGCATGGTGGCAACCCACCATTGATCGAGAATGAAATTGCGACCGCTGGAGATCATCGCGCCCCATTCCGGCAGCGGCGGTTGCGCGCCCAGACCGAGAAAACCGAGGCCGGCGGCGGTGAGAATAATGCCGGCCATATCCAGGGTGACGCGCACAATGGTCGACGACATACACAGCGGCATAACGTGGCGGAAAATAATGCGCAGATGACCGGCGCCCTGCATACGAATAGCGCTGATAAATTCTGCCTGCCGGAAGGTCAGTGTTTCGGCGCGGGCGATACGCGCATAAACCGGCCAGGCAGTAATGGCAATGGCGATAACGGCGTTCTCTATACCTGGTCCTAAAGCGGCGACAAAGGCCAAGGCCAAAATCAATCGTGGCATTGACAGAAAAATATCGGTGATGCCCATCAAAATACGATCAATCCAGCCACCGAAATAACCAGCGACGGTGCCAATTAACAAACCGATGGGCGCGGAAATAACCGCCACCAACAGCACAATAAAGAGCGTGATGCGCGAGCCATAAATAATGCGCGACAAAATATCGCGACCGAGTTCGTCGGTGCCCATCCAGTGTGCCGCCGAGGGCGGTTGCAGACGCGCGCCCAGGTCGCTGGCGATGGGCGAGTAGGGCGCAATCAGCGGCGCCAAAGCCGCTACTAACAGCAGCGCGATAATGATCAATAAACCGATCAACGCCAGCGGATTGCGCATCAGATTGCGCAGCGTGCGATAGCCTTGACCGAGGCTCGCCTGCCAACGGGTTTCTGGGCTGTCGTCCAACAGCCAGCTTTTCGACAACATCATGAGCGGGCCCTCGGATCGAGCAAACGGTAGAGCAAATCAGAAATTTTATTGACGCCGATAAAGACCGCGCCGATTACCAGAGTGGCACCGAGCACCGAATTCATATCGGCGTTGAGTAAGGCATTGGTGAGGAAATTACCGATGCCTGGCCAGGAGAACACCGTTTCAATCATCACCGAACCTTCCAGCAACTGTGCGAAAGACAAACCGATAACCGTCACCAGTTGCACCCGTATCGGTCGGAAGGCGTGACGCCAGATCACCAGATATTCCGGCACACCTTTAACCCGAGCGGTGGTGACAAATTCCTGGCTGAGTTGTTCGAGCATAAAAGAGCGCGTCATGCGCGCTATGTACGCCAGGCTGAAAAACCCCAAAATAGTCGCCGGCAAAATGATGTGTGAAAAAGCGCTGCGCCAGACCATCCAGTCGCCAGCCAGCAGACTGTCGATTAACAGCAAGCCGGTGCGAGTGGGCACCATCCCTTCCAGATAGATATCGATACGTCCGGGTCCACCGACCCAATGCAGATGCGCATAAAACAGCGCCAAGCCAACCAGACCTAACCAGAACGCCGGAATAGCGTAACCGGCCAAACCAATGACGCGGATGATCTGATCGAGCCAGGAACCCTGGCGCGCCGCAGCGATGACACCGGCTGGTACGCCCAGCGCGACGCCGATGATGATGCCGATCAGTGCCATTTCCAGCGTCGCCGGAAACACCCGCGCCAGTTCTTCGGCGACCGGTCTTTGCGAGCTGACCGACACGCCTAAGTCACCGCTGAGCACCGAGCCGACATAGTGGAAGAACTGCACGATCAACGGATCGTCCAGTCCCATTTCCAGACGGGCAGCGTCATAGACGGCCTGAGGCGCACGGTCGCCGACCACGGCCAAAACCGGATCGATAGGCACGACCCGGCCGATTAGAAAGGTAATCGCCAGAAGCCCGAGAAAGGTCGCGGCGACCGTTGCCAGCACGCCGGCAATCGACAGCGACCAGCGCCGCAGCGAGGGTAAGCGGGTCCGCCAAAGGGCTCCCTGATCCATGGTAAAAGCGCCTTTTACTCTATAAAAATGTTTTTTGACTAAACTAAAAAATTTTTATAGTGTCAAACTGGTTTTAATAAAAGTGTCAAACTGGTTTTAATAAAAGTGTCAAATTGGTTTTACATTAAAGAGTGTCAAACAGGGTTCATGACGAACACTGTTAAACGGCGATTAATAGAAGAAGGATGACTCATGGTCTTGCCCGACGCCCAACCAGACAGCGAGAAAAAACTACTCAGTGGCAGCCGCATCCGCGACGCTCGTCGCCGTGCCAATCTGACCCTGCAGCAGCTGAGTGACCTGGCCGGCATCTCGGTGGGTTTTTTGAGTCTGGTGGAACGCGACAAAGCCACCCCTTCGCTCGGCACCCTGGCGCAATTGGCCGGAGCGCTGGAAGTGTCCATCGAATACTTTATCGCCACGCCCAAGGTGACCGACAGCTATACCCGCGCCAACGAACGCAGTCGTTTCGCCGTGGCCGATTCATCACTGCAATACGAAAAACTGTCTACCGACCTGCCCGGCGGCACTTTGACGTCACTGATCATCCATATCCCGGCCGGTTACGCCTCAGAGCTGACCAGTCACCCGGGTGAAGAAATGATTGTCGTGCTCGAAGGTGAAGTGCAGCAGGTGTTGGGCGAAGGCAGCTTTGCCATGCAAGTTGGCGACTCGCTGCACTTTATGGGCGATGTCCCGCACAGCTTCGCCAACACCGGCGACAGCGGCGCACGAATCCTCTGGACTGGCACCACCCCTCGGTTACGAGGACCAAAACAAACCCCGCTCAAACGCGAGTCATAACTCTAAAAGAAAGTTGGGAGTCAATAACCATGAACAGAGTCATCCACACGACCTTGGCCGCTGCCTTAGCGCTGCTGCCGGTCACACAACTGCACGCTGCGACACCGGACAACACCTTGGTGGTGGCGCAAAATATCGACGACATCGTTAGCATCGACCCGGCGCAAGCCTACGAGTTTTCCTCCGGTGAATACGTCGCCAACAGCTACGACCAGTTGGTGCAGTACGATGCGACCAACACCACCGAACTGGCGCCGGGCCTGGCGACTGACTGGGACATCGATGCCGACAACAAAACCATCACCTTCACCCTGCGTGATGGTGTGAGCTTCCACTCCGGCAACCCGCTGCGCGCTGAAGACGTGGTCTATTCCTTTACCCGTGTGGTCAAGCTGAACAAGGCACCGGCCTTTATTCTGACTCAGCTGGGTTGGACGGCGGATAACGTCGAGCAAATGGTGGTCGCCGATGGCGATCAGGTGGTGGTGCAGTACGACGGTGATTTTGCGCCTTCATTTGTGATGAACGTTCTGGCGGCACGTCCGGCGGCTATCGTCGATGCGGTAGAAGTCAGCTCGCACGAAGTCGATGGTGACATGGGCAACGGCTGGTTGAACCGTAACTCAGCCGGTACTGGTCCTTTTAAACTGCGCACCTATCGCCCGGCAGAATTGCTGATCATGGATGCCAATGCGGACTACTTTGGCGGCGCGCCGGCAATGGACAGCGTCATCATCCGTCACGTTGCAGAAGCCGCGACTCAGCGTCTGTTGCTCGAAGCCGGTGATGTCGATATGGCGATGAACCTGACGCCGGATCAGATTGCCGGCATGGCCGACAACGACGAAATCAACACCGAAACCTACCCTCAGGCAGCGGTGCATTTCCTGTCGTTCAACCAGAAAGACGAGGCGCTGACCTCGGAAACTCTCTGGGAAGCAGCGCGTTACCTGGTCGATTATAAAGGTATGGTCGATTCGTTCCTGAACGGCCAGATGCAGGTGCATCAGGCGTTCTGGCCGGCCGGTTTCCCGGGTGCGGTAGAAGACACTCCGTACAGCTACGACCCCGACCGTGCGCGTCAGATTCTCGAAGACGCCGGTGTTGAACTGCCGATGACCGTGACGCTGGATGTGATCAACTCGGCGCCCTTCACCGATATGGCTCAGGCGCTGCAAGCGACCTTTGCGCCCGTCGGTATCAACTTCGACATCATCCCCGGCACCGGTGCTCAGGTGATTACCAAGTACCGCGCCCGTACCCACGAAGCCATGTTGCTCTACTGGGGTCCGGACTTTATGGACCCGCATTCCAACGCCAAGGCGTTCTCTTACAACGCCGACAACTCGGACGACCACTACCAGAGCACCACCACCTGGCGTAATGCCTGGCAGCCGTCGGATGAGCTGAACGAAGAAACCATGGCAGCGTTGACCGAACAGGATTCAGACAAGCGTCTGGATATGTATCGTCATCTGCAAGTTGAAGTGCAGCAGCATTCGCCGATCATCATCATGTTCCAGGCGACCAAGCAGGTGGCTATGTCGGAGCGCGTCAGTGGCTTCGTCAACGGCGCAATTTCAGATTACGTTTACTACCGCTTGGTCGAAAAAGACTGAGCAAGCGGCAACACCAGAAGGCGCTTCGGCGCCTTCATTTTTTTGTATCAGTGATATTTGTACAGGAAACAACACAGTGCACAGTGAAACCTTGTATGCGCAGTTCCACCAGCAGGCCGACCAGGCCATCGGTGTCAAACTCTTTACCGTCATGGTGGTGGATAACGAAGCCGGTTTGTCGCGCCGGGCCTATACCTCTCACCCCGAAGAATATCCAACGTCCGGCTCCAAACCTTTGCGTAAGGACGACCGTTGGAGCCAGCAGGTGTTGGTCGAGCAGCAGTGCTTTATCGCCAACAGCACCGCCGGTTTTGCCGATGTTTTTCCGGACCACGCGTTAATTAATGAGCTGGGTTGTGAGTCGGTGATCAACGTGGCCATCGTCGATGGTGGCGAGGTGATCGGCACGGTGAATTGCTTGGACGTGGCCGATCATTTCGATGAAGCGCGAGTGGCTACGCTGCTGAAGCTGATCGACGCGCAACGCGCCGACCTGATTGCCGCCATTCGTTCTGCCAGCTTTTAACGACGCTTACAGCCCCTGCATCGCCTCGGCGCCGATGCTGTACGATTTCAGCCGGGCGGCGTGATCAAAAATCGGCCCGGTTAAAATCACCTCATCGACCTGGGTTCGGCTGATAAAGGCTGCCAGCCAGCGCCGTACGGTCTGCGGTGAACCCACCGCAGATTCCACCAGAGCGTGCTCCACCTGCATGCGTTCCATCGGCGAACCGATGCTGTCCGGGTCATCGACCGGCGGCGGCATCTTGCCCGGTGTGCCCCGACGCAGCGCGACAAACTGCTGCATCATCGACGTCTTCAGCCGTTCGCCTTCGGCGTCGGTATCGGCGGCGAACAGATTGGCGGCAGCCGCACAGTAAGGCTTGTCCAGATAGGCCGAAGGTTGGAAACGTTCGCGATAAATCGCCAGCGCCTGGTCGAGCATATCCGGTGCGAAATGCGAGGCGAACGCGAAGGGCAAGCCCAGAGCGGCCGCCAGTTGCGCCGAATACAGACTGGAACCGAGCAACCAGACGGGAATGCGCGTACCGGCACCAGGAACAGCCTTGATGCGCTGACCTTCCTGCAGCGGTTCCAGATAGGCCAATAACTCCTGGACATCGTCAGGGAAACGATCGGCGGCCGACATGGGGTCACGACGCATTGCCTGCATGGTGGCGCCATCGGTGCCCGGAGCGCGGCCCAGACCCAGATCGACCCGACCCGGATACAGCTCGGCCAAAGTGCCATATTGTTCGGCGATCACCAGCGGTGAGTGGTTGGGCAGCATCACACCGCCGGAACCGATGCGAATACGTTCGGTGCCTTCGGCAACAAAGCCGAGCGCAACCGAGGTCGCGGCGCTGGCGATGCCGGTCATATTGTGGTGTTCGGCCATCCAAAAACGGGTGTAACCGAGTTGTTCAACGTGGCGGGCCAGATCGCGACTGTTGTGCAGCGCCTGGCGGACGTCGGAACCTTCGGTGATGGGAGCGAGATCGAGTACAGAAAAGGCAGTCATAAGGGCTCCAAAACTGGGCGGTTGGCGAATCCCTCTATAAGATGGGAATCGAACTTGGCCCTGTTATGGGGTCATCAATGGTCAGCGCAAGCCGTGCCAAAGGTCAGCTTTGACACGCTGCGTCTATAAAAGCGGGACGATGATGATCAGCCTTGAATTCCTACTGACTTCTCTTGTTGTGGTGCTTATTCCCGGCACCGGCGTGCTTTACACCCTGGCCACCGGACTATTCGTCAGTCGGCGTGCCAGCTTTTATGCAGCCGCCGGCTGTACCCTGGGCATCGTGCCGTCGCTGTTGGCGAGTGTGCTTGGCCTGGCGGTGATCTTTCACACCAGTGTGCTGGCGTTTCAGATCATCAAGTACGCCGGTGTGATTTATCTGCTCTATCTGGCCTGGTCGATGTGGCGTTCCAGCAGTCCTTTGAGCGTGGCTGAAAACAGCCATGAAAAGGACGCTTGGTCGGTAGCGCTGAAAGGCATGCTGATCAACATCCTCAACCCCAAACTGTCGATTTTCTTTCTCGCCTTTATGCCGCAATTTGTCCAACCCGAGGCAGGACAACCTTTGATGCAAATGCTGCTGCTCGGCGGCGTCTTTATGCTGATGACTCTGGTTATTTTTATCGGCTATGGACTCATCGCCAATCAATTCCGGCAGTGGGTCACCCAATCGCAACGCGCCGCTGTGGTGCTGCAAAAAATCTTTGCCGGTAGCTTTGCAGCGCTGGGGGTAAAGCTGGCATTGACTGAACAATAAAGTCTCAGCCAACCAGTGCCTTGGTCCAATCCTCGACGCTGTCACCGCTGCCCAGCGCCGGTTGTACCAGACCATCGACCATAAAAGTAGGCGATACATGGATGCCATTCTGGCGTGCGTATTTGCAGTGGCGTTTGATCAACTGATCGAGATCGTGCTGTTCAAAAGCGGCGGTTAATTTAACGCCGCTGTAAGTTTCCAATCGCGCCAGAATATCATTGGGTGTGGCATCACGATTCGGGCCTACACAGTGATGTTCGAACTCGAATTCCTCGCGATGATCAGCCACCGCCTGCAATACCTTTTTGGCTTGGTCACGGCCGTTGTCGAGCGTCGAAGCCGCCAGCACAGCGCGAACAATAACACCGGAAAATAAATGCCAGGGCTGTGACTGCAACCAGATTTGCACACGGATCTGATTACTACCAGCGTGCGCTAACAGCGCATCCAGTTTATTAAAGGCTTTAACCGAAAACGGGCAGGTGGGCTCGAGAAAGACTTCGAAGCGACGCAGTCCGCTTCCCCAGATCAATGGTTCGGCGATATGCATATCGTTAGCCTCAATAATCACTATAAGACAAAACAATTAGTGGGGCGCCAAGGGTAGTGGTTTGCGCAGGCGCCCCGGTTTTAGGTAATTGATCAGCAGTTAGGACTCAGGAATAACCAGAAATTCCAACTCAATATTGGCCTGATTGGCTGCTTCGATCAGGTTTTCCTGAAACTGGGCACCGCCAACAAAGACCACTTTTTTACCATCGATGGAGCCTTCGCCGTCTTTTAGCGCGCGTTCAAGTGTAGCGGCGGCAAGCACATCCGAATCTGAAGTGACGATGGTGGGAATCCCCGGCTCCACCTGTTGCAGATGTGCCAGCAGGTTATCAGAAGGAACCGTAGGCCCCATCTTCAGGCTAGTGGCGAGCAAGGAGTCGCTGACGTTGTTTCCGGCACTGGGAATTTCTGCAATGTATTTCTTGCCATAGGATGATTCGATCATATTCATCCGATTTTCCCTGCTGTGCATACCACCCCCGGTGGCGCAACCAGCCAGCACCAACATCACAAGCGTTAACAGGCTTATCTGGCGTAACATCGATTTCTCCTTGAAGCATTTCAACGGTAAGGTTATTGCAGCCTTGGCGACCCTGGGGCCATGGGGATGCTTTGGCTGATGGTACTATCGTTACATTGGTAAAGGGTAGTTTAAGCGCTGGCGCTCTATGCAAAAGGGGTGCACATCTGTCCGTCTTTGATCACTATTCGATTCATAGTGATCTTCCTTTGCATTGATCGAACAGTATTAACTCAACAGGAGTGCATGCCGATGCCTGTCAGAGCGCCGGAGTCAGCTGAGATGGATGCCGTCTATATGATGGGCTACGACGTCTGGGGTGACGGTGACGACATTGACACCCATCTGAACGATTGCCGACACAGTGCCAAATATGCCGCTGGTGAATGGTTTGTCTGGGACCTCGGTGGCGAGCCGGTGGCCTCGTTAATTGTGTTCCGTGATGGCTATCAATTGGCTGAGCAATGCTATGGCATCGGCGCGGTCGCCACCGAACCAGGACATCGTCGTCAGGGTTATGCCTCGGCTCTGGTACAGGCAGTTGTGAATGTCTTGGCGCAACGTCAGGCTAAGGCGATTTTTCTGCATTGCGACATTGAGTTCGATTTTTATCGGCGCCTGGGTTTCGAGCTTCAGGTAGCAGACAGTCGCTGCATGATGTTGGCTGTTGAACCAGGATTTCAGTGTCTGCGTCTGCCCGATTATTTTTAATACTGTGCTGTGAATTGAGGTGAGTGGATGAAACGCATCCTGGTGCTGCTATTGGTGTTGGTCGGGCTTTATGCCGCCGCCTTCAGTCGCGCCAATCGAGCCTACGAGTTTTGCCTGCAAGCCAAGGGTTTGCCAAGCACCGCCATCGAAGCGCGACTGGGTGAACATTATGAAGTGCGTAACGGCGAACGTCGTTACGATCCAAGCTGGCTCTATGCGTTGCTATTCAGCGACGATATTGGCGTGCGTTATGACCGCAACTGGAACGCCATGAGCGTCAGCTGCGGTGCTTAACATGGTGCAAACAACAAGATTAAAAAAATAATTCTGCTATTAATGCCGCGCTATTAATTCAGCCACTGCAAAACTACGGCCGCCAAGCAGATACACAGCAAATGGTAGCTGCCGGTGATCAAACTGTATAAAAACGGGCGCGGAATATTGGGATTGATGGCGATGTTGACCGTGTTCGCCACCAGAAAACCGATGCCGACCAGCAAAGCCAATAACACAGCAGAACCCAGATCCGCCACCGCGACCCACTGCATCAGTATTGCCAGTGTCAGGGTGATGACCAACATGGTCAGCATCGGTCCGATAATAAAGATTGCTGTTGTCGGTGTTTCGACGTCCGGGTCGCGGCCCAGGGCGAGACGATAAGAGCGCTTAAACAACAGCGTGAACCAGACTGAGCCCAAAATAACATAGGGCAGATAGGCGACAGCGACGGTCCAGAGTTTCAGCGTTGAGAACATTGGGTTTTCCTCAGTGTTGGTGGTGTTCGTGATGTGAAAGGCCGTTTAAAGGCCGGGATCAGCAGCGGCCAGGTACGCAAAACAGTCATGGCTAATTGGCGGTCAACAGAGTCGGCGGCGGCTCGATACCAGCCACTGCTCAGCTGGTGTCCTGGCACAGTCGTTAAACGCCTAGAGGTGACGAGTTTCAGTGGGTGCAGCAAACCAGTTATCGTGGCGACCGTCGCTGTAACGCACTGGAATTTCCGCCAGTTGTTGCGCATCGACCAAATCCAGGCAGGCCAGGTTGACGCTGACAAAGTCGCCGCCCAGCACATCCAGAGTGCCGCGTCCGAACGGGCGCACGCCGCAGTGTTTGCAAAACAGGTGATGCATGACCTCGCCAAACTGGTAATCGCTAAGTGCCGCTTCGCCGGATAACAGGCGAAACTGCTCGGGCTTCAGGCTGACACTCCAGGCACGTGTCTTCGTGCAAATGGAGCAGTTGCACTTGCCACTGCCTTCACTCAGATCGATGTCGGCTTCGAACCGGATTGCGCCGCAATGACAACTGCCGTTGTGGGTGGTACGCATGGATATTCGCTCCGCTGGGTGAATGGAAGCGCCAGCTTAAAAGCCAAATAGGCTGGATTACGCCCTAATTCGATGCCACTCTAAATGTCTCGCTCTGGAGGCTGTTATGACCCGTCCCACCACCCGAGTTTTGGCGTTATTGGAGTTGTTGCAAACGCATCGCCGCCTCAGCGGCAGCGAACTGGCGCGTCGTCTGGAGGTCGATGGACGTACCGTGCGCCGCTATATCCAGACGCTCGAAGAGATGGGTGTACCGGTGGTGGCCGAGCGTGGTCGCGATGGCGGCTATGCGCTGGTCGCTGGTTTCAAACTGCCGCCGATGATGTTTACCGATGAAGAAACCCTGGCCGTGGCGCTGGGTCTGGTCGCAGCCTCTGGATTGGGTTTGTCGGAAAACGAAGTCGCCGTTACCAGCGTGCGCGCTAAGTTGGAAAGGGTGATGCCCGAGCGCCTGAAGCGTCGGGTGCGCGCCATTGGCGAAACCACTCAGATGGCGCGCGCGCCGGCGCGGATCGATATCGACGAAGGTGTTTTTATCACCCTGACGGAAACGACGCTGGCGCAACAGCGAGTTCGGCTGAGCTATTGCAGCGTTGATGGCGAAGTCTCTCAGCGTGATGTGGATCCTTATGGCCTGGTGTTTCGCACCGGCTACTGGTACGTCAGTGGCTATTGCCATCTGCGCAAGGACCTACGCTCGTTCCGACTGGATCGTGTCACCAGTGTCAGCGCTTTGCCGGAAAGTTTTTTACGACCCGCCGATTTCGATGCCGCCCGTTATCTGTCGGACAGCCTGAAAGGTTTGTTTGCCGGTCAGGAAAATCTCTGGGACATCGAAATTATGCTCTATACCCAATCACAAAATGTGTCGCGTCAGTTGGGTTGGTTTGGTGGCGTTTATATTCCCACTGAAACTGGCCTGCTGCTACGCACCTGCACGCCCAACCTGGAATGGCTGGCGTCGTCGCTGTGCTCGTTATCGGTCGATTTCCGCATCGAAAAACCGGCTGAGTTACGCACCGCCGTTGCCAATCACGCCCGGCATTTATTGCAGATGGCTGAAAAGTCCGGCTGACTATCCTCGTCGCCATCGAACATCTTTGCCCCCAATTCGTGCTTTCGTTCAGACCATAAGCTCTAATTTGGACCATTTGATCCACATCAATATCTCCACCAAAAATAACTCCTTGTTTTTATTGCAATTTAATTCTTGGCACGTTTACTGCTCTGCCCAATCCCGAGCGAGCACTCACCCAAAAGGGATGGGTTGCATGGCCTCGCTGTGAACTGAAGTCATTCGAGGGCAAACAACATGACGAAGTTAGAGCAGGTACCCACCATCGATTTGGCGCCCTATTTCGACGGCACCGAAGCGGGCAAACAGCAGGTCGCTCAAGCCGTTGATCAGGCCTGTAAAGACATCGGCTTTCTGGTCATCGTTAATCACGGTATTGATGAAAAACTGGTAGAGCGCGTTTACCAATTAAGTCGTGAATTTTTTAATCAACCCATGGCCGAAAAGCGCAAGGTTGATCGGCCTCGTGCCGACATGGTGCGCGGCTACAGCGCGGTGGCCGAAGAGAGTTTGTCGTACTCGCTCGAAGAAGCTGCACCGGGCGATTTAAAAGAAAGTTTCTCCATCGGTCCGGTCGATGTACCGGACGATAACTACCACAGTCTGGACGTTGCCGGGCCGCATTTTGCGCCCAATGTCTGGCCGCAGAATATTCCCGGTTTTGAACAGGCTTACGCCGACTATTTTGCTGCCATGAGCGATTTGGCGCGTTCGCTGATGCGTATTTTTGCGCTGTCATTAAAGCTCGATGAATACTTTTTCGATGACAAAATCGATAAAGAAATTTCCATGTTGCGTACGCTCAGTTACCCCAATGTCGGCGATAAAATTGAACCCGGCCAGATGCGGGCTGGCGCGCACAGCGACTACGGCAGCCTGACCATCGTCCGCCCGGACGATTCGCCGGGCGGCCTGCAGGCGTGCAATCACAACGGCGACTGGGTTGACGTGCCCTACGTCGAAGGCGGCTTTGCCGTCAACATTGGCGATTTAATGATGCGCTGGACCAACGACCAGTGGATTTCCACCTTGCATCGGGTGGTTAACCCACCGCTCGATGCCAACGCCGAACATCCGCGCCAGTCGATCGTGTTTTTCCATCAGCCAAATTACGACGCTGTTATCGAGTGCCTGCCGAGTTGTCTCGATGCCAACGGCCAGGCCAAGTATCCGCCGGTCACTTCCGGTGATCATCTGAAATCCAAGTTCGTCAAACAGACCACCTTTGGTGGCAGTAAAACCGAGGTGGCCTGAATGAGCACGCTGTCGTACGTCAATGTTTTCGCCAAAGACATCGAAGCACAGAATGTTTTCTATCGGGATTTATTTGGCTTTAAAGAAATTCCGGAGATTCGTTCGCCGATTTTCCGCGGTCTGGATACCGGTAAATCCTGCATTGGTTTTAATGCCCTCGATGCCTACGAACTGCTGCATCTGGATGAATACTCCGACACTCAGGGCTGCAAGTTTTTGCTCAATATTGATGTCGATTCCAAGGAAGAAGTCGATCAGTACGTGCCTAAAGCGGTGGCTTCCGGCGCAACCTTAATCAAGGAGCCTTACGAAACTTATTACCACTGGTACCAGGCTGTTTTGCTGGACCCGGAAGGCAATGTTTTCCGAATCAACTACATGATGTAGCCAACCTAAACCGCCCCAAAGGACATCCCCATGAAACACTTTGCAATCCGCGCCACTATGGTGCTGGCAGGCCTTATTGGTCTGGCCAATTTAAGTTTTGCCGAAGGCTTTACTCTCAGCGGAGAACCGAAAATTGCCATGCTGTATATCTCACCGACGAACGACGGTGGTTGGACACAGGCGTTCGACGAAGCCCGCCAGAAACTCGAAGACGAGTTGGATGTGAAGATTCAGTATGTTGAAAGCGTACCGGAAACCGCTTCGGCAATTCGCCCGGCGGTCGCGCGTTTAATTCAACGCGGCGCCAATATTATTATCGGTACCGCCTTTGGTTATTCCGACACCTTTGCCGCCCTGGCTGAAGAATACCCAGACGTCGCTTTCCTGAACGGCTCGGGCACCACCAACAGCGATAACCTCTTGGCGTTTTATGGCCGTACTTATGAAAGTCAGTATCTGTGTGGCATGGCCGCCGGTGCGGCGTCCCCGACCGGTAAACTCGGCTTCGTTGCCGCCAATCCGTTCGGCCAGGTTAACTGGACCATCAACGCCTACGCCATGGGCGCGCGGGAAATGAATCCGGAAGCCACGGTTACCGTGGTCTACACCGGTGCCTGGAACGACCCGACCAAAGAACGCGCGGCAACTCAGGCGTTGATCGACCAGGGCGCTGATGTGATTGGCCAGCACGTTGATACTCCGACACCGCAATTAGTAGCGCAGGAAAACGGCGTTTACGGCACCGGTCATCACCGTGACTTCCGCGAGTTTGCACCTGAAGCGACGGTCTGTTCTTCGGTCTGGGTATGGGATCGTTTCCTGAAAGACGAACTGGAAAAAATCTTTGCCGGTAACTGGGAGCCGAATCCTTACGGCGCACTGTTGTCGATGCAAGAAGGTGGCACCGACATCGCTTGCTGTGGTCCGGGTGTCGATGCCGAAGAAGAAGCCAAGATTATGGCCGCGCGGGAAAAATTGCTGAACGGCGAACTCGATATTTATGCCGGTCCCTTGTCGGATCAAAACGGCAACCTCATCGCCGCTGAAGGCAAGACGGTTTCCGATGGCGATCTGTGGCAAATGGATTGGTTTGTCGACGGAGTGATTACTCAGCAATGAAGCCAGAAAACGCGATCCAACTGACCGGCGTCAGCAAAACCTTTGATGGCTTTCGCGCTCTGGTTGATGCTGATTTCACCGCCAAGTGGGGTGAGGTGCATGCGCTGCTCGGTGAGAATGGCGCCGGTAAATCCTCGCTGATGAATATAGCGGCGGGGCTTTACGGACCGGAAAGTGGATCGCTGTTTATTGATGATAATGCCGTCGAGTTAAAGGGCCCGAAACAGGCGGCTCAACTCGGCATTGGCATGGTGCACCAGCATTTTAAGCTGGTCACCCCCTTTACTGTGGCCGAGAATATTTTGCTCAATCTCGGTCACCAACAACGCAGCGGCTGGCACCGTCAGCGGCTGCGCCAGGTGTCGGACGATATCCGGGCCATGGCAGAAAAACTGGGCTTTAACATCGACCCAGACGCGCGCATCAGCCGGTTATCGATTGCCGAACAACAGCGCGTGGAAATCGTTAAGGTGCTGCTCGCTGGTGCCAAGGTGTTAATCCTTGATGAACCAACCGCCGTGCTCACCGAAGCCGAAGCCGAACGCTTGCTGACGACGGTGCAGGGGCTGGCGCGTCAAGGCGCTGCGGTGATCCTGGTCACGCACAAGATGAACGATGTGCTGCGCTACGCCGACCAAGTAACCATTATGCGCGCCGGTCAAACCATCACTTCGTTAAAACCCGATTCGGTGTCGGTCGACGAATTAGTAAAGCTGACGGTTGGCGAGTCGACTGCGAGCACCGACCAGGTTGTCGAGGCAACCGAACCTGGCGAAGCCTTGTTGTCGGTTCGTCACTTGGTCAGCCGTGTCAGTAACGGACATCCACCATTAAATGGCGTCAATTTAACGCTGCACCGGGGTGAGATTTATGGCATTGCCGGTGTCGGTGGTAATGGTCAGAGCGAACTCGCCAATGTGTTGATGGGGTTGCCCGAAGCGGTCGATGGCGAGGTTGAATGGATAGGCGAAGGTGCTTTATCTGAACTCAGTGCTTGGCAGCGACGCCAACTCGGCATCGCCTCTATTCCCGCCGATCGCTACGGCGCAGCCTTGGCCGGGCCTTTATCCATTGCCGATAACTTTGCTATGGGCGATATCCATTCCGGCCGTTACGGGCCTTCATGGTGGCTGCGCCGAAGCGCCATCGAAAAAGCCGCCGATGAAGCCGTGCTGCAGTTCGATGTGCAAGGCGTGCGCTCGCAAAAGCAGAAGGCGGCGCTGCTCTCCGGTGGTAATGCCCAGAAGCTGGTAATCGCCCGCGAATTCAGTCAACCACCTAACCTGGTTTTTGCCCACAGCCCCAGTCGTGGCTTGGATGTAAAAGCGACGCTGGCAGTACGAGCGCGCCTAAAAGCAGCGCGCGATCAGGGTGCGGCTGTGTTGTTGATCAGCGAGGATCTCGATGAAGTCCTGGCGCTAGCCGATCGCATTGGGGTGATGTCTGCGGGTCGTATTGTCGAGGAATTTTCTCAGCCGGCCGATCGTCAGGCCATTGGTCAGGCCATGGTGAATCATGTTTGAAACTGCTGTAAAACGTCCGCTGTTAAGTTACAAGTTCGCGCTGGAAATTCGTCAACAGATGGCTTGGTATTGGCAGGCGGTTATCTTGTCTGCCTCTCTGTTGATTGGCCTGCTTATTTCCGGCGCCATTCTAGTGGCCGCCGGCGTTCCGGCCGGTGAATTACTCAACGAATTTGTGCTCTACACCTTGCTCGATGCACAAAGTCTGCAATCGGTTATCTTTCAGGCATCGCCATTAATATTAGTCGGTCTGGCCGGTTGCCTGGCGTTTCGGGCACGGTTTTGGAACCTGGGCCTGGAAGGTCAGATGATCTTTGGCGCCATCGGTGCAACGGCCATAACAATGTGGGAAGTCGGCACGCCGTCGATGCGCTTACCGCTGATGATCATCGCCGCCTTGGTCTGCGGTTTGTTGTGGGCGGTGGTGCCGGCTTTGCTGCGCTTAAAACTGGGCGTCAACGAAATTGTCTCGACGCTGATGTTGAATTACGTCGCCATTAATTTCTTGCTGCACTTAATGTACGGCGCCTGGAAAGATCCTAAAGACGCCTTTCCTTATTCACCCAAATTCGAAGCCTTTGAATTGTTGCCCGATGTATTCGGTAGCCTCAGTTTGTCGATTCCCTTGGCATTGATTATTGCCGTCATCGTGTTCTGGTTTGTCAGTCTGTCTCGGGCGGGTTTGTATCTGCGTTTTGTCGATCAAAGTCCGCGCGTGGCTCGCGCACTGGGTGTACCGACGGCAAGAATCATTTTACTGACGGTGTTGTTTTCCGGTGCTTTGGCCGGTCTTGCTGGATTGATGGTGGCGGCTGGCCAGGAAGGTCGGCTGACGCATTCGTTTTACGTTGGTTACGGTTTTTCCGGCATTCTGATCGCCTTTTTGGCGCGTAATAATCCCATCGCCGCGACCTGTGCGGCGCTGTTGATTGCGACCTTATTTGTCGGCGGTCGCAGCTTACAGGTGTTCTACCAAATTCCTTTTGCCATGGTGCAGTTGATTCAGGCGGTGCTGGTGATCTGCGTGGCCTCGTCGGACTTCTTTATTCGGCATCGCATTCGTCGTATTCAAGGAGGCGATTGAACATGGCTTTAATCAGCAGTTGGCTGGGTAATACGCCAGAATTTGCCGTGCCTTTTGCGTTGGCGGCCCTGGGTTTAATCATCACCGAAAAGTCGGGTGTCTTGGCGCTCGGTGCCGAAGGTTTGATGCTGGTGGGCGCGGTGGTTGGCATTGGTGCTTATCTGGGGTTTGGTAATACGCCGCTGGCACTGATGGTCGCCATGGTCAGTGCCAGCCTGGTGTCTTTGCTGTTTGCCTTAATGGTGTTGGTGATGCGCATCAACCAGGTGATTTCCGGTCTGGTGCTGGTGTTTTTCTGCCAGGGTTTGAGTACCTGGATTGGCAGCCAGTTTGGCTGGGTGAATCGACCGGTGCCCGGGCTTAGCGAGTTTGCGATCTGGGGCTTGGCGGACATTCCGTTTATCGGTCGTATTTTTATTCAAAATGCCGTGGTCTATTTAACGCCGCTGATTTTTCTGCTCAGCGTCTGGGCGCTGTATCGCACCACCGCCGGGTTGCGCTTGCGCGCTGTCGGTGAAAATCCGCAGGCGGCCGATGCGGCGGGTATTCCGGTGTTGGGTTATCGGCTCGCGGCCATCGTAATCGGCGCCGCCTTAATTGGTTTGGCCGGCGCTTTTATTTCCGTGCTCAGCACTAAATTGTGGATCGCCAATATGACCGGTGGCCGTGGTTGGATTGCCGTGGCGTTGGTGATTTTTGCGCGTTGGTCGCCATGGAAAGCGCTGGCGGGTGCGCTGCTTTTTGGCTGCATCGAAGCCCTGATTCCGCAGTTGGCGGCCTCGGGCATTAAGCTGTCGCAGTACTTTGTGTTTATGGCGCCTTATCTGATTACCCTCGGGGTGATGGTCTGGGTCGCGGTCAGCAAGCGCGACAGCAGCAGTCAGCCGGGTGCCCTGGGCAGTGCGTTTATTCGTGAAGAGCGGACCTGAACCATGCCGCTATTAACTCAGCCCTGGCCGCTTAACACAGCCCGCACCGCCCTGATTATTGTCGATATGCAGCGGGTCTTTTGCGCCTCGGACGGTGCCCTTTTTGTGCCCTCGACCGAGGCGATTATCGAGCCTATAAAACGTCTGGCATACGCCTGCCGCGCGCTACAAATACCGGTCATTTATCTGCGTCATATTGTGCGTGGTGATGGCAGCGACAGCGGCCGGATGCGCGATCTGTACCCAGATGTGGATCAGGTTTTGGCGCGCGCTAATCCTTATGTAGAAATCGTCGATGAGCTTCGGCCCGAGCCGGGCGATATCATCGTCGATAAGTTGTTTTACAGCGGCTTCCACAACACCGATCTCGACACCATTCTGCGTGCCCGCGATATCGATACGCTTTTGGTCTGCGGCACCGTCACCAATGTCTGCTGCGACACCACCATTCGCGATGCGGTGCACCGGGAATACAAGGTGGTGGCATTAAGCGATGCCATGGCGGCGATGCCTTACCCGGATTTGGGCTTTGGTGCGGTCTCGGCCGAAGAAGTCCAGAAGGTGGCGCTGACCACCTTTGCCTATGAGTTCGGCGAGGTTGCCCGCTGCGCGGAGCTGTTGCAGCGGCTGCGCCAGGCCTCTTAACGTTTTTCCCAGTTCGTCACCGCGATCGTCGGTGCGCCAGCCAGGCACCGAACAGTGCTTTGTGACTTTAGATAGATAGCAAGCTAATTAATAGTTGGCTAGGATAGCGCTCCTTTTTCATCGGGTCCGTGCTATGCCTCATCATTCCGCCGACGTTCAAGAGCAGTTGGGCCGCTCCATCGGCCAGGTCGCGCGTCGCTGGCGTGCCGAGCTGGATCGCCGCCTGCAACCCTACGGTCTGACCGAATCGCGCTGGCAGATTCTGCTGACCTTGAAACGTGCCAGTGAGCCGCTGCGTCAGAAAGAACTCGCCGATGCGCTGTCCATTCAAGGGCCGACGCTGGTGCGCAGTCTGGATTCGCTGGAGCGCGAAGGATTGGTCGAACGCCGTGCCACGGCGGATGACCGTCGCGCCAAAACCGTTCATCTGACTGCCAAGTCCGAGCCGGCGCTGGAACAGATTCAGTCGGCCGCGCGCAGCATTCGGGCGCAACTGTTCGTCGGCATCGACCCGCAAGACATCCTGCATTGCCTCAACGTTTTTGACCGCCTCGCCCAGCGCCTGGACGAAGTGGCCGCCTTACCTTCAGGAGAACACCCTCATGACTGACGCGGATTCTGCATTCGCCGGGCGGCGTCGCCCGCTGATTTTGGCCACACTCGGCTTGGTCGTTGTCGTCGCCGGCGGCTTTTGGCTGTATCAGCAGCTGACCCATGTGAACATCGCCGATGCGCGTATCGCCGCCGATATGATTTCGGTCAGCAGCCGGGTGGCTGGTCGGGTGACCGCCCTGAATGCCGGTCAGGGCGATCGGGTAGCGCTGGGTACTGTGCTGGCACAGCTGGATGATCGCGACAGCACCCTTAATCTGGCGGGGTTGGATGCCCAGTTGGCGGGTTTGCAGGCGCGGCGGGATGAGATGCAGGCGCGCATCAGCCTGACTGATCATCAGACCCAGGCCAGTCTGGAGGCCCAACGCGCGCGCATTCGTGCTTCCGAAGCCAATCTGGCTGCGGCGCGGGCACATCTGGAACAGGCGCGTGCGGATGATGATCGGGCCGAACGCCTGGCGCCGCAGGGCGTGGTCACTCATGAAAATCTGGATCAGGCGCGGCTGGCACTGGAAACCGCCCGGCAGCAGGTTCGTACCGCTGAAGCCGAGGTGGAAAGTGCCGAGGCGGCTTTGACTCAGCTGACTGCCAGTCGTGAAGAACTGACCGTACTGGAGCGCCAGCTGGCGGAACTGGCGCCGCAGGAAGCTCAGTTGCAGGCGCAGCAACAACGCGCACAACTGGCGCTGGACGATCATCGCATCACCATGCCGGTGGATGGGGTGATCGATCAGGTCTTTGTCGATAACGCCGAATTCGTCTCGCCTGGCCAGCGTATTTTGCTGGTGCACAACCCGGATAAGGTGCGCGTTGAAGCCAATGTTAAGGAAACTGATATTCGGCATTTCTCAATTGGCAAAGCGGTGCAGGTCACCGTTGATGCGTTGCCGGGCCGGGTCTTTGAAGGCCGCGTCGAGAGCGTCGGTCAGGCCGCGACCAGTGAGTTTGCGTTGCTGCCCAGCCCCAACCCCAGTGGTAATTTCACCAAGGTCGGCCAGCGTCTGCCGGTGCGCATTGCCATCGATCAGGTCGATGGCCTGCTCAAACCGGGCATGATGGTGGAAGTGGAGACGCGCACCGGTGGCTAACAGCGCTCCAGACAGCCTGGCGGCGCGCTTCGAACGGCACGGTCCGGGTTATCGTTGGCTGGTGACCGCCACCGTCATGATGGGCACCATCGCCACCATTCTGATCGCGACCATCGTCAATGTGGCGCTGCCAGACATTATGGGCGCGCTGGGCATGAGCCAGGATCAGGCGCAGTTGCTGTCGACAGGTTTTCTGGCGGCGATGACCGGCACCATGCTGGTCAACGCCTGGATGGTCGAATCCTTCGGGCAGCGCTTTACCTATTTGACCGCGGTGATCATCTTCACCTTCGCCTCCATTCTCGGTGGGATCGCGCCGAGCAGCGGCGTGTTGATTCTGGCGCGCATCCTTCAGGGTGCTGCGGCCGGGGTGTTACAGCCGCTGGCGATGCAGACCATCTTCCAGGTGTTTCCGCCGGAAAAACGCGGCTCGGCGATGGGTATTTACGCCATCGGTGTGGTGCTGGCGCCGGCGCTCGGGCCGACGCTGGGCGGGCTGATGATCGACAGCTTCAGCTGGCGCTATATCTTCTTTATGCCGCTGCCGTTCTGTGTCGCTGGCGTCTTACTGGGTATGCTCTATATGCCCGGCCGCCTGACGCATGAGGCGATCAAGCGTTTTGACTGGACCGGCTTTGCGCTGATGATCGCCTTTCTGGTCTCGTTGCTGACGGCGCTGTCGAACGGCTCGCGTGATGGCTGGACCTCCGACGTCATCCTGATCTATTTCACGCTGTCGATTCTCACCGCCGCCGGCTTTGTGTGGCGTGAGCTGACTGCCTCGGCGCCGCTGCTCAATTTTCGGCTGTTCGCCAACCCGACCTACGCCAGCGCCTCGGTGATTTCCTTTATCTTTGGCGCCGGCCTGTTCGGTTCGACCTTCCTGATGCCGCTCTTTGTGCAGACCATCCAGGGCTATACGCCAACGCTGTCGGGTTTGCTGTTGATGCCGGCGGGTCTGGCGATGGGCGTGGTGTTTCCTATTGCCGGTCGGTTGTCGGATCGGGTGCCGGCCTATCTTACGATTCTGGTTGGTTTGGCCTTGTTCGCCGCTTCGTCGTTTTTGCAGTCGAACATCGATTATGGTTCATCGTTTTGGCAGCTGGCCTGGTGGACTTTGCTCGGCCGGGTGGGTCTGGGCTTTATTATGCCCAGCCTCAACGCCGGTGCATTGAAGGCGCTGCCGCCGGAGCTGGTCGGTCAGGGCACGGGTGCCATCAACTTTGTGCGGCAATTGGGTTCGGCCTTCGGTGTGAATCTGCTGACGCTCTATCTCAGTACCCGCACTCAGGTGTATGCCAGCCATCTGGCTGCGGCTCAGACCACCGCCAACAGCTCGACCACCGAATTGATGGGGCAGGTATCCGCGTTGCTCGGTCAGGCCGGCCTGAGTGGTGATGCGCAAAGCGTTGGGGTGATGAGTTATCTGGGCCAGATGGTTTACGTGCAGAGCAACATCCACGCTTACCGCGACAGCTTCTGGCTGGTCGGTGCTTTATTTGTGCTGACGATGATTCCCACTCTGCTGCTGAGAGAGCGGAACAAGGCGTTGATCTGAGGCAGGGTTTTTGTCGCCGTCTGGGTTATAGTCGCTCGCCCTGGTTGTTCTGGCCGGGGCTTTTTATTGAAGGGGTTTACCATGAGCGATACACCAGCCTGCCCACAATGCCAGGGCCAATACAGTTATCAGGATCGAGGTCTGTGGGTCTGCCCGGAATGCGGCCATGAGTGGTCTGCGACCGAGACGGCTGCAGAAAATGAGGCGCCGGTTATTACCGATGCCAACGGTCAGCCTTTGGCCGACGGCGATACCGTGACTGTTATCAAAGACCTGAAAGTGAAAGGATCATCGTCAGTGGTGAAGGTTGGTACCAAGGTGAAAAACATTCGCCTGGTCGATGGCGATCACGACATCGATTGCAAAATCGATGGCATCGGCGCGATGAAACTGAAGTCGGAATTTGTCAAAAAAGCCTGAATAAAAAACGCCCGCCGTGCTAAACCAACGGCGGGCGTTTGCGGACATTATTCAGACTTTAAAGCGCAGCACGTCTTCGTTGAGTCGATTGCTCAACTCCAGCAAGCGCTTGGCGGTATTGCTGGCCACTTCACTTTCGGTGGCCATTTCATCGCCGACTTCGCGAATGGTTTCAGTGTTGCGGTTGATCTCTACCGTGACCGATGCCTGTTCTTCCGCAGCTGCGGCAATTTGAGTGGCGCGGTCGTTAATGGCGCTGATGGCCTCGGCAATCTGCTTCAGGCTGTCGCTGGCTTTAACCGCATCGGCCACGCTTTGTGATGCCAGCTCGCCGCCTTTGTTCATTGAATCCACCGCGCGTTCGGTGGCTTCACCCAAGGCACTGATCATCTCTTCGATTTCCTTGGTCGATTCGTGTGTGCGGCTTGAGAGCATCCGTACTTCATCGGCGACCACGGCAAAACCGCGACCATGTTCACCAGCGCGTGCCGCTTCAATAGCGGCGTTTAACGCCAGCAGGTTGGTCTGTTCGGAGATGCCAGAAATGGTCGACAGAATGGAATTGATTTGCTGAGCATGTTTATTCAGTTCGGCAATGATCTTGCCTGCTGAACTGACTTCCTGAGCCAGGGTTTCAATCGACTGCTGACTCTTATCGACCTGTTGTTGGCCGGCGTTACTGAGCTTAACGGTATCTCTGGCTGAGTCAGCGGTACGTTCGGCATTACCGGCAATTTCCTGAGTCGCCGATGACATTTCGGTCACGGCGGTCGCCACCATATCGATTTCTGATTTGTGACGT
Organism: Saccharospirillum sp. HFRX-2; assembly: GCF_043196805.1. Lineage (NCBI taxonomy): Bacteria > Pseudomonadati > Pseudomonadota > Gammaproteobacteria > Oceanospirillales > Saccharospirillaceae > Saccharospirillum > Saccharospirillum sp. HFRX-2. The sequence continues at coordinate 717,235 of NZ_JBEBMU010000001.1, forward strand.
TGCACCCGGTCGTGTTGTTTCTGCGCCGACAGCGCTGCGGAGTCCGCCTGACTGCGCAATTCGTTGGCCGCTGTCACCAACCGCGAAACAATGCCGTGCAACTGTTCGACAAAGCGATTGAAATTGCCCGATAACTGACCGATTTCGTCGTTGCTGTGAATCGGCAAACGCTGCGTTAAGTCACCATTACCACTGGCGATTTCGTGCAGCGTGCTCGATACCGTTTCCAGGCTTTTAAACAACACTTTAAACAACGCCAGCAGCGCAGCGATGGCGACCATCACGATCACCAGAGCCGTGCCTAGTTGAATAAATAACTGTTGGTTGACCGGTGCCATCATGGTGGCTTTGTCCATCACCAGCAGCAGTGTCCATTCGGTGGTGGGAATGCCGACCGCGAAGACGAAACTCTCCTGGCCGGCAATATCGGCTTCAACCAAACTGTCGTCTTCGACTAATCGGCTTAGATTTTCCGCAGTAATAAAGGGGGAGAATTCGACCGCGGGTTTGCGCTGCCAATCGCTGTTGGGGTGCGCCACCAACTGCCCATTGCGGTCAATCAAAATAGCATAGCCGTTGCCCGGTACTTCCAAAGCGTTGACGTTTTCGGTCAGCGTATCCAGGGTCAGGTTGCCACCGACGACGCCAATAATACGATTGTTGCGGCGTACCGGTTCGGCCAGGGTGACCACAAATTCACCCGAGGTTGCCGAGGTAAATGGATCGGCTAAGAAGCTGCCCTGGTTGGCCATCGCCCCTTTGTACCAACTGCGTACCCGTGGATCATAGCCTTCAATATCAGTGCGGGTGCTGCGATACATCTCGCCTTGCTCAGTACCGTAATAGGCCAGCGACAGTCTTAAACCCTGCACCACCAGATCGAGAAACTGGTAAGGCTCAACATTGGGGTTTTGCGGCAGGGCTTCGGCCACTTCCTTGATGCTATTGCGGCGATCATCCAGCCAGGCGCCGACGCGTTCGGCAAAGGCGGTGGCGAACAGATCGACATCACGGTCGAGCGTTTGTTTGATGTTGGAACTGAGGCTGGACAGGCTCAGCCAGAGCAGCGCAGCGGTCAAAATGATCAGGCAGAGGGTGGACGTCAGCAGTAATTTGAACCGCAAAGACAAGTTTTTCATGTTGGGGAATTACCAGAGTGAACAGGGTTGATGAAGCTTAGTTCAAGCTGGTCAAGGCGCTAGCTGGCCAACGGTGAAAGAGGGTGCTAAAAACCGGTCTTTTGAGATGGCCTGTCGGGCTAAGCGAGCAGTGGTGCGGCGGTGTTAGAGCTTCGGCGGGTTTAGGGACGCTCCGTACCAAAGCAGCCGCACGCTGTTCAGCTTAAGACTGTGGATTATCGCGTTCTTTGGCTTGTTGTGTGAGGTCGGTATTACGCGTGCGTTCCAGCGGTTCGCTGTCCTGATGCAGCGCCGCCTTGGCCAGCATGTGCGCGGTGATTGGCGCGGTGATCAACAGGAACAAGGTGATCACCAGTTCTTTCACGCTCAAACCGTTCTGATCGAAGCTGAAATAAATACAGGATGCGATCAACACCCCGCCAATACCCAGCGTTGATGCCTTGGTCGGGGCGTGCAGGCGAGTGAAAAAATCCGGCAGCCGTGCCAGGCCGATGGAGCCGACCAGCAGAAAAATCGAGCCCAGCAGCAGCAGCGCTACTACGATCCATTCGGTAACAGCATTCATGGTGCTAATCCGTCCTTTGCGTTATTCGATGATGTCGCCGCGCAACAGATATTTGCACAGCGCAGCGGTGCTGACGAAGCCGAGCATGGCAATCAGCAGGGCGCCTTCGAAGTACAGTGGTGAGCCGAAAAACAGCCCCAGCAAGACGATCAGCGCGATGGAATTAATGTACATGGTGTCGAGCGCCAGAATGCGATCGAGCACGCTCGGCCCCTGGATCAGCCGATACAGATTCAGCAGCAGCGCAACCCCGACCAGGGCGCAACAAATCAGGATGATCAGGGTCAGCATCCGAACATCTCCTTGAGCGGTTTTTCGTAGCGTTGCTTGATGGTGGCGATGGTCTTAGCTTCGTCATCCAGGTTCAACACATGCACATAGAGATGGCTGCGATCTTTGCTCACCTCAACACTCACGGTACCGGGTGTCAGCGAAATACTGGAAGCCAGCAAGGTCACCGGCAGGTGCTCGGTGGTATCCAGAGGAATCACAATAAAACCCGGATTCAGTTTGCGCAGCGGACCGAGCACCTGAATGGCCACCTCGACGTTGGACAACACAATGTCCCACAACAGCATCAGTACATAGCGCGCTGCCAATACCGGTTTACGCAAGGTTGGATGGGTTTTTTGCAAGGGTGTGGTCAGCTTTGGAATCACCAACGCCAGAATCGCGGCTAACAGAATATGACCAGGCGCGATGGAGTTGTTCAACAGCAACCAGACCACGAACAGAATCAGACTCAGGAAGGGATGGGGCAACAGGCGGTTCATCAGCGACCTCCTTCCAGCAGCGGCTGGACATCGGGATAGATGGCTTCCATCTGCGCCACGGCGCCAGCGGCAAACTCGGTCGCGGAACCACCGAAAATGACCAGCAGCGGCGATGCCAGCAACAGTAAAATAACCGCCGCCAGTTGCACTGGCGCGGCTGTTTCACTGCTGGGTTTGGAACCCGACAAGTGCCAGAACAGGTTGGTACCAGCGCGCGACAGCGCCACCATAACGGCCAGACTGCTGAGCAGGATAGTGCTCCACACCCAGGCCATGGTGGTGGCGGTATCGGCGGCCTGCAGCAGCAGGGCTTTGCCGATAAAGCCGGACAGCGGTGGCAGGCCGACCACGGTGACCGCGGCCACGAAGAACAGCGCGCCCAGAATCGGTGCTTGCGCCATGGGTCGGCTGACGACAAAGCGGTCTGACGCCTGGCCGCGCTGGGTGGCAATCAGATCCGCCAGCAAAAACAGCGCGCCGGTCACCAAGGTGGTGTGTACCAGATAATAGAGCCCGGCGATAAAGGCCTCGGGGTTCAGCAAGACAATCGCCAGCAGCAGCGTGCCGGCGGAGATCAGCACCAGATTGGCGATCAGCAAACGCAGCGTCGGTGCTGCCAGCGCACCGACGGACGCTACCACGATGGTGCCGATGGCCAGCGGCCAGATCCACGGCACGGCAACGAATGCCAGTTCGCCCGCACCAGCGCCAAAGACGACGGTGTGAATGCGGAAGATGGCGTAGATGCCCACCTTGGTCATGATGGCAAAGAGCGCCGCTACCGGCGCGCTGGCGACCGAATAGGTGCGCGGCAGCCAGAAATGCAACGGCAGCATGGCGGTTTTCAGACCAAACACCAGCAGCAGCAACAGCACCCCGGTCTGCGCCAGAATGCGCATGCTCGGTGACAGGCCGGCCGCACGCGACGCCATATCGGCCATGTTCAGCGTGCCCAACGTGCCGTACAGAATGCCCAGAGCGAACAGAAAGAACGCCGAGCCGATCAGGTTCAGAGTGACGTAATGCACGCTGGCCTGGGTTTTCTGTTTACCGCCGCCGTGAATCAACAAAGCGTAAGAGGCGATCAGCAGCACTTCGAAGAAGACGAAGAGGTTGAAAATATCGCCGGTCAGAAAGGCGCCGTTGATGCCCATCAACTGATACATAAACAGCGAATGGAAATACTTGCCCTTGTTGTCGTCGCCAGCCAGGGAATAGAGCAATGCGCCGAACGCCAGCACCGAGGTCAGCAACACCAGCAGTGCCGACAGACGGTCAGCCACCAGGATGATGCCGAACGGCGGACGCCAGTCACCGAGTACATAAATCTGGCTTTGAATCAGACTTTGCTGGAGCAGCAGGAAAGCCGCTGCGATCAACACCAGCAGGCTGATCACGCTGGTGGTGCGCTGACGGCGAATACCCCCACCGAGCGGCGGCAGCAACATCAGAGTGCCCATCAACAGCGGAATCAGGATGGGCAGGATCGGCAGATGAGACATCAACGCTTCTCCTTGTCGGCGACCGCACTGGCGGGTTCTTCCGAAGGCGGGTTGGTGCCGTCGACGTGATCGTTACCCAGGTCGGCGCGGGCGCGAATGGCGAGGATGACCACAAAGGCGGTCATCGCAAAGCCGATGACGATGGCAGTCAACACCAGCGCTTGCGGCAGTGGGTCGGCGTAACTGCCGTTGCCCAGAATCGGCGCGCCATTAATGGTTAAACGACCACTGGAAAACAAGAAGAGGTTGACCGCGTAGGACAACAGCGTAATGCCGACGACCACCGGAAAGGTGCGTCCGCGCAAGGTCAGAAAGACACCGCAGGCGGTCATCAAACCGACGCAAAAAGCGAATACCGCTTCCATTATTGATGCTCCGTCTCGCGGGCGCGCTCACCGGTGGTGAGCTGGCCCAGGTTGGCAAGGATCAGCAAGGTGGCACCGACGACAGTCAGGTAGACGCCCAGGTCGAAGGCCATGGCGCTGGCGACTTCAAACTTGCCGATGATTGGCCAGTAGAGGTAATCGTGCCAGGAGGTCAGGAACGGCCGGTCCCAGATCCAGGCGCCCAGACCGGTCAGCACAGCGATCAACAGACCACTGCCAATCACCTTCTGGTAATCCAGCTTGAGCCGGTCTTTAACCCAGTCGACACCGTGAGCGATGTACTGCTGAATCAGCGCAATGGAGGTGATCAGACCGGCGATAAAGCCACCGCCAGGCAGGTTGTGACCACGCAGGAAAATATAGGCCGAGACCAGCAGCGCCAGTGGCAACAAGCCCTGGGAGATCACCGCCAGCATCATCGGATGCTTGTCTTCAGCCCAGGGACGACCGCTGGAATCGCCGGTCGGTTTGAACAACCGCATGCGCGAGATCAGCTTGTAGATACCCAGAGCAGCAATGCCGAGCACAGTAATCTCGCCGAGTGTATCGAAGCCGCGGAAGTCGACCAGAATGACGTTGACCACATTGGTGCCACCGCCGCCTTCTTTGGCGTTGGCGAGGAAATAATCGGAGATGCTGTCCAGTGGCCGGGTCAGTAGGGCGTAGTTCAGTGTGCCGATGACACCACCGATCAGCGCTGCTATCGACAAGTCGCGCGCCACTCGACGCGGCGACGATTCCTTGGGCGTGTTCTGTGGCAGGAAGTAGAGCGCCAGCAACAGCAGAATGATGGTCACCACCTCAACCGACAGCTGGGTCAGCGCCAAATCCGGTGCCGAGAACAGCGCAAAGGCCAGCGACACGATCAGCCCCACCACCGACAGCATCAGCAGCGCCACCAGTCGCTGGCGATGCCAGATGATGGTCGCCAGCGAACAGAACGCCAGCAGAGCCGCGCCGGAGAGCATGACGGCATCGATCGGAATCTGCGGTTTCAAACCAGCAGTAGCGTTGAGGTTAAACAGCGGCGCGGCCATCAGAATCAGCGCCAGCACCGCCAGGAAGAAGGTGTAGCGTTGCAGCGAACCGTTATCGAACCAGCCCTGGATGGCGGCGCACTTGCGCATCAACCATTTGACGCTGTTATCGAAGATCAAGCTGGCATTGGCCTCAGGGAACTGCGCCTGGAACTGAAACAATTTATGGCGATTGATATAGACGTAAGCGCCACCGGCCATGGCCAGGCCGCTCATCAGCAGCGGCAGATTAAAGCCGTGCCAGATATAGAGGCCGTAGTAGGGCAGCTTATCGCCACCGATTACCGCCAGCGACGCCGAGGCCAACAAATCACCGACCAGCAGCGCCGGCCAGATGCCAATCAGCAAACAGAGTGCGACCAGCACATCCACCGGCAAGCGCATGTAACGTGGTGGCTCGTGCGGGGTTTTGGGCAGATCGATCGGCTCGCCGTTGAAGAACACATCGTGAATAAAGCGCAGCGAGTAGGCCACCGAGAAGCCAGCGCCGATGGTCGCGAGCACCGGAATCATCCAGCTTAACGAACCGAGCGAGCTTTGGTGCAGCGTTTCGGCGAAGAACATCTCCTTGGACAGGAAACCATTCAATAACGGCACCCCGGCCATCGCCGCGGCGGCCACCATCGCCAGCGTCGCGGTATAGGGCATGTACTTCCACAGGCCGTTTAGCTGACGCATATCGCGCGAGCCGGATTCGTGGTCAATGATGCCTGCGGCCATAAACAAAGACGCCTTAAAGGCCGCGTGGTTAATGATATGAAACACGGCCGCCACCGCAGCCAGATCCGAACCCATGCCTAGCAACAGGGTGATCAAACCCAGATGACTGACGGTCGAATAGGCCAGCAAACCTTTCAGGTCGTGTTTGAGCAAGGCGGTGTAAGCGCCGAGCAACATAGTCAGCAAACCGGTCAGGCTGACCACCAAAAACCACAGGTCGGTGCCGGCCAGTACCGGATAAAAGCGCGCCATCAAAAAGATGCCGGCTTTGACCATGGTGGCCGAATGCAGGTAAGCGCTGACCGGTGTCGGCGCCGACATCGCATGGGGCAGCCAGAAGTGGAAAGGGAACTGCGCCGACTTGGTGAAGGCACCGAGCAACACCAGCGCAATGATGATCGGGTAGGCAGCGTGGTCGCGCAGCAGATCGCCGCTGGCGAGCACATCGCCCAGTTCATAACTACCAACAATTTTGCCGATCAACAGCACGCCGGCCAGCAGCGCCAGGCCGCCCATGCCGGTGACCGTCAGCGCCATGCGCGCGCCTTTGCGGGCTTCGGTCTTGTAATGCCAGAAACTGATCAACAGGAAGGACGACAAACTGGTCAGTTCCCAGAACACCCACATCTGAATCAGGTTGTGCGACACCACGATGCCGAGCATGGCGGTCATAAACAGAATCAGATAGGCGTAGAAGCGGCCCATCGAATCCTGTTCGGACAGGTAATAGCGGGCGTAGAGAATGATCAGCAGGCCAATGCCCAGCACCAGGATGGCAAACAGCAAGGCCAGGCCATCCAAATGTACCGATACCGACAGGCCCAGCAGCGGCACCCAGTCGATGGTTGAAACCAGGGTTTCACCGGCAAAAACCGCGGGCAGATTGGACAACACCAAAGCCAGCGCCGCCGCAGGCAATAGAGCAGTGAAAAAAGCACAGGCACTACGACCAAAGCGAATGGTCAGCGGCGGAACCACTGTGCCGATCAGGGTTAACAGTGGTATCCAAAGCAAATTCATCGAACGCAAGCTCCAAAGCGTAGGGCGGTGACTGTTATCGGCTCAGCGCGCAATCTAACAGTGACCAGCATCGTTCAGTGTTCAACGGCCATTGAGAATAGCCAACCCCTGGAAGGGCGTCCAGATTGGTGAACGCTTTCACAAAGTGGTTGGCTGGCATCGATTTGCGTGCAAGCGGGTCACTGCCTGATCCCGTTGCTCAAATCGAAAATAACAGCCTTTACACGCCAATCATCAAAGTTATGCACTGCAAAGGCGCCAGAGCCATTCGATCAGGGTTCACCCTAGTGCCTGAAGCTGTGCATTGGCGACCCGGGAAAAGCTTAAGTGTTTGCTTTCTAACCGCTTTTTAATCCAGGGCGCAGTTATTGCTTTGCTCGGCTGTCGGTCGTAAGCATTGGCGGTGTGTCCTCACCGTGCTCACACAAAAGGAACTCGGTATGACGGAAATGGCACTGACCCCGGAACAATTACAGGCGATGATCGAAATGTCCGGCACCATCAATATGGAAGTTTTTTATTGGTGGTGTACAGGGCTGATGGTCATTATTCACGCGGGATTTCTCGCTTATGAAATGGGTGCGTCACGGCTGAAAAATGCGCTGGCGTCAGGAGTGAAAAACATCCTCGCCTTTGCTTTTATCATCCCAACCTTTTTCTTTTTCGGCTGGTGGATTTATCTCGCCATGTACGGCGGCTTTATGCCCGACTTTGAAGCAGGCGCCGGTGGCGTTCCCTGGTCGTCGGCCATGGGGCCCAACCTGATCGATAACGGCACCGGAATTTTCTGGGGCGCTTTCGTGCTTTTTGCCGCCACCACAGCGTCGATTTTTTCCGGCGCAGTGATTGAACGAATTCGCATGAGTGCCTTTATTATTCTGGCCATTGTGCTCGGTTCCGGCGTGTGGATTCTGGGCGCGGCCTGGGGTTGGCACCCCGATGGATGGCTGACCACAAAGTGGGGCTTCCACGATTTTGGCGCCGCTGGTTGTGTGCATATGGTCGCCGGTTTCTTTGCGCTGGGTGTGATCATCAATCTGGGTCCGCGCATTGGACGCTTTGCGCCCGACGGTACGCCGGTGATGATTAAAGGTCACAGCGCGCCGATGAGTATTATCGGTTTGATGTTGATCATCGTCGGCTTCTTCGGTTTCCTCGGCGGTTGCATCATTTACAACACCGGCGCGCAGTGGACGACGATCTTCGGTAATCCAACCACCTTGTCATCGGTCAGCTTTAATACGCTGATGGCTTTCTCCGGTGGCATCATCGGTTCTTACTGTATTACCCGTCAGCCGTTCTGGATGATGTCGGGTGCCCTGGCCGGTATTTTCTCCGCCGCACCGGGTTTGGATATTTACTATCCGCCTTTGGCGTTTTTGCTCGGCATCATCGGCGGCGTGGTCACTCCGATGGCCGACAAGTTCATCACCAAACGCTTCAAACTCGACGACGCCGTGGGCGCGTTTTCGGTGCACGGTGTGGGTGGTTTAATCGGCATCGTCGCCATGGGCATTTTCTCCGGCTATCCGAACGTCAATGGCCCAGACGTCAGCTTCTTTGGTCAACTGGCCAGCGCTGGTGTGATGGCCGCATTGGGCTTTATTCCCGGCTTTGTATTGAGTTACATCATGGCGAAATTCGGGGTGTTGCGCGTGCCGCCGAAAGCGGAAATCGCCGGTCTGGATTTGGTCGAAGTGCCGCTGGAAGCCTACCCGGAAGCGGTCCCTGCGGCCGGTAAAATTCAACCGGGAATGACCGGTTCTGTCACAGCATAAGGAGACAACATCATGGCAAGCCCTATTACTACTTGGGACGGCGCTGAAGCCGTCTTCACCTACGCCGATCAACCCGCAGTTGTGTTTGGTATTTTTGTACTCTCGGTGATCGTGACGGTGGGGGTGATCGTTTCCACCTTCCATCACGAAAACCACAGCTATATTGATTACCAGGACTAAACACCTGGGCTCGAATCGCCGGAGTTCCCACTCCGGCGTTTTTATTTAACAAGGCAATGTCATGGCGTCTTATTCATTCGATTGTTACGGCACCCGTTGGCGGTTCAACGATTTAAAAACCTTACTCGCCAAAGCCACACCTTTGCGTTCGGGCGATCAACTTGCGGGCATCGCTGCTGAGTCGGCCGAGCAGCGTGTTGCTGCGCAAATGGCGCTGGCGGATTTGCCACTGAAGACATTTTTGAACGACGCCGTTATCCCCTACGAAAATGACGAAGTCACCCGTCTGATTGTTGATTCTCATGACGTCGATGCCATGGCACCGGTATCGTCGTTAACCGTTGGCGAATTCCGCAACTGGTTGTTGTCCGATGCCGCCCAGGCCGACAGTCTAAAAAAACTGGCACCGGGTTTGACGCCGGAAATGGTCGCCGCCGTCAGTAAGATCATGCGCATCCAGGATCTGATTCTGGTGGCGCAAAAATGCCAGGTAACCACGGCCTTTCGAAACACCATTGGCTTGCCAGGCCGGATGTCCACCCGCTTGCAACCGAACCATCCCACCGATGACCCGGCCGGTATTGCCGCCAGCGTGCTCGATGGTTTGCTCTACGGCAACGGCGATGCAGTAATCGGTATTAACCCGGCCACCGATAGCCCGCAAGCGGTGATGACGTTGATGAAAATGCTCGATGACGTCATCCAGCATTACGACATTCCCGCCCAGTCTTGCGTACTCACCCACGTCAGTACCCATGTACAGGCGATGCAAAAAGGTGCGCCGGTCGACTTGGTGTTTCAGTCGATTGCCGGTACCGAAAAAGCCAACCAAAGTTTTGGTATTGATCTGGCGTTACTGGCTGAAGCGCATCAAGCCGCGCTCGAATTAAAACGCGGCACGGTCGGCAATAACGTTATGTATTTTGAAACCGGCCAGGGCAGTGCGCTTTCCGCCAACGCGCACCACAATGTCGATCAGCAAACCTGCGAAGTGCGTGCTTATGCGGTAGCGCGTGCCTTCGACCCGTTGTTGGTCAACACCGTGGTCGGTTTTATCGGCCCGGAATATTTATTCAATGGTAAGCAGATTATTCGTGCCGGTTTGGAAGATCATTTCTGCGGCAAATTATTGGGCGTACCCATGGGCTGCGACATCTGCTACACCAACCACGCCGATGCCGACCAAGACGACATGGACATGCTGCTGACGCAATTGGCCGTGGCCGGGGTCAACTTCATCATGGGCATTCCCGGCAGCGACGACATCATGCTCAATTACCAGACCACCAGTTTTCACGATGCGCTCTATGTGCGCGAGGTGTTGAACAAACAACCGGCACCAGAATTCGACGCCTGGTTGCAACGTATGGGCATCTTTTCAGACGCAGGGAAATTGGCGGTGGGCGACCAATTACCCGCCGCGTTTCAGGAGACCTTGGGGAACGATTTCTGATGTCGGATGCACCCAAAACCGTGCAAGAAAACCGCTGGCAACGATTGCGTGAATACACCGATGCGCGCATCGGCCTGGGCCGCAGTGGCGTCAGTTTGCCAACGCAGCATCATCTTGAATTTCAGCTCGCGCACGCCGCTGCGCGCGATGCGGTGAAGCGGCCGATTGATTGGTCGGGCGTCGACACCGCCGTCGAAAAAATGGGTGTGGCCCTGTTGGCTTTGCACAGCCAGGCGTTGGATCGAAACCAGTATTTGCAGCGCCCCGATCTGGGACGAAAACTGGACCAGAAATCGGTGACGGCTTTGATGCGTTGGCGCGAAACCAATGCAGCCCCCCGGGTGGTGATTGTGATTGCTGATGGTTTATCGAGCACCGCCATCGAAAATCAAGCGCCAACCATGGTGCAGCAATTGGTGCCGGACCTACATACCTTGGGTCTCGATTGCGCATTGGTGTGCCGCGTCGACCAAGGCCGTGTCGCCATTGGCGACGACATCGCCGAACGTACCGGTGCCGAGCATATCGTCTTGCTGGTCGGCGAACGCCCAGGCTTGAGTTCACCCGACAGCCTGGGTATTTACTACACCTTTCACGCCCGTGTTGGCAGCTCCGATGCCGACCGCAATTGCCTATCCAACATTCGCCCGGCAGGCTTGGCCTTTGCCGAAGCCAGTCGTCGTTTGTGCTGGTTGATGCGCGAAGCCATAAAGCTCGGTTTTTCCGGCGTCAAACTGAAAGACGACAGCAGCAGCGACATTCTCGATGCACCGACGCATCAGAATTTTCTAGTGCCACCGGCGCAGAAATAACGGAGGCTATAAATCCTTTACCAAGCGCAGCGCATCGTAAATCGCCGCATGAGTATTGCGCGACGATACGGCATCGCCAATGCGGAACAGTTGAAAGGTGCCCGCGTCGTTACGAATTTCTTCCTGAATTTCACCGGCAATTAACGCATCGTAATTGACCGCGCCGCCGTTCGATGAGTGCGGTTTTAAATCGAAATACAGATCAGCCAGCGGCCGGTTACCGTAATTAACCACCACTTGATCGACGGTCCGATGTTGGCTTAACGACAGATAATCACTGCCCACCGTCGCGACTAATTCCGCACCATTTTTCTCGACCGAAGTCAGTCGATAGGTCGGGGTAAAGCGAACATTCTCACGCTGTAAAGCACGCATATAGGGCACCAGATTCATCGCCATAATTTCCGGCGACACGCTGCGATCCGGTGTCATGATTTCCAATTCCGCGCCACTGGCGGCTATGATTTCGGCGGCTTGCAGAGCGGGGTGATCACCGGCCTCATCGAACAACAAAACCCTGGCGGCCGGTTTGACGTGACCCGACAAAATATCCCAAGCCGAGATCGTTAATTCGTGCCCAAGCGTTGGTTGGTCGTCAATCGGATAACCGCCGGTGGCGACAATCACGACGTCCGGATTTTCGGCCATAACCTCGTCCGCTTCGGCCCAACAGTTGTAACGAAACTCGACGCCAAGTCGTTCACACTCAGCCACACGCCAATCCACAATGGCGATCATTTCGCGGCGGCGTTCGCTTTGCGCAGTCAGCCGAATTTGCCCGCCGGCGTCGCTCATCGCTTCCATCACAATAACGGTGTGACCGCGTTCGGCGGCCACGCGTGCCGCTTCCAAACCACCCGGACCAGCACCGATCACCACAACTTTGCGCTGCATGTTGGCCGGTTCGATATCGTGCGGCATCGTCGTTTCGCGACCGGTGGCGGCATTGTGAATGCAGTAAGCCGCGCCGCCCTGGTAGATCCGATCCAGACAATAGTTCGCACCCACGCAAGGTCGAATGCGGTCTTCTTGCCCGGCCAATAATTTGCGCACGATATGCGGGTCGGCCATGTGTGCGCGGGTCATACCGATCACATCGACTTTGCCGGTTTCGATGGCGTACCGGGCGGTGCCGATGTCTTGAATTTTGGCACCGTGGAAAGTCGGGAAATCGGTGTGTTTTTTAATTTCACCCGCAAATTCCAAGTGCGGCGCACTGCGCATGCCTTGCACCGGAATCACATCGGTCAAGCCAGGATCGGTATCAATATGGCCGCGTACCACGTTGAGAAAATCGACCAGGCCGCTGTCTTTTAAACGCTGCGAAATACTCAAACCGTCTTCAGCGCTCAAACCACCGTCGAGCATTTCATCGCCGGTATAACGCACGCCAAGCAAGAAGTTTTCACCGACGCGTTCGCGAATGGCGGCTAATACGTCAAAGGTAAAACGCAACCGATTATCGAGGTTGCCGCCGTAAGGCGCGTCGAGCGTGTTGGTCAGCGGAGACCAGAATTGATCCATCAAATGCCCATAAGCCTGCAATTCCAAGCCATCGAGACCCGCTGCCTGCATACGCTCGGCGGCATCGGCGTAGTCGTGGATTAAGCGTTCGATGTCCCAGTCTTCGACCTGTTTGGCGAAGGCGCGGTGTGCCATTTCGCGCTGGCTGGAGGCAGAGATCGTGGGCAACCAGTCGGCTTTGTCCCAGCGGGTGCGCCGGCCCAGATGCGTCAACTGAATCATCACCGCCGTGCCGTATTGGTGACATTCATCGGCCAGGTCGCGTAACCAGGGTACAACTTCATCCTGATAGGCGAGGATGTTGTTGAACACCGGCGGGCTGTCTTTGGCGACCGAGGCGGAACCGGCGGTCATGGTCAGGCCGATGCCCGCTTTGGCGCGCTCAACGTGGTAAGCGCGATAGGCTTCTTTGGGCATGCCATCGACCGGGTAAGCGGGCTCGTGCGCGGTCAGCATCAGGCGGTTTTTCAGCGTCAGATGCTTGAGCTGATAGGGCTGCAACAAGGGGTCGAGTGCCATGGCGAGCCTCGGCTTCGGGTGGGCGAGCGGCCAACTTAGCGATGACTGTACACAGGTGTCAAGATGTAAGACACTGATGTACATCATGTGTCGTTTATGGAACATCATGACTGCTCAGACCGAGAGAACGGCCAATAAAAGTGCCAACAAGGATCGCGCCGAAGACTGGCTAAACCTAGCCTATGAAATACTGATCCGTTCCGGCGTTGAGGCGGTAAAAATTCAGCCGCTGGCCAAAGCCCTGAATACTTCACGCACCAGCTTTTACTGGTTTTTCAAAGACCGCGATGCGTTGTTGGATCAGCTAATAGAACGCTGGGAAAACACCAACACCCAAGGGCTGATTACACAGACCGAGCGCTACGCCGACAGCGTGGTCGAAGCCATGTTAAACGTGTTCGATTGCTGGCTGGATGCGCGTCTGTTCGACGCCGATTTTGAATACGCCATTCGCCATTGGGCGTTGCATTCGCCCGCCGTAGCAAAGGCCGTCGACGCCGCCGATCAACAACGTTTGGCGGCGCTGCGTGCCATGCTCACACGCTACGACTTTCCCGACGGCGAAGCCGACGTTCGCTCGCGGACGATCTATTTAACGCAGATTGGTTATATCTCGATGCGCACGCAGGAAAATTTAAGCGAGCGGTTAAACCGCATGGCCGATTATGTGCGGGTGTTTACCGGACGAGTTTGCAGCGAAAACGATCTGGCGCGCTTTGTCGCGCGCCATCACGATGATCCGAAGGGTTGGTTGCAACGACACCGTTTGTTGCCCGGTGATGCCTGGCTGGTGGATCGTTAGGCATCTGATGGCAAGTGGTTCGATAACTCAACATCAAACAGCCGAAGCATTGGTGGAGTGTCAGAGGTTTCATCCAAATACCACAAGCTATTTCCGTCGGGGTCAGTGGAAATATCCCAGCCCGCATTCATGTAGTGCTGCAACTGCGACATTTCTGCTTCACTCAACTTTACGCTGCCTGGGCGAGTTACGATCGCAGTCGCGGAGGAAAAAATTTTGAATAAACTTTTGGCTATATTGACTGAATCGTTAACGCCATTGGGTATTGCAAATGCATCTTCTTCGTTGCCATTTCCGGTAAACCATAATTGAAGCGCATAGCTCTTATTGATGCTTGCTCGGCCCGATACATCAGCAGCAAATCCGGCTACATCTGTATCCTCTAAAGCGTTTATGGTAGTCCCCATAACGCAGGAATCGCTGATTGATAATGACTCGTCGACGCGACCAAAGAACCCACCTGCATCATAGTCAGCCGAAACACGTCCTCCAATGAAGCAACTTCTTTTTAGAGTGATTGTGCCGTAAGTTTCAGCGGCCAGTCCGCCTACATGAGAACCCCGATCAATTCTTTGGTTCACCAAAGCCAAGTGTCGAATTGTCGCGTCACTTAATGACGCAAACATTCCGGATTGTGTTCCACCACCATTGACTTGCAGCTGGCTAATGGTATGTCCCAATCCTTCAAAATTTCTAATCCTCTGACTAATTCGTTTAAAGCCAGATGTCGCACTCCAATTCTTTGTGGTATCTGCATCGATATCGCTACCCAATGCAAAGTTAACACCCGCGGCACCATTAATGCCTTGCAAGTCCGTCCCGGTGACCGAGCCTTCTGCACCTAACTCAGTAATAACGACATACTCTTCCCCATTAATGCGCAGATTGTCGCCGGCGGATAAGTGCACCGGGCGAACCAGAATAAAATCGTGCCCAGGGTTATCAACAATGAGTTTTCCGGACGTGGCACTTAAGCCGCCGTTGATGCGGATATCGTTGTCCGCTTGCAATGTCAGTGAATGGCTGCCGTCCCATTCGATGCCGTTGTCCAACACCAGTCGGCTGCCATTGGCGGCTTTTAAGATGACGTTGCCTAAGGCCAGTTCGTCTTGGACGGTCGCTGCGTATTCTTCGTTCAAAGCCACGCCACGAGCAAGAGAACATACGCCACCGGCGCAAAAGAAAGGTTCGGTTTGAATGGATGAGTCACCACCACCTGATTCTGAATTACAACCGGCCAATCCCAGTGCAAACAGGGCCAGATAATATTCCCATTTAAAAAGCAAACTGCGCATGACGGCTCTCCGCTGTTGCAAGCAATGTTAGAGCCGTCAGTGTTGAGTTTAAGAGAGGAAAGAGGAATACCGCAGGATGTGGTATATGGCATTGTATTGGCGGTGACGGTAGCCGATAGTCCGATTACGAGAAGTCGGCTCGTATTGCTACGAGCCAGAAAGACGTCCCCAAAAGTGAGTTGTGACGTCAGTGTCTTTTGAGTGGGGACAGGATCTTCCGATCAACCTGAAGGCAATAAATAGTCCGATAGATCTATATTAAATATTCGGAGCATGGCTGGTACCGGCCTGGCATAGGTTGTGTCCAGAAGCCAAAGACTGCTGTCGTCCGGATCACTGGAAATATCCCAGTTTACGTTCTTGTAAGTAGAAAGAGATTTTTGGTTGCTAAAGGTTACATTGGTCGTTCCATCTGGGACGCTATCGATATCCTCGGATTGGGCAAGAGATTCGACCGTAATAGTCGCGGGTGCTTCACTGGGTGCATCAAAAAAACTGTCAAGATTGACGTCATCAATTTCTAACCAAAACACATAGCTTTTTGACACAGTCAGTTGACGTCCGCCGTTCGAGCCAGTCATGCCACCAATTTTGTCGTCGGCGTGAATGGTTGTGCCCAAGGAACAACTGTCTTGGACGTCTAGGTCGCCATCTAGGTAACCGATGAATCCACCCGCTGAATTATTCTGGGCCGTGATTTCCCCACCCACAATGCAACTTTGAACAATGCGGTTAGCGCCATCGATCACTCCAGCCAGACCACCCACAGCGCTGTTTCCGGTAATTTGAAAATCTTCCAGCGCCAAATGCTGAATTGTTGCATTGTCCAGCGCAGCGAAGAGTCCCACATAACTAAAGGTTGGCCTGTTGATAGTGATATTACGAATGACATGCCCGAGTCCGTCGAGTTTGCCCGTAAATGGAACAACATCGGTCTGATGCGTGATTTGATAAAACCCAGAGCCGCCGTTCCAGCTACTGGTAGCCGATGCATCGATATTGCTGCCGAGGGCGTAGTTATTATTCAGGTTGCCACTGATGCCTTGCAGATCGGTACCGGTGGTTGAGCCAGGCTGGCCAAGCGATGTGATGACGGTGTATTCATCACCATTCACTCGAAAGTTTTGGCCGGCCGATAAATTCACCGGTTTGCGCAAATGGTAGTCGTGCCCGGGGTTATCGATGATCAGTTTGCCCTGGCTCGCGCTGATGCCGCCGAATAACTCAATGTCGTTGTCCGCCTGTAAGGTTAACGAACGACGACTGCTCCACTGAATGGGGCTTAACAGCGTCAACACTTCTGAGTTCTGGGTTTTAAGAATGACGTTGCCCTGAGCGAGATTGGCGGCAACCACCCTGGCTTCGGCGTCCCCCACAACAACACCACTGTTGAGTGTACAGATGCCGCCGTTGCAAGGCATGGTATCGACTGTGGGTAAAGAGCCACCGCCGCCCGTTTCTGAATTACAACCGGCCAATCCCAGTGCAAACAGGGCCAGATAGAATTCCCATTTAAAAAACAAACTGCGCATGACGGCTCTCCGCTGTTGCAAGCAATATTAGA
This sequence comes from Saccharospirillum sp. HFRX-2, assembly GCF_043196805.1. Taxonomy (NCBI): domain Bacteria; kingdom Pseudomonadati; phylum Pseudomonadota; class Gammaproteobacteria; order Oceanospirillales; family Saccharospirillaceae; genus Saccharospirillum; species Saccharospirillum sp. HFRX-2. The sequence continues at coordinate 734,304 of NZ_JBEBMU010000001.1, forward strand.
GTCGTCAGTGTTGAGTTTAAGAGGGGAAAGAGGAATACCGCAGGATGTGGTATTCCTCAGTATAGTTTCTGTTCAAACAATTGGGCTTTCGCAAGTTAATACGTTAAACAGCCAATTGAACGTAGTCTTATTCAAAACAATCTCAACTAATTATCGCGGCGAAGAATCTGTGACTAATCGTCGTGTAAGTAGTCGGTTAAATCAAATTCAAAGATGCGTAACATGGCGGGTACTTTCCGAGCGTAGGTTTTGTCTAAATACCAAAGGCTATTGCTTTCTGGGTCAGTTGAAATATCCCAAGATACATTTTGGTAAGTTGAAAGATTTCCGAGTTCGCTTCCTGTCAATGGTGTACGGCCGGAATCGTTGTTAGGATTGGTCGGTGTTGAAGATATACGATGAACTAGACTATTTATTACCGTTGGCGCTGCGATTTCATCTCGGGCAGTTATGAAGCCAATTTCCGAGGCACCATCTTCGTCAGTCAAGTTCAAATGAAATGCGTAGCTATCTTCAACCGTCAAGTTATGATTGTTGTATCCAACCATTCCTCCAACACTGTGATCGGCGTATATAGCGGTACCGAGGATGCAGCTATCGACGATGACACTGTCTCCGTAACTGCTTCCAACCAACCCAGCTGCGTTATCTGAAAAGGCGGTTATTGTTCCACCAATAACACAGACCTGGGTAACCTTGGAGTCTTCAATGCTACCAGCGAAACTACCCACTGAGCTATAACCTTGTACCTGAATATTCTCCAGAGCCAGGTGTATCAAGGAGGCGTCTATCATCCCGGAGAAAAGACCAACGTAGTTGTCTTCGGATCTATCAATGTGAATATTTCGAATCACGTGCCCTAAACCATTCAATGAGCCTGAAAAGGTTGTATCGCTATCATCAGCATTGCCAATGGGAGAGAAACCTTCACCTGAATTCCAACTGCTGGTTGTCGATGCATCAATATTACTGCCAAGGGCATAGTTATTATTCAGGTTGCCACTGATGCCTTGCAGGTCGGTACCGGTGGTTGAGCCAGGTTGGCCGAGCGATGTGATGACGGTGTATTCATCACCGTTCACTCGAAAGTTTTGGCCGGCCGATAAATCCACTGGCTTGCGCAAATGGTAGTCGTGCCCGGGGTTATCGATGATCAGTTTTCCCTGGCTCGCGCTGATGCCGCCGAATAACTCAATGTCGTTGTCCGCCTGTAAGGTTAACGAACGATGACTGCTCCACTGAATGGGGCTTAACAGCGTCAGCACTTCTGAGTTCTGGGTTTTAAGAATGACGTTGCCCTGAGCGAGATTCGCGACAACCACCCTGGCTTCGGCGTCCCCCACAACGACCCCACTGTTGAGTGTACAGATGCCGCCGTTGCAAGGCATGGTGTCGACGGTAGGTAAGGAGGCGGTGCCACCATCATCGGAGGTAGTGCCGCCGCTTTCTGAATTACAACCGGTCAGTCCTAAGACGGACAGCGTTATAAAAACTACCCAGTAAGAATTGCAGATCAGACCGCGCACGGTGGCCCCCTTGTATGGTTTAACAGGAGGGCTCAGTCTCAGTTTGTTAGCGAGGGAATTGAATACCGCAGGATGCGGTATCGAGGGCTTAAAAATGTGGAATGCCGCTCAATGGTGAACCCAGAGCGGCGTTATTTTGCGATAAAAATGCCGTTCAATTCTGGCGTTCAACCGTCGGCACACCTTCGGGAATTTCAAACCAATCTTGCTTTTCGCTCACCCAAACATGCATCGTTGGTTGAATCACTCGGGTGTCTTCTAATGTGCTGGGTTTGAGTTTGATGTGCTCCGGGTCAGCCGGGTTGAAATGGTAGAGGCGGTTGCCGCAATTGGGACAGAAGGCAGCACCATTTATATTGCCGCTGTCGGCTTTGCGCTCCCAGAATTTCAGTTCGCCATGAACGGTAAGCGCGCTGGCTTTTACCATAGCTGTTACGCTAAACGCACTGGTCGATAGCTTCTGGCACTGGCGGCAATGACAGGCAATCACTTTTAGTGGTGGCTCGGCCAGTTCATAGGTGATGCTGCCGCATTGGCACGAACCCTTAAGCGGGTATTGAATGTCAGTCATGATCGGCTCCAGGCTGTTGGTCGGTCGCCATAAATTCCCAGCTTTGCAGAGGATTGGCAAATGCAAAATCATCAACGCCTCGGCATTATCGGTGGTTTCGGCTGGATGGGTCGTTCGCTGGGCCGGGCAGTGTTAACGCGAGGGCTGATTGAACCCAGCCAACTGATCCTTTCGTCGCGCTCACCGCAAGCAGCCGTTTATGCCGACTGGCCAGGTGTGGAGATCACCACCGATAACCAGCAATTGGTCGATATGGCCGATCTGCTTGTGCTGTCGATTCGTCCGCAGGATTTATCTGCGCTGAGCGTCAATGCTCAGGGCAAAACAGTGATTTCTTTGCTGGCGATGACCGACGCTGCTGAATTATCACAGCAGCTGAGGACCGACCGCATCGTGCGCGCCATGCCCAATGCCGCCGCCGAAATCGGCCGGGCGTTTTATCCTTGGTGGGCAAGCGAAGCGGTGTCGCAAGCAGACCGCCGGGACGTGCAGCATCTGCTGTCCAGCTGTGGCAGGGCGCGTGAAGTGCCAACGCAAGCGGCCTTCAGTTATCTGGCAGCCTTGTCTGGCCCCGGTCCGGCGCTGCCGGCTTTGCTGGGCAGAGCCATGTTGGCTCACGCTAAAGCTCAGGGTTTGGCTGATGACCTCGCGCTCGATGCCGTCTTGCATACGCTGGCCGGTGGCAGTGAGCTGTTGTTGCATGAAGGCACCGACCCGACCGCCATGGTCGATGCGCTGATCGGTTATCAGGGCGTGAGTGCGGCGGCCTTGCAAAGCCTGACCGATAGCGGTTTTGAACAACAAGTGGCGCAAGCCCTGGAAGCCGCCCATCAGGTTGAGTTAAAACCGTTTTCGCAATAAGCCTCGGCCAACTGGAAAACGCCGCGCGCTCCCCCATTTGAACTATAGAGCTATCACCAGTAAGGGCATCAGGATGTACATCGGAGAACTCGCCAATCGCACCGGCACCACACCCAAGGCGCTGCGCCATTACGAAAGCTTGGGCATTTTGCCAACGCCAAAACGACGTGGCCGTTACCGCGACTACAGCGATGAGCATCGTCATTACGTTGAGCTGATCCAGTCGGCCAAGGCGCTGGGGCTGACATTGAAGGAAATTCGCAGCGCTGGGCCGGTCGATCCAAAAGCGCCGTATTCGACTGGCGTTGCCGCCTTGCTGCAGCGCAAACGTCAGGCCTTGCTCGATGACATCCAGCAACGCCAACAATCACTCAAGGCCATCAATCAATGCCTGAACGATTGGCAACGGTGTACTGAAGCTTGACTCTGCCCTTAGGGGCAGACGCCAGACTGACGGTTCATTGTTTGAGGAGTAATGATGATGAGTCGCAAAATACTGGTGTTAAATGGCAACCCGAAAACCGACAGTCTGAGCCGGGCCCTGACCGAGCGCTACGTCAGTGCTGCCAAAGCGCAGCACGACGTGCATCAACTGAATATCGGTGAGATGGATTTCGAGCCGGATCTGATGGAAGGCTATGATCGAGTCCAGCCTTTGGAGACCGATCTGGAAATATTCCAGACGGAATTACAGTGGGCCGATCATTGGGTTGTAGTCGCACCCATCTGGTGGGGTGGTCCTCCGGCGAAATTAAAAGGCTTATTCGACCGGGCACTGCACCCTGGCTTCGGCTTTAAATACCGTCCCAATTCGTTGCTACCTGATCGCCTGTTAACCGGCCGCAGTGCACGCTTGATTCTGACCATGGATACGCCCATCTGGTACGATCGTCTGGTGCTGAAAAAACCGGGTGTGCGGTTGTTGAAAACCGCGACCATGGAGTTTTGTGGTATCAAACCGGTGCGGGTAACCAGCTTTGGTCCGGTGGTGAAATCCACTGAGAAACAACGCCAGCGCTGGCTGGAAAAAGTGGCCCGCCTGGGCGCGGCAGGCCGATAATTTTCAGCCAACACTCAGGCTGGCGCCCAGTAAAGCGATGGCAGCGCCGGCCCAAGGCTCCAGTTTTCGACCCGCCAGTTTCTGGCTGAGTGCGCCACTGGCGAGGCCTGCCAGATGCAACAGGGCGGTGGCCAGAGCAAAGCCGACTGCGTAGCCAACGGCGCTGCCATGGGTAGGCATTTCCAGGCCATGCGCTAAGCCATGAAAGACGGCGAATAAACCACAGCCGGCGGCAGCTAGAACAGTCGGTACGCGTCCGGCCAGTGCCAACGCCAAACCGATGACAACGCTGGACGCGAGAATCATCGGTTCCATGGCCGGCAGGCTCAATCCTGCCATACCCAAAGCGCCGCCAAACAGCAACGCCACTACAAAGCTGGCCGGTACCCAGAAGCGTGCCGAACCACCTAAGTAAGCCGCCCAGATACCCACGGCGATCATTGCCAGCAGATGATCGTAACCACCGAGCGGATGCCCAAAACCGGACGCCAAACTGGCTTCACCATGGCCGCTGTGTGCCAGTGCCAGCGATGGCAAAACCGCGGCTAAAGTCAGACTGATTCGAAGCAGAGTTTTCATGATGTTTCTCCTGGATTTATACAACGGCCTGCGCCGGTGGCAGGGTTTTCGATTCGAGCATGCCTTCGCGCACGATGATGTCGATAACAGCGTCTAAACCTTCGGCTTTTTTGAGGTTGCAGAACACAAAGGGTTTGTCGCCGCGCATTTTTTTGGCATCGCGATCCATGACATCGAGGTCAGCCCCAACCAGCGGCGCCAGGTCGGTTTTATTGATGATCAACAAGTCGGATTTGGTGATGCCCGGTCCGCCTTTGCGCGGAATTTTGTCGCCGGCGGAAACGTCGATCACATAGACGGTGAAGTCGGATAATTCCGGGCTGAAGGTGGCGCTTAAATTGTCGCCGCCGCTTTCTACGAAAACGACATCGAGTGCTCCGTGTCGTGCCACCAGTTCGTCGATGGCCGCCAAATTCATCGACGCATCTTCACGAATGGCGGTGTGTGGGCAGCCGCCGGTTTCGACACCCAAAATGCGATCGGCATCGAGCGCTTCATGGCGCGTTAGAAAGTCGGCGTCTTCGCGGGTGTAGATGTCGTTGGTGACCACGGCGATGTCGTAGTGCTCGCGCAAGGCGGCGCAAAGCGAACGCAACAGAGCGGTTTTCCCGGAGCCGACCGGGCCGCCGACACCGACGCGTAAGGTTTGTTTGTTCTGGCTCATTTTTGTCTCCTTAAGATCGAAACAGTCGACTGTATTGATGTTCGTGTTGTGCACTGGCAATGGCGAGCGCAGGCAAGCCGGCGCCAATGGCGTCGTCGGCTATGCTCTCTGCTGTAGCCAGTGCGGCCGGTATTTCCTGCTGTAATTCGCCGAGTAATTTCTGCGCATCGGTCTGGCCCAAGGGCACCAGTTTTGTTGCTGCTGCGACCTGATTTTCCAGCCAGGCCCAGCTGTAGCCGAACGCGGCCGCCTGAGCGTTAATGCCCCAGCGCGATGCGGCGATGGCAAAGGCGGTGACAAAGCTCAGCTCGGCCGCCGGAGCAAAGGGCAGTGGCATATCCAGATGGCGCAGCAGCCTTGCCAGGGCAGCGCCCATGGCGGTATCGGTCAGCCGTAATTCTTTGGTTTCGCGGCACGCCAGCGCCAGGTCATTCCATTCACTGAGCTGGTCAAGATTGCCAGTTTCGTTGGCGCTCAAAGCGCGCAGCAATAAGGGCAAATCCAACCGCGCCAACGACAGTTTCATCTGCGCCGCGAGATAATCCCGCGTGCTGTCGCGGTCGGTCAGCCAGCCGTTTTCGATGGCGCTTTCCAGACCTTGCGAGAAGGAAAAACCGCCGACCGGTAAACTCAGGCTTGCCAACTGCAACAGTCGTAACAAACTGCCATCAGTGGTGGTGATGACCATGGCTGTAAGCTCCAGATTCAGGATTGAAAACCGCCATCTCTGCTTCGGTGGTTAAACCCAAGCCGTGCAACATGTCTTCCAGTACATGGTCGGGTTGAATGCGTAACCAGCGCTCGCCGACTTCTACCTTGGTGTGGCGATTGCCCAGGTGATAACAGGCGCGGGCGAAGGTTAGCCAGTCGTCGCAACGCGCAATAACGGTGGCTTCCAGTGCGCCTTTTACTTGCAGGTGTCGGCCGCATTCGCTTTTTAATATTTCGCCCACCGCTAAAGGCCGACCACGTTCTAAAAACAAACGCACTTCTTCGCCGCTATCGGCGAATACTCTGAGGCGTCCTTTCTCGCGTTGTTCGAAAGTCAGGGTGATACCGGCTTCTGAATCGACTGGGGTTTGGGTGCCTAAGCGTTCATGGATATTGAGCATTTTTTTGGTCCTGTGGTGATTGGTCCGCCCCGGGCTCGGGTGCGACTTCAGCGACACGCTGTAAATCCTTCCCTGGACGCTCGACGGCAGCATCCCTGCTGCCGACGGTCACTGAAGTCGCACCCGAACCCGTGGCTTTGCCTGTGCTAAAACAAACAATATCGCTGCGCCAATGGCAGCTCGGTCGCCGGTTCGCAGGTCAGCAATTCGCCGTCGGCGCGTACTTCATAGGTTTGCGGATCGACGCTGACATCCGGTTGCCAGTCGTTCAATTTCATATCGCTTTTGCTGATGTTGCGCGTGTTTTTGCAAGCCACTAACGGACGCGTTAAACCTAATTGCTTGCTAATGTCGGCATCGAGTGCTGCCTGGCTGACAAAGGTGATGGAGGTTTGTGCCGCTGCCTGACCATAAGCGCCAAACATCGGCCGGTAGTGCACCGGCTGGGGTGTAGGAATCGACGCATTGGGGTCGCCCATCGGCGCAGCGGCGATCATGCCGCCTTTTAAAATCATCGCCGGTTTAATGCCAAAAAAGGCCGGTTTCCAGAGCACCAGATCGGCCAGTTTTCCCGGTTCGATGGAGCCGACATCTGCGGAGATGCCGTGGGTAATGGCTGGGTTGATGGTGTACTTGGCGACGTAACGACGGGCACGAAAATTATCGCAGCCGAGGTCGAGATCTTCGGCCAGTAAACCGCGTTGTTTTTTCATCTTGTCGGCTGTTTGCCAGGTGCGGGTGATGACTTCACCGACCCGACCCATGGCCTGTGAATCGGACGCGATCATGCTGAAGGCGCCGAGGTCGTGAAACAGATCTTCGGCGGCGATGGTTTCTTTGCGAATGCGTGAATCGGCGAAGGCGACGTCTTCGGGAATGCGCGCATCCAAGTGGTGACACACCATCAACATGTCGAGATGTTCGTCGATGGTGTTGACGGTATAAGGTCGCGTCGGGTTGGTGGACGATGGCAACACATTAGCGCGCGCACAGGCTTTAATAATATCCGGTGCATGACCGCCGCCGGCGCCTTCGGTGTGGTAGGTGTGAATCACTCGGTCTTTGAAAGCGCCGAGGGTGTCATCGACAAAACCGGATTCATTCAGGGTGTCGGTATGAATGGCGACTTGCACGTCGTATTTTTCGGCGACGCTTAAACAGTTGTCGATGGCCGCTGGGGTGGTGCCCCAGTCCTCGTGCAGTTTTAAGCCGCAAGCGCCGGCAATAATTTGCTCTTCCAAAGCCTCCGGTTGGCTGCCGTTACCTTTGCCGAGAAAACCTAAATTCATCGGCATGGTATCGGTGCTTTGCAGCATCTTGCCGAGGTACCAGGGGCCGGGTGTGCAGGTGGTGGCTTTGGTGCCGGTAGCCGGGCCGGTGCCGCCGCCGATCATGGTGGTCACGCCCGACATCAGCGCTTCTTCAATTTGTTGCGGGCAAATAAAATGGATGTGCGCGTCGATGCCGCCAGCGGTGACAATATTGCCTTCACCGGCGATCACTTCGGTGCCGGGGCCGATGATGATATCGACGTCATCCATGATGTCGGGGTTACCGGCTTTGCCGAGCGTTTCGATGCGGCCGCCGCGAATACCGATGTCGGCTTTAACAATGCCCCAGTAATCGAGCACCAGTGCATTGGTGATCACTAGGTCGACCGCCGTGGCGTTGCTTTCCTGGCTCTGGCCCATGCCATCGCGTACGACTTTACCGCCGCCGAATTTTACTTCGTCGCCATAATGACTGTGATCGGCTTCCACCTGTATCCATAAATCGGTATCGCCCAGGCGAACTTTGTCACCCGTCGTCGGGCCAAACATCTGGGCGTAACTTTGACGATCGATCGAACTCATTATTGGGTCTCCTTCGGCAGCGCGCCCATCACTTCTGCGCGAAAACCATGGACAATGCGTTTGCCAACAAAGGGCACTAAAGTGACCGTGCGTGATTGCCCGGGTTCAAAACGCACGGCGGTGCCAGCGGCGATGTCGAGATGAAAACCAAGCGCAGCAGTGCGGTCGAATTGCAGCGCCGGGTTGGTTTCGGCGAAGTGGTAATGCGAGCCAACTTGCACCGGACGGTCGCCGCTGTTTTCGACGGTTAAGGTCAGCCGTTTGCGGCCAACATTCAGTTCGATGTCGCCCTCGGCGACCTGAATTTCTCCGGGAATCATCGGCGTCTCCTCAGGCTATGGGGTGGTGAACGGTGACCAGCTTGGTGCCGTCCGGGAAGGTGGCTTCAACCTGTACTTCATCGATCATCTCGGCGATGCCATCCATCACCTGATCGACACTGAGCAGTTCTTTGCCTTCGCTCATTAATTCGGCCACGGTTTTGCCATCGCGCGCGCCTTCAGCAATGGCTAAACTGATGTAGGCCACGGCTTCGGGGTAATTCAATTTCAGGCCGCGCGCCAGGCGTCGCTCGGCGAGTAAGCCGGCGGTAAAAACCAACAGTTTGTCTTTTTCTCTGGGCAACAATTCCATAACGATTTCCTCGACCTAAACGGTTATTCAGGTATTCCAGACGCGCGGCGGGCAAGCCGGCACGCCAACCAATGCCGGCCGCAAATGCGACCAGCAACGGGTAAATAATTCACGCACCGGTTCCGCCCGGTTTGCCAGGGCGCGCACCGTTATAAAACGGCCCACCTGACTGACACCGGCCAATGCTTCGCGCTGACATAAAGCGCGCAGTTCATCCAGTAATTCGCTGTCTTCGTGTGCAAAAGGGCCGGCGACCAGCAACCCATTGATCGCTTTTTCGCGCAGGCCGGCGCTGCCATAGACGGCATCGCGATTGGCTTGTTGCAAGGCAAAGTGTTCGCGTAAAACCACCTTGCCCGCCTGACGTATTTGCAGTCGTTGTTGCAGTTCGCCCGCTTCCAGATCACGCGCGCTGGCGGGCCAACCCAGGCTGGTGATTTCCCAACCGATAAAGCGTGATTCATTGTCGAGTTCGACGTCGGTATCCAGCCGTGCCCGCGCATTGGGGTAGATGATGTTTTCCTGCGGTAACCATTCCAGAACACCATCGGCGGCAACGCTTAACTGGTTGCGTTGGTATTGCAACGCGCCATCGCTGCGGGCGCGATAAGCGCGGCCGGCACCCGGCGTGGTAATCAACGCATGGGCTTGCGGTTCAACCTTAATGGCGATGCGCAAATCATCGCCCGAGACCAAACCGCCAGGTGGGTGCAGCAGGTAGACGTGAGCGCAGTCGGCGCCTTCCGGGTAGAAGGCTTTTTGTACATAGAGCGGGCCCTGATGCCGGCAGCGCACCAGACGCGTGCCGCGAGTACCACTGGCGAAAGCCAGGCTTAACCAGGCATCCCAATGGCTGGCGACGGCGGCGGTTGGCAAGTCGACACGGCTGTTCATGGTCACACCGCCAAGTGTTGGCGAATGAGCTCGTCGGTTAAATTCGCCATCTGGTCACTGGCGACAATGCGGCCTTTTTCCATCAAGCGAAATTCCTGACCGACGCGTCGGGCGAAGCCGAGTTTCTGCTCTACCAGAATGACCGTCAGGCCGTCCTCGCGTTGCAGGCGCTGAATAACATCACCGATCTGGGCGACGATGTTGGGTTGAATGCCTTCGTTGGGCTCATCGAGGATTAGCACTTTCGGATCGAGCACCAGGGCGCGACCTATCGCCAATTGCTGTTGCTGACCGCCGGATAAATCGCCACCACGGCGGTGCATCATTTCCGCCAGAACCGGAAACAGCTCGAAGATTTTTTCAGGAATTTTCTTGGCTTTATCCGGCCGCGCTTTCAAGCCGATGCGCAGATTTTCTTCCACGCTTAACAGCGGAAAAATATCCCGCCCTTGTGGCACATAACCGATGCCGGTACGTGCGCGGCTTTCAGCCGAACGGTGGTGAATGTATTCACCATTAAAGAGGATTTCGCCACTTTTGATCGGTAATAAACCCATCAGGCACTTCAGCAAGGTGGTTTTACCGACGCCGTTGCGGCCCATGATGCAAGTGCAGGCACCGGGTTTGATGTCGAGGTTCAGATCCCAAAGGATTTGCGTGCCGCCGTACAGTTGGTTGAGGTCGCGAATATCAATCATGCTTCTTCCCCCAGGTACACCTCGATGACATCCGGGTGATTCTGAATCTGGTCCATGGTGCCTTCGGCGAGCACCGAGCCTTGGTGCAACACCGTGACGGTGCGAGCGATGGAGCGCACAAAGGCCATATCGTGTTCGACCACGATGACGGTGCGTTCACCGGCCAGCGAGGTCAGTAGTTCAGCGGTGCGGTCGGTTTCTTCTGCGGTCATGCCAGCAACCGGTTCGTCGATCAGTAGCAGGCGCGGATCGGCCACCAGCAACATGCCGATTTCCAGCCATTGTTTTTGGCCGTGCGACAAGCTGCCCGCCAGCATCATCCGTTGCCCGGTGAGACCAATGGTTTTTAACACTGAGTCGATGCGATCGATGTCCGCAGACGACAGCCGGGCCATCAAGGTGGGCCATAAACCCTTTTGGCTCTTCATCGCCAGTTCGAGGTTGTCGAATACCGTCTGAGCTTCAAAGACGGTTGGCTTCTGGAATTTCCGACCAATACCGAGCTGGGCGACTTCGGCTTCGGAGTGCGCCAGCAAGTCGATGGTCTGGCCGAAAAAAGCGCGGCCGGAATCGCAGGCGGTCTTGCCGGTAATGACATCCATCAGGGTGGTTTTACCGGCGCCGTTCGCACCGATCAGGCAGCGCAATTCGCCGTCGTTTACGTAGAGATTCAAATCGTTCAGCGCTTTAAAACCATCGAAGCTCACGCTTAAACCTTCGACGTACAAAATAACTTGATGCGATACATCGACCGGTACCTGAGTCGGCGCTAAAAACGGCCAGACATGATTGTGGTCGAGCATAGGATGAGCAGTCATGCGGTTGGCTCCTCAGTCGGTTTCGATGGTTTAAAACGGGAGCGCAACTGGCCCACCAGTCCGACCAGACCTTTGGGCAGGAACAAGGTAACCAGCACAAAGAGGCCGCCGAGAATAAACAGCCAGCCGTCAGGCAGGATGGCGGTGAAACGCGTCTTGGCATAGTTGACCAGCAGCGCACCGACGACCGCACCGTACAGCGTGCCGCGACCACCAACGGCCACCCAGACCACCAACTCAATCGACTTCAGCGGTGCAAACTCGCCAGGGTTAATAATGCCGACCTGAGGCACATAGAGCGCCCCGGCGATGCCGGCAATAACGGCGGAATAAACGAATAGACCGACCTTGTAACGCTCGGTGCGATAACCCAGAAAACGCACCCGGTTTTCGCCATCGCGAATGGCTTCAATCACCTTGCCGAAACGCGATTTTAAAATCGCCTGACTGAGCACATAGACCAAACCCAGTATTAGTGCGGTGATGGCAAACAAAGCCACCCGAGTGGTATCGGACTGCAGATCAAAACCGAGCAGGTCTTTAAAGTCGGTCAGGCCATTATTGCCACCAAAGCCCATTTCGTTACGGAAGAAGGCGAGCATCAAGGCGTAGGTCAGTGCCTGGGTTATAATCGACAAATAGACGCCGGTCACGCGCGAATGAAACGCCAGCCAACCGAATACAAAGGCGAGCAGGCCGGGTACAAAAACGACCATCAGCATGGCGAACCAGAATTGATCCATACCCAGCCAGAACCAGGGCAGTTCATCCCAATTCAGGAACACCATAAAGTCGGGCAGGATGGGGTTGCCGTAAACACCACGGTCGCCAATCTGGCGCATTAAATACATGCCCATGGCGTAGCCACCGAGTGCGAAAAAGGCACCGTGGCCCAAACTTAAAATGCCGCAATAGCCCCAGATCACATCGACCGAAAGTGCGAGCAGAGCGTAGCTGAGGTACTTACCCAGTAAGGTGATGGTGTAAGTCGACACATGCAGCGCCGAGCTTTCGGGTATTAACAGATTGCCCAGTGATGCCAGCAAGGTGACGCCAAATAAGATCGCCACGAAGGGCAGGGTTTTACTGCCGGGCGCGCGCCCAAGCGAGAGAAAATGCGTGATGGCATTCATTCAGCAGCCCTCCCGCGTTGTGGGAACAAGCCTTTGGGCCGCTTCTGAATAAACAGAATAATAAACACCAGAACCAGCGTCGTGGCGAGCACCGTCCCGGTAATCGGCTCCAGGAATTTATTGGCAATACCAAGGCTGAACGCGGCCACCAAAGTGCCGTACAAATTGCCCACGCCACCGAACACCACCACCATAAAAGAATCGATGATGTACGACTGACCCAGGTTCGGCCCAACGTTGGTGAGCTGGCTTAATGCCACACCACCAACACCGGCCACACCAGAACCCAGCCCGAAGGTCAGCGCATCGACCCAATCGGTTTTAATGCCCATGGCTTTAGCCATGGCACGGTTTTGTGAGACGGCACGCACCTGCAAGCCGAGTGAGGTTTTTTTCATGATCAGTACCAGCAGCGCAAAGACAATCAGCGCGAAGATCAGGATGAAAAGTCGGTTATAGGTCAGCGATAACGCCGGGTTGATTTGCCAGGAACCACTGAGCCAATCCGGCGCAATCACGCGTCGGTTCAAGGGCGAGAAAACAGTGCGTACCAGTTGTTGCAAAATCAGGCTGATACCGAACGTAGCGAGCAGGGTTTCCAGTGGCCGGCCATGCAAAAAGCGAATGACGCAGCGTTCAATTAAAACGCCGACGCTGCCGGCGACTAAAAACGCCATCGGAATCGCTACCCAGATCGATTGATTAATCGCATTGGGCATCAGTTGTTGCACCACAAAGGTGGTGTAGGCGCCGAGCATCAGCATTTCACCATGCGCCATATTGATCACGCCCATAACGCCGAAAGTGATCGCCAGACCGAAGGCGGCGAGCAATAACACCGAGCCGAGGCTCAGGCCGAAAAACAGCTGGTCGACATAGCTGTAGAAGGTAAATTTCTGCTCGATGCTTTTTAATGATTGTGCTGCGGCGCTTTGCACCGCTGCCGGTGCGTCTTCATCTTCTGCCAAACGCGCCAGTTCATTGCGCACGGTGTTTTGCAAACTGTCGCTGAGTTCATCGATGGCTTGTACGCGCTCGCCCACCGCCTCGCTGCTTTGAGCGGTGTATAAATTCAGCGCGGTATTGAGCGCTTGCTGAACTTTGGCATTCTGTTCGTTGGCACGCAGCGCATCGAGTTGCGCAACGGTGTCGGCGTTGAGTTGGGTCAGTAATTCATAGACGGCGGCTTCGCGAATAGCCGGGTCGGGTGCGGTGAGTTTTAAGCGCGCCAAGGAGTCATTCAGGTAGCGGCGCAGACGATTATTAACGCGTACCTTGGTGACATCCTCTTCACTTAACGAGGCGATAACCTCGCCACTGAGAATGCCGGTAAAGGGCGCCGAGCCGGAAGCGGGATCGGCGGCAACCAGAGTTTGATCGGCATCGCTGTAATAGAGGTTGCCGTTAAACAAGGCATCGAACAATGGCAATAAACGCGGGTCGCCTTCGGCTTCCAACGTCTCCAATAACGACTGGGTTTCAGCCAGGCTGGCTTCGGTCAATTCACCGAGGCGTTGTTCAAACAGCGACTCGGCCAACGCCGAACTGGTCAACAACCAAAGTGCGACCCAAAGGCAAAAACGTCTCACGGCGAAACCTCCAAGTAGAGCAAAAAAGCGGGCGACTGAGTCGCCCGTAAACGAGAGAGTCGGGCTTAAAAACTCAGTAGTTCTGTCCCGAGCAGGTTTCGGTTTCGGTGTTGTAGTTGCCGCAGTGAATCGGGTTGGTCCAGTCGGCGATGAGCATTTTTGAATCCGGCAGGAAGTCGGACCAGGCATCACCGGCGACGACGCCATCGGTGCTCCATACCACTTCGAACTGGCCGTCATCCTGAATCTCACCAATCAATACTGGCTTGCTCAGGTGGTGGTTGGCGTTCATCACCGCCATGCCGCCAGTCAGGTTCGGTACTTCCTGGCCGATCATCGCCGCTTCTACCGCATCCACATCGGTGGTGCCGGCTTGTTCAACCGCTTGCACCCACATTTTGAAACCGATGTAGGTGGCTTCCATGGGGTCGTTGGTGACGCGGCTGTCGTCGCCGGTGAACTCATGCCAGGCGGCAATAAATTCATCGTTGGCATCGCTGTCGACGCTTTGGAAATAGTTCCAGGCAGCCAGGTGGCCGACCAACGGACCGGTGTCGATACCGGACAGTTCTTCTTCACCGACCGAGAAAGCAACCACCGGGATTTCGAAAGAATCGATATTCTGGTTACCCAGTTCGCGATAGAACGGCACGTTGGCATCACCGTTGATGGTAGAAACCACTGCGGTCGGTTTGCCGGCGCTGCCGAATTCTTTGATGTCAGACACAATCGACTGCCAATCGGAATGGCTGAACGGTGTGTAGTTGATCATGATGTCTTCTTCAGCAACGCCATGATCCATCAAATAAGCTTCGAGAATTTTGTTGGTGGTACGCGGATAAACGTAATCGGTACCGGCCAAAACCCAACGCTCAATACCCAGGTCGTTCATCAGATAATCGACCGCAGGAATGGCTTGCTGGTTTGGCGCTGCACCGGTGTAGAAAATGTTTTCGGAAGATTCTTCACCTTCGTACTGAACCGGGTAGAACATCAGGCCGTTCAGTTCTTCGACCACCGGCAATACCGATTTGCGTGATACCGAGGTCCAGGCACCGAAGATGACATCGACTTCTTCTTCGGTCAGCAGTTCGCGTGCTTTTTCGGCAAATAACGGCCAGTCGGATGCCGGGTCAACGACGACGGCTTCCAGCGGACGGCCGAGCAGGCCGCCGGCGGCGTTTTGTTGTTCCACCATCATCAGCACAGTGTCTTTTAAGGTGCTTTCACTGATGGCCATGGTGCCGGACAGTGAATGCAAAACGCCGACTTTAATCGGATCTTCGGCCAGGGCGTTGCCGCCAATGACCGCACTCAAACCCAGCGCCAGGCCGGGCAATAAATGCTTGGTATTCATGTTAGGACTCCCCTTGCTCTTTTTAGGTAGGAAACGGATCAGCGATTCGTTAGAACCCGAGCGTTTTTGTGAACGGGTTCACTGAAGGCATCAGCACAGCCGATGTTGGGCGAGCCGGGCAGGTCGGCCTAGTGGGTGATTGGCGGGGAGGGGTGGGGTATTTGACGTATTGATCTGATTGGACTCAGCATGCCAATGCATGATGCAGTTATAAAAAAACCGGGCATCGCCCGGTTTTATTGGTTTCGATCTCAGCTGTTACTCAGCTTCAGCCGCGGCTTTCTCTTCGGCCAACTGCTGGTAGTAACTGTCGTAATAATGCGAGTAAGGCCCGGGCGGTAACGGCGTATAACCGTAGTTAAATGCCTGCGCATTGGCTTCGCGCGTCAGCGGCAGATAATTGGGCGCGGCGCGTTCAACAGCAGCGTTGATGGCCGACGACAATAAACCGGCCATACCGCCACCGTTGTTTTCACTTTGCGGGGTGTAGCTGAGGTTTTCGCGAGCGGTCCAGAGTTCCACGCCGTTTTTATCGACGATGCGGTATTCAAAATCGACTTCGGTGGTGGTGGAAATCACCACATAACGCGAGGTCCATTCGTGAATGGTGACGTACAGAATGGCGTCGGCACCAAACATACTGGCTAAGTCACTCGAAGCCATTTGATGAATTTCCGCCGGCTCATAGAGGCCTTCGTATTCCAGAATGGTTTTCACCGTGTTCACCGGAAAGACGTAATAGCCTTTTTCGCCGAGCAGTTTTGGCAAGGTGGTGAGCACCGAACTGGGCGCCTGCACATCGACCGATTCATTAACCACCGGTACCACCAGAATGGAGGTGGGTTTGACCGCGTGGTAGGTCGCTAACGGATCGCTGTAGGGAAAGCTGACACAACCGGCAAGCAGGGTGACCAGACTGAGTGCCAATAACAGACGTATTGAACTCATTGGTTGCCTCCCAGATTTTCAATCAGCGAACCCATCAGCGTGCGGCTTTCCGGCCAGGTGTCGTACTCCAGTTGGTAGTACTCTAGCGCTTGCTCGGTGTTGCCCGCCTGCAAATAAAAAGTGCCGGCTTCGGCCAGTAGGCCTGGAGCAGGTGTCTGGCCGCGTGCCATCACTTTGTCGAGAAATTCGACGTGATCGGCGACCACCGCTTCCTGCTGGCTCGGTTCGGTGTAGTAGACGAAGAGGTCTTCTTCGTAGCTGCCCCAGTTGTACAACTGGGTGGATTCGCAGCCGGCCAACAGCAGTGCCGGCACCATTAACCAGAGCGCGCCTTTCATGGCGTGACCTTCAGAATGCGGGTGTCGCCGTCACTGAGAAAGACTTCGCGGTTCAGTTTGCGCTGACCGTTGTACCAGACTTCGACCACATGCCGACCGGTAATGACCCGCACCGCACTGGCCGAACGAGTGCCCGCCAGGTATTGGCTCATGTCGCCGTATTCGATGCCATCGATGACCACCTGATAGCCGTTGGCCGACGTGCCTTCGGGTAATTCAAAGGCGATGCGTGGGCGATCATCAACCGTGGTGGTGACTTGTGTTGGCGACTGAGCACAGGCGGCCAGCATGACAACCGTGACCAGAGCGAGCAGTGCTGCGTTGAATGCTTTCATCAGTTGGCCTCCCGGACTTCCAGTTGATTCAGATCCTGACCAGCGATGGAGCCGGAGATCAGACCGCCATAAGCGCCTTCTTCCAGTTCGCTGTCGCCGAAGGTGCCGTCGATGCGCAACTCGCCAATTTTGTTACCCGGCAAGGTGATGATGCCGCCGGTGGTTTGCGAAGTAACCTGGCGACCCCGGGTCATCACATCGAACACCATGCCCGGACGAATGCCCTGGCTGGCACCGCCGCTGATATAAACCAGACCGTCTTCCACCGCCAGCACATCAGCCGACCAGGGTTTTTCCAGCATCAGCAGGGTGAGTTTTTCCACCGCCGCATTCACTGCCGCGCCAATGGCCTGGTCGTTCAGGCTGCCGTCGTAACTGGCGACCGAACCAAAGCCCATGGTGCTGGCGGTTTCGGTAGACGATGAGCCGGTGCCGGTGACCGATTCGGTGACCTGGCCGGTGCGGGTGTCGACCAAACGCAGGTCAACAGTCGCGGTTGCTTCCTGGCGTTTGGAGGACGACAAAAAGCCGGATTCGCCGGTGGTGGAACGGCCGAATTCAGTCAATGAACCGATCACCAGCGTATCGACGCCAACGATGTTGACGCTCTGGCCAGACAGCTCGGATTCGCGCTCCAGCAAAGCGACATCCGGGCGTTCAAAAACCAGATAGTTGTTCGAGTTGATCAGCGACTGGACAAACATATCGGTGATCTTCTGATCGATGTTATTACCCGCATTGGTGCCGAGCAGGCTGCGGCCATAAGTCGTTTCGTTCGACAGTCGGCCGACGGCGATTTTACGCTTGAGCGCCAGCCGCGTGGGTGCCGCAGCGGCTTGCTGGGCGGCACGCTGTTGTGCGGCGGAAACCGGTGCTTCGACGTCCGTCAGGTTCGGGCTCTGGCTGGCGCAGGCAGCCAAAACCAGTGGCAGCGTCAGTAACAGAAGTTTTTTCATGGAACATTCCTTTCCCAAAAAAGCGCCGCCGGAATGGGGCGCAGAACAAGCGGTAAGCCGCGCCACAATAGCAAAAGCGAGGCGCTTGTGAAGTGACTTTTAGCTAAAGGTATTGGCCAATTGATGCCTCTTTCAACCAATCACCGCCTGGCCCTGCCGAGCCATATAACGGCTGGGCGAACAGCCCAGCAATTTGCGGAACATGGTAATGAAATTGCCCGCGCTTTCGTAACCGAGTTCCAGCGCCACCTGTTTAACGCTGGCGCCACAGGAAAGCTGGCGCAGCGCGATCATCACCATCCACTGTTGGCGCCAGCGGCCGAAGCTGAGCCCGGTATCAGCCTTGATGATGCGCGCCAGGCTGCGTTCGCTCAGGTTCAGCCGCTGCGCCCAAACCTTGATCGGACTGTGATCATCCGGGTGCTCCAGTAACTGGCTGACCAGCGGCTGCAAACGCGGATCACGTGGCATTGGTAAATTGAGCTGTTCGATGGTGGCACTGGAAATTTCGTCCTTGAGCACCGCCAGCAAACGCGCCGCCGCACCCTGGCGCGGATAGGGCACCGGAAAATGCGCCAGCCGGGCCACCACTTCACGCACCAGGGAGGTGATGGCCAGGGTGCAGGGGTGGGAAGGCAGCTCGGTAGTCAGCTTGGATTCCAGAAAGACGTTGTAACCCTCCAACGGGCCGCTGGCCTTGATCGAATGCAGCGCCTGAGGCGGCAGCCACAAGGCGGTGTGCGCCGGTACCAACCAGAGACCGTCTTCCACGTCACAGGTTAAGGCACCTTGCAGCGCGAACAGCAACTGGCCGCGCTCATGGCGATGCGGCTCAAGCTCGAAGCTGACGATGGGCTGCAGCAGCCGGGTACCGAAGACGACTGAGCCGTCAATGTCGTCCGGCGATTGCAGGGCGTCTTTTTGTTCAAAACTCTCGATAAAGGGCATCAGTGAATCGTTATGGCTGAATTGCAAATAATTATGGCTTTATTGCCCAATTTAGCCAGAGCGATATGGATATATAGTGCCTGTGACATTTTGATGATGGCGGTCTGGTGCACCCGGTGGCGCGCCGGATACGCACTTGGAGATGGCTATGACACAGCACAGCGAACCCGCACCAGCCGATAAAACCGAGGGGCGTTTTGCCCGACTGATCAAAGAATGGGTATTGGACCCGGTCACCGTTGAGCAGGTGGCGCCGGTGGCTGATGGTTTTCGTCTGCTCGATCTGAGCATCGACCCGAGCAAGGCGTCGCAGTGGACGCCGGGCGATAAAGTGCAGATCGCCATTGGCTCTGGCCTGGCGGCGCGCACCTACACACCCTTTAACTTGGATAGGGCAACGGGCCGCTTTCAGATTCTGGCGTATCTGCACGATAACGCTGGCCCCGGCTGCGATTGGCTGCGTAACGCCAAACCGGGCGAACAGTACCGTCTGCTCGGGCCGAGAAAATCGCTGAAGGCACCGACCAGCGAAGGCACCTTGCTGTTGATCGGTGACGAAACTTGTTTTGGTTTGGCTGCTGCGTTAACGCATCAGTCGCAATTGCGCTGTTTGTTTGAGGTCGGGCAGGTGGCGAACAGTGAGAAGGTTCTGGATCTGCTGGGTGTGCAATCGTCCGTGCTGGTGCAACGCGAACCGGGCGACAACCACTGGCAGCGAATGCAAAAAGAAATTCTGAAACTGGATCAGCACAGCGGGCATTTTATCTTGGCTGGCAAGGCGTCATCCATTCAGCGCGCTCGAAGCTGGCTGAAAATACATGGCGTCAGCAATCAACGCATGCATGCCAAGGCCTATTGGGCACCGGGTAAAAAGGGGCTGGATTGAACTCAGTTGCGTTGGGTTACAGCGCTGCCGCCAAGCGTTTTAGGTAGCTTTTGGCGAGTTCGGTCTGGCCACGGCTTAACCACTTGATGCAACTGAGCAGTTCCCAGATAAGTCCAGCGTCGCCCTTCTCATAGACTGCAAAATCCTCATGCGCCGGGGCGGGTTGATCGGTGAGGCGTTCGGCGACGATATTGGCTTTGTCGAACAGGACTTGATAAGGCTGGGCGATCTCGAACGGTTCACTTAAATCGGCGCAGTGAATTTCAGCGCTGGTGCAATCGTCGAAGATGTATTTCTTAAAACTGGCGCGTTCATTGTGATCGCCTTCCAGTCGATACAGGATGGTGAAAGCCTGTTCAAAGCGTTGATGGGCTGCGGCACTGCGGCGATGAAAACCGTTGCGGGTGAAGACCATCAGGTCGAGGTCGGAAAGGCGATCGCCAGTGCCTCCGGCCAATGAACCCAGCAGCACGGCCGCGACCACATCGGGTTCCGGTTCGAAGGTCTGCATAAAGTGGTTGAGCAAGCTTTGCTGGTGTGGCAGGTGGCTCAATCCATCGCTGACATCGGTCATTTTTTTGCCTCGGGTAATCACGCTTTCATGACTTTGGTGTAGGCTAACCCTATCAGTGAGTTTATTGCTGTTCCGCTCTGGAAATAACATCACGGCATTTTTATGGATAGACCCCTACAGCGATGGTTGATTGTTGACGACCATCAGATGTTCTCTGAGGCGTTGGCACTGACACTCGCCAGCCTCGATCCGCAATTGAAAGTGACCACGGTTGCTAATGGCGATGCTGCCCTGACCGAGCTGGCAACGAGCGCAGACATCACCCTGGTGCTGCTGGATCTGGACTTGCCGGACCTGCATGGCCAGAGCGTTTGTGAGTTATTGCTGCAGCGTAATCCGGGTTTGGCGGTGTTGGTCTGTTCGGCCAATCCCAGCCCTTTGAGCGCGCAACAATTACGCGCGGCCGGTGCGCGTGGTTACTTGACCAAAGATCAGCCAGCACAGGCATTATTGGCGGCGGCGCGTTCCATTCTCGATGGCGAAAGCTGGGTGACAACACCACAGTTGCGTCAGTTAACCGAACAGCACGATGCCGGCACAGATTTGCTGTCACCGCGTCAGCGTTCGATTTTGCGCTTGATGCAAAGTGGTCAGACGGTGGACGAGATGGCGCAGCAACTGCATCTGAGTGCCAACACCATAAAGACGCATATTCGCCTGATGTACGACAAACTCGATGCGCGCAACCGCAGCGATTGTCTGCGCATCGCCGAACGCCTGGGGCTGCTTTAGGCCGTCTTGGATAAGTTGGCGTCGGTGCGCGCCAGTGCCGACAAAACCTGAGCCAGCTTTTGCGGTTGCACCGGTTTGAATAACACCTCAACACCTTCCCGCTGACGCGTCCGACACTCCAGCGCCGTATTGCCCGACAGAATCACCACCGGTACGTCCGGCTGATGTTCGTGCACGCGGGCAATAACGTTATCGCTGTTGGTCTGGCTGTCGATTTCATCATCGGTGATCAGCAGATCAAAGGACTCACCCGTGGCCAGATGTTGCTCCAGTTCTTCGCCGCTGCGTGCCGTCCAGACATCGCAATCCCAACCCACCAACGTCGTCGACAGCGCATTGAGTACCGTAACTTCATCGTCTACCAGCAATATCCGCAACGCCGGTGGTGGTTGGTGGTTATCGGTCATAGGCTGGGTGGGTTTGATCGCGCTCTGCGATGCCAATGGCAGGTGCAGTTGGAAGCGGCTGCCAAAACCCAGCTGCGATTCCAGTTGCAAATGAATGCCCAGTCGCTGACACAGCCGGGTGACGATCGACAAACCCAGACCAAAACCCTGCACCTTTATTTCGCGGCCATCGGCGATGCGATAAAAGGCTTCAAAGACTCGCGCCTGTTGGTCGGCATCGATGCCCGGACCGCTGTCACCTACGCTCAGTAGACAAAAATGACCGCTTTGTTCGAGCTTAATTTCAACGCCACCCTCGGTGGTGTATTTGAGCGCGTTATCGAGCAGGTTGCTGACAATCTGGCTAAGCATCTGCGGGTTGGTTTCGACCCACATTTCGGTGTCGGTGGCCGTTAACGTCAGGCCTTTGCGTTCCGCCTGAGGTGTGAAGCGTTGCAGCAATGGTTGCATCCAGGCACCCAGATTAAAGGCGACCTTGTCCGGCTTTTGCGTCGGTGCATCCATGGCGGACAAATCGAACAGGTGACTGAGCAGGTCGTTCACGGTATGCAGGCTGTCATCCAGACGCTCGATGATATCCGGGTCGATCGGGCCGTTTTTGTGATCGTTCAGCAAACCGCTATACAGCGCCGCTGCCTGCAAGGGTTGACGTAAATCGTGACTGGCGGTGGCAATAAAACGGTTCTTTTCGGCCACCGCCTGTTCAGCCTCGCGATTGGCCATTTGCAGTTCCACCCGCAAGCGCATGTGTTCCATCTGTTTACGCTGGCTGATCAGGCTCGATAGCGTGAGTACAGCAATGGCTATCGGTCCGATCAGCCAATAACGCCCTTCACTGTTGAGGATAAATTGGGCGGTAAAAGACAATACGGTTGGCGCCAAAAATGCCAGGTAAATAATCGGGTAAGGATAGGCGCCCAGCGTGACCGACGGCATTGCCGAAAACAGCATTAAAATGGACAGCAGGACAAACACCTGGAACTGCGAAGCGGAGCCAAAAAATAACCAGGGCGCTGTCGCCCAGAACAGCCCCCACAGGATTGCCAGATAAAGGTTCTGGGTACGCCAGCGTTTCAACTGTGTCAGATCGGTTGGTGGAGAGCGCTGGAAATGTTGCAGAGCAACAAGGGTAATCACCGAGACAATACCCAGGCAAGCAAACCAGAACACCAATGCCCACAGCGGTGCACTCAGACCAAAGACCAGCACCGGAATCGCCGAAGCCGGGATGGACGACAGCGCTCGTGGTCGCAGTTCTTTGCTGAATTGCTGATAACGAAGCCACTGAATCTGATGTTCAACAGCGTGATTGTGCGACAAAGGCATATGCAGCATGGTTCTGGCCCGGCGAAGGCCCGGATGTTGCCATATCCCGGGCGGGGTTCAAGCGAAAATGACTCTTTATTAGGCGTCATTAGAAACGCTTGAGGCCGGTCCATCTTCACCTGAAAAGGTGATTTTTCCGGGCTTAGTCTGGCTGCAGATCCAGTCGATACAGATGCCAGCGCAACTGAGCGTCGCTGGCACCGGGTACATCGTTGACGCGTTTGACGATGGCGGTGCCGGACCAGATGTTCGTTGAACCATCGTTCGATTCAATATTCAGCTGGATAGGCAGATTGGCGTAAATAGAGCCGGCTGCCCCTTCCATAAAAGTGTCGTCGCCGACGCTTAATTCGATACTGCGGATATCCGCGAATTGTTCAGCAAAGGCGGCAACATTTTGTTGCGGTGGACCGTTTTCACCCCAGCGATCATAAGCACGGCGATAATCGCCACGATTCACATCGGCGTAATATTCACGCACCAGTTCGACGGCGCCGTTCAGGCTGCGGTCGATGACGTCGTTTTCTGTATTGAGGGTTGGCGATTGTGTACAGGCGCCCAGTACCAGTAACAGCGATAACACCAGGCAATAAAACCGCTTCATGGTCAGCTCCGTTATTGAGTCGGCATAACGCAGTGTTGCGGTGTTAGAGCCATAAAAAAAGCCCCGGTTTTTGAGTGACCGGGGCAAGCGTCAAGGGAGAGAGAACGGTTAGCGAATACTGGGGTAACTGAAGCTGATGATGCGGCCTTCGCTGGTGGCGTCATGACACCAGAGTCGCTCGCCATCATCGGTAATGCCATCGGCACAGCGGCTGGCTGCGGCGGCGTTAATTCTGGACGGTGTACCGCCACTGTTCAGTGCGGATTCGGACAGCCCGATCATGCCTTGATCGCTGCTGACCAGGTAAGCGCCCTGGCCTTCGACCCAGGCCATGCCGGCTACGTCGAAAGCAGACTGATCACCGGTAAAGGGATTGGTGGCCGAATCGAACAGTTTGGTGCGACCGTTTGCAGAGGTCGCCCGCTCAATAATGCTGTTGTTGGTGCCGCTGCCGCCTCGACTGGCAACAATCGCAAAGGGATCACCGCTATCGTCATAGGCGGTGGTAACGCTCTGCATGGCGCGGGATTCGTTAAAGTCTGCGACGTTGCTGGAGACGGTAAACCGATTGGCGCTGTTGCTGGTAAAGAGGTCGACGGTAATCAGGGAAACGCCGATCACCGGGCCGGTGCCGTTCCTGCCGACTACATACAAACGTGCGACATTGCTATTGTCGGCTGCATTCACTTGCGCGGCTAAGCCATTGCACTGTCTTAGGCTGGTGGTCGTTCTGATCGTTTCAGTGTCGCTGGCCAGGAACAATTGAATTTTGGCGCCACTGCTCGAGTTATTGGCACAGGCGGCGATCAGATAATCGGTTTTGGTCACTCCGCTCTGAGTCTGTTCGATCCGGAAAGCCTCCATGTCCTGATAACTGTCGAAGCTGGTGAAATCTGTGGTGCTGAATGTGCTGTCACCTCGTTTGGCCTGCAGCAGGCGTGCGTTGCTGGCGAATTGTTGCAGCGCGAAGATGGCATGGTCACTGTCGTTACGCGGTGCACTGATCGCGATCATTATGCCGTTTCCGGCCGACCATTTGGGTCGGTGATGGTTGATAAAACGGTATTGCCACCGTCACCACCAGCGGAATCGGTGGCACCACAGCCAGAGAGAATGGCTGACAGCAAGGCGATGCCGAGCCACAACGGAGTAGAAAATTTCATATTCAGAGTCATCGTTTTAGCCACTCGATTCGTTATTAAATTCCGTTAAGAAATCGCAGTCTTCACCTGAAAAGGTGAACGTTAAAAAGCCTTGAATTGTGATCAGACCTGTCTGGCGCTACGAACACTGTCCGATAACGCCAGTCAGGCTTTGACTGGAGAGCGTTAGCCTCCAGTTCGGCTTAGTTGATGGCCGGTGGGCTGAAGCGGATCAGCCGGCCTTCGCTGGTGGCGTCGTGGCACCAGAGTTTTTCGCCATCCCACGCCAGCGCATCGATGCAGCGATCACCGTCGCCACTGAGTTTTTGGGTGTCGCTAACGATATAGCCGCCGGAACTACTGATGGAGTTGCCAACCAGCCCCTGATCTTCGCTGACCATGTAGAGGCCTTGATCGGGTACCAGGACCAGGTCGGTGACGTTAAAGTTCTCTGTCGCGCCGGTAAACGGGTTGACGGCGCTGTTGTAGTAAAGTGACTTGTTGCCCATCGGCGGTTTTCTTATTTCAATGTAGTTATTGTTGTTGCTCTGTACCGCGTACAGCGGAGCTGTTTGGTAATCGTCGTAGAAATAGCCTTCGATGGCACGAATTGATTCACCGGATGAGCCGGCACTGTATGTATAGGTGTAAGAAGGTGAGACGATCCTGCCGGTTATGGTGCTGGCGAACAAATCGACATTGATATAAAGGTTAGTGATTTTAGGGCTGGTGGTTTCATAAGCCACGCGATATGAAAAACGGTCGTCGCCATTGCTGTAGTTAACCGGGTCAACGGCAACACTGGCGCAACGGGTAGCGTCCGTTGCCAAGGTTGTTCGAATCTGGTTTGGGTCACTGGCTAAGAACAGCGCTACAGCGCCGTCTTGTGCGCAGGCGGCAATGGCGTAATCGGTTCTGGTTTCACCGTCCTGGCTTTGGGTAATTCGCACGGCAGCGATGTCGTTGTACTTGGCGCTGGTCGTCAGTTGCGTCGAGGTAAAGGTACTGTCACCGCGCTGGCCGCTGAGCAGGCGTTGCACGTTGGTGGTGTCGTTGCGAACCAATGCAAAGATACTGGCTCTATTGTCAAAATCCGGAATGGCAATGGACGCCCAAGTATCGGCACCTGCGCTCCAGTTCGGGTCGTTGATGGTGGCGCTGCCGCCAGAACCGTCGGATGATGAATCACAGCCAGTTAATATCAGGGCCGTCAGGGCAGTACCTGCCCAGGCTATTTGAGGAA
The DNA here is from genome assembly GCF_043196805.1 of Saccharospirillum sp. HFRX-2. Classification (NCBI taxonomy): domain Bacteria; kingdom Pseudomonadati; phylum Pseudomonadota; class Gammaproteobacteria; order Oceanospirillales; family Saccharospirillaceae; genus Saccharospirillum; species Saccharospirillum sp. HFRX-2. The sequence continues at coordinate 760,091 of NZ_JBEBMU010000001.1, forward strand.
ATTTCATGATCACTCCATCTGGGAAAAAGATGGTGCGATTAAACGAAGTGAAGTGGACAGCGTCTTCACCTGAAAGGGTGATTTAAAACGGGCGATTTTAAAGATGCGGGTTGCCGCACAGTGGCAGTCGAAAAATTGCTCCGGGTGCTGATCACCCGGAGCAAATGACTTGGTTGCAGAAAATCGTTGTGGGGAGCTGCGTCAGGCAGCAGCAACGCTCAACTGATTAATTTTCTCGCCGGCGCTTGTCAGCGCTTTGTCTTTAAACTCGTCACCCATCTTGACGCCTTCGGCGCGAATGTTGGTGATGTTGTCCAGGCCCAACAGAGTGAATACGGCGTGCAGATGGCTTTCGTGATAGTCCAGTCCGGGTGTCTGGCTGTTGCTGTACACGCCACCGCGAGACGATACCAATATCACTTTCTTGCCGGTCACCAGGCCAACCGGGCCGCTCTCGGTATAACTGAATGTACGACCCGCCACGGTGATGTGGTCAATCCAGGTTTTCAGTTGCGACGGCATGCCGAAGTTGTAGAACGGCATGCCGATGACGATGACGTCCGCGGCGAACAATTCATCGAGCAGTGTTTCGGTGAGTGCCAGCTGGGCTTTTTGCTCGGCGCTGAGTTGGTCGGCGGGCATCTGGCTGGCTGACAAGGCACCCAGATCAAGATGGTTGATCGGGTTGGCAACCAGGTCGCGATAGACCACTTTGGCGTTGGCATGGTCTTGCGTCAGCCGCGTCACTACCTGTTGTGACAGTTGGCGGGAAACGGACTGGTCGCCCAGGATGGACGAGTCGAGATGCAGAATGTTCATGGTGGCAAGCTCCTGATTAAGTTGAACGGAGCGCAGCATAACGGTGTTCTTGTTTTGCGATTAGTAGCCTAATATTGGCTTTATTGTTCAGTTTTTGGAACAAAATGGAGCGAGGCCATGTCCATGCAATCGATGCAAGATCTCACCAGCCTGGCGTTGTTCGCGCGGGTGGTGGAGCACGGCGGCTTTACCGCAGCGGCGCGTGCGCTGGGCATGCCGAAATCGACGTTGAGCCGGCGCATCAGCGAATTGGAGCGGCGTCAGGGGGTGCAGTTGTTGCGCCGTTCCACGCGCAAGCTGTCGCTCACTGATGTCGGTCGGGCCTTCTTAGTGCATTGCCAGGAATTGCTCGCTGCGGCCGAAGCGGCTGATCAGGTGACGCAGTTTGTGCAGGAGGTGCCGCGCGGCACCATTCGCGTCAGCGCGCCTTATCAGTTGTCGCATCTGTTGCTGACCCCGCTGGTGCCAGCCTTTATGAAACAGTTTCCAGAAGTGAGGGTGGAGCTGGTGGTCACCAATCAGCCGGTCGATTTGCTGGCCGAACAGATTGATGTGGCGTTCCGCGTGCGCATGCGCATGGAAGATTCAACCTTGGTCGCCCGGCCTTTGGCGTCGGATAAAAGCCACCTCTATGCCCATCCGGATTTAATTGCCCGCTTAGGCGCACCCAAAGATCCCGATGAATTACGCCATTGGCCAACCTTGTCGATGATGTATGGCAACGGCCGCTATCAATTCGACCTGACCGATGCCAATGGCAACCACCTGACAGTTCGCCATAACCCGGTGTTGGTGGGTGACGATATGGGTTTGCTGCGCGAAGCCGCTGGCCAGGGATTGGGTGTGGTGATGCTGCCCGAACAATTGGGTGAATCCTGGGTGCGGCGAGGGCATCTGCAAACTGTATTGCCGGAGTGGACTTTACCGTCGGGCAATCTGCATCTGGTGTATCCGTCGCGGCGTGGTTTGTTGCCAGCGGTGCGTGCTTTTATCGATTATGTGGTTGAACATTATCAGACCAATCCGGCCCTGCCAGAATGTGACTAAGGAGCGTGACTAAGAGGCATGACTAAGGAGTGCGATTAAACGCTCATCCGGTGTGTCGGAAAGTCGTCATTCGATGCATCGCTTTGCATGATTAGTCCTGGAGGCGTCAAAGACTGGTCAGTTTGATGCGCCGATAAAAACGCAGGCATTTTTTCAGCAGATTTTTAAGCCTTTGTTTTACAAGCTGTAATGCCGCTAGAGGTGTCGAAATTGTCCTGTTTCGAAGCCAGTTGGTTTGGACAAAAGACGGTGCGGTTGCGAAGCTGAAGCTTCCTATCCGTTGGTTTATCCGCAGTAAGGGATCTGAACATGCGATTATCTGCGCTGTTAATTGTCTGTATTGTCGTGGCGGGATGCCAAAGCATGCCACCTTTGCCACCACCGACTGAGGTCGATGCCGCAGCCAATGAGTTGCATCTCAACCCCGATCAATACGATGGCTGGCAAGGCCAGGTGGTGGCACTGGAACGGTTGATTCGGGCACAGCGTTATCGTGACGCCGAGGCGTTGTTAGCACCCTGTTTAGACTACGATGCCAGCGATGCCATTGCCGAAGGTGATTGCAGTTCGCTGTTCTTCGATGTGCCCACCACCGACGAAGCTTTTGTTCAGTCGATGCAGCGTTGGATTGAACTGGAACCCGACAATTACAGCGCCTTGCTGATTATGGGTGAGCTGGTTTCAACCCAGGCCTGGAATCTTCGCGGTCATAGTTTTTCCAATCGCGTTCATCCAGATTATTTGTATCAATTCAGACAATTTCAAAATCACAGTCGGCGTTATTTTGAGCGCGCCTTGCAGGTTCGTAGTGATCTGCCTTACGCCTATCGAAAGTTGATCGGCATCTATTCAACTCTGGGTGATGACGGCGACCGTCTGGTTGACGTGACCTACGCCCAGTCACAAAACGTTGTGCCCGGCAGTCTGATGATCGCCAAAGAAATCGTGCATGCCTACCAGCCACGTTGGGGTGGTTCCAACGAACAAATGGATGCCATCTATCAACGCTATGCTCAGCAACAGCCGCGCTTTGAACATCTGCAGGAACTGAGCGACTACATCACCCTGATTAAAGTCGAGGACCTGGACGATGGCGTTGGTGGCCCGGTAGACAGAGATCAGGCCAGGGCGATGTTGTTGTCGATCTACCCCCGCAACGCCCACGATTACAAAGCCAATTTATTAATGGCCAGCCTTGGCGGGCGCAGCGGCGATGAAAATGAACGGCCTTATTTAATAAGGATGTATCAGGATAATCCGTTCAGCGAGACGGCACTCAATATTGGGCATTGCCGGTGCTATGACATGACCCCGGCCGATTCGCTGGCGATTACTGAACGGCACCTGGAGCGCAATCCGGATATGTATTATGGCTGGGCACGACGCGGTGATTATCTGTATAACCACGGCCATTATGAAGAATCATTGCGTCACTACGAACGTGCCCTGGCACTGCGTCCCTGGGCTCCGGAAACGCTGTACGATATTGAGTGGGCGAAACGCAAACTCGGTATGCCGGTCGAGGATTTTGAAACATTTGAATACTTCAAAGAGCTGACGGTCTATACCGTCGGTGGCAGCCTCTATCTGAGCCATTTTATGGACAATGTTGAAGACAATATCCGGCCGCAGATTTCTGCAGCCCAATGGCAGGGTGTTACCCAATTGGCCGAGCAGGAATTGACGCTGGAACGTTTCCAAACCTTGCTGAGCGCTCAGTTGGATAACCTCGAGTGGGATCGCGATACTTGGTACGAGACCAGCCTGTATTTTGCCGATTTTTCCCATGTGGCCGGACATAAATCGAGTAAAGAGCGTGAACGGATCCGGGAGAAATTCAGCGACTTGAGTCAGCCCAGTTCGGTGCGCCAGGTCATGGCATTGAATCAGTTGGTGGTACGGCAGATGGCCATGGAATTTGCACCTAAGCTGGAAGCCTATTTACAAACGGGCGGCACCCTCTAGGTGACTATGAATGTGGGTTATCACCGTGGCCGGCTGATGTCGGCTGCGCTGATTCTGTGTTGCCTGACGGCCTGTCAAAGCAACCCGGTTAAGACCACGCTGACGCCCACCGATGCCTTTGGTCCGATCGACCTGATGGCTCAAACTCAAATGCTGCAAGACCAGATCCGTCAACATAATTATCAAGCCGCCAGCCAACAACTGGCACCTTGTCTGGCCAGTTCAGTCGATGATCCGGCGCTGGAGCTGCGCTGCGCTGAGCTCTACATTGCAATGGCCGTGCTCGATCAAGCTTTTCTGAGCGGTCTAGAACACTGGTTGCAAACAGAACCCACCAATTACCACGCGCGTTTGCTGATGGGTGAAGTTCAGGCGCACGCTGCCTGGGCCGAGCAGGGCCGGCATTACCCGCGCAATACGCCATCATTTTATCGCCAACGTGCGACCGCCTTGCGTTCTTTAGGGCAGTTGCATTTCGAAGTGGCCATGTCACTGCGTCCGGATTTGCCCTACGCCTATGCCGGTGCCATTCATCTGCTCAGCGATGAAGATGAAATGGACAGTGTGGAAAGCGTCTATCAGCGCGCCCGTTTTTGGGTGCCAGCCAGCCTGGTGGTGACCAAAGCCTACCTGGATGCCAACCAGGCCGGCGGTATGAGTGTTTATGGTCGGCTCGATGCGGTAGTGGCGGATTATCGCCACCAGGTCGACGAAAGCACCGCCAATCGGGTGGCCGACTACGCGACCTTTTTGCAGGCCTGGAATACGCCCATGAACGGGGCCTTATTTCAAAGCCCAGACCATGCACTCGGGCAACTGCAATCCTTAGCCGATCAAGGCTATAACTGGCCGCGTTTGCATTGGGCGCTGGCGGATGTGAAGGCGCGTCTGGGGCAGATGAGCGCCGCGCGCGATTCGATGTTAACCGCTGTTGAAGTTGCGCCGTACGACGAGTTTATTTTAGCGACCGCGGCCTGTACCTGCTTTGGTTTGAGTCTGGATGAAGCGATCGCTTTGAATGAACGTTACGTGGGGCGTTATCCAAGCGCATTTTATGGCTGGCGTAATCTGGCGCGCGATTATCTGAATCAGGGCAATTACCAGGCAACCTTAAAGGCTGCGCGACAGGCGCTGACACTACGGCCGCTCGATGCTGAAATGCAGCGTTATCAAGGTGGTGCGCTGACGATGCTGGAGCAACCCGAACCGAGCCAGCCTTCAGTCGATTTTTATCAATCGCTGGTGCTCGACGGCCTGCAATTGGAATTGCAGATGGCACAGGTGCGCAACAATGTTCGGCGCCAGGCCGAAGCGCGCTTGAGCGCCAGTGAATTGAAAGCCTTTGATCGCGCTTTGGTCGATCATCTTAACGGCGCCAGTCTGGCCCCCAGATTGAATGAACAACTGCAAGCCTTGCCGTGGGATCTTGAAACCTGGCATGCCGTCAGTACCTTTTTGTTCGATCAGGCGGGCATTGCTGATGATCTGGACATGGATTATCGCCAGCGGGTTCGATTGCGATTTCCGGTTGATCAGGACGGCCATGCAGTGGCCGACCTAGATCATCTGTTTCGCCAAACGGTGAATGCGCTGGTGCAGGAATTTATTTATCGGCAGAGTCAGGAATTGCCACTGACCAGTGGTGGGATGACCAGTTAATGTGGGCCAGTGGCATGCGCTCTTGTCGATCATTGTTAGCACTCGTTCGAGTTTCTTTTTATGCCGCAATGGCAACAAGTATCGGTACTTTCAGTGCCGATCTGGCTGGCTACTATTATGACGATCAGGCCAGCCTCAGCGAGGAAACCCGACACTTAACTGAGCTGCTTCGGGCTCGTAATTTAAGTGCCGTAGAATCGATGCTGGCGCCCTGTGTAGATCCAGCAGGAATCGATTATTCGACTGAAATTCGCTGTATTCGATGGTACGAGGACAGCGTTGTTCTCGATGAGGATTTTCGCACAGTCATAGAAAACTGGGTTCTGATTGAACCAGAGAACTATCACGCTTTAATGTTCAAATCCCAATTGCTTAATCTGTCGGTCAGCGCAGAGAAAGGATTAAAGTCTGATGAACAAACCCATCCATTACATATCTATCAGGCAGGATTGATTCGCGAGCAAAATCGTGACGTTCTCGAAGCCGCTGTGACTGTTAATCCAAGTCTTCCTTATGCTTATAAAAGGCTGCTACGTAACCTGCTTTGGACGGGTACCAATGAAGAGATTATTCAACTTCGTCATCGGGCGATCGAACAGGTGCCGGGCAGTTTTGCGGTGGCGATGGAGGTACTGACAACTTACCGGCTGCGTTTTGGTGGATCCTTGGAGACGCAGCGAGGTGTTATCCAGACCTACCTGAAAAATGTCGATCGCTATCCGTATCTTTCCAATCTCATCGACTATCACAGAATTATTCGCTCGCAGGATATCCGCGATACTTATGGTCTAGCAGCGGGCCCGGCGCAATCGCTTATCGTACTTAAACCTTTAGTGGAGGAGCGACCTCCCTGGCTGGAGCTGTACATCGAATTGGCCGATATCTACTACCATTTGGATCAGCCGGATAGAGCACGCACTGCGGTGTTGCAAGGGCTGGCGTTGGCACCGGACAACGAGCGCCTGTTGTCCATGTCATTATGTCCGTGTTATGGCTTTAAGATGTCGGAGACCTTGACCGCGGCGGAGCGTTATACCGAGCGCTACCCAACCTCTTTTGACGGCTGGGCGAAGCTGGGTCATATGTACTATGACACTGATGATTTTTTAGCAGCGGGTCGTGCCTATCGCCGTGCTTTGGCTATTCGTCCCTATGATCCTGAAGTTCGGCTGTATCGGTACTGGGCTGCGGAGCAAGCTTATCAGCAACCCCAAAGTTATCTCGACCGGCCGTTCTTTATAAATTTGCTGCTGTACAGCATTCCCAGTTATGAGTTTGCAGATGACCTGGCAGAGCAAGCGCGTTATGCCTTGAAAGATTCAATGACGGGTCGGCGTCTTGCTCAACTGGAGAGCGACATTGATCGCTATTTAAATCGCGAAACGTTCGATCGGCAAGTACGTCGCCAATTGCAAAGGCTGGATTGGAATATTCGGACCTGGGCTGATGTGGCCTATTACTTTGCTGAGCGTGCACACATCGCCGATTATCTGGATGACGATTTTTCGGCTGCGCTTAACGAACGTTTTTCAGCGACCGATACGGATCATGAGGTGCACCAAATTCATGAGATTTATCAGCAAGTCAGCCAGTCCATGTTGGCTGACTTTATTGATCGTTATTGACGCGCTTCAGGCTTCCGCCACCGCCAGCTTCTTCAACGCCATTCCCGCCGCCGCGGTGCGATTATCGACCCCGAGTTTGGTAAACACCTGTTCCAGATGTTTGTTCACCGTGCGCGGACTCAGTTCCAGAATCTGCGCTACTTCACGATTGGTTTTGCCGTTGGCAACCCAGTACAACACCTCCGCTTCACGATCGGTTAAGGGCAGCTCGGCTTTTAACACTTCGGCACCGGATGCTCGTTCGCCGTCGATCAGACGTAACAGTGCTTCGTCTTCTGCCGGGCGAGCGACAAAGCGCAACGACAATGGATAATCCGGGTGTTCCAGTAACAGGCTGTGACCGGGTTCGGGCTGGCGGTTGAGCCAGTCGCTCAGGCGCGGCGCCAGTTCATCGCTGAGCCAGTCTTCGTCAGCGCCGGCGCGCGCAAAGAGCGCGTGAGTCTGGGGTGTCGCCCACCGAATCTGGCCGTCTTTGCCGGCGGTCAGTAAGTTCTGGCCGGTGCGGTCGAGCGCGGTTTGGGCGCTGTTGGTCAGGCGGGCGTTGTTGAGATGGACGCGCATCCGCGCCAGTAATTCATTAGGGTTGATTGGCTTGGTCAGGTAGTCGACGCCACCGCTTTCCAGTCCGCGAACGATGTCGTCGGTGTCGGTCAGGCCGGTCATAAAAATGACCGGAATAGAAGCCAGCGCCGGGTCGGCCTTGAGCGCTTCGCAGGCGGTGAAACCATCCATGTTGGGCATCAGCGCATCCATTAAAATAATGTCCGGGCGGATCCGTTTGGCGATGCTCAGCGCCTGTTTGCCTTCCAGTGCCAGCAGCACTTCCAGGCCAGCATTCTCCAGAGCGTCGTGAATCAGCCCGAGCGCATCGGGTGAGTCGTCCACGACTAACACTATGTCGTTGCGATCGGTCATTTCGGTTCGAACTCCAGGTGTTGCGCCAGCTTATCGAATTGCAGCCGTCCGGCCAGCGTTTCGAACTGTTGTTGCGCTTCGGTTGGAATTAACGTTGCTTCGGCCAATCGTTCCAGGGTGGTCAAGACGCCTCGCCGATGACCGATTTCGGCGTAGGCTTTTAATTCCCGTAGCAGTGGATGGTCGGGTAATGGCATCGGTTTGGTTAACGTCGGTGTCGGGTCAGGCTGGTATTGCTGTACCGGGTCGTCATCCTGCTGGTAGGTCCAGTCGAGTTTCAGGTGCAAGGCGATCTTGTCGAGCAGTCGCTGATTGCTGACCGGCTTGACCAGATAGTCGTCGTAAGCGTTTTGATAGCTCGGGTCGCGCTGGTGTTCCTGTGCATCGGCCGAGAGCATAACGATGGGCGCTTCGATGTCGCGTTCGCGCAGCGCTCGTGCCAGTTCCAGTCCGTTCATGCCCGGCATGGAGACATCGAGCAAAAACAAATCGGGGCTGACTTTGTCGAGCATGGTCAGACAGCTTTCGGCGTCGTGTGCTTCCAGGGTGGTGAAGCCCAGCGGTATTAACAAGTCAGCGAGCAAACCGCGCAGTACCGGATCGTCATCGACCACACACAACGTACGTTGCAAGCCTTCGTAACCGACGATGCGGCGTGGTTGATTGGTGCTGTCGGCTTCGCTGGTGACCCAGGGCAGCATCAGGCTGACATTAAAGCGGCTGCCGGTACCCAGCTCGCTTTCTACGTTTAAATTACCACCCATAATTTCGGTGAGCAGTTTAACGATGGTGAGCCCCAAACCAGTGCCGGGCAGGTTCGGCGTGTCGGCATTTCGGACCCGCTCGAACGGATCGAAAATGCGTTCCAGGGCGGTATCGGGAATGCCGGCGCCGGTGTCGGTAATGGAGAAATCGGCGACCTGATTGCGGTAGTGAATATCCACAGTAACCGAACCCGACTGAGTGTATTTAACGGCGTTGGATAAGAGGTTGATCAAAATCTGCCGCAAGCGTTTTTCGTCGGTGATAACCGTTTTCGGCAGGGGGTCATGACGGATGCAAAAAAATTCGATGCCTTTGGCGTCGGCCTGCATGGCGAACATGGTTTCCAACTGATCAATCAGCTCCGGTAACTGCACTCGGTTGCGGTATAGATCGAGTCGGCCGGCTTCAATTTTTGATACATCGAGCAAGCCTTCGATCAAGTCCGTCAGGTACTGACCGCTGCGCCGGATCGTCGCCAGACCGTGTTGATGACTGGTCGGTGTGTCGTTGCGATCGGCCAGCAACTGGGCATAACCGAGGATGGATTGCAGCGGCGTGCGCAACTCATGACTGAGGCCGGTCAGGTATCGGCTTTTGGCGGCGTTGGCGCGTTCGGCCAGTTCTTTGGCGCGTTGCAACTCTAAATCTGTGCGTTGGTGCGCTTCAATTTCCCGGGTCAGTTTTTGCGTCTGCCGATTGGATTCTTTTTGTGCCACGACGCGACTTTCGTGGGCTAATAAAAACAACCAGGCGATGACACCGGAGACAATCAGCAAGGTGAAAAACAAAGTGCCCATGGTTTGATCAAGCAGCGCAATTTCACCAGGCGTGGTGGGTGACATGCGGCGATTAATCAGTGCCAATAGCGCAGCGGTTAATAAATTGATAATCAGCAGAATGGCGACAAACCGACCCAGGCGTGAGTTCACCCAACGTACCGCTTTGACCGGCAGTAAGACGCGCAGTGAATCGATTAATTGTTGCGACAAACGTGCTTGGGGCTTGCAGCTGTCGAGACAACGCACGTCGAGCGAACAGCACAACGAACAGATCGGTTGCTGGTAAGCCGAACAATAACTCATGTCTTCGACTTCGAAATCGTTCTCGCAAATGCCGCAGGTTAAAGTCTGATGCGTCGCCGTCGTTTTATGCCGCGCCAGCGGAATCAGTTCCGGTGATTGTCGCGCCAGGTAATAACGACCTTTGGTCAGCCACGCGATGGCGGGCACACAAACGAAACAGGTCGCCAGACTGATAAAGTGCGCCAGCGTTGCTGCGACCTCACCGAACAAACCTAAATAGGCCAGCATGCCGAGAGCGGTGGCAATCAACATCGAGCCGGTGCCGACCGGATTGATGTCGTACAGATGGGCGCGCTTGAACTCGACATGCGCCGGGCTTAAACCGAGCGGTTTGTTGATCAGCAAATCGGCCGACAGTGAACACAACCAACTGACCGCGACGATGGCGAAGACGCCGAGAATGGCTTCCAGCGATTGGTAAATACCCAGTTCCATCAGAATCAATGCGATGGTCACGTTGAACACCAACCAGACCACCCGGCCGGGATGGCTGTGCGTTAACCGTGAGAAAAAATTCGACCAGGCGATGGAACCGGCGTAAGCGTTGGTGACGTTAATTTTCATCTGACAGAGGATGACCATCAGCGCGGCCAGAATCAGCGCCATGGCATCGGATTGAGTCAGATAGAAAAACACCGTCTGATACATATGCGTCGGGTCGGATGCGGTTTCTGCCGGTATGCCCTGACGAATGGCAAGAAACGCCAGGAAGGAGCCGAGCAGCATTTTAATGACGCCGAAGAACACCCAGCCGGGACCGGCGAGGATCAACCAGAACCACCAGCGTTTGCGATTGGCGGTGGTTTTTTCCGGCAGAAAGCGCAGGTAATCGACCTGTTCGCCAATCTGTGCGACCAGCGCAAAAAATACCGAAGCGGCGGCGCCGAACAGCAGGATATTGAACTCGCCTGCCGCCGGTAAATCGGCCGGCGCGAACTGAGTCCAGTCGGGTATCGAATGAAAGTCGTGCACGATAACCACCGCCAGCGCCGCGCATTGCAACGCCAGCCAGATCCATTGCGAGCCGGCCTGAAATTTACTGATGGCACGAATGCCGTGGGTGACGATGGGGATTACCGCCACCGCGCAGAGCAAATAGCCAATCGCCAAAGGAATGCCGAGCAAGGCTTTGAGTGCCGACGCCAGAATGGCAGCTTCGATGGCGAAGAAAATAAAGGTGAAGGAGGCGTAGATCAGCGAAGTGATGGTTGAACCCAGGTAACCGAAGCCGGCACCGCGAGTCAGCAGATCGATATCCAGGCCGTGCTTGGCGGAATAGTAGGTGATCGGAAAACCGGTGATAAAGAACAGCGCACAGACCACCAGCATGGCGGCGACGGTGTTGATAAAACCGTAACTCAGGGTCACCGCAGCGGCGATGCCTTCCAGGGCCAAAAAGGCGGTGGCGCCGAGGGCGGTGTGACCGACGCGGTCGATGCTCATGCGCCGGCCTTTGTGGGCGGTAAAACGCAGGGCGTAGTCTTCCAGCGTCTGGTTGGCGACCCATTTGTTGTAGTGCCGGCGTACCTTGAAGATCTTCTGGGAGGCGGTCATGCCATCGGCTCGTTAGCGTTGTTAGGGGGCGCTCCTTGCCCTTTTTTGGTGCGTTATTGGTGGGTCGGCGTGCAAGCCTTTGCCTGGCAAGGCGTAGGCAATCGTTGCTAACAGCCTCTATACCAGTCTAAGACAGTCTTTAGCAGTCTTTGTGCCAGTGCTAAACTCGCCAGCCGTTTGCCCCAGCCCGACTGTTTTTATGCGCATCCTGATGCTCGATAACCACGACTCCTTCACCTACAACCTGGTGCATTACCTTCAGGAGCTGGGTGCGCAGGTGGTGGTGCGGCAAAGCGATGCCATTACCCTGGACGACATCGATGCGCTGGCACCTGATGCGCTGATGATTTCTCCCGGGCCGGGAACGCCCAGCGACGCCGGTATTTCAATGGCGGCCATTGAACATTGCGCTGGCCGTCTGCCGATTCTGGGTGTGTGCCTGGGGCACCAGTGCATCGCTCAACTCTATGGTGCCCGGGTGGTGCACGCGCCCAAGGTCATGCACGGTAAAACCTCAGCGGTTCGACATCAGCAGGCCGGCGTTTTTGCTGGCTTACCGATGCCTTTAACAGTGACGCGTTATCACTCTCTGGTGGTCGATGCCGCCAGCCTGCCGGCCGAACTGGAAGCCACCGCCTGGGTCGATGAAGGCGATAGCGCTATTTTGATGGGACTGCGCCATCGGCGGTGGCCGATCGAAGGCGTGCAGTTTCATCCCGAATCCATTCTGACTCAGGCCGGGCATGATCTGCTGGCCAATTTTCTGCGCCAGATCGAAGCCAAATCCGCCTCGGAGTGAACCTGGCGGATGCGATCTGATATAGTCGGTGGTTATCGATTCGAGCCAGCCAGGAGCCGTCGTCATGGACATCAAAGCCGCGTTAAAACGCATCTCGGAACACGGGCATTTCAGCCAGGATGAAATGCAGGCGGTCATGCGTCAGATCATGACCGGCGAATGCACCGATGCTCAGATCGGCGCCTTCCTGATGGGCTTGCGGATGAAGGGTGAAACCATCGAAGAGATCACCGGTGCGGCGATGGTGATGCGCGAACTCTCGGCCAAGGTTGAGGTCGATGGTGATCATCTGATCGATACCTGCGGCACCGGCGGTGACGGCCAGGATCTGTTTAATGTCTCGACGGCCGCCGCCTTTGTTGCTGCCGCTGCCGGCGTACGAGTCGCCAAACACGGTAATCGTGGTGTCTCGTCCAGTTCCGGCAGTTCCGATTTGCTGGAAGCGGCGGGCATTAATATCAGCCTCACACCGGAGCAGACTGCACGCGCTATCGATTCAGTCGGCGTCGGCTTTATGTTTGCCCCGGCGCACCACTCGGCGATGAAACACGCCATCGGCCCGCGCAAAGAATTGGGCATGCGCACCATCTTCAATTTGATCGGTCCTTTGACCAATCCGGCGGGCGTTAAGCGTCAGGTTATCGGTGTATTCAGCGCCAATCTGTGTGAGCCGCTGGCCAATGTGCTGCATCGTCTGGGCAGTGAGCATGTGTTGGTGGTGCACTCGCGCGATGGTCTCGATGAGTTCAGCATCGGCGGCGCTACCGAAGTGGCGGAGTTGAAAGACGGCACCGTGACCACCTACACCGTGCGCCCGGAAGATGTTGGTTTGGCGACTCAGGGTTTGTCGGGTCTGGCGGTCAGCTCGGCCGAACAAAGTTATCAATTGATTCGCGAAGCGCTGACCGGTGCTGACGATGAAGTCGCTGCCCGCGCTGCCGATTTAATCGCTTTTAATGCCGGCGCTGCCATCTACATTGCCGGTGTTGCGCAAAGCCTGGAAGCCGGTGTGTCGATGGCGCAGGATGCCATTTCCACCGGTTTGGCGTTTGAGAAAATGAAAGAACTGGCGGCCTTTACGGACGCTTTGGCAGGGGCCTGATGAACGACACTCCAACCATCTTAAAAAAGATTCTGGCGCGCAAAACCGAAGAAATTGCCGAGCGTTCGGCGCAGGTCTCAAGCCGCGATCTGGAACAACGCTTTGATGAGCAACCGGCGCCGCGTGGCTTTGCCCGGGCAATGACTGAGCGTGTGCAACGCGGTCAGTCGGCGGTGATTGCCGAGGTGAAAAAAGCCTCGCCATCGAAAGGCGTTTTGCGTGAAAATTTTGACCCGGCGGCCATTGCGCAAAGTTATGAAAAAGGCGGCGCGGCCTGTTTGTCGGTACTCACCGACCGCGATTTTTTCCAGGGTCATGAAGACTATTTAAAAGCCGCGCGCGCGGCCTGCTCACTGCCGGTGATCCGCAAGGATTTTCTGATCGATCCGTATCAAATCACCGAAGCGCGTGCCATCGGTGCCGACTGTGTTTTGCTGATTGTCGCCGCCTTGCAACCGGCGCAATTAAAAGCCCTGCACGACCAGGCGTTGGAGCTGGGTATGGATGTGTTGGTGGAAGTGCACAATGCCGAGGAAATGCGTCAGGCGTTAACTCTGTCGACACCGCTGATCGGTATCAACAACCGCGATCTGCACACCTTTAATTTAACGCTGGATACGACGCTGACGCTGAAAGAGTTGGTCGATGATGGCCGTACTCTGATCACTGAAAGCGGTATTCTCGAAGCCGCCGATGTGCAGTTGATGAAGTCGCACGGCATTCACGGTTTTCTGGTCGGTGAAGCCTTTATGCGCGCCGACGATCCCGGCGCCCGTTTGAACGAATTATTTGGAGTTGCCTGATGCCACCCATCGTTACCATTTTACTGGTTCTGTTTATCGTCATCGTTATCGTACTGAAAGTAACGTCGGCGCGAGGCTCGGAAGTGTCCGAAGAACAGATGGCGAAATACAGCAAGTGGTTGCGAATCTTGGTGCCCTTGGTGTTGATAGCAACGGCGATTCGATACTTTTTCTTTTAATCACGCCATTAAAAAAGGGACGCTGTTTAGCGTCCCTTTTTTTGTCTGCGCTATCAAGCGTCGCTTGGCTTACCTTTGCGATGCGGCGCTTTTGCACGTGGCTTACGCGGCGCGCCTTTTGGCTTATCGCTGCGTGGTTTATCACCGCGTGGCTTATCACTGCGTGGGCGATCAGCGCGCGGTGTTTCTTTGTCATCTTCATGCCAGATGCGCATGTTCAGCGGCCGGCCTTTGACGCGCGTTTTGCGCAGTTGCTCGAAAATTTCTTTCGGCATACCGCTTGGCAGATCAACCAGGGTGTAGTTGTCACGGATCGAAATGTTGTTGATAAAACGACCTTCGATGCCCGCTTCGTTGGCGATGGCGCCGACGATATTACCCGGCTCGGCGCCGTCTTTACGGCCCACATCGAGACGGTATTTCTGCGCATCGTAATCGAGCGGTTTGTCGCGTTTAGGTGCGCGTTCCCCACGTTCACCGCGCTCACGACGCGGACGATCACCACGGTCACCTCTGTCACCACGCTCGGCGCGTTCGCGTTGCGGACGCGGTTTCGGATCTTCAGGAATCTGCAGCGGACGATCTTCCTGCGCCATCATGGTTAAGGCAGCAGCGAGATCGCGCAGGTCGATGCCGTCGCTTTCGGTCCAGCCATCAACCAGGGCGCGGAAGAAACCCAGATCAGCGGTTTCGATGCGGTTTTCCAGATCGGCGCGGAACGCAGCGGCGCGATGTTCACCCAGCTCGGAAGCACTGGGCAGCGGATAAGGTTTGATCACGGCTTTGGTGACGCGTTCGATATCGCGCAGCAAACGACGCTCGCGCGGTTTGACGAACATGATCGCCTTGCCCGAACGGCCAGCACGACCGGTGCGGCCGATGCGGTGAATATAGGTCTGGACATCACCGGGAATATCCCAGTTGATGACGTGACTGATGCGATCAACGTCCAGACCGCGAGCGGCGACGTCGGTGGCAATCAACAAGTCCAGCTTGCCTTTCTTAAACTGGTTGATGATGTCTTCGCGTTGTTTCTGAGCGACATCGCCACTGATGGCAGTACAGGCATGGCCACGCGCCGCGAGTTTTTCGGCGAGGAACTGGCTTTCCACCTTGGTACGCACGAAGAGGATGACGGCGTTCCATTCTTCGACTTCGAGAATACGGGTCAGGGCATCCAGCTTGTCGATTCCGCCCACGTGCCAGACGTACTGGTCAATGTTGCCCAGTGAGGTCTCGTTGGCCTGAATTTCGATGCGCGTCGGGTTTTTCAGGTATTGCTGAGTCAGGCGTTTAACCTGCGGCATCATTGTGGCCGAGAACAAAGCGACCTGTTTTTCCGCCGGGGTGTGTTCGAGAATCCAGTCGATGTCTTCGACAAAACCCATGCGCAGCATTTCGTCGGCTTCGTCCAGCACCAAATGGCGCAGGCTCGACAGGTCGAGTGAATTGCGACGCAGGTGATCCATCACCCGGCCGGGGGTGCCGACAATCACTTGCGGGTTCTGTTTCAGGCCGCGCAGCTGATTGCGCATATCGGCACCGCCGTAAATCGGCAGCACGTGAAAATTGGGCAGGTCTTTGGCGTAAGCCTGGAAGGCTTCGGCAACCTGGATGGCCAGTTCGCGCGTCGGGCACAGCACCAGCGTTTGTGGTTCGCGGGTGTTGGTGTCCATGCGGCTGAGCAGCGGCAGTGCAAAGGCGGCGGTTTTACCGGTACCGGTCTGGGCTAAACCCAGCACATCCTGACCGGCCAAAACGGCGGGAATGGCTTGTTGCTGAATGGGAGTGGGGGTTTCGTAACCCAGGCGGCTCAGAGTTTCGAGCAACGCCGGAGCCAGGCCCAGTTCAGAGAAATGGGGGCTTTCAGTTGTCATGCTATTTTCCTCGAGGTCCGGCCTCGGCCGGATACAGACTGCGACAGGAGCCTGTGTTCGAGGGCGATACAAGGTGGAAACGTATCGGGCACAACCGCCGAAGCGGGATCGACTAACGGGCTCCTTACCAACCCCTGGCGCTGTGACGTTTCGTCGGGCCGGGGGCAAAGGGGCGCGGAGTATAGCGAAGCGCATCGCTGCTGTCTGTTTTTTTGTGCAGCGAGGTGTCAATCAGTGACTACAGGCGTTACAGCTCGCGAATCACATCCTGGTGCGCATCGTCGCGTTGGCGGCCGGTCAATTCTTCGGCCTGGCCGTGCTGCATACGAATCAGACGGTCGGCCTGGTCGAAATACTGATTGTCGTGGCTGATGGCGATGACGGTAATGCCCTCACGTTTCAGCTGCGGCAGGATGTCGCGATAAAAAGTGCGACGGAATTGCGGGTCCTGGTCGGCGGCCCATTCATCGAGCAGCAACACCGAGCGTTGTTCGGCCAGCGCCAGCATCAGTGCCAGGCGTTTTTTCTGGCCTTGTGACAGCTTCAGATGATCGAAGCGATGGTTGTTAAGCGTGACTTTATGGTCGATTTCCAGGCGGCGCAGCCATTCTTCGACCTGCGCTTCATCGGCGGCGGCATCGTCTTTGCCGGTCAGGCGGTGGAACAGATGGAAGTCGGTAAAGACCGAGGCAAAGTGGTGTCGGTAAGCCGCGCGGTTGCTGTCGTCGATAACCTCATCATCGAGCCGGATGGTGCCAGCGGCGGGCTGGTAGAGGCCGGTGATCAGCATCGCCAGCGTCGATTTACCACTGCCGTTACCGCCGATGATAAAAAGCGTTTCGCCGCGTTCGATATGCAGGTTCAGTGGGCCGACGGTAAAACTGCGGCTGTTGTTTTCGGCTGACGTGTCGGCTGAATAGTCGAAACGCACCTGGTCGAATTCAATGCGCTGCCAATCGGTTTTTGAGCGGGCGTCCAGGTCGAACGATTCGCGATATTCGGCCAGCGTCAGGCTGTCGATTTTGTTAAAGGCAACCTGAGCGCTGAGCAAGGTCGGAAAGGCGCCGACCGCTTGCAGCAGCGGTGTGCGCAGATACAGCAGCGTCAGTGAGAAGGTCGCAGCGACGGTGGTGTTGGCCCAACCCAGGCTGTTGGCGAGAAAGAACACCCAGCCGATGGCGGCGAGCATCATGATGTTCGACCAGTTCACCGCGCTCAGATGAAAGGTGTCGGCGCTGATGACGTGGTCGCGGTAGTCGCGCGCGTTGTTGTCGTAATCATCGCTGTAATGACGGTGCGCCCGATGCCGGTTGAGGCGTAATTCTTTGCGCCCGAGCACCAGGGTTTCGAAGTCCTGAAACAGTCGGTCTTCGCTGTGCCGCACCGCTTCCAGATGACGATAAACACGCGCCACCAGCCAACTGCCGGTGATGATGGTCAGCGCTATCCAGGCGGCAGCGGCCAGCAGCAGCGGTGGCGACAGATAGAACAGATAGGCCGAGGCGGCGAGCGTCAGCACCACGCCCTGAAACAGTTCCGGCAGGCGCACAAAAGCGAGCGTAATGGCGCGAATATCGGACGACAGGCTGGCGATGAGTTTCGGGCTGCCGAGGCGGTCGAGTTGCAACACAGAGGTATCGAGAATGCGTTTAACCAACTGGCCGCGAAAGTCGTAAACGAAGTGATGACCCAGGCGCGTCAGCGTCCATTGCGACGCCAGAGTCACTGCCATCAGCACCAGAATCAGCAGCAGAAATTGCGGCAGCAACCACAGGCTGGGTTCGGGGTGGTCGATCAGGCGGGTGTTGATAAAGGCGATAACGGCAACGCCCAGAGCGGCGCTGAGCAGGTTCAGCAAGAGGATGGCGCTGAACGCCAGACGGAAGTGTCGGAATACGATTGCCAATAACTGCATGGACGAGTCGGCCGTCAAAATAGGCGGCGCAGTGTACTCTTTTTGTGACACAGCGAAAATGATTTGCATCCGCGTTATTGTGGTTCGCTGCGTTGCCAAAGTGGTCATTTCCGCCGCGGATGAGTAAGCTACGGAGCCTTTGCAGCCACGGGCAGGGAAAGCCGGGGCCATCAGCGTTTCATCCCAATTCAACAACCGGTATGACCATGATTCCCGAGCATTATCCGACTCAGCCTGAACACCTCTGGCGTCATTTCTACGCCATTACCCAGATTCCCCGTCCGTCCGGCCGCGAAGAAGCGATTCGCGCGCATATTGTCTCTCTGGCCGAACAACACGGTTTTGAGCACGCCGGCGATGCTGCCGGCAATCTGGTGGTTTATGTGCCCGCGTCACCGGGCCACGAAGCCGCACCGACGGTGGTGATTCAAAATCACCTCGATATGGTGACGGTGAAAACCGGCGACAAAGAACACGATTTCGAGAACGATCCGCTGACGCTGCAGGTCGAAGACGGCTGGCTGAAAGCCGATCGTACAACGCTGGGCGCGGATAACGGCCTCGGCGCAGCTGCCGCTTTGGCGGTGATGACCGATGCCAGCGTCGTGCACCCGGCGCTGGAGCTGCTGTTTACCACCGAAGAAGAAACCGGCTTGCACGGTGCTCTTGGCCTGGATGCCGACTTACTGAAAGGCACCCGCCTGATTAACCTCGATACCGAAGAATGGCCGGAAATCTACATCGGCTGCGCCGGTGGTTATGGCTATGCCGCCGGTCGGCAGGTGATGATGAAACGGCCGCGTCCGGGTCTGGTCAGTTACCGCTTGCACCTGAAAGGGCTGACCGGAGGCCATTCCGGCATCCAGATTCATCAGCAACTGGGCAACGCCAACAAACTCCTGGCCGAACTGCTTAAAGACGCCGCTGAGTTGGACTGGCAACTGAGCCGGATGCGTGGCGGCGTGGCGCACAATGTCATCGCCCGCGAAGCCTCGGCCGATCTGTTTTTGAATACCGACCAACTCGATGACTGGCAACGCCTGGCCGATGCCGCCCGCGAACGCTGGCTGAGCTTTTTGCCGGCCAGCGATCATGGCCTGCAATGGAGCCTGGAACCGGTCGAAATCGATGAACCTCTGGTCGCCTCCAGTGCCGATACCCGCACCTTGCTGAACCTGATCAGCGTCATGCCGCACGGCGCCCAGCGTTATAACCTGAATCAGCCAGCTGATCTGGTGGATTTAAGCGTTAACCTGGCCACGGTGTCGCTGCGTGAAGATGAATTCAAAGTGCAAACCAGCCTGCGCTTTTTCAACGCCGACGAAGCCCGGCCGCTGAAACAACATCTGGAAGCGCTGTTTGAAACCTTCGGCATGGTGCCGCAGGTGATTCTGGATTACCCCGGCTGGAACCCGGATTTTGGCAGTGATCTGGTGGCGCGAACCCGCGCTCTGGCAACCAAACAGCTGGACCGCGAACCGCAATTAAAGGCGATTCACGCCGGTCTGGAATGCGGCATTCTGAAGAGTAAAAAACCGGAATTGGACATGGTGTCCTTCGGCCCGACCATCCTCGGCGCCCACAGCCCGGTCGAGCGTTTGGAGATCGCCACGGTGGAACCGTTCTGGGAGTTGTTGAAGGCATTGTTGGCGGATCTGGCGTAAGCCAGATCCTGACGGGAGACGCTTGTTAGCGGAAAACCTAACTGGCGTCTCCCGTCTCCCGTTAAGCGTCTCCCCAAAGCTGAGCCATCGGCTCAGCTTTCCAATCCCTGCACAATAATCGCCAACTGATCGCGCGCCTCGCGGATTTCCTGGATCGCCTCTTCGGCGTCTTCGGGGGTCAGGTGCAGGTAGTCGTAGACCGCCGGGTCGAATTCCTGGGCGGCGCCGGGTAACAGACCGTGTTTTTGCAGCAGATGGTTGGCCAGATAGACCAGTTGGGCGTGATCGGCGTGTGCGCCCTGATAGTGCGGCTCAATCTGATAACGAATCCCCAGGCACACCTCATTGGGCATTTTCCAGTAGTGCAATAAGGCTGCGGCAATCTGATCGCCGGTGATGCCCAGCAGGTGCTGTTCAATATGCTGGTGCGGCAGATGACGGTTGCTTTCCATCATCCGGCAGGTGGCGGAAAAGTGCGGCCGGAAGGCGTGCGCCAGAATCAGGTAACCGAAGTTGTGCAGCAGGCCGGTGAGGTAAACCAGACCAAAGCCAGGCCGGAATTCGCGCGGGATTTTTGCCAGCAGCGAACCACAGGCGGCGGCTACAAACACCGCCCGCGTCCAATAAGACGAAAAACCTTCAGGCTGGTCGTCGGGCATTTCCAGCGTTTTCCCCAGCGCCAGACCGAGCGCCAGGTTCATCACCAGATCGTAACCGAGCACCCGCACGATGGCGTCCTGCACCGACTTGATCGAGCCGGGCGCAGCGTAATAGGAAGAACTCGCCCAACTGACCACCTGAGCTGCCAGGCTGGGGTCTTTTTCGACGATGCGGCTGAGTTTGGTGATGTCGGCATCGGGGTCGGCGCGTAAGCGAATAATCGACTGGGCGGTTTCTGACAGCGGTGGAATTTCCAGCGTTTCAGACAATCGCTGGCGAATGCGCAGCGCGGTGAAACTGGTGACAGCGCGATCGATCTCCACCTGATCGTGCGCGAACACGCCCAGATCATCGGTGTCCGGCAAGGCAGCGGGCAGGTCGACGCACAGATCAAAAATACGGGTGCTGTCTTTGTGTTTCAGTTCAGCGCCGCTGCGGACCCGAATCAATTTATCGCTGTTGCCTGAGTGCACGAAAAAATTTTCGGCGTTAAACAGGCGTTTATCGATCAGCGTTTCGGCGTCCACCAGATCATCGAACGCCGGTAGAGTACTCACCGATAACTTGGCTTTTATACGATCGATATCAGTGGTGGCCAGCGGTTCGAGTTTGCGACCGGTCTGGCGCTGAATTTTTTCCAGATCCAGTAACGTATCGGAGCGAAAAAATACCTGGACCAGGCCAAAGGTATCTCTCAAAAGGGTTACTTCTGCGCGCATGTCTTTGACGCCAGTTGGTCCGGTCTCAGGCTGAATACCGTGTTTGCGAAGGTGTTGTTTTACCAGAAAGGGCAGGTCGGCAAGCTGTGCTTCTGCCATGACTTTCTGCATGGAATGCTTCCTTTTTGTCATCCGTGATCAACAGCCCACAAATATGGTAGCCGTTTGGTGGTTCCGCAACCTTGAAGCTGAGTAAAAAATGATGCGGCGCTGAAAAAGCCGATTTGGTCACACTTGGGCGTAGCGGTCGGCACCCCAGAGCCAGCGCTGCACCAAAGGTTCGACGTGGGATGGGTATTCTGCCGTCAAGCGTTTGGCAAGCTCAGGAATAACCTCGAGCCAATGGCGGTCGCGCTCCAGATCGGCAACGCGAAATTCCAGCGCGCCGGTCTGACGGGTGCCGAGCACCTCGCCGGGGCCGCGCAGTTTAAGGTCTTCTTCGGCGATGCGAAAGCCGTCGCTGGTCGAACGCATCACTTCCAGGCGTTGCTGACCCTGGGCCGACAACGGCGAGCCGAACAGCAGCAGACAATGACTGTCGACGGTGCCGCGGCCGACCCGGCCGCGTAACTGATGCAGTTGCGCCAGGCCCAAGCGCTCCGGGTTTTCGATGATCATCACCGAGGCATTGGGCACATCGACACCGACTTCGATCACCGTGGTGGCGACCAGAATATCCAGCTGCTGATCTTTAAACGCCTGCATGATGCGGTTCTTTTCCGCCGGCTTCATACGGCCATGCAACAGGCCGACGCGGCGGCTGGACAGCGCACGCTGCAAGGCGTCGGCGGTGGCTTCGGCGGCTTCGGCCTGCAGCTCTTCCGACTCCTCGATCAGCGTACACACCCAGTACACCTGACGGCCGTCGCCACAGGCCGCATCGACGCGACGCACTACGGCATCGCGCCGTTCCTGGCTGATCACCGTGGTGGTGACCGGCGTCCGGCCCGGCGGCAGTTCGTCGATGATGGAGACATCGAGGTCGGCGTAAGCGGTCATCGCCAGGGTGCGCGGAATGGGCGTGGCGGTCATGGTTAATTGATGCGGCAGGCCGTGCACCGCTTTTTCCTTCAGCGCCAGCCGTTGATGCACGCCAAAGCGATGTTGTTCGTCGATGATCACCAGGCCCAGCCGCTGATACTGCACCGCTTCCTGAAACAAGGCGTGGGTACCGACTGCCAGTTGCACCCGACCGCTGGCCAGATCGTCGAGCACTTCGCCACGCTGGCGTTTGCCCAGTTTACCGGTCAGCAAACCGCAGCTCAGACCGAGCGGTTCGAGCCAGGCACTGAGGGTGCGAAAGTGCTGCTCGGCGAGCAGTTCGGTTGGTGCCATCATGGCGGCCTGATGCCCGGCTTCGATCGCCTGCAGCGCAGCCAGCACGGCCACCAGCGTTTTGCCCGAACCAACATCGCCCTGCACCAGCCGCAGCATGGGTTTGTTGCTGGCCAGATCGGTTTGAATGTCGGCGAGTACGCGTTGCTGGGCACCGGTCAAGGTGAACGGCAGTTGTTTCAGCAAGCCGCTGACCAGTTGCTGGCTGGGCGGCAGTGGCGTCGCGCCTTCGGCCTGAGTGCGCTGGCGCATCTGCATCAGGCTGAGGTGGTGTGCCAGCAACTCTTCCAGCGCCAGCCGTTGTTGCGCCGGGTGCTGGCCGGAGAGCAACGCTTCGGTATCGCTGTCGGCTTGTGGGTGATGCAAGGTCAGCAGTGCCTCGGTGAGCGAGGGTAATTGCCAGTGACTCAGCCAGTCCGGCGGCAGCCATTCGGGCAGGCCGCCCTGTTGTTTAAGCGCATCGATGGCCTGGCCGACCAGCGCGCGTAAGCGGTTTTGGTTGAGGCCATCGGTGCTTGGGTAGAGCGGCGTCAGGGCGTTATCGAGCGGCGGGAAGTCGCCTTCATCGCGCACCTCGTATTCCGGGTGCATCATCTCCAGGCCAGTGGAACCCTGGCGCACTTCGCCGTAGCAGCGAATGCGGGTGCCGGCGCGTAGGCGGTTTTGCTGGGCTTTGCTGAAGTGGAACAGCCGCAGGCTGAGCAGGCCGGTGCCATCCTGAATCCGGCAGATCAGCGAGCGGCGCCGGCCGAACACCACCTGAGTGCCGCGCACCTCGCCTTCAATCACCACAGCCATGCCAAAACGCAGTCGGCCGATGGGCGTGATGCGAGTGCGATCCTGATATTTATAGGGCAGATGAAACAGCAGATCGCCGACGCTGTTCAGCCCCAGGTTCTGGCATTTTTCCGCCAGTTTGGGGCCGATACCGCTGAGTTTTTCGAGGGGTTGGTCGAGTTGCATCGAGGGAGCCTGGCCGCGCTCAGGCGGCCTCAGGTGTCTTGCACTGACGGATGCAGGTTTCCAGCAGATCGATCGCCTTCGGCCGCGGGAAGCTGGCGCGCCAGGCCAAAGCGATGGTGCGTCGTGGTGCTTTGCCAGCGAAGGGGCGTACCGCAACCTGCTTGTCGTTGTACAAGGCTGAACCGGTGGCCGATTGCGGCAAAATGGTCAGCCCCAGATTGGATGCCACCATGTGCCGCAGCGTTTCCAGCGAGCTGCCATCGGCCATGGTGCGGACGTGGCCTTTGGGGTCGCGCGAGGCCGAAGCGATGTTCGGGCAGGCGGTGAAAATATTGTCGCGGAAGCAGTGGCCTTCGCCGAGCAGTAACAGCGGTTCGGTGATCAGCCGCTCGGCTGGAATGGCTTTTTCTTTGGTCAGCGGATGATCGGCCGGCAGCAGCACTTCGAAGTCTTCATCGAACATCGGCTTGGTCAGCACATCCGGTTCTTTGAACGGCAGGGCGATGATGATGGCGTCGAGCAAACCATCGCGCAGTCGCTGCCGTAAAGTGCCGGTGAAATTTTCTTCGATTTCCAGCGGCATATCCGGCGCCAGTTGACGCAGTTGCGGAATAATGTGCGGCAGCAGGTAAGGACCAACGGTATAGATGACACCCAGTTTCAGCGGGCTGGACAGCTGGTTTTTACCGGCGTGCGCCAGGTCTTCAATCTTGTGGCTTTCTTCGAGCACGCGCTGCGCCTGTTCGACGATGCGCTGGCCGATGGGCGTGACCTGAACGCCGCTCTTGCCGCGTTCAAAGATGGCGACGCCGAGGCGATCTTCGAGCTTTTTGATGGCGACACTTAAGGTCGGTTGCGCAACAAAGCAGCGCTCGGCCGCTTTGCCAAAATGCCGTTCCTGGGCCAGGGCAACGATGTAACGCAGTTCGGTCAAAGTCATGGCAGGGTTGTCCGATGCGGGCCGGCCGGGGGTCGGCGGGTTTAACGAAATCAGGATTGAATAGAATAGGCTTGAATGCCGTTTAAATAGCGCTCAGGCTATTAAGGCGTAAGCTATCGAAAATCGGTTTTTAATACAAGTGGATAATGATATGACAGCGCACCATCTTCTGGCCGGTGTGGGCGATCTGAACCGCCGCGTCGCCCGATGTTTGCTCGAACGTGACCAGCAGGTAGTCGGTCTGCGCCGGCGTGCTGCGGAGCCGGAACTGGGCTTTGAACAACGTTCTGTCGATCTGGCGCAAAATGACTGGCCGGACGTCTCGGCCGCTAGCGTCATCGTCGCGCTGTCGGCCGGTGAACGCACCCCGGCTGGATACCAGCGTGCCTATGTCGAGCCGATCAAGCGCCTGGCGCAGAGTCTGGAGAGCTGGCAGCAACCGCCGCAGCGGGTTCTGGTGGTCAGCTCGAGCCGGGTGTATGGCGTCGATAATGGCGAGGTTCTGGATGAAAACAGCGTGCCGGAACCGTCGGGCTGGGCCGGTGAGACGCTGCTGGAAATGGAACAGCGGCTGGCGGACTTGCCGGTGCCGACCATCGTTGCGCGGCTCAGTGGCATCTATGGTCCGGGGCGCGACTGGTTGCGACGCCAGGCGCGCAAGGCTGACAGCCAGCCACCGGCGCGCAACCACTGGACCAACCGCATTCATATCGAAGATGCCGCTGCGGCGCTGGTGCATCTGGCCCTGGATGTTGCGCAGCCGCAAGACTGCTATCTGGTCAGCGATCGCCAGCCGACGCCGCTGTTCGAGGTGCTCAATTACCTGCGTGAATCGGAAGGATTGCCGCCGGTAACCGAGGTGCCGCCGGTCGGTGGTGGCAAACAATTGCGTTCGGACCGCCTGGCGGACAGCGGTTTTCACTGGCAATACCCGGATTATCGCGCCGGTGGTTATGCCTGAAGATGGCGTCGGACGCGGTGTAGTATAGAGTGGCACCAGGTCACTGAGTCAGCCGCAGGAGGCTTTTCGCATGAGTTCACAACCGGATGGTTACACCGCCTTTAGCGCCTCGGGTGACGCGCCCGGCGTGTTGGTATTACACGCCTGGTGGGGCTTGAACGACGATGTCCGTCGCTACTGCAATGCCCTGGCGCAGGCCGGCTTTAACGCCTTTGCGCCCGATCTGTATCAGGGGCAGGTGGTGACCAGTATCGAAGCGGCCGAGGCTACCAGTGATGCGCTGGATCATACTCAGGCCAGCCTGACTCTGGTTACCGCCGCCGACTGGCTGGCCGAGCAGACCGGCGAGCAGCATAGCGGTGTCGCCGCTGTGGGTTTTTCGTTGGGGGCTTTTCTGGCCTTGGGACTGTCGATCAACCACGCCGACCGGCTGCATTCGGTGGTCAGTTATTACGCCGCCCGGCCGGACGATTACGGCTCGGCGCGGGCCCGATATCTGGCGCATATGGCGCAATCCGATCCCTTTGCCAGCGACGCTGAAGTCGATGCCTGGCAAGCCGCTTTGGCGGCTGCAGAGCGGCCTTTGCTGCTGCATTGTTATCCGCAAACCGGCCACTGGTTCGCCGAACCGTCGCGCCCGGATGCCTATCAGCCGGCCGCAGCAGACTTGGCCTGGCAGCGTACACTGGCGTTTTTGCGCAACCCACAACGGGACTGAAAATACCGCTATTCGGTGCTAGGAATCGCCCGCTTCCACCCGGTTACGACCGGCGTCTTTGGCGCGATACAGCGCCTGGTCGGCGCGCCGGAAAATCTGCGTTAATGGCTGATCGGCCTGACCGCTGGCCCAGCCGATGCTGAGCGTCAGTTGCACCTGCGGCGCTTCATCCAGGCGTAACTGACTGACCGCTTCGCGCACCGCTTCGAGCATGGGCGGCAGTTGCTCGTCGTCGAGGCCGTAGCAAAGCAAAGCGAACTCTTCCCCACCGAGCCTGGCTACCAGCCGTTGATCGTGATCCTTACTCAGCAACTGCGCTTCCAGACAGCGCGCCACTGCCTGCAAAAACAGATCACCGATCGGATGGCCGTGGGTGTCGTTGACCTGTTTAAAGTGATCCAGATCGAAAATAGCAGCATGCAATTGCGCCTGAGTCAGCCGCGCCAGGCGATGATGCAGTTCGCCGAAATCGTCCAGCTGGCGGCGATTGGGCAGGCCGGTCAGCGGATCCGTCAAGGCCATCTGGCGCAGCCGACGATTGCTCTCTGCCAACTGCTGAGTGCGCTCTTCCACCTCCTGTGCCAGCCGATCCGCCTGGGCCGTTTTCAGCTCCAGCGATTCCTGCTCCAGGCGCTGGCGCCGCAGTATGGAATAGCGTAATTGAAAACCGAGCAGCACGAAGAAGCCCAGACAGGTCAGGCCCAGGCCAGCCAGACAGAGGGTGATCAGAGCGTCGGTATAGTCGATCCAATCGAGCCAGGCGAGTAACAGCAGCAAGGCCGAGACCAGCATCGGCGACCAGATCAGCGCGAACAGCCGGGCCCGGCGCGAACCGCCACGCACTTCAAACACCAGCATGGCGACAATCAGCGCCAGGATGACGAACAGCCAATAGATGGCGAACTGCATCAGCCAGGTGCGCTGGCCGAGCAAGGCCAACACCAGACCACCGGCCACTAACACCGCGAGTAAGCCTTTAATAACGCCCGACAAGCGTGGCCGGTGATGGCGTCCGCTGAGCATGGTCGGCGCCATCCAGCCGAAACTGAGCGCCAGCAGGTAGGTCGTTATTGGCCCGGCGATGCGGTTAATCTCAATGGTGTTGGGCCACAGATACTGAAAGCCATAACCAAACACCTGCAGGAAAAACAGCATCGCTGCGATATTGAACAGGCCGAAGGCTAAATAAGCAGGCAACTGAGTTGCGCCGTAAGTCACCAGGCACAGACTGGCCAGGACAATGACGGTGGCGAAGAACACGCCGTTGCGGATGGTGCGTTTTTCCGCCCAGTGCAGATAGGCATCGGGGCGCCATAGCGAGATCGGCAGGCGGATCTGCCGGCTTTCAATCCAACCGCTCAGCGTCCGGGTTTCGCCCGCCTGCAGCAGAACGGGAAACAAATAGCTGGTGTGGGCGATGGGGCGGGAGTCAAAGGGCTGGTGATCGCCGGTGTGCCAGTGCTGGTTGCCACCGATGTTCAAGCTGATGGTATCGAGCGTCGACTCATCGATATGCAGCCACAGCGATGTCGCCTCATCGGTGGCGTTGTGCAACTGAGCGCGAAAGTGCAGGCGCACATCCTGACCGGTAAAACGCGACGCTTCCAGGTCCTGGTGCGCCAGCCAGTCATCGGCCAGAGGCAGCTGACCCGGCGGCTGCACAGCGACTTCCAGATAACCGTCCAGCCATAACCGATCCTCGCCCTGCCACGACAGCGGCGGGGCGTGCTCATCGGCCTGAATCTGGTCGAACAATAGCACCAGCAACAGGCCCACACTGTAGAGCAGACGGTGGTTGGCAAAACAATCAAGCGGTCGCACTGGGGTCACCAGAGTTGCGCTCTCAGCGACGCACCCGATAGCAGGGTACGTATTCGCTGCCCGGCAGTTTCATGCGTTGCTGGCGGACAAAGGCTTCGAGCAAATCATCCAAGGGTTCCAGAATGTCGGCATCGCCGTGTAAATCATAAGGGCCCAGTTCTTCAATCAGTCGAATGCCCTGTTCTTTAACGTTGCCAGCGACGATGCCACTGAAGGCCCGGCGCAAATTAGCGGCCAGCAGATGCACCGGTATGTCTTTGCGCAAATCCAGTTTGGCCATATTGGCGTGCGTCGGTTCGAACGGACGCTGATATTCCAGATCGATATGCAGCTGCCAGTTGAAGTGATAGGCGTCGGTGTGCGAGCGGCGGAACGCCTGTACCTCGGCAATGCCTTGCGCCATTTCACGCGCCGCCTCAGCCGGATCACCGATAATGATCTTGTAGCGCCGCTGAGCGGCATCGCCCAGGGTGCGGCCAATAAAGTCGTTCAATTGCTGGAAATAAGGCTCGGCCGATTTCGGGCCACTGAGCACCAGCGGAAATGGCAAGTCGGCATTTTCCGGGTGTAGCAGAATGCCGAGCAGATAGAGCAACTCTTCAGCCGTGCCGGCACCGCCGGGGAAAATCACGATGCCGTGACCGACGCGGACAAAAGCTTCCAGACGTTTTTCGATGTCCGGCAGGATCACCAGTTCATTGACGATAGGGTTGGGCGCTTCGGCGGCAATGATGCCCGGCTCGGTTAAGCCGAGGTAACGGGCATGACGAATGCGTTGTTTAGCGTGGGCAATGGTGGCGCCTTTCATCGGGCCTTTCATCGCACCCGGACCGCAACCGGTGCAGATGTCCATGCCGCGCAGGCCTAACTCGTGACCAACATCCTTGGTGTATTCGTATTCTTCATGGCCAATGGAATGACCACCCCAGCACACCACCATGCGTGGCTCCTGGGCGGGCACCAGCACGCGGGCGTTGCGCAGCAGGTGAAAGACGTAATCGGTGACGCCTTCGCCGCTGTCGTGATCGAGGCGTTTGCTTTCGATTTCGCTTTGCGTATAGACGATATCGCGCAGCGCCGAGAACAGCATTTCGCGGGTCGAGGCGATCATTTCACCATCGACAAAAGCATCGGCCGGGGCGTTATTCAGGTTAAGGCGGATGCCTCTGTCCTGCTGCACGATCTCGATGGAAAAATCCGGATAGGTTTCCAGAATGGTTTTGGCGTTGTCGCTGTCTGAGCCGGTATTCAAAATGGCCAGGGCGCAGCGACGGAACAATTCGTAGTGGCCGAATTCGACCGATTTAAGCTTGTGGACTTCACGTTGCGACAGCACTTCCAGGCTGCCTTTGGGAGTAACAGAGGCGTTTAGTGTGGCACGTTGCATTCAGTCTTCCTGTGAGCGTACTGCATGGATGGCGATGTTTGGATCGCCCGGTCCTTTAGTCTAGCTCTTGCAACAGCATCTCGCCGAATTTTGCGCGTTCTTGCAGTGCCTGGCGGGCGAGAATTTTCATGGCGTTCGGGTCTTTGATGGTGATCTGACTGGGGTCGGCGTGCTCATCAAAGGCCAGCGCGCGACTCAGCCAGAAGCGAGTCGCAGCTTGCACCACCAATGTGGGCAGGGCGGCTATTTCGTCGCGCTGCAGCGGTCGTTGCTGATGATAAGCCTGCACAAAGGCGAGACTTTGTTGCCAGTCTAATTGGGCGTTGGCATCGAGGCACCAATCGATCAGGCAGACGGCGATATCCAGTGCGTAATGATCGATACCGGCGAAATACCAATCGATAATGCCGGCCAGTTCATCGCCGTCGAACAGGGCGTTGTCGTGGAACAGATCGGCGTGAATCACACCGCGCGGCAGCGTGGTTGGCACCTGATCGACAGTGCGCAAGGCGTCATTCAGCAGAGCCTGGTCGGCGCTGTCGAAACCCGCCGCCAACTGGCTGGCCTGGTGATGAATCCAATCCGCATTGTGGCTATGAATACGCTGGCCGCTGAATTTAGCCGTGCTGACGTGAATATTGGCCAGGGCGCGCGCCAGCGTTTGAGCGTGTTTCGGGCTGGCGCGATGATGCTGGCCGATGACGCGTTCGAACATCACCGCCGGCTTGCCTTTTAACAACGTCAGCAGCTCGCCTTCGGCGGTGCGGAAAGGTTGCGGTACGGCGCAGTCGTCGTCGTGCAGGTGTTCACCGAGCGACAGAAAAAACGGCAGTTCATCAGCCTGCAGTTTCTCAAAAATGGTCAGCACAAAGCGCGACAAGTTGGTATCGATAAAGTAATTGGTGTTTTCCGTGCCCGCCGAAATGCCCTGATGATCGCTGTAGCGACCCAGAGTGTATTGGTCGAGCAGGGTTTCAACATCGGAGCGTGTCAGCTCGGTAAAAACGGACATACCGTACCGTCGGCTGGAATGGGACCGCGAGTATAAACGGCCCAGCGCGCGCGGCCCAGACTTGAAAGCATCATCTGCTTTATCGAGGGCGTCAGGTCCGGCCGTGCGTGTTAACATGCCCGCCGGTCTAATCAAGGAATTTGCTGCTATGGCTGACAACAAAACCGGGCCCGTGGTGCTGGTGGATGGCTCTTCTTATTTGTTCCGCGCCTTCCATGCGCTGCCACCGCTGACCAACTCTGAAGGTCGCCAGACTGGCGCCATCAAAGGCGTGATCTCCATGTTGCGGCGCCTGGTCGATCAGTATCCGGACAGCTGTATCGCCGTCGTTTTCGACGCCAAAGGCCCTACCTTCCGTAACGAGATGTACGAGCAGTACAAGGCCAACCGGCCGCCGATGCCGGAAGAGCTGAGGGAGCAGATTGAACCCATTCATACCCTGGTACGGGCGCTGGGTTTGCCGCTGTTGTCGATCAGCGGCGTGGAAGCCGACGATGTCATCGGCACCCTGGCGCGCGAAGCCACCGAAAAACGCCTGGAGTGCATTGTCAGCACCGGCGATAAAGACATGGCGCAGTTGGTCAGCGAGCACGTCACCCTGATCGACACCATGAAGAACGAAACGCTGGACATTCCCGGCGTGGAAAACAAATACGGTTTCCCGCCGGAACTGATGATCGATTATCTGGCCTTGATGGGCGACAAGGTCGACAACATTCCCGGCGTACCGGGCGTGGGTCAGAAAACTGCCTTGGCGCTGATTCAGGGTCTGGGTGGTTTGGATGATATTTACGCCAACCTCGACAAGATCGCCGAACTCGATTTTCGCGGCGCCAAGACGATGGCGAAGAAGCTCGAAGAACATCGCGAGATGGCCTACCTCAGTTACGATCTGGCGACCATCAAACTGGACGTCGAGCTCGACATCACGCTCGATGCACTGGCCCCAGCCGATCCGGATAACGAAGCGCTGTTGGCGCTCTATCGGCAGTTCGAATTCAAAACCTGGATTCGTGAATTAACCGGCGAAAGCGAAGACCCGGCCGCTGCCAAAGCGGCGCAGAAAACCGCGTCCGGCAGTAGCGCCAAAAAAACCGATGCCCGGCCCAGTCTGGAAGCACCGAAAGAAACCCATTACAGCGTGCTGAGCAACGCTGACGACTTGGAAAAATTCCTCAAACAGGCCGATGACGGCGGTCATTTATCGGTGCTGGCGGTGCGCGAAATCGGCCACTATCACCAGTCCGATCTGGTCGGTCTGGCGCTGGCCGTTAAAGCCGGTGTCGGGGCTTATGTGCCGCTGAAAGCCGAGCAGGGCGAGACCCTCAGCGAAAGCGATTTATGGGACAAGCTGGCGCCGCGCCTGGGCAGTTTTTCGGTGCGCAAAACCGGCTACGATTTTAAATCCTTCTGGCATGTGCTGACGCCGCGTAAGTTAAAGGCCAGTAACCTCGGCCGCGATACTTTATTGATGGCTTTTGTTTACGACAGCACGGTGCGTCGTGATAACCGTCTGAGTAATCATTTCAGCCCGCTCAGTCTGGATAATTTATTTCTGCAATATTTGGCGGAAGAGCCGAAAACCATCGAAGATTTTCTCGGTAAATTCGGCAAGCGTCAGTTACCGATCGCCAGTGCCGACCCGGCGGAAATCGGTCCCTGGTTTGCCGAACGCGCCGACCTGACGTTGCGTTTGGGCGAATGGCTTGATCAGGGCTTGAACAGCCGTGAGTTGACCGGCGTCTACGAACACATCGAACGGCCGCTGTCGAAAGTGCTGGCCGAAGTCGAAGACAATGGCACCCTGCTCGACACCAGCTATATCCGCAAACTCAGTCACGATTTTAAAGAGCGTCTGGCCGAGTTGGAAAAGCAATGTCATGAACTGGCGGGCACTGAATTTAATCTGGGTTCGCCGAAACAGTTGGGCGAGGTGTTGTTCCAGAAAATGGAACTGCCGGTGGTCTCAAAAACCGCCAGCGGCGCGCCCTCGACCAACGAAGAAGTGCTGACCGAACTGTCGCAGCAGGGTTACGAATTACCGACGCTGATTTTGCAGTATCGGCATCTGTCGAAACTGGTTGGCACCTACACCGATCCGCTGCCGGAATCGGTCGAAGATGGCACCGGTCGTTTGCATACGTCTTATAACCAGACCGGCGCGCAAACCGGCCGTTTGTCGTCGACCGATCCGAACCTGCAAAACATCCCGGTGCGCACCGAAGAAGGCCGCTCGATCCGTCGTGGTTTTGTCGCGCCCAAAGGCTGCAAGGTGGTCGCCGCCGACTACTCGCAAATTGAATTGCGCATCATGACGCACCTGTCGCAGGACGAGGCTTTAATCAACGCCTTCCGCGAAGGCCGCGACATTCACCGCGCCACCGCTGCCGAAGTAATGGGTCTCGCCGAAGATGAAGTCAGCAACGAACAGCGCCGCTCGGCCAAGGCGATTAACTTTGGTTTGATTTACGGCATGTCGGCCTTTGGCCTCGCCAAGCAATTAAACATCAGCCGCACCGACGCCCAGACTTATGTGAATACCTACTTCGAGCGCTACCCCGGCGTGCGTCGCTATATGGACGAAACCCGCGCCGAGGCCGCCGAAACCGGCTATGTGGAAACGCTCTACGGTCGTCGTCTGTACCTGCCCGACATCAACGCCGGCAAACAGATGCTGCGCCGCGCCGCTGAACGCACGGCCATCAACGCGCCGATGCAGGGCACCGCCGCCGACATCATCAAACTGGCGATGGTCGATGTCGCCAACTGGCTGCACTCGGGTAAATACCAGGCCAAGATGGTGATGCAGGTGCACGATGAATTGATCTTCGAAGTGCCCGAGGACGAACTCGATGAAGTGTGCGCAGGCATCCGTTTTCGCATGCAGCATTGCGCTCATCTGGATGTGCCCTTGATCGTCGATGTGGGCGTTGGCGATTCCTGGGAAGCGGCGCACTGATCGGTCACAAGGCCCGTCGGCTTCTGTAAGGCTTGACATTTAAGCGATAGGTTAGCAATGTCGTTCCATATTCCAGAATGTGGAACGACATGATGCGACCTGTGGATATTGTTGTCCTGGTTTATCTCTATGTTGAGCAAAATCGGCGCAGCGGTCGGAGTGATTTCGATCCAGAGCTCTGGACCTATCAGAGCCTGGCGGATGCACTGCTGTTACCCAAAAGCAGTCTGTTTAGATCCATCCAGAACGCCGAAGCAGGCCGCTTGCTGAACAACAAACGGCTCAATGAAGCGCGTTTTATTCATTTTCTGATGTACGGCGTTCCGGTTATTTTCCCTGTCACCACCGGCTCGATGGATGTCGGCACACCGACCAGCATGACGGCGAATCTGTTTGGTTCCGAGTATCAGTTGGTTAGTACAACCCCTCATATTTGGCCTAATCCGAATGGGCAGATAAAAGGCATCGCTGTAGAGCCGCTGCATGCCAGCGCGGTCGGGCTTGCCGAACGAGACTCGGACGCGCATCGCCTCTTGGCAGCGGTGGATGGGCTGCGTTTGGGGGGCGCTCGTGAAACTGAAATGGCACTGAGCTTTCTAGCCGCCTTGGAGTCCATTTAATGAACCCGCTTCAGGTATTGCTGTTGCGCGCTGCCATGGAAATGGGTGCAGAGTTAAGAGAGATGGCCGTCTTTGTCGGTGGCGCCACTGTCTTTTTGTACATTGACGATCCTGACCTGGAGCAATTGAGAGCCACCGAAGATGTTGATGTCATCGTCGAAGTGGCGTCTCAGCTCGAATGGCAACAGCTTGAGCGCAAGGTCCGGCAGTTGGGTTTTGAGTCGTCACTGATTGAAGACGACCCGATTTGTCGTTTTCGCAAGGCAGACATTGTGCTGGATATAATGCCTACGCTGGAAGATGTTCTCGGTTTTAGCAACCCTTGGTACCCATTGGCATTTGCACAGGCGAAGTCTGTTGCGTTAACGCCGGATTTGAACATTCGCATCCCACCTGTAGCGTATTTTCTGGCGACTAAATTGGTTGCTTATGAGGGGCGAGGCAAAAACGACCTTATGGCAAGCAAAGATATGGAAGATATTTTTTTGGTTCTGGCTGGGCGCAATTCCATCCAGCAAGAATTTGAAACCTTCCCGACTGATGTAAAGCAGTCCATTAAAGAATCGCTGCAGAAAGTTCAGGAACATGCGGATTTCAATTATGCCCTGGCGGGTAATTTCCCGGGTTCGGTTGCTCGGACTCAGCAGGTTCGCGCTCGGATTAATAATCTGATCAAGCTGGCATAACGTTAATTACCAGGCTTCGGTTAGTTTATTAAAGTTGCCCATGATCAAGATCAAGGTCTTTAGCAGGGTGACGTTTACTCTATGAATGTCCGCTGCGAAGTCAGTGGTTTTGAGCATAAGGTCATTTAATGTCGACTACCTTGCCTTACATTCTCTTAGTCGCCTGGCTGTCGGGCCTGGGCGCCTTTGTGGGCGCTATGATTGCTGGTCTGGAGCGTTTTCGCGAAACCCCGATTAAGCGCGAAGTCATCCACGGCATCATCGCTTTTGGTGGTGGTATCTTGCTCGCCTCGGTGGCCTTTGCGCTAACGCCCGAGGGCATCAAAGAACTGAGCCCGTTGCACCTGGCGTTGGTGTTTATCGCTGGTGGCTGTGTGTTTTGTGGCATGGATATCTGGCTGTCGAAACGGCGTGGTTCGATGGCACAATTAATGGCCATGTTGATGGACTATATTCCCGAGGCCATCAGTCTGGGTGCCGTCTTTGGTTACAACCCGCATTTGGGTTGGTTATTGGCCTTGATGATCGGCATTCAGAATCTTCCGGAAGGCTTTAATGCCTATCGCGAATTGCGCCATAACCGACTGCGCGCCCGGCCGGTTTTGATCATCTTTTTTGGGTTCAGTTTTCTCGGCCCGATAGCCGCCAGTCTGGGTTATTTTCTGCTGCAGGAACGTTCCGTTATCACCGCCAGCATTATGATGTTTGCCGCCGGTGGCATTCTCTATCTGGTGTTCCAGGACATCGCCCCACAAGCTCGCGTACGCCGCCATTGGACACCGCCTTTAGGGGCTGTGTTGGGGTTTGTATTGGGGATGTTGTGTCATCAGGTGTTGCTCTAACCGGCCAGTAATTTAATACCAAAAGCGGTTAAGCAGAGGCCAACGCCCTTTTCGATTTGCGCTTTGATCCTGGTCATTTTGTGACGCAGCGGTGCCCAGCTTAATACTGTGGCGACTAAGGCAAACCAGAGCAGGTGGCAAATCGCGATATAGAGGCCGTAAGCCAGTTCGATGGAGAGCGGTGTCTGCGGCGAAATCACCTGGCTGAAGACGGAGACAATAAACAGCATGGTTTTCGGGTTCAGCGCATTGGTGCCGAACCCCAGCCAGAATGCTTTCACCGGTCGCATGGTCAGGCTGCCAACCTCAATGCTCTGTTCCGCTGGTCGGGGTTGCCCTCGCACCCAGGCGCGGATGTCCGGCCAAAACGCGGCCAAACCCAGCCAGATCAGATAGCTTGCACCCAGATAGCGCAAGGTGGTCAGCAGCCACTGCTGTTCTGCCAGCAAGACGCCCAGCCCAATGAGGGTGTAACTCAGGTGAACGGCAATGCCGCAAGCGATGCCCAGTGCGCCGAACAGTCCAGCCCGGCGGCCGCCTCCGAGTGTCAACCGAGTGATCATGGCGAAGTCGGGGCCGGGGCTGATAACGGCCAATAAGGTGATGACGCCGACGGCAGTGATTTCCCAGAAGCTGATGTCCATAACCTTGAATTAACCTTGCTTATTGGTGAGTAAATCGATATTAGAATCTCCTTTAACGCGATAAAAACGAAAAATAATGGGATAAATGGTGAGCAATACTCACAATAAGCGACGGCTTCCGCCGCTGTCGGCCTTGCCGGCTTTTGAAGCTGCGGCCCGGCACCAAAGCTTTAGTCGAGCGGCTGAAGAGCTGCACCTGACGCACGGTGCGATCAGCCGGGCCGTGGCGCAGATAGAAGACCGCCTGGGCGTCTCCTTATTTCAACGACGCAGTCGTCGTGTCTGGCTGACACCCGCCGGTGAGCGGTTACTGCGAGCGACGTCTGCCGCTCTGGATCAGTTGGGCGAGGCGGTCGAGGGTTTGCAGCTGCACGACAGCGCTTCGCCGCTGTTAACCATCTCCTGTGAACCCAGCCTGGCAATGCGTTGGCTGATGCCACGACTGGGTCGATTCCGCGAAGCTCACCCAGAGCTGAACATCGATTTACGCATGGCCGGAGGTCCTATCGACTTACTGGCGGAGGGCTGTGATTTGGCCATTCGACGTACCGACTTTGGTTTGCCGAGTGACGCTGAGCTAACGCCGCTGTGGTCGGAAGTCGCCGGTCCCGTCTGTGATCCGAATTGCTGGGAGAATTTATTAGAGCGCGATCTGAGCAAGGCCCGGCTGTTGCACAGCCGCACTCGACCAGATGCTTGGGATAGCTGGCAGCGCGCCAGCGGCCATGTATTCACGGCGGCCAGCGAGCAATATTACGATCATTTTTTCTTTGCACTGCAGGCGGCGGCGAATCGCCTGGGCACGGCCATCGGACCTTTACCTCTGGTCTACGATGACCTGATGGCGGGTCGGTTGATTGCCCCTTTCGGCATGGCGTCGACTGGATACGACTATGTACTGATCAGTCTGGAGCGGCCCGAACAAGACAGCCGGATTGAGGCTTTCCACCATTGGTTGATGGCAGAAATCCACGCCATGGAATCCGCTGGGTTGAATCAAGGTGGGCAGCAGCTTTGAGGTTGCGCTAGGCCGACTTCCAGATCAGCGCACCACCGAAGCCAATAAAGGCCGCACCGGTAACGCCATTGGCGGCTGCTTTATAGCCTGCGTTGTTGAATTTTGACGTCAGCGTCCGCGCGCTCCAGGCGTAAAAACTGAGCGCCGTAAAAGAGCAGGCCGCAAAGGTAAATGCCAGTAAGACAGACTGGCCAATCACGTTGCCGTCGTGCGCAATAAATTGCGGAAACAGCGCTGAGTAAAACAGGATGGCTTTGGGGTTTGAGAGCCCGACCAATAGCGCTTCCAGATAGAGTTTTAACCGGCTTTTGGGTGCTTGTACCGAGGACGCTTTTTGGCGCACGCGTTGCCAACTAGCACGAATGAGTTTTATGCCGATCCACACCAGATAGAGCCCGCCGAAAATCTGTACCCAGTGCACGACCGTTGGAAAAACTT
Organism: Saccharospirillum sp. HFRX-2; assembly: GCF_043196805.1. Taxonomy (NCBI): domain Bacteria; kingdom Pseudomonadati; phylum Pseudomonadota; class Gammaproteobacteria; order Oceanospirillales; family Saccharospirillaceae; genus Saccharospirillum; species Saccharospirillum sp. HFRX-2. Next base: position 797,584 of record NZ_JBEBMU010000001.1, read on the forward strand.
CGAATAAAACCACCACGCCGACGCTGGCAATTAACGCATAAAACAGCATGGCGCTGAGGTTGCCGGTGATGGCGATCAGCGCTGAACCGAAAGAATGCTGAGCGCCGTTTCTTAGCGCCAATACCACCGCTGGGCCGGGTGAAAACGTCACCATCAAAGCGACGCTTAAGAAGGCGAGCCAGGTTTGGAGTGGCATTTCTTTGGCTTCCTAAATAGAGGTTAAGGGAACGCGCTGTGGCCGGCTGAATCTTCTGGCGGGACGCTACAAGTACGTCCCTGTAGCTCGGCGGCACACATCCCTGTGTGCCGACGCCCGCCAGAAGATCCAGCCGCCCCCAACGCTGCTTGGGTGGTTTCTATTCAGCTTTGTCCGAACCCACCACCCCCAGGCGTTTCCACCTGCAACTGATCATCCACATTTAACACCGCACTGGCTTTGCCAGCCAGGGTTTCTTCGCTGCCATTGGCGCGAATCACGGTATTGTGACCCAGCTGTCCCGGCTCGCCGCCGTCCATGCCGTAAGGCGGAACTTCACGACGGTTGGAGAGGATGCTGACGTCCATTTTTTCCAGGAAGCGAATGCGTCGGGTCACGCCGTTGCCGCCCTTATGTTGACCTTTGCCGCCGGAGCCTTTGCGAATGCGAAATTCTTCCAGTCGTACCGGGAAACGCCATTCCAGAATTTCCGGATCGGTTAAGCGCGAGTTGGTCATATGGGTGTGCACCGCACTGACGCCATCGGCCTTGGCTGTCGCGCCGCTGCCGCCGCACAGGGTTTCGTAGTATTGGAATTGATCGTTGCCCCAGGTCAGGTTATTCATCGTGCCTTGAGAAGCAGCGGCGACTCCCAATGCACCGAACAAAGCATCGACCGCGACCTGCGAGACTTCCACGTTGCCCGCCACCACCGCGGCCGGGTAAACCGGGTTCAGCATGCAGCCTTCCGGCACGATGATATTCAATGGCCGCAGGCAGCCGCCGTTGAGCGGAATCTGGTCGTTGACCAGGCAGCGGAAGACGTACAAAACCGCCGCGTGAGTGACCGCCAAAGGCGCGTTGAAATTGTGCGGATGCTGGCCGCTGGTGCCGCTGAAATCGATGGTCGCTTCGCGCTTGGTTTTGTCGACCGAGATCGATACCGCGATGGCGGAACCATCGTCCAACGGATACTCGAATGAGCCATCGCTGAGCACGTCGATGACCCGACGCACGCTTTCTTCGGCGTTGAACTGAACGTGGCGCATGTAAGCGCTCACCACCTCCAGGCCATAGTGTTTCACCACAGAATGCAGCGCTTGCATGCCGGCTTCACAGGCCGCTAATTGGGCGCGCAGGTCGGCGATATTGACGTCGATGTTGCGCGCCGGATAACGCGCACCGCTGAACAGCTCGCGCACCAAGGCTTCCTGGAAGGTGCCGCTGTCGACCACCTTGACGTTATCGAGCAGCACGCCTTCCTGGTCGATATGGCTGGAGTCGGACGGCATCGAGCCGGGGCTGGTGCCACCCACATCGGCATGGTGACCGCGCGAGGCGACATAAAATGCCACTTCGCCATCCATAAACACCGGCTTGATGACGGTGATGTCGGGCAGGTGGGTGCCGCCGTTGTAAGGGTCGTTAAGCATGTAGGCGTCACCTTCACGCATCTTGCCGGCGTTCTTGGCGATAACGGTTTTAATCGAATGACTCATCGACCCTAAATGCACCGGCATATGCGGGGCGTTGGCCACCAGTTCACCTTCGGCATCGAAGATGGCGCAACTGAAATCCAGGCGCTCTTTGATGTTTACCGAGGTGGCGGTGTTTTGCAGCACCAGACCCATCTGCTCGGCGATGTGCATATAGAGATTGTTGAAAATCTCCAGCGTAATGGGGTCGGCTTCAGTGGTGTCCGGCGTGGTGCTGCGAGTCGCGGCAACCTGCTCAAGCAGGATGTCGTTGTTCGCGGTCAGCACCGCTTGCCAACCGGGTTCAATCACTAAGGTTGCGGTCTTTTCGATGATCACCGCTGGGCCATTAATAGCAGCGCCAACCTTTAACTGATCGCGTTGATAGAACGGCGCCTGGTACTGCTCGCCGCCGGTGGTCAGGTTATGACTGACCGGTTCTGCCGCAGCGGCCTGGTGCGGTGATGCGCTGGCACCCAGTTCGGTGCCACCGCCGAGCGCTTCGACTTGCAAAGCTTCGATGATCAGAGGCGTCTGTTCGGAGATAAAACCAAAGCGCTGCCGATGCTCGGCTTCGAAGGCGGCCTGAATATCGGCGCGGCTGCCGAATGGCACCAGCAAGGTGGTGTCCGAACCCTGGTATTTCACATGCACCCGGCTGATGGTTGCAATGGCATCAGGCGCAACGCGCTGATCGACCAGCTTTGCGATGCCGTTATCGGCCAGTTCAACTTGCTGCTTATCCAGTCTGGCAACGCTGTCGTCATCGAGCGGCAATTCGACGCTGACTTCACTGAGATCGCGCACATCGGCGAGCCCCATTCCATAGGCAGAAAGCACGCCGGAATAGGGATGCAAAAACACCTTCTTCATGCCCAACGCTTCGGCTACCAGGCAGGCATGTTGACCACCAGCTCCACCGAAGCAGCACAGCACATAATCCTGAATGTCGTAACCGCGTTGAGTGGAAATATGTTTGATGGCGTTGGCCATATTGTCGACGGCGATGGTCAGAAAACCTTCGGCGACTTGCTCGGGCGTGTAGGCCTGGCCGGTCTGCTGTTCGATGCTGGCGGCCATCTCGGTAAAGCCACGACGCACGGCCTCGACATCCAATGGCTGGTCGGCATTGGGGCCGAAGACTTTGGGGAAGTAATCCGGCTGCAGCTTGCCGAGCATGACGTTGCAGTCGGTCACCGTCAGCGGGCCGCCGTTGCGATAACAGGCAGGTCCCGGAAAGGCACCGGCGGAATCCGGGCCGACGCGGAAGCGGCTGCCGTCGAAATTAAGAATGGAACCGCCACCGGCGGCGACGGTGTGAATCGACATCATCGGTGTCTGCAAACGGAAGCCGGCAACCTTGGTCTCAAAAGCGCGTTCGTATTCGCCTTGATAGTGGCAAACGTCCGTCGAGGTGCCGCCCATATCGAAACCGATCAGCTTATCGAAACCAGCCTGGTCAGCAGTTTTTACCATGCCTACTACGCCACCGGCCGGGCCACTCAAAATGGCGTCTTTGCCGTTGAACAATTGCGCATCGGTGAGGCCGCCGTTGGATTGCATAAACATCAAACGGCCGGGTTCGTCGACAAAATCGTCGAGTTCGCTGGCGACCTGATTGACGTAGCTTTTTAAGATCGGCGACAGATAGGCGTCGACCACAGCGGTGTCGCCCCGGCTGACAATTTTCATCAACGGGCTGGCTTCGCTCGACGCGGTGACCTGTGTAAAACCAATCTCGCGTGCCAGGGCCGCAACCTGCTGCTCGTGACTGCCGTTGCGATAGGAATGCATCAATACGATGGCGCAAGCGCGCAGGCCATCATCAAAAGCCGCTTGCAGCACGCTGCGCGCCTGTTCCAGATCGAGCGCTTCTAATACCTGACCTTGCGCATCGAGGCGTTCGTTGAGTTCTTCGACCCGGGCATAAATCATCTGCGGCAGTTCGATATTGATGGCGAACAAATCCGGGCGCGATTGATAACCGATGCGCAACACATCAGCAAAACCGCGCGTGGTTAATAACAAGGTTGGTTCGCCTTTGTGTTCGAGCAAGGCATTGGTGGCGACGGTGGTACCCATCTTGATGGCGTCGATTTGTTCCACTGGAATGCGCGCGCCTTTTTCCAGTCCCATCAGTTCACGAATGCCTTGAATAACGGCATCGCGATATTGCGCCGGGTTGTCGGATAAGAGTTTATGACTGATCAATTCACCGTCGGATTTGCGCGCTACTATGTCGGTGAAGGTGCCGCCACGATCCACCCAGAAAGACCAGGAATTCGTTGCAGGGCTTGGCGTACTCATAGCGAAATATTCTCCGAAAAAATTCTGTTCACGATCAGTTGTTCAGCACCGTCGGTAACCACAAGGCGATCTGCGGGAACACAGTGATCAGCACCACGGCCAAAATCAGTATCAGGAAAAACGGCAGCGCATAACGCGCGACGGTAAAGATGTCTTTGCCGGTCAGCGACTGAATAACAAAGAGGTTAAAACCGACCGGCGGGGTGATCTGCGACATCTCCACGACCAGCACTAAATAGATGCCGAACCAGAGCAAATTAATGCCCGCGGCATCGACCAGCGGCAGGATCACCGAGGTGGTCAGCACCACCACCGAAATGCCATCGAGGAAGCAGCCGAGAATGACAAACAAAATGGTCAGAGCGATCAGCAACATGGCGACCGACAGATCCATGCTGGCCACAAACTCGGCGAGCATCGCCGGAATACGCAGAAAACCCATGGCGGTGGTCAGCAGATGCGCACCGGCGAGAATCAACAGAATCATGCACGACATGCCGGTAGCGCCGATCAGCGATTGGCGAAACAGCGTCCAGTTCAGGTTGCCGCCGAGCTTCGCCAAAATCAGCGAACCGAGCACACCCAGCGTCGCCGCTTCAGTCGCCGTGGCCCAACCCATATAGATGGAACCGATCACGAAGGTGATCAGGGTAGCGATGGATAACAGCCGGCGCGATTGCTTGAGTTTTTCCACAAAGCTCATCGGTTCGCCGAGTGGCGCCGCCTTGGCTTTGTTCAACAAAGACCACAGCACCACATAAGCGATAAACAAAGCCGCCAGCATCAAACCGGGCAGCGCTCCGGCCATAAATAACCGCGACACCGAAACCTCGGCAGAGACGCCGTAGACGATCAAAATAATCGACGGCGGAATTAAAAAGCCGAGCGTGCCAGAACCGGCCAAGGTGCCAATGGCCATCGACTCGTGATAGTCGCGCTTTTTCAGTTCCTGCAAACTGAATTTGCCGACCGTTGCCGTGGTCGCCGCGGACGAACCGGAAACCGCCGCAAACAGACTGCAACCGAGCACATTCACATGCAGCAAACCGCCGGGAATTTTGTCGAGCCAGGGCGCCAGACCGTTGAATAAATCTTCCGATAAACGGGTACGAAACAGTATCTCGCCCATCCAGATAAACAGCGGTAAAGCCGCCAAGGTCCAGGAAGCGCTGCCGCCCCAGGTGGACGTCGATACCACCATGCCGATGGCGAATTGGTCGTTCAGTACCAGCGCCAGCAGGCCGATCAAGAACAGCGAGCCGGCGACCCAGACACCCAGGCTGAGCAGGGTGAACAGGACGACGACCAGAATGATAGAAATAACAATGGGGTCCATTTTCAGCCTCTATTCGGTGCCCTCGCCGTTCGCTTCGGCGAGGATATAGCTGGGTGTTCGACCGCTGATGGCGCGCAGCCAATCTTCAAAAATGGCCAGGCATAACAGCGCCATACCGAACACCATGGAACTTTGCGGAATCCACAAGGGCACCGCGACCATGCCGGTACTGACATCGCCGAAGGCGTAGGTTTCGAGCACAAAACGACTGAAGGCAATGGTCAGATAGAGCGTCAGACCGAGCATCAATGTCAGACCGAAAATTTCCGCAAAGCGGCGCTTGTTGCCGAGACGCTCGAGCAATAACACCACCCGAATATGGGCGTTGTGACGAAAGCTGTAAGCCAGGCCGTAGAACAACACCGAGACCAATAAAAAGCCGGTGAAGTCTTCAGCCGAGGGCACGATGATGCCGAACCAGCGCCCGACAATTTGCGCCAGAATCAGCAGGCCGATACCCGCCAGGCTGGACGCAGCCAGCACCAGACCGAGCGCATAGAGGCCATTGAGCAAACGATTAACCATGGCGTTGGCTCCGAGAAAAAGCGGGGCGCAGTTGATCCAAAAAGGAGTGCACCCTTAAGGGAAATTGGCCGGTCAGCAAAACTGCACTTCCCGGCCGGCGTGTTGCCTTACTGACCGACGATATCGGCGATGGGGTTATCGCTGTCGTAACCCATTTCTTCGAACCATTCGTTGGTCATGGTCTGGCCAACGTTGCCCAGGGTTTCGGTGAGGTCGGCATTGGGGCTGTAAACGGTCATGCCGTTTTCGGCCAGTTCAGCCGTCTTGGCATCGGTTTCGGCGATGGCCATTTCCCAGCCGCGCGTTTCAGCCGCAGCGGCCGCTTCCAGTACCGCTTCTTGAACCTCAGCCGGCAGACGGGCGAAGGCACGAGCATTCACGAACACCATGTTTTTCGGAATCCAGGCGCGAGCGTCCAGGTAGTAATCGGTGTAGTCCCAAGCCTGGCTGGAAACGCCGGTGGTCGGCGAAGTCGCCATCGCTTCGATAATGCCGGTGCTGAACGCCTGCGGAATTTCCGGCGTCTGTACGGTGGTCGGGGTCGCACCCAGCAGTTCGGCCATACGTGACGTTGAAGCGCTGTAGGCGCGCATTCTCATGCCTTCAAAGTCGGCACCGCTGGTGATTTCTTCCTTGCTGTAGAAACCTTGGGGCGGCCACGGCACGGCGTACAACAGTTGCAGACCTTGTTCGGCCAGAGCGGCTTCAACGTCCGGGCGAGTGGCATCCCACAGCGCTTTGGCGCCATCGAAACTGGTGACCAGGAAGGGAATGTTGTCGGCCTGGTAGAGCGGGTTTTCGTTACCCAGCAAGCCCATAAAGACTTCGCCGATCGGTACCTGGCCGGAGCGCACAGCGCGATGAATTTCCGGGTGTTTGACCAGGGAAGCGCCGGAGTGCACGACGATTTCCATCTCGCCATCGGTGGCCGCAGCCACATCTTCAGCGAACTGGCGAATGTTTTGGGTGTGGTGGGTGCCGTCGGCATAAGGCGTTGGCATGTCCCACTTGATGTCGGCCTGGGCGGTGGCCGCAGCCAGAGCGGTGATGGCGCTGAGCGCCAGGGGTTTGATCAGTTGTTTCATGTCCGAATCCTCTCTCATCAGTTGAGTCCGCCGCAGCGAACGAAGGTGCAAAGTGCGATCGTTCAGCGGCGAACCACGACATCAGGACGGTTAACCGCAGTAACGGTCGGCCGGACATGACGGGGCAGCATTGAGTGCAAGGTCATTGGTTTTGACGCCTCTCACGGATCGCTTTTTTTATCGTTATTGGTGATTCCTCGACGGGAATCTTGTTAGTGGTTTAAGGCGTGATTTGCGATTTTTCGTTTTAGTGAGGCCACTATAAACAGCCATAAAATTCAGAGTCAATAAAAATTGAATACAGATTGTATTCAATGGCGCGCAGAGGCAAAGGGCGTCGTTTTTGACGCCCGGTCAGGGCTGAATCTGGATTTAGAGGGAAGCAGCGGCGCGGGCGGCTTGGTCGTAGAGGGTAGAAATCGTGCGCAGTTTTTTCGCCAGGTCGCCGAGTTCTTCGGCGTCAATGCCCAGGTTTTCGAGCCAGTCGAGCAGGCAGTCGTTGCGCACATCGCGGTAGCGCAGGCACAGCGCTTCGCCCTCGTCGGTGGTGTTGTAGAAGGTTTCCTTGCCGACTTTTTTGCTCTCTACCAGGCCCATCTTGCCCAGTTTGCGCAGCGAATAAGACACGGTGTGAGTGTCTTCCACGTTGAGCACGAAGCACACATCGGCGATGCGTTTGGGCCGCTGGCGGTGGTAGACGTTGTGCAGCACCAGAATGTCGATGGGGCTCATTTCTTCGTTGCCCGCCGCGGTCATGCAGTGCACCAGCCAGCGCGAGAAGGTGTTCTCGGCGGTGATCAGGGCGTATTCGAATTCGCTGAGTTCGCTGCTGCGTTCGCTCAGATGGGCGGAGGAAACAATGGACGCCTTGGGCATGAGAAGTTCGACTCGGCAGTGGTGAAACGGAAAGCTGCGATCATAACCGCCGATTTTTGGGCTGTACAACTTGCTCCCGGTGCGGGGGCGGCGTTACTCTGGCGCGGTCTTGTCGGAGTGCCGGGTTGATAACCTGGCTGAGATCGCATCAGCGGGATCCGTGGAACCTGATCGAGTTAAGGCTCGCGAAGGGAACAAGTCGAGGTAGCCATTAGCTTTATTGTGCCGCCTCCGGTTCGCCACAGGTGAACCGCTTGTTTGGGTCCGCGTCGACAAAAACGCCGCCCAAACTGCGTCGTTTTTGTTGGCGCGTACCTTTCATACTGTTATACCCCGGTGCGGTCGCTCCGTCGCTCAACCAGCGAGGAACGACCGAAATGACCTCTTCTCAAAAAACCGATTTGGGCCAGCGCGTCCAAACCATCAGCGCCGCCTCACGTGAACCTTTGCCGGGTTCGCGCCGGGTTTATGTGCCCGGCAGCCGCAGCGATATTCGTGTCGGCATGCGCGCCATCGACCAGACCGACAGCCTGCTCAGCGATGGCAGCCGCCAGCCCAACGAACCGATTTACGTCTACGACAGCGCCGGACCTTATGCCGATCCGGACGTTGAGATCGACTTGCGTCGTGGCCTCGATCCGCTGCGCTTAAGCTGGATCGAAGCGCGTGGCGACAGCGAAGCCTTGACCGCGCCGAGCGTTAAACCGGACAGCGATCAACCTGAAAACCCCCTGCGTTTCGCCCAGAACCGACCGCCACGCCGGGCCAAAGCCGGCCGCAACGTCACTCAATTACATTACGCCCGCCAGGGCATCATCACCCCGGAAATGGAATACATAGCGCTGCGTGAAAACGAAGGTCGGGCGGCGCAGGAAGACGTCGGCCACCAGCATCCGGGCAACAGTCGCGGCGCCAGTCTGCGCGATCCGATTACGCCGGAATTTGTGCGCGAGGAAGTCGCCCGCGGCCGCGCCATTATTCCGGCCAACATCAATCACCCGGAAAGCGAGCCGATGATTATCGGCCGTAATTTCCGCGTGAAGGTGAACGCTAACATCGGTAACTCGGCGGTCACCTCGAGCATCGAAGAGGAAGTCGACAAGCTGGTCTGGGCGACCCGCTGGGGCGCCGATACGGTGATGGACTTATCGACCGGCAACAACATCCACGAAACCCGCGAATGGATACTGCGCAACTCGCCGGTGCCGATCGGCACGGTGCCGCTCTACCAGGCGCTGGAAAAAGTCGGCGGCGTGGCAGAAGACCTCAGTTGGGAAATTTACCGCGATACGTTGATTGAACAGGCCGAGCAGGGCGTCGATTACTTCACCATCCACGCCGGCCTGCGTTTGCATCATGTGCCGCTGACGGTCGATCGGGTGACCGGTATCGTCAGTCGCGGCGGTTCGATCATGGCGAAGTGGTGCCTGGCGCATCATCGCGAGAGTTTTCTCTACACCCACTTCGAGGACATCTGCGCCATCATGCAGGCGTACGACATTGCCTTCAGCCTGGGCGATGGTTTGCGCCCCGGCTCCATTGCCGACGCCAACGACGCCGCCCAGTTCGCCGAACTCGATACTCTGGGTGAGTTAACCCGCATCGCCTGGCAGCACGATGTGCAGGTGATGGTCGAAGGGCCAGGCCACGTGCCGCTGCATCTGATCGAAGAAAATATGCAGCGCCAATTAGCGAGCTGCGACGAAGCGCCGTTCTACACCTTGGGCCCACTGGTTACCGATATCTCGCCCGGTTACGACCATCTGTCGTCGGCCATCGGCGCCGCCCAGATCGGCTGGCACGGTTGCGCCATGCTGTGCTACGTCACGCCCAAAGAGCATCTGGGCCTGCCCGATCGCGACGACGTTAAAGAAGGCCTGATCGCTTACCGCATTGCCGCTCACACCGCCGACCTCGCCAAGGGTTTTCCGGGCGCTCAGCGGCGCGACAACGCCATCAGCCGGGCGCGCTTTGAGTTCCGCTGGGAAGACCAGTTCAACCTGGGTCTCGATCCGGAGCGGGCGCGCGAATTCCACGACCAGACCTTGCCCAAACAGGGCCACAAGGTGGCGCATTTCTGCTCCATGTGCGGCCCCAAATTCTGCTCGATGAAGATCAGCCAGGAAGTGCGCGACGCCGCCCGCGCCGAGCGCATCCCCCTGGCCGAAGACGCTGCCGACGGCATGGCGCGCAAGGCCGAGGAATTTCAGGCCAGCGGCGGCGCGCTTTATCAGCCAGTCGGCGAGGGTGCTGAGCATGACTGAGGCCAGGCCCATCGTCTGGAGCATCGCCGGCAGCGACAGCGGCGGTGGCGCCGGCATTCAGGCTGATGTGGCGACGCTGGTCGATCTGGGAGTGCATCCGTGCACGGTGATCAGTTGCCTTACCGCCCAGAACAGCCTGGGCGTGCAAGCCGTGCAGCCGGTTGAGTCGGAGATGTTCGCGGCTCAGTTGGATGCGCTGGAGGCTGATTTGGCGCCAGCGGCGATCAAGATTGGTTTGCTGGGCTCGGTGCAACAGCTGGAAATCCTTGTGCAGCGTCTGCCCGGTTGGCGGTCACGTTGGCCCGGTTTAACGGTGGTGCTCGATCCGCTGACGATGGCATCGAGCGGCCACAGCCTGGCCGACGCTGAATTGCGCGATGGTCTGAAACAACTGCTGCCGCTGGTCGATCTGGTGACGCCCAACACACCGGAACTGGAACAACTGACCGGCCACCGCATCACGGCAACCGACAGCGCCCACCGCGCAGCCAAAGCACTGATGCAGGCAACCGGCACCCGCGTGCTCGCCAAGGGTGGGCATCTGGATAATGCCGATAGCAGCCTGGATCAGTTGATCAACGCTGAGGGCTGTTGGTGTTACCAGCAGCCGCGCCAGAACGCACCGCACAGCCACGGCACTGGCTGCACGCTGAGCAGCGCCATCGCTGCTTTTTGCGCGCAGAACTGGCCATTCGAAGACGCCGTTCTGCTCGCCAACGCCTATCTGCGTCGGGCGCTGGCGCAGGCGTATCCGACAGGTGCTGGCAGCGGCACTCTGGCGCGGCCGGGTTGGCCGGAAGTCGGCGATTTTGCGCAGGTTTGGTTGGCCGATGATCCTCAGCAACTGGGACCATTTCCCGCCTTGGAAGCACCCATCGGTGTTTATCCGGTGGTCGCGGATATCGATCTGCTCGAAGCGTTGTGCGCCGCTGGTGTGACCACGGTGCAACTGCGCATTAAAAGCGGCGAGGCGACGGTGATCAAAGCCGCCATAGAACGCGCCGTCGCAGCGGGCAAACGTTATGGCGCTCAGGTGTTCATCAACGATCACTGGCAGTGGGCCATCGACGCCGGCGCCTTTGGTGTGCATCTGGGCCAGGAAGACGTTGCCGAGGCAAATCTGCCCGCTATCGCCCGCGCCGGTCTGCGTCTGGGTTTATCGACCCACGGTCACGCCGAGCTGGCGCGGGCGCAGTGCTTGCGGCCGTCCTATCTGGCGCTCGGTCATGTCTTTGCCACCCAGACCAAACAGATGCCGAGTCAACCGCAAGGGTTGAAACGGCTGGCGATTTATCGACGTCAGGTGGACCACCAATGCCCAACCTTGGCCATTGGCGGCATCAAACAACAGCACTTTGCCGAGGTCGCTGCGACCGGCGTGGATGGCGTGGCTTTGGTGACCGCTATCACCGAAGCTGCCGATCCCATCGCGGCCTGGCAGCAACTGAATCAACACTGGCAGGAGGTGTGCCGATGAAACCCATAGCTCTCTTTGTGAACGGCGAGGTGGTGCAACTCGAGGGCGGTACAACGCTGGAAACACTGATGCAAAAACGCTACGGCGAGCGCGACAACATGGCCGTGGCGCTGAACCGAATGGTGGTGCCGCGCGCCGACTGGGCGAGCACCGAACTGAACCAGGCCGACCGCCTGGATGTGTTTCACGCCGTGGCCGGAGGCTAAGCATGCTGACCATCGCCGATACTCAATTTTCCAGCCGACTGCTCACTGGCACCGGCAAATTCAGTCATCCACAGGCCATGATCGAGGCCCTGCAAGCCAGCGGCACCGAACTGGTCACGCTGGCGCTGCGCCGTCTGGAACCGCAGCACAGCGACCATATTTTCCAGCCGCTGAGCCAGGCCGGTTATCGCCTGCTGCCCAACACCTCGGGCGCACGCAGCGCGGAAGAAGCGGTGCAGGCGGCACGGCTGGCGCGTGAAGCGCTGGGCACGCATTGGCTGAAACTGGAGATCCATCCCGACCCGCGCTGGCTGATGCCCGACCCGGTAGAAACCCTGGCCGCAGCCGAGCAACTGGTGCGCGAAGGTTTTGTGGTGCTGCCCTATGTGCACGCCGACCCGGTGCTGTGCAAACGCCTGGAAGAGGTCGGTTGCGCAGCGGTGATGCCGCTGGGCGCGCCCATTGGTTCCAATCGTGGCCTGGAAAGCCGCGCCTTTCTCGACATCATCATCGAACAAAGCCAGGTGCCGGTGATCGTCGATGCCGGTATCGGCCGGCCGTCGCAAGCCGCCGAAGCCATGGAGCGTGGCGCCGATGCGGTGTTGGTGAATACTGCCATCGCCACAGCGGCCGATCCGATTGCGATGGCGGCGGCGTTTCGCCAGGCGGTCGAAGCCGGGCGTTCAGCTTATCTGGCGGGTCTGGCTGGAACGATCGCCAGCGCCGCCGCCTCCAGTCCATTGACCGATTTTCTGGAGACCGACGATGGGCTTCGCTGAGTATTTAAACCACATCGACTGGAACGCCGAACGCTTATCGCTGTACAGCCAGAGCCCGGCGGATGTCGAGCGCGCTCTGGCCGGTGTCGGTGAACCGCTGGCGCGTTTCAAGGCGCTGCTCAGTCCGGCGGCCGGTGAATATCTGGAAAGGCTGGCCCAGCGCAGTCGGGCGCTGACGCTGCAACGTTTTGGCCGCGTGCAGCAGTTATTCGCGCCGCTCTATCTGAGCAACGCCTGCGCCAATGAGTGTCTCTATTGCGGTTTTTCGATGAGCAATCCGATTCGGCGCAAGGTGCTGAAACCGGACGAGATTCGCATTGAAGCCGACGCCCTGCGCGCGCGCGGTTTTCAGCATTTGCTGTTAGTCGCCGGTGAAGCGCCCAAGGTGGCCGGTGTCGATTATTACCATCATGCTTTGCAGGCATTGCAGCCGGATTTTTCCCAACTGAGTCTGGAAGTACAGCCGCTGGCAACCGAGGATTACCACCGCTTGCGCGAGGTTGGTTTGCACGCCGTGCTGGTCTATCAGGAAACCTACGACGCCGCCTGCTATCAGCAATTGCACACCCGTGGCCAAAAGCAGGATTTCGCTTATCGGCTGGATGCGCTCGACCGCGCTGGCAAAGCCGGCGTGCACAAACTCGGTCTGGGGGTGTTGCTCGGCCTGACCGACTGGCGGCTCGACACCTTAAAGTGCGCCCACCATCTGCTCTGGCTGAGCCGGCGCCATTGGCGCAGCCGTTTTTCGCTGTCGTTTCCGCGCCTGCGTCCGGCCGAAGGTGGCTTTAAGGCGCCGGCCCCGGTCAGTGATCGGCAACTGGTACAACTGCTCTGCGCCTGGCGATTGTTGGCGCCGGATCTGGAACTGACGCTGTCGACGCGCGAATCGCCGGCGCTGCGCGATCGGTTGATTGCCTTGGGCGTGACCAGCCTCAGCGCCGCCTCTTCCACCCGGCCCGGCGGCTACGCCGTCGAGCCCGGAACCGCGCTGGAACAATTCAGTACCGACGATCAGCGTCCGGTCGCCGAGGTGGTGCAGTCGTTGCGCAACCAGCATTACCAACCGGTGTGGAGCGACTGGCATCGACGGCTTGGCTAGCTCGCCGATTTCTGGTTTGCTGTTTGTCTAACCATCAACTTTACTGACGTTATTGGCCCGGTTAGGACCGGGCCGATCTTTGGAGTAGGCATGTCGACCCCAGTGCTGATTTGTGACGATTCCAGTTTTGCCCGCAAGCAAGTACAACGTGCTTTGCCACCCGGTTGGGAGGTGACGGTCGAATTTGCCGGCAATGGTGAGGAAGGTTTGGCCGCCATTCGCGAAGGCAAAGGCGAGGTGGTTTTTCTCGATCTGACCATGCCGGTGATGGATGGCTACCAGGTTCTGGAAGTGATCAAAACCGAAGATCTGCCTTCGGTGGTGATTGTGATTTCCGGCGATATCCAGCCTGAAGCCGTCAGCCGCGTGAAAAAAATGGGCGCTTTGGAATTTATTAAAAAACCGGTGGACCAGGCTCAGTTAACCAAGGTGCTGAGCGATTTCGGACTCTATGCGGAGTGATGCATGAGCGATTACCAGTTGGATGACGAACTGCGCGACGCCTTGCGCGAAGTCACCAATGTCGCCATGGGCCGGGCGGCCGATCTGCTGGCACGCCTGCTCGATACCTATGTGGTGCTGCCCATTCCGGTGGTGAATCTGCTGGAGCGGTCGGAGCTGAATATGGCGCTGTCGTCGTTGCGCAGCGTCTCCTCGGTCAGCGCCGTCTGCCAGGGCTTTGTCGGCTCGCGCATCTCCGGCGAAGCCTTGTTGATTTTCAACGACACCAGCTTTTCCGACATCGCAGAATTAACCAGTTACAGCGGCGAAGTCACTCCGGAAATCGAACTGGAATTGCTCATGGACATCGCCAATATTTTGATTGGCGCTTGTCTGAAAGGTCTCGCCGAACAGCTTGATCTGACCTTCAGTCAGGGCCAGCCGGTGTTGCTTGGTCAGCATGTGAATATCGAAGATCTGGTGCGCAATTCCTCGACCGGCTGGCAGCGTGCGCTGACCGTGGAAATTCCCTATCGGCTCGAAGGCCACAGTGTCGATTGCGACTTGTTGCTGCTGTTTACCGAAGACAGCATCAAGGTGCTTGAAGACAAGATTCATTATTTGATGGAGTAAGGATGTCGACCGCAGATTCAAATCTGGCCGAATTTCATTGGCTGATGGATGTGTTGCAGACCATCGACGTCGGTATTCTGGTGGTGCGCCTCGACAACCGCATCCTGGCCTGGAACAGCTTTATGGAGAACCACAGTGGCATCTCTCCGGATGACGCCATCGACCGGGATTTGTTTGAGGTTTTTCCCGACCTGCCGCGCGAATGGTTCGAGCATAAATCGCGCACCGTGGTGCAATTAAAAAACCGTGCTTTCACCACCTGGGAACAACGGCCTTATCTGTTGCGCTTCAAAAATAATCGGCCAATAACCGGCTCGGCCGAGTTTATGTATCAGAACTGCACCTTTATTCCGGTGACCAATATTCGCGGCGAAGTCGAAAGCCTGTGCATCATTATTTATGACGTCACCGACGAGGCGGTGAACAAGCTTGAACAACAACGCACTAATGCTCAGTTGAAGGAATTATCGCGACTCGATGGTCTGACTGGTTTGTACAACCGCAGCTATTGGGAGAAACAACTGGAGCAGGAATTTCGTCGCCAGAAACGCGCGGCGCAGGTTACCTCGCTGGTGATTTTCGACATCGATCACTTCAAACAACTCAACGACATTAATGGCCATCTGGCCGGTGATCTTATGCTGCGCCAGGTTGCCGAGGTGGTGCGTAAAACCATTCGCGCCAGCGATCTTCCCGGCCGTTTTGGCGGCGAAGAATTTGCGTTAATTCTGCCCGACACACCACCGGATGATGCGGTGCGTTTAGCCGAACGGCTGCGCGAACAGGTGGAAGCGCTGGTGGTTGAAGACGAGCAGTCAGGTCCGTTGCAGGTGACCATCAGTCTGGGCGTGGCCGGCTGGCACAGCCGCTATGAGCGTTATCAGGATTGGATGATCGAAGCCGATCAGGCCTTGTACCGCTCCAAAGCTGCGGGCCGTAACTGCGTTACTCTGGCCTAGTTGCTGTGCCGGCGAGTAAGTCGGCACGGCGGGCATGACGCACCGTCCAGTGCGGCGGCAGCCAGCCACTTTGCTGATAACGCCGAAACCGATCATCCACCAGCCAGATATCCCCACGATCACTTTCATTACGCACACAGCGACCGGCTGCCTGTAAGACTTTGTGCAGGCCTGGAAAACGATACGCAAAATCGAAACCGGGCTGGCCGTCGGCATCGAGCGCGCCGCGAATGCGATCGTTCAGATCGTTCACCTGCGGCAAACCCGGGCCGACGACCAAGACGCCAGTCAGCGCATCACCCGGTAAATCCACGCCTTCGCCGAGCACGCCACCGAGCGGTGCCAACACCATTAAACCGCGTTCGGTGCGCAGCCGATCCAGCAATGCCAAGCGTTCCAACAAAGTGGTGTCGCGGCGCTGGGCGATGACGCCCGGGTCGTTCGCCAATTGCGCTTCGCAATCGGCCAGTTGGCGGTAGCTGGAAAAGAACACCAGCGCATTGCCGGGCGTGCTTTTTCGGAACGCCTGAATCAGTGGCACGACTTGTTGCGGCAAGGTTTGGCGATCGCGAAAGCGGGTCGAAACATCGGTGACTAAGGTGACCTGAAATTGCTCAGGTTTGAATGGTGACTCCAGCGCCAGTGGTACGGCCTCGGCCAAACCGGTCATCGTCTGGCTGTAATGCCAGGGCGCGAGCGTGGCGCTGAACGCTGCGACGGAGTTGACCAGCCGGTGTTTTTCACCGAGCAACCGTGATGGATTCAGGCACAGCGTTTCGACGCCGCGCTCGGCCGGTTTGCCGGGCGTATAACGCCAGCAAAAATCGCGCGGGTCGGAGAGTTCGTGAATGCGAATAAAACGACCGGCGTCGAAGATCAATCGTTGCCATTCCGGCGGCGGTTCCCAGAACGGTGATTCGCGCAACAGCCGGGCGCTGGTTTGCAGCCAGGTGCGCAAAGTCTGCACCAATGCCTCCGGTGTCTGATCCGACAAACCCGGATTTTCCGGCTGACAACGTCGCAACGCATCGCGTACTGGCTTCAGCGATTTCTTGATGCCATCCGGCGCTTTTTGCTGCACCGCTTCGATGACTGCACCCGTTAATTCGGCGCTGTACATGGCGCGGCCACGGTCGATCAGGTTGTGACTTTCATCGATCAGCACGGCAACTTGGTTGTCGATTTCTTTTAGCAGGTACGGCTGCACCGCCGTGGTGTCGTACAGATAATTGATATCGCCCACCACCAGATCGGCCCAGAGTGCCCAATCCTGACTCAGGTAATAAGGACAGATTTGTTCGGCTTCGCCCAGTTCTTTAAGCGTTGTTGCATCCCAACGATTGCGTTCGAACAGCCGTTCGCGCAAGCGCTGGCGTTTGCCGAAATAGTCGTTGGCATAAGGGCAAAGCGCGCCGTCGCAGGGTGTGTCCGGGCTCAGGCAGAGACGGTCCTTGGCGTGCAGATTGACGGTGTTGAGCCGGCCTTCGTCGATCTTTAATTGTTCGACGGTTTCCAGCACCAGTGGCTGGCCGGTGGTTTTCATCGTCAGGTAATAGACGCCCTGATGATGGCTTTCGCCGAGCGCTTTTAACGCCGGAAATAAAGCCGCCAAAGTTTTACCGGTACCCGTTGGCGCTTCGATTAAGGTTTGTCGATGCGTGGCCTGCGCTTTATAGACGGTCTCGGCCATCTGGCGCTGTACCGGGCGCATGGTGGCGAAGGGAAAACTCAGTTGGCTTAAAGCTGCGTCGCGTTCGCGCCGGTGTTCGAGCAAGCGTTGCAGCCAGGCGTCGTAGCGCGCCAGTGCCGCCATCAGTTGATCGACCAGTTCCAGGCGCGAGTGCGTTTCGTCCTGCGGCCATTCCTGTTGCGTCTGGCTGTGAATGTAGCTGAGCCGGACAGTCCAGTGATCGGGCTCACTATGCTGCAAGGCCCACAGGCCCGCATAGAGTTGCGCCTGCAAACGGTTCAGGGCGCGGCTCGATTCCGGTAATTCTTCCGGCGGTACACGGCAGCTTTTTATTTCTTCGATGCCGCCGGGCCAGACGCCGTCGATGCGGCCGCCGACCACCAGATCAAACTCCGGCTGTTGCCACAACAGTTCGACCTTTTGTTCGGGGCGATAATCCGGCTGCCGACGTTTCTGCGCCAGGCCGTGAATTTCCCGACCTTCGAGCGCGCTGGGCGTCACTCTGAAACCCGAGACCAGATCGCCTTCGGCCAGACAAAAATCGGCCAGGGCGCGAATGGAAACTTTAAATCTCACCCGCTTATTCATAGCGGATATACCAGACTTCGGCGGCGATGCCGGCCTGTTCGAACACCGCCAACCAGTCACGCTGGTTATCCTGCAGGCGATCACCGGGACCTTTGACTTCGATAAAACGGCCGCCGTTTTTGGTGAACTGAAACAGATCTGGGAAGCCGGCGCGATGACGTTTTAGGTCGAGCCAGAGGTGTCTGAAGATGGCCAGCCAGTGATCCCAGGGCAGGGCATCGAAGGCGCGCAGTACTAATTCTTTATCGAGTGCGCCCCAGTGCACGAACGGATTCTGCCGGCCGACTTTGGCGTCCCAGTTTTCGGTGATTAATTGTCGGGCCAGAGCCTCGGTCAATTCGCCATAAAGTTGTTGAGTGCTGGTGCCGCGCCGGGTTAGAAAATCCGGCTCGTATAAATCCGCCGGTGCTTGTTGAAACGGGTGGTGAAAAGCGCCGGCGACTGGCTGAAAAATCCATTGCCAGTGAATCAGACCGAACACGCCCAGCGGCAATAAATTTTCTAACCAGTAGGCATCGTCGAGCCGAGCGCAGACTTGCTGTTCGACGCTGCCTTCGCCTTGCGGCCATGAATGGTTTTTTTCGCTTAACACCGGTGCCGGAATCGGCTCGATTTTGAGCTTGAGTTTTTTCGCCAGGCGCGGCGCAAATCGGCTGATAAATCGCGCTTCGGTGGCGTCTTTGGGGTCAAGGCGAATGGCGTCGAGTTCTTCCTGAGCGGCGACAAAACGCTCGGCTTTGTAGTGAATCCGGCAGCGCCGTTCACGCGCTGGCGGCTGGTCGTTGGTCTGAAATAATTTCAGTGCCAGTTCCGGTTCGCCCCATTGTTCCAGCCGAAAACCCAAGCGGTTGGCGAGGCGGTCGGCGCGAGGTTTGGCGCTGCCCAGCCAATCGATTTGCAGAATGGGTTCGGCGAGCTCTGCCAGAGCGTCAACATCGCCCGCTTCACGTGCTTCATAAACGGCGCTTTTTAATTCGCCGATCAACAGGTGATGGTGCAGTTCGTCGCTGTGTTCGAACCAGCGGTTGGCTTTGCCGAGCGGATAATCTTCGTACTGAAACAGGCCCAGGTCGGAGAGCACAAAGTCGGTGAGGCTTTGGTATTCGTTGCCGAAATAGAGCAGTTGCAGGCGGCGCAGGGTTAGCCAATGTTGCGGTTGGATAAGGCGTTCATCTAACTGCCAGTCGCTTGCGCAACGAACTTCTTCCCAGTCTGCTAACTCGACCAGTAATTCGTTTTTGGGACGTTTAGGATTGGGAACCCAATCGAGTTTGCGCAATTCGGCCAGCGTTAATAATTGTGCGACTTCGCCGGCACTGAGTTCTGGGTCGGCGTCGAGCAGTTTGGCCTCGGTGAGTTCCTCGACGGCTACATCGAGATCGGGAATTTCCGCGTAGCTGAGTTTGCTTTGTCGGAAGGTTGGGCCTTTGCGGGTGTAGAGCCGGACCAGTAAACGGGCGCTGGGTAGCGACAGGTTTTGGTAGGCGGCAATAAAGTCGCGGTCCTCGTCGGCCAGTAGGTCGTCGTAGCGCTCGACCACGGTGGCCAGCAGACGGTCGAAGTTGTCCTTGTAGTAGCCGGTTGGCAGGTCGGGTTGTGGGACCGGTTGCTGTTGCATAGGGCGGAAATTCTGTTCAGTGGTGCTTGGCTTTTATGAGTGCGACGCCTTCCGGGGCCGCTGTAAATACATCCCTGTACGCTAGACGGCAGCATCCATGCTGCCGACACCCCTACAGGAGTCGTACTCATCAAAGCCGGTACGTTTGGTGGTGCTGGCTCGGGCAGATCTGGCGCCTGATGAGGGCCGCTGTGAATACGTCCCTGTAAGCTTGACGGCAGCATCCATGCTGCCGACACCCTCATCAGGCGCCAGTTCTACCCGGCCGGTGCGTTGGTTGCGTAATCGTTAGTCGGCTTTGGCGCGTTGTAAAAAAGTTTCCAGAATCAATTGCGCCGCAATGCTATCCACCTGTGCCTGCCGTGCCTTGCTTAAACTTTTGCCGCGTTCGCCCAGTTGAGCGCGGGCTTCGCGGCTGGATAAGCGTTCGTCGATGGCTTCGGCCGGCAGGCCATAACGGCCGTGCAGGCGCTTGCGGAATTTGTTGGCGCGGGTGCCCATCTCGCTGTCGCTGCCGTCCATATGGTAGGGAATGCCGACCACGAAGCCGGCTGGCTTCCATTCTTTGACCAAGGCATCGATGTCATCCCAGTTGGGAATGCCGTCGCGCGCGCGCAGCGGTGGCAGCGGGCTGGCCGTTTGGGTCAGATGCTGGCCTGCGGCGACGCCGATCCAGGCGAGGCCGAAGTCGAAGCCCAGCCAGCGGCCGTCGTTACTCATGAGTCCTGCCGGCCGAAGCGGTTGTCGGTGCGGAACTGCCAGGTGCGGATGATTTCCAACTGGTCGTATTCCTGGCGCATCTCCAGCGTAAATGGCTCAAACGGCGCGGCTAAATGCACGATGCGCTGCGCGGCCTGGTCGAGCACGGCATGGCCGGAGCTGCGCGTCACACTGACATTCGCCAGGCTGCCGTCGGCGCGAATGGTCACCGCCAAACGGACGTTGCCGGTCAGGCGTTGCTGGCGCGCCGCCTGGGGGTAGTTCTGGTTGCCGATGCGTTCAATCTCTTCCAGCCAGCCGTAGACGTAGGCGGCATCGAGTGACTGGCGCGCGGAAACGGCGGTCAGCGTGCGGGTGCGCGGTGCCTTGGCCAGGTTCTGACGGCTTTCATCGAGCATGGCGCGCAGCGTGGCGATGTCGCTGACCTGGCTGACCAGCAAGGCGGAATCGCTGGCCTGGCTGGGGTCGGTGATGGCTTCTTCGCTGGGTTGATTGTTGATGCTGCGTTCGCTGTCGCCCGTTGTGGTCACCAGGGCGCGTTGGGCGTCCTGCTGGGCAAAGCTGATTTGCTGCACTTCCGGTGTGGTGCGGAAAATCTGGTTGTCTTCGATCTCGGCCTGTTCGGTCGAGGTCAACTGGGCTTTGTCTTCCTGGGTGCCGCTGCCTTGCTGGTTGGCGTCGGCCAGGAAGTCGGCTTCATCCAAAGGTGTGCTGGTGTCGCTGGCGTGTTGCGCCAGCGTCACATCCAGCGTCGGCGGCAACTGGTGCGGTTCGGGATTGCTAAAGCCAATGCCGAAAATCACCAGCGCATGCAGGCCAACCGCCACGAAGAGCGTAAAACTGAGGCGATCGACGGCGCCGACGCTGACCGCCATCAGTTCAGGCCTCGCTTCGCGGCGATCACGTCCATCAGTTTGCCGGCGATGTCGGTGTCGAAGGCGTTGTCGATTTCGCGGATGCAGGTCGGGCTGGTGACGTTGATTTCGGTGACGTAGTCGCCGATGACGTCGAGACCGACAAAGATCAGCCCGCGCTTTTTCAGCTCCGGTCCGATGTGCGCGGCAATGGCGCGATCGCGCTCACTCAGCGGCTGGGCACGGCCGGTACCGCCAGCGGCCAGATTGCCCCGGGTTTCGCCTTTGGCCGGCAGACGTGCCAGGCAGTAGTCGATGGGCTCGCCGTCGATCATCAGGATGCGTTTGTCGCCGTCCTTGATTTCCGGCAGGTATTTTTGCGCCATCGTCTGTTGCTGGCCGTGCTCGGTCAGGGTTTCGATGATCACCGAGACGTTGGGATCGTCGGCTTTCAGGCGGAAGATGGAGCTGCCGCCCATGCCGTCGAGCGGCTTGAAGATGACGTCGCCGTGTTGCTGGTGGAAGGCTTTCAGCCGAGCCGCATCGCGAGTGATCAGATGCGGCGGCGTAAAGTCGGCAAAGGCGGTGGCGTAGAACTTCTCATTGCAGTCGCGCAGCGCTTGCGGCTTGTTGACGATCAGCACGCCTTCCTGTTCAGCGCGTTCGAGCATATAGGTGGCGTAGATGTATTCGTTGTCGAACGGCGGGTCTTTGCGCATCAGGATGACGTCGAGGTCGGCCAGGGCGGTGGTGGTCGCCTCACCCAGATCGTAAAAAT
This sequence comes from Saccharospirillum sp. HFRX-2, assembly GCF_043196805.1. Lineage (NCBI taxonomy): Bacteria > Pseudomonadati > Pseudomonadota > Gammaproteobacteria > Oceanospirillales > Saccharospirillaceae > Saccharospirillum > Saccharospirillum sp. HFRX-2. The sequence continues at coordinate 819,490 of NZ_JBEBMU010000001.1, forward strand.
GCTCAGGATTGCGGTGCACCTGTAATGGCTGTGTCGTCGCCATGGGTTTACCGTTGTCCAGATAGAGATCGGTCATCGTCATATAGTGGATGTTCCAGCCTCGGTCCTGGGCGGCCCAAAGCATGGCCAGGGTGCTGTCCTTCTTGTAGGTCACGGCTTCGATGGGGTCCATGACGACGCCGATGTTCAGACTCATCTGTAGGTTTGCCTTAAGCGTTAATGTGAGGGCTATGGTAATGGATGCCGTCGATGGCAAAAACAACTGCGTGCTTTTGCCTTTCTCAGGCGGTACTGCTTTGCTGTCAGGGCGCGCTGGCGCGGCCTTCATATAGCGAAAGCGGACGATCTGTGATACAAGAATTGACGGTTTTAGCCGCGCTTTAGCGACACTTTCTGCCACCGCTTTGACGGCAGAAAGGGGGTGTTGAGCCCGCTTGAATGCGCCGAATCGACAACGTCAGGCAACAGTCGCCCTGGGATGATGCCATGGATTACAGCTACGAGAGTCTGACGGTCATGGTCATCGATGACTCCAAAACCATTCGCTTCAGTGTCAGCCGGGTGTTGCTGGACGCTGGTTGCCAGGTGGTGACCGCTACCGATGGTTTTGACGCGCTGGCCAAAATTGCCGATTCCAAACCGGACATTATTTTTCTGGATGTAATGATGCCGCGGCTCGATGGGTATCAGACCTGTGCGCTGATCAAGAACAACAGCCGGTTCCGCGAAACGCCGGTGATTATGTTGTCGAGCAAAGACGGTTTGTACGATCAGGCGCAGGGCAAGATTGTTGGCTGTGATCATTACCTGACCAAGCCCTGTGCCGATGCGGATTTATTGCAGGCCATTCGCGATTACGTTCAATAACGAAGATACTAACCTCTGTACCCGCGGGCCGGTGCCCGCATCGATCGAATCAATAGGAAACTCATGGCACGTGTTCTGATAGTAGACGATTCCCCAACTGAGACGTATGCCTTCCAGGGCATGTTGGAAAAGCACGGCTATGAGGTGCTAACCGCCGATAATGGCGCCGATGGCGTTGCCCTGGCGCGCCAGGAATTGCCGGATGTGGTGTTGATGGACATCGTCATGCCCGGTCTCAATGGTTTCCAGGCCACGCGCCAGCTCACCAAGGGCAGCGACACTGCCCATATCCCCGTCATCATCGTCACCACCAAAGATCAGGAAACCGACCGCGTCTGGGGCAAACGCCAGGGCGCCAGTGGTTATCTGGTTAAGCCGGTGACCGAAGATCAGTTGGCTGCCGTTATTGCCGGTGCGCTGACTGGTAACACCCAGGACTGATTGCGCCACCATGGCGGACCAGACGCCCCTGCAGCTGTTGCGTGATATGGCGCAGCGCTGTCACCTTCAGGCCGCCGGCCTGCCCGAAGGCACCGATATGGATGCCGCCTGGCACGGCATCGGTTTTCGCCTCGGGCAGCAGTCACTGGTGGTGGCCATGTCCGAAGTCAGTGAAATTCTCCAGGCGCCGCCAACCACTCGCCTGCCCAATGTGCAGCCCTGGGTTTTGGGGGTTGCCAATGTGCGCGGCCGCTTGATTCCGCTGCTCGATCTGAACCGTTTTTTCGGTTTCAGTGATGCCGGTCCGAGCCGGATCGGTAAGCCGGTGCTGGTGATGGAGCAGGGTGAGCAGACCGACGGCCTGCTGGTCGAGGCGCTCGATGGCGTGCAGCATTTCGACGACACCGATTTCAGCGCTGCGTTACCTGAAGTCGATGAGCGCTTAAAACCTTTTGTTCGCGGCCAATACCGACGTGATCAGCGCAGCTGGGCGCTGATTAGCCTGGCAGCGCTCTATGCCGATCAGCGTTTTCAGGCGGTGGCGCTGTCGTGAAGGTAATGAGCTATCTGCCCCGTCCGTGCCAGCCGCTTAGCCATTCTGAGGCCCGATGATGAAGCATAACTCCGGCAATGTTCTGGCCATTCTCAGCACCAACCGTCAGTTGGGTCTGCTGCTGGTGGCTTTGCTGGTGGTGATTCTCAGCTTGGTGGCTTTGGTGGTGCAGAACTTCCGGCTTAATCGTTTTGATCAGGATCTGCTCGATCAGGTCGGCGAAATGCGCGTGCTGTCGCAGGAGATTGCCAAGAATGCGTCGGAAGCTTCGGCCGGCCAGGCCGATGCCTTTGCCTTGCTGCAGCGCGCCCGTGATAACTTCCAGGCGCGTTACGACTATGTGCTCGACGGCGATGACAGCACCGAAACGCCCGCGCTGATTGAGCACGCCGCCAACATCGATACCGACCAGCTGGCGCGGGTCTGGGGACCGGTCAGCGACAACGCCAGCCGCATTATTGAATCGCGCGAGACCATTCTGAACCTGCTGGCCACCGCCGAGGTGCTGGCAGCGCGGGTGCCGGAAATGCAGGTCGAGTATGACGAAGTGGTCGATATTATGTTGCGCGGCGACGCCGAACCGGCGCAGGTGGCGCTGGCGACCCGACAAATCTGGCTGGCCGAACGCATCATGCGCTCGATCAACCGCGTGCGGGTGGGCGGCGAAGGTGCGGTGGTTGCGGCCGATACCTTCGAACGCGATGCCGCCCGCTTTCAGCAGGTGCTGAACGGCATGCGCGTTGGCAGTGACCGGCCGCGTATTGTTCGGGTTGACGATCCGGCGGCGCGGGAAACGCTCGATGAGATCGGCCGCTTGTTTGATCGGGTGTCGCTGTCGGTCAATGAGATCATCGCCACCTCGCCGCAGTTGTTTGCGGTGCGAGCGTCGGCGGCGGCCATCTTTATCGATTCTCAACGTTTGCTGGAAGAAACCTCAGCACTGGCGGCGCGCATTCAGCAGGAAGCCAATCAGCGTCCGCTCAGCAGTACCTGGCTGCTTTACGGCCTGGGCGTGCTGGCCCTGGTGCTGGTGATGCTGGCGGTCTTTGTTATCGTGCGCGACACCCAGCGTGACTTGCGCGAAACCGCAGCGGCTAACGAACAGAACCAGAACGCCATTCTGCGTCTGCTCGATGAGTTGACCGATCTGGCCGATGGCGATCTGACCACCCAGGCGTCGGTGACCGAAGACTTTACCGGCGCCATTGCCGACTCCATCAACTTCGCCATCGACCAGATGCGCCAATTGGTCTCATCCATTAATTCCACCGCCGTGGAAGTGTCGTCAGCGGCCCAGCAGACGCAGGCCACGGCCATGCATCTGGCGGAAGCGTCCGATCATCAGGCGCATGAAATTGCCGGCGCTTCGGCGGCGGTCAACGAGATGGCGGCGTCGATCGATCAGGTATCGGCCAATGCGCTGGAATCGGCTGGTGTGGCCGAGCGTTCGGTGGGCATCGCCAAGAAAGGCGCCGATGGCGTTCAGGCGACCATCAGCGGCATGGACAACATTCGCGAGCAGATACAGGACACCTCCAAGCGCATCAAGCGGCTGGGCGAGTCGTCGCAGGAGATTGGCGATATCGTCTCGCTGATCAACGACATCGCCGACCAGACCAACATCTTGGCGCTCAATGCCGCCATTCAGGCCTCGATGGCCGGTGACTCCGGCCGTGGTTTCGCCATCGTCGCCGATGAAGTGCAGCGCCTGGCCGAACGTTCCTCGGCGGCCACCCGCCAGATCGAAGCGCTGGTGACGACGATCCAAAACGACACCAATGAGGCGGTGATCTCCATGGAACAGACCGTTGCCGAAGTGGTGCGTGGCGCCAACCTGGCACAAGACGCCGGCGTTGCGCTCGAGGAAATTGAAGCGGTATCGCGCAATCTGGCTGACCTGATTCAGACCATCTCCAATGCCGCGCGCCAGCAGGCGTCGTCGGCCGGGCATATCTCCAATACCATGAACGTAATTCAGGAAATCACCTCTCAGACATCCGCCGGAACCAACGCCACCGCGCGTTCCATTGGTAATCTGGCGCAGCTGGCGCGCGATCTGCGTTCCTCGGTCGCCGGCTTTAAGCTGCCGGCGGCAGAGGAATACCCCGAGGTGCCCTTCCTGCCGGCGCTGGATGATGATGGCACGGTGCGCTGATTGCATTGCCGGCGGTGCTCACAAAACGCCATCGCGCATTACAGCCAGCGCAACTGGCGCCGATAACCCAGTGTCGAACCGAGCCAATCGGGTTGAATTGGGCAGAGCGCTGAACTTGAGTCAGAATACCGGCTTAAGTGCGAACAAGACGCTCGCCTGGCACGGACGCCAGGCGGCTGAAACAGGCTTTACCACCGCTAAGTCTGCCTGCGTCGATAGGCGGATAATCGATACGCAATACAAGGGGTAACGGCATGGTCGAGCGCCGTGATTACATAGCATTGGAATGGGTTCGGGGGGAGATCGACAAGACCCTGCGAACGGCCACGGACGCGCTGCAAAGCCATCTCGATACACCCGATCCCGCTGCCTTACAGACCAGCGCCGCGGCCTTGCACCAGATCAGCGGTTCGCTGCAGATGGTGGAATGCCACAGCGCCTCGCTGTTGGCTGAAGAACTGGAACACCTGAACCAGGCCTTGCTTGATGACGAAGTCGAGTCAACCTCGGACGCGGTGCAAAGGCTGCTCGATGCCAGCGCTCAATTGCCGGTTTATCTCGATCGTCTGGCGCAAGGCCAGGACGACAGCCGGGCACTGATCTTACCCGCCGTTAATCAGCTGCGCGCTGCGCGCGGCGAAGACGAACTCAGCGAAGCTGCGCTGTTTCATCCGGACCTGGATGCGGCCAATGTCACCAGCGACCACTCCGGCATCGAACTGTTCCGGCAAAACAATGTGCTGCAACTGGTGCGCAAGCTGCGGCAGATGTACGAACTGGCGCTGCTTGGCTGGCTGCGTGAGCTGGATGTCGAGGCCAACCTGAGTTATCTCGGCAAGGCGGTTTCGCGCTTGGCGCTGCTGACCGAGAAAACCCCGGTTGCTGCGTTGTGGCGCATCAGTGATGTCTTTACCTCGGCACTGGCGTCCGGCCGATTGGCGCGCAGCGCTGCGGTGGTCGAGTTATTACGCCAGCTCGACACCGAACTCAAACACCTGCTGGAAAACCCGGTGGAAGTGGTCGGCCTGCCGCCGGATGACGACCTGCTGAAAGAACTGCTCTATCAACTGGCTCAGGCCGACAGCGAACAATCAGCCTCGGCCGCAGCGCCGTCCGCCGATGCAGAGCCGTCAGCCGAAGCAGAGCCTGCGCCAGAGCCGACCGCAACAGCCCCAGCAGCGGCTCAGACCGCCAATGAAAACCGCCCGTCCGGGCTGAGCCCGGCCCAGGACGCCATCATTCAGGACGCCAGCGCTGGCCTGGAACGCGTTAAGGACGCGCTGGCAGAATTTGCCCAATCACGTTGGGACACCGCAACACTGGCCACCATTCCGGCCGAGATGGGCTCGCTGCGTTCCGACCTCGACGAAGTGCCATTGCCGGAAGCCGATGAAGTGCTGCGCTGCATCGATGGCTATATCAGCCAGCAGCTGATGGTCGACGACGAGGTGCCCGAGGCCACCGATATGGACGCCCTGGCCGATGCCATCATCGGCGTCCAGTACTACCTGGAGCAGCTGGCGCGTGAAGGCGCGGCTGATGTCGGTCTGCTGGAAAATGCCGCCGAAGCCATTACCTCCCTGGGCTTTCCGGCCGACTTGCAGGCCGCCACGGGCAGTGATCTGGATGAGGATCTCGATGGCGTATTCAGCGCCATGGAAGCGGACGACGATTTCAGCTCGGTGCTCGATGATCTGGACGGCTTTAACGCGGCGTCGGAGCACGAAGAACCCGATGCTCTCACCAGCCTGGAAATGGACGCCGGCGATGTGCGCGGCCGGGCCGACGACAAAGACAGCTCAGAGGATGACAGCGACGAGGACGCCGAAGCGCTGGATATCGACGGCATCGACAGCTGGTTGGCCGAAGCGGAATCGAGCTTTGCCACCGATCCGGCACTGGATGATATCGACGGTGATGACAGCGATGACGAAACCGCCGCCGACGAAGCCGCCCTGGAACAGATGGGCAGCGGCCCGTTGGATGCTACCGCCGAGGCTGAATCCGAACCGCTGGACGCTGAGACAGAGACAGAAGGCAGTAACTACGACGCCGCCGACTTCGATAATCTGCTCAGCGAAGACGGCGACGATTCCGGCGACGATGACAGCAGCCTGGACCGCGTTGACGAACTCGACGAAGCCGGCGTGGCCAATCTGCTGAACGACGATGGCGAAGACCTTGATGACCTCGCCGATCTTGATGCCCTGCTGGATAACGATGATGACGACGAAGACGCCATCAGCGCCGACGAACTCGATGAAATAGCGGCCCTGGCCGCCGCCGCTCTGGACGACGAGGATGAGGACGAGGAACTCGACCTCAGCGAGGCCATCGATAACGCCTTCGAAGTCGACGACGAAGAGCTGGCGCTGGAAGACCTGCCGCTGACCGACCTTGAGTTGGCCAACCTGGGTAACAGCGATGACGACCTGAGCTCGATCGATACTCCCGATCCGAGCCTGACCGACCTCGACCCACGCGATCTGGAACCGACCGATCTGGACCCCAGCGACCTGGATGGCCTGGCGCTGGAACGCGCCATTGATGCCGACCTGGTTGCCGCCGATATCGTCGACATCTTTATCGAAGAAGTTGGCGAAGTGCTCGATACACTGGCCGAGCATTACCCGCGTTATCGCGATCAGGCCGACGACAGCGAAGCCCTGGGCGAACTGCGCGGCGCCTTCTATACCCTGAAAAGCAGCGGCGAACTGGCCGGCGCTGAAGTCATCGGCGAGACTGCCTGGGCGGTGGAAAACATGCTCAGCCGCTTGATCGACGGCACTATTTCGCGCAGTGATGACCTGTTGCAGGTGCTCGAAGGCGTGATCGACGAACTGCCGGCGCTGGTGGCCGCCTATCAACAACGCCAGACGCCCGATGCTCGCCGCGCCGACGATCTGGCCGACAAAGCACATCTGCTGGCGCGCGGTCAGCCGGTCGACTGGAACGCCAGCGGCGACGACGCCGAACCAGACGTTGATGAAAACGATCAACCCGCCGAATCCGATGACGAACTGCTGGCCGTGTTCCAGCAGGAGCTGGACGAACACCTGGAATTTGTCGAGCACTTCTTGGAAGAGGCCGATACCGATCAGCCGGTGCCGGAGCGCTTGCATCGTGCGCTGCATACCATCAAAGGCTCGGCGCGCATGGCCAGCGTCGACGCTGTCGCCGATCTGGTACTGCCGCTGGAACAGCGGGTGCGCGAACTGCACGAACAACGTCAGCCGCTCAATGCGCAGATGATTGAACTGCTTAACGAAGGCGTGCGGCGTCTGCGGGCTGCGGCTGACGGTCGCAGTGAGCCGGATGATCTGGACTTTATCGACCGGGTGGTGCGCGCCAGCGGCCCGGCGACCGAGCTGGAAGCAGAGTTTGACGCAGAAGCAGCCACTGACGCCGAAGCGCCGGCTGAGCCGCCGACCACCGACCTCAATTCACTGCTGATGTCCAAAGGCGTCGATACGCTGCTCGAAGCGCCGCGCACCTTTCAGCAGTGGCAGACGGATGGCGAACCCGGCGAGGCGGTGGCAACGCTGGGCCATGAATTGAACCGGCTGTCGGAACAGGGGCGCGACCTGAATCTGCCGCCGGTGGTGGAAATGAGTCGCGGCCTGGCCTTGATGATCGAAATGGCGCTGGCCGGTGAAGTCGAGCCCGATGATGATTTCTTTGCGCTGGCCCAGCGTGGTCAGGAAAAACTGATCGAACAGCTGGATCAGTTGGCCGCCGGTCAGGATGTCTCGGTCGACAGCGATTTTGTCACCCAGCTGCGCCGCTACCGGGCCGATGCCGATCCGCTGAATCAACCGCCACAGCGCTTGACGCCGATGGACACCATGATCCGTCACGACCTGATTCCCGAAGCTGGCGATCAGCCGCCCGCCGATGCGGGCGCAGCAACGCCCGACCTCAGCGAGGCCGAAGAGGTGTTCCGGGTCAGCGGCGACAGCGAACTGGTGGATATCTTCCTCGAAGAAGCGCGCGATCTGGTCGACAGCATGCAGACGGCGCTGGAACAGTGGGAAGCCGACACCACCAATACGTTGGCGGTGGAAGGCCTGCAGCGCGATCTGCACACCCTGAAAGGCGGCGCCAGCCTGGCCGAGATCGAACCGGTGTCGGAGCTCGCGCACGAGATGGAATCGATGTACGAGGGCCTTAGTCAGGGAAAGTTGCAGCCCAGCAAGAGATTGCTGGGACTGATGCAACGCAGCCAGGATCAACTGGCGACGATGATCCAGCAGATCACCACGAGTCGGAGCTGCCGGTCGGCGAAGAGCTTGATGGAGACGATTCGTCAACACAGCAAAGCGACGCCGAGCCGGACGAAACCGAAGTCGAAGCCGACGACGAAGAAGCCGACGACGGCGCCACTGGCCGAAGCTGATGTCAGTGCGCACACCGCTGTGTCTGTTGCGCCTGGAGTAACGGGCTCGGCCGATGAGGTCGACCTGGATATTCTCGACATCTTTGTCGATGAAGCGGCTGAGTTACTGGTCGAAATCGAACAGCTGCTCGAAGCCTGGCAGGCCGATACCAGTCATGCTGAAGCGCCGGCGGAGCTGATGCGGGTGCTGCACACCCTCAAAGGTGGCGCCCATCTGGCCAAGCTGAAACGCCTGGCTGATCTGTGCCATGAGTTCGAGACCGAGGTGGCTCAGGCCGAAGCCGACCCGACCCAGCTTAATGACGCCTTCTTCGCCGCCATGCTGGCGCGCCAGGATCGGTTGGTGCAGGGCGTCGACAGCATGCGCACCCTGCTCAGTCGCGATGACAGCCCGCACGATTTCGGTCCCAGCGTTATGCCGCAGGCGGCGGAGACCTCGCCCCGCCTGGACACCACTTCCGACGTCGCGGCTGCGCCTGCGACGCGCGCCCCCAGCCAGGACAGCATCAAGGTCAACGCCGATCTACTCGAGCGGCTGGTGAATCTGGCCGGCGAATCCTCCATTGTGCGGGCGCGGCTGGAACAGGAAGTCAGCGATTTCCAATTCACCCTGACCGATATGGACGCCACGCTGGAGCGGCTGCGTGAGCAGGTGCGGCATCTGGATATGGAAACCGAGGCGCAGGTGCTGTTCCGTCAGGAGCGCGCCATCGACAAGGGCGATGCCGACTTCGATCCGCTGGAAATGGATCGCTATTCGCACATTCAGCAGTTGTCGCGCTCGCTGCTCGAAGCCAGTTCCGACCTCAGCGACCTGAAAGACACTTTGGTCGATAAAAGCCGCGATACCGAAACCTTATTGCAGCAGCAGGGCCGGCTGCATTCGGAACTGCAAGAAGGTCTGATGCAAACGCGGCTGGTGCCGTTCAGCCGATTGGTGCCGCGGCTGCGGCGCATGGTGCGGCAGCTGTCTTCCGAGTTGGAGAAGGAAGTCGAATTCAGCGTCGCCAATGCCGAAGGCGAGGTCGACCGGACGGTGCTGGAGCGGATGATTTCGCCGCTGGAACACATGCTGCGCAACGCCGTCGATCACGGCATCGAAACACCGCAGCAGCGCCGCGATGCTGGCAAAGCAGCGCAGGGGCAGATTGAATTAAGCCTGGCGCGCGAAGGTGCCGATGTCGTGCTGCGGCTGAGCGACGATGGCGCCGGTCTCGATGTTGAGCGCATTCGCCAGCGTGCCGAGCAAATGGGGCTGATCAGCAAAGACACGGCGCTGGATGATCACGCCATTATCCAGCAGATTCTCGAACCGGGGTTTTCCACCGCCGAAGCGCTGACCCAGGTGTCCGGTCGCGGCGTTGGCATGGATGTGGTGCACGCCGAAGTCAAACAGCTCGGCGGCAGCATGAGCATCGCTGGCCGGCCGGGCGAAGGCAGTCAGTTCACCATCCGGCTGCCCTTTACGGTGTCGGTCAATCGCGCCCTGATGGTGCGTATCGGCAACGATTTTTATGCCTTACCGCTGAGCACCATCGAGGGCATCGTCCGGGTGCCGGCGCAACAGCTGGATGCCATGGCGCACGGGGAACAGTCCGGTTTCGATTACGCCGGTACCCGTTACCAAACGCTCTATCTCGGTGCTTTGCTCGATGCCGGTCAGATCGCTGAGCTCAGCGCCGACAGCACAGCGGTGCCTTTGATCCTGGTGCCCGGCAGCGATTCGACCCAGCCGGTGGCGCTTTATGTGGATCAGTTGCTGGGCTCACGCGAGATCGTGGTAAAAACTCTGGGCCCGCAATTCAGCGCCCTGGCCGGCGTCTCCGGCGCCACCATTCTCGGCGATGGCTCGGTGGTGGTGATTCTCGATCCGGCGGCGCTGTTGCGGCATCGTCCGGTTGATGCCTCCCAGTTGGCGCCGTTGCTGCGCCGCAGCGCCAAAAACACCACGCCGACATCAGCAGGCCAGACGTTGAACATTCTGGTGGTCGACGATTCGGTCACGGTGCGCAAGGTCACCAGTCGGTTGCTGGAGCGTCAGGGCTGGCATGTCTGGCTGGCCAAAGACGGTCTGGAAGCGATTCAGTTGCTCCAGGAACAGCCGGTCGATGTGATGCTGCTGGATATCGAAATGCCCAATATGGATGGTTTCGAAGTCGCCCAGCAGGTGCGTCACGATGAGCGTCTGCACAAGCTGCCGATCATCATGATCACCTCGCGCACCGGCGCTAAACATCGCCAGCGTGCCCTGTCGATTGGCGTCAATGAATACCTGGGCAAACCCTTTCAGGAAGATGTGCTGCTCGACTGTATTGCGCGCCTGTGTGCGCCGGTAACCCGTGATGACGACTGAATTTGAGTCACCGCCCGGTGATGAACGGCTGGCGACTTTCTGGGTGCCGATGCAGCAAAAAAGCCTGGTGGTGCCGCAGGTGGCCATTGCTGAAGTCATCGCCAATGCCGATCTTAAGCCCGACCGTGAAGCACCGGACTGGTTGCTGGGCTGGCTCGATTGGCGCGCTCAGTCGGTACCGGTTATCAGCTATGAAATGGCCAACGGCCAAACCCTGGCCGCCGATTCAGCCGGCACTCGCCTGGCGATATTCAATGTCTTATCCGCACAGAACGAAGCGCTTTTTTTCGGGCTGCGCATTCAGGGCATACCGCGGCTGCTGCGATTGAGTGAGGCCGAAGTGCGCGAAGACAGCCTGGCGCATCGGGCGCCGATGCAACGCATGGCGGTGATCACTCAGCTGGGCAAAGCCAGTATTCCGGATCTGCAGGCGTTGGCGGAATTAGCGGCGACGCTGCGCCGCTGATTGGATCGGCACCGGCGCGTTGTTGTCTGTCGGCTGCGACGATGCCTGCTGTTGCATGGCTTCATTGATGCGGTGTTCCAGCCGCAGCTTGTAGCGCAGATAGTGAATGCTCTGCGCCTGACCATTGGGCAGACTGGCGATAACCCGGTCGGACAGAGTCAAGTCGGTAATGTGCAGTGGACCAGGGGCGCCGGGGTCACGCGAACGCCGCACCTGATCGGCGACCTGAGTGAAGAATTCATCGCCCAGTTCCTGGCTGGAAAATTCCTGATCGTTACACAACACCAGATATTCCGGGCTGCCATCCGGCCCCAATTCCATCACCGCCGGCACATGGGTGTCGTACTTGGCTTCCATCAGGGTCGAGGTGCGCATTCGTTTCATGCTGGGAATACCGCTCGGCAAGAGCGTCATTTCGTAGCACTGAATGGGCGTGGTACCCGGCGGCAAATCGCTGTCGTGGGCGTACAAACGATGCTCGGTCACCTTCAGAAAACGCAGCAGCGAGGCCAGCAAACTGGTCTTGCTGAGCACCGCCTGGCGGAAGCAAAACAGTGAGCCGTTTTCGTCGATGACATAGACCGTCGCGATGCGTTTGCTCACCTGATAAACCAGAGTAACGCCTTCCTCTTCCTGCTGATCGATCACCGCACGCAGGCGGTTTTTATCGGTTTCGAAATGGCGGTCCGGCAACAGGCGGCTGCGTCTTGGTTGTTCCTGACCGAGCCAGTCGATCAACTCATCCTCGGTATCGAAACTCAGGCTGTTGAGCTGACGTTTGTTGATGGTCAGCGCCTGATACTGCTCACCCAGGTTGTAGAGAAAACGCACTGGCTGGCGGCGGGCCACGTCGTACAGCGCTGAAACCGCATCCTCGAACAAATCCTGGATGCGTTTAGCGATGGCCGACGGTCGGGTCTGGTTATGACAGAAGGATTCCAGCAACGGCCGGTGCACGTATTTCTGCCGCGCCAGCAGCGACAGCAAAAAATGAATCGACTGGGGCAGCGCATCGACCTGATCGAAATGTTCCACCACCACTTCGCCCCAGGAATTGATCACCACCATGTCGATGCTGGCGACCAGATTTTCGCGCAGCGAACTGAAATCGAGGCTGTTGGAGCGCGCGGAGATTTTTTGCAGGCCGCGCCGGGTCAGATGCTGCAGCGGATCGCAACCGAGGTTGGAAAACAGCAGCACGCGTTCCACCTGCGCCGGTCTGTAGAAGCTCGACTGCGGCACCGGCGGCATACCCAGCGGCAGCGATTGGCGCAGGTCGGCGAGCGTCTTGCGCACTTCAAAATTGGTCACCGCACTGTATTGCGAGAACACCGGTATGTGCAGGTGAGCAGCCAGCAGGCCGTTGAGGTGACACCACAGCATGGTCTCCAGCAGACCACTGGATTTTTTCAGGGTGCTGCCGATCTGGCCGTTGGGTAACTGACTGTGCGCCACCCAGTAAGACGGCTTGCCTTTACGCGGGCCAACTTCCTTGATGCGGATTTTTTCGTGGCTCAGGTCGACTTCGTGACCGAAACTGATGAAGTCAATTTTGCCGCGCCGGCGATCAAAAGCAGCGTGCAGTTTGCGGCTGAGAATCAGCAGATCCTGCTGACTCATCATATGGTTGCTTTCATGCTCGGCGGCAAATTTGGTCAGGAAACGATAGGACCGCGTCAGCTCGTTAATCAGCAGTTTGCGTTCGGCCATGATGTCCTGAATCGGCCAACCGGTGTGACCGTCCAGATAAGCCAGGTAATCGCTTTGCCAGCCCCACTCCTTGGTCAGTTCCGCCATCAGAGCGCGACGCCAGGTGCTCGACTTGGCCGGTTTCGACAGCGGTATGCCGGCTTTGAAATAGAAACAACGGCGGATCAGTTCCAGCCGACTGGTTTCATTTTGCTCGCTTAAATAGCGTTCGATGCGCCGGTACAGCATGACGTAGGGATCGAGCTCATTGAGTTCGACGGAGCCATGATGAATGGCGCTTTTATACTGGTGCGCCAGGCTGGTGACCTGGGGAAATTCGCGCGCATAGACTTCCAGCAACAGCAATTTGAGCACCGACTTGTGCGGTGAATCGATGCCTTTGTACAGCTGCCACATGCCGGCGCCGATAAACTCGCCCGCCGGCAGCGAGGGCAGCGCGCCGAAATCGATCGACTCTTCCAGCCGGGCGACGCCGCGACCGCGAAATTCCCTGACCAGGGTTTCGTAACGATCTTCCTGATCGGACGGTACAAACCACCAGGCCGGCGGCGCGCCAGCCAGCAATTGGCCAGTACGATAGAATTCATCGAGCAACAAAAAATGCTGGGTGGAGCCGCAGTTTTCGCCGGTCAGCGAGCGCTGATCGCCGGCTTCGAACTGCTGGGAGTTCATCAAAAAGAAGTGCACTTCCAGATTAAAGCCTTCGGCCCAGAGGCTGATCATCTCGGCTTTGGTTTCCAGCAGATCGATCTGGCGCGGCGTCAAATCGGGCCGGTAGCACAGCCAGATATCCAGGTCGGAACTGGTCGATTGCGCCACTGAGCCAGACGAGCCCATCAGATAGAGGCCGGAAATTTGCGGATTCAGGGCACGGGCGGTGCCAGGTCGGGCGGAGAAGTTGATCGCCTGCAGCAGATTCAGTGTGCCCTGGGTGGGCTGGTATTGAATCACGCCGGTGGGCACGTCCGGTTCGACAAAATAGCCCGGTGAGCCGCGCAGATGGGTGTGAAACAGCAGCGGCAGCAGTTCCAGGCATTGTTTCTGTTTGGTCTGCAGGCTTTCGCGCAGGCGCGTCAAACGGCCCTCGTTGATGGCCAGAAAGCGATCGCGATAGGTGCGCAAAGATTGTTGGGCGGGCGCCGGGGCGGCCTGAGCTTTTTTGACCACAACTGAGCTCGAATACGCGGCAGACAGTCCTCCAGTGTAATTCATTTTTTGCGTTTGAACCGAGGCCGTCGTCTCATTCGTGGTCGCAATGTTATACTTTGCGGTCCAAACGGCCGGCGAGCACCGTTAGACTTTCGCGCCGGGCCAAGTCTGGCTTTGTGAACGGCAAGCAGTGGGACCAAGATGCACGCAGAACAACAAAAGCGCATCCTGGTGGTGGACGACGACGAAGATATCCGCAATCTGCTCAAGGAGTATCTTGAGAAGAATGGCTTTGTGGTCGTCACCGCCGCCGATGGGCAGCAAATGCGCCAGTACTGGCCGCATGAACGACTGGATCTGATCGTTCTCGATATCATGATGCCGGGTGACGATGGCTTCACCCTGTGCAAGGAAGTGCGCGCTCGCTCGCGCGTTCCCATCATTATGTTGACCGCCGGTTCCGACGAGACCGATCGCATTATCGGTCTGGAACTGGGCGCCGATGATTACGTTGGCAAACCCTTTAATCCGCGTGAATTGCTGGCGCGCATCAAGGCGGTGTTGCGGCGCTATGACGAAACCCCGGACAGTTCGCCGCTCGATGCCCGTCAGCGGCTGCGCTTTGGTCGGTGGCTGCTCGATCTGACCAACCGCGAACTCACCGACCCGGACGGTACCGCCCATTCGCTCAATGGTGCCGACTTCAATTTATTGCGGCTCTTTGTCAGCCGGCCGGGCGAGGTGCTCAGTCGTGATGATCTGAGCAACGAGCTGCGCGGCCGCGATTCGTCACCCTTCGATCGCTCCATTGACGTTCAGGTCAGCCGCCTGCGTTCGCGCCTGCACGATGATGGCAAGTCACCGCAGTTGATCAAAACCGTGCGCGGTGCCGGCTATATCCTGACGGTGCCGGTCTCGCCTGAATAATGCCGCGCTTCAGCTTCACCTCTTTATACAGCCGCCTGCTGGCGCTGATGGTGCTGGGTTTGATCAGCGCCTTCAGTTTCAGTAACTACGTCTGGCTGTATTTTCTCGAAGGTCAGCGCCAGCAACAGGGCGAATCGATGGCGCGCGATATGGCGTTTTCGGTGGGTTCGACCATGGAATTTATCCGCGCCTATCCACGCGACTATCGGCATCTGATCATCAACCAGTTGCGCGATATGGGCGGCTCGCGCTTTCTGGTGTCGGTGAACGACAACTTTATTCCGGTCGAACCGATTCGCGACAGCCTGGCCAAGCAGCAGTTTCTCGATCAGTTTCAGCGCTCCATTGAAGAAAAACTCGGTCAGCGGCTGGCTGATCTGAGCGTCGAATTTGCCGATCCGCGTTTGCTGAATGTCTATGAAGCCGACATCCGCCTGGTCGATCTGCCGCCGCGCTGGGCGCAGAACACCCTGATTCTGGAGCCCGATCCGCCGCCGGTACTGGTGGCGCAAGTGCCGGTAGGAGAAGGCGAATGGCTGTATCTGGCGGGTTTGTTGCCCGATCCGTATTTTCTGTCCGAGACCAAATACCTCGATCAGGGGCAGCTGTTTTTCCTGACCATCTTATTGATCGTGCTGGTGACCATCGCCTGGTTTGTGGTGCGCTGGATGACCCGGCCGCTGTCGGATCTGGCCGCAGCGGCGCGCCAACTGGGTACCGATATCCATCTGGCACCGCTGGATGAAAAGGGCACTCGTGAAGTGAAGGAGACCGCGCGCGCCTTTAACCTGATGCAGGAGCGCGTGCTGCGTTTCGTCGACGATCGCGAACGGCTGTTTTCGGCCATCTCACACGACCTGAAAACCCCCATCACCCGACTGCGTTTGCGCGCCGAAATGATGGATGACGATAACAAGGTCAAACCCAGCATGATCAAGGATCTGGAAGAACTGGAGGCCATGGTCAAGGGCGCGCTGGATTTGGGGCGCAGCACCGATGTGCACGAAAACACCCATCCCATCGACATCAACCAGATGGTCAATACGCTCAAGGATGATCTGGCCTTGCTCGGTTACCCGCTGGAAATTCGCGGCCTGGCGCGCTGGCCGTTTTACGGCAAACCGCTGGCGCTGAAACGCTGTCTGTCGAACCTGGTCCACAACGCCGCTTTTTATGGCACTCAGGTGAAGCTGGAGATTGTCGACAGCCGACAGGAGCTGAAAATCTATGTGGTCGATAACGGCCCGGGTATTCCTGAAAGCGAGATCGACAAGGTGTTCGAACCCTATGTGCGTCTGGAAACCTCGCGCAACCGCAACACCGGCGGCGCCGGTCTGGGCTTGAGCATCGCGCGCAATATTGCCCACGCTCACGGCGGTCAGTTGAAACTGCGCAACCGCATCAGTTCGGGTCTGGAAGCGGCGGTGTTGTTGCCAAGACGATGACGGGTCGGCTGAAACTGAGTGGCTGGTCGCGCTCGCGGCAAGCCGTTATAGTGCTGCAAGTTGAACATTTGGTCAGAAAATTCACGAGGACTCTATGCCTACTCCCCATATCAATGCCAATGCTGGTGATTTCGCAGAAACCGTGCTGATGCCGGGCGATCCGCTGCGCGCCCAATACATCGCCGAAAACTTCCTCGACGGCGCCAAGCGTGTCACCGATGTGCGCTCCATGTTCGGTTACACCGGCACCTTTGACGGCAAGCCGGTGTCGGTGATGGGCTCAGGCATGGGCGTGCCATCAATTTCCATCTACGCCAAAGAACTGATCACCGAATACGGTGTGAAAAACCTGATTCGTGTTGGCACCTGCGGCGGTATTGGCGATGACATCAAGCTGCGCGACGTCATCATCGCCAGCGGCGCCAGTACCGATACCGGCGTCAACCGCACCCGTCTACTGGGTTACGACTTCGCTGCCACGGCCAGCTATGCATTGCTCGAAGCGGCGGTGGCGAGCGCGCGCAACGCCGGCGTCGAAGCTCAGGTCGGCAATGTGTTTACTTCCGATCTGTTCTACTCGCCCGAAGAAGCGCTGATCCCGACGCTGCGCAAGATGGGCATTCTGGCGGTGGAAATGGAAGTGGCTGGCCTGTACGGCGTGGCTGCTGAATACGGCGCTAAGGCGCTGGGCATTATGACCGTCAGCGATCACATTGTGCGTGGTGAAGCGACCAGCTCGGACGAGCGCCAGACCACCTTCAATGAAATGATCCAGATCGCCCTCAAAGCAGCCGTGAGTCTGTAATGATGGCAGCTCCTGGTGATCTGAAAGCGGCGGCCAAGGCGGCTGCGGCCAACGCTTACGTGCCCTACAGCGAGTTTCCGGTCGGTGCTGCGCTGCGTACTGCCGACGGCCGCATCTTCAGCGGCTGCAATGTGGAAAACCGCTCCTATCCGCTGGGCATGTGCGGCGAACGTACCGCCATTGGTACGGCGGCGTCGGCGGGTGTGCGGCCTGGCGAAATCCTCGAACTGGTGGTTTATATGCCGGGCAACAATCTGTTTTCGCCCTGCGGTGGCTGCCGTCAGGTGATCGCTGAATTTATGCCTGCCGATGGCAAAATCTGGGCGACCAACGACGTCGATGGTCTGCGCGAATGGACCGCCACTGAACTGCTGCCGGACGGTTTCAGCTTTGAAGGTCTGGGCTGACCGAGCGGTCAAAAAGCGGAAATAAAACTACAACTTAAACGTTTAGGCCCGGTCGATCGCCGGGCCTTTTTCGTCATTAAATTTCTTTTCCACCTGAAACCGTTTTCCGTGCTTGTGCCCCCTCTTGGCGCCGGTATAGTCGGCGCTACCGGTCGGTCAGATTCCCCCCTTGAGAAGAGCCAGCATACTGGCCACGGAGCGCCCGACCGGTGCCTATCAGCTAACTTTCTTCAGGAAATAAAATGAAGCCGCAGGTAACACCATGAAGCAACAGCCCGATCGAAATCTGGGCATGGAGTTGGTGCGGGTGACTGAGGCGGCGGCCCTTTCCGCATCGCGCTTTATGGGCGCGGGCGATAAGGAGGCCGGCGACGGCGCTGCCGTGGACGCTATGCGTGCTGTACTGCAAACAGTCAGCATGGATGGCGTCGTAGTCATCGGCGAGGGCGAGAAAGACGAAGCGCCTATGCTCTATAACGGGGAAAGCGTCGGTACCGGCGCCGAACCCAAACTCGACATCGCTGTCGATCCGGTCGAAGGCACCCGCCTGCTGGCCACCGGCCGTCCCAATTCCATTGCTGTGGTTGCTGCCACCGAACGTGGCGCCATGTGGGATCCGGGCCCTTCTTTCTATATGAACAAGATCGTCGTCGGTGAAGACGCCCGCGACGCCATCGACATCACCCAATCGGTTGCTCGCAACCTGTATTCCATCGCTGAAGCGTTGCAGCGCAAGGTCAACGAAGTCACCGTTTTCGTGCTCGACCGGCCGCGCCACAAAAGCCTGATCGAAGAAATCCGTGCTGCCGGTGCGCGCGTGCAACTGCACACCGATGGCGATGTGATGGGCGCGCTGATGGCAGCCATTCCCGGCACCGGCGTCGATGTGCTGATGGGCATTGGCGGCACCCCCGAAGGGGTGATTTCCGCCGCTGCGGTAAAAGCGCTGAACGGTGGCATGGAAGGCGTGCGTTCGCCGCAATTAGAAAGCGAAAGACGCAAGCTGGTGGAACTGGATATCGATCTCGACCAAGTGGTGCGGCTCGATGATCTGATCGCTGCCGACGATGCCTTCTTTGCCGCCACCGGCATTACCGGCGGTCCGTTTTTGGATGGCGTGCATTACGATCGTGACGGTGGCATCACCACTCACTCAATCGTTATTCGTGCCGAGTCCGGTTCGCTGCGTTTTATCAAGGGCATTCACCGGTTGAAACGGTCGATCGAGTTCGGTCGGCCGTCGAAGCAAAGCTTCCAGGCGATGGTGGATATCGCCGCCAAGTAATGGCGTAACGAAGCAGCGGGAACCTTGGTTCCCGCTGCTTTGCTGTTCAGCGCCGATGCAACACCATGCCAGCATGATGTAACACATCAGAGTCCACAAAATCGCCATCGGCGGTAAAGCCGGTATCGTCCCAGTAATCGATATGATTGCCACGCACTTCGTAGCGGCCTTCATAGGCGCGCTCGCGTGCACCTCGCGCTTCGATATAGCGGCCATTGGGCAATAACTCGTGGCGAATAAAGCCATCTGCGGTCATCCACATGCCCGAGTAAGGGTGAGAGGGATTGTTATTAGACGGGCTCATCAAGTGCTCCTGTTGTCGTCTTTAGGTCGTTAAAAACCGGACGCAGATTAAAACGCTGGATTGTCGAGGAGTATCCCGTTAATACTGGACGTACTGGTTAGCAATGCTTATCAAAGGTTATGGATTTAAACCTGTTAACGAGCTTTATCGCCGTCGCTGAAGCCGGCAATTTCCGAGCTGCGGCGGACCGTTTGGGGGTGACGCGCTCGGCGGTCAGTCAGTCGGTGCAGCGGTTGGAGGAGGCGTTGCGGCAGCCCTTGTTCCGGCGTACTACTCGCAGTGTGCGGCTGACCGACGAAGGTGAGCGTCTGCTGCGCGCCGTTTCCAGCCCGCTCGGTGACATCAGTTCGGCGCTGCAGGCGACGCTCGATGTGCCGGGCTCGCCGCAAGGGCTGTTAAGAGTCACCGCCACCTCCATTGCCGAGCGTTTTTTGTCCGGGCCTTTGATTGCTGGTTTCGCTGAAGCCAATCCGGGCATCAGTCTGGATGTCACCGTTTCGGATGAGGAATTTGATATTGTCGCCGCGGGCTTTGACGCTGGCGTCCGTCTGGGTGAGGTGATTGAGCAGGATATGGTGGCGGTGCCGCTGACCGGGGATCAGCGGCAAGTGACTGTAGCGGCGCCCTCTTATGTCGCGCGTTATGGCCGGCCGGAGCATCCGCGCGAGCTGACCGATCATCGCTGTATCGGCTGGCGACCGAGGCCGGAGACAGCGCCTTATCGTTGGGAATTTGAACGCGACGGCCGCGCTTTCAATGTGCAGGTGTCGCCGCAGGTGACCACCAACGACATGCTGCTGATCGTGCGTACCGCCCTGGTCGGCGGTGGCATCGCCTTCGGTATGGAAGAAACCTTCTTGCCGTACATTGAACGCGGCGAACTGATCACCTTGCTCGACGACTGGCTGCCGCCCTTTAACGGTTTCTATCTGTACTACCCCAGCCGCCGTCTGGTGACACCGAAACTGCGGGCGTTAATTGATCACGTTCGTGCCTTTAACCAAGACTGATATGCACTCACCAGCGATCATTGATCAAAGCCGTCAACACGTGGTCGCGCCACTGGCCGTTAATGAATAAATAATCTTTCGCCAGACCTTCGCGTTCGAAGCCGAGTTTTTCCAGCACCCGGCCGCTGGCGACATTCCAGGGTTGGTAGTTAGCCATCAGTCGATGCAGGTTGAGGGTATCGAAGGCGTAACCGACCACGGCGACCAAGGCTTCGGTCATCAATCCCTGTCCCTGGTGTGCCTGGGCGGTACGGTAGCCCAGATGGGCCGCCTGAAAGGCGCCGCGCACCACATTGGTCAGACCCAGATCCAGCACCAACTCGCCGTCTTTAAAACCATAAAACCGGTAGCCGCGGCCTTGTTTCCACAGGCGTTTCTGCGCCTTAAGCCGGGCTCTTGTCAGACCCACTCTGGCTGGCAAATCGCCGCCCCCTTGGGCAAAATGATCGGCGTTTTGTTGATAGTAACGATGCAGTGCGCGACCGCGAATCCCCGCCGGGCCGGTCACTGTCAGGCGCGGTGTTTGCAGTTTGACAGCCATAAAAGCGTTCCTTGTACGAAGCTTATCAACGATCAGAATTCAGCCTTCGGTTGGCCATCCATGATGACCACTGAACCTCACTCCCCAGTCGAATAAGCGAGTCTACCCTATGTGGAATACGCCTGACCTCTGTGATGATCATCCCGATGCCGTTCAGGTACTCGAACCTTTGTTCCAGGATTTTGGCGGCAAGCCGGCGTTCTTTGGTCAAGTGGTGACCGTGCATTGTTACGAAGATAATTCCCGGGTCAAAGAACTGGCCGGCACCGACGGCGATGGCAAGGTGATGGTGGTCGATGGCGGTGCGTCGTTGCGCCGAGCTTTGATCGGCGATCAGATCGCGCTCGATGCGGTGAATCATGGCTGGCAGGGCGTGGTAATCAACGGTTGCGCGCGCGATATTCACGAACTGCGCCGTATGCCGATTGGTGTGCGGGCGCTGGCCAGCATACCCGTACGCACCGAGAAAAAAGGCCTCGGCGACGTCGATGTACCGGTCGAATTTGCCGGTGTCACCATTGAGTCAGGCATGTGGTTGTACGCCGATGAAACCGGCATCCTGGTCAGCAAACAGAAATTGTTCTGATGGTTACCGAGTGGTCCTATGAACTGACTTCGCCCGACGCCATCAACGTCAAACCCTGGCCCGCCGATGTGCCGTTGCGCTTTGACGAAGTCGAAGTGAAGCAGGGCGAACTCAATCGCTTTTTGTATCAGTGGATTGGCCAGCACTGGAACTGGTTTATGAAGCTGGACTGGTCGCTGGAGCAATGGCGTGAACACACCGAACGGCCGGAGCATCGCATCTGGCTGTTAACGGTGCGCGGCACCCCCGCCGGCTATGTGGAGATGGAGCGCCAGGATGGTAACCAGGTTGAGTTTATTTCCGTGGGTCTGGCCAAACCCTTTATCGGTCAGGGCCTGGGTGGGCCGATGTTATCTGAAGCTTTGAAGGTTGCCTTCGAGTGGACCGATGGCGAGGGTCGTCGCCCCGAGCGCATCTGGTTACACACCTGTTCCGACGATCATCCCAGCGCGCGCAATAACTACGAAGCGCGTGGTTTTAAGCTGTTCAAGACCGAAGAATTTCCGGATCCCTAGGCAGCTTGCATGGTCATCGTCTGGTATCTGGCTCTGGTTCGACCGGAGGATTTGCAGCCCAAGGCCTGGCCGGCCAGGGCGGTGCCGTATTTTGCCGAAGCGGAACACAACAGGAATGGCTCGTCCAGCATAAGCCGTTTTTTTGGTTTGACGCTATGACGCTTTGACATCATGATGTTAATTCATTGCATCGTCTGGAGAGCGCCATGAGCGAGATATCGAAGCGTTCCACGGTTTATTTTGACCCTCAGCTGCACGCTGCCTTGCGGTTGAAGGCCGCCCATACGCACCGTTCCTTGTCGGACCTCGTCAACGATGCCGTTCGTGCGGCTCTAGCTGAGGATCAGGAAGATTTGGCGGCATTCGAGGACCGAGTAGCCGAGCCAACCATGAGCTACGAGGCTTTGCTGGATGACCTGAAGGCACATGGCAAGCTATAAGCTGGTTGTCAGGAAGTCAGTCGCCAAAGACCTTCGGTCCATTCCCAACAAGGATGTCGCCCGCCTTCTGCAACGTCTTGAGGAGTTGAGGGAGAACCCCCGGCCGATCGGCAGCGAAAAACTGTCAGGACAAGAACGTTACCGAATCCGGCAGGGTGTTTACCGGATCATCTATGAAGTGACGGACGAGCTGCTTGTGGTAACGGTTGTGAAAGTTGGCCACCGCCGGCATGTCTATAAGCGCAACTAATCGGATAATCGGCAGCCTCAATTGCTCACGAGACCTGCCGCCTCGCCTTGCTTTGCTGAATCCACAAGCCCGCAACGATCAAACCCAGGCCGCCAAAGGTCAGCCATTGCAGCGGTTCACCGAGCACGAAGTGGATTAAAAACAGGCTGATAAAGGGCGATAGAAAAATCAGTGTGCCGATGCGACTGGCGTTGTTGGTGTGGTGCATTGCCAGCTGCCAGAACACGAAAGTGATGCCCATCTCGAACACCCCAACATAGGCCAGGCTGGCGGTTACCTGCCATTGGTCCAGGGCTGGCAAACCATCGCGCCACAGCATCCACAGCACCAGTATTGGCAGGGCGTAAACAAAGTTCTGGAACAAACCAATGATCGGCGGACGCTCATCGCGGGTATTCACCAGCCAGTAGCCCGCCCAGAGCAGCGTCGACGCCAACGCCAGAAACAGACCGAAATAATCCAGCGACCCACTGACGTTTTGCCCGGCAATGGAAATAAACACCACGCCGGAATAACCGAGCAACATGCCGATTAAATCCCAGCGCGTCAGTTTGTGACCGAGAAAGGGCACCGACAACAAACCCAGAGTAATCGCCCAGGTGTAATTCACCGGCTGCGCTACTTGTGCCGGCAAGCGGTCGTAGGCTTCGAACAGGACTGCGTAGTAGATAACCGGATTAATTAACCCCAGGCGAAAGGCGGCGTTGCGATCGGACCAAAGCCGTTTTATGGCCGTTGATAATTCGCCGCGTATCGCCAACGTCGCCATCAGCGCGGCAACAGAAAACAGCGCCGCGCCGGCCATTAATTGGCTGACGCTGACGTGCTGCAAGGCAACTTTAAAAGCGGTGGCGACGGTGGACCAGAGCAGGACAGCGATCAGGGCGTAACCCAGAGCGCGGCGTTCGGATGACATGCAACAACCTCGGCGATCAACAACGGCGAGCCAGACTAAGCGCGAAGCTCGCTGGCTGCAACGTTGTCAGTGTGCGTCGATCAGAATTGCCACTCCACATACCAGCCGCCGGACAGGCTGTTGTAGTTGCTCAGGTCTTCACGCAGTTTCCAGGTGAACATCCAACCGACATTGGGGCCGGAGGCGGAGTTGGTTTTGATGTTGATATTGGTCTGGGCGTAATCCCTGGCTTCATACTCCCGGCCGTTGTCGAGCGTCGTGCTAAAGGGCTGCGCATCGACGTAATAGAGGCTGGTTTCGACGGTGATGTCGCGGTTATCGAACAGCCGATAACCGATGCCGACACCGAATACGTCGTAGCGACTGCTGTCGTTGTGGACGTAGTGGTTGTTGTTGGCAATGCCGGCGCGTTCTTCGCCCCAGAAGGTCGATACGCCGATGCGGTTATCGACCCACAAACCCAATCCCCAGCGGTTGGTGCTCAGCGCCAGTTCGTCCGGGTCGGCCGAGTTATTGCCGTCCCAGGTGTAGAACAGGGTGAAGTCCAGGTTGTCGTAAGGGTCGTCTTTTTCTTTGCGCTCAATGCGCAAATCGCCGTGGGTTCCGGGAGCGGGCGTGACCGGACCGAAATCGCTCTGATCGAGGCGGAAATAGAACTGGCCATTCATGGTCAGGCTGACGCGGTCGTCTTTGTAGGTGAATGACTGGTCGCCTTCGAAGCCATCGAAGTTCAGCCGATAGCCGTTCAGTCGTTGCGGGTCGTCAGCCTGCAACTGGCTGCGTAAATCACTGGCGGCCTGGGTTTCAATACGACGTTTGCAGGCAGCCGCTTCATTGGCGTTGCTGCATTCTGCGCTGTATTCACCGTCGATGGTTTCGATGCGTCCATTAAGTGGTTCGGGTTCAGCAGCACCGTCGTCCGACGCCACCGCGATGGCCGCCCAGCGAGCGTCGACACGGCAACCCGGTTGGGCATTCAGCGCGTCGGCCGGCAGCCGTTCGTCGGTGCGCGAGCGCAATTCGATGCGTCTAGCCTGGGGCCGGCTTTCAGCCAGAAAGGCCGCTTCAAAATCGGCCAGTGCTTCGGCTTCCGCCTGGTTAAAGGCGATGTCACACGCCTCGGCAACGGTCGCTGCGCGCGCTGTGGCACTGGCGTTAAAGGGGCCTTCTTCGGCCATCAACCCTGGACTGATAACCAGGGCTGAAAGCGCAATCAACAGCGGGCGCATGTTCTATCCTCTTCGGGTTCTGATGCTCAAGGTGAGCACCATAATAACAGCGGATCGGTGAGTGACAGTGCTGGTGGTCATCTTTGGCGCAGCGATGGCCATCAATGGTCTGCTTTTCCAAGCCGCTCAGGCTGCTGTTAAAGTAGCCTCGCTCTGGTCCCAGGAACTCAAAATGTCTGATCTGATCGTGTCACTGCAGCAACTACCGGCCCCTCCTGCCTTGCCGGAGGGTTATCAAATACAGCCTGCTCAGGCCTGGGACCGGGAGCTGATTGTCGATTGGGTGCGCCGTGAATTCGGCGCCGGCTGGGCCAGTGAAGTGGCCAATGGTTTAAGCGGCCATCCCAGCCGGGTATTGATTGCGCGCCGTGGTGCGCAATTGCTCGGCTTTGCCTGTTTCGATGTTACGTTTCCCGGCTTCTTTGGCCCGACCGGTGTTAACGAAGCGGCGCGCGGACTGGGTTTGGGCAAGGCCTTATTGGTGGAAGCGCTGCACCGCCTAAAGCAGCGCGGTTATGTGTACGGCTTTATTGGCGATGCCGGACCGGTGGATTTCTACCGCAAAGCGGTGGGCGCGGTGCTCGTCCCTGAACCACTGGCCGGCGCTTACACCGATCCGTTAGAACCGCATTAACGCCCGCTGTGACTGCGCATGATCTTGGCGACCAACACTAGGGCGGTCAGCAATAACAAGCCGGCGTTGAACGGATGCAGCGCCAGAAGCCAGCCCAGGCCGGCTTCCTGTCCGATTGCCATGGTCAGCACCTGCAGCAGGTAGAGTAATGCCATCAGGCTGGCCCACCAGCGCAGCGCCCGCACCGGCTGCTGCCACCAACTGGCAATCAGAATCCAGCTCACCGGCACGATCAACAGCATGCCCAGACTGGCGTGTGCGTCCCACCAGGCGGGTTGCTGAAACAGACCCAGGCCCGCCAGCAGCAGTTGACCCAGCATCAATAACGGCAGGCTGATCGCGGCCAGTTTAAAGGGGTTGGGCGCGAGTTTTTCGCTACGAGAGTTGAAGCTTGCAGTCATCTTCAGGCCTCCCCGGTCAGAGCGGTCTGGGTTTGCCAGGCCTGGATCTGCTGAACATAGCTCTGGCAGGCCAGCGCCAGCTCTGCATCGCTTAGGCGATCAGCCTGAAAGAGCACAAAGGGCTCAGCCCAGGGCAAGCCACAACGGCGGGCGGTCGCCTGCAGCGGTGTCAGCAGGGTCGATAAGGGAAAACCATTCTGACCCTCGGGTTGATAAGCCTCAGGGGTGTTACCGGCGGTGACCGCCAGCATGATTGGCGTGCCTTCGAAGTGTCGGCCTTCTTCCTGATAAGCCAGATAAAACAGTCGCGTCAGCACCTGATCCTGCCAGCTCTGCAGTAAAGGCGGAGTGGAATACCATTGAATGGGGAACTGCAGCACGAGTCGATCGGTGGCCAGTAGACGAGCCACCTCATGGTCGACATCAAGATTGCCATCGGCATAGCGCTTCTGCATATCCACGCCGTCGACATCGGGCAGCCGGTTTGCCGCGGCGAGTAAGGCGGTATTGGCGCGTGATGGCAGGTAGCGGGAATGGAACATCAGCACAGTGGTCTGAGACATCAGGGTGTCCTCCTTTGGGTTGTGGAGAGCACCTTGACGCTGACTAGGTTATTTATCTAACGGATAAAATATATAATTAATTATTCATTCTATAGATATATCAACGATGAACCTGAGAAGTGTCGATCTGAATTTGCTGGTGATTCTCAATGCCCTGCTGGAAGAACGCCATGTCAGCCGTGCGGCCCAACGCCTGCACCTGTCGCAGCCGGCGACGTCCAGCGCTTTGGAGCGTTGCCGGCATCTGTTCGATGACGCCTTGCTGATTCGCGGTCGTGGTGAAATGCGGCTTACCATCAAAGCTGAAGCCTTACGTCAGCCGCTGCACCGTCTGCTGCAGGACACCGAACAACTGCTGCAGCCGGAGCCCACCGAATTGCACCAGCTCAGCCAGCGCATTCGGCTGTGCACGGCCGATATTCCGGCATCCCAGGTGATTGGCCCGCTGTATCGACAGCTTGAACGTCAGGCACCGAATCTCGATCTGGTGGTGCAGCCCTGGCATGGTGCCGATGCCGCTCTGGATGCCCTGGCGCGTGGTGAAACGGATCTGGCGTTGTCGGTGTTTCCCAGCGTTGGTGTGAGCTTTCGTCGAGTGGAATTGATGCAGCAGCAATACTGCGTCGCCATGCGCGCCCAGCACCCTGCGGCGGCAAATTTTGATCTGGATGCCTGGCTCGATTACCCGCACATCCTGGTGTCCGGCCGTGGCGAAACCCAGGGTGCTTTGGATCAGGCGTTGCAGGCTATAGGGCGCCGTCGTCGGGTGGGTTTGGTGGTGCCGAACTTTCAGGCGGTTCCTGCCATGCTGCGCGATTCGGACTTGATCTGTATGTTGCCGCGAGGCTGCCTCAATGATGATGCGGTTGGACTGGCCGTGTTCGAGCCACCGATAGCAGTCGAAGGGTTTCCATTGCATCTGGCCTGGCATCGTCGCAGCGATCAGGATCGTGCCGTTCAGTTTGTTCGTGAGTCGCTGCAGTCGGTGTTAAGGGAGTTATAAAAAAGCCCTCACAAGGAGGGCAAGAACGAAGACGGCGTTGCGCTGTGCGATGACCACCAGAACAACGCCATGCAGGATTACTTACTCTTTAACGCCACCCTGAGTCAGGCCAGCAATAAACTGCTTCGATGCCAGCATAAAGGCGATGATGGTTGGCCCCATCATGATCAGAATGCCGGCGAACATCATGTGCCATTGAATGGCGAATTGCTGATTAAAGCGTTGCAGACCGAGGGTTAACGGATAGTTGGCTTCGCTTTGCAAAAAGATCAGCGGCAGGAAGTATTCGTTCCACGCCTGCACAAACGTCAGCAAGGCGATGGTGGCAATGGCCGGGCGCACCAATGGAAAAATAATGCGCCGATAGACGGTGAAGGGCAGTGCGCCATCCATCTTGGCGGCCTCTTCCAGTTCGGTGGAAATATTCTTCATAAAGCTGACCAGAATAAAGACCGCCACCGGCATCATGCTGGCGCTCTGTACCAGAATCACCCCGAGCAGGGTGTCGAGTAAACCCAGTCCGCGCACGATGTCGAACAGCGGCGCCAATGCCAGCCGAATCGGAATAATCACCCCGACCAGAAACAGCATAAAAATAAAGGTGCTGCCGCGAAATGGCATACGCGCCAACACAAAGGCCGTGGTGCTGGCGCAGAAGGTCACCAGTATCACCGAACTGATGGAAATGATTGCCGAGTTCAAAAAATACTGCGCGAAATTGGCGTTGACCCAGGCTTTGGCAAAGTTGCTCCAGGTGACCGGATCGGGCAGGCCGAAGGGTTCGCGAAATACCTGGCCGACGTTGGGTTTTAACGAGTTCAAAACCGCAGCGCCGAACGGCACCAAAACCACGACCACCCAGGCCAGCATGATTAACTGAACCACTAACTGTTCGCGTTTGTTGAGTTTGAAAATCTTATCCATGCGTCACCCTCAACTGCTGCGCAGATTCTTCAGCGCCAGGAAGATGGCGGCCGGTAAAATTAACAACGCCGTCATCAGGCCAATGGCTGCGGCCATGCCGAAGTTGGTGTCGGTGGTATCGGCGTTGCCGCCGAAGGCGGTGCGGAACAGGAAGGTGCCCATGATGTCGGTTGAACGCAGCGGGCCGGCTTCCGGTCCCATGATCAGCAGTACGTAGTCGGCGTTGTTGAACACATCGACCATGACGATGACGGTGATCAACACAAAGGCCGGGCCGAGCACTGGCAGCACCACATTGCGGATCGATTGCCAGCGGTTGGCGCCGTCGAGCATCGAAGCTTCGAGCAGGTCGGAACGCACCGCCAGAATGCCTGACAGAATCAACATGATGGCAAAACCCATGCGGTGCCAGGTGTAGAACATCGCCATGGTAATAAGGGCGGTATCCTGATCACCTAAAAACGGAATGGCGCTGTCGACCAGGCCGGTTTGCACCAGAAAAGCGTTGAGCGGACCGCGTGGATGCACGAACAAATCAAGCAGATAGGCTACGGCTGCACCGGCCATCGGGTAGGGCAAAAAGAACAATACCTGATAGGTTTTCCGGCCCCAGGTTTTGAAGCTTAACAGCAACGCCAGAGCGGTGCCGATGATCAGAAACGAGCCGATAATAACGATGAAAAAAATCACGTTTTGCACCAGCGCATTGAGCATCTGGTCGCGGTAATAATCCTGCGTCAGCACCTTGGCAAAATTGTCAAAGCCGACAAATTCTTTCGGGCCAATGCCCGGCCATTTCACCAGGCTCAGTGAGAACAGCGCCATCAGCGGAATAAAATTAAAAATGCCGTAGAGCAGCACGCCAGGCGTTAATAAGAGGGTGCGCTGAATTTTTTCCAGGGCGGTATAGCTGAGCCAGGAGCGGGATTGGAAATCCGTTGTTGGGTCAGAGTCAGAGTGTCGCGTCATGATTGAAAGTCACACGGGCAGAAGGTCGGGGAAGAGCAGGGGGCGGGTCGATAATCGACCCGCCTCGATGACCGGCAAGCCCGGTCAGGTTAGCGCAACGATCACAGTGCGCAGTGGTCAGCACCGATGTAACCGGCGTTGTTCAGACCGCTCTGGATATGCTCGGCCAGTTCGCGGGCAGTGATTTCACCCGCCAGCAGTTGCTGCATGCCTTCGGAAACCAGCGGACGATAACCCGGATCAACGCTGATCAGCGCATCGTGGAAGAACGGCTGAGCCGCCAAAGAGTTGCTGGAAATCATTTCCGCTGCGGCCTGAACGCGGGCGTTGTTCACATCCACAGGATGGTTGGAGGCAGGAACCGCTTCGACCATGTCGGCGAACAGCTGGGCGAACATCGGCGTGGTGTAGAACTCCATCACTTTCTTGACGGCGTCGATGTCGTCCGAATTCGGGTTGTACGCCAGGTGCGCATCGGTAAAGCCGTACACCTTGTTGGCATTACCCGGAATGGCCATAAAGCCCAGCTCCAGGCTCGGGTCGATCTGGTACATCGGTGACGCCGGGGTGGCGGACCAGATGCCGTCGATCATCATCGCCGAAGTGCCCAGAGCAACGCCGGTACGCATGGCGCCGTAGTCGTCGGCCAGCGGGTTGGGGTTCAGGTAGCCAGCGTCCTGCCAGGATTTGAAGCGTTCCATGGCATCGACGTAGATGTCGTCGGTAAAGCAGGCTTCGCCGGCGACCACTTGCTGTGCCCAGTCATCGCTGGTCATACCGGCGAGAATGGTTTCGTGCAGTACCTGGTTCAGGTACCAGCCATCGCGACCGTCAACGTGCATTGGCACGATGCCCTGATCTTTCAGCTCAGCAAAGGCGGCTTCCAGTTCGTCCAGGGTGGTCGGCGCGCCATCGAAGACGGCCTTGTTGTAGAGGATGGATTCCATCTGCATGACAAAAGGCACGCCATAGACCTGACCATCGCTGCCGGTGGCGCCGGCCAGAGCGGCTTCGCCGAAGGCACTCATATCGAGACCCAGCTCAGACACCGGAGCGGCAACGCCGGCATCAATCCAGGGCTGCATCCAGGCCGAACCGGCTTTGGCGTGGTACAGGTCTGGGCGATTGGTCTGCATGTCGATACGCAGTTTGGATTCGATGTCCTCGGTATAAACGTTCAGGTTGACCTGCACGCCGGGAATCAGATTTTTTTCATTGATGTAGTCGAACAGGGCTTCGTCCTGAACGCGCCAGGTATAGAGTTCCACGACGGTGTCTTCAGCGAAAGCCAGCTGGCTGGTTGCCAGCGTCGCTGCAGCGGTGGCTAGTGCCAGGGAGTGCTTAATGAGTTTCATACGAACCTCGTTTGTTGTTATGTCAAAATGGGCCATGCGAAATGGTAAGCCCAATATAGTACCAATGATAGGACCAGGCAATACCAAGCAGCTATGCTGGCTTTTTTTGCCGACGTTCTCCGCTAACTCCTTGTTTTTCTGTCGTTTTTGCGTCGTTTTACCAACCCAGGGAGGTATCGCGGCCCTGAACGCCCAGCTGGGCAAGTAAGGCCATCCAGTGTTCGGCGCGGGCTTCGAAATCGGCAAATTCGCCGTTCTGGTTAGAGCCCCAGGCGACTTCCGCCAGGCCCAGCAAGCGTGGAAACCACATAAATTCGGCTTGTTCCGGGCTGGTGATGACTTCGCTCCACAGGCAGGCCTGAACGCCCTGGATATTCCCGGTGGCGGCGTCCGACAGTCCGGCGCTGGGGTTGTAGTGCCAGACGGCGCTCAGATCGACGGTGCCAGCCCAGTAATAACCCGGATCTTCCGGACGATCGCTGACCGCCAGGTCGAAATAGCAGTGCTGCGCCGGTGTCATCACCACCGGATGACCGGCTTCGGCCGCAGCCTGACCGGCCTCGACGCCCTGCCAGGAGAGAATCCAGGTGTTCGCGCTGACGGCATGACCGGTGCGGATCTCCTCCCAACCCATGGCGGTTTTGCCATGCGCCTGAACCGCTTGTTCCAGCTCGGCCATAAAGACGCCGTGCAGCTCTTCCGGCTTGCGCTGCTGCTGTTGCGCCCAGCTTTTTGCCGCCGGAGAACCAAGCCAGGCGCCTTGCGGCACCTCGTCGGAACCGAGATGAAACAGCGGGCCGTCGAAGAGTTCGCACCATTCGTCGATGAGGGTGCGAATCACCGTCTGAGTGGCGGGCAGTGCTGGGTTAATGACGTTGTCGTTATGGTGTTGAACGCTGCGATAGACCGATTGATCCTCGGCCTCGACCAGCTCAGGCAGCGCCTTGAGCAACGCCCGACAATGGCCTGGCACATCCATTTCCGGCACCACGGTGATCCCCAGTTCCCTGGCGCGCTGAACGGTGGCGCGAATCTCATCGGCGCTGTAGCAGCCGCCATAAGGCTGGGCGCCAGTGCCCATTTGCGGTGGCAGGGCCTGGTCCGGCCCTCGCCAGGCGGCGATCTGCTCGATTTGTGGATAGGCTTTGCTGGGCACGCGCCAGCCGTCGTCGTCGGTGAGGTGCCAATGGAAGTGATTGAGTTGGAACAGCGCCAACAGATCGAGCCACTGTTGAATCGGCTCGGCCGCGAAGAAGTGGCGCACCACATCCAGATGCACGCCGCGATAACCAAATCGTGGCGTGCCGGCCAGTTCAACAGCGGGCAGCGAACCGGCCAGAGGCCACTGCAGCAGATACTGCATCAGATAGGCCTGACCGGCCTGGAAACCGGCGTCGTCGCGATAAGCCAGGTCGATGCCGTTGCCGGTAATTTGCAGATGAAAGTCGCTGACCAGGTCGGGTTTGTGCTGCCCAATAATCGTCAAGCCGGTCGCTGACAGCGTCGGCACCGACGCTGCCTTAAGTCGGCCGTACAGGCGCTGCAGCCAGGCAGAGTTCCAGCGTTCGCCGGCGAAATTCAACGCGGTTGGGCAAGGCAGTAGGCTGGGCTCAAGCTTGAAATGCTCCGGCTGTGGCAGCAGCACCAGCTTGCCTTCTGGCATTGGCTGCGCTGGGAAGGTGCTGCGTTCGGCTTCGCCCGGCAATATCACCTCGGCGCGCTGCTTGCCCGCTTGCAGATAAACCCCATCGGGCCGGTCGGTCAGTTTGCGCAGGCTGCCGGCACCGGCAAAACGGATGCGCAGTGGCTTGGTTCCGTCCCAGGCGTTGTCCAACTGCAGCCGATGCCAATCGCCCTGGCACTCGACCAGCTGGGCGCCTTCGATGCAGGCTGCATCGACCGGGTGCAGCAGGCTGAAACACAGTTCCGTCGCGGTGAATTCGACGGCCTGGACCGGCCAGTACAGGCTGACTTGGTAGCCCTCGGCGGTCGGTCGAATGTCGGCGGTGGCGTTGAGCGTCATTAGCGTTGTCCTCAGTCCGGTTGCTGGCGTTGCAAAACCCAAAGGTATTATATTGGTATTGTTGCGGCTAGTGAAAGGTTGTAATCTAGCTGTCTAACAGCCGACTTCGATTTTGGCGTCGGAATAAGAATGACACGCGAATACAGGAAGCTTCGATTCGATGACCACGGGAACTTCGTTGCCGACGTTTTATATGGGCATTGATGGTGGTGGCACCGCTTGTCGGGTGCGTCTGACGGACGCCGACGGCCGGGTTCTGGCACAGGCCCGCAGCGGCAGTGCCAATGTGTTTCAAAGCGCTGAGGTGAGTTGGCAATCGATCGATGCTGCCACCAGTGAGGTGCTTGCCCAGGCCGGACTGTCCGCCGAGACGCGCCAGCAGATCGTGGTCGCAGCGGGTTTGGCCGGGTCCGAATTCGCCTCCGCCGCCGAGCAATTTCTGCAGCGTGATCATGGCTTTGCCCACTTCGATTTATTCAACGATGGTCAGATTGCCTGCGTCGGCGCTCATGGTGGTGCCGATGGCACCTTGCTGATCGTCGGTACCGGTATCATCGGTTTTAATTACAGTGGCGGTGACTGGCGCCGCGTCTCGGGCTGGGGGTTTCCGCTCGACGATGCCGCCAGTGGCGCCTGGCTCGGTTTGCAAGCGATGCGCCGGGCCTTGGCGCAGCGCGATGGTCTGGCGCCCACCTCTGCATTGACCGAGGCCGTCTGGGCGCGTTTTGAGGGTTCCGACAGTGGTCTTATTGGCTGGGCCCAAAAAGCCCGCTCGGTCGATTACGGTGAGTTGGCGCCCTTAGTCGTGCGTTGTTTTGAACAAGGCGATGTCCATGCCCAGGCCATTGTTGACGAGCAAACCCGGGTGCTCGATCAGTTATTGGACGCCTTGCAGCAGCCAGCGCAGCCGTTGGTTGTGCAGGGTGGTTTGGCTGACTTTGTGTCGGCGCATCTGGCGGCCCGGCATCGCGAGCGTTTGCGTGAACCTCAGGGTGATGCGCTCGACGGCGCGCTGCGCCTGGCTCGACGTTCGAACCCGTCCTCGCAACGACAAGGGAGTGCACGCTGATGTCATCCATACCGGTACGTGGCGATCGGGAACTGATTGCCTTTCTGACCCCGGATCCGAATCAGGCCGGGTCGCTCTATACCCAATTAGCGCGTTCGCTGAGCCAGGCCATTCATGAAGGTCTGCTCAAGGACGGCGACTATTTATTGCCGCAACGCGAACTGGCCGAAGCGCTGGGCGTGTCGCGGGTGACGGTACGCAAGGCGATTGAAACCCTGGTCAGCGAAGGTCTGCTGCGCCAGCGTCAGGGCGCCGGTACCGTGGTCACTTCCGGTGGCAAGCAGTCGATTCACAAGAATTTGTCGGTGCTCAACAGCTTTACCGAAGACATGGCCATGCGCGGTATGCGGCCCTCGTCGCGTTGGGTCAGCCGGCAGACGTTGCAGTCCTCACCGCGCGAGGCGATGGCGTTGAATCTGTCACCCGGTGCGCGCATCGGTCGTTTTACCCGGGTGCGTTTTGCCAGCGAAACGCCGATGGCCTATGAGATTGCTACGGTGCCAACCAGCATCATCGGCGACGCCGAAAAAGTCGGCGATTCGCTCTATCAGGCACTCGATAGGGTCCGCGCCCGGCCGGTGCGCGCGCTGCAAACCATGACCGCGCACAACGCCGACGCCGAGGTGGCGCGTTATCTGAAAATTGCTCCCGGTGATGCGGTGCTGTACATCGAGCGCCAGGGTTTTGATGCCAACAACCGGCCGGTGGAATTTACCCGCTCCTGGTATCGCGGCGACATCTACGACTTTGTGACCGAACTGTCGGTCAGTACTGATTAAACGCCTGCCGGCGGAAGGACAGCTTATGCACACGGCCTTGATTGCACCCAGTCTCTTTGATGGCGTCACACGCCATGGTCCCTCGGCCTTGCTGATTGACGGCGAGACGGTGCGCGGGCGGGTGGCGGTGTCTGAGGTGCCGTCGCAGTATCAGCGTGAAGAACTGAACCAGGGCGTGCTGACGCCGGGCCTGCTGGATTTGCAGGTTAATGGCGGCGGCGGCGTGCTGTTTAACAACCAGCCCGATGCCGACGCCCTGGCCGCCATGGCGCAAGGTCATGCCAGTGCTGGTGTTGCACGCATTCTGGCAACGCTGATCAGTGACCGCCTGGCGGTGACTGAAGCCGGTGTTGCTGCGGCGGTCGAAGCGGCCAAGGATCTGCATTCGGGCATTCTCGGCGTGCATGTCGAAGGTCCTTTTTTCAGCCAGGAACGCAATGGCGTACACCATCCCAACTGGCTGCGCCGACTCGATGACGCCGACTGGGCCTGGCTGGAACAGGCCGCCAAGGTGCCGGCCATCATCACCGTGGCGCCCGAGCAGATCGACCCGATTGATATTCAGCGCATGGTGGCGCTTGGGCTGAACGTCAGCGCCGGTCACACCAATGCGCTGCACGATGAAGTGCGCCGGGCCCTCGATGCCGGTTTGTCGGGTTTTACTCATTTGTATAACGCCATGCGACCGCTGACTGGCCGTGAACCAGGCGTGGTCGGTACCGCTCTGGCCGATCAAGAAAGTTGGTGCGGCATCATCGCCGATGGCATTCATGTGCACCCGACGTCGGTGCAGCTGGCGTTGCACGCCAAGCCGCGCGGCAAGCTCTACTTAGTGTCCGATGCCATGGCGACGCTGGGCGCGCAAAGCAAAACCTTCGAGCTCTACGGCGAACAGATTCACGAAGAAAACGGCCGTCTGGTTAACGCTGCCGGTCGTTTGGCGGGCAGTGCCATCTCCTTGGTCGATGCGGTGCGTTATTGCGTGCGCACCCTGAAATTATCGCTCGACGAAGCGGTCGCCATGGCCAGTCGTTATCCGGCCGAATACCTGGGCATCGACGATCGCTTTGGCAGCTTGCACGAAGGCCGGGTCGCCGATGTCAGCTGGTTCGATGACGACCTTAACGTCCAGGGACTTTGGCGCGCCGGTAAACGGCTGTACTGATTCAATAGCGCACGGAATTCGACGCTCTTATGCAGATTGTTATCCTTGATACGCCCGAAGCGGTCGCCCAGTATGGCGCCGATCAATTCGTTGCCCGTTTGCAGAAAAAACCGCAGGCGGTGCTTGGCCTGGCGACTGGTTCGACACCGATTGCGCTGTACCGTGAACTGATTCGCCGTTATCAGGCCGGCGAGGTCAGTTTTGCTCAGGCGCGTTCGTTTAATCTGGATGAATATCTGGGTTTGAGTGGCGAGCATCCGCAAAGTTATCGCCACTTTATGAATCATGAATTATTCAGCCAGATCGACATCGATCCGGCCAATACCCAGGTACCCGACGGTGCTGCCAAAGATCCGCTGGCCGCCTGCGACGCTTACGAAAAAGCGATCAAAGACGCCGGCGGCATCGACCTGCAATTGCTCGGCATCGGCCGCAACGGCCATATCGGTTTTAACGAACCCAGCTCCAGCCTGGCGTCACGCACCCGGGTAAAAACCCTGACGCCGGATACCGTCGAAGCCAACAAACGCTTCTTCAAAGCCGACGAATTCCAACCCAACCTCGCCATCACCATGGGCATCGGCACCATCATGGAAGCGCGGCATATTTTGTTGCTGGCGACCGGTGAGTCCAAGGCTGAGGCGATCCGCGAAGCGGTCGAAGGCCCGGTTGCAGCACGCTGCCCAGCCTCCATTTTGCAGATGCATCCGCGTGCCACCCTGGTACTCGATCGCGCCGCGGCCAAAGGTTTAAAAGACGTCGATTTTTACGAATATATCGAGCGTGAGAACCAGCGTTTGCTGGGCGGATGAGCATCGCTTCGCTGTGATAAAGTGATGCCTCACTTCGCTGTACCGGGTTATCCATGTCTGTTCTCGTTCTGATGAGTGGCTCCGAAAGCCGACTCGATGCCATCGCCCAGGATTTCGCCGACCAGGGGTTTAACGAACCGGTCTGGACTGCTGCCGATGATTACGATCCGGCGGCGGTGGCAATGATCGTCGCCTGGAAACCCGACTCACTCGATTGGTCGACCTTTAATAAGCCTCTGGTGCAAAGCTTTGGCGCTGGCGTCGATCATCTGCTCAGCGCGGGCTTGCCGACCGACTGGCCGGTGGCGCGCTTTATGAGCCAGAGTCTGAAAGACCGAATGGCGCGTTACGTCGGCGCCCAACTCAATAACTGGCAACTCGATATGCCGCGCCTGCTGCGCGCCGAAGATGCGCGCCATTGGGCCTGGCACAACGGCACCTATGGCGAGCGCGTTTTGGTGCTGGGTATGGGTGAACTCGGTCAGACCGTGGCTCGGGCTTTGTTGGCGCAGGGTTACAGCGTCGATGGCTGGAGTCGCTCCGGCCGTGCCATCGACGGTTTGCAAGCGCTGACTGGGGATGCCGGTTTAAGCGCAGGCCTGGCGCGTTGTGATTATCTGATCAACCTCTTGCCGCTGACCGAAGCCACGCGCGGCTTTTTAAACGCCGACCTGTTTCGACGCTGCAAACGCCACCCGGTGGTGATGAATGTCGGTCGCGGCGGCAGTCTGGTTGATGCCGACCTGCTGGCGGCTATCGACGGCGGCCAGCTCAGTGGTGCCATCCTTGATGTCTTTAACACCGAGCCTTTGCCGGCTGATCACGACTTCTGGTCGCATCCGCTGGTGCGGGTTACGCCCCATATCGCCTCGACCAGTGAGCCGTCTGAAGTGATAGCGCTGGCTATTGAAAACCTCAAACGACATCGGGCTGGTGAAGCGCCGTTGTTTCCGGTGGATTTGTCGCGGGAATACTGACTCCAAGCAGCCATTTCGTTCAGTGCCGCCAGGGCCCGAACAGGGCTTCAAGCTGGCACGCTGCAAGTACGTCCCTGTACGCTCGACGGTCGCCCCCGATGTGTCGGACCACCCTGGCGACCGACGGCCAACTTGAAGCCCTGTTCGGACCCAGGCTCTATCCGTGCTGAGCGTGACTGTATTTTCCAGTGACCTTACTCAACGGCGCTGGCACCTTCTTCTAAGCTGCCAATACCACTTTTCCATTCAGACATTCCGCCTCTAATCTTTCCCACCAGGCACCAATCCCAACTTGGTCTAGGCTACCTGTGAATCTGGTGAGCCAGCGCTTGACACCGTGTTAAGCCGAACGTATGTTTCAAACGCTCGTTTGAACCCCTTTCCGACCTGCTGCTGCCGCAGCCGGTCTGGCCGATACCGGCCCTGTTATCGATTAGAGGTGACACCATGCCAGAATACAAAGCGCCCTTGCGTGATATGCAATTCGTCCTGCACGAAGTGCTCGACAGTGAAGCTCATTACCAGGCCATCGGTGCTGAAGACGCCAGTCGCGATATGGTCGACGCCATCATGGGCGAAGCCGCCAAGTTCTGTGAAGAAGTTCTGGCACCGCTGAATCAGGTTGGCGACAAAGAAGGCTGCACCTGGAAGGATGGTGTGGTTACGACGCCGACCGGCTTTAAAGAAGCCTATCAGCAGTGGACTGAAAACGGCTGGCCGTCACTGTCGAACCCGGTGGAATACGGCGGTCAGGGTATGCCGGATTCCATCGGCAATATGGTTTCCGAGATGGTCTCCACCGCGAACTGGGCCTGGGGCATGTATCCAGGGTTGTCGCATGGTGCGATGAACACCCTGGAACTGCACGGCACCGATGAGCAGAAAGACACCTACTTGACCAAGCTGGTGTCCGGCGAATGGACCGGCACCATGTGTCTGACCGAACCGCATTGCGGTTCTGACCTGGGTACGCTGAAATCCAAAGCCGAACCCC
Source organism: Saccharospirillum sp. HFRX-2 (assembly GCF_043196805.1). NCBI lineage: Bacteria > Pseudomonadati > Pseudomonadota > Gammaproteobacteria > Oceanospirillales > Saccharospirillaceae > Saccharospirillum > Saccharospirillum sp. HFRX-2. The sequence goes on from NZ_JBEBMU010000001.1 coordinate 857,908, forward strand.
AAGCCGACGGTACCTATGCCATTTCCGGCACCAAGATTTTTATCTCCGCCGGTGAGCACGACATGGTCGACAACATCGTCCACATCGTCTTGGCGCGCCTGCCCGATGCACCGGAAGGCACCAAAGGCATTTCGCTGTTTATCGTGCCTAAGGTGCTGCCGGACGGTACCCGCAATGCTGTTGAGTGTGGCTCCATCGAACACAAGATGGGCATCCACGGCAACGCCACCTGCGTGATGAACTTCGATGCCGCCAAAGGCTTCCTGATCGGCCCGCCGAACCAGGGCCTGAAATGCATGTTCACCTTTATGAACTTCGCCCGTCTGGGTACGGCCATGCAGGGTGTGGCCTCGGCAGAACTGTCGTTCCAGGGTGCTCTGGCTTACGCCAAAGATCGTCTGGCGATGCGCAGTCTGTCTGGCCCGAAAGCGCCGGAAAAAGCCGCTGACCCGATCATCGTCCATCCGGATGTACGTCGCATGCTGTTGACCCAGAAAGCCTTCGCCGAAGGCGGCCGTGCCATGCTGATGCACGCCAGCCAGCTGGTCGATACCGTCAAGCGCAGCCAGGACGAAGATACCCGTAAAGACGCCGACGATCTGCTCAGCTTCTTAACGCCCATCGCCAAAGCCTTCCTCACCGAAGTCGGCACCGAAGCCGCCAACCATGGTGTGCAGGTGTTCGGTGGTCACGGCTACATTCAGGAATGGGGCATGGAGCAGATCGTGCGCGATAACCGCATTGCTCAGCTCTATGAAGGCACCACTGGCATTCAGGCGCTCGACCTGCTGGGTCGTAAAGTGCTGATGAGCCAGGGTGAGATGCTGAAGAAATTCACCAAGATCGTGCACAAGTTCTGCAAAGCAAGCTCTGGTAAAGGCGCGCTGAAACCCATCGTTGCTCGTTTGGCGGAAGCCAATAAAGAGTGGGGCGACATGACCATGAAACTGGGCATGAAGGCGATGAAAAACCGCGAAGAAGTCGGCGGTGCGGCGGTCGATTACCTGATGTATTCCGGCTATATCACGCTCGGTTACTACTGGGCGCTGATGGCGGAAAAAGCGCAGCAGGCGATTGATGCCGGCAGCAGCGAAGTGGATTTCTACAACGCCAAGATCAAGACCGCGACCTTCTATTTCGAGCGCATTCTGCCGCGCATCGAAAGCCACAAGCAGGCGATGCTGGCGGGTGTTGATAGCATGATGGATCTGGACGAGGAACATTTCGCGTTCTGATTGTCTGCTGTTCTGGTAAATCGTGGTAAAGGGCCGGTCCGTGCCAGCGGGTCGCCTTATCCGGGGTCGCTGTGAATACGTCCCTGTAAGCTAGGCGGCGGCCGTCCATGGCCGCCGACTCCCCCGGATAAGGCAACCCGCCGTCCCGGACCTCCTGTTGTGCTCTGCGCTGTTAACCAAAATCCAAATAAAAAGGTTCATCACCATGGCGGAATACAAAGCACCCATTCAAGACATGCAGTTTGTGCTCAACGATGTCTTCAAGGCCGACGAACTTTGGGCCAGCATGCCGACCACGCAAGAAGTCACGCCCGATCTGGTCTCGGCCATTCTCGAAGAAGGCGCCAAGCTGTGTGAGAACGAGCTGTTTCCAATCAACCGCAACGGCGATGAAGAAGGCTGTAGCTGGAACAATGGCGAGGTAACGACGCCGACCGGTTTCAAAGACGCCTACGCCACCTACGCCGAAAGTGGCTGGGTGGGCCTGGGTGGCGATCCGGAATTTGGCGGTCAGGGCATGCCCAAGATGTTGACGGTGATGTTCGAAGAAATGGTCTACGCCGCCAACACCTCCTTCGCGCTTTATCCGGTGTTGAGTGCTGGTGCGAGTCTGTGTCTGCTGCGCCACGCCAGCGATGAACTGAAACAAACCTATTTGCCGCCGCTGTACGAAGGCCGCTGGAGCGGTTCCATGTGCCTGACCGAACCGCATTGCGGCACCGACCTGGGCATCATGAAAAGCAAAGCCGTGCCCAACGACGACGGCAGCTACAACATCACCGGTACCAAGATTTTTATCACTGGTGGTGAACACGATCTAACCGAAAACATCATCCATCTGGTGCTCGCCAAACTGCCCGATGCACCGGCCGGCTCCAAAGGCATTTCACTCTTTGTGGTGCCCAAGTTTCTGGTGAATGACGATGGCTCAGTCGGTGAGCGTAATGCTCTGGCCTGTGGTTCCATTGAACACAAGATGGGCATTAAAGGGTCGGCTACCTGCGTGATGAATTTCGATGGCGCTCAGGGTTGGCTGGTCGGTGAAGCCAACAAAGGGTTGGCGGCCATGTTCACCATGATGAATTACGAGCGACTGTCGATTGGCTTGCAGGGCGTCGGCCTCGGTGAAGTGTCTTATCAATCGGCGGTGGCCTACGCCAAAGACCGTATTCAAAGTCGCTCGCCTGCCGGTGCTGTGCAGCCAGATGCAGCGGCCGATCCGATCATCGTGCATCCGGATGTGCGTCGTATGTTGCTGACCCAACGCGCCTATAACGAAGGCGGTCGAGCTTTCGCCGCTTACGTCGGCATGTGGCTCGATATCGCCAAGGGTCACCCGGATGAAGCCGAACGCAAAAAAGCAGATGGCTTGGTTGCATTGCTGACGCCGGTTGCCAAAGCCTACTTCACCGATCGCGGTTTGGACGCGACGATTTTGGGTCAGCAAGTCTTCGGTGGTCACGGCTATATTCGCGAATGGGGCATGGAGCAATTCGTGCGCGATGCGCGCATTGCGCAAATTTACGAAGGCACTAATGGCATTCAGGCATTGGATCTTGCTGGCCGAAAAGTGGCTTCAAACGGTGGTCAGTGGTTTGAATTATTCCGTGCCGAAGTTCAAACAGCGATCGACGCAACAAGCGATGAGCAATTTGCGCAACCCTTGCGTGATGCTCTGGAAAAACTCAGCGATGCCACCGACTTTTTATTACAGGCAGCCGCCGCCGATGCCAACGCCGTCGGCGCGGCCAGTTGTGATTATCTGAATCTTTTTGGCCTTACCGCTTACGCCATGATGTGGACCAAAATGGCGAACGCGGCGGCTAACAAAGACGACGACTTCCATCGCGCCAAGCGCGCTACCGCGGCTTTCTTTATGCAGCGCTTGTTGCCGGAAACTGCGGCCTATCACGCCAAAGTGACAGCGGGCAGTGAATCGCTGATGACTCCGTCCGCCGAGCTGTTTTAGGTAACGCTTCTCAACCACTAACGCAGTTGATTCGAATCCGACGTTCTGTGGTCAGAGCGTCGGATTTTTTTTTTGCATTTTCTCCGACGCTTTTTCAAAGCTTGGCTAAACTTCATTGAATATAGGCAATCGCTAATGTAATTCCGTGGTCTGCCGATCATGTAATAACGCATAACCGCAAGGGAAAGACGTTTCGACTTAACAAAGAAAGGAATCAAGTCATAGCGATACCAGCATGTGTGACTTCAGTGTGAGGAACGGAATATGAAGTTTGTTAAAAATTGGTCGATCAAGAATAAGATTCGTGTGCCCCTGGTTATGGTCGGTGCCTTTTTATTGTGGATGTCCTGGTCGTCCTATGAGGCCACGTCATCGGTGGGTGAGCAGGTTCACGACTTTGATGTTGAGTATCTGCCGTCCATTTCGCTGGTACTGAACGCCGATAGGGATCTGTATCAGAGTCTGGTTGCACTGCGTGAAATTATGGATCGACGTCAGACGTTAAGTGCCTCACGCCTTGAAGAACTGAATCAGGAACGCTTGGAAAACCACCAACAGACGCTGGATCGCGGGTTGGAAGCTATCGAGCGTATGGGCGCTAATATTGCTGCGGGCCACGCTGAAGAGTTTGTGCAAAAAATGGACGCTTGGTTGCAGCATTCCAATGCACTGGTGGCCGGCCAAGTTCAGGTTGAAAATATGGAGCTGTTCGAATCCCCTCGAACTCTGCTCGACAACCTCGGTGCGCGGGTGGACGAATTAGCCAGCGAATCATCAACCCTGGCCAGCTCCATTGTTAACCGTCAAATCATTGCCCAATTGGTACAGCTGGCCATTCTGGTGGTTATCTTCGTCGCTGCGGGCTTCCTGGCTCCTTACTTCCTGGTTAAACCGATCGAAGTACTGCGCGATCGCATGCGCGATATTGGCCAGGGCGAAGGCGATTTAACCGCCCGCCTGGCGGTGGAAAGCAAAGACGAACTGGGCCAGGTGGCGGGTGCTTTTAACGGCGTGATCGAGAAATTGCAGAAGTCGATCACGGTGGTGAAGCAAGTGAATTTCCATCTCGAACAAAGTACCGAATCATTGCGTGAAGCTGCGGGCAACAACATCCGCATGGCCGATCAACAACACGAAACGGTCGATCAGGTGGTGACTGCGGTTGAAGAAATGCACGGTGCGGCGCGTGAAATTGCCTCCAACTCCAACAACGGTGCCGACGCTGCTACCGAAGCCAACAATTCGGTGGAAACCGGTGTGCGGGTATCGCGTGAATCGAACAAGCGCGTAGCGCAATTGTCTGAACGCCTCAATCGTTCGTCCGAGGCCGTTGGTCGTTTGGCCGATGAAGCCGTGAACATTGGTACGGTGCTGGATGTGATTCGCGGCATCGCCGAACAGACCAACCTGCTGGCATTGAACGCGGCCATCGAAGCGGCGCGTGCCGGTGAACAGGGTCGTGGCTTTGCGGTGGTTGCCGACGAAGTGCGCGCCCTGGCGAGCAAAACTCAGCAGTCGACCGAAGACATTCAGGGCCGTATCGAAACCTTGCAAGGCGGTGTCGACGAAGCGGTCGAGGCGATGAAGAGCGGTATCGAAATGCTTGATGCGACCGTCGGTGACGTGGCCAGTGCGGCAGAGTCTTTCGAGACCATTCAGGGCGCTATTACTCGCATTACTGATATGTCGATGCAGATTGCCACCGCGACCGAAGAGCAGACTCACGTCGTCGAAGAGATCAACAAGAACCTGCAGTTGATCTCGGAGTTCTCCAGCGAAGGTACTGAGCAGTCACGCGGCCTGAGCAATCTTGCTGAAAAACTCAAAGGCCATACCGATGAACTGACCTCGGTCGTCGGCAGCTTTAGGGTTTAACTGCTGCAACTGAGCGGCGCTGCCTGATAATCCACAGGCGGCGTTTCGCTCCAGCGAGTCCAATCCTCACGTCTCTCAAAGGGTGATTGCAACGCCGCCAGGTATTGTTGCAGGGAAGCATAGCTTCCCTTTTTTGCGTCTTCGATAACCGTCTGGGCCAGATGAGTGCGCAACACCGAAACCGGATTGCGAGCCTGGGCCAGCGTCATGCCCTGGTCAGCTTCCTGCCGCCGCCGTTCGGCCAGAGCGCTGCGCCAACGCTGAAAACCAACGCGATCGACAAATTCATCATCGAGCTGTGCCCAATCATCCGGTGCTTTATCAGCCAGGGCTCTGAAGCTGTGGTGATAGTCACGACGCTCGCTGGCCAGAATATGCATCCAGTCGCTGATCAGGTTTTGGTCATTGTCTGTCACTTGTGCGAGGCCAAGTCGTTCACCCATCAACGTTAGAAAGTGCTCGTTGTAAGTATCGGCGAAGCGATTCAATCCCGCTTTCAAGTCGCTCGAACTGACCTGTGATGACAACGCCTGCGCCAGGCATTGCAAATTCCAGAAGGCGACTTCCGGCTGACGATGAAAGGCGTAGCGACCCTGGGCGTCGGTGTGATTGCAGATGAAGTCCGGGATGGTGGCATCGAGAAAAGCGTAAGGGCCGTAGTCGAAGGTTTCGCCAAGGATGCTCATGTTGTCGGTGTTCATCACTCCATGACAAAAACCATAAGCCATCCAATGAGCGATCAGCTTAGCGGTTCGTTCAACCACCTCGGTAAAAAACTCAGCGGCGTTGCTGCACTGCGGAAAATGATGAGTCAGGCAATGCTCGACCAGTTTGGCAACCTGCTCTGGCTGATTGCTGTAGGCAAACCACTCGAAGTGTCCGAAACGAATATGGCTGGGCGTTACCCGGGTCAGCATGGCGGCGGTTTCCCGCTGCTCGCGTTGTACCGGTTCGTCGGAACCGATCAAAGCCAGGGCTCGGGTGGTGGGAATGCCCAGCGCGTGCATGGCTTCGCTGGCGAGCAATTCGCGGATGGATGAACGCAAGACGGCGCGGCCATCGCCGAAGCGACTGAAGGGCGTTTTGCCAGCGCCTTTAAGATGAAACTCCCAGGCGCGCCCATCCGCATCGGACCATTCGCCGAGTAATAAACCCCGGCCATCGCCCAACTCCGGATTCCAGACGCCAAACTGATGGCCGCCGTATTTCTCGGCCAGGGGGTCGGTTCCGGCCAACAAGCCCGCACCAGAAAAAGCCTTTAAGGCGTCGGCATCCGGTTCGATCGGCAGATCCAGTTGTGCGGCCAAAGCGGCATTCCAGCACACCCAATGTGGATTCGCGACCGGCGTCGGCATTACCCGTTCAAAGGTGCCGGGCAGTTCGCGTGGGTAGCGGCTGTCGAAGGCGGGAGCGGATTCGGAGTTTGGACGGGGCATGAGGACGTCGCTGCACAGGATGTTCTCCCATCATGGGTGGCGGCGAGGCTGATCTCAATGGTTGTTGAAACAAGGGGGAAAAGTAGAAAGAGTAACAAGGGCAAGGAAGGAGTGGCCTACCGTGGCCGGCTCAGCTGCCCACTGAGTGTTCCGTCGGTTGTCCAGATAACCGGGTATAAGTGGTATCACGTCCTGTAGAGAGCGCAGTCCGGCGCTCGCGGTTCGTCCTAAACCTGGTGCCAGTATCTGTGTAGTCGAGGTTTCGCTATAGCCGTCTTTACAGACAACCTTTGTAAGAGATCTCCTACAAAGCACTCTTGGCAATCCGCCGCTGAAGGAGCAAAACCGATACAATGCGCACTCGCTATCGACCTGAACGAACTCTATGTCTATCGCCGAGTCCACCACCGCCTTTGTGTTGAGTCGCCACTGGAGCGAAATCGACCAGGGATTGCAGCTGCGTTACTGGCTCAAAACCGAAGCGGGTATTGAGTGCTGGACACTCGACGGTTTTGAGTCGGTCTGTTTCATCCCCGATGCGCAGTTCGATGCCTGGCAGCGAGTGTGGAACCAGTTGGATGTCAAGGTCCGCCTCGGTGACGCTGGCAGGCTTAAGTCGTTGGATGGTGAGCCGGTGCTGGCTGTCTATACCAAGACCTTTTCTGAACAACGCCGCTGGGTGCGGCGTGGTCGTGATCAGCAACTGCGTGCCTGGGAAGACGACATCCAGCCGGCCGATCGGTTTTTAATGGAGCGGTTGATTACCGCTGGTCTGGAACGTCGTGGCGATCGTGCCCGTCCGGCCGAATTTAAACCCAATTTATCGGTGGTCTCGCTGGATATCGAAACCGCCTGGTTTGTGCCTGGTCGCTGCCCGGACCTGTACAGCATTGCCGTGGTTGCGGCCGATGCCAGCGCCGTCTGGGTGGTCGATCGCGGCCAAAGCAAAACCGATCCGCGGCCCGATGATTTTCATTGGGTGGCCAGCGAAGCCGACTGTCTGCGTGCCTTTATCGACTGGATACAGGCCTACGATCCGGATGTATTGGTGGGCTGGAGCGTGGTCGATTTTGACCTCAGCGTGTTGCAGCAACACGCCGACCGGCTGGGTATAGAAATGAATCTGGGTCGGGCGCAGACACCGGTGCATTGGTTCTCGACCGGAGGCAATCGTCAGCGCATCGAAATTGAAGGCCGGCAGGTGGTTGATGGCCCCGGCACGCTGCGTTCGGCGGCCTGGTATCTGGAAAGTTTTTCGCTCGAATTCGTGGCGCAAAGTTTGCTGGGACGCGGCAAGGCGATTGAAGACAGCGACGATCGCGTCGGTGAAATTGAACGGCTGTATCGCGACGCCCCGCTTGACCTCTACACCTACAACCGCGAAGACGCCCAACTGGTGCTCGACATTTTCGACACCGCCGGCCTGTGGCATTTCTTAATTGAGCGCGCCGAATTAACGGGCCTCACCCTGGATAAAATTGGTGGCAGCGCTGCCGCCTTCAGCCATGTGTATTTGCCCCGGCTGCATCGTGCCGGTCGCGTTGCACCCTCGGTCGGTGAACAGTCACTCACCGATGCCAGCCCGGGTGGCTTTGTGATGGACAGTCGTCCCGGTCTTTATGACGACGTCCTGGTGCTCGATTTTAAAAGCCTGTACCCCAGTATTATTCGTACTTTTTTGATCGATCCACTCGGTCTGCATCGCGGCCTGGAAAGTGACCAAGCCGACACTGTGGCCGGTTTTCTCGAGGCGCGCTATCACCGTACCGATCATCTGTTGCCCGGTATTATCGACCATCTTTGGGCCGCGCGTGATGTCGCCAAGGCGGCGAATAATGCGTCCATGTCGCAAGCCATCAAGATTTTGATGAACTCCTTTTACGGCGTGCTCGGCAGTCCGCAGTGTCGGTTTTTTGATCCGCGTCTGGCGAGCTCCATTACCAAGCGCGGCCACTGGATTTTGAATCGCAGCCGCGACTTTATCGAAGCGCGCGGTTACAGCGTCATCTACGGCGATACCGATTCGGTCTTCGTCTGGGCCGCTGGCCATAACGACCCGCAAGCGCTGGGCCGTGAATTGGCCAGCGATCTTAACGACTGGTGGCGCGAACAACTGCGTGCTGATTTTCAGCTCGAATGCCATCTGGAAATGGAATTCGAAACCCACTATCGCCGCTTTTTAATGCCGACCATTCGTGGCCTCGATACCGGTTCCAAAAAACGTTACGCCGGTTTGATCGAACAGAACGGTGAACAAAAACTGGTGTTTAAAGGGCTCGAAGCGGTGCGCTCGGATTGGACGCCACTGGCCAAACAATTTCAGGAAGAACTCTATCGGAGGGTGTTTCTGGGGCGGGATTATCGTGGCTTTGTGCGTCAGGAAGTCGCAGCGCTCAAGGCCGGTGAGCGCGATGATCGTCTGATCTACCGACGCCGGCTGCGACGCTCTCTGGACAGCTACGAAAAACAAAAACCGCCGCACGTTCAGGCCGCCTTGAAGCGACGCGCCGAGCAACCCAGCTGGCATGGTCGTGAAATCCGCTATCTGATGACCATCAATGGCGTAGAACCGGATCCTTTTATCCGCTCACCGATTGATTACCAGCACTATATCGAACGCCAGCTGGAACCCATTGCCGATGGCATTCTGCACTTTGTCGGCACCAGCTTTACTGAGTTGGTCGATGAACAGTTGAGTCTGTTTTAGTCGTTACAGAGCGACGCTTCGATACGGCTTTGTTTGGGTCGGGAGCTCATCTTGCAGGCGTCGAACAAAGCCCGCCAGATAATCGGTAATTCCCGGTAACCATTGAGCGTAAAAGGCTTAACGAAGGTCGCGGCCAGCACCAGTAATAAGGGTTTATTGCGTACCGCCCAGTTGTTGCCATAAATGAAATGGATATAGAAAAAATTGCGGTAGATATAGCCGCTTTTCCAATTCAGTTCAGTGACATCCACCATGTCCAGTTGACGTCGCAAAATGGCTTTATTGGCGAGCTTAATTTGATAGCCGGCACGGCGAATGCGCAGGCTGTAATCGACGTCATCGAGAAAAATAAAATACCTTGGGTCGGGCCAGCCAATGGCTTTGACGACGTCACGATGAATAAACAAACCTTCGAAAGTGGCGAAGGCGAGCGACAGATTTTCCGGGACTGAGTCTGAGTTGGGGTACAGATCTTCAATGCTGTCGCGGCGCGGATTGGCGGTCCACCAACGTTCCAGGTCGTAAATCAGCCCGGCACGTTCGACCAGCTGGCCATTTCTGTCTTCGCGCAGACAGGCCATGACCGGATCATTCTGGGCCAGCAGTTGCGCCAGGCAATCGGCCTTGGGCACAACATCATCGTCCATCAGCCATAGCTGATCGGCACCGTCACGATAAGCCGCCTCAACGCCAATGGAGAAACCACCGGCGCCGCCCAGGTTGTCGATCATCGACAGGTGATGCAGGCGTAATGGTCCGCGATAATTATTGAGAAATTCCGTCGTGCCATCGGTGCTGGCGTTATTGACGACATAGACGTCATCGACGTGTCGCGTTTGCATGGCTAATGCATCCAGAGTGTCCTGTAACAGCGACAGGCGATTAAAGGTGACCAGCACGACAGCTACTTCAGTCATAGAATTAACGTCCAATATAGTGAGTATGTCGGGTGAAATTGCCGCGCCAGCTGTCAAATAATCCGCGCAATACCAAGGCTAGATTTCTGGGGCTGGGTCGGGTCAGGCTGTAGAACCAGAGTTGTTTGGCGACAAACAACAAAGCATTAATCCAGCCGTGGTAACGACGGGCATTGGCAAAGCCGTTCCGGCTTTGGCAATAGATTTTTATCCGGCTTCGACCGTCGTTGAAATGCAGTCTTCCGAACAGCATTTTCTCACCGACGCCACCTTGGTAAGGGTGGAAAAATGGCACTTCACTGAGAGTGGCAATCCGCGCGCCGGCCGCCTGAGCGCGCAAGCGGTATTCGATGTCATCCCCCCAGATAAAAAATTCCCGCCGTGGCAGGCCGATTTTTTGCACCAGCTGGCGTTTCAATAACACGCCATTAAAGGGAATCAGCACATCGGGCAGCACACCTTCGGTGGCACGTTGGCTGGCTTCGTTCCAATGCTGTAGTGATTGAAGTTCGCCGGCCAGACGAATCGGAAAACTCAGCTGCTGTGTTTCGTCGACAACCAAGGGGCCATAAAAATCGAACGCTTGGTAGTAGCGGAGCAATTGTTCAAGGCAGTTTTCGGGTGGGTAGCCATCATCGTCCATCAGCCAGATAGCATCGGCTGACTGAGACAGGGCGGCCTGAATGCCACGATAAAATCCGCCGGCGCCGCCGGTGTTAGTGGCCAGGCGAAGGTAGTGGCTGTTTGGTTCATCCAGCCAGCCGGCTTGTTGCAATGCCTCGGTGGTGCCGTCCGTGCTGGCATTGTCGACGATGATAATGCTGTCTAAAGGTCGGCTTTGCCGGCGAATATGACGCAGGCAATTCAACAACGCATCCTTGCGGTTGAAGGTCACCACAACAGCACAGATACGCAGCGTCATTGGTGATAAAAAGTTTGTAATGGCTGGTGGTTGGCGAGCGCTTCAATAACCCGGTCAGATACTTCCAGTGCTTCGCGCACTGTTACGTCCATATCAAGGTATCGATAGGTGCCCAGACGGCCGACAAAGGTAACGCCGGTTTCGGCATTGGCAGCCAGCAGATAGTCATTGAGCATCTGTTTATCAGTCGCCATGCGCTTGGGGTAATAAGGCACATCGTCAGGCCCGCACTCGCGACTGTATTCGCGATAGCAAAGGGTGTCCTCATGGTTTTCCCAGGGGCTGAAATGTTTGTGCTCGGTGATGCGGGTGTAGGGGTATTCGGCATCGCAATAATTGACGACGGCGTTACCTTGGTAGTCACCTTTGGCGGTGATTTTTTCGAAATCCAGAGTGCGATATCCCAGCCGCCCGAGGCGATGGTCAAACCAGGCGTCGAGAGGTCCCGACCAGAAGACGTGATCGACATTGTCTGCCATGGCCGGTTCGAAATCGGTGTTCAGGCTGACGCTGATATTGGCGTGATCAAGCAGGTTGGCGACCAGTTGGGTATAGCCTTCAGCCGGCATACCCTGATAACGATGGTTGAAATAATTGTCATCGTAATTAAAGCGAACCGGCAGTCGTTTCAGAATGCTGGCCGGGAGTTCGCTGGGTTCACAGCCCCATTGTTTCTTGGTGTAGCCATAGAAAAAAGCCTGATACAGATCGCGGCCAATAAACTTCAATGCCTGCTGTTCAAAGTTGGCAGGCTGATCAATACGGCTATCGCTCTGCTCGGCAATAAAGTCTTTGGCCTGTTGCGGATTGAAATTCTGGTCAAAAAACTGATTGATGGTGTGCAGGTTAATGGGCAGTGAGTAAATCTTGTTGTTACTGACTGCTTTAACGCGGTTGACATAAGGTTTGAATTCCGCAAAGCGGTTGACGTACTCCCAGGTGCGTTGATCGTCGGTATGGAAAATATGTGGCCCGTATTTATGCACCATGATGCCGCTTTGTTGATCGCGTTCGGTATGGCAATTACCGGCCAGATGGTCACGTCGTTCAATGATGCTGATACGATGCCCGGCCTGCGCCAGTTGTCGTCCGATGACCGCATTGGAAAAGCCGGCACCTACCATCAGAAAATGTTTCATCGATCCAGCCTCACTCAATGACCGGTGTTGAAATAAGCGTCCCAGTAATTCTCCGGGACATTCAGCTTGAGTTTGTTCAGCTGGCGGAAGCGCCAGAGAAAACGCACTGAGTAGGTAACAAACACCAGACATTGTTTGCACAGCACCGATAAGCGGCGTTCGCTGCGATAGCCTTTAAAGGTACTGGGATCAAAAAACAGCAGATTGCGGAAGCGACCGGCGCCAGCCAGCGTCGAGTCGTTCATGGCAACGGGATAGGGTTTGCCGTCGGCCAGGTTGCGACGACGCAACAGCGGCAGATAACCAAAACCGCAGACGACGACCTTGAGTTTGTCGATAACATTGCGTTTGCGGGTCACGGCTTTGTCGTTGGACAACAGGCCGGAAACATCCTGCATCGGGAAATGACTCATGGTGCGTTGGTGGATTGCCGCCAGACGGTCGGCGTCAAGGAAGTAGTCATCGTTCAGGCGGGTCACTTCCTGTAAGCCCCATAAAACCATCGATGAACGGTAGTGATCGCCGAGCATCAGGAACTTCACAAACAGGCGCGCGATAGACAGCAGCATTGGCACCGCCTGAGTTTTTTCCTGACTCAGAAAACGCATATAACAGGCGTTGCGAATCTCGTAGATAAATTGCCAGCTGAAGGGTTTTTTATCGAAGTCTTCGTGCCATAAAAAGGCGTGCGGCAAGGTCACCGATGGCACACCCTGATAGTCGAGCATTCGACCGACCAGAATGTCGTCGCTCTTGATAAACATATTAGGCAGATAGGGCGTTTCCTTGACGGGTAGTATCGTGCCCCACCAGCCGGTAAAACCGACCTGATGAACGCTGTTGAGCTTTTTCAGCGAGCGCTGGCGTTTGGCATTCAGTCCACTGTTGTGTGGATAGATGCGATAGAACCAGCTGTAGTCGGGCGTGCCGCCTTGTTCCCAAACCCTCCAGGGTTTACTGGCGCTCATCATCATCACGCCGAGCGCTACCGGATCTTTAGTCAGACTGGAAAAAACCAGAGCGCGATACAGCAGCTCCGGATAGATTTCGACGTCGTCATCCATAAACAGAATGCGGCTGGCGTCGATACGTTTGGCATAGTTCAGCGAGCGCATAAAACCGCCGGTACCACCGAGGTTATCCTGGCTGATCAGATGCACGCCCGATGGCAGGTCTTCTTTGCTGAGCGTGCGGCCGTTGTCGACCACCACAATATCCAGATTTAACCGACCCAGTTCCGGACATCTGGCCAACTTGTCCAGGTTGGGCAGTAAATATTGTTCGCGCTTAAAGGTGGTGACGCCGATCACCAGTTTGCTGTTGGGTTCGGGAATCTGGGTAGCCACCCAGGCCAGATCGCAGATTTCCAAGCGGGTCAGACCGGTGCTGATATGGACAAAAAAGTAGCCACTTTCGTGACGCAACTTAATATCCGGCGATACTCGGTTTTCGCTGTCGCTGACCGCCCAGTTCAGTACCAGGGTGTTGGTGCCTAGGGCGTCGACAAAATAGACCTGAATATGGCCGTCACCGATCACCCGGGAGACGCGCAACTGGATGGCCTGAATGTCGGTAAAGCGGGCGAAGTGATGATTGGGGAAACAGTGCGCCAGTTGATTCAGGCTGATGTCTCGTTGCGGCGGAATATTCAGACCACGACTGCCACGAATCAGTGGCCGGAAAGACTCGGCGGCAAAGAGCACGCGCTTGTCGATGTGCTCAACGTTGAACTCAAAATGTTGCAGGCGGGTCATACCGCACGGTCCTCTTTGATGGAGCCATGTACCATGCGGATGATTCGATTGCAGGAGCGCAGTGCCAGTTGTTCGTCGTGTGTTGCCATCACCAGAATGCCGGCGGCATCGACGTAACTTTTCAGCCGCGCTTCGGCTTTGTCGCGAAAGTGTTCGTCACCCACACTCATCCATTCGTCCATCAACAGAATGTCCGCGGGCACGCTGGTAGAAATGGCGAAGGCCAAACGCAGCACCATGCCGCTGGAATAGGTGCGTACCGGCATGTAGATAAAGTCGCCCAGTTCACTGAAATCGACGATGCTGTCGGTCAGCGCCTCAGTCTGCTGTTTGTTTTTGCCCATAAAGAGCAGGCGCATCTGGATGTTTTCCAGACCGGTCAACTCCGCATCCATACCGAGCATCGAATCGAGCAGGCTGGTGACCCGCCCGTTGATGACAACCTCACCGCAGACCGGCGTGTAGACTCCGGCAAGCACGCGCAGCAAGGTGGTTTTGCCGCTGCCGTTGTGGCCCAACAGCGCGACCTTCTCGCCTTGTTCTATGCTCAGGTTGATGTTGTTCAGGGCTTCAATTTCGACGCGGTCTTTGTCGCCTTTGAGAATGCGACCACCGGCCGCCGACAGCAGCGTTCGCTTGAATGAGCGGTCGTCGGACTCGTAAATCGGGAAGCGAATATGCGCCTGGCGCAGAGCGATGTTCATGCGTTTTCTCATAGCCAGTACACCAGTCGATGGCCGCTGCGCTTGAGCAGATAGACGGCCAGCAACATCAACAGCAGCGCGCTGCCCAACGCAAAACCCCAGTCGTGAATCGCCGGTGCCTGGCCGATCACCGGGGCGCGAATCAGATCGACATAGATGGCCAGCGGATTGAGTTCGGCGATCAGTCGACGCTGACCGGACAATTGATCGGGATGCCAGACGATGGGCGTGACGAAGAAGAAGAGGTTCATCAGGCTGGTCAACACCGGCTGCATATCGCGAAAGCGGGTGCAGAAAAAACCGATGATCAGGCCCATGAAAAAGCAGTTGATGGTGATCAGAGCCAGGCCGGGAATAAGCAGCAAGATGTTCAGGTTGACGGGCCGACCGAGAATCACAAACAGCACCGGAATTATGGCCAGGTTGTGCCCCAGGATGATCAGCTGACGGTATTGAACTCTGAGGATGAATAAGGACAAGGGCAGCTTCATGTTGCGCAGGTAATGCGCCGAATGCTGGAAGATTTCACCGAACTCGATCAGTTGCGCCGAGATAAAACCCCAGGCGATCAACCCCAGGCTGAGGTGCGGCAGGAAATTTTTCAGTTCGACGTTAAAGATGCCGCCGTACAGCGGACCCATGGCCGCAATGGTGACCGCCATGCTGATGGTCAGCCACAGCGGGCCGAGTACCGACCGTCGATAGCGCGCCAGGATGTCGTTCCAGCCCAGCGCCATCCAGATGCGGAACAGACGCAGTGCATTAACAAAGTCGTCCAGCGGAAAGCGCAGCGTTCCGGCGACTTGAGAATTCAGATAGGGGTAAAACAAGGGTTACTACTCGGTAAGGTTATTATGAAGATACTTGGCTTGTTTAAAGAGTTTGTAAGGTATCAGATTTTGCGTTTATGTCAGCATTAGTGGCGTTTTATGTGACTTTTGTCTCAAAAAATATTTAAAAGGTATCATTAATAAATACCAATGCAGTCGATGTGATGCTTGATCAGCGAGCGGTGTTGGGCCGTGAGAGCTCTGCTTCGGCACACCGATGATTCGGCACACCGATGGTTCGGCACACCGATGGTTCGGCAGCGCAGTCAGTTGTGATCCGTAGCGCTGTTTGATCCACAGCACCTGGATGAAGGTCGCAGACAAGTCATAACGCCGGCCTTATAATGCCGCGCCATGCCGAATCGAAACTCTCCCCGTCGTCCTTCATCTTCCAAGTCATCTTCACCCGACAGCCGCTGGCGTCGCTGGCGCTGGCGAATATTGCAGGCCTGTCTGATTGGCCTGGCGGTGTTGATTGCCTGGATGTTTTATCTCAATGCCGTGGTGCGCGAACGCTTTGAAGGCCAGCGCTTCACCATTCCGGCGCGTGTCTACAGTGAAGCTCAGGAACTCTACGCCGGTGCGCCGCTCAGTGCGGACCAGGCGCAGGCGTTGCTCGAGCAACTGGGTTACCGCACCTCCAGCCGCATCGATCAACCCGGGCGTTATCAGCGCAGCGGCCAGACCTTACGCGTTCATACCCGGGGGTTTAATTTCTGGGATGAAGTCGAGCCGTCGCGCATTCTGGTGCTGGATTTCAGCGGCGATTCGCTGCACAGCATTCGCGATATCAGTAACGATCCGATTCTGCTGGCGCGATTGGATCCGCTCTTTATCGGTCAGGTCTATCCGGGCAATCGCGAAGATCGTTTGCTGATGCCATTGCAGGTGATGCCGCCGACGCTGGTGGCTGGCTTGATCGTGGTTGAAGATCGTCACTTCTTTGAACACCACGGCGTGTCCATTACCGGCATCGCGCGTGCGTTGTGGGCCAATGTGACCTCCGGCTCCATCGAACAGGGCGGCAGTACGCTGACCCAGCAGCTGGTCAAAAATCTCTATCTGTCGCCGGAGCAAACCTTGTGGCGCAAAGGCAACGAAGCGCTGATGGCGTTGTTGATGGAGTGGCATTACGACAAAGCCACCATCCTTGAGGCCTATTTGAACGAGGTTTATATCGGCCAGCAGGGACAGCGTTCGGTCAATGGCTTTGGCCTGGGCGCGCAGTTTTTCTTTGGCACGCCACTGCCCGCCTTGGATTTGCATCAGCAGGCGATGCTGGTTGGCTTGATCAAGGGGCCGTCCTATTACAACCCAAGACGCAATCCCGAGCGCGCTTTAGAGCGTCGTAATCTGGTGCTGCGACTGTGGTATGAAAGCGGCATCATCGAGCAGCTCGATTACCAGCAGGCGATCAATCAACCGCTCGATATCAGCACCGCGCCCGGTCAGGCCAGCTATCCGGCCTTTATGGATCTGGTGCGCCGGCAATTGGCCGAAGGCTATCGCAAAGAAGACTTGCTGGCCGAAGGGCTGACGGTGTTCACCACGCTGAACCCTCTGGCGCAATCGGGCCTGGAGCGCGCGGTTGAGCGACGTTTGCCGGCCATTGAAGCGGCCGCGGGTCCGGGTGAAGCCCTGGAGACGGCGGCGCTGGTATCGCGTCCATCCACCGGTGATGTGCTCGCCATGCTGGGTGGTCGCCGTCCGGAAGTCGCCGGTTTTAACCGCGCTTTGGATGCGCGTCGCTCGGTGGGCTCCTTGATGAAACCCGCGGTTTATCTGGCTGCCCTGGAGCAGGGTTATACGCTGGCAACGCCGGTCAGCGATGCCGAAGTCACCGTCTCCGGCGCCGACGGCAAACTCTGGCAGCCGCGCAATTACGATAAAGAAAGCCACGGCTCGCCGTTGTTGGTCGATGCGCTGTCGAACAGCTATAACCAGGCGACGGCGCGGCTCGGTATGGAAGTTGGTCTGGCCAAGGTGTTCGATGTGATCGACCGACTCGGCATCGATGAAGCCCCGCCGCCGGTGCCGTCGGTGATGCTGGGCGCGCATGGTTTGTCGCCCTATCAGGTGGCGCAGTTCTATCAGACCATTTCCGGCAACGGTTTCTATACGCCCTTGAACGCTATTCGTGCCGTGGTGCATCCGCAACAGGGTGTGTTGCAGCGCTTTGATTTAAGCGTCGAGCAGCGGTTCGATCCGGAACAGGTGTTCCTGTTGCAGGATGCCTTGCATCAGGTCACCCTCACCGGCACCGCTCGGTCGTTGCAATGGCGCTTGCCGCAGAACTGGTGGCTGGCCGGCAAGACCGGCACCACCGACGACAACCGCGATGCCTGGTTTGCCGGCTACAGTGGCGATCGCCAGGCGGTGGTTTGGGTCGGTCGCGATAACAATGCGCCGATGGCCCTGACTGGCTCGTCCGGTGCCTTGCCGATCTGGGCGGAACTGATGACCGAACTGGCACCGTTGCAAGAGCGACGGGGTCAGCCGGCCCGAGTGGAATATTTGCACGTCAATGAGCGTGGTGCCGTGGTACCGGCACGTTGTGACGGGGCCCGTTCCCTGGCGTTTATTAAAGGCTCCGAGCCTGAACCCCAGCGTCGCTGCAATGCCGATGTACCCGGCAGCGACCCGAGCGAAAGCGATGAGGAGAAACCGTCAATATGGGAACGTCTGTTCAGTTAATGCGTCTGTCTTTGCTGGCCGTTCTGGTGCTGGCTGGCTGTGTCAGCCAGCCCGGTCCGAGTGATCGCATGATCCAGCAGGAGCGACGACTGACACCAGATCTTGATGAACAACCCACAGCGCCGCAACCACGCTCAGCGGTCGATAACCTGCGCCTCCAGGCGCAGGCCGCCCAGGCCAATCGTGACTGGGATAAAGCGGCTGCTTTGCTGGAGCGCGCCCTGCGTTTGGACAGTCGTGAAGCGGATTTGTACGCCGAAATCGCCGAGGTTCGTTTGGGCCAGGGCCGCTTTGCCGCCGCCGAACAGATCGCCTTGCGCGGTTTGACCGTCAATTCCGGTAACGAAGAACGCAGCGCCCGGCTGTGGCACGCCATCGCTCAGGCTCGATCAGGGCAGGGGAATGTGGCAGGTGCACGCCAGGCGAGAGCCCAGGCGTGCGAGTTTGGGAGGTGTGACTAGAGGCGCATTGCTCCTCGGAAGACGCTGAACGGGAGCGGTGCACCGCTCCCGTTCAGCGTTAAGCGCTTGCCAAATACGGCAACCGCCCTTCATCCACGCCAAAACAGGCCACGGTCGAGGCGTCACTCTGCTCCTTCAGCACCGGCGTTTCCGCACTGCAGCGTTCATTGGCGAACTGGCAGCGACCGTGGAAAGCGCAGCCTGATGGCGGGTTCAGCGGTGACGGCAATTCACCGGTCAGGCGAATCTTGTCGATGCGTTTTTCCGGTTCGATGCGCGGCGTCGACGACAACAAGGCTCGGGTATAAGGGTGCTGCGGGTTACCGAAAATCTGCTCGGTCGAGCCGTATTCCACCACTTTCCCCAGATACATCACCATCACTTCATCGGCAATGTGTTCGACCACCGAAAGATCGTGCGAGATAAACACATAGGCCAGGCCCAGTTCATCCTGCAAATCCATCATCAGGTTCAGCACTTGCGCCTGTACCGACACATCGAGCGCGGATACCGGTTCGTCGGCGACCACCACTTTCGGGTTCATCATCAAACCACGGGCAATGGCGATACGCTGCCGCTGGCCGCCGGAAAACATGTGCGGATAGCGATCATAGTGTTCCGGACGCAGACCGACTTTCTGCAGCAGAGCAATGGCTTTTTCCTTGCGTTCAGCCTTGCTAAGCCGGGTGTTGATCACCAGTGGCTCTTCCAGAATGGTGCCGACTTTCTTACGCGGGTTCAGCGAGCCATAAGGGTTCTGGAAGATGATCTGGATGCGCTGGCGCAGTTCTTTGCGTTGGGCTTTATCGAGCTTGAGCAGATCCTGGCCGTCGAATTCCAGCGCGCCTTCGGTCGGCGTCTCGATCATCGTCAGCAGGCGTGCCAGCGTCGATTTACCGCAGCCGGATTCACCGACCACGGCCAGTGTCTTGCCCGCTTCAACCGAGAAGTTGACGCCATCGAGCGCCTTGACGGTGCCCTTGGGCTTCATCACGCCCTGGCTGACGCTGTAATGCTGTTTCAGACCCAGCCCCTGCATGATGGGGCGGGTGCTTTGGGTGTCCGTCATGCGGCGGGCCTCCCGTTATCATCCAATGGGAAGAAGCACTTGGCCTGGCGACCTTCGGGGCCAACATAACCAGGTTCTTCGTTGCGGCAACGCTCGGTGGCGTACGGGCAGCGCGGGTTCAACAGACAGCCGCTGGGGCGGTCGTTGGCGCCGGGTACCACACCGGGCAGCGCTTGCAGGCGGTCGCTGCCACTGGCCGATTCGGGCAAGGAGCGCATCAGCGCCTGGGTGTACGGATGCCGCGGTGCCTTGAAGATTTCGCTGGCCGGTCCCGTTTCGACAATCTGACCGGCGTACATCACCACCACGCGATCGGCCGCTTCTGCGACCAAGGCCAGATCGTGGGTGATGAGGATCAGACCCATCTGTTTTTCGCGCTGCAACTTCAGCAACAGCTCGATGATCTGCGCCTGAATGGTGACATCCAAGGCGGTGGTTGGTTCATCGGCGATCAGCAGTTTGGGGTCGCAGGCGATGGCCATGGCGATCATCACGCGCTGGCTCATACCGCCCGAGAGCTGATGCGGGAAGTTGTTGATGCGGCTTTCCGGTGCCGGAATGCCGACCTGGCGCAGCAGGTCGATGGCTTTTTCGCGGCGCTCGGCCGTGGTGCCACCCTGATGCACTTCAATGGCTTCCATAATCTGATTGCCCACGGTGAACGCCGGGTTCAGCGAGGTCATCGGGTCCTGGAAGATCATCGAAATATCGGCGCCGGTAATTTTGCGGCGCTGCTTTTCACTCAGAGTCAGCAGGTTGGTGCCTTTAAAGCTGAGGCCTTCGGCGCTCACTTTGCCGGGAAAATCGATCAGGCCCATCAGTGCCAACGACGACACACTCTTGCCCGAGCCGGACTCACCGACAATGCCGACGACTTCGCCCGCATCGACCTGATAACTGATGCGATCGACCGCCGTGAAAGGCTTCTTACCGGTGCCGAAGGTAACGCTGAGCTGATCGACCGACAGCAGGTTGTTAGCGTGATCTGTCACTGCGGTCTCCTATTGTTTGAGTTTGGGATCGAGGGCATCGCGCAAGCCATCGCCCATCAAATTGAATGCCAGTACCGTCAGCAGAATCACCAGGCCGGGGAAGGTCACAACCCACCAGGCGCTTTGGATAAATTCGCGCGCCGTGGCCAGCATGGAGCCCCATTCCGGCAGCGGCGGCTGAGCGCCCAGACCGAGGAAGCCGAGTGCGGCCATATCGAGAATGGCGTTGGAAAAGCCCAGCGTGGCCTGAACGATCAAGGGTGCCAGGCAGTTGGGCAGGATGGTGATAAACATCAGCCGCAACGACGATGCCCCGGCGACGCGCGATGACACCACATAATCCTTATTGATTTCACTGAGCACTGACGCCCGCGTTAAGCGGACATAGTGCGGCAGATACACCAGCGACAGCGCCAGACCGGAGTTGACGATGCTCGGTCCAAGGATGGCAACCACGGCAATGGCCAACAGCAGCGGCGGCATGGACAGCAGCACGTCGGCGACGCGCATCACCGCGCTATCGATGGCGCCACCGAAGAAACCCGCCGCGAGGCCAAGGCAGATGCCCATGGCCAGCGACAGGGTGACAATCACCAGGCCGATCAGCAGCGACAGACGGGCGCCGTGAATCAGGCGCGACAGAATATCGCGGCCGACGCCGTCGGTACCGAGCAGAAACTGGCTGGTGCCGCCGTCAGTCCAGGACGGGGGCGTGAGAATAAAGTCGCGGAACTGTTCGTGCGGGTGATGCGGTGCCACAAAGTCGGCAAAGATCGCCAGCAGCACAATGACCAGGATAAATCCCAGGCCCGCCAGAGCACCTCTGTTGCTGGAAAAGTAAGACCAGAATTCGGCCAGCGGCGAAACCGGTTTGGTAGCAAGTGTTTGGGTCATGACCGGCTCCTTATTTGCTGTGGCGGACGCGCGGGTTGACCACGCCGTACATCAGATCAACCAGCAGGTTGATGACAATGATCAGCGTTGCGATCAACAGCAGGCCGCCCTGAACGATCGGGTAATCGCGTCGGTTGATGGCTTCGATCAGCCATTTACCGATGCCCGGCCAGGCGAAGATGGTTTCGGTCAGAATGGCGCCGGAGAGCAGCATACCCACCTGCAAACCCATGACCGTGATCACCGGAATCAGCGCATTGCGCAAGGCGTGTTTGGCAACGATGCGGCCTTTGCTCAGGCCTTTGGCGCGGGCGGTGCGGATGTAGTCTTCACCGAGCACTTCAAGCATGGACGAACGCGTCATCCGCGCAATCACCGCCATGGGAATGGTGCCCAGCACAATGGCCGGCAGCAGCAGATGTTGCAGCGCCGAGGCGAAAGCCCCTTTGGCCGGCGATAACAGAGTGTCGATCAACATAAAGCCGGTGACGTCCTCGACCCAGAACATCACGTCCATACGACCGGATACCGGCGTCCAGCCGAGGGTGACCGAGAACAATAGAATCAGCAGCAGACCCCACCAGAAGATGGGCATCGAATAGCCGGCCAGAGAAATGGTCATCACCGTATGGTCGAGCCAGCCGCCGCGACGGATGGCCGCCAGAATGCCCAGCGTCAGGCCGACGACGACAGCGAAGACGCCAGCGCAGAAAGTCAGTTCCAGTGTGGCTGGAAAACGGGCCATAAATTCACTCAGCACCGGTTTGCCGGTGACATAGGACGTGCCCAGATCGCCCTGGAGGATGTTACCAATGTAGATGAAGTACTGTTGCCAGAGCGGCTTGTTAAGGCCGAGCATGGCTTCCAGTTCGGCGCGTTTCTCGGGAGAAACACCGCGTTCGCCACCCATGATGGTGACGACATCGCCAGGGATCAGGTGGATCAGGGCGAAGGCGAACAAAGACACCCCGATAAAGGTTGGGATCACCATCCCCAGGCGTCGGAAAAAGAAATGCAGCATGTGGCTAACCTGAAACGAGAAAGGGCGGCAGTATAACTGCCGCCCTGAGAAGGTCTGTCATTATTGTTGACCGGTCTTATTCAGACTCGGCCAGGCTCACACCATAGAAACGGTGTACGCCAAACGGGCTCATCTTGTAGCCCTGAACAGCGGGGCTCATCGGCTCATAAACAACAGAGTGAGCAACGGTGATCCACGGCGCTTCTTCTTTGAACACCAACTGAGCTTGTTCGTACAGCGCAGTGCGTTGTTCAGGATCAGCAACACGCAGAGCGTCGTTCACCAGAGTGTTGAACTCTTGGTTGCACCAGAATGCGATGTTGCCACCGGTCGCCGCAGCCTGGCAGCCGAGCAGGGTGTTCAGGAAGTTATCCGGATCACCATTGTCGCCTGTCCAGCCCAGCATGGCGGTTTGGTGGTCGCCATTGGAAGTACGGTCGAGGTATTCACCCCATTCGTAAGAAACGATCTCAGCGTCAACACCAACAGCGGCCCAGTCAGCCTGGATCAGTTCCGCCATACGGCGAGCGTTGGGGTTGTAAGGACGCTGTACCGGCATCGCCCAGATGTCGGTGGAGAAACCGTTCGGGTAGCCGGCTTCAGCCAGCAACTCACGGGCGCGCTCCGGATCGTATTCGTAGTCGACAACGTCGTCGTTATAAGACCACATGGTCGGCGGGATCGGGTTCTTGGCAGTTTCGCCAGCGCCCTGATAAACCGCTTCCAGGATGGACTCTTTGTTGGTGGCCATGTTCAGAGCCTGACGCACCAGCTTGTTGTCGAACGGCGGTTTTTCGGTGTTGAACGCCAGGTAACCCACGTTCAGGCCCGGAGCGGACATGACGTTGATGTTCGGGTCGTCCTGCATTTCAGCGATGTCGGCCGGGTTCGGGAATACCATGTGGTGGCACTCGCCTGACTTCAGCTTGGCATAACGCACGCTGGCGTCCGGAGTGATGGAGAACACCAGACGATCGATCTCAGCCGGGCCTTCCCAGTAAGTCGGGTTGGCGGTGTAACGGATAACGGCGTCTTGCTGGTAATCGGTCAGCATGAACGGACCGGTGCCAATCGGCAGTTGGTCAACCTGTTCCGGCGTACCGGCTTCCATCATGGCGTCGGCGTATTCAGCCGAACCGATGGAGGCGAAGTCCATCGCCATGTTGGCCAGGAAAGGCGCGTTCGGAGCGCTCAGTTGGAAGACAACAGTCATGTCGTCCGGAGCGGTCAGCGATTCGATGGCATCAGCCATGCCCATGTAACCGAAGTAGGAGTAATCCTGATTGGACACGCCGTGGTACGGGTGGCTTTCGTCCATTTGACGGTTGAAGCTCCACAGCACGTCTTCAGCGTTGAAGTCGCGGCTCGGCTCGAAACCATGGTTAGTGTGGAACTTAACGCCTTCACGCAGGTGGAAGGTGTAAGTCAGGCCGTCGTCGGAAATGTCCCAGCTTTCAGCCAGGCCCGGAACGACTGCGGTACCACCGCGCTCGAACTCAACCAGACGGTTGAACATGGTGCGACCAGCAGCATCGAAGGTGGTACCGGAGGTGTAGAACGCCGGGTTAAAGCCTTCAGGACTGGCTTCTGAGCAATAAACAAAGGTGGTGGCTTCGGCGACCTGTTGGTCGTCAGAGCTGCTGAACCACCAAACAGCGGCGGCCAGAATAGCGATGACTACCACAAGAATGGGTATGCCTTTTTTCATTATTATGACTCTCCTAGATGGATGAACAGCCCACGATGGGCTTTGAGCAAGTCGGACCCCGGTGAGGACGGCGCCCATGAACCAAAGCCAACAGCAAAAACAGGGCCACCATATGAGTGGGCCGTTTTAGCGTGTTATAAGCTTATAACTGGTTCAAATTGGTGCGTGAGAATAAAACAAGCCTCACAATAGGGCAAACGCACTGCTGCGGCCAGTGATCGCCGTTATTAGGCTCGTTCAGGGCAATAATGAAGCGCTTTTGGAGTCTGACAAGATTCTGTCAGTAAAAGCTGCGCCTTGTCTGTGGCTTAGTAATGGAGCGGTGCAGTTAATTATGCTAGAAATTCGAATCTGGCTTAAGAGTTGCTTGGCCCGCCTTGGACAACCGGCGAACGGGGCGGCCAACGGATGGCGTCGCTATGATGAAAAGCGGTGGCTCCAGAGTGTGTTGCATCGACCTGGGGCTTTGCGCACTATCCTTGCGCCAGAAATGAACAATAAACCATCCTCTCTCGAAGGACCTTCTGGCGAGCAGATCCTTGCCAGTCCAAGTGAGAGACCGACCAGGAGAATCAGATGGGTCAGGCAACCGCCCCGCTGTTGGCCACCGATATCCATAAGCAATTTGGTGATGTCGAAGTCCTTAAAGGCATTTCATTGGAAGCGGACAAGGGCGACGTTATCTCTGTTATCGGCTCGTCCGGTTCCGGTAAAAGTACGTTTCTACGTTGTATGAACATGCTGGAAATCCCCACTTCCGGCGAGTTGCGGGTTCATGGTGACAGCGTCCGTTTCAAAACCAATCGTCACGGTCTGCGCGAACCGGCTGATATCCGCCAGGTTGAACGCATCCGCTCACAGCTGTCGATGGTGTTTCAGAGTTTTAATCTCTGGTCACATATGACCGTTATGCAGAATATTGTTGAAGCGCCGATTCATGTGCTCGGCGTCAGCCGCGCTGAAGCCACGGCGCGCGCTGAAGAACATCTGAATCGGGTCGGTCTTTATGACCGCCGCGATTATTATCCAGCCCATATGTCTGGTGGTCAGCAGCAACGTGCCGCCATCGCCCGGGCGCTGGCGATGAACCCCGAAGTGATGCTGTTTGATGAACCCACCTCGGCACTCGACCCTGAGTTGGTCGGTGAAGTGCTCAAGGTGATGCGTGGTTTGGCTGAGGAAGGTCGCACCATGGTGGTGGTGACCCATGAAATGGCCTTCGCCCGGGATGTGTCGAATAAGGTGATGTTTTTGCACCAGGGCCGGATTGAAGAAGAGGGCGATCCGCAGGAAGTCTTCAAGAACCCCAAATCCGAACGCTTCAAACAGTTTATATCCCCGAGTTACTGAGCCACTTCAGCTCAGCAATCGAAGGGCTAGGCCTGTCCTGTGCGGATGGGTGAATAACAGCCGTAAACCGAGAGAGCGCAAGCGCCCACAAGGCGTTTTGTTTTAACGACGAAGGTCAGCCATCACTGACCGAATGATAACAACTGGAGTCAACGAGAATGAAAAAAGCACTGATGACAGTGGCCGCTATGCTGGCCCTGAGCACAACGGTATTTGCAGAAGATTACGACGTGATTCGTGTGGGTGTGGATGCGCCTTATCCGCCGTTCGAATACCGCGATACCAACGGTGAGCTGACTGGTTTCGAAATCGAACTGGGCAACGCTGTGTGCAACGAAATCACCGGTCAGGATTGCGAATGGGTTATTCAAGCCTGGGACGGTATTATTCCGGGCCTGCTGGCGCGTAAATACGACATGATCTTCTCGTCCATGTCGATTAACCCTGAGCGTGCCGAGCGCGTTCTGTTCTCCGATCCGTACTACACCACGCCGTCCGCTTTCTTTGCGGTTGATGGCAATGGTTTCGATGCTGAAAACACCGCCGGCACTCGCATCGGTGTACAGCGCGCCACCATTCAGGACACCTACCTGACGGAATTGCACGGCGACGCTGAAATCGTTCGCTACACCACGGCTGATGATGTTTTGGTTGACCTCGAAGGCGGCCGTCTGGATGCCATGTTCATCGACGTCCTGGCCGGTCAAGGTCTGCTTGAAGGCACCGATGGCATCAGCCAGGTCAGCGAAGACTTCTCCGAGCCGGCCAGCATCCTCGGCGAAGGCGTTGGTGCTGCATTCCGCAAGCGTGATACTGCGCTGGAAGAAGCCGTCAGCGAAGCACTGGAGAAGTTCAAAAACGATGGCACCTATGACGCCATCATGGAGAAATACTTCGACTCCAACATCAAAATCTAAGCGCTAGCTTGGAAGAGGGCCTGGCCGGATGCCGGGCCCTTAGCCGGTTTACGTTTGGCGTGGATGAATACCAAACGCAAGCCGACTCGTTTTTTATCGGGCCTGAATAACAAAAATTAAGCCCGACACTGAGACCACAGAGCACACACTATGCTGGATCTACACGGTTATGGCCCGTCCATCTTCAAAGGCGCCATTCTGACCATTGAGTTGGCGTTTCTATCCTTATTGATCGCCGTTATTTTGGGGTTGCTGGGCGCGAGCGGAAAGCTCTCGGCAAAGCGACCCCTGCGTTGGTTGTCGACGCTCTACACCACCGTTATTCGCGGTGTCCCCGATCTGGTGTTGATGATGCTGATTTATTTCGGCGGCCAGATCGGCATTAACGCCCTGTCTGATTGGGTTTACGAAATCAGTGGTGGCCAATTAGATATTTTCTTCCAGGTCAATCCCTTCGTCGCCGGCGTTGCCACCATCGGTTTTATTTTTGGTGCCTATATGAGTGAAACCTTCCGCGGTGCTTTTATGGCCGTGGAAAACGGTCAGATTGAAGCCGGCAAAGCCTACGGTATGACCGGATGGCAGGTCTTCAGTCGCATCATGTTTCCGCAGATGATGCGCCACGCTTTGCCGGGCCTGGGCAATAACTGGCAGGTGCTGTTAAAAACCACGGCTCTGGTCAGCGTGATTGGCCTGGCGGACATGGTGAACCTGGCCACCGCAGCAGCCAAAACGGTCCGCGAACCCTTCATCTTTTTTGTGCCGGTTGCTCTGGTCTATCTCGCCTTGACCTCTGTATCGGAATGGGTCTTCCTTCAACTAAAACGCCGCTACAGCGTCGGCGTGGTGGAGGGCTGATCGATGGAATTTCTGGATGCATTGCTTGAGTACTTCAAAATATTCACACCCACCACCCTGGAACATTATTGGGATGGTTTGGTTAATACCGTTCAACTGGTGTTTCTGTCGCTGATCATAGGTTTGTGTCTGGCGGTACCGCTGGCCATTATGCGCACCTCAAAAAAATGGTGGATCAACTGGCCGGTGTGGTGTTTCACCTATGTGTTTCGCGGCACGCCACTGTTGATTCAGCTCTATATGATTTACTACGGCGTGACCTTGATTGACGGCATACAGGAGTCGGTATTCTGGGTGATTTTCGAACGCGCTTTTTATCCTTGTCTGATCGCCTTCACGCTCAACACCGCCGCCTATACCACCGAGATTTTCCGTGGCGCCATCGAAGCCACGCCGCGTGGTGAAATTGAAGCAGCCAAGGCCTACGGCATGAGTTCGGCCAAGCGCATGCGGCGCATCGTTTTGCCCAGTGCGTTCCGCCGTGCGATTCCGGCTTACAGTAACGAGGTGGTGTTTATGCTGCACTCCAGCGCCATCGCCTCGACGGTGACCATCATCGACCTGACCGGTGCCGCCCGCGATATTTATGCGCGCTTTTACGCACCCTTCCAGGCGTACATCTTTGTTGCGCTGATTTATCTGTGCCTGACGTTCACCATCTTCTATTTCTTCAAGCAGTTGGAAAAACGCTTGCTCGGTCATTTACGGCCGCGTTAAGGGTAACGACAGACAGGCCGCATCGCGGCCTTTTTTAATAGAGGTCAATTGTGTTCGGTTCCTACGAAAATTTTCTGGAACATTGCCTGGCGACCGCCGATGCTGAGGTCAATGCCAATTTCGAAATTCTCAGCGCCGGCACCGAGGTAGCGCTGCTCGACAGCGGCGTATTGCGCGTTGAACCCAACACCGCCTGCGATACCTCTTTGGTAATTTCCTGTGGTGTGCACGGCAATGAAACCGCGCCGATTGAAATAGTCCGCGACATCGTCCGCGATGTACTCGAAGAAGAACAGAAAGTCGGCCAGCGAGTGCTTTTTATTCTCGGTAATCCCTGGGCGATGCAAGCAGCCAAACGTTTTACCGATGTGAATATGAACCGGCTTTTTGCCGGCGATTGGCAGCAGTACGACACCGGCTTAAAAGAAGTAAAACGGGCGGCGAAACTTGAAGCCTTTGTCGCTAACTTTTACGCCAGCGAACCGGTCACGGTAAAGCAGCGTTATCACTACGATTTGCACACCGCCATTCGCGGCAGCCAACGCGAACGCTTTGCGGTTTATCCTTTCGTGCCAGGCCGAACCCTGCCAGCGAATCAGCAGGCTTTTTTGTCGCGTTCGGATATTGAAACCGTGCTGTTGCAGAACGAAGAGGGCAATACCTTTTCATCCTTCTCATCACTGAAATACGGCGCCGAGAGTTTCACGCTGGAACTGGGTCAGGTGAAGCCCTTTGGCGAGAACGATTTAAAGCGTTACAGCGGTATCGACTATGCGCTGCGCGAATTGATTGCCGGTGAACCATTGCCAGCCGAACCCAAGCGGCCGGTTACGCAATTCGAGGTGTGTCACTCTATTGAAGTGACCAGCGATCAGTGGGAGTTTTTTGTGCCCGACGATGCGCTGAACTTCACCGAATATGAACCGGGCACTTTGATTTGGCGCGATGGCGAACGTGAATACCGGGTCGGTGAACAACCCGAATGCATCGTCTTCCCGAACCCCAAAGTACCGGTCGGCCAGCGCGCTGGTTTAATGCTGCGTGCGCTGTCTTAATAACGCAGAGTCACAGCAGCCAGAACGGCACCAACGGCGGCACCAGAAAGGCGGTAATCACCCCGGTTAAACTCATCGCCAGGCCAGCAAAGGCACCGCAGGTAATCGACTTTTCGAACGCCTGAGCGGTGCCAAAACCATGCGCGGTTACCCCCAGCACAAAGCCATATAAGGCATGGTCGTGCAGACGGCACAGCCGCATCAGCGCCGGCAGAATCAGGGTGCCAACGGCACCGGCCAGCAACACCAAACCGGCCGCCAGCGAGCCGCTGCCGCCCAGGCTGTCGGCCATACCGATGGCGATGGGCGTGGTGATCGACTTAGCGCTCATACTGAGCGCCAGCACTTCATCGCCGGTTATCCACCACGCCAACACCACCGCACTGGCCGACGCCACCAAAGCACCGCTGAAACAGGCCAGCAATAACGGCACTGCCATCTTGCGAATCAGCGCCATGTTCTCGTGCAACGGCACTGCCAGGGCAACCGTAGCCGGGCCGAGCAGAAAATGAATAAAACGGGTGTCCTGCTGGTACTGGGGGTAATCCCAGCCGAGCAGGGTGATAGCACCCATCAAACTGAAAATACTGATAATGACCGGATGCAGCAGAGCATTGCGCCCGGCCTTGATATACAACTGCTCAGCCGCCAGATAGACGCCCACGGTCATACTGATGGCCAGCAAGGTTTGAATAGAAGCAATCATGCGCCGGGTGCCTTCAGCAGTTTAAACAGCCCGATCATCACCAAGGCAGCCGCCACCGTGCTGATGGTGATGATCAGAATCATCCACAGGCCGTTGCTCATCAGCCGGTCCCAATGTTGAATCAGGCCGACCCCGGCGGGCACAAACAGCAAGGTGAGGTAACGGATCAGCGAACGGCTGGCATCGGCCAGGCCTTCGGGCACACGGCGATAAATCGTCAGGCTGATCCACAACAGCAAGAGCCCAACCACATTGCCCGGCACCGGCCAGCCAATGGCTGCGGTAATCAGCTCACCGGCCAGCCAGTAAACCATCAGTATGAGAAACCCGAACAACATAGCGCACCTCCCGCAGTCGCTGCTTATTGTGCCTCAAGTTGTGGCTGAATCGCTGCGTTTGGGCCCAGCAAATGCGCGAAGACAGTGTTGCGCCTTATAGCCCTGGCGGCATCAGGGCCTGTATAATGGACGGTTATGAGTAAAGCCAAGAAAAAGCCGCAACCCGGCAGCAGTACCATTGCCCAGAACAAGAAGGCACGCCACGACTACGAGATCGCCGAAAAAGTCGATGCGGGCCTGCAACTGATGGGCTGGGAAGTGAAAAGCCTGCGCGAAGGCAAAGCGCAACTGGTCGACAGCTACGTCATCTTCAAAGACGACGAAGCCTGGCTGATTGGTGCCCACTTCACGCCGCTGAACACCGCCTCCACTCACGTGATCGCGGATCCAACGCGCACCCGCAAACTGCTGATGCACCGCCGTGAAATCGACAAGCTGAGAGGCCAGTCCGAACAGCAGGGTTACACCGTGGTGTGCCTGTCACTGTTCTGGAAGCGCAACAAAGTGAAAGCCGACATCGCCCTGGTGAAAGGCAAGAAACTCCACGACAAGCGCGCCACCATGAAAGAGCGCGACTGGAACCGTCAGAAAGAACGGGTGATGAAAGCCTACAACACCTGATTCCGCCAACGCGGCCTGCTTTGGCTGTGTAATGATAGGTGTGTTGAAAGATGGGTGTTTTGAAAGAAAGTGGCGTGCTAGACTGCGCCACCTCGCGCTTTCCAGGGTAACCAAACCCTTGAAATCCGCGACCGTCGGCAGCATTAAGCCGACACCACCGGAACTTTCGGTGAACCGTTTTCGGGGGCGACATGGCTTCGACGCGGGTTACAAAGTTCAAGGTGCATGCCGAGATGGTAGCGAATCTCGTTAAACCAAAGCTGCAAACTCATAGTTGCAAACGATGACAACTACGAAGGTTACGCTCTAGCAGCCTAATCCTTCAAAACTGGACCCCTTAACCGGTCCGGCAGTCACTGGGCTGTGCCTGAACGGCTCAACTGACTGTCAAAAATTCAGGATCGCAGTGAAGGTTGTCTGGGCCGGAGCTGTTAAACAAACATCCCAGGCTCCCCGAGTCGCACCTGTCCTTCGGTAACGGCAAGGGTAAATTAAAGAAGAGACTAAGCATGTAGGACCGAGAATGGAGGACTTGCGGACGCGGGTTCGATCCCCGCCGCCTCCACCAACACAAAAAAAAGGGCCCGCCCCAAAAGGTGGGCCCTTTTTTTTTTGTGTTCATGAAACGCGGGGATCGTTCGCTAAAGCGTCGGGTTCGACAAATCGGCAGGACAGCCGATTTGGACGCTTGCTCTGCAAGCGCCCCCGCAGGGGGTGAGGCCCAAGGATGGGCCGAATCCTGCCCGCCGCCGGCCCGAAACCTCCTATCGAGCCCATCCACCAAACCAGTCGGGTTCGACAAATCGGCACTAATGATTTGGGCCGCGCACCGCTGATCTGCTAGTCCAGTCGCATATCATCTCAAAAGCGGACACAAACGCGCCTCTTAGGCTTGAACTCAATCACAGAAAAGCGCCATCCTGGCTATGTACTAGCGAACATCCGACAACTGAAGCTTTTGGTGTGCTCTGTATCCGGCTGGGCGGTAGCGTGTTGCGGTTCCAATAGTGGGGAAAGAACCGCTAATTTTCTTAATCATAGTCACAATCGAAATAAGGTTTTTCATCGGCATTCCATCATCTCTATGCGTAATGGATGGTTTTAGAGTACTAGCAGTAACTCTGACTCTGTTGAGTATTTGGAAAATAAAAAATTTTAAGCAAAAATCACATAACTATAAATGGTTGTATAGAAAAGTTAATTGTAATGAGGCTGCTACAGAATACGTTCGCTGAATGACAAATCTACCACGAGGATATCCATGCATAAGTAAGTCGAAGCCGTCTATGGTGATGCTTCAATTTCGGCAGTATTCATGGGTTTGAAATCTAGCTATTTCTAGCAGGGTTCCACTCTTTTCATTTTTGGTTTAACTTTCTAAATAGAATGTTCTCTATAAGTTAATTTATCTTTAAATAGACAATAGCCAAGTGACCTTTTATGAGAAAATTTCTTTGGAAATAAAATGGATTTTACTTCGTCGATTGAACTGCATTTTGACAAATTCGGAAGATGGGTGACTCTACCTTCCTGGGCAGAATATTTTGTTAGAGTTGGCAAGCATATTGATTTACCCTCAAATATCCATGAATCATATACTAATGTTATTGCTATCATAGTTCCAACAAGGGCATTTGGGGCTGCGTTAACTTGTTTGGGGTCGGTAATTAATAATTCTCAAAGCCAATTTTATCCCTTGTCAAAAGGTGATCATTTTGAGGTTTTAGCAGGCGCCCCTTCCGGAACGCCGGTTCTATACTTTCAGAGTGAAAGAAAAGGTATGAAAGGGGTCCTGAAAGGTTCTGAAAAATATCATGGTCTATTGTACCTTAGAGTTCAGGTTCAGTCTGAAAAAGGTGGGTCGCTAACCCATCTTGTTGACAAAAATAATTCCTATCGAGTGCAATTTTCTAAACACTCGGGGGAACTGCCATCCAAGCAAAAAAAAACAAATTCTGATTTAAAGAACGAACTCATTAACTTTCTTTTCTGGAAGGATGAAGACTCTGGTATAAAAGCGTTCGGGAAGCCCTCTTGTAAGATTATTGGATCTAAAAAAAGGCTTGAGAATGAAGTATGTAAGACGCCTTTAGATTTCTATGTAAATGGAAAACACTATATTTCAGGAAGCTTGCAAGACATTCTCCGAATTGATCAGTTTAGTACCGCCACTCAGCTACATCGATCAATGCTGTTACCGACCGACTCTTTTAATAAAGAAGTGTTAAACATGAAAATGACTACTGTCTTTGATGGCGCACTTGGTTTTTTGAATTTGAGTAGTAGTTTAAGTGGCTGTAATCAAGTTGTCATTCTTGATCGTGCTGATAATAATTTTAATGATGCAATTGGGGCTATTAATTCGAGAATATCTCAAAATAGTAGCAGCAGTGAAATGGCACTTCCTGAGTGCAATCCCCCTCCTGGTGTGGAAGTTGTCGCATTTAGGGAGAAAGTTAAATGACACATCTTGATGTTATAGGCGCTACTGATGTCTACGAAAATATTTCTAAGTGCAAAATAATTCGCCATAGAGTAAATCATGCAGCTTTAGCAGACTTTTCTTTTTTGTTGCGAAATTTTATTAATTCGCTAGGGGATGAAATAGCAGATGAATTTTGGCGACAAACTCTCGGTCCTATACGCCAGCTTGGGTTTGCTTTATGTTCTACACCATTGCCCTTTCGTATTGCGTCAAAGGCCTTAAGGATTGATTGGTCAGAAATATATAAGAAGAGAGCCCTCTGTAAGCAGAAGTATCCTGATATGTATGAAGAGTTTGAAGTTGTTATTAAACAGTTGGATAGCTTGAGTATCGATTATAAATCTCCGTTTCTTGAGCCTCTTGAGAAAATTTCTTATGAAAGTAAGCAGTTTGGTCTGACTCACAGTAATTCTCGCATCAATGGTGAGGTCATAAATTACCTAAACGAAACCGAGGCTTTCAAAAATGCTATTGTTGCAAGCACATCGCAGCTTCGTAATAAGTTTCTTTACAGTACGTTAGTTGTTATTGGTCCATGTGGTTGGTTCCCTGAACACATTTTTTTAGCGCCATGTGCCGATTTTATTCATGTAATAGTGCCAAGTTGGATTAAGGATTCTTGGGAGCCGGCTCCTCTATTTCTACATGGCTCTGATAGTGCTAGTGGAAATATTCGTAGTCACAATGTTGGAAAGATGCCTGTTGTTATTAGTGGTTCAGATATAGTTGAAAAGCCTCATAATAGTTTACTACCTGAAGATGTAATTCCTCCTTTTCCACCTTGTCGTGGTATCACTCAATTCTTTAAGGAGAATTTAGGAGACGATGACGAAGTCGTACCGGCTTGTTTGTGTTATCTGAACGGATGGCGAGCAGTTTTCATTGCAACTGATAGTGGTCACTCATCGCTTGTTATTGATACGTCTGAAATAGAGAAACCCATAATAAAGCACGTCCCGGCAAGTGAATTGAAGTCAGGTGATTATATAGTTCTACGAACATCTGGGGGTGGGGATTATGTCGCAATGCTTGCTGATCGAATTATGGGTGAAATGTATAGCATACGTCGATCTGAGCAATCTGAATGGAAGAAAAAAATAGTATCTAATGCAATTGAAAAATATGGAGTTGAGAGCAGGTGGGAGCTATCGAAGTATATTAGCGTTGATTTAGAATCGCAAGGATCAGCTCAGGTGCGCCCAGCCAACATACATTATTGGCTCTCATCTAAGTGCATTAGGCCGCGAAAGTTTGAAGATTTTTTTGCGGTCCTTTCATTTGCTGGGATTGAGGAGCGGGCACTAGAGCTATGGTCAGCGATGGGAGACATTGATAATGCTCATCGACGAGCAGGTTACATCATAAGACGAATGCTTTTGAATAAAATTAAAACAACATCCTTGGAATCACTGGAACGCGATGGTGAAATGCACTTTAAACTAAAGGATGAAGATGGTGGTTCCATTTCTGCATTTCATATTACGGATATAGTCACTGACAATTATAAAGTTTCTTATGACCAAATTGGGGTTTTGATGGAAATAGGGTACTAGTTATGGCGCGAATGATACCTTCCTTTATTCCGGAATCTTGTCGTAGTCCAGGTGAAAGAGAAATCTTTGAGCTCCTATTAGATGACCCTGATACAAAAGATTGGATTGTACTTCATTCTCTAGATATTGCTCATCATCGGCGGCAAGTCACTGGTGAGGTAGACTTTGTAATTGTTATTCCTAAATTTGGCGTTCTTTGTCTTGAAGTGAAAGCTTCTAATTCGGTTCGCCGAGAAGATGGTCTATGGTATTACGGTAAAGAGGAAAGGGGTGATCCCCGCGGTCCCTTTAAACAATCTTCTGAAGGTATGCACAGTCTACGCCAGCATGTAGTACGAAGTGATCATAAACTTTCTCGTGTGCCATTTTGGTCAGCAGTTGCTTTTCCATCGATTGAGTTCACCGTGACGTCCGATGAGTGGCACTCGTGGCAGGTCATCGATGCTACGAAATTATGTAAGTCTTCGCTTCCGAAACTGGTGTTAGGAATTATGCGGAATGCTAGGTTATTACTTGATTCGCAGCCTTCGGTGCGCTGGTTCAATGATGAAGACCGTTTTCCGAATAAACAACAAGCTGCTGCTATTGCTAGAATACTTCGCCCGAACTTTGAGTTTTTAGAGAAAGCTACTGATCGGCAGGCTCGAAAGCATGCGGAAATCCTGCGCTATAC
Organism: Saccharospirillum sp. HFRX-2; assembly: GCF_043196805.1. Classification (NCBI taxonomy): domain Bacteria; kingdom Pseudomonadati; phylum Pseudomonadota; class Gammaproteobacteria; order Oceanospirillales; family Saccharospirillaceae; genus Saccharospirillum; species Saccharospirillum sp. HFRX-2. The sequence continues at coordinate 893,508 of NZ_JBEBMU010000001.1, forward strand.
CGAAGAGCAGTTTATAGCACTTGATGCAATGACTGATAACGAAAGAGTTCTATTTTCTGGACCTGCAGGCACAGGGAAGACTCTTCTAGCTCTCGAAGCGACACGACGAGCGGCAGATTCAGGAAAAAAAGTTCTGTTTATTTGTTTTAACCGGCTTCTTGGGCGATGGGTATCGAGCCAAGCTATTGCTCAGCGCGAAAATGTTACTGTGAGGACGTTACACCAGCACCTACTAAGCGTGGCTGGAATCCCTTTACCTATTGATGTAGATGACACCTTTTGGAAAGTAGACTTACCTGACGCTGCTGTCGCCAAGCTACTTGAATCAAACTCGGCCGAAGCCCAGTTCGACGTACTAATAGTTGATGAACTTCAAGACTTATTAAACTATTCATACCTTGATGTTTTTGATTTAACACTAAAAGGTAGTTTGAAACAAGGTAGCTGGATGTTCTTTGGCGATTTTGAACGGCAGATGTTGTACGGTCAGGATCGAGATCTTATAGATAGACTATTCCGAGAGAGGTTGGGGACATTTGCTAGATTTTCTCTTCGAGTTAATTGTAGGAACACTCCACGCATTGCGACGCTATCCTATCTTTTAGGAAGGCTGTCACCAGGCTATTCGCGTATTCTTCGCCCAGATGATCGGGTAGAACCTACGATAATGTACTACTCTACCCGGTCTCAGCAACAGAAGCAGCTTGTGAACATCCTCGACCAATTAGATCGTGATAATTATCCGAGACGCGACATCGTAATTCTTTCTCCGAAAGTGGGAATTCGTTCCGCTTCTGCATCGATCACCGATAAACGTTGGGCTAATAATATTGCTCCTTATGATGGGGCAGTTTCTGACAGCATACGGTATACAACCATACATAGCTTTAAAGGCCTTGATGCACCAGTGATAGTAATAACTGATATAGAAAAGTTGGAGGGAGACATTTTTTCATCCCTTTTTTACGTTGCAACGACACGGGCCTTAGAAAGGCTTTATATCATGGTTCACGAGACCGCGAAGCCGCATATTATTCAATCGTTATTGAATCCTAGTGCTAAAGGTAAACCGGAGTGTTAAATGACAGATCAAATTGAGAACCGTGGAGTAATTCTTCGGGCGCTTCGTGAGGAGTTGGTAGGGCCATGTCCGATTGGAGATGAGATAGACTGTAGCTCAGTAATTAAGTTAGATGATATAGAAGCTGCTTATAGATCATACTGCCAATTAGGGTCTGGTGAAGAAATCCTCCAGCGTGATTCACCAACAAAACGGTATGGGGTGGGAGTCCTGTATCCGATGAATGTGGCGATGGGTCCTGCAGAGTCCAATGAGGATTCTCTAGTTGAAGAGCAAGATAATGATGATGTGCCTCAACCATCTATAAAAGATGTGTTAGCTACATCGGCCGTCCGCGATTACGAGACTATGATGGCAAGAAATGAGCCCCTTCACTCTGATACGGACCTAGATGACTTTGATTTATCATCAGCGAATACATATAAGCCTAGTAGTATGGCAGTGAGTCTTCTTATTCGACTACCTAAAGATGCAGAGCTGGTGGTAACTGCAACAGGGGGGAGGTATGAAAACAAGCCTGTAACGCTTGCTGGGCGCGATAGAGAATGGTGGCTACGTTCACCAGTTCGTCTGACAAGTCGATTTCGGCGTACTAGTTTTCCTTCTCTACATGCGGAATACATAACTGCTCATGTGAATAAGAAGGAGAATATTGAAGACCTAAATGTACATGTTGAAGTTTTTGCTAGACCATATCCACCGAATGCAGATGATTTTCTTGTCACTGTCTGTCTAGTCAATCGTGAGCAGTCAGCCGGGCGTTTGGATTTGCAATCGCTTTTCCAGTGCCACATGAATGTGGAAGTTCAAGGAGAGGGCTCTACCGACCCTATAATCCTTCCATATCCCACGGCAGAACCCTCGGATAGTGAAGAGCGTTCACAAGAGTTACTTTATAGAGGAAAATTAACGTTCGGTGTTGGACACGGATGTGCGGCTGATTGGGAGTGTGCAAATAAGGGTCCACATCATGCTATTCGTGTTTCGGCTGAGTGCTTACCCACATTTGAAACACCGAATATTACGCCAGACATACGCAATGAGTATGGACAACCATTGGGTGCATCCATGCGATTGCTCGCGGGACTTGAGTCTGGAACAGAAGGTTTTGAGGAGCTCAGCGAGATTGTAAGTGAATATGAGCGCTGGATTACTGAGCAAGAATCGCGAATAGTTGGGCTAAGCGCTCGACTGCAGGGCACTGCGAAATCCCATATAGAAGCATGTAAGCATGCCGCGCTTCGGATGCGTGATGGATTATCGCTCATTCAAAATGATGCCCAGATTAGGCAGGCATTTCAGCTTGCGAATCTTGCTATGCTTATTCAGCAAATGCAGTCACGGCGCGAAGCTCGTTTTGCGTCATTCGATCATGCTAGTTCAATGCTTGTGTTCAAGGAGCCTTATGAAGCTCTTGATTTGTATTCAGAAAATGCTAAGGAGTGCAGGTGGCGAGCATTCCAAATTGCTTTCATACTAACATCGTTACGTTCAACCGCCGATGGTGGGGATCTTGACCGGGAGCGTGTTGAGTTAATATGGTTTCCTACTGGAGGTGGTAAAACCGAAGCTTATCTTGGGCTAGCAGCATTTAGTATTTTTCTTCGTCGCTTACGTAACTCAGACGATACCGGGGTGCAGGCTTTAATGCGTTACACTCTTCGGCTTCTAACTGCTCAGCAGTTTCAGCGTGCATCACGCCTTATATGTGCAATGGAGTATATACGTCGGAAGAACCTAGCTGAATTAGGCAGCTCGGAGATTTCCATTGGTGTTTGGTTGGGCGGGGACACTACACCAAATACCCGGGATGAAGCACTAACTGTGTTCCGTAGTTTGGCAAAAGGTGACAACGCTAAAGAAAATAAATTTGTGCTTGATAGATGCCCTTGGTGTGGGGCACAAATGGGGCCGGTAAATCTTATAGTTCGTGGTCGGGGACGCCGGGGAGTTCCAAAAGTTATTGGATATTCACGGCTAGGGAATACTGTAGCCTATGCTTGTCCAGACAGGAGCTGTGAATTTCATGATTCCCTTCCTCTTTATGTGGTGGACGAAGACATATATGAAAAACGGCCGGCACTTTTAATTGGAACAGTAGATAAGTTTGCAATGCTAGCTTGGCGACCACAGGCCAGAGCACTTTTTGGCATTGCAGAAAACGGGACGAGAAATTATTCTCCGCCCGGACTTATAATTCAGGATGAATTGCATCTGATTTCGGGTCCTCTCGGGTCAATGGTTGGTCTCTATGAATCAATCATTGAAGAACTCTGTACTGATCGACGCGGAAAATTACCAGTTCGACCAAAGATCGTCAGTTCAACGGCAACCATTCGCAATTATGATGAACAGGTGCTTAGCTTGTATGCGCGCAAAAAAACTAGTTTGTTCCCTCCTCCTGGGCTTGATGCGGATGACTCATTCTTTGCAAAAGTGGCTTATCGGATTGATGGTAGTTTGGAACGTGGGCGCATATATGTAGGTGTTCATGCCCCGGGTTTAGGTTCGCTACAAACTGTCCAAGTTCGAACTTTTTCTGCTTTGCTACAAGCTCCTCATCCACTGGGTGTATCTGATAGAGATCCATGGTGGACGTTGCTTCTTTTTTTCAACAGTTTACGCGAACTCGGAACTACATTGACACTTTTTCAATCGGATATTCCTGATTTTTTAAAGGGTGCATTAAGGCAACGCCTTGATATTGGGTTTAGGGATATTCGACAAATTAGAAAGATCATGGAACTCACTGGCCGTCTCCCAGGTGATGAAGTTTCTAAAGCTATAACGGAACTAGAAGTTCCCACTGATTCACAACAAGGTCAATCGGTAGACGTGTGTTTGTCTTCAAACATTATTGAAGTGGGTGTAGATATCGACCGTTTATCACTTATGTCGATAGTCGGTCAGCCAAAAACAACTTCGCAGTATATTCAGGTAACTGGCCGTGTTGGAAGAAAGCAGGATCGTCCGGGGCTTGTGGTTACAATATATGCGGCATCTAAGCCGCGAGATCGATCTCATTTTGAAAAATTCCGTAGCTATCATGAACGACTTTATTCGCAAGTAGAACCTACAAGTGTGACTCCGTTTTCACGCCCTGCACTTGATCGAGCAGTTCATGCGGTTATGGCTAGTTATGTTAGGCAGTTCGGAGATTCTGACCAAGCAGAAAGTCCTTCTCCATTCCCCACGGCACTAATCGATTCGATAGCTGATCTTCTCAACCGCCGGGCTGAGATTGTCGATCCAGGTGAACTTGACTCGCTTCGTACGATATTTAGTCGGAGAGCAAATGAGTGGCAGCGTTGGCAGCGCTTGAACTGGGACGGGACATTGAGTTTGCAAGACGTACCATTGATGCGACCTGCTGGGGCTTATGTAGCACCTGATAAAGCTCGAGTTTCCTGGGCTACGCCTCTGTCACTTCGAAATGTGGATGCTGAGTGTCAGGTTGAAATAACACAGCTCTATATGCTGAACGAAATGGAGGACAGTCGAGATGCCTAGGGGACCTGTTCGGCGTGGTCAACTTATTTCTCCGTTTGGACCAGGGGCAATGATGGTCTTGCCTGATGGGGTCTCCGTCATCTGCGCGGGACTAGACCATTGGTTCAAACATGAATCTGGGGATAATGGAAACATAATCCAGGAAGAATACCTGGTAGATGAATGGCGGTTAGCGGAACGCCTTAACGTAGAAAATTTCTATCTACCTCCAGATCATCGACGTACACGCAGACACGACCCGCAGACGAATAGCTACCTTACAATTCCATTTCTTCGGTTTCCTCAGTGGCACTATTGCAGCCGTTGTGGGTTGATGCGTAAATTGTCATTAATTACGAAAGGTCGTTTGAAGTGCGCGGAATGCCAAGCTCGAGGATGGACTAGTTACATTGTTCAGGTGCCTTTCGTCGCGATGTGTGATTCTGGACACATACAGGATTTTCCTTGGGTTGAATGGGTGTATCGATCATCGAATCCGCCGGTGACTGCTCCCTCGATGAGACTCCTTTCTAGTGGAGGTATGACACTGGCAGGGCAGAAGGTGAAAGTTGATGGAGGGCCCGAGCGAACGCTTGCTGGAATCACTAATGCAAGTCCTGACGGCAATAGTACGGAGTTAAGTAGGACACTTGACAGTAATAAAACCCTATTTCTTTGCTCTGGCGCTCGTCCTTGGCTTGGAACTGAACATGGTGAGGGTTGCTGTAGGCCTCTTCGTGGTACGCTCCGAAGTGCTGCAAACGTTTATTTTGCACAGGTGCACAGCTCGATATATCTACCCCGAAGTGATGACAGTGCTGTGGCCGAGGTCATTTCTCTTATAGAGGCACCACCTATAAGCACCTTTGTCGGTATCTTTCAGGGTATGGGTATTATCCCTGAACCAGGCCAGTTGAGAGAGCAATTCCCGGAACTGTTAGCTGCTTTCCTTGATCGTCAGGTGAAGTTAGCCATTGATATAGTATGTAGTGCTACGCTTGAAAAAAATCGAAAAAGTCGGGTTGTCGACGACGATGTAGAAACTGGATTCCGACGTCAGGAGCATGATGTTCTAATTGCCGCTGCGGACTTTGATCAATTAGTACTTAAACCAGCTAATCTTAACAAATACGACTCAGGTTTTTCTCAGTATTTTTCGAGCGTAACGTTGGTTCATAAACTCAGAGAGACCCGAGCATTTAGTGGTTTCACAAGGGTGTTTGCTGATACTGAAAGTGATATGAGTTACTTGCAAGGGATGTTGCGTCTAAGTCCGCCTGATAAGAAATGGTTACCTGCTAATGTGGTTTATGGTGAAGGCATCTTTCTTACTCTTGATGAACAACGTTTGCGACGATGGGAAGGGAAGCCTGAGGTGCAGAAGCGAGTTCAGCCACTCATTGCTCGCTACCATGCTCTATGCCAATCTCGCCGTCTCCACAGTCGAAATATTGGGCCCAGATACGTTCTCCTTCATACAATCTCCCACTTACTTATCAATAGGTTGACATTCGAATGTGGTTATAGCTCAGCAGCGCTCAGGGAAAGACTATATGTATCTGAGAATCCTGGTGCACCGATGGCTGGAATACTGATTTATACGGCAGCAGGCGATTCTGAAGGCACTCTTGGGGGGCTTGTTCGAATGGGTAAGCCTGGTCGATTAGAGCCATTACTTAAGCGAACGCTTGCTAGTGCGCAATGGTGTTCCGCGGATCCAGTATGTATGGAGATGGGGCAGCGAGGTGGCCAAGGTCCCGACTCTTTAAATTTAGCTGCTTGTCATGGATGTAGCCTCGTACCGGAAACAGCATGCGAAGAATTTAACCGCCTCCTTGATCGAGGGCTCGTTATAGGCCCATTCGCCCAGTCGGATATCGGATTTTTTAATATAGCTGAGAAAGAAACCTGAATGAAAATACCAATTATTTCTTTCTTTACTGGGGGCGGTTTCTTGGACATCGGATTCAAGCAAGCTGGTTTCTCAATATGCTGGACAAATGAAAATAATCCTTCATTCATATCGGGCTATGAGTATGGCATGTCAACTTGGCTTTCATCGCTTGATGTGCGAGGTGAAAATGCTGCTATTACTAATACAGACAGTATTTGCGATCTTACTGCCAAAAACGTCTTAAAGGAGGCGTTTTCTGGCCCACGACCGGCCATATTCGGTGTTATAGGTGGCCCTCCATGTCCTGATTTCAGTAATGGAGGTAACCATGCTGGAGGGGAAGGGCCTAGAGGAGCACTTACAAGTGTTTTTACCGATATGATTTGTGATATCAAACCAGGTTTTTTCATAATTGAAAATGTTTCAGGTCTTTACAGGTTTAAAAAACATAGATTTTTTTTAGAGGAGAAAATATCTCAGTTGCGTAAGAGTGGTTACATTGTTGACTATAAGGTTCTTAACGCACTTGAGCTAGGAGTGCCCCAAGATAGGGAGCGCTTGTTTGTTGTCGGATTTAAAAAGACATTAGTAAAACATGTAGAAAAGGACTTAAGTGAGAGAAAGGAGGGGTGGTTCCCTTGGCCAGTTGTAGATGCCTATACAGGAGCAAAGATGCTGTCTTGGCCAACTATTATCCCATTTGGTGATGAGCCTAAGAAACCTAGTGATGTGCCACTTGAGCTCACAGTTTTCCCTGCTCTTTTAGGGCGTGATGATCCCGAGAAATTACCTAATGGGAGTGAGTTTTTTAATCCATATTCTCATAGATTCAATACAGTTTCAGAAGGTGATGTCAGACGTAAATCATTTAAAAGGCTTCATCGTTATCGATTCAGCCCAACAGCATGGTATGGGAATCAAGAAGTTCACCTTCATCCTTCGAAGGCTCGACGCTTATCTGTGCGAGAAACTCTTCGTATACAGTCCGTTCCGGATAAGTATGAATTACCGACGGATATGTCGCTTTCTTCTAAATTTAAAATGATATGTAACGGTGTTCCCTGCACTATGGCATTTCATCTTGCAATGTCTGTGAAGTCATTTCTTAGTCGTGCTAATGTATGAATCTAGCGTTAAAATTTTGCTTCTTTTGGGGCCGCATCGTTTAGGAATCTGTTGTATAGTGTTTTTTTGGGCAGACTATTTTTTACCACTCTTAAATCACAGTTTTTCAATCTGCTATGGACATTTATAGTAAAGCACGGTTCAGAAATACGTATCGCTCTTCTGTTGAAAGTGAGGGCATTATTTTTACGTTTCCGATGAAGTCTTATGGATGTTATTGAGGGATGATTGGAATAAGGGCAGTGTTTTGAGTGCGTTAGTCTGTCAGGTTCTTAAAAAGCTCCGGTCCAAAGTTTAAGCTTCACATTTTTTCCTTCCGTTTATCTCACCCCTATTAATTCCAAGCTTTCACCGTCCCTCTTTGTAACCTCCCCTCCCATAAACCTTTAGTGCTATCCCAAAAACTTGTTCGGCTCAGAAGCGCTACGCCGTCTGGTGCCCCTGAAAACCACTAACATTTTCAATAGCGTTTGTCGGCTATGAGTATTCTGCGCTTACGGCCGTTTTGCTCTCTACAAGTATAAGAGCCTGGATGACGCAGCTATTGGAGCATCTTTCATAGGAGGAGGTTAGGGTGAGTATCTTGTTGATTTTGAGTATTAGATAGCATGATACATTTCATGGAAGCTTTTATGACTATCTACTTTCAAATATCCTTTAAGTGGATTTTTTTTATCCAATTCATGAACCGAAGGGACAGTTCGCTTCATCGTCCCAAGTATTGCTACTTCAGCTCCTGAATGGATGTTGTCTTTCCAAAAACATTTCACTTCACTGTAATAGAGATTAACGTTATCGCTTACTCCTTGCACTCAAGAAGTCACGGCAGTTCATTCAATCTCTTTCCGGTCCTGATGGACCTCGACTCTAACCAATAGGGTGCCTGCCATTGGGCGTGGTTAAGGAGAAATGCAAACAGGACACACACAGCACTGAACACTAAAATGCCCCTCCAACCAGCCCCCAACAAAAAACCATGAAACCCGACATCATCGAAAACCTCCAATTCCTAATTTCCTCAGCACAACAACGAAACCTCGAACAAGGCATTCAGACATTCAACTACTACATCGAAGAGTTGACCCGCACGAATTACGGACCGCAGGTCTGTGAATATTTATATAACGAGCTTTCCAGCATGCAGCGTTTTGCTGAGTTCAACGATCGAGAATGGCAAGCTGTACTTGCGATATTCAAAGCCATCGAGTCGTGCCGCTAAGCCAAGCAACCCTTTTCTACCCAGCTTCCCATCCCCCTATCTTTCAACCCCCTAACACCCCCGGCCTAAACCCCAACCCTTGCATACATAATTAAATACTTTTATAAAGTATTTATGTATAACCCTGATACCAACACCCCCCAACCTGCCAGCACGCAGGACGTCAAACAGCTGAACGCTCGTTTGGTGCGCAATGCGCTGCGCCAGCAGCGCTGTGCCACGGTGCGCGAACTGGCCGGCCAGACTGGTTTGAGTACGGTTACCGTCGGCAGCGTGTTGAAGGCGCAGCTAGAGCAGGGGCAGGTGTTCGAGGATGAACCGCTGGCTTCGAGTGGTGGGCGGCCGTCGCGTCGTTATTGTTTTAACGAGCGGCATCAGTTGGTGCTGATTGCTTTTAGCCGGGAAGTCGAGGGTGAGGATGCCTTGTGTGTGCGCATTCTCGATCTATACGGGCAGAGCGTAGCGGCGTTCGATCATCCTTTGTTGTCTCCAACGCCCGAGGCTCTGGAGCAGATCATCGCTGAGCATCTGGCCGACTATCCAGCCGTGGCGGCGATTGGTTTTGGTCTGCCGGGCGTTGAGTATGAAGGCGCTATCGTCACTCTGGATTACGCGGCCTTTATCGGTGTGCCTTTGGTAGCGCGTTTCGAGCAGCGTTTTGGTTTGCCTGTTTTGTTCGAAAATGATGTTAACGCGGCTGTGCTGGGGCGAGGGCAGTTGGCGGATGCGCCGCCGAGCGAGGTTTATCTGTATTTCCCGCGCAAGTATGGCCCCGGTGCGGGTATCCGTATTGATGGTGAGCTGGTTAAAGGGCGCAATCATTTTGCGGGCGAGCTGAATCTGTTGCCGCTTGATATTTCTTGGGAGGCACTGGCCGACGCTGCGGATGACGCCTTTGTCGAGGCCACTGCTAAGGTGGTGTTGTGCTTAACCGCCATTTTGAACCCCGATTCCATGGTGCTGTATCGCGAAGATTTTTCCGCTGCGGGCCTGGCGCAAATCGAACAAAAATGTCGCGCGCGCTTACCGCAAAACATCACTCCGCAACTGAGTTTGTCGAAAGATTTCAGCGCCGATTACCAAACCGGGCTGGCAACTTTGACGCTTAATCTGGTCCTCAATTAAGAGATTTATTTATGGCTACGCTGTTATTGCTGTTGATCTATGTCGCCTTTATCAGCCTGGGTTTGCCGGATGCTTTGCTCGGTGCCGGCTGGCCGGTGATGCAGCCGGAATTGGGTGTGCCTTTCAGTGCCGCCGGTTTGCTGCAGCTGATTATTTCTGGCGGCACTATTGTGTCTTCAATGTTTGCCGGTCAACTGTTGGCCCGTTTCGGTACCGGCAAGTTGACCGCCTTCAGCGTTGCTTTAACCGCCATCGCTTTATTTGGTTTTGCTGCCGCTCCGGCCTTTGGCTGGCTGATTTTGATGGCGGTGCCTTTGGGCCTGGGCGCCGGTGCTGTGGATGCTGCGTTGAATGCCTATGTCGCTAACCATTATGCGTCGCGGCATATGAGCTGGTTGCACAGTTTCTGGGGCGTGGGTGCACTCGGCGGGCCTTTGTTGTTGTCCATTCTGTTCGCCGAGCAGCTGGGTTGGCGGCTCGGTTACAGCAGCATTGCGGTGTTCCAGGTGGTGTTGGTGATCGTGCTGTTGCTGGCCATACCGCTGTGGAGTCGGGTTAAGGTTCGGCGGGATGTCGATCAGCCATCCAATGAGTCCGAACGGCCGCTGTCGTTAAGCAACGCCTTACGGATTAAAGGCGTCGGGCTCGCCATGGTGGTGTTTCTGTTTTACTGCGGGCTGGAGTTGACCATGGGTTTGTGGGGCGCATCCTACCTTTATCAAACACGGGGTTTGGCCGCAGCGGATGCCGCTTATTGGGTATCGATCTTTTACGCCAGCATCACCCTCGGCCGTTTCGCGACTGGCTTTGGCAGTTATCGGTTTTCCAACCTGGCGATGATTCGGGCCGGGTCGTTGGTAATAGCAGTGGGCGTGCTGATGATGTGGTTGCCGCTGTCGCTGCCGTTTTCGCTCTGTGGCTATGTGCTGATCGGCCTGGGCTGTGCGCCGATCTTCCCGTGCATGTTGCATGAAACGCCGGCGCGCTTTGGGCAGGCCAGTTCCCAGTCGATTATGGGTTATCAGATGGCCTTTGCTTATATCGGCGCGACTGCCTTGCCGCCTTTGTTTGGACTGGTGGCGGGTATGACGTCCATCAGCTACTTGCCGTATTTTTTGGTCGTCTATGGCCTTTCTATCTTGTTCGGTTCGGAAGCGCTGCGCCGTCTGGTGCCACCGAAAACCGCTGGCCTTGTTCGATAGCCTTTTCGGCTGTGAGTTCTTCAGAAATTAATCGGCCAGAATTTGTTTAAGTTGATTAAACGAATCCTGTGTCAATTTCAAAAGATCGGGCTCATCTTGCTCAGCCAACCAACGAGCGTAAGCGGTTCTAAAAATCAGAGCGCCAGTGTTGGCGGCGAGATGTGCTTCCGCGTCGCTTGTTCCTCGTTCCTTCAACGCATCCGCCATGGCTTGGGTGAACTTCGCAAACTTCAGCAATTCCCGTTCTTGGAGCGGCGGATTGGCTTCAATCACCGATTGGCGCTGACGGGTGATGTCATGTCGTTCTTGAAACATGGGCGCCAGGGCTTCCATGGCGGACATGACTGTGTCGATGGGGGTTGCGCTATTCGGCGCCGCTTCGATGGCCTGCACGCAGGTTTCGAGCAGGCCATCTTGCATGCCAAATAGCACCTCTCGCTTATCAGCGAAATGCCGGAAGAAGGTGCGCTCCGTGAGCCCCGTCCGTGCAGCTATCTCCGTTACCGTGGTTTGGTCATAACCACGCTCTTGGTACAGATCCAGCGCAGCTTGCTCAAGCCTGCCCCGGGCATTGGGTTCCCACCGACTCATTCTTTTATAGCCTTGATGACAGTCATTGACATGACTCATTTTGTATCGCATTTTAGGTCATGTCAGCAACTGACATAACCTGATTGGAGCAGGGTGACCGCGGTCGCTTGCTCAATGGAGACCGACAATGACCTTTTATCTTATGGCAATCATCATGACGGGCGCCGCTATTCTGCTCGGCATGCGCTTCCTATTCGCCGGTGGTTCTTTGCTCAAGGAGTGGGGCCTGGAGGCGACCACGGGATCGCTTATTTTATGCCGCCGGATTGGCGCGCTTTATTTTGGCGTCGCCCTCTTGTTCTTCTTTGGTCGTCATGCGGCCCCTTCCGATTTCCGCAGTGCGGTCTGTTTGATTGCCGCTGGAATAACCGCCGTTCTTTCGGGGCTTGGGCTCTTTGAGTTTCTGTCGGGGCGGGTCCGCCCGGGTATTTTCGCTTCTGTCGTTGCTGAGGCGGTGGTGACGGTTGGTTTTATTTGGGTGTGGTTGGGCGAGTGATGACGGCCAAAGGAGTTAATTGCAGATGAAGACGATTCAGTATGACCATTACGGCGCCCCAGGCGTTCTTCGCTTAGGCGAACGACCAATCCCGGAAGCGGGGAAAGGACAGGTGCTGGTGAAGGTCAAAGCGGCTTCGGTCAATCCGATGGATTGGAAGATCCGTCGGGGCGAGATGAAGTTTATGTCCGGATCCCGCTTTCCTCGTGGCCTGGGACATGATTTCGCCGGTGTGGTCGAAGCACTTGGTGCTGATGTGGATCGGGTTAAGGTGGGCGATGAAGTGTTCGGCGTCAGCGCCATCCGTCAAGCGGGCGCCTTTGCCGAGTACCTGGCGGTAGACGAGAAAAGCCTTTGGCTTAAACCGCCTTCGGTCACCTTCGAGCAAGCCGCTGCCCTAACCGTGGTGGGCATAACCGCTTGGACTGGGCTGATGGAAAAGGCAAAGCTCAGCGCTGGTCAGTCGGTCTTTATCAGTGGCTGTCTGGGCGGGGTTGGTCGTTCGGCGGTGCAGCTTGCACAGTTGGTTGGCGCCAGGATCGTCGGCAGTTGCAGTGCGTCAACGCGCGAGCAGGCGGTGGCTTTGGGTGTGGACGAGGTGGTCGATTATCGCGCCTTCGATGTCACGCACTATCGCCATCGTTTCGATGTCGTCTTCGACGCGGCGGGTGCTTTGTCGCTCCGCCAGTGTGGTGCGATGCTCAAAGCTGGCGGCAAGTCGCTGCACATTGTCCCCACGCCTGCCAAGCTGCTGGGCTGTCTGTTGTCATCGAGACATCACCTGGTGTTCGGCCAACCGAACCCGCAAAGCATGGGTGGTATCGGCAAGGCCATGGAGCAGGGCAAGCTCGTCGCGGCGCTTGGTCAGGTCGTGCCGCTCACTGAGGCGATCCCGGCGATCGTCGAACTTGAAACAACCGGCCTGCCTAAGGGAAAGCTGGTGATCGTTGCTAATACATAGCCAATTGCTCGCTTGAGCCTGCGTTTCCGTACTCTGCTCTGCAGGCTCTTTGTTTGCTCGCAAATCTCGCCTTCGCCATCGAAGTCAGTCCTCGGTAGACCATTTCTCTAAAAAATCCAGCTCATTCCCCAATTATGTTGTTTTCGACCGATGATCGATCGGGAAAAAGTTCAAATGTTGACCGTTTAGTTGGTAATTTCCGTTGCCGTTTTCGCTTAAAACTGTCAATCTATTTTGTGACATAATTCATATTTCGTTTGCTCAAATTGCCAACTTATTAACGGAACTAAAGGATTCTGTGCATTCAAAGGGGAGTTGTTTGCAGATGGGTTGGCGTTGTAACAGCCGTTTGAAACTGTTGGTCAAGGTTTGGTTATGCCTTTTGGTCGGCAGTGGGCTCTGGTGTTCTGCGCTCGCCGAAGTGCCTTCTGCGCAGGAGCCGATACCCGACCAGGTTCAGCCTGGCGGTGCGCGCCCGGAATCCTCTCCCCGTATACCACCGGAACCGGTTAGTCCGGTTTTGGAAATCCCGCCTGTCGTTGAACGACCACTGGCGGTCGATGAAGGCGAACGTATTGTTGTCTCGCGCTTTGAGCTGGTTAACGCCAGAGACCTGCCCGAATACGACATCGCCCTGTCAGAACTTGAGGCACTGGTGGAGGCGGCCCGCATGGAGCGGCCCGAAGGCTTCACCATTGGTCAGTTGGAGGCGGTCACCGACCGCATCGTCAACTACTACCGCAGCCGTGGATTGATACTGGCGCAAGCGATTTTGCCAGTGCAGACGGTGACGGAGGGAGTCGTGAAGCTTGAGGTGTTAGAAGGTCGCCTGGGCCGCGTTCTGGCGGAAGGGAATCAGTTGTATTCCGAGGCCACACTGCAGCGTCCGTTTCGGCGTTTAATTGGCGAGCCGGTCAGCCAGCAGGAAGCCGAATCGGCCCTGTTGGTATTAACCGATTTCCCCGGCCTGACCGCCTTTGGCATGTTCCAGCCCGGACAGCGAGTGGGTGAAACCAACATGTTGATTCGGGTGCCCAATGAACAGCGTTTTACCGGCACTGTACGTGCTGATAACCACGGCTCCGACACCACCGGCGTTTGGCGCGGCCGCGCCAGTGCGCAATGGAATAACCCGACCGGTAACGCCGACCAGCTGGGGCTGACGCTGCAGCATTCGGTGCTGCCGGCCAACAGCCTTTTTGCTGAACTCAATTATCAGATTGTGATTGACCGCGATTGGCGCGCCAGTGCCTACGTTAACCGCAACACCTTTTCGGTCGGCGGCGACTTTGAAAACCTGGAAATCGGCGGCGATTCCAGCCAAATCGGCCTGGGTGCCGAACGCATATGGCAGCGCAGCCGGGAGCGTAATCTTTCCACTCGGGTTGAGCTGGCTTCAAAGCAGGCGACGACCGAACGCTTCGGCCAACAAGCCAACAAGGACCAACTGACGGTGATGACCCTGGCGGCCGATTACGATTCGGTCGATACCCGTTATGGCGGTTTGAATTACGCCGGCGTGGAAATCACCACCGGTTTTAATGACCTCCTGGGTGCCATGGGCGACTCCGCCAGTGCCGAAGAACTGCCCAGCGATGAGCGCCCCAGCCGGCGTGGTGCCAGTGGCGATTACGCCGAAGGCGGTTTCTTCAAAACGCTGCTGTTCTATTCTCGTTTGCAGAATATCACCGACAATTCATCGATTTTAGCGCGCAGCGAATTCCAGTACTCGTCCAACTTGCTGGTGCCGATGGAACAATATGCCGTGGGTGGCGCCGACCATGTGCGCGGCTATCCGTCGTCTTATGCGTTGTACGACACCGGCGGTCTGTTATCGCTGGAATACATTGTCCAGGCGCCAAAGATTGGCGATCTGGATGCCTTCGGCGGTTGGCGCTGGCGCGACCTGCTGCAGTTATCGGTGTTCTACGATCACAGCACCGGCAAGAAAAATGATCCGTTATTGAGCGAAGTCGATGGTTGGTTCCAGCTATCGACCCTGGGTGTGGGCGTCCGTTTTGGCATTCCCGATCAACTGACATCGCGTCTGCAATTCGCGGTGCCCGTGATCGATGGCAGCGAAAACGATGATGAGGAGGCACAGCCACGGCTGTGGTTTGACCTTGCCTGGAATTTTTGAGCGCACCCGTTTTCCCCGTGCTGCCCTGGCAACGGCCATTCTGGCAGCAACGGCTTCGCTTGGCCGCGCCGGCCCGACCGGTGGTGAAGTCGTCGCCGGCAGCGGCAGTATTTCCCAGCCCGACGCCAGCACCACCAATGTGCAGCAGAACTCCGACAAGCTGGTGGTGGAATGGCAAAGCTTCGATGTCGATACCGGCGAAGCGGTCAACTTCTTCCAGCCGTCCTCCGATGCCCTGGTGCTCAACCAGATTCTGAACGGCGATGTCAGCGTGATTCGCGGCCAGATCAACGCCAACGGCCAGGTGATTCTGGTCAACCCCAACGGTGTGTATTTTGGCTCAACGGCCCAGTTGAGCGTCGGTTCACTGGTGGCATCCGGCCATGCTATTGCCACCGACGATTTCCTCGATGGCGAACTGAATTTTGAGCGCCAGGATGGTACCGCTGGCAGCGTCATCAACCACGGCACCATTGAAGCCGCGACCGGCGGCAGCGTCACCTTGCTCGGCAGCCGGGTAGAAAACCACGGTTATATAGTTGCCCATGCCGGGCGCATTAACCTGGCCGTTGGCGATCGCATTGCGCTGGATTTCGATGGCGATGGACTGATGCGTTTTTCCGTCGACGCAGCCTTGCTGGAAAATTTCAGCGGTGCTGACAGCGCCATCACCAACAGCGGCGACTTGCTCGCCAACGGCGGCACCATCGTTCTGGAAGGTCAGGTCGCCCAGGATATTTTTGCTCAGGTCGTCAACAACGAAGGCATCATCAAAGCCGGTCGTATCGACAACAGCGGCGGTGTGATCAGTCTGGTCGGTCGCGGTGGCCGCGATAGCTCAGTGGTCAACTCTGGCCAGATTGATGCCTCGGCTTTGGATGCCAACAGCGATGGCGGCCAGATCACCCTGCACGCCGAAGATTCAACCTTGCTGGTTCAGGATGGCAGCCGCATTTCCGCCGACTCTAACAACCAGCAAGGCGGCCAGGTTCATTTACTGGGCGATCAAATTGCCCTGACCGGCGATGCCGAAGTCGATGCCAGTGGCGAACTCGGCGGCGGCGAAATCCTTATCGGTGGCGATTATCAAGGTAAGAACCCGGACATTCCCAATGCCGAAAAAGTCATTGTCGGTTCGGGCGTTTTGCTGAACGCCGATGCTAACCGGCAAGGTGATGGCGGCCGCATTATTGTTTGGGCTGATAACTGGACGCGCTTTGGTGGTTCGCTCTCGGCACGCGGTGGTAGCGAAGGCGGTGACGGCGGTTTTGCCGAGGTGTCGGGTAAACAGAATCTGGCGTATTTCGGCATGGCCGATTTGAGTGCAGCGTTGGGCAAATTCGGTGTGCTGCTGCTCGATCCGGAAAACATCACTATTGTAGCGACTGACCCCGGCGCTAACGACGACGATTTGGCGCTCGATAACGGCAATATGACGTTTGATGATCAAGTTGGCGGCGATTTTGAAATCAGCGCCCAGACCATCAATGAGCAATCCGCAGATGTGGTGTTGAAAGCGGACGCCGACATTACTCAGAACGAGTTCGCCGACATCAATATCACCAACCCCGGAACCAGCATCACTCTGGAGGCGGGCGACGACATTACCTTGAATGCGGGCATTACCACCAATGGTGGCGATATCTCATTGTTCGCGAATTCTGCAACCGCCGGAAGTGGTGGTGCCAGCGGTAACGGCGCAGTGTCGGTTTCGTCGTCGGGGCTGACCAGTGGTGGTGGCGACATCAATCTGTCGGGCAATGCATTGACGATCTCCGGCGACGTTGATGCCTCTGGCGGTGCCGGGACAGGGGCTGTCAGCATGTCAGCGGATGGCGATATTTCGCTTGGTGCTGATGTGACATCGGGTGGTACACAGACATTCAACGGCGCACTGAAATTAACCGCTGATGTTGAACTGAATGCCGATGACGACGACATCGAATTCACCTCTACAATTAATGATACCAGCAGTGAACGCTTAACGGTCGATGCCGGTACCGGCGCAGTCAACTTTGATGGTGCCATTGGTGATGAAAATGCCTTAACCAGCCTGACGGTCACTGGTGCGACGATAACGCTGTCAACGCATGTTGAAACCGCCGGGATGCAGACCTATACCGGCGCAGTCGTCTTGGCGGGCAATGTTGAGCTGACGACCGCTGACAGCAACATCACCTTCAACGGCACCATTGATGGCGATAGCGACGGTGGCAATGGCAGAGAATCGCTGACGCTGACCACCGGGCTTGGTGGCACGGCGATCTTCCACGATACGGTAGGCAGTGCCGACAGCCTGGCGAGCTTGACCGCTAACAACGCCGTCAGCCTGGGTGCCGACATCACCACCTTTGGTGCCCAGACGTACAACGGCGCCGTAACCCTGGCAGACACGGGAACTGATGCGGTCTTACTGACCAGCAGCGATAACAACATCACCCTTAGCAGCACCGTCGATGGTGCGGCGGACGGTGCACAAGAGCTGACAGTCGATACCGCTAATGGTTTGGCCCGCTTTGAAGGTGAGGTGGGTGGTCTGCACAGCCTGGCAAGCTTGACCATTAACCATCAAGCCAGTTTGGGTGCGGACATTACCACCACCGGTGCCCAGAGCTTCAGCGGTGCGGTGACGCTAGCTGAGGATGTCACTCTCAATACCACGAACGACAACATCACCTTTAGCAGCACTATCGACAGTGAAGCCAGCGAAGACAACACCCTGACGCTGAATGCTGGCAACGGCACGGTCACCCTGAGTGATACCGTCGGTGGTAGCGCCGATGGCGAACTGGGCGCACTGGACGCCAGCCAGGCCACTGGTTCTATCATCATTGGTGGCGATGTCACTACCAGTGGCACACAGAGTTACGCTGGAGCGGTCACGCTCGATGGCGATCGCACCTTCACAGGTACCAACATTCAGTTCGGCAGCAGCGTCGCCGGTAATGGTGACGATGACGACAGTCTCGATATCAATGGCAACCTGGATTTGGATGGCGCAGTTAGTGGCGTCACTACACTGGATGTCAGCGGTACCTCGAACCTCGCCGACGACGTTACGACCTCTGGCAAGCAAACCTATACCGGCGCGGTCACGCTCAGTGATGACGTTAATCTGAACGCCGACGATGACGCCATCATGTTTGGTTCCACCATTAGCGGCAGCGGTCATGCTCTGGACGTTGATGCAGGCACCTCGACCGTCACCTTCGGCAACGACGCCACTGGTGTTGAAGATGAATCGGTCAGCGTTGGCAGCTTGTCGGTTACGGCCAACGCCATTCACATCAACGACAACATTAGCACCGACATCGCCAACACTGGCGCTCAGTCTTATACCGGTGCGGTCACGCTGAACGACGATGTAACGCTGACAACTGACAACAGCGCCATCACCTTCAACAGCACCATCGACAGTGAAGCGACTGAAGAAAATACCCTGGACCTGGATGCTGGCACTGGCACAGTCACCCTGAGCGGTACCCTCGGTGGCGGCACCGATGGTGAGTTGGGCAGTGTGGATGCCAGTGGGTCGAATGGCTCCATCGTTCTTGGTGGTGATGTCACCACCACAGGCACGCAACAATATGGCGGTGCCGTTACGCTCGATGGTGATCGCACCTTCACCGGTACCAACATTCAGTTCGGCAGCAGCGTCGCCGGTAATGGTGGCGATGACGACAGTCTCGATATTGCCGGTGATCTGGATTTGGATGGCGCAGTTAGTGGCGTCACTACACTGGATGTCAGTGGTACCTCGAACCTCGCAGCCGACGTTACGACCTCTGGCAAGCAAACCTACACCGGCGCGGTCACATTAAGCGGTGACCGTACTCTGACCACGGGTACGGACATTCAGTTCGTCAGCACCGTGGCGGGTGACGGTGGCGATAACGACAGTCTCGATATTGTCGGTAATTTGGATCTGGATG
>NZ_JBEBMU010000001.1:912860-1402470 GCF_043196805.1 Saccharospirillum sp. HFRX-2
CTCGCCGCCGACGTTACTACTACGGGCAAGCAAACCTACACCGGCGCGGTTACATTAAATGGTGACCGTACTCTGAGCGCGGGCACTGTTGTTCAGTTCGTCAGCACCGTAGCAGGCGATGGTGGCGATAACGACAGTCTCGATATCAATGGCAACCTGGATCTGGATGGCGCTGCCAGTGGCATCACAGCGCTGGATGTCAGTGGTACCTCCAACCTCGCCGCCGACGTTACGACCTCGGGCGTACAAACCTACACCGGCAAGGTCGATCTGTTCGGCGTGCGTCACCTCACCGGCAGTCTGGTTGATTTTGGCGGTGATTTGGCCGGCGACAATAAGGACCTGGACATCACCGGCAACTTGGAATTAAACGGCACAACCAGCGACCTGGCGGACATTTCCGTATCGGATAATCTGGACTTGCTCGGTGAGATTACTGACGTGGGTAGCCTGAGCGTTACTGGTACGTCGTCGCTGGCGGCGGACGTTACTACTGATGGCAGCCAAGCCTACACCGGTGCCGTTAATCTGATCGGCGAACGTACATTGGATGCGTCGCGGGTGACGTTCACGACCTCGTTAGAAGGCGACGGTGTTAACAACCTGATTATTAACGGCAATCTGAGTCTGGGCAGTGGTGGAACCAGCAACATTGCTCTGTTGGATGTGAATGGTGATCTAACCAGTTTGACTGGCGCCATAACCAACACCGGCAGCATTGATGTTTCCGGTACCGCCAACCTGGCTGAGGATATTACTACCAGCGGTACCCAGAATTATCAGGGCACTGTGACCTTGGCATCGGGCGTTGTGTTGGATGCCGATGACGACAACATCAGCTTTGGCGGCAACATCAATGGCAGTCATAATCTGACCGTCAATGCGGGCACGGCGGATGTTACTTTTGCGGGTGCGGTTGGCAACGCCACGGCGCTGGATCAACTGATCGTGACCGGCAGCAACATTGCGTTGAATGGCAATGTAACAACCAGCGGTGTTCAAACCTACCATGGCGCGTCGACGATCACCGGTATTCGCACGCTGGATGGTACCCTGGTTACTTTCGACGGCAGCCTGACCGGTAACGGCAACAACCTGAACGTTTTGCACAATCTGACCTTGGGCGGTGCGACGAGCAACTTTGGCGACCTGGACGTTGGCGGCAATTTAGATCTGGATGGCGCCATCACCAATACCGACAGCCTGGATGTGACCGGTACGTCTAACCTGGCAGCGGATGTGACCACCAGCGGCACACAGACTTACACCGGTACTGTAGACCTCGACGGCATCCGCACTCTCGATGGTACGGCCATTGAATTTGGTTCGACGCTGACCGGTGATGGCAGCGCATTCAATGTGGATGGCAACCTGACCCTGGGTGATGACGCCACTGCTTTGGGCGCGGTGGATGTTGACGGCAATTTAAATGCGCAGGGCGAAATCAGCAGTGCCAGCCTGGATGTATCCGGCACGTCGACACTTGCTGACAATGTCACCACCACTGGGTTCCAAACCTATACCGGTGACGTCACGCTGGCAGCTAATGTCAATCTGCTCAGCAATAACAACAACATTACCTTCAGCGATGACCTGATCGGTGCTGGTAATAGTCTCGACGTTAATGTCGGTTCCGGCAATTTCAGTTACCAAGCGTTAGGTGGCCTGAACAACCTCGCCATCACCGAAGACGATATTCAATTGAGTCAGGACATCAGCACCACCGGCAGCCAGACCTACACCGGTAATGTGACGTTGATGAACGATCTGACGTTGGATACCAGCAATAGCAATATTACCTTTGATGGCACCGTTAACGGCAATGGTGATGGCACCGAATCACTGACGCTGGATATTGAAAATGCCACGGCGGCCTTCACCGATAACGTGGGTAGCACCAACCAACTTGAGTTCCTGGACGTTAATGGCAAAACCGAATTAGGCGGTGATGTTACGACGCTTAATCAACAGGAATATGA
The DNA here is from genome assembly GCF_043196805.1 of Saccharospirillum sp. HFRX-2. NCBI lineage: Bacteria > Pseudomonadati > Pseudomonadota > Gammaproteobacteria > Oceanospirillales > Saccharospirillaceae > Saccharospirillum > Saccharospirillum sp. HFRX-2. Next base: position 914,840 of record NZ_JBEBMU010000001.1, read on the forward strand.
GCAAGCTGTAACGCTCACAGGTGACGCAACCTTAAGCACCTCCAACACCAGCCATATCACCTTCGGCTCCACCATCGATGGTGCAAGTGCGTTAGTGTTGACTGCCGGTTCCGGCAATATCGTTTTTGGCGATGACATTGGTGGCGATACAGCGTTAACCAGTCTGGAAATCAACGCCGATAACATCGACCTGAACCACGATATCACCACATCCAGCGGACAAGACTATAACGGCGCCGTCACACTGACCGACGATGTAACTCTGAATGCCGATGGGGATGTCGACTTCAGCAGTACCGTCAATGGCGCACACGATTTAATCATCGACGCGAACAGTGGCGCAGTCGATTTCGCGCAAGCGATTGCCGGCTTAACGGGACTGGATGTCAGCGGTACTGGTATCGGTTTAGGCGGTGATGTCACGACCAATGGTGAACAAAAATACACCGGTAATCTGACGTTAAATAATGACATCGACCTCATCACCAATGGTGGCAATTTGACGGTGGATGGCAACATCAATGGCACTCAAACACTGACGCTGAACAGTGGGGCTGGTGATATTCATGTATCAGGTGATATTGGCAGCGGTGCCCAATTAACAAGCCTGACCATTGCCGACGCCGACAGCAGTACCTTCGATGGCGGTATTTCGGTGAACACCGATTTCACTCAAACCAGCGGCTCGGGTACTACCACGCTGAGTGGTGGTATTAATGCACAAAATATTCTACTGACGGTTAATAGTCTGACGCTGGATGAAATCAGCCTGACCACAAACATCGCCAGCGGCGTCATCACACTGAATGTCGACGACTTATTGTTTGTCGGCGGCCTCACCACTATCAATGCCGGAACCGTGACTCTCGCACCTTCGACGATCACTAATTCGGTGCATATCTGTAAGGGCTCCTGCGCGGGTTCTTTTGATACCACCTACGATCTGGGTGAGTTGTCCATCGATGCTGACACCATCCAGTTTGGCCGCGCCACGCATGAAGGCGTGATCACCCTGGAAGGCATTTCATTCGACTATGAACTGAAAGTGGTGAACGACAACGACATCATCGTCACCGGAAATCTGGATGGAACGGCCGGTGGCGCTCTGGTTTTGGATCCAGGTGACAGCGGCGGCGTCATACGCTTAAACGGCGGTCAGGTAGAAACTCAGCGCCACCAGACCTACAACTCCAACGTCCTGTTGAGCGGCAATTTCTCGTTGTTGAGTGAAGAGGGCAACATCACCATCGATGGTGATTTGAGCAGCGCGACTTCCGGCAATCTGACACTCAACACCAATTCGGACAACACCGGCGCCAGTGGCAACATTCTCTTTGATGGCAGCATCACCGATCTGAACGACCTGACCATTGAGCAGGCGCAGGATGTCGAACTCGGTGGTACGGTCGATATCGAGGGCGACTTTGATTTGCAAAATGCGGCGGGCACTCTGACGTTGGTCAGCGGTTTGGAATTGACCGCCGCTAACATTGGTCTGAACGCCGATAGCATTGCTTCGGCTGGGGGCGTCGAAATGACTACCCTCAGCAACGGCAACATTGAACTGATCACCAACGAATTGCAGATCATCGGGGGCCTGACCATGGAGGTTGGCTCCGGCACTATCATCTTGGCACCGCAGAGCAGTACGGCTGATATGGAATTGTGCAGTGGCAGCTCCTGCCCAATTGCGGCAGTGGACCCCGGCGATGCGCGTTACAACATCGGCTCCGGCTTCACCTTCAATTCCGCAGCCCAATTCCAGGTTGGCCAGGCCAATCACACCGGCGACATCACGCTTTACGGCTTTACTGCGAATTACGATTTGTCGCTGTCTAACAGCGGTGCGGGATCGATCACCTTTGTCGGTGAGTTCGACAGCACTGGCAGTCTATCGCTCAGTTCCGGCAGCGGCGGAATTACTATCGAAGATAACATCACGCTGGTAGACGCCGATCTGATCGTTAACAGTGGCAGCGGCGCTATCAGCTTAGGCGGTGCAACCATTGATACCGGCACTGGCAGCCAGACATACACCGGCGCCATCACCCTCAGTGACGATGTCCAGCTGGATACCGCCAACGCCGCTATCACGTTCAGCGACACCGTTAACGGCAACAAAAACCTGACGATTAATACCGGTACTGGTGATGTAGATTTCAATGGCGTTGTTGGTGGCTCTGTCCAACTGGCTTCCCTCAACGTCAACGCCGGCAACATCACGTTCACCGACATCAGCACCAGTGACGCTTTGTCATTGCTGGCACAGAACGATCTGATTTTTGGTCCGGGCACGACATTGACTGCGGGTAATCCATTAACACTGGCCATCAATCAGGCCGGTGGTGCGGCGAAGACGCTGGATCTGAATGGACTGACGCTCAACAGCAGCAACATTCAATTAGTCGGCAGTGGCTCGGATCGCTTGCAGGGCCATGATGGCGAAAATAATGACTGGCAGATTACCGGTAATAATGCGGGCACTTTGGATAACAGTTTTGTCAGCAGCCCTGCCAATTTCTCCGGCTTCTCCAGTCTGCTCGGTGGCTCTGGTGATGATACCTTTACTCGCACCGGCACTGGCCAAGCCAGTGGTCAGATTAACGGCGCTGGTGGTAACAATACCTACGATGTATCCGGGACCAGCAGTGATGTGACCTTGGTTTTCGGCCAGGGCTTCAGCAATATCCAGCACCTGATCGGTGGCGCTGGCGATAAACTGCAAGGCAGTGCCAGCGGCACCACGGACTGGACGCTCAGTAGCGCCGCAGGCGGTACAATAGAAGCCGGCAGCACTGCCACCTTTGACGGCTTCGACTACCTCATCAGCGGCACCGGCGGCACCAATATCTTCACCTCCAATGGTCAGTATCAAGGCGATATCGAACTGCGCGGCAATGACAACCGCTGGCACTACACCGCCGGACAAAAGCTGACCCAGGGTCAGGTACTCGGCAAGGGCGCGCTGATTATTCCGCATCGCATTAACAACGATGTGGTCAGTAATATGAGCGTCAGCAGCAGCGATCTGTCGTTGCCGGACCTTATTAATTACACCGGCAATCTGTTTATCGGTGCGTTGATCACGCCCGGATCATTGCCCTTGAATGCGGCCTATACCGACCTGGAAATTAATGCCAACCGATTGACCATCAGCGATGCCATTCAGACCGGTGGCAACCTGATTTTGCTGGCTTCAGAAATAGTTTTGACGGGTGCATCCATTAGCGCTGGCGACGGCGTCAGCTTTGTTGCTGTCGGCGACGACTGCGCGGTCTGTGGCGGGCTTTCCGGCTCGGGCAACCTCATCGTCAACGCTGAAACACTGGTTGAAGCCCAGGGTGGTCAGGTGATCGCCGCCGGTGGTGTCCGCCAGTCCGATAATCTGATCCTGGATTTTGGCGGCGGTGGCTTTGAATTGGCGGTCAGTGAGGAACAACAGCTGACGTCCCAGCCGAGCAGTCTGTCCGATGCCGAAGGCATTGTGCTGACGCCAAACACCAACGCTTTTATTAATCGGTTGGGTTTAGATTTGGTCAGCGTGGCCGTGAACTTCAGCAACCCGGCCGCTGCGGTGTTGGGCGTGCGTGCCATCGAAGTGATCGATCTGGCGTTGTTTGAAGAAGATCTGACACTGTTCGGTCGTCTGGGTGAAGGCGTGGCGTTGGCCTTCGCCCAGTGTGAGGAAATTGAAGGCTGTACGCCGGATGTCAGTTCGGAAGAATTGACGGCGTCGATCGATGAATTGCAGGCGCGGATTGATCAACTGGAAAGTGAATTAACCACCACCAGTGATGCCGCAAGGCGCGAACAGATTCAGACGCTGCTGGCCGGTTTCCGGACCCAGCAATCGGAGTTCGCAACCTACAAGGCTGACCTGCAATCCTTCACTGGTTTTGAAGAGTTGATGGATGAAGAACTCGGCACCGACGACGAAATCGATATGGAAGCGGTGGAGCGTCAGTTGGCCGTGATCGAGACCATCTACACTCGGGTCAGGTTCCTGGAAAATCTGCAATTTAACGCCGAACGACGGGCGCACTTTGCAGAAACCACCGGGCTGGATTTAACCGAGGACCGGCTGAACGAAATCATTGAAAGCACGCTGGCGGTGGCCAGCCGAGCCGAAGCCGAACTGGAAGTGTTGTTGGATTGATATGAAGCGATGGGTCTGTGCTCTTGTCTGGATATGTTGGTCGCTGGTGCGGGCGGAGCAGCTGCCTGTGCCGAACCAACAGGAAGCGGTCGATGCCCAACCAGAAGTGACCGCCACAGACGCGGCCGAAGTGGATGCAATACCGGGGGAAACCTTGGCCGAGGAAATCCAATTGCTGGAAGACGTCCAGGCCGGTTTGGCCTTGGCCCTGGCCGCGTGCGAAGAGGAAGCGCATTGCGTGACCGCGCTTAACGAACAGGAAATGCAGCACATGCGTGATGATTTGAGTGAGTTGATGGCGGATCGTGAATTAGCAGTGGATGACCCGCTGCGCGAGCGCTATCAGGCCTTGCTCGATGAACAGACGCAGTTGCAGCAAACCGTCGCTCAGGTGACGGCGAATATCGATCGTGATGCCCTGGATGGCGCCTGGTCGGATCAATTTGAAATTGACGAAATCGTTGTCGGACCTCAGGTGCCATTCCCCAATGCGGACATCACCCTGAGCCGATTCGAAGATCTTAACCAGCCCCTGCCAATTGAGTAGGGCCAGAACACGAAGGAAACACAAGCCATGTCTGCCCAAACCAAAAAGTTAGCCATTTTGTTTGCCGACATCGTCGGCAGCACTCGGCTATACGACACTCTGGGAGATGAACGTGCGCGACAGATTGTCAGCGTCACTCTGGATCTGCTGGCCGAAGTGGTCGAGCGTTATAAAGGCACCGTCATCAAGATGATTGGTGATGAAATCATGTGCACCTTTGACGATGTCGAAACCGGCACCAAAGCAGCCTGTGATATGCAGGAAACCATGGAAGAGGCGATTGCCGACAACGTCAACGAAGTCCCGGTGACGATTCGAGTGGGTTATCACTTTGGTTCTTGCGTGCTGGAAGACGGCGATGTGCATGGCGATGCCGTTAACGTCGCTGCCCGCATGGCGTCGCAGGCCAAATCGCGGCAGATCATCACCACCGCCGAGAGCGTCAAGCTGCTGCCCGCCATGCTGCGTGAAAACGCCCGGGTGGTCGATTACGCGTCCATCAAAGGCAAGGGCGAAATGGAAATTGCCGAGATCATCTGGCAGGAGGAAGACGTCACCCGCATGCAGGTGGATGTGGCCTCAGTGTCGGCCAGCATGGGTCAGAGTGCGCAATTGCAATTGGTCTACCAGGACAGCTTGATTAAACTCAATCACGATCGCGAATCGGCCATTCTTGGACGCAGCACCACCTGCGATATTCCGGTCGCCGAAGCGCTGGCCTCACGTCAGCATGTGCGCATTGAATTGCGCCGCGATCGTTTTGTGCTGATCGACCAAAGCACCAATGGCACCTACGTTCAGCTCGACGGCGCCGAGCCGGTTTACGTGCGGCGCGATGAAATGGTGCTCACCGGCACCGGTGTGATCAGTCTGGGGCGGGCGTTGGATAACGATCCGCAGGAACTGATTCGGTTCCAACTGGACGGCTGATGCCACGGAGGGTTACGCCATGACCGACATCAAAACCGCCACTCAAACCGAGTTTTCCCGCTCCTGCGGTCTGACCGATCGCGGGCTCGTGCGCGAGGTTAACGAAGACGCCTTTCTGGATTTGCCACAGCAGGGCCTGTGGGTCGTTGCCGATGGCATGGGCGGTCATGACGCCGGCGATGTTGCCAGCCGCATGATCGTCGAAACGCTGCGCAGCACGCCCTTGGAAGGCTCGCTGGCCAAGCGTATGGATCGCATCGAAGACGCCGTTGAACAGGTCAATCAGCATTTGCTCAGCCGCGCCAGTCAGGACGACGGCCGGCGTCATATCATCGGCAGCACCATTGCTATCCTGATCGCAGAAAACCCGCACATGGGCGCTATTTTGTGGGCGGGCGACAGCCGCATTTATCGCTGGCGTGATAACAGCCTGACGCAATTATCGACCGATCATTCGCAGGTTGAGTCCTATGTGCGCCAGGGCATCATCACCCGCGAGCAGGCGCGTTCGCATCCGGAACGCAATGTCATTACCCGCGCCGTCGGCAGCCAGGATGAACTCTTTCTGGAAGCCGATGTCTGTGAATTCAAACCGGGCGATCGCTATCTGCTGTGCAGCGACGGCCTGAACCGCCATGTCGAAGACGACGAAATTGGTCGCCTGCTGGCTAATGAAGCGCCGAAAACGGTGTGTCGATCGCTGGTCGATCTGACCCTGGAACGCGGCGCCAAAGACAACGTGACGGTCGTTGTCGTCGAGATAAATTAGAGCGAGAGCGCCATGGTCACCCCTCACCGACTGCTGCAAGAACTGTCCGCCAACGAGTTGGCGCTGCCGGAATTGCAGTCCATGTTGCCCAGCCTGATGAAGCAGGGTGCGTTCAGTGATGCCCAATGGTCGGCGGCGCTGGATGAAGCTGTGGCGCAAGGTTGGTTATCGCCGACGCTCGCCGAACGAGTGCGGGTTGCCTGCGCCGAAGAACAGGCACGACAGGCCTCCAACGATGACGAAGTAGATTCTGAAGACGCCACTGTTGTTGCGCATCCGGCGGCTCATCGGGCGCCACAAAATGATGACGACGAGAGCGAAGACAAAACCGTACTCGCCCGGCCGCCGCAATCAGCAGATGATTTACCCGATGAAGAACAGCTGACGGTTCTGGCCAATCCCAACCCGGTCGATAAAGACGCACCCGACGACACCCAACTGACGGTTTTGGCCGATCCGGGCGCACACGGCGATGGATCGGATGACACCCAGATGACGGTCATCGCCGCACCGCCGGAAGACGACGGCGATGAGGATCGCACTGTTATCAACACCAGCGCCACCAGTCAGTCCTCGGCGCCGACCACATCCAGCACCTCACAACGTTCCTGGGATGTACCGGGTTCGACCAACCCGCAGTTACAAAACCTCGGCCCGGGTTCGATCATCAAAGACCGCTTTATTCTCGATAAAGTGCTCGGCGCCGGCGGCATGGGCAAGGTGTTCCAGGCGCGCGATTTGCTGAAGGTTGAAGCCAGCGACAACAATCCGTTCGTGGCCATGAAGGTGTTAACCGAAGACTTCCGCGCCCATCCCAAGGCCTTCGTTGCGTTGCAGCGCGAAGCCAGCCGTCAGCAGAAACTGGCGCACCCGAACATCGTCACCGTTTACGATTTCGACCGCATCGGCATGACCGGCACCCAGGTGTTTATCACCATGGAATTGCTGATCGGCAAACCGCTCGATTCGTTTATTCGCAAGGTGGTGCGGCCGCGTGGCGGGCTGCCGTTCGAAGAAGCCTTCGCGATCATTAAACAGCTGGGTGCATCGCTGTCGTACGCGCACCAGCGCAATATTGTGCACTCGGATTTCAAACCCGGTAACGCCTTTTTATGCGACGACGGCATTGTTAAAACGCTCGACTTCGGTATTGCCCGGGCGATCAACGTGCGCGTCTCGGACGATGACGAAAGCACAACCAGCGATGCGTCAGCCACGGCAACCAAAACCTTCGACAGCGACAACGACGACTCGACCACAACGGCCACTACAACCGCCACCACCACCCAGACCACCACTCAGGTGGAAGACGATTTCGACGCCGGTTCGCTGGGCGCGCTGACGCCGGCTTACGCCTCGCTGGAAATGTTGCAGGGCAAAGATCCGTCCACTCAGGACGACCTTTATGCGCTGGCCTGTGTCGCCTACGAACTGCTGACCGGCTATCACCCTTTCAACAAAAAATCCGCCGCCAAGGCGATGGATGCCAACCTGATTCCGGCGCCGATTAAAGGCCTGAAAAAACGTCAGTGGCGTGGCCTGTTGCACGGCCTGGCGTTCGAAAAAGAAAACCGCACCGAAACCGTCGATGATTTTCTTGAAGAGCTGGAAGGCAAGGCGACCTGGTTCCGCAACCCCTGGGTTTTAGGTCCGGCTTTTAGTCTGATTTTTGCCATCGCCGCCTATAACCCGGTGATGAATTATTTCGATAACCGACGCATCGAAGGCATCATCGACGATGTGCTGACCGGCGAACCTCAGGTTCTGGAAAGTACGATTGGCTTGTTGTCGGGACTCGACATTAACGCCCAGAACCGCATCACCGACAGCGGCCGCGATATTTTTCAGGAGTATTTCCGCACCCGCATCGAACAGGTGGTGAACCTGGATCAACAGCGTTACGGCTTCGATCAGGCCGAGCGCGAACTGGCGCGAATGGAACGGCTGTATCCGGATTCCGTCGCACTGGAAACCCAACGCAGTGCGTTGGAATTGGAGCGCAATCGTTATCTGCATCAGCTTAGCCAGCAATTGAACCTGGCGCTGGCTGATGAACGTCTGCTGCCAACGGATGACGGCGACAGTATCGGTGATGTGCTCGATAAAGTTGCCACCGTTGCGCCACAACACGCCTTGCTGAGTGACCCTCGGGTGCCGGATTTGTACGCCACCGTCGCCCAGGAAGCGATCAACCTGAACGAGCTTGATGCCGCGGCGCAGTATCTGGAAGTCGGCATGACGCACATGCCCGACGACATCGACCTGATTAATACCCGCGACCGGCTGACGCTGGCACGCCAGGAACAACAGCGGCAAACGCGCATTGCCCAGCTGCAACAGCAATTTGGTGAGCAGACCGCCTTGCCGGTGAGCTGGCAGGATTTTGTCGAACAGCACGATGCCATTGTCGAGCTGTCGCAACTGGCGCCGGGCGATCGCGCTTTGCAGGCGTTGTCGCGTTTGGCGCAGCCGCAGGCCAATAACAGTCTCGATGCCCAGAGCGTGTTGCAACCGGACAATCAGGATTTGCTGTTGGCGTTGAATCTGTCGCATCCGGATTTACCGCGCGCTGAGGCCATCGAACAATGGCAGCAGCGGTTGCAACAACAGCTGGAAAGCGCGCAACTCGATGCCGTCTGGGAAGCTCAGCTCTATGGCGTCTTGAATCGTTTGCAGGCGTTGCTGGGCGCGAACGATCCAACGCTGGTGCAGGCGCGTGAAGACGTTGCTGCTTTGTATCTCGATTACATCGCGCAACTGGAAGACGAGCGTCGCTTCAGCCTGGCCGAAGCGGTGCTCGATCGCATCGATCGCTTTGCCTTAAATGAGCCACAACTAAGCTCGGCTCGTACGCGCATCCAAACCGCCTACAACGAATTTTTGATCGAACGTGAAGCCGCCGCTGAACAGGCACGTATTCAAGGTATGCAGAGCGATTTGCTGGTGCAGGCCGAAGCGCGGGCAGTGGATGAAGCCGAGCAAACGCTCAGCGAATTACGGCGCTATCTCGACAGTGACGATCCTTTTCTCACCATCACCGCGGCCGACGCCATGGCCGAAGCCTACCTGGAATTAACCGAAGATTTGGGCGCGAACGGCGAATACCGGGCGGCGGTGCGCATGGCCGATCGCGGTCTGGATATTTCACCGAATGATCTGCTGTTGCAGAACACGCGCGAGCAATATCTGGTGGAAGGCAATATTGAACAGCTCAATGGTCTGTTTGCCGAGTCGGATCATTTCGACACGCCCGCAGCCCAGGTGATGATTGATGAAATTCGCACCTTTGCGCCGGCGCGTTATCCGGATCTGGAACGTCAGTACATCGTGATGCTGGTCGAACGGGTGATGGATTTGGCCGATACCGATCGCAAGCAGGGCGAAAGTTTGGCCACGCGCGCCAGCATTCTGTTCCCCGGCAGTACGCAATTAGCGCAGCTGCGCGCTGAACTGGCGCCGGCTCCATGGACCGACGGTCGTACTGCACGGGTAGCGTTGCAGACCGGGCGCTTGTCGGAGGCGCGCAATATTCTGGAAGCGTCCAAGGCGCAATTACCCGACCATCCGGAAGTGCTCGATTTCGAAAAAGATTTAACCGCACGCATCGAACAGGCCGAACAACAATTCGCTTTGTTCGAAGCCAGTTTGGAAGCGCAGGAATACGATCAGGCACGGGTTGAATTGTCGGAAGCGCGGCAAATGTGGACCGACAATCTGGACTACCGCAGCGCCATCGCCACGCTCAGTGAACAGATGGCGCAGCAACGTTGGCAAGGGCGAATTTTGCAGCGCGATGTGGACATTCGCACGCTGCGCGATCAGTCGCAGCTGACCGGTGCGGATATTTCCGCCCAGGCCTGGTCGCCGGTCAACAGCTCGCGCCCCTGCACCGAAGATCTGGGCGGTTATGGTCGCCGCGCCCGGGCGATTTGTTTTGATATGCTGCACGATCAGGTGCGCGGTCCTTTGATGGTGGTGGTGCCGGGCAGCGCGGGAACGTCCGGTTTTGCGATGAGCAAATACGAAATCTCCAACGAGGATTACAACAAATACTGTTTCCTGAGCGGCCAGTGCCCAGTCGCCGAAGAAACCGATAAAGATTTGCCACGCACCGGTTTGAGCTACGCCCAAATCAATGAATATGTGCAGTGGATTGCCGAACGTACTGGTCAGCCGTATCGCCTGCCGACCCTGGCCGAATGGCATTACGCCGCCGATGCCGCCGGCAAGCCGCCACCGCGCGATTACAATTGTCGGGTTCGTTTGGGCGGACAGATTCTTAAAGGCGACCAGATGAACCGCGTCTCGACCGGCCACCAGAACGGTTGGGGTCTGCAGAACGTTATTGGCAACGCTCAGGAAGTGGTGTTTGATGGCAATCGTCAACTGGCCGTGGGTGGTTCCTTCCAGGACCCGCATGCCGATTGCGGACTGGATTTCAGTCGACAATATTCGGGCGCGGCCGATAACCTGACCGGGTTCCGGTTACTATTGGAAAATGTACAGCCGCCTATCTTGCAGACGGTGAGTCAGTAACTGTTTTTAGCGTCGGAAATAAAAATTTTAAGCGTCGGGAATAATAGCTTTTGATCTGGAAATAATAACTTTTGATTGGAAATAATAACAATGCCAGCGAACCTTAAGACTTTATCGCGCCAATACGCCAACGGGACTCTGAGCAAGGAAGAGTACCGCCGTGCCCGAATGGATTTACTGGAAGGTGCCCGCGACGACGACACCACCCGACCGCGCAACAACCCCTCAACCACCATCACCGTCGTGCCCAAAGCGCGTCATGATGAGAGCGATGAGCTTTAGTTTTTATTACTGATCGTTGTCGGCCAATAGTCGTGCAGGCAACGAATAAGCCCGAGACTGTGGCGATGACACTGAACCAATAACGAGTTTACCGACCACTCATTAGAAAGTCGGTTCCCCCGCCTCACCCCCGTTCACGTTGTACTCAATATGTTGCTCGGTATGGTTACAGGGCATTTCTTTGTCGCCGTATTGGCTGCAACCCCAGAATTCACCGTATGGCCCGGTTCTTTGCTTTAAATCAGAAGCGCATTTGGGACAGGTGGGTACCCAGCTTTTGCAATTGGCATTGGTGCATAGACGAAAACGTCCCTGGCGATACATTTGGCTTTTGCATGTCAGGCAGGCGGTTTCGGTATGGTTGCACAGCGGTTCGTTGGTGCAGCGATAACTGTTTCTACGGTACACCATGCTGCCGGTTTTGCAGCGAATGCACTTCATCATCCGGAACAGTTTTTGGCTGACTGAGGTGTCGAATTCTTCAGTTTCCACTGGGTAGTTGTCATCCAGTAATTCGATAATGAATTCCGAGGTGACGGTCATGTCGGTAATCAGATATACCCGGTGTTTGGCCCGCGTCAGCGCCACATAAAACAGCCGTCTTTCTTCGGCATAGGTGTAGCTTTCCATCTTCGGTAGTAAGGCAGCGATCAGAGCGTTTTCCTGCATCTGGGAGGGCAGGCCGTAGTCGCCACTTTCCAGCCCGAGCAGCACCACATAGTCGGCTTCCCGGCCTTTCGATTTGTGAATGGTGTCGCGCGATAGCGTGAGGCTGGGGTAGCGACGGTTCAGTGATTTAATGTCACTTTTTTTCGGGTAAGTAAATTTATTACGGGCCAGCAGATAAACGCTGCTGCCCGGTTCAGCGATCTGTTCCAGCCGTGCCAAGACGGTGTCGAGGCGAGGGTCGTTATCTTTGCCGGTTGGCCGGGTGGCTTTCAATATCGAAACAGCGGGTTGCTCAACGGTGGTTAACGAACTCAGCGTTTTTTGTATCTGTTTGGCGTTTTGGGTAATAAAGCGCGCCGCTATGTCGCCGATGGAGCTGTTAAAGCGAAACGTTTGGTCGAGGCTGGTGGTCTGGGTGGTGCCGAAGTGTTGTTCGAAATGGGTGGTGTAATTTAAGTCGCTGCCGGTAAAGCGGTAGATGGCTTGCCAGTCATCGCCAACACAGAACAGTGAACTGTCCGGCCCGTGGTCTTTTAAGCATTGCAGCAGGCGCGCCCTGGGCTCGGAAATATCCTGGAATTCATCAACCAGAATATGGCGCCATTTGGGTTGGTATTTACCGTCGCGAATGTATTGGATGGCTTTGCCGATCATGTCGTTAAAATCGATGCTGCAGGTGCTTTCCAACTCGGCTTCGTAGTCGGCAAGAATGGGCATCAACAGTTCCATTGCGGCCTGCAAAGCGGCGTCTTTCGGGTCGTTGAAAGTGGGTGCGGGCTTTTCCAGGTCGTAACAGTTGCCACGGTAACGCTGTAACAGTGCTTTGAGCAGGTCGGCGATTTTCTTGATGTCGCCCAAATCCCGCAGCGTTTCCAGCAGGTCTTCATCCGGTCTGGGTGTGGCTTCGATATTGTAGAGTTCCAGTGCTTTGGCAAGGTCGGCCTCCAGCGTGCCTTCGGTGCGTTGGTAGTGGAACAGTTCAATCAGTTGGGTGCCATTTTCTTCGTGGGTTTGTTTTTTCCACTGCATCGAGTCGGTGTAGCGCTGCTGGTCGATAAAGGGCGGTGTTTTGCCCTGGCGGTTGATGCCATAGAACTCGATGTAGATATCCTGATCCGGTAAATAAAAGTCCGGGTAATATTGCCGATAGCCTGGGGTGGCGGTGTCGACTTTGTACCGTTTTTCGTAGCTGTAGTTGATGCCCTGGCTGTAGAGGCTGTTAGCAATTTGTAATTCACCCAGGCTTTTGACTAATTCACCTTGCAGGGTACGTAAGTCGTTCGCTCTGACGTATTCGAGGTATTCGCCTTTGGTTTTGAAATCGAAGGGGTTGATGTCGGGGCGGAGGTAATAGCAAAAATAGCGGTTGACCAGTTTGCGGTATTGACGGGTTTTCAGGTGTGCTTCAAACCAGTCGTCCACGCGCTTGTTTAATTTGATTTCATCTTCGGCAAGTTCGGATAAACCGGGTGCGTTGTTGCCTTCAACGGCTTTGATGATTTCCAACCCCAAACCATGAAAGGTTTTGGCGGTTATTTCGTCCTTTCCCAGTCGCTTATCGGCACGTTGCTGCATTTCTTTGGCGGCATCGCTGCCGAATGCGAGCATCAGAATGTCGGCGGATTTTGCTTGGTTGCTGGCTATAAGGTAGCCGGCGCGGCCGATCATAACGCTGGTTTTTCCGGTGCCGGCTCCGGCCAGCACCAGGTTGTTTTCTTCATTAATAACACAGGCTTCGCGCTGCCGACGGGTGAGCGGCATGCTTTCGACGTTGTCGAAATAGTCGGCGTATTGTTCGAGTTGTTGTTGCAGATAACGTTGTTGTACTTGGGGCCTTTCATCGTCGTTCATCTGACTGATACGGCTAACATAGCGAAAGGCTGAAAGGTTGAGGTTTTGGCACCAGCTTTTTTGGGGTACCTGGCCGAATAATGCACTCGCTTCGGTGGCCAGTTGTTGTGCCTGGTCGAGAATGCTCTGTCTTGGGTAGTTCTGCCCCAGCAGTTCTCTCACGCTATGAGCCGAGTCAATCACCTCTTGTTCAATGGCTTTCAGCCAGCCGGACCTCAGCCAGTGCAACACCGCTTGCGCCTGGCTTTTGTTGAGCCATTTGAGGGTGTATCGCCCCTGGGTGGTTTGCAGTGTCAGGGTGGCGAACCAGAGACCTTGTTCCAGAACCTGATCGTCGGTCAGGGAGGCGGCTATGACGTCACGCGATTGCTTGCCGGGGTGATCGATGCTGATGTGTCGGCCGTCGCGGTGGAAACGCGTGGTTTTGCCGCTGAGAAACAGTCGGATTGGGTGTTTTGATACCAGGGTTTTGCTGTGGCTGGATTGGCTCATGGTCGGGTGAGAATTGCCGTTGGGGTGGTGTCGCAGAAGCGCCATGATCTCCGGCTAGGATGATGCTGTCCACGCCGGGGTGTCGATGCTGTCCTCATCGGCAGTTCAGCGCTGTTGCTATTGGCGTTGTTATTGGCGTTGTTATTAACGCTGCGTTGCATTGGTGGAATCCGCCATCGTGATAGAATGACGCGCCCTTGTGACCGTCACAGGGTGTCTTTGCCGTCCTGGCTTATCTGCAGTTATGAGGCTTGCATGTCCCTCCCTATTATCGCCCTGGCCATTGCCGCTTTTGGCATTGGCACCACCGAGTTTGTCATTTTAGGTTTGCTGACTGCCGTTGCGACTGACTTGAACGTCAGCATTCCGGCGGCGGGTCATCTGGTGTCGAGCTATGCCATTGGCGTGGTGGTCGGCGGGCCGATTCTGGCGGTAGCGACGGCGCGTTGGTCGCGGCGGCCAACCTTGATGGTGCTGATCTGCATTTTTGTGGTCGGCAATGTGCTGTGTGCGCTGGCGCCAAACTATTGGAGTTTGATGGTGGCGCGGGTGGTGACGGCTTTGTCGCACGGTGCCTTTTTCGGCATAGCGGCGGTCACGGCGGCCAGTCTGGCGGCGCCGGGTAAGCGCGCTCAGGCGATTTCGTTGGTGTTTGCCGGCCTCACGCTGGCCAATGTGTTGGGGGTGCCGGCGGGTGCGGCTATCGGTCAGGCGTTCGGTTGGCGCGCGACCTTTGCTTGCGTGGTGGTGATCGGCATGGTCGCGATTCTGGCCATGATGCGCTGGTTGCCGCGTGGCTTGCAGCCCAGTACCGGTGGCATTGCCGGTGAGTTTCGTGTGTTGCGACAGGCGCCGGTGTTGCTGGCTCTGGGCCTGAGTGTGCTGGCGTCGGTGTCGATGTTTACCGTGGTGACCTTTATTGAACCGATGCTGCGCGATGTGACCGGCATCGGTGGTTTGTGGATCAGCCTGGTGATGGGGGTGTTCGGTCTCGGTCTGACTGCCGGCTCGATTCTTGGCGGCCGTTTGGGGCATGGTGCGTTGATCCCGGTGTTGGTTAAGTTGATGCTCGGCATCGCGGCGACTTTGCTGGCGTTGGCCCTGGTGATTGGTTGGTTGCCTTTGGCGGTGTTGGCGATTTTTGCCTGGGCGGCCTTGTCGTTTTCGATTGTGCCGTTGCTGCAATTGCTGGTGGTCGATCAGGCCGGTGAAGCGCCGAATCTGGCGTCCACGCTGAACCAGAGTGCGTTTAATCTGGGCAATGCCATCGGCGCGGCCTTGGGTGGCGTGGTGATCAGTCTGGGTTTGAACATGAGCTGGGTGCCGGTTGTCGGCGCTGCGGTGATCCTGATCAATGCGTTACTGGTGTTGGTGACCGGTCGGGCGATACGCCGTTCCGAGGCAATGGCGCCAGGGCTTGCTGAACAGACGCCGGCTTGACGTTGCTCGGTTTAACGTGCGATGGGTTTGGTCTGAATTTTAACCATTGAGGTGAATGATGCTGCTGTCGTTTCTGGCGATCGCGCTGGGCCTGGCGCTGTTGGTGTGGAGCGCTGATCGGTTTGTGCTGGGTGCCTCGGTGACGGCGCGTTACCTGGGTTGGTCGCCGCTCATCATCGGTATGGTGGTGATCGGTTTTGGTACCTCGGCGCCGGAGCTGACGGTGTCGGCGCTGGCGGCCTGGCAAGGTCAGAGCGGCTTGGCGCTGGGCAATGCCATCGGCTCTAACATCACCAATATTGCGTTGATTCTGGGCGTAACGGCGCTGATCAGTCCGATTGCCGTTCGTTCAGGCGTGTTGCGACTTGAGCTGCCAATGCTGACTGCGGTGACTTTATTGGCCGTGGTCTTGTTGCGCGACCTGAGTTTGAGTCGCTTCGATGCACTGATTTTGCTGGTCGTGTTTGCTGCTCTGATCGGCTGGATGCTTTGGCAGGCCGGTCGTTCGCCGCAAGATGCTTTGGCGGCTGAGGCTGACCAGAACCTGGCGGCGCAGCACTTATCGCGTGGTCGGGCGCTGTTCTGGCTGTTCGCGGGCTTGCTGTTATTGGTGCTCAGTTCACGCCTGTTGGTGTGGGGCGCCGTGACGCTGGCGACCCGCCTGGGTGTCAGCGAACTGGTGATTGGGTTGACCATCGTCGCGGTGGGCACTTCGTTGCCGGAACTGGCGTCGTCGATCGTTGCGGCACGCCGGGGTGAGCATGATCTGGCGTTGGGTAATGTGCTCGGTTCCAACCTCTTTAATACGCTGGCGGTGACCGGCCTGGCCGGGCTGATCCGGCCACTGACGGCGCAACCAGAGTTGTTGTCGCGCGATCTGCTGGTGCTGGTGGCGCTGACGCTGGCGTTGTTTCTGTTGGGCATGGGCCGTCGTGGTCGCGCCGGACGCATCAATCGCTGGGAAGCGGTGCTGCTGCTGGTGGTCTATGTCGGTTATAGCCTCTGGCTGGTGGCGGGTGCTTAGGCTGGCGTTATGAACGCTGGGTTCGGCCTCTCTATGAACGCTTCATGCTAGGCTGCTCGCCATTCGTTTGAAGGAACTGAGATGTCCACGCCCATTGCCCGCCCGCTCGCCATTCTGATTCTGCTGACCACTTCGACGCTGTTTGCCTCCAACCATGTCTCGGCGCGCCTGGCCTTCGATAATAGCACCGGCCTGATGCTGGCGATTCTGACTCGCGGTGCGGTGGCGCTCACCATCATGACGCTGCTGGCCGTGTGGCAGCGGCATCGCTTTGCCATTCCTCAAGGCAAGCGCGGCTGGCAGCTGCTGTTGGGGCTGATGATTGCGGGACAGAGCATCTGTCTGTATTCGGCGGTGGCGCGAGTGCCGGTGGCGGTGGCCTTGTTGATGGTTAACACCTGGCCGATTTTACTGGCTTTGCTGAACTGGGTTTTGACCGGCCGGCCGCCGTCGCTGCGCTTAGTCGTCATCATGTTGATGATACTGGTCGGTGTGGTGCTGGTGTTGGACGTGCCCGCCTGGCTGGCCGACCCGGCTGCCATGGGACCGGATTGGCAGCCGGGTGTCGCCTTCGCGCTGGCCGCGGCCTGCTTCTTTACCGTGGCGATCTGGACCACCGACAACAAGCTGTCCGGCATGCCCGGCGCAGTGCGCTCGGTGTTTACCATGATGACGGTGCTGGCGGTGATGTTGATTGCCGGGGTGATGAATCTGGTGCCCGGCGGTCTGGATTTACCGGCCACCGCTACCGGCTGGGTCGGCCTGTGTTTGCTGGCGCTGTTCTATGGCACCGCTTCGACGTTGTTGTTTGTGTTGGTGCCGCGTCTGGATATGGCGCGCAACGCCCCGGTGGTTAACTTTGAACCGGTGGCGTCGCTGATTCTGGGTTTTGTGGTACTTGGCCAGACCTTATCGCCGTTGCAGATTGTCGGTGGCGCCATCGTACTCAGCGGCATTGTCTGGCTGAGCCTGGCGCGCAATTAGCGCTGGCTCGGCACCTGAGTTTGTTCCGGGCTCTGGCTGGGTTCGATCATCGTCAACGGAATATGGCGTTGATAGAAGGTATCCAGCGGCATGGAAATCCCGCTTTGAGTGACAATGCGCACGTGCTTGCGCGCCAGTTCGCGCGGCCCGGCGACACCGCAGGAATGCGCCAGAATCCCCAAAAAATGCACCATCTGGGCGTGATAATGCGCCACCCGTTCGGCTTTGTCGGCCGGCACCAGGCCGCGTTGCAGGCGCGGGTTGTGGGTGGTGACACCGGTCGGGCAGGTGTTGCGGTTGCACTGCAGTGATTGCACGCAACCGAGCGCGAACATAAAGCCACGCGCCGAGACGATAAAGTCGGCGCCGGTGGCCAGCGCCCAGCCCACTTTCGAGGGCACCATCAGCTTACCCGAAGCAACCACTTTGATGCGCTCGCGCAGGCCTTCGGCTTTAAGCGTGTCGATCAGCCAGGGCAGGCTTTCTTTGATCGGTAAACCGACGTAATCCATCAGCGGCTGAGGCGCGGCACCGGTGCCGCCGTCGGCGCTGTCGAGGGTGATAAAGTCGGGCGCGTATTCCAGGCCGCGCTGCTTTATCCGCCGCAGCAACGCCACCAACCAACCGGTTTCGCCGAGCACACATTTAAAGCCAACCGGCTTGCCGGTGACGTTGCGCACGCGCTGGATCATATCGAGCAGGTCGTCGCCGTCTTCGATGTCCAGATGACGGTTCGGGCTGATCGAATCTTCACCTTCAGGAATGCCACGGGCGCGGGCGATTTCTTCGGTCACTTTTTCACCCGGCAGAATGCCACCTTTGCCGGGCTTGGCGCCCTGGCTGAGTTTGATTTCGAACATCCGCACCTGTTCGTGGGCGGCAATCTCGCGCAGCTTTTCATCGCTGAGATTGCCGTTTTTATCGCGCACGCCGTATTTGGCAGTGCCGATCTGAAACACCAGATCGCAGCCGCCTTCCAGATGAAAGCGCGACAGCGCGCCCTCGCCGGTGTTCATCCAGCAGCCGGCTTTGGCCGCGCCGAACGACAAGGCTCGCACCGCCGGTGCCGACAGCGCGCCGTAGCTCATGCCGGATATATTGAAGAAGGATTTGGGTTGGTAGGGCTGTTTGGCATCCGGACCGATGGTGATGGGCAGCGGGTGGTCGGCGGTATCTTCCAGTGTCGGGAAGGCGTCGTTCATAAAGAAGACGGAGCCGATGGGTTCCAGTGAGCGCGTTGAACCGAAGGCAATGGTGTTGTCGAGATTTTTGGCGGCGCGATACACCCAGGAACGTTCGGCGCGATTGAACGGCAGTTCCTCGCGGTCCATGGCAAAGAAGTACTGGCGGAAGAATTCGCCCAGGTGTTCGAACAGATAACGGAAGCGCCCGAGGATGGGGTAGTTGCGGCGAATGGTGTGGATGCGTTGACGACGGTCGCTGATATACAGGTAGATCAAAACCAGACACAAGATGATGACGGCGGCGACAATCAACAGTCCGGCCACGGCCAAAATGGTCAGGCCCAACTGGGTATAAGAACTGCTCATCCAGACTCTCCTCAGGCGCGAAGCGGCAAGCCTAACAAAAATGACGGCGGTCGGCGTTATCCTTCTCAGACTCGGTCATCCGGATGATTGACCTGGGCGTAACTGACCTTATTAACTAGACCCAGTCTTGCCAATGGAAACCTCATGACTCTGCATTCGCCTGTACGCAGCGTGCAGCTGCCCCCTCAGCTGGAACCGGAACCGCTGCTCGACAGCCAAAGCGCGGGCGAGCAATTAGCCGACTTTCTAAAGCGCCATCCGCGCACTCTGGTACTGACCGGAGCCGGAGTGAGCACTGACTCCGGCATTCCCGATTACCGCGATGATCAGGGCGGCTGGAAGCGTAAGCCGCCGGTTCAGCATCAGATTTTTATGAGCGATGCGGCCATGCGCCAGCGTTATTGGGGGCGCAGTCTGATCGGTTGGCCGGTGATGAGTCAGGCGCGGCCGAACCCGGCGCATCGTTATCTGGCGGAGCTGGAAGAGCGCGGTCTGTTGACCGGTCTGGTGACGCAGAATGTTGATGGTCTGCATCAGCAGGCGGGCAGCCAGAAGGTGATCGATCTGCACGGTCGTGCCGATGCGGTGATCTGCATGAGTTGCGGTTATCAGTGCACGCGGACTGAGGTGCACGAGCGCTGCCATGAACTGAACCCGGCGTTTCATCATTACCGCGCCGAGGCGGCACCGGATGGTGACGCCGATCTGGAAGTCGATTTCAGTCAGTTTGCTGTAGCGGCCTGTCCGCACTGCGACGGCGTGCTCAAGCCGGATGTGGTCTTCTTTGGCGACAATGTGCCGCGCGAGCGGGTGGCGCAGGTGTTCGATCAACTGGAGCGGTCGGATGCCTTGTTGGTGGTCGGTTCATCGGTGATGGTTTATTCAGGCTTCCGCTTTTGCCGTCAGGCGCATAAGGCCGGGCAGTCATTGGCGGTGTTGAATCTGGGACGCACGCGGGCCGATCCGTTGGTGGATTTGAAACTCAATACTCGTATTGCCGAGGCTTTGGCGGTTGCGGTGGCGTCTTTGTGATTTTTGGTCGTTAAAACGCGCGGATAAAAAAATCCCGGAACGAGGAGGTCGCTCCGGGAGAGGGTGGCCGCCATTGCGGCCTGGGGATGGCAGACGGTTTGCTCAGGCGGCGTCGCTGTCAGCGTTCGGGACCGCTTTTAAGGTGCTGGCTTCCACGTCGCCGGCGGCGGCTTTGGCAGCCACTTCGCGAGCGGCTTCCAACTGAGTGCGCAACTCGGCTTCTTCAGCTTTCAGGGTTTCGGCTTTGACCTGATCTTTCTCAACCAGTTTGAGCAGCTCGATGGCATCGCCAATGCGGTCGGCCTGGATGTGTTCGACCGCTTCGCTTTTGCGCTCTTCGATGGCTTCGACTTCAAGCAGCTTTTCCAGGATTTTGTCGAGCTTGTTGTTCAGTTTCTGGATGTCTTTGCCGGCGTTTTCCAAGGTCTTTCCTATCAGTTGATAATCCACGTTCCAACTCCCGGATGGAGGCAGCGAATGAAAACGCTGCCCTTGGTTCGATATTCGATACTGGATATTAATACAGTATTTTGATGTCAGCAACCCGGTCAGATTGCCTGCTTTTGGTGCGTCCTCGACCGCTATTTGCTGTCAGGCGGGGCAGTGTATCGGAAGGCGTCGCCGGGCGCGCTGGAAATCACGCCCTGGTCGTGGCTGGCATGAGCGTTGCTGTATTTAGGATGCATTTGAGTAGAAGCGGTCAGGTTCGTTGAACCCGGGCATTGCTCTGTGTCGGATCGTCAGCCGCAAGCGGTGGACGGGTCGGACCGGGTGGCTTGCTTGACTCATGCATTCCAGCACCAGCAAAGCTCTCCTGTTCGTTCCCTCCTTTATGGCTGACTCAACACTTCGGGGTAGAAGCGGCAGACCTCTGCGTCAGGCATTGCTCCTCAACAGCATGGAGAATCACCATGAACACACCAGAATACGGCCTGGAAGAATTGCGCTTTGAATCCACCTTGGGTGGCGAGGGCGTTGAGACCGACGATCGCGTTGTGCCGCTAATCGACCTCAGCGATTTCGACACGAACAGCGAGGCGATTGGCGATGCGCTCTGGGCCGCGGCCAGCGAAGTGGGTTTCTTTCAGTTGACCGGCCATGGTCTGGCGCAGTCGGATATCGACGAAGCCTTTGCGTTATCGGAGCAGTTTTTTGCGCTGCCAGAGGCCGAAAAGGCCGGCTGTGCGTTAAAGCCTGGCTTGAATGCCGGCTGGGAATTTCGCACCCAGAAACGACCCTCGACCGGAACGCTCGATCAAAAAGAGTCTTATCAAATCACCCGGCCGCATATGGCGGATATCTGGCCGT
Source organism: Saccharospirillum sp. HFRX-2 (assembly GCF_043196805.1). Classification (NCBI taxonomy): domain Bacteria; kingdom Pseudomonadati; phylum Pseudomonadota; class Gammaproteobacteria; order Oceanospirillales; family Saccharospirillaceae; genus Saccharospirillum; species Saccharospirillum sp. HFRX-2. The sequence continues at coordinate 936,410 of NZ_JBEBMU010000001.1, forward strand.
CCTCAATGCCCGATTTTCAGCCTCGCTTGTTGGCGTTCGAACAGGCCTGCTGGACGTCGGGTATGCAGGTACTGAGCTGTCTGGCACAGCGTCTGGGTTTCGCCGCGGACTTTTTCACCCAGGCGCACGACTGGCGTCAGCCGGATTACCAAAGCACGCTGCGGCTGCTGCATTACTTGCCGTTAGATAAGGCTGACACCGGTCCGGGTATCTGGCGCGCCGGCGCTCATACCGATTTCGATTGTCTGACCATGGTGTTTCAGCGCACCGGTCAGGGCGGTTTGCAACTGTGCCCGGGCAAGGACGCTCAGGGTCAACAGGCCTGGACCAGTGTGGCAGCGCGCGATGGCATCATCACCTGCAATATTGGCGACATGCTGATGCGCTGGAGTGATGACCGCTTAAAGTCGACGCTGCACCGGGTACGGATGCCGCGTGAGGATGAAGACCATGGCGCGCGCTACAGCATGGCGTTTTTCTGCCAGGCCAACCGCGAGGTGATGATTGAAGGGCCCGAGGGCAAGTATCCGCCGATTACGGCGGCGGATTATCTGCAGCAGCGCATTGCTGCTAACTTCAATCGTTGATTCTTGGAGAACCCGCAGACGCAGTTAGCGCTGCGGGTTCCTGCTGCTATCACACCAAACCCAGTTCTATCCGACGTCTGGCTGCATCGCCGAGCATGCGGGCGTTGACGGCGCGCATCAGTGGCGCTGGCAGTAGCGCTGATAAGACCCGGAACATCCGTCCGGTTAAAACCGACGACTGGTTTTTGCGCAGTGCCATCAGTCCTTCGTCGACACAGCGTTCTACGCTCATCGGCGCCATCGGCATGCTGTCTTTGGAGAAACCGAAGGCTTCAATGATGGGCGTGTCGGTCGGGCTTGGCAGCAGCACGCTGACGTGTACGCCTTTGCTTTTCAGCTCCCAATTCAGGGCGCGGCCCAGCATCAGTAAATAAGCTTTGGTGCCGGATTCGTTGGCCATAAATGGCAAGCCCAGATCGGCACCCATGGCCGAGACCATCTCAATGCCACCGCGCCCGCGTTTAACTAAACGTTCGGCAAAGTGGCGGGTCAGTGCCAACTGCGCGCTGATGTTGACCTGAATGACATCGCTTTGTTTGGCGGGCGTTTCATCGAGAAAGGCTGCCGGGGATCCGGTTCCTGCCGAACCGACAAACAGGCCGACATCCAGATCGGCGGTGGCGTCGCTGACGACGTCGATGCTGTCGGCATGAGCCAGGTCGGCGGTGACGACGCGGTAGTCGATGCCGTAGCGTTGTTGCAGTTCAGCACCGAGTTGATTCAACAGTTCAGTGCGCCGGGCGATGAGCACGACGTGGATGCCGTTTGCCGCCAACTGACGCGCAAATTCCCGACCAATGCCGGATGACGCACCAGTGATGACTGCCCAGGGACCAAAGTAATGCGGATCGATCTTTTTCATTTTAGCTCCTTTTCAGAATGATGGTTCTGAAATAAATAAAAAAAACGAACAGGTTAGGGAAGCAATTCGATCGAGGTATCCACGAAACGGCGGATATGCTCTTCCGAAAAGCCAGCTTTGGAACACAGCAGGTAGCCCATAGCCACACCAACCAGATAGTCGGCAAGCTCAGGAACCCGGGGTAGAACATCGGTACGTGACGCGTAAGCGCCGGTTAGAGCGTTTTCGAAGGCGGCACGCATGCGCTCAAAATGAGCGCCGATGCGTCGGGCAATCTGTTCATGAGGTTTGACCAGTTCGATAGAGGCGTTGCCGATCAGGCAGCCCAGTCGTTTGTCGTGGCTGGGTATGGTTTCGGTGAGGATATCGAAATAGCGCTCTATCGCTTCCATGCCCGCACCTTCGCGCTCCATGGGGCCGAGCATAAAGCTGATGTTTTTGTTGGAGTAGTGATCCATCACCCGCGCGAAGAGGTGATGTTTTTCACCAAATGCCGAATAGAGACCGTAGCGATTGACGCCTGTGGCCTCAACGATGTTGCCGATGGACGTAGCGCTGTAACCGGACTTCCAGAACACCGGCAGAGCCTGTTCCAGTACATCGGTTTCGTTGAATTGACGTTGTCTTGGCATGGATCACTCTTTTCAGAACGGCTGTTCTGGAAAGAAATTTAGTGCCGTACCTGGCCGATGTCCAGCTTTTTTTGCTGAGTCAGTAGAGGTTCTCGAACCTTGGCAACGGCAGTGCTGAGGATAAACTGGCGGCGCTGCCTCAGACAGCGTCGCCAGCCGTTTCAGCGGGTCGCTGGCTGGCGTTTGTCAGCTAACAGACTGCGCCACAGCAGAATGATCAGCAAGACGATGCCGATGGCCCGGGCGCTGAGCACCAGCGGTGACAGGTCAGCAACTGGAGCCGGCCAGGCGACGCCAAGCGCAGCCATTATCCAGAGCAGGCGTTGCAAGGGTTGCAGCGGTTGACCCAGCCAGCCGGCCAGACCAATGGTCAGGCCGCCGGTGGCCAGAACCGCGAGCACAATGGCGGCAGTAATGTCGCCGGCCGAGCCGATCATCAACAAGCCGGGCATGGTGACAAAGAGGAAAGGCACCAGCAATTTGACGAAGCCGAGCCGGATGGCTTCCAGCGCGGTGGCGTTGGCCGAGGCGCCGGCAATGGACGCGGCGGCATAGGCTGCCAGCGCCACGGGCGGCGTGATGGCGGACACCAGGCCAAAGTAGAAGATGAACATATGAGCGGCGATAGGCTCCATGCCCAGACGCGTTAAGGCGGGTGCGACCAGGACAGCGAGCAGCAGGTAGGCGGCCGAGGTGGGCAAGCCCATGCCGAGCACAAAGGACGCCAGTGCAGTCAGTGCCAGTACACCCCAGAGGCTGCTGCCACCGGCTTCGACGATCAGGCTGGAGACCATCAGGCCCATACCGGTCAGGTTCAGAATACCGATAACGGTGCCGGCGGCGGCAACGGCCGCGACGATGGGGGCAGTCGCTATCAGCGTCTGCTGACAGACGGCGATCAGGCCTTTGATATCAAGGCGGGTGTCCTGGCGCCACGGACTGATCAACAAGCCTACGACGATGGCAAGAACCGCCGCGTGAGTGGGGGACTGACCGCTGACCATCAGGGCAATCAGTGCGATCAAGGGCAGCAACATATAGCCGCGTTCACGCAGCGTTTGGCCAAGAAAGCTGAGCCCGCCCTCGGTGTCGCGTTCCAGTTGCAGCCGGCCGGCTTCCAGACGCACCGCGAGCATCAACGCAAAGACGTACAGCAATGCTGGAATCAAGGCGGCCAGGGCCACTTGCGGGTAGGGCATGCCGATGATTTCGGCCATCAAAAAGGCTGCAGCCCCCATGACCGGCGGCATGATTTGCCCGGCTGAGGATGCGGCGGCTTCGATGGCGCCAGCCAGGCGCGGCGTGTAGCCGACCTTCTTCATCAGCGGGATGGTGAAGGTGCCGGTGGTGACCACATTGGCCACGGCACTGCCGTTGAGTGAGCCGATCAGTGCGCTGGACAAGGCGGCTGAGAGCCCGGGTCCGCCTTTAACACGACCGGTCAGACCGCGGGCAATATCGACAAAGACTTCGCCGGTGCCAATACGGCTTAGCAGCGCACCAAAGAGAGCGAACAGGAAGATGTACTCCACCGCCACGCCCATGGGCACGCCGAAGTAGCCTTCGGTCGAGAGCATCAGGGTTGAGGTGAGGCGCGCCAGATCGTAACCGCCGTGGCCGTATTTGCCGGGAATCAGATAACCAAACCAGGCGTAGGCGAACGCCAGGGTCATCAATACGACCAGCGCCCAACCCAGGGTAAGGCGGACAAAGACAAATACCACGGCGACCAGACCGATAAAGATCCACTCATCCAGCGGCACGGACATGGCACCACGCATGATGATGTCCATATAGCTGTGCCACAGATAAGGGCCGGGAATCAGCGCGATCAGTGCCAGCAGATAACAGAGCAGCCGCCAACCGGGCCAACGCAACTGCAAGGCAGCGGCGGTCAGGCCGGCAGCGGCAACGCCGGAGAAAAACGTCGAACGCAGCAATAAGGCGGTGATGCCGCCGAAGTAGGCGCCGTAGATGACCAGGGCGGAAACCGCCACGGCCATGAACGCAAATAACCCGGAGACGATCCGGGTTTCCAGCGGCCCGACCCGGCTGTCGAGCGCCAGGGTCGGGGATACAGAAGCTTCAGTCATGGTCAGTTGTCGCTTCAGTTGTCGCTAAAGTAGCGAGCCGCACCCGGATGCAGGGCAATGGGGGTATTCGGTGCGGTTTCCTTGGCAATGGCAGCCGCCTGAGGATGCACACTGCCGAGCTGATCCAGATTGTCGAACAGCGCTGCGGTGATGCGATACACCAGATCATCAGAGGCGCTTGCGGCGGTGAACAAGGTAGCCGGATCGTTGATCATGGTCACGGCGGTGGTCTGGTCGGGATAGGTGCCGGCCGGAACCTGATACAGCTGATAGAAGGGGTATTCGGACAGCATGTCGACAACGGCGGTGGCATCAACGGCCAGCAGCTTCATGTCTTCCTGGGAATCCAGGTCGATCAGGGCAGCCGTGGGCGCGCCGGCCAGAGCGACGGTAGCATCGACCTGACCATCCATCAGTGCGCTGACACCTTCGTTATAAGACAGGAAGCGCGGTTCGATGTCGTCGAAGACGCCATAAGCTTCGAACAGTCGTTGCGCCAGTACAGCAGCGTTGCTACCCGGAGGGCCCATGGAAACACGGTGGCCGGCGAGATCGGCAATGGCGTCGATACCGGTGCCGTCGATGGTGGCGACCTGCAGCACGGCCGGGTACAGATAGGCCACGGCGGCTACATCCATGGGCTGACCATCAAAGGCGCCGATGCCGTTCTTGCCTTCGTAGAGTGTCGAGGATGATGACAGCCCGAAGTTCATCTGGCCGGCGGAGACGCGGCGAATGTTTTCCACCGAGGCGCCGGTGACTTCGGCCCGGGCCGTGGTGTTATCAACGTGTTGGTTGATGGTGTCGGCCATACCGGCCCCGATGACATAGAACAGGCCACCGGTGCCGCCGGTGCCAATGGACAGGCGGTCTTCGGCCAGAGCCGTACCGGCCAGCAGGGTGGTGATCAATACTAGGGTGTAGCGAATTACAGCAATACGCATGAGTCTGTCGCTCCTGAATCTTGTTTTTATGGGGGTCTGTGACCGGTTCAGAATACCGTCATTTATAGCATCGGTGCAGGTAGGGAGGGTTAATCCGTATGGACGCTGTGTTGCACGTTGCTGGTTTTGGTAGCGATCGGTGTTTATCGCTGCATGGCTGCTGAACGGTGCGTTCGGTGGTCAAACAGGGTAATGCGCTGGCCAGTCGATTAGGCTGGCGCCCTTGGTATTTGAGTCTGCAGTGAACGGTGATGATGCAAGATCCTCTTACATGGAACCTTTGGCTGATCGGGGTATTGATCGGCGTTTACTTTATTTCCGGCGGCATTAAAGGCCTGTCGGGGTTTGGCATGCCGATGGTATCGATTCCGGTATCAACCCTGGTGTTGGGCGCGTCGATTCCCCAGGCCATGGGCTGGGCGCTGGTGCCGGTCTTTGTTACCAATGCGGTGCAGATTGTTCAGCATTGGTCGCACCGCCAGGTATTGCGGCGTATTTGGCCGCTGGTGCTGGGAATGTTGGTGATGCTGGCGGTGTCGGTACAGCTGCTGGCGTCCTTGAGTTCGTCGGTGCTGTCGATTCTGGTCGGCAGCATGATGCTGGTGTCGGTCGCTTCTCAATTGGCCAAACCGCTGCAGATTCCGCTGCGCTGGCAACCCTGGATGCTGGGTGTGAGTGGCGCGATCAGCGGCGCTCTTGGTGGGGTGACGTCGTTTTTTGGTTTTCCGGCGCTGCAAACGTTGATGGCATGCGGGCTGGAAAAAGATGACTTTGTGTTTTCGGTGAGTCTGAGTTTTTTACTGGGCGGTCTGGTTCTGGCCGTCGGTTTGGGCGGCCAGGGTTTGGTCAGTCACACCGATGCGTTGCTGTCCCTGCTGGTGGTGGTGCCGGCTCTGATTGGGCTGCGGCTGGGGCACCGGGCGCGCAGCCGACTGTCGGTGACGACTTTCCGGCGCATTATCTTTGTGCTGTTGCTGCTCACCGGCTTGTCGATGGTGGCCAATGGTTTGCTGCGCTTCTAATCAGTCGGCCGGACGCAAACGCAGCAGCCGGCCGCTGTCGGTACTCAGATAGAGCCAGCCTTCGACTGGGCTGACTGCCAGCGCGCGGATGCGTTCATTGAGGTCGCCCAGCAGACGTTCTTCATTGTCGGGTTCGCCGGCGGCATTGAGGCTGACTCGATTCAGGTGCTGTAACACCAGCGCTCCGGCAAAGAGATTGCCTTGCCAGGCGGGAAAGGCGTCGCCCTGATAGACGATCAGGCTGCTCGGTGCGATGGACGGAATATAAACTTTGACGGCGTTGCGCATGCCCGGTTGCGAGTCGTCCCCGACGTCGACCGGTCCCCAGTATTCTTTACCCTGAGATACTACCGGCCAGCCGTAATTGGCGCCTTTTTCGATCAGGTTGATTTCATCGCCGCCGCGCGGTCCGTGTTCGATTTCCCAAAGTCGGCCGCTGCCTGCATCGAAGGTTAATCCCTGCGGATTGCGGTGACCGTAACTCCAGATTTCATCCAGTGCTTCGCGGTTGCCTACGAACGGATTGTCGTTCGGAACCGAGCCGTCGAGATTCAGACGTAGAATGCTGCCGGCGTGGGTTTGTCGATCCTGGCCGTTGGGGCGTTCGCCTCGATCACCAATGCCAAAGAAAACATGGCCATCGCTGTCAAAGCTGATGCGACTGCCGAAGTGGCGGCTGGTTGAGGTGGTCGAGCGGGTGATCAGTAAGTCCTGCCAGTCGGTCAGTTCGGTGCCGTTAAGTTGCGCCCGGGCGAGGGTGGTTGCTGCCTGGCCGTTGTGTGGCTTGCTGTAGGTGAAATAGAGCCAGGGCTCTTGGGCGAAATCCGGGCTGAGCGCCACATCCAGTAAACCGCCCTGACCCTGGGCCGCGACTTCGGGTAATCCGGTCAGTGCCTGGCGTTCGCCGCTGTCACTGTCGATGCGCCAGGCGCGACCGCTGCGCTCGGTGACGATCAAGGTGTTGTCGTCGACAAAAGCCAGACCCCAGGGGATGCCGAGGTTATCGGCGACCTGCTCAACCACAAATGCCTGACCGGCGCTGCGACCCTCGAGAATGGCGGCGTTCACTAATAGTGGACTGGTGATCAGGCTGATCAGCATCAGCAGGCGCGTCAGCATAGAGGTCTCCGGCGATGAAACGAACGGCTTTCACTGTGGACGGCCGACTGTCATTGCGCAAGGCAGGACGCTTATACTGGCGACCATGAATCAAATGTTCATTTTGCTGATCCTGTTCGGCAGTCAGATCGGTCTGTCCGATTTCCTGTTGTTGCCTGTGCACGCGGCCCGGTCCGGCGAGCTTAGCTTTTTGTTGCTGTATGCCGTGTTCAAGCTGGTGATTGTCTTGCCGCTGCTGCATGCGGAGTTGGTGGCTGGGCGCTATCAGGGCGTGTCGCCAGTTGAGTTGGCCACTGAACGCCGCGGTCGCCCCTGGGCGCGCGCCTTGCTGGTGTGTTTGCTGGCAGCGGTGCTGTGTGTGCTGGCGATTAACCTCTACAACGCCAGTTGGACCTTGGCGGTGGGTTGGGATGGTTTGACCGGTCGCGTCGCTGGTTTCGATCGTCTGGATCGGGTGTTGTATTGGTACGAGCTGGGTTTGCAGAACGAGCGTCTGATCGCCCTGATTTTTCTGCAGGTGTTGCTGCTGGGCGCCGTGGCGATCTTTGCCTGGACGGGCGCGGCTCTGGTCTATGCCCTGGTATTGCCGCTCTGTCTGATCCTGATGCTGGTGCAGCTGCCCGAAGTGGTGGCTTTGTTGCAACAATGGAACTGGCACCCGATCGGGGTCGGCGAAACCATTCAGGCGCTGCAATACGCTCTGACCTCCTCGATGGCCGGCTTTATGGTCTGGTATCTGATCGGCAGCCGTCTGCCGCTGAGTCTGCCCACCGGACGCTGGGTGTTGGCGGCCCAGCTGTTTGATCTGTGTTTGGGGCTGGTGATTGTTGCGACCTTGCATACGGGCTTGGCACAAACTGATATCACCGGGTCAGAAGCCGGCGTAGTGTTGCAGGCGCTGGTCGCTCAGCTGGCACAAAGCGATGGTCTGTCGCCGACCTGGGCGACTTTCGTGGCCGTCGGATCAGTTGTCGGCGCGCTCGGCAGTTTGCCGTTGTTGTTGCACTTTTCATTGGTGCATACCGGTCGCAGCAGCCGGCGTTGGCTGATTGCCGGTCTGGCTGCCGCCTTGGTACTGGCGCTGCTGTTGCAGTTGTCAGCTCGGGTTGAGCCGCGTCTGACCTGGTATGGCCTGCCGTTGACCGAGCTTTTCAGCCGCTTTGCGTTTTCGCTGGTGGCGCCGGCCATGGCGTTGCTGACCACGCTTTGGGTCGGTTGGGGGTTATCGCCCAATCAGGTTCTCAAGCAGGTAAACCCGCGTACTGGTGGGCGCTATCTGGCCTGGCGATTGGCGGTCAAGGTTTTGATCCCGGTAGCGGTTGCGTTAGTATTCGTGCGCGCTACGTTGGGCTTTGGCGGTGCCAGTCCCACTCAAATACTCGCTGTGGCCATCCTGCTGTTGGTACTGTGGCGGTTGTTTGACTGGCTGCGCCATCAATCCATCTATCCTCGCTTTTAAGGCCCCGCTGCGGGCTTCTGGCCAGACAGGTTGTCATGACAGAGATTCATCGCACCGCCCTGGTGCCTCATTCCGCCGAAACACTCTATAACCTGATCAACGATGTTGAGGCCTATCCTCAGTTTCTGGATGGCATTGTCGATGCGCAGGAAATTGAATCCTCCGAGACGCACATGGTCGGACGTCTGGTGGTTCGCAAGGCCGGTATTGAACGGACCTTGGTAACGCGCAATCAACTGGAGCGACCGCATCGCATTGAGTTGCAATTGGTGGAAGGGCCACTGAAAAGTTTAACCGGCCTTTGGACCATAACGCCGTTGGGCGACGAAGGCTGCCGGGTGGCGTTGGATATGTCGTTCGAAACCGACGGACGTTTGATGGCGATGGCATTCGGGCCGATATTGCGCCAGTTGGGCGATCGTATGGTGGATGCGTTTGTGCAGCGCGCTGATGAACTCTATGGCTGAGGTTATGGACAGTATTGCGGTTGAAGTGGCGTTCGCGACACCCGAAAAGCAGTTGATTGTTTCCCTGGATGTACCGGCCGGTACCAATGCTGCCGAGGCTGTTCGTCTCAGCGGTATTGCCCGGGAGTTTCCTGATGAGGATATCGCGGCCGCCCCATTGGGCATTTTCGGTCGTAAACTGTCGGATCCGGAGGGGACAGAGCTTAGTGCTGGGGATCGTGTGGAAATTTATCGGCCGCTGTTGATCGACCCCAAACAGGCCCGGCTCAATCGAGCGGCCAAGGCCCGTCAGGAAAAATCAGAGTAACAGGGATGGCTAGCTGCGGTTGATCCGACTGACCTGACCACCTTCAAATTCAACTTCAAGATGCTCAAAGCGCCCATCGTCTTGCTGCAGCGGATACACCCAGCGCTGCTGAGGCTGTTCGCCGGTCAGCATGGGTGTGCCCAGCAGAAATTGCACCTGATCCGGAGTCATGCCGGTTTCCAGCTGTTGCAGCTGTTCCGAGCGGATATAGTTGCCTTGCTTTAACTCGGGCTGGTAGGGCTGAAAGAAACTGCAGGCGCTCAGCGTGGTGACTATGATCGCCATTGCAATTAACTTTGTGCTTTTCAGGTTCAAATCGTTATCATCCTCAACATATAAAGTGCCCTGTTTGGGCGCAGCGCAGTGTAACACCGACCCAAGGAGACGATAAGTGACAACACAAAATCAGGAGCTCAAAAAGGCGGGTCTGAAGGTGACTTTACCCCGGCTGAAAATTCTTCAGATGTTCGAAAGCAATCCGGATGGTCATCTGAGCGCCGAAGAAGTCTATAAAGCGCTGCAAGACGGTGGCGAGGATGTTGGACTGGCAACCGTTTATCGGGTGCTGACTCAGTTTGAGTCTGCTGGTCTGGTGATGAAGCACAATTTTGATGGCACCCATTCAGTCTATGAACTGGCCAGCGAAGAGCATCACGACCATATGGTAAATATTGAGAATGGTGAAGTGGTGGAGTTTGTCGATTCCGTTATTGAAGAGCGTCAGCATGCCATTGCCAAAGAACATGGTTTTGAACTGGTCGATCACAGCCTGGTGCTGTACGTTCGTTCCAAGAAGTAATCTGCTTTAAATTCACCCTGGCTGCTTTTCCTGGTTAAGCCAGGGTGAATCCTCACTTCTTATCTGTCTGTTGAACCTATCTATTGCCCCCTAACTATTGCCCCTAACAATCAATGTTGCCGTTGATGGCGCATCAGCATTTCTTCGGCGTGCGCGCGAGTCTGAGCGGTGATATCGATGCCGCCCAGCATGCGGGCAATTTCATCAATGCGCCGGCTGTCCTGAATGGAGTGGATATCAGTACGGGTGCGATTGCTTTCCTGTTGTTTGGTGACGACGCAATGGTGGTGACCCAGAGCTGCGACTTGTGGCAGGTGCGTCACACAGATGACCTGGCCGCGCTCACCCACAGCGCGCAACATCAGGCCGACGATTTCTGCGGTGGCGCCACTGATGCCGACATCCACTTCATCGAATACCAGCGTTGGAATGGTGGAGTGTTCCGCGCAGATCACCTGAATGGCCAGGGAGATACGTGACAGTTCACCACCGGAAGCGACTTTGGCCAGCGGCCGTAACGGTTGCCCCTGGTTCATACTGACCTGGAACTCAACTCTATCCAGACCGTCCGGTGTGGCTTTTTCCAGTGATTCGCAGAGCACCGCAAAACGGGCGCCGGGCATGGAGAGCTGATCCAGCTTGTCCATGACTTCGGCCGCAAAGCGTTCGGCTGCCTGGCGTCGTTGAGTGCTCAGTTCCGTTGCCTGATCGCGGTATTTGGTTTCCAGTTGTTTAACTTCCTCGGCCATGCCTTCCAGATCTTCGGCGTCGGTGGTCAGGCTGTGCAGCTCCTCGGACAATACCTGGCTGTGCTCAGGCAGCGCCTCTGAGCGAATCTGATGTTTGCGGGCCAGGCTGTGAATACGGTCCAGACGGTCTTCCACTTCCTGTACTCGGGCCGCATCCACTTCGAAACTTTCCAGGTAGCTGTCCAGATCGCCGCTGGCTTCCTGTGCCTGGATTAAGGCGCTTTCCAGCAGGCCGATGGCGTTGGTTAAGCGCGGGTGGGGATCTTCCAGGCTGGTCAGTCGTTGCAGGGCGTTTTTTAACGCGGAGAGCGCATCATTGCCGTCTTCATTTTCCAGCAACTGTCGAGCGGCATAGCTTTCGTTGACCAGATTCTCGGTCTGGTTGTAGCGCTTGAACTCCTGTTCCAGATCCTCCACTTCACCGCTTTGTAAGGCCAGCTGCTGCAGCTCATCGACCTGATATTCCAGCAATTGCCGGCGCGCGGCGTTTTCATCGGAGTTGTCTTTGAGCTGGCGATATTTGCGGGCGCGGCCTTGCCAACTGATCCAGGCTTCGCGGACTGACTGGCGCAGCTCTTCCTGGCCGGCGTATTCGTCCAGCAGGCGCAGATGGGTATCGATGCGTAACAGGGATTGATGGGCGTGCTGGCTGTGGATGTCGATCAGGCATTCGCCCAGAGCCTTCAGTTCGCTTAACGGAACAGGCTGGCCGTTGATGTAGGCGCGTGAACGGCCTTCGGCGGAAACGGTGCGGCGAAGAATGCAGTCGTCGCCCTGGTCCAGATCGCGTTCTGACAACCAGGTTTGCGCCGCCGGAATACGGGCAACCTGAAAGCTGGCGGTGACCTCGGCGCGTTTTTCACCGTGGCGCACGATGCCCGAATCGGCACGTTCACCCAGCGCTAGTGATAAGCCGTTGAGCAAGATGGATTTGCCGGCACCGGTTTCGCCGGAAATGGAAGTCATGCCTCGTTGCCATTCGATTTCGATATTGTCGGCAATGGCGATATTACGGATAACCAGACTCTGCAGCATGGGTGCTCCCCAGGTAGGTCGAATACTGGCTATATGTACAGTGTTTTTGGTGTGATTTCAAGCAGCGCTATTAACAGCGGTGCTATTCCCTTGAAATAGCAGGTCAAGTCCCAATTAATTCGGCCAGCTAACTCACCAATCACTTCGCACTGATGCAGTGTGGAGGGTGGTTTTATCACCCGGTCACGGCCGGATAAGTTCGGAATATTTAAATTTGGGATCCGATGATGGCAAGCGAAGATAAATCAGTAGAGACCCAGGAAGACGTTGCGCCGACAGAGGCTGCCCCGGAAGCCGCCGCTGATGAGGCTGCTACGTCTGAGCTGGCAGAGCAGTTGGCTGCTGCTCAACAGCAGGCGAAAGAAAATCATGAGCAATACCTGCGTGCTGAAGCTGAAATGGCCAACCTGCGTCGCCGGGTAGAAAAAGACGTCGAAAATGCTCACAAGTTTGGGCAGGAAAAACTGGTCAAGGAAATGCTGACGGTAGCGGACAATCTTGAACGTACGCTGGCCGCTATCGAAACTGAGACCGATGAGATCGCACCGTTAAAAGAAGGTGTTGAGATGACCCTGAAAGGGCTGCTCGATACCTTCGATAAGCTGAATGTCGAAGCGATTGATCCTCAGGGGCATCCTTTTGATCCTCAGCTGCATCAGGCCATGTCCATGGTTGAAAACCCGGATGTTGAGCCGAATACCGTTATCGCCGTGATGCAAAAAGGCTACACCCTGCACGAGCGTCTGGTACGCCCGGCCATGGTGATGGTCAGCAAAGGTTCCGGTGGTGGCGGTCAGAGTATTAATGAGACCGCTTAATAACCCTGCACTGCGCAGGGTCTTGAATTCGAAACAGCCGCTCACATATAGCCAAGCAAGCAGTTAAACGAACTACGGAGTGTCAGTTAAAATGGGCAAGATCATAGGCATCGACTTGGGAACCACCAACTCGTGTGTGGCCATTCAGGAAGGCGACAAGGCGAAGGTGATCGAAAACGCCGAGGGCGATCGTACCACCCCGTCCATTGTGGCCTTCACCGATGATGATGAAACGCTGGTCGGACAACCGGCTAAGCGTCAGGCCGTCACTAACCCAACCAACACCCTCTACGCTGTTAAGCGTTTGATCGGTCGTCGCTTTGAGGACGATGTTGTCCAGAAGGACATCAAGATGGTCCCCTACGAGATCGTCAAAGCCGACAACGGTGACGCCTGGGTTAAGGTCAAAGGCGACAAGAAAGCACCGCCGCAGATTTCCGCCGAAGTCTTGAAAAAGATGAAAAAAACGGCTGAAGAATATCTGGGCGAAGAAGTGACCGAAGCGGTTATTACCGTACCGGCATACTTCAACGACTCTCAGCGTCAGGCGACGAAAGACGCCGGTCGCATTGCGGGTCTGGAAGTCAAACGTATCATCAACGAGCCAACCGCAGCTGCGCTGGCTTATGGCATGGACAAAAAACGTGGCGACAGTGTCGTGGCGGTCTATGACCTCGGTGGTGGTACTTTCGATATCTCCATCATCGAAATTGCTGAAGTCGATGGCGAGCATCAATTTGAAGTGCTGGCCACTAACGGTGACACCTTCCTCGGTGGTGAAGATTTCGACCTGCGCCTGATCGAATATCTGGCAGAAAGCTTTAAGAAAGATTCCGGCATCGACCTCAAAGGCGATCCGCTGGCGATGCAGCGTCTGAAAGAAGCCGCTGAGAAAGCCAAAATTGAGCTGTCTTCCAGCCAGCAGACCGACGTCAACCTGCCGTACATCACGGCTGACCAGTCTGGTCCGAAACACCTGAATGTGAAGGTGACTCGCGCCAAGCTGGAATCGCTGGTTGAAGATCTGGTTGAGCGTTCACTGGAGCCGGTTCGCGCTGCGCTGCAGGATGCTGATCATGAAATCTCCGATATTAATGAAATCATTATGGTCGGTGGTCAGACACGTATGCCGCTGGTGCAGAAGCGTGTTGCTGACTTCTTCGGCAAAGAGCCGCGTCGTGATGTGAACCCGGATGAAGCCGTTGCTATCGGTGCTGCTATTCAGGGTGCTGTGTTGTCAGGTGACGTCAAAGACGTGCTGCTGCTCGACGTTACCCCGCTGACGCTGGGTATCGAAACCATGGGCGGTGTGATGACTTCTCTGATCGAGAAGAACACCACTATTCCGACCAAGAAGAGCCAGGTGTTCTCTACGGCCGACGACAATCAGGGCGCTGTGACCATTCATGTGGTTCAGGGCGAGCGCAAAATGGCCAGTCAGAACAAATCGCTGGGCCGTTTTGATCTGGCCGATATTCCGCCGGCACCGCGCGGTGTACCGCAGATCGAAGTCAGCTTTGATATCGACGCCAACGGTATCCTGAACGTCTCTGCCAAAGACAAGGGAACTGGCAAAGAGCAGTCGATCGTTATTAAAGCCAGCTCAGGTCTGAATGACGACGAAATCGATCGTATGGTGAAAGATGCCGAGGCACACGCTGAGGACGACCGTAAGTTCGAAGAGTTGGCGCAGGCGCGTAACACTGGCGATGGCTTGGTTCACGCGACGCGTAAAACCTTGAAAGATGCTGGTGACAAAGCGACCGACGAGGAAAAAGCGGCCATCGAAAAAGCGGCTGAAGAACTGGAAGAAGCGCTCAAAGGTGATGACATTGAAGCCATCAATGCCAAGACCGAAGCGCTCAGTGAAGCCTCTGCTGCTCTGGCTCAGAAGCTGTATGCCGAGCAGGGTGCGGATGCCGCAGCTGCTGGTGCGGACGCTTCTTCGGCTTCTTCCGACGATGCCGTTGATGCTGAGTTTGAAGAAGTAAAAGACAACAAGTAAGTCGGCCTCTGGCGACTGGCTGCAACTGCGGTTGCAGCCGCATCGGCTCCGGGGTGTTCTGCGCTCCGGAGCCGTCCTGTTTTTGGAATATCAGCTGAACAAAGGCTCAAGCGGCAATGTCCAAGCGAGATTACTACGACGTACTCGGTGTCGAACGCGGTGCGGACGAAAAAGAGATTAAAAAGGCGTATCGCCGTATGGCGATGAAGTATCACCCGGACCGTAATCCGGGCGATGCCGAAAGTGAGGCCAAGTTTAAAGAACTGTCGGAAGCCTATGAGGTTTTGGCCGACCCGCAGAAAAAGGCGGCTTATGATCAGTTTGGGCATGCTGGGGTTGATGGTCAGGGTGGCTTTGGCGGTGGCGGCAGTGCTGGCGCCGGCAGCTTCAGCGATATTTTTGGTGATGTCTTTGGTGACATCTTTGGCGGTGGTGGTGGCCGTCGTTCCAGTGTGCAGCGAGGCTCAGACCTTAAGTACAACCTGGAACTGACCCTGGAAGAAGCCGTCCGTGGCACCGAGAAAACACTCAATATTCCAACCCTGGTTAACTGCGATGTCTGTGAAGGCAGCGGCGCCAAAAAGGGTACCAAGCCAGTTACCTGTTCAACCTGTAACGGCATGGGTCAGGTGCGCATGCAGCAAGGTTTCTTTGCGGTGCAGCAAACTTGCCCTTCCTGTTCCGGTACCGGTCAGATCATCCAGGATCCTTGCACCAGCTGCTATGGCCGTGGTGTCAAAGAAGAAACCAAAACCCTGAACGTAAAAATTCCGGCCGGTGTCGATACCGGTGACCGCATTCGTCTGTCTGGCGAAGGCGAAGCGGGGCGTAACGGAGGGCCTGCGGGTGACCTCTATGTGGAAGCGCATGTTAAGAAGCACGAGATTTTTGACCGCGAAGGCACCAACCTCTTATGCGAAGTGCCGATTGGTTTTGCAGAAGCCGCCCTCGGTGGTGAGTTGGAAGTGCCAACACTCGATGGTCGTGTGAAACTGAAGATTCCTGCTGAAACACAAACCGGCCGGTTGTTCCGTCTGCGTGGCAAAGGCGTTAAGTCGGTGCGCGGTGGCGCTACCGGTGATCTGTTATGCAGGGTTGCTGTGGAAACACCAGTGAATCTGACTGCACGTCAGAAAGAGCTGTTGGAAGAACTCAGCGCCAGTCTCAATGACGGTAAGAAGCATTCACCTCGGACCAAAGGTTGGTTCGATGGTGTGAAAAAGTTCTTCGAAGAAATGTAACCCTTTAAGGTCGGCTTGTGCTGACCTGTCCGGATCGGCTCATTCTGGGCCGTATCCGGAAGCTTTACCCTTCCCTATAATCCCCCTTCGTTTGTCAGTCATGCACAGAGTTTGGGGACCTTCCGATGTTGAATATTGCCATTGCCGGCGCCGCTGGCCGTATGGGCCGCGCACTGATTCAAGCTGTATCCAGTAACGATGCAACCCAGTTGGTAGCAGCAACCGTATCGCCGACGTCGAGCCTTGCCGGTGTCGATGCTGGTGAGTTGGCGGGTATTGGTCGAGTGGGCGTTGCTACTGAAATGGCCATTGAAGTCCTTCGCTCCGCTGACGTGGTTATCGACTTTACGACACCGCAGGCGACGCTGAATCATCTGGATCAATTAGCAGGCACCGATGTGGCCGTGGTTATCGGTACGACTGGCTTTACCGATGAGCAATTGCAGCAAATGGCGCAGCACGCTAAACAGCGTCGTATTGTCTTTGCCGCTAATTACAGTGTCGGTGTCACCCTGGCGTTGCAGCTGCTGCGGACCGCTGCCCGGGTCATGGGTGATGACAGTGATATTGAAATTATTGAAGCCCATCATCGTCATAAAGTGGATGCGCCGAGCGGCACAGCATTGCGGATGGGTGAGGCGGTGGCCGAGACCTTAGGGCGCAATTTAAAACACTGTGCTGTCTATGGTCGGGAAGGGCAGGAAGGTCCTCGTCGTGATGACACCATCGGTTTCGCTACTGTCCGAGCCGGTGACATTGTTGGTGAGCACACTGTCTTGTTTGCCAGTGAAGGCGAGCGCCTAGAGATTGGCCACAAGGCCAGCAGCCGGCAAACCTTTGCCCGCGGCGCATTAAGAGCGGCTACCTGGCTCGTCGATCAGCCAGCCGGTTTATACGACATGGAAGACGTACTTGCATTGAAAAATTAAGCGTTCGGGTGCTTGAAATGCAGGCCTGAATTTGTCCGAAATGCCATTGTATGCGGCACGTTTTAATGGTTTGTCAGCCGTCAAAACCTCAGGAGTCGTTGCTCAACTGTTGATGGCGATTTTTGTCGATTGGGTACAATCCAGATTTCATGCGGCTTCCAGGCCATTTTCTGGTTTTTGGACAGCCAATGAAAATTCGACTGACGAACGTCAAAAAAACGCAAAAAAATGGGTTGACCACCCTCTGAGGCTCTGGTTTGATAGGCCTCGGACGTTGATTGAGCCATTCTCGATCAAGCCCGGAGCAAGGAGCGAACCGGGGTGGAAGGGCTTCGGTGCGATGTCGATTTACTAATCGACAGCTACCAATCTGCCTTACCCTCGAATGCAGTAATGCACTCTACAGGAGCCGATGTTGAATCGCCTGTCCGCCCAGAGTAGCCTAGCTGCAGAGACGTTTTCCTCCGGTAACGTTTTGACTCTGCAATGCGGTTGTAATATACGTATAGCAGGATACAACGATAACAAGGGTCCTGGTTGACGTTAGATTCGTGTGTCGTTATTGGTTGCCAAATCGGTAGCGTACCGACTCAAGTGTCAGTCATGATTCATCGAGAAAGTCTGGTCACCAAACCAGTTAAATAAAAAAAGGGGAATCTTGAATGAAAGCGATCAAAATTGCTTCTGGTGTAGCGATCTCTGCACTGGCTGCTGCAATCTCTGCACAGGCCCACGCCGAAGGCGACACCGAATTTTCCTGGAGCGCTGTTGGTTCCATGGAAGCCATGTTCGTTTATGACTTCGAAGGCGAAACCAAAGACGTAGATCTGGATGAAGAAGATGACTTCGATTCAGCAACTGCTGGCGAAGCTTGGGGTCTGGAAGTCACTCACACCATCACTCATGGTCCATTCTCTGGCAACATCGTTTTCACTATTGACGATGGTGATTATGACTATGCAATCGAAGACTTGATTGTTACTGATGGTGCTATCTCTTTCGGTCAGATTGGTAGCCTGTTGGAAACTGACGATTATGCTTACGACATGGGTGATTCTGAAATCCTCATTGATGAAGCATCTGTTGCCGATATCGACGGCAATGGCGAAAACGACGACGCAGAAGTCGATTTGGAATTGGACGACGGTGCTCCGATTGATGCTGGTGTCCGCTACACCATGGGTGGTCTGCAGGTTCAGATCGAAGGTCAAAACGATGACAACGCTCAAAATGGTACTGACTACGGTGTAGCTGCTGCCTACGCTGGTAGTGTTGACGCTCTGTCTTACCGTGTTGACGCTCAGTTCCGTGCGTCTGACGAAGCTCCTGACAGTGCCGATCCTTACACCTATGCTGGTGCAGGTGTAACTTACACTGCTGATATGTTCTCCGTTAAGGCTGCATACAACACATACACAGCTCCGACTACTGTTGCTCAAGTAGCAAGCTCTCAAGAAAAAGAGACTTTTGCTGAGTATGGTTTTGAAGTTGAAGTAACTCCAATGGCTGCTCTGACTGCCTACGTTAAAGGCCAAGACCTGGACGCATCCAGTGTTCTGGTTGATGACTCTATGGAGTTGTTGTTCGGTGCCGCTTACACCATCGACATGATCACCCTGACTGGTGAGTATACTTACACTGCTGCTGAAGAAGCTGGTGATGAAATCCTGGCTAATGTTACTTACACCGACGGCCCGATGAGTGCCTACGGTGAAGTGACTCTGGCTAACTTCGATGCGGAAACTGCAAATGCTCCGCTATTTGAAGCCGGTGTTTCTTATACTCAAGACAACGGCGTTGTTTATGCTGCTGACTACGACTTCCGTGCAGAAGAAGCTGACGCGGTCGACGCAGAGAACGCCGCAGCTATCAATGCTCTGAAACTGTCTGCTGCCTACGCATTCTAATTTAGACCGAGTCTAAACTTAGAAACGAAGCCGCCCTTAGGGGCGGCTTTTTTGTGCCTAGTGATATTGATCGGGGTGTTTAGAGAGGAGTTCGGTAAACCGTTTACTGTTGCCGTGCGGTTTAAATTGAAACTTTGCTTGCTCACCGAAGCGGGCTGATATCTGGATACATAATAGAGAAGGGTTACGACTACAATCCTAATTGCACGCCATCAATCCGTTCCAAAAACCACTTCAAGGCCTCCCCGCTCACACCTTTGCGCCATGCCACGATGGCAGTGTCTTTATTCTCCGGGGCGTCGACCTTTACTTGTACCAGTGTTCCGTTTTTTAGTTCTTCCTGAATACGATGCAAAGGTAAGTAGCCAACACCCAGTCCTGCTTTTTGGGCCTCAATTTTGTCGCTCATGGTGGGTACCGTGATGACTTTGTTTTGTCGGGTCCAGCCGACGGTTCTGGGTGTCATCAGTTGGGTGGTGTCGCGAACCACTATGGTTGGGAATTCTTCAATCTCTTTCACCACAACTTCACAAGCGCGTTCGGCAAGTGGGTGTCCGCTGGCGACAACGAAGATCATTCTGGTTTCGCCCAGCTCTCTGGTTTCGTAGCCTTCCAGCTTAGGGTCCAGGTTGCTGGCAGATAGAATCATGTCCGCGCTGCCGTTGATCAACATTTCCCAGGTTCCGGATAGCGAACCGTGCAGCAGGTGAATTTTGATGTAGGGATGTTCGTTGTTGAATTCGCCGATTAAGGGAAACAGCCGGCTGGCTTCATAAAAGGTATCTACACCGATGCGCAGTTCGGGTTCCCAGCCGCTGGCAATTTTCTTGGCTGAATTGGCCAGGCTGTCCATATCACGCAGGATGTCACGGCCTTCTTCCAGAACGAGGCGTCCCGCCGGTGTTAACTTAGCTCGATGACCTGATCGATCAAACAAGTCGACGCCTAAGTCCTGCTCAACTTTCTGAACGGTGTATGTCAGCGCCGATGGCACTTTGTGTAGCGCTTGTGCCGCAGCGGCAAAGCTGCCGCGCTGATCAATGGCGTCCAGCGCACGGAGCAGGTCGAGCGATATAGGGTTATGAGCCATGGTATTCAGTATTTTTGAAGTGAAGGGGCAATATATTCCGCTTACAGCCGAGCCTGCAAATGCTTACTTTGGTGTCATTCAATAAACGGCAGGAGAACGAGATGAGCCAAGAGCGTAGTGTTCGACAAATTGCCAAAGGTATTCCTACGTCAGACGGTGCCGGTGTCAAACTGACCCGGGTCATCGGTAACCAATATGTCCGTAACCTGGACCCATTTTTGATGTTGGATGAATTTAAGTCCGACGATAAAGCGGATTATATGGCCGGTTTTCCGATGCACCCGCACCGGGGCTTTGAAACCGTCACCTATATGCTGAAGGGCGCTTTTCGTCATGGGGACAATCAGGGCAATACTGGCTATCTGGCACCTGGGTCCATCCAATGGATGACGGCCGGGCGAGGTATCGTCCATGAGGAAATGCCCAACCAGGAAGATGGTCCGGTGTGGGGTTTCCAGCTATGGGTGAACCTGCCGTCGACGCACAAAATGACGGCACCACGCTATCAGGATATCCGGCCGGAAGATGTGCCAGAGGTTGAGCTTGAAAACGGTAAAGTCAAAGTGCTGGTGGGTAACTTCCAGGGTGTGGAAGGGCCGGTGGAAGATGTGGTGACCGACCCTCTCTATCTGGATTTTCATCTGCATGATGGTGCCAGTCAGCGCGTCGAAGTGCCGCTTGGTAAGTCAGCCTTTGTGTATGTCTATCAGGGTTCGGCTGAGCTGGCAGGAACGCAACTGCCGGAACGTCATTTGGGCATTCTGGGTGAGGGAGACTACATTGAGGTCAGTTCGTTATCGCCGGATACCCGTTTGCTGGTGGTGGCGGGTGATCCGATTGACGAGCCCGTGGTTCAGTACGGTCCTTTCGTGATGAATACTGTTGAAGAGGTTCAGCAGGCCATTACGGATTTCAACGAAGGTCGTTTCTGAATGTAGTTCAGTTGTTTTGTTGAAGCATAAAAAAACCCGCCGAGGCGGGTTTTTTCGTTTCCGGTCGATATTTAAGCAGCTTTCAGTGCTTTAATGCGAGCGGACAGGCGGCTCATGGTGCGAGACGCTTTGTTCTTGCTGATGATGCCTTTGCGGGCCATGCCATCGATAACCGGCTGTGCGGTCGTCAGGGCCTTGGACGCTTCATCGTAGTTCTTAGCTTCGATCTGCTTCACAACCTTCTTTACGTAGGTGCGAACCATAGATCGTTGACTGGCGTTGTGCGCCCGGCGCTTCACTGCCTGACGAGCACGTTTCTTGGAACCAGCAGAGTTTGCCACGGGCAGCTCCTTTCAACTGTCTTGAGGGTCAAATTCGAGGGGCGCGATTCTAGGGTTTCACTCGGTTGTTGTCAATGCTGCCCTGCGCGGACTTACTTCTTCGCTTCCGGCCAGGTGCCTGGATCGGCTAGACTGGGCCGCTTCGCCCTTTTGACCACGGATCGAATCGACATGGCTGCAGCCGACTCAAAGCGCACTAAAGGCCGACAAGGCTTGTTGAGTCATTCGATTGTCGTAGCGTCCGCGACCATGGCATCAAGGGTGTTGGGGATGGCACGCGATGTTGTCTTCGCCGTGCTGTTTGGTGCTGGCGGAGCCATGGATGCTTTCTTTGTTGCCTTTAAAGTGCCGAACTTTTTGCGGCGCTTGTTTGCAGAAGGGGCCTTTAACCAGGCCTTTATCCCGGTACTGAGCCAGATTCGACAGGAAGAAGGTGATGCTGGCGTGCGGCGTCTGGTCGCAGCCACTCAGGTGGCGCTGGGTTCGGTGGTGGGTCTGATTACCGTCGTTGCCATGGTTGCTTCGCCCGTTGTGGCCTGGCTGTTTGCCCCTGGTTTTCATGACGATGGCGTCAAATTGGCGCAAACAGCCGACTTTCTCCGGCTGACCTTTCCTTATCTTTGGTTTATTTCATTGACTGCTTTAGCGCAGTCGGTACTCAACACCTACAATCGCTTTGCCGCGCCAGCCATTACTCCGGTCATTCTGAACCTCTGTTTGATCGGCGCCGCGTTCTGGTTAACCCCCCAATTCGACGTGCCGATGACCGGTCTTGCCTTAGGTGTTCTGGTGGCGGGCGCGCTGCAATGGCTCTGGTTATGGCCTTCGCTGATCCGCCTGGGCGTTTGGCAGCCGCTCAACTGGCGTGCCCGTCATGCTGGTGTGAAACGTATAGCCGTGCTGATGGTACCGGCGCTGTTTGGGGTCTCAGTCAGTCAGATCAACTTACTGTTGGATACCGTCCTGGCCTCCTTGCTGGCCGATGGTTCAGTGGGCTGGTTGTATTATTCCGATCGTCTTTCAGAGTTGCCATTGGGTGTGATCGGTATTGCCATCGGGACGGTGCTTTTACCGCGCCTTTCCAGTCAGGCCAGCGCCGAAGATCCGGATGCCTTTAAGCGAACGCTGGGCTGGGCATTGGCATTAGTGCTGACCGTCGGTTTACCCGCCATGGCGGCACTTGTTGTTTTGGCGGAGCCGTTACTGACGGTCTTGTTTCAATATCAGGCCTTTACGGCTTATGACGTCAGACGCAGTGCGGCCAGTTTGATGGCCTACGCGGTCGGACTTCCCGCCTTTATGTTGATCAAAATACTGGCGCCCGCTTTCTTTGCACGTCAGGACACCCGCACACCGGTGCGCATTGCCATCTGGGCGATGTCGTTGAACATGGTATTCAACCTCTTACTGATCCTGCCGTTGGCGCACGTTGGTTTGGCTTTGGCGACGGCGCTGTCATCCTGGGTGAACGCTGGCATGTTGGCCTGGACTCTGGCGCGCGAACGCCGATTACCGGAAACGGCACTCTGGTTGCCTGCCACATTGCGTGCGCTTTTTGCTTCGGCGGTCATGGCCGCGGCGCTGTTCGGCGTGATGAGCCTGGAGTGGATGGCGTTGCCGGCTGACATTTCAGGGCGGATCTGGCGGGTGGCGCTGCTGGTTGTCGAAGGTTTATTGGTCTTTGCCATCGTCTGGTGGTTGCTGGGTGGGCGTCCGCGTCATTTATCGGGGCACTGAAACTGTGCGTTGACGGAAGACGCCATCGGCACTTTTTTGTATACTGCGCGGCCCTGTTCGCCACCACAGATCGCTATGCGTATCAGTCGTCGACCTCGACCGCTCGGCCAGCCGGCCGCCGTGACCATTGGCAGCTTCGATGGCCTTCATCTGGGGCATCAGCGCTTAATCGAAGCGCTTAATGAAGCGGCTCACTCTCGTGGGCTGGCATCTACTGTTGTCACCTTCGAGCCTCAGCCGCGCGAATTCTTTGATCCCAAGGGCGCTCCGGCCCGTCTGGCAGCCTTGAACGACAAAGTTCGGCGGCTTGGCGCCATGGGCGTTGATCAGCTCGTGGTGCTGTCGTTCAATTCCGCCTTGCGCGCCATGTCGGCCGCCGATTTTGTTCAGCACGTGTTGATCGACGGCCTGAATGCCCGCTGGGTTCAGGTGGGTGACGATTTCCGCTTTGGTAATGACCGCCGCGGCGATGTCGATTTTCTGCGCCTATACGACTTCGAAGTGCAGCAGCTGGAGTCACAACGTCTGGGTGATGATCGTGTCTCCAGTACAGCCATTCGCACCAGCCTGGCGGAGGGCCATCTGCAGGAGGCTGCCGAATTGCTGGGCGAGCCTTATACCCTAAGCGGCCGGGTTGTTCACGGCCGTAAACTGGGCCGCACCATTGGAGTGCCGACCGCTAATATCCTGATGAATCATCCCAAGCTGGCCACTAATGGCGTCTTTGCTGTGCGCACCCGGGTGGGCGATCGCTGGCTGCCGGGTGTGGCTAACCTGGGGCCGAAACCGACCGTAGGTGATGAACGTAACTGGCTTGAAGTGCACCTGTTCGATGCTGACCTTGATTTGTACGGCCAGCGCCTCGATGTGCAGCTATGGCAGCGGCTGCGAGGCATCGAAAGATTTGCTAGTCTTGACGCCCTGAAAAATCAGATCCAGACCGATATCCAGGCCGCACGTGCCTGGCTAGAAGCCGCCGATGTGAGCGGCTTATGAATCCTTCCAACCCCCGGTTGCCTGTGACAGGCCCATTGACCGAAGTGACCGACCTCCATGACTGACTATAAAGCGACACTGAATTTGCCGCAGACGGATTTCCCGATGCGCGGCAACCTGGCCAAGCGTGAGCCGGAAATGCTGGCTCAATGGGAGCAGAACGGCATTTACCAGCGCATTCGCGCTGCCAGCGCAGGTCGTCCCAAGTTCATTCTTCACGATGGTCCGCCGTACGCGAACGGCGACTTGCACCTCGGCCACGCGGTTAACAAAATCCTCAAAGACATCATCATCAAGTCGAAGAGTTTTATTGGCTTCGATGCGCCCTATGTGCCCGGTTGGGACTGCCACGGCCTGCCGATCGAACACAAGGTCGAAACGACCATCGGCCGTGCCGGCGACAAAGTCGACTTCAAAACCTTCCGTGCCGAATGTCGTGCTTATGCGCTGGGTCAGATTGACAACCAGCGTAAAGGCTTTATCCGCATGGGCGTCTTTGGCGATTGGCAAAACCCCTACCTGACGCTGAATCACCAGACCGAAGCTGACATCATTCGCGCGCTCGGCAAGATCGCCGAGAGCGGTCATCTGGTGCGCGGTTTTAAACCGGTGTACTGGAGTGTGGTCGGTGGTTCGGCTTTGGCCGAAGCCGAAGTCGAATACAAAGATAAAACCTCGTTCAGCATCGACGTGCGTTATGCGGCTCAGGATCCGGCTGCGGTACTGAAAACCTTTGGTACTGATGCAGGCGAAGGTGAAATCGGTGCGGTCATCTGGACCACAACGCCCTGGACCTTGCCCGCTTCCCAGGCCATCTCTGTGCATCCGGAGCTGGATTATGTGCTGCTGCAAACCGAGGTCGATGGCGCGCCGGCGCGGCTGATCCTGGCCGAAGGTCTGCTCGAAGCGGCGACTGAGCGCCAGGGTCTGGACAAGGTCGAAGTGCTGGCTCGCGCCAAAGGTCAGGTGCTGGAGGAACTGCTGTTCGACCATCCGTTTTATAAGCGTGACATCCCGGTATTGCTCGGCGATCACGTCACTCTGGACGCCGGTACCGGCCTGGTTCACACCGCGCCCGATCATGGCATGGACGATTTTCTGGTCTGCCAGCGCTATGGTATCGAAACACTGAATCCGCTCGATGACGGTGGTGTCTATCGCAACAACGTTGAGCTGTTTGCCGGCGAGCATGTCTATAAAGTCGAGCCGCACATCATCGAAGTGTGCAAAGAACATGGCCGTCTGCTCAGCGAAGGCAAGCTGACCCACAGCTACGCGCACTGCTGGCGCACCAAAACGCCGCTGATCTACCGCGCCACGCCACAGTGGTTCATCAGCATGGACAAGCAAAACCTGCGCGGCCAGGCGCTGGACGCCATCAAGGGCGTGCGCTGGGTGCCGGGTTGGGGCCAGAACCGCATCGAAGCGATGATGGAACAAAGCCCGGACTGGTGTATCTCGCGCCAGCGCACCTGGGGTGTGCCGATCGCCTTTGTGACTCATAAAGAGACTGGCGAGCTGCATCCGGAACTGCCGCGCATCATCGAAGCGGTGGCTGAACGTGTCGAAAAAGAGGGCATGGATGCCTGGTGGGAGCTGGATCTTGCCGACGTCATCAGCGATGCCGATCAGTACGAGAAAGTCACCGATACTTTGGATGTCTGGTTTGACTCCGGTGTCACCCACGACACCGTGCTGCGCAAGCGTCCGGAGCTGGGTCAGTACCCGGCCGATATGTATTTGGAAGGCTCGGATCAGCACCGTGGCTGGTTCCAGTCGTCGCTGAAAACCGCCGTCGCTATCAATGGCAGCGCGCCTTATAAGCAGGTGCTGACGCACGGTTTCACCATCGACGAGAAAGGACACAAGATGTCCAAGTCGTTGGGTAATGGCATCGAGCCGGAAGAAATCTTCAACACCCTCGGCGCCGATATCATGCGGCTCTGGGTCGCCTCGACCGACTACAGCGGCGAGATGGCGATGTCCAAGGAAATTCTCAATCGCACCGCCGATGCTTATCGTCGCATCCGCAACACCGCGCGTTTCTTTATTTCCAACCTGAGCGGTTTCGATCCGGCCAAAGATCAGGTCGAACCGGAGCAGATGCTGGCGCTGGATCGCTGGGCTGTAGATCGCGCTTACCGCTTGCAACAGGAAGTTTCTGACTGCTACGACAACTACCAGTTCGTTCAGGTGTACCAGAAGATCCACCACTTCTGCGTGCTGGATATGGGCGGTTTCTATCTGGATATCATCAAGGATCGCCAGTACACCACCCAGGCCGATTCCCTGGCGCGCCGGTCCTGTCAGACTGCGCTTTATCATGTGCTGGAAGCGCTGGTGCGCTGGATTGCGCCCATCCTCAGCTTTACCGCTGACGAACTCTGGCAGCATCTGCCTGGCGAGCGCAGCCTGAGCGTGTTCGAGCAGACCTGGTATGAAGGTCTGACCAGGCTGTCCGACAGCGAACCGATGAACGGTGCCTTCTGGGCCCAGGTTCAGGCCGCCAAAGAAGGCGTCAACAAGGTGCTGGAACTGGCGCGTAACGAAGGTCGCGTCGGTGGCAGTCTGAAAGCCGAAGTCACGCTCTACTGCGACAGTGAATTGAAGGCTGCCCTGGCGGAACTGGGTGAGGAGCTGCGTTTTGTCACCCTCACCAGCGAAGCCAAACTGGCCGATCTGAACGAGGCACCGGCCGATGCCATCGACACCGATCTGGAAGGTCTCAAAGTGGCGGTCGTCGCCTCCGAGCAACCGAAGTGTGAACGTTGCTGGCACCAGCGTGCTGACGTTGGCCTGCACCCTGAACATCCGGATCTCTGTGGTCGTTGCGTCGAGAACGTCGCTGGCAGTGGTGAGGTACGTTACTTTGCCTAAGCTCAATCAGCTGTTTCCAGGTGGTCCGCGGCAACTGCTGTGGTTGTTCATTGCCGCCGCCGTTATTGCCGTGGATCTATGGACCAAATCGCTGGCGGTGGAGTTGCTGACCTATCGTCAACCGGTGACGATTCTGCCGGTGCTCGACTTCACCTTGCTGCACAATCGCGGCGCGGCGTTCAGCTTTCTCGGCGCCGCCGGTGGTTGGCAGCGCTGGCTGTTTGTGTTGATTGCGCTGGCGGTTTCTATTCTGCTGGTGGTCTGGATTATGCGGCTTAAGCCGACCGATCGCTGGGTGTCTATCGCGTTGTCAATGATTCTCGGTGGCGCACTGGGCAATCTCTACGATCGGGTCACGCTGGGTTATGTGGTCGACTTTATCCACGCCCATTGGGGCAACAGCTATTTCCCGGCCTTTAATATTGCCGACAGCGCCATTACCGTAGGTGCCATCATGATTTTGATCGATGCTTTCTGGCTGGAAAAACGACGTCGCGGAGCCGTGAGTTGAGCATGGACGTGATTCAGGAAAACGCCACCATCACGCTGCATTTTGCGTTGCGTCTGGACAGCGGCGAAACGGTGGACACCACCTTTGAGAAAGCACCGGCGACGTTGACCATCGGTGATGGTAATCTGCCGGAAGGCTTTGAGCGTCATTTGCTGGGCCTGGCGGTGGGTGACCATCGCACCGTCCGTGTCGAGCCTGAAGACGCCTTTGGTCAGCACAATCCGCAGAACCTCCAGACCTTCAAACGTGACCAGTTTGGTGCCGACATCGAACCTGGCATGGTGATGTCGTTTGCTGATGCCGGTAACAATGAGTTACCCGGCGTAATTGCGGAAATCGAAGGTGACTTTGTTACAGTGGACTTCAACCACCCCTTGGCTGGCAAATCGCTGGACTTCGAAGTGGAAATTCTCGCCATAGAGAGCGCGACTGATGGACATTAAACTGGCCAATCCGCGCGGCTTCTGCGCTGGAGTCGACCGCGCCATCGATATCGTTAACCGGGCATTGGAACTCTACGGGGCGCCTTTGTACGTGCGTCATGAAGTGGTGCACAACAAATTCGTGGTCGACGATCTGCGTCAGCGCGGCGCTGTTTTCGTCGATGAGCTGGACGAAGTACCGGACAACCAACTGGTGATTTTTTCCGCTCACGGCGTATCCCAGGCAGTGCGGACCGAGGCCGACAAGCGCGGCCTGAAAGTGTTCGACGCCACCTGCCCGCTGGTTACCAAGGTGCACTTGGAAGTCTCGCGCTACAGCGCCGACGGCATGGAATGCATTCTGATTGGTCACCGTGGCCATCCGGAAGTCGAAGGCACCATGGGGCAGTACGATCACAGCCAGGGCGGCGATATTTATCTGGTGGAAAACGAAGACGACGTCGCCACTCTGCCGGTGCGTGATGAAAGCCGGCTGGCTTATGTTACTCAGACTACCCTGTCGATGGACGACACCGCTCGCATCATCGATGCTCTGCGTGCGCGTTTTCCTCAGATCGAAGGTCCGCGCAAAGACGACATCTGCTACGCCACCCAGAATCGTCAGGATGCGGTGAAAACCCTGGCCGCCGAATGCGACATCGTATTGGTTGTTGGCTCCCCGAATTCGTCCAATTCCAATCGATTGCGCGAACTCGCTGAACGCATGGGTTGCGAAGCCCACCTGCTCGACGACGCCAGCCAGTTGCAGGCCAAATGGTTCGAAGGCAAACAGCGCATTGGCGTCACCGCCGGCGCTTCCGCTCCGGAAATCTTGGTGACTCAGGTATTGGATGGATTAAAAGCCATCGGTGCCGAGGCCCCTATCGAACTCGATGGCATCCCCGAGAACATCACCTTCTCCATCCCGCGCGAACTGCGCATGAAGGATCTGGGTTAAACCGGATTCGTTCAGCGCAAAACATGAAGCGGTTGGCAAATTTAACGGCTGACCGTCTCTCACCGCTGCCCTTTCGACCACCGCTCGATTAGCCTGTTTGTTCCACGCCTGACACGGATGAAAGGCATGCACACAGCGAAAGGACTGACGCTGATCGAATTACTGGTGAGCCTGGCACTGCTCGGAATACTGAGCGCCATGGCGTTACCCAGCTACCGTCAATTGATTCAAACTCAGAGCGCCGATCGGTTGCGTGATGACTTGTTTGCCGCCTTAATGTCGGCGCGCAATCAGGCGACGACGTTGGCGTTACCCGTCACCATTTGTGGCGCTGCTAATAATCTGTTTACTGCCGAACCGGCTGATTTACGCTGTAATAGCCCGGCCAATGACTGGTCCGCTGGCTGGTTTGTCTTTATTGATTTAAATGAAGACCGCAAACATCAGCCAGATGAACGAGTACTGTCGGTGTATGAAGACACGCCTGCCGATGCTGACCTGACCTATAACCAGTCCTATACCCTTCGTTTTAACCGCCAAGGCCGCAGCCCCGGCAATAACGGTACCTTTCGAATAGCCAAAAACGACATTGGCTATTTGCAATGTGTGGTGGTGTCGAGCACTGGACGCTTTCGGTTTGAAGTGGCCGGTGATAAACACTGCAGTGCACAGGCAAGCTGAGATGAAAGTTTCAGCAAGACAGGATGGCGCCACACTGATTGAAGTTTTGATTGCCGTCGTGCTGCTCGCTATCGGTTTCCTCGGTTATGCCCAGTTACAAACCCGGGCCTTGCAAATCAGCAACGAAGCGCTTTATCAAAGCCGCGCTGCGGTAATGGCGGAGTCTTTGTTCGAGCGATTACGAGCCAACCGTGATTTAGCGCTTAACGGCAACGACTACCTTTTTAATGACGACGGCCAGGGCAACCTGCCGTCGCAACCAGACTGTGACCTCCAGGATTGCAGCGCCGTGCAAATTGCCCAGCGCGATCTGGCGCTTTGGCTGGAGCAACTCAAGGACACACTGCCCGGAGCGAGCGCCCGTTTAGAGCGCCAGGGGCACCGTTTTAAGTTATCGATGGAGTGGCCCGGCCAAGGTGGACAGGGTCAGCCAGCGGCGGTTTTTATCACCCGGTTGTAAGTGAGGGCATGGATGCAATCTTCACCTAAGACAATAGGCGTTAGTGGTTTTAGCCTGATTGAATTACTGGTCGCCATGGCGCTGTCGTTGCTGATTATCAGCACAGTGACGTTGGCTTTGATCAACAGTCAGCGCAGTCACGCCTTGTTGCAACAGCAAGGGCGTTTGCAGGAAACAGCGCGTCTGGCCATGGATATTATTTTGGCGGACATAAAACAAGTCGGTTTCGTGGGTTGCCCGTCTGGCCTGTTGAATATTGCTAATTTGGTCAGACCCGGCAGCGAGGATTATTTCTCACTGCTTCCTTTAATAAGCGCTGAAGATGATGTCGACGATCCTGATCATGATGTCGTAGTTGGCACCGATGTCATTACGCTGACTTTGCTCGAAACCGACGCCGCCTTTAGCGTCGAAAATCAGACCAGCAATGGCAGCGAAACACAACTCACTCTGGCCAGCGGCAGCCGCTTCGACAGCGGTTACGATGGTGAAATCATGGTGCTGGTCGACAGCAACTGTACCAATATGGCCATTTTCCGGGCCACCCGGATTAGCAATACCTCGCTAGCAGTAACGACATTACCGCCGGAGCCCGGAGAACATAATAACTACAATTGCACGCATCGGTTGAGAGGCAATTTTACCTGCTCGGATACCAGCGGTGCCGACGTTCAGCCGGCCTATGCAGCGGGTTCCATGCTCTATCCGTTGCAGCAGCGTAGCTATGCAATTCGCAATAAAGACAACGCCGGTAACGAGCTGGGGCAAATCAATACCACCGCAAACGACGAGATGCTGCTAAAAGGTGTCGATGATCTACAACTGCTGTATGGCCTGGACACCGACAACCCTCGCGATGGCATCGTCGACCGCTTTGTTGATGCCCAGCAGATTAAGGCGTCCAGCGTTTTGAATTTTTCTCAGCTTGTGGTCGTTGAACTAAGCGTCACGGTTAGCTCAGAGTCGTCACTAGAAAGCGACGAGGCGCTTTCTACAACGTTATCCAGCAGCGTTTATCTGCACAATGGAGGCTGGTGATGCATGCGGCCAAACAGCAAAGTGGTGTGGTGTTGATTCTGGTGCTGGTGTTCATGTTGGTGCTCAGCATTGCCGCTGTGGCAGCCATGCAGTTGGCGACTATGGAGCAGCAACTGAGCGGTCAGCTGAGTGAGCGCAATCGCAGTTTGCAGTGGACGGAAGCGGCGCTGACGAACATCGTCGATGATTTGAGGCTGGCCGATTTTGAGATCAACGCGGCTGGTCAGCTGTGTGAAACTGACTCCAATCATTGTTATTCCAGCCAGTGTCCACAAGGGCGATGCTTCGATGGAAGCTATAATGCAGCGGTCGATGCGAATGACGTCGACGACTGTATCTTGTCGGCGCGCAGTGCGCAGGATGAATGGTTTCAGGATCCGTCTCGCTGGTTAAGCTCCGGTCAGAATCAGCAGTCGGCACTCGAGTTTTCTGCCGCTGACGATTCGGTGCCGGTTTATGGTTTGATCGAATGGCGCTGTTATATACCCATCGACAACACCGATCCCAACGCCAATAACGATCATCAATTTCAGTCCAGTCACTGGCAGCCGCTGTTTCGTATTACCGCTTATACCTTAGGCCGTGGCGAACAGGCGCGAGTGATGACCCAGGTTTTATATAGCCCGGGTAGCGGTCGTTTCGGCTGGCGTGAAATACCGCTGCTTTTTGCGCCCTGAGATATTTCAATCAAGGAGGATTGAGATGCACAAACAAGCTGGCTTTACTCTGATAGAAATACTGATGGTTATGGCCATTCTTGCCATTTTGTTAGCGCTGGTTATTCCGGGCTACCAGCAAACGGTGCGTCAATCGCGGCGTACTGAAGCGGTCAGCTTGTTAACGACTGTGGCCAGTTTGCAACAACAATTAAAAACCCGTGCCGGGCATTTCACCAGCGATACCACCGAACTGGATACGACCTTATTGAAGCAGGATTATTATCAACTGAGCATGGTTGTGGGTGACGAAACCCCACTGAATATTTCGACTGGGTCATCTCATGTGCAGCTCGATTGCACCGCCGATCCCTGTTTCAAAGTGATTGCCGTCGCCGTGGATAGTCAGCAAGCCGATACCGACTGCGCCATCTTCACCCTCGACCACCTCGGTCGCAAACGTTCCTACGATCATAACGGCCAACAAAACCCGGCCGGCCCGGACGATCCCTGCTGGTAACACCGCGCTTGGCTGGCTCGGACTTGTCCTGATGCGGTCTTTGCCGGACAATACCGCCCCGCTCGCGACAAGGGTTCGCCTTTCATGACATTGCGCGTCGCTCTGGCCCAGTTCCGGTTCCCGGTGGGCGACATTCCTGGCAACACCGACAAGGTGCTCGATCTGGCGCGCGCGGCCCAGGCCGATGGCGCCGACCTGATCGTTTTTCCCGAACTCACCCTGGCCGGTTATCCGCCGGAAGATCTGCTGTTGCGTCCCAGTCTGGAGTTGCGCATCAATGAGGCCATTGAACGCCTGAAAACGGCCGAGCTGGACATCGCCATGGTGGTGGGTTATCCGGAACGTGAAGCGGGCAAGCTCTACAACAAGGCCATGGTCGTTCAGCACGGTCGGGTTATCGCCGACTACCGCAAACAGCATCTGCCCAATTACCAGGTGTTCGATGAAAAACGCTATTTCACCAAAGCCAGTGAAACCTGCGTGTTCGAATTCAAAGGCGCCAAGATAGCGCTGACCATCTGCGAAGACATCTGGTACGACGGCCCGGCACGGCGCGCCGCCGAAGCCGGTGCCGAGATCAACATCAATATCAACGGCAGTCCCTATCACATTGATCGCGAAGCCCAGCGCCACGAGCAGGTTGGCCGGGTTGCGCGTTCAACCAATATGACCACGGTCTACGTCAATCACATCGGCGGCCAGGACGAGCTGGTGTTCGATGGCGCCTCCTTTATCGCCGAAGCTGATGGCCGCATCAGCCTGACCTTGCCGGCCTATCGCGAATGTCTGCACAGTTGCGACCTGGAACGTACAGAGTCGGGCTGGCGGGTCACCGAGCCGGTCAAAGCGCCGGTCTTGTCGATTGAAGCCTCGCTTTATGAAGCGCTGAAACTGGGCCTGGCCGACTACGTGAATCGCAACGGTTTTCCGGGTGTGGTGCTGGGCTTATCCGGCGGTATCGATTCGGCGTTGAGTGCAGCCATTGCCGTCGATGCGCTCGGTCCGGATAGAGTGATGGCGGTGATGATGCCTTATCAATACACCGCCAAGATGAGCCTGGAAGACGCCGAAGCCGAAGCCAAGCTGCTCGGCATTCGCTACGAAGTGCTGCCGATCGGTGATGCTTATGAGGCCGCTTACGCCACCTTGGCGCCGATGTTCGAAGGCCGAGCGGTCGACACCACCGAACAAAATATGCAGTCGCGCCTGCGCGGTCTGTTTCTGATGGCGCTCTCCAACAAGCTCGGGTTCATGGTGCTGACCACCGGCAACAAGAGTGAGATGGCGGTCGGTTACGCCACGCTGTACGGCGATATGTGCGGTGGTTTTAACGCCCTCAAAGACGTACCCAAAACCTGGGTTTATCGTCTGGCGCGCTGGCGCAACACTCAAGGCGAAGCAATTCCAGAGCGTGTGATTACCCGACCGCCGTCGGCCGAGCTGGCCCCAGATCAAAAAGATGAAGACAGCTTGCCGGGCTACGACATCCTCGACGCCATCATCGAGCGCTACGTCGAACGCGACGAAAGCCTCGATGCCATAGTCTCAGCCGGCTTCGAGCGCGACGTCGTCGCCCAGGTAATTCGCCTGATCGACATCAACGAATACAAGCGCCGTCAGGCACCGGAAGGCGTGCGGGTGACTCCGCGCGGTTTTGGCCGGGATCGGCGCTACCCCATTACCCAAGGGTGGAAACCAGGACTATGAATATTCTCTGGGATTTGGACGGCACGCTGGTCGATTCCATGCCGGTGATCGTGCAGGCGATGAATGAAACCCGCCGGGCGTACGATCTGCCTGCGTTACCCTTTGCCGAATTAAAGCCCTTTATCGGCCCGTCCATTCATCCGACCTTTGCGCACTTTCTGAACACCGACGACGCTGAACGCATTGACGCGGCGGTGCGTCATTACCGCGCGATCTGCGATGAAACACTGGCTGATATTCCGGTGTTTGACGGTGTTGAGTCGGTGCTTGAATCGCTGGCCGAAGCCGGTTGTCAGCAGTTTGTGGCGACGGCCAAATACCGCCCGGTCGCACGTGAATTGTTGAAACTGACCGGTTTGGAGCGCTGGTTTATCGACGTTTATGGCTCGGGTGAGGGCGGTGCGCTGGGCCACAAGCCCGAATTGCTGGCACATCTGTTGGCAGAGGAAGGCTTGCGTCCGGCGGAAACGCTGATGATCGGCGACACCCACTACGATATGGAAGCCGCCCGCGCCAATGACCTGACCGCCATCGGCGTTGCCTGGGGTTACGGCGAAAACGACGCTTTACTTGAGGGTGGCGCGCACCACCTGGTCAACACGCCGGATGAGTTGCTGGCGGCGATTCGCGCCAGCCTGGTCTGCGTTTGCTAACGGCTTAGCTAAACCAACCCAAGGTCAGTAACTTAACCCACCAGCGTTCCTGCTCGATGTAGGGTGAGTGGTATTCGCCATTGCGCAGCGTCGGGTGATCAGGATACTGCTCGCGCAACTGGGCCAGTGCCAGTGTCCGGTCATCCGGGCGGTCCAACGCTTCATAAGACTCGATCAGCACCACCAAGGCATCGCTTTGCGCGCTGACGCCCGGGTAGTGTGTCTGTACGACTTTGGCGCGCTCGGCGGCAGCAATCCAGGCGCCGCGACGCATGTAGTAGTCGGCCACCACCAGTTCGTGACGTGCCAGCGCATCCTTCAACAGAATCATCGTATCGATGGCTTCACTGCGATAGGCCGAGGTTGGAAAACGATCGGTGTAGTCTTTCAGTGCGCTGAAGGCGCGTTCACCATCCTGCTGCGAACGCTGCGCCAAATCCCCGCGTCCGGTGATGCCGGCATTTTCTTCGTAGAGCCGGTAATAGCTCATGCCTTTCAGGTACCAGGCGTAGTCGACGCTCGGATGGTCCGGATTCAGGCGGGTAAAACGATCGGCATCCAGCACGGCCTGAGCAAAATCGCGGCTGCGATAGCGCGCGTACATCAGATCAAGCTGGGTTTGCTGAGCGTAGCGACCGAAGGGAAAACGGTTCTGTAACTGTTCCAGCGTATCAATCGCCAAATCGTAACTCTGGCGGTCAATGTAGTCAGATGCCTGTTCATAGAGCGCCTGCTCAGATTCGGCATCATTGGAACCGAAGAGCGCGCAGCCGCTCAGGCCGGTCACTAAAATGAACAAAGTAAAGAGCTTGGTGAACAACGAAGGCATGGGTTGAATCCGGCCGGTGACGTACAATGGGCGGCTATTGTAACCACAGTCACCTAAGGGCACCAATGATCGCATCCGCCGAGCGCCTGATCGAAACGGTTGAGGTTCCTCTGGAACTGGGCCGGAAACGCTTTGACCAGATCGCCGCTACTCTGTTCAGTGAGCATTCTCGCTCGCGCATTCAACAATGGATCAAAGACGGCGAATTGCGCGTCGACGGCCAGGTGCGCAAAGCCAAAGACAAACTGATCGGCGGTGAAACCCTGCACTTGGATGCAACGCTTGAGGCCGATGAACGCTGGGAAGCCGAGCCGATTGAGCTGGATGTGGTCTACGCCGATGATGACATCATTGTTATCGATAAACCCGCCGGCCTGGTGGTGCATCCAGGCGCGGGCACGCCCGGCGGTACGGTACTCAACGGCCTGCTGTATCACTACCCGGAACTGGCACAGGTGCCGCGTGCTGGCATCGTCCATCGACTCGATAAAGACACCACCGGTTTGATGGTGGTGGCGCGCAGCCTGACGGCTCACACCTCCTTAGTAAATCAATTGCAAACCCGCACCATGGGCCGCGAATACGAGGCGGTTGCCAGTGGAGTGATGACTGGCGGCGGTACCGTCGACGAACCAATCGGTCGTCACCCGACTCAGCGCGTCAAGATGGCAGTGACTCCGATGGGTAAGGAAGCGGTCACTCACTATCGGGTGCTGGAACGTTTTCGTAACCACACGCTGGTGCGTTGCAAGCTGGAAAGCGGACGTACGCATCAGATTCGTGTGCATCTGTCGCACATCGGCTACCCGCTGGTGGGCGATGCGCTGTACGCCGGACGCCACCGCCTGCCCAAGGGTGTGCATTCGCAGGTGGCCGAAGCGCTGCGCAATTTTGGTCGTCAGGCATTGCATGCGGTGCGGCTGGAATTACAGCATCCCAAAACCGGCGAGGTGATGGCCTGGGAGTCGGAGTTGCCCGACGATCTGATTGATCTGCTGGCGCTACTGGAAGCCGAAGTGGAAGGCGATCTGCCATGAGTGTCGTCTTTCCGGATTGGCCATTGCCGGAAGGCGTCCGCTTAGCCTGGACGCAACGCTCTGGCGGCGTCAGTCAGGCACCGTTCGACAGCTTCAATCTGGCAC
Organism: Saccharospirillum sp. HFRX-2; assembly: GCF_043196805.1. NCBI lineage: Bacteria > Pseudomonadati > Pseudomonadota > Gammaproteobacteria > Oceanospirillales > Saccharospirillaceae > Saccharospirillum > Saccharospirillum sp. HFRX-2. The sequence continues at coordinate 972,935 of NZ_JBEBMU010000001.1, forward strand.
ACCATGTCGGTGACGACGCGGCTACTGTGGATGCCAACCGTCAGCAATTACTCACTTCACTGCCTGGCTGCACCGATATTCGCTGGCTCAGCCAGGTGCACGGTACCGATGTTAAAGATGTCTGCCTAAGTCAAAACGGCGAGCCTGCCGATGCGGCTATTACCTCTGAACCGGGGCTCGCGGCCTGCGTAATGACCGCAGACTGTTTGCCGGTGTTCTTCTGGCAGCAGGATGGCCGCCAGGTTGCCATAGCCCACGCTGGCTGGCGCGGTCTGGCCGGTGGTGTGCTGGCGAATACGTTGGCGCAGTTCGATGATCCGGCGACTGTTTTTTGCGGGCTCGGCCCGGCCATTGGCCCGACCGCCTTTGAAGTTGGAGCGGATGTCGTCGACGCCTTCTCTGGCTGGCCCAATGCTGATCTTGCTTTTCAGCCGACCGGCAAGGCCAATAAATGGCTGGCCGATTTGCCAGCGTTGGCTGCGGCCTGGTTGCAGCGAGCTGGAGTTGCAACGGTGTATTGCAGCGGCGAATGCACCTTTGTGCAGGGCGATGACTACTATTCCTACCGACGTGATGGCCGCACCGGCCGCATGGCTAATCTGATCTGGATTGCCGCCAAATAAAGTGCTGCTTGACTAAGGTCAAAGCACCGCATTTCAAGCGCTTGTTATTGCGTCCTATGCCCCTATCTGCTTGGGTAACAGAAACCTCGATGAGGACACCTCATGCGTATTGATCGTTTGACCTCGAAACTGCAGGTCGCGCTCTCAGACGCCCAATCCATAGCGCTTGGGCGAGACCACAACTTTATGGAACCGGCGCATCTGCTGCAGGCGCTGATCGAGCAGAAAGGCTCGTCCATTGTGCCGATGTTGAATCAGGCCGGCGTTAATCTGGGTCAGTTAAAGCAGTCGCTGGGTCATTACCTGGATGGCCTCGCCGTGATCGATAATCACGACGGCGAAGTGCATATGTCCAACGACCTCGGTCGGGTGATGAACCTGGCCGACAAGCTGGCGCAAAAACGCGACGACCAGTTTATTGCCAGTGAACTGGTGCTATTGGCCATGGTTCAGGACCGCTCGCGCATCGCTTCTTTGCTGCAAGAAGCCGGTGCCACCAGCGCCAAACTGGAAGCGGCCATTGACTCCATCCGTGGTGGCGAATCGGTGAACAGCGCCGAAGCTGAAGAAAGCCGTCAGGCACTCGAACGCTACACCATCGATCTGACCGAACGCGCCGAATCCGGCAAGCTTGATCCGGTGATTGGCCGTGACGATGAAATTCGTCGCACCATTCAGGTATTACAGCGCCGCCGCAAAAATAACCCCGTGCTGATCGGTGAACCCGGTGTTGGTAAAACTGCCATCGTTGAAGGTCTGGCGCAGCGTATCGTTAACGGTGAAGTGCCGGAAAACCTGAAGAATAAGCGCGTCTTATCGCTCGACCTGGGCGCCTTGCTGGCCGGTGCCAAATACCGCGGCGAATTCGAAGAACGCTTAAAAGCAGTCTTGAACGAATTGTCGAAACAGGAAGGCCAGATCATTCTGTTTATCGACGAACTGCACACCATGGTCGGTGCCGGCAAAGCCGAAGGCGCGATGGACGCCGGCAATATGTTGAAGCCCGCCTTGGCGCGCGGCGAACTGCATTGCGTTGGTGCCACCACGCTCAATGAATACCGCCAGCACATCGAAAAAGACGGCGCTTTGGAGCGGCGTTTTCAGAAGGTCGTGGTTAACGAGCCGAGCGAAGAAGACTCCATCGCTATCTTGCGCGGTTTGAAAGAACGCTACGAAGTGCACCACGGTGTCACCATTACCGACTCAGCCATTATTGCCGCAGTAAAACTGTCGCAACGCTATATCACCGACCGGCAATTGCCCGACAAGGCGATCGATCTGGTCGACGAAGCGGCGAGTCGCATCCGCATGGAAATTGACTCCAAACCGGAGAGCATGGATAAGCTGGAACGCCGTCTGATTCAGCTGAAAATCGAAGCCGAAGCGCTGAAAAAAGACGACGATAAACTGACCCGAAAAACGCTTGATCAACTGAACAGCACCATTGAACAGTTGGAGCGTGAATATGCCGACTTAGAAGAAATCTGGAACACCGAGAAGGCGGCGGTGCAGGGCACCCAGTCAATCAAAGAAGCGCTGGAACAAACGCGCGTCGAGCTGGAAAATGCCCGCCGCAGCGGTGATCTGGCGCGGATGTCCGAGCTGCAATACGGCCGCATTCCCGATCTGCAAAAGCAGCTCGATATGGCCAGCCAGGCGGAAATGATGGACATGCAGCTGCTGCATAACAAGGTGACTGACGAAAGCATCGCCAACGTTATCGCGCGCTGGACCGGTATTCCGGTCGAGAAGATGCTCGAAGGCGAACGCGAAAAACTGCTGCGTATGGAAGACAATCTGCACGGTCGGGTGGTCGGTCAGCACGAAGCGGTTGAAGCCGTGGCCAACGCCATTCGTCGCTCGCGTTCCGGTCTGTCCGATCCGAACCGACCCAACGGCTCTTTCCTCTTTCTGGGTCCGACCGGTGTCGGCAAAACCGAGCTGTGCAAAGCGCTGGCGGGTTTTCTGTTCGATACTGAAGACGCTATGGTGCGCATCGACATGTCCGAGTTTATGGAGAAACACTCGGTCGCGCGTTTGATCGGTGCACCGCCGGGTTACGTCGGTTACGAAGAAGGCGGTTACTTGACCGAAGCCGTGCGCCGCCGGCCGTACTCGGTGATCCTGCTAGATGAAGTCGAAAAGGCGCACCCGGATGTGTTCAATATTCTTCTGCAGGTGCTCGACGATGGTCGCCTGACCGATGGCCAGGGCCGTACTGTCGACTTCCGCAACACCGTCATCGTCATGACGTCCAACCTGGGCAGCGACATCATTCAATCGCTGGCCGGTGAAGAAAATTACGAGTCGATGAAGTCGGCGGTCATGGAGGTCGTCGGTCAGCATTTCCGGCCGGAATTTATCAACCGGGTTGACGAAGTGGTGGTGTTCCACCCGCTGGCTGAAGATCAGATTCGTGGCATTGCCGCTATCCAACTCGACGGCTTGCGCAAGCGTTTGGCCGACCAGGGGCTGAAGCTGCACCTGACCGATGCTGCCATGGATAAACTCTGCGCTGCGGGTTACGACCCGGTATACGGTGCACGTCCATTGAAGCGCACCATCCAGCGCGAGCTGGAAAATGGCCTGGCGCAATCGCTGTTGCGCGGTGATTTCGGCTATGGCGACGCCATTGAGGCCGATGTTCGGGATGATCAGATCGTCTTTACCGTCGGCCACTGAGTCGTCAATAAACGCAACCCGGGCACTGCCCGGGTTTTTTTTGAGCGAGATTTGACAGGGTTGATAAAGCGCTTTATCTTCGCGGCAATAAGCGAATAATAACAACCGTACTGACGTTACCCAGGTGACTTGCCGCCATGCCCAACACTCGTAAACGCGCCACTCAGTCCGACGTTGCCCGCCTGGCAGGCGTGTCTCCGGCCGTGGTGTCGACGGTGATTCGCGGCAAGAGCAATCACAATATCCGGGTCAGCGACGAAACCCGGCTGCGCGTGCTTGAGGCCATGAAAGAACTCAATTACGTGCCCGATGTCGTGGCCCAGACTTTGGCCGGCGGCAAGCGCCGTATCATCGGCCTGTTCAGTTTCGAAGCGGTGTTTCCCAAAGAGCAGAACGACTTCTTCCGGCCGTTCCTGCTCGGTGTCGAAAAAGCCGCCGAAGCCAATGGCTACGACCTGATGTTGTTTACCTCAGCGCCGGTGAAAAACGGTCGCCGGGCTATTTACAGCGACGGCATCAATCGTCTGGCGCTGGCCGATGGCGTGGTGTTGATGGGTCGCAACCCGGCGCCGGAAGACCTGCAACGGCTCGACGATGAAGGTTTCCCCTTTGTTTATATCGGTCGTAAAGACGCGCCAGGGCGAAGCCTCAGCTATGTGGCGGCCGATTATCGCCACGCCACCCTGGATGTGTTGGAACAATTTAGCGAGCACGGCCATCGGCGTGTGCTCTACCTGGGCGAAGCCAAGCCCAGTGAGCGCCACCACGACCGCGAAGCCGGCTATCAGGATGCGCTGTCGCGCGAGTTGATCGACAGCGATGCCGCGCTACGCCATCGCCGGGCGGCCACTCAACTCGACGCCGCCTGGCTCGATGACGTTTTGGCCGCCGGTGCCACCGCTGCGGTGGTTGAAGACATCCTGCAAGCGGAGCAGTTGTTTCGCTTGTTAACGGATCGTGGTCTGAGCGTGCCGGATGATTTCACCATTGGTCTGCTCGGCGAGCCCGATGCGCCGACCGACCTGAATCTGGACTGGTGTGGTTTCACCATACCGCGTGAGGAGATGGGCTTTCAGGCTTTTATCTCGCTGCTGTCGCGGTTGGAACGACCCATGGCGAAAGCCGCCATGCAAGTGACCTTGCCTTGCACCTTCCACCCCGGAGCCACACTGGCTCCCTGTCCGGCGCTTACCGTCTGACAGTCTAAACCCCAGGAAACCAGCGGACAGCGGAGTCCAACAGCAACAAAAACAACAAAGAGGTTTAAATGATAATGCGCTTAATCAAAACCACTACCTTCGCCTTGGGCCTTGGCCTGGCGATCAGCTCTCACACTCAGGCGGAAGATCTGCGTTTTACCGTCTGGACCGGCAGTGCCGCTCATCTGGGCATGCTCAATGAGTTTGCCGATGGCTTTCGTGAAACCCACCCGGGTGTGAATGTTCAGTTCGAAACCATTCCGTTCGGCGATTACATCCAGAAGCTGACCTTGCAAATCGGCGGTGGTAATCCACCGGATCTGGGCTGGATGCTCGAGGGCGCCGCCCCGACCTTTATCGAATCCAACGTCCTGCAGGACATCGGCCCGACCTTAACGGCCAACACTGAATACCAACTGGATGACTTCGCCGACTCGGCCATGGGCCTGTGGTACAAGGACGACGCTCTCTATGGCGTGCCGTTTTCCACCTCGCCTTTCGTCGTCTTCTACAACGCCGACCTGTTCGCAGAGGCTGGTCTGGATAACCCGTCCGAACTGGCTGCCCGTGGTGAGTGGACTTGGGAAACGCTGCGTGAATCCGCCGCCCAACTGGCCGATGCCAGCAACGGCCGTTACGGCTTTGAATCCATGGACGGCCAGGGTTACGACAGCCGTGTTTGGGACACCCTGGTACCGCTGATTCGCGCCTACGGTGGCGATGTCTGGGAAGGCGACAGCTGCACCCTGGACAGCCCTGAAGCCGTGCAAGCGGTCGAGCTCTATCACGACATGATCTTTGCCGATCAATCGGCAGTGCCGCCGGGTGAAATGGGTGACTTCTTCAACGGCCAAGCTGCGTTGACGTACACCCAGATCTCGCGCGCCTCCAAACTCGATGACGCCGATTTTGACTGGGGCATCGCACCGATGCCATCCGGCCCGGCCGGCGCCAGCCCGATCATCGGTCAGGCCGCCATCGTGGTGTTCAAAGGCAGCCCGAATGCTGAACTCGCCACCGAATTCCTGGCCTATATGACCAGCCAGATTGGTGTTGAACGCATGGCCGAATATTTCCCGCCAGCGCGGACTTCGGTATTGGCATCGACCGCCTTTTTGAACTCCAACCCGCGTCTGAATGAGCAAATGATGACCGTGGTTGGTGAGCAGATTGAGCACGGTCGGGTGCTGCCGGCACATGAGCGTCTGCCGATGATCAAGTCCGCCACGCGCGGCACTCTGGATCGTCTGTGGTTGCCCGATGCTGATGTCGCTGAAGTGCTGAGCGATGCCTGCCGTCGCATCGAACGCGAGCTGTAATTGGCGCGCGTGCTGAGTCAAACGGACGTCGGCAACAGCCGGCGTCCCCTGTTTTGTTTCGTCTGGTAAGAGCTATGTCTTCGACACCTGTCGTTACCGCACCAACAATAAATCGTTCGGCGCGCTTTCACGAAAGCCTGTCGGGCTGGTTATTCATCAGTCCGTTGCTGACCGGTTTCTGCTTGTTTTTTGTCGGTCCTTTGATTGCCATCTTTGTGTACTCGCTGACCGAGTGGAATATTTTGTCGCAACAATCCAGCTTTGTTGGTCTGGAAAATTACCGCGACATCCTCTTTGAAAATCCTGAATTCTGGGAAGTGCTGCGTAACTCTCTGGTGTTCGCTGCCGGCCTGGTGCCATTGAATGTGGCGCTTGCTCTGGTATTAGCGCTGGCACTGAATCGCGCTTTTCACGGCGTTATTGTGTTTCGCACTATGTTTTTCGCACCGGTGGTCACTGCCGGTGCCGCCTGGGCGATTGTGTGGACCTTCTTGTTGCAAAAAGAATCCGGCGGCATCAATCAGATGCTGGCGCTGGTCGGCATCGACGGTCCTAACTGGTTGCGCCAACCGGACTGGGCCATGTTCAGCGTCATCGTCACTCGGGTGCTGAAAAACGTCGGCCTGAATATGATTTTGTATCTGGCCGCCTTGCAAACCATTCCGCGCGACTACGCCGAAGCGGCGACGCTCGACGGCGCTGGTCGCTGGCATATTTTCCGTCATCTGACCTGGCCGATGCTGGCGCCGACGACGTTGGTGATCAGCATCGTCACCGTGGTCGGTTCGTTAAAAGTATTCGATCACATCTATCTGATGACCGGTGGTGGGCCGGAAAACGCCACCCTGGTGCTTGCTTATTACATCTACGAACGCGCCTTCGAATTCTTCGAAGTCGGTTACGCCAGTGCGCTCGCTGTGGTGCTTTTTGTAGTCACCCTGGGTCTCACCCTGGCGCAGTGGTTTATGAAGAAGGAGAGCAACTGAGATGACTAGCTTGGCTCAAAGTTCGCGCTCCTATGAGGCTGGCGACCGTGGTCGATTGATTCGCCTGTCGCTGAAAAAAATCTGTTGGTACCTGGCGTTGATCGGCCTGAGTATTCCGTTCGTGTTTCCTTTTATCTGGATGCTGTCCGGATCGCTGAAAACGCAAAGTGAAATCACCGCCTTTCCGCCCAAGCTGATTCCCGAAAGTCCGGCCTGGGAAAACTACGTCGAGATTTTCAGTTATCAGCCTTTTGCGCAGCAGTATTTTAATTCGCTGTACATCGCTGCCGCCGTGACCATTTTAATTCTGGCGGTGGCATCGATGGCGGGTTACGCCTTTGCGCGGCTGAAATTTCGCGGCAGTAATTTCTTATTCGTCTTCCTGTTAATGGGCCTGATGATGCCCGAGGAAGTCACCATCATTCCCAACTTCTATTGGATGAAACATCTGGGATTGGTGAATACTCATTGGCCCTTGATCCTGCTGCCGGTATTCGGCTCGCAAGGCATCATCGCCACCTTTTTGATGCGCCAGTTCTTCGCGGCTTTGCCGGTGGAATTGGAAGAAGCGGCCAAGCTCGATGGCCTCAGTCGCTTCGGCATCTTCTGGCGCATTGCGCTGCCATTGTCGAAACCGGCACTGGCGGCGGTCGCCATCATTTCCTTCCTGCATTCCTGGAATCTGCTGCTGGAGCCTTTGGTGTTCCTCAGTGATCTGGACAAATTCACCGTACCACTGGCACTGACCAACTTCTCCGATGCCTACGGCCTGCCGCTGTGGCATTTGCAGCTGGCAGCGACGTCGCTGTCGGTGATTCCGGTCTTGTTGGTGTACATCATCGCCCAGCGACAAATCGTCGAAAGTTTCGCGATGTCGGGCGTTAAGGGGTAAGCATGACTCAAGCAACCAAAACCACGACCGTGGCCACACAGCCAGCACCACATTATCAACTGGTGGTAATGGGCGGCGGCCCGTCCGGTGCCATGGCCGCGACCATGGCTGCGCGTCTCGGCGTGAAAACCTTGCTGATTGAACGCGGCGGTTTTCTCGGCGGCACTCTGACCATGATGGGTGTCAGCCCAATGATGACCTTCCACAACCCGGCCGGCGAACAAGTCGTCTGGGGTCTGGCCGATGAAATGGTTGAGCGCTTAAAAGCACTCGGCGCTTCACCGGGTCACGTCGTTGATTCGGTGACTTATTGTTCAACTGTGACACCCTTTGATGCCGAAGCGATGAAGCGTGTACTGGAAGAAATGGTGGTCGAAGCTGGCGCCGATATTCTGTATCACACCATGCTGGCCGATGTGGCTGTCGAGGGCGACCGGATCAAACATCTGGTGGTGTGCAACAAAGCCGGATTGTCGGAAGTCACCGCCGATCATTTTATCGACGCCACTGGCGACGGTGACCTCTCGTCGCGCGCCGGCATTCCGTTCGAAATGGGCCGCGAAGGCGACCACGCCACTCAGCCGATGACCATGAATGTGAAGATCGGCGGCGTCGATATCGAGCGCATCAAAGCCGATGTTCAGGCGCATCCCGATAACTACGAATTTGACCTCGGCCCGGAAGAAGGTGTGCGTCGGGTGATGTCTACCGATCGCCTCAGTCTGAAAGCCTTCGGCAAACAATGGATGGATTATCGCCGTCGCAATAACGTCACCATTCCACGCGAATACATCTTGTTTTTCGAGACCCATGAGCGCGGCACTGTGGTGGTCAATTCGTCACGTCTGCAAGGTTTCGATGCCACCAACCCCTGGGATGTGACGCGTGCCGAAATCGAAGGTCGGCGTCAGTGTTATCAGATTTATCGCTTCCTGAAAGACGAAGCTATTGGCTTTGAAAACAGTGTGCTGTTGTCGACGCCCTATCACGTTGGCGTGCGTGACTCACGGCGTATCAAAGGCGCTTATGTATTGACCGCTGATGATGTCATGAATCAGGTGAAATATGACGACACCGTGGTGCAGGGTGCTTATCCGATCGATGTGCATTCACCGGATAAAGAAGCCACCGAATCCATTCACCTGTCACCCAACCACACCTACTTTATTCCGTTGCGCTGCTTGTATGCGCCACAGATCAGCAACCTGGTGGTGGCGGGTCGTTGCATCAGTGCCGATCACAATGCGTTTTCAGCGATACGGGTAACGCCCATCGCCATGTCTATCGGTCAGGCGGCGGGTGCCGCGGCGGCCTTGGCAGCGGCTGGCAAGGTCGGTGTCGCCGAGGTTGATCCCAAGGCGGTACAACAAGCGCTGCAGGATCAGGGCGCCAAGCTGAAACTCTGAAGCAAACAAGGTTGGCGGCGGCTTTCAGGTCGCCGCTTTTTTTTCATCTAAAAAGGAGGCAATTCGCTCAGTTTTTTCACCTAAATCCACTTCGAGGAAACAACAATGACAATATTTTCGAAGCTTTTTTTTGCCTGCATGCTCGGCGCAGTAATGGCGGCCAATATTTACGCGGCACCGCCTAATCTGAATCACCAAAGTGTGGTCGTCGATCCGGCCAACCTGGCCGAAGATGACACCGGTGAAATTATTTTCCCAAGCCTGCTGCGGGTGGCTGATCACGTTGCCAATCCGTTGGGTAATTATTATCTGTATTTCGCGCCGCACGATGCGCCGGGCGATATTAAAGTCGTCTACGCCGATAACATCGAAGGCCCTTACACCGAATACGCTGGCAACCCGCTGATCGATAACAGCGGTCAGGGCAAGCTGGGTGTCTCGGCGGTTTCGCACGTGTCCAGCCCTAATGTTGTTTGGATGGAGCAGTACAACAAATACTTCCTCTACTTCCATGGCGAAAACAACACCACGCGCTGGGCCTGGTCGACCGATGGTCTGAACTGGACGATAGCGAACGACAATATCGCCGTGACCGCGGCCGACTTTAACGCCGCCTTTGGCAGCGGTTTCACCGAAACCTCTTACGCGCGGGTGTTCGAATACACCATTCCAACCTGGGGTGATCGTTACACCATGGTGCTGATGGTTAACCGCAACAACACCCGCAGCATCGCCCTGGCAACCTCCAACGACGGCAAGCATTTCACGCCGCGCGATGGGGCCTTGGTATCGCCCGGACCCGATGGTCAAAGTCATATTTCCGGTGCCTTTTATTGGCAGGACGCCGGCAAGCACTATGTGCTGTATCACGGTGCCAGCAATATTTATTACACCGAAGTGGGCGCCAACTTCGATCAGGAAATTCATCACGGAATTTTCTACGATCCGGCCAGCATCGGCCCTGAATACAACAAGGCCGCCGAGCCCTTCCTGCACTATGAAAATGGCCAGTGGCATATGTTTTATTCGGTAGGCCCGCGCCTGAGTCAGAAGATTGGTTATGCCAATGAAAGTGATCCACCACCGACCGCCGACCTGGGCATTGTTGTCGACAACGACAGCGCCGATTTCCTGCGCAGCAGTAGCGGTTGGTTGAGCAGTAACTCCACCTATGGCTACTGGGGCACCGATTATCTGGTCGATGAAAACGCCGGTACCGATGCGGATGTCTGGGCGGTGTGGCAACCGACGCTGCCGACCAGTGGGGAATATCAGGTTTACGCCCGGTGGAGTGCAAACAGCAATCGACCGGATGCGGTGCTGTATCGCGTTTATCACCAAGGCCAGGTTACCGAGGTTTGGAAGAACCAGACCATCAACGGCAACAGCTGGCAGTCGCTGGGCAGCTATTGGTTTGACGCCAACGACCAGGCTAATAACCGGGTCTCCATCGACGCGGCGAGTGACTTAGGACGTACTATTGCCGATTCGGTGCGCTTTGTGCCGGTCGACTAATCGGCTAAAAACAGCAGTGGCTGAAGCCACTGCTGTTTTTTTCCGCCGTCACGCTTACAGCGTGCCTTCGCGAAAGGATTGATACGTCGTCGCAACCGCCGGTTGAAAACCCAGTTCTCGGCTTAACCGACCGTCGGCCTGCAAAAACCAGGGGTTTTCCAGAGGGGCGGCGGATGGGGCGATGGGTGAACCGGCCAAAGCGGCGAGCTCGTAAAGCGTCATCGGAGCGTCATCGACAATATTCACCACTTTTTGGTCCATGACCCCGGCTAATGCCAGGTTCACGGCGGTGGAGATGTCGCGGTGGTGCACCATGCTCATGCGTGTAGCTGGATGCCAGCCTAATTGCTCGACCAAGTTCGCGACCATATCGATGTGCCCGTCATCGTCACCATAGACAAACGCCAGCCGCAAAATTGACCAGTTCAAGCCACTGGCGCGCAGCGCTTGCTCGGCCTCCAGTTTGCTGGCCGGGTAGGCCAATACCGGCGCTACCTCATCGTCTTCTCGGGACGGCCGTGGTGTGTCTTTGTTGTAGATGTTGCTGGTGCTGGCCATGATAAAACGCGCTTCAGGCGCGTACTGCTGCGCCGCTGCAATCAGGTTGCGAGTGCCTTCGGCATTGGCTTTCCAGATCAGGTCTTCATCCTGAGTGCGAAAGGTCGCGGCCAGGTGAACGATGGCGGTGACACCCCGAACGGCGTCCGCCAGGGTGGCGGGGTCAAGCAGGTCACCTTCGACAACGGCGACCTTATCTGCAACAGATTTTCCCGGGCGGATCAGCGCGCGGCAATCGACACCCTCAGCCAGTAGGCGTTTCAGCAAACGTGAACCTACCAGGCCTGTGCTACCGGTGATAAGAACAGTCATGTTTCACGATCTCCAAAGTTGTGATGTTCCAGACGTTCGGTAGCGGTTTGGAGGACCTCGGCGATCAGATCGAGCGTCTGCTCATCCACACCGTCAAAGGCGATATCACGCATCACAACGATGGGGTTGGGCAGCCGTTCCCAAAGCTGCCGCCCTTGCTCGGTCAGTGACAACACCCGTTGCCGTTTGTTGCTGGGGTCGGGCGATTGATCGATAAAGCCCTTACGCACTAGCGCGCTGACGATGTCGCTTAACGTCGGCTTTTCGACCTTGAGCAGTTCAATAAAGTCGCGTTGAGGCATTGCGCCGTCCTGCACCAGGTGGAATAGGACCATCCATTGAGTGGAGCCCAGGTCATAAGGCCGAAGTAACCGCTCCATAAAAGTGCGACTGGCCAGATGGTAGTGTTTTATCCATTTACCAGCAGGGTGAAGCTGCAGATGATCCAAGCAAACCTCCATGGTTCGCTACCGAACTAAATATTATTCGGTACCGAACTATTAAGCAATTGGTCGATAGTCATGTGTTTCGTTCTATGGGTCGATGCCGTGCGGGGAACATTGTACCGGTGGCAAGACTCGGATGCAGACCCGGTTTATTCCGCATCGGGCAGGGCGGCGTCGGCCGCCATCTCGGCCATAATCCAATCGTGGAACTGGCGCATGGCAAAGCTCATCGGTCGGTCTTTTTGGTAAACCAGATAGAGCGCTTTGCCCAGTTCCAATTGCAAAGGCCAGGCGACAACCAACTGGCCATTTTGAAATTCTTCACTGACCAGACTTAAATCGGTCAACGCTATCCCCAAACCACGAGCCGCCGCCTGAGCCGTCAGCAAGCCACTGGAAAAGTGCTGGCCTTTACGACTTTCCTGAAATACAGCGCCTGCCGCTTCAAACCAGGCGGGCCATTCGTCCGGCCTTTCCATGACATGCAACAGAGTGAAGGCGGTCAGATCGCTGGGTTGGTGGATCGGTCGTTCGGCAAGTAACTCGGGTGAGCACACCGGCACCAGAGCGACATCTTTGAGGTGCAATAATTCAACGTCATCCCAACGACCATCTCCGAAATAGACGGCCATGTCGGTATTGCTGTGGGAAAAATCGACGCGGTCTACCGATGCAGATATATCCAGCTCGATATTGGGATGTTGCTCATAAAAGCGGCTGATGCGAGGCAACACCCAGCGCGTTAAAAAGGCCGGCGCCACCGCCAGGGTCAACTCGCCGCTGTTGTGGTTGGCGGTCAGTTTCTGGGTGGCTTTGTCGATGTCATTGAGCGCTTTTTGAATGGTTTTCAGGTAATCCTTGCCCGCTGAGGTCAGTTCAATGCGCCGGGTCTGGCGAATAAACAGCGCCACTTCCAGAAAGGACTCCAGCGTTTTGATCTGGTGGCTGATCGCCGATGGCGTTACAAACAGCTCCCGTGCTGCCTGTTGAAAACTGCCCAGGCGGGCGGCGGCTTCGAAACTGCGCAGACTGTTCAGTGGCGGTAAGCGTTGGATAAGCCTGCTCCATGGATGAATTCAATTCAAGTATAGCCGGAAACGAAGCGCTGTGTAGCCAGAGCGGGTGGTGTCGATCGGTGTATGCATTGCGATTTCAACAAGCTCGGCACCGCCGTTGATATAGATCAAAAAACAATCAATTCGCCACTTGAAGGTCTGGCGGTCGCACCTATATTTCGCCTTGCCAACGTTGGCAGTGACAAAAAAGGAGGTGGCAATTATGAGCAACAAAATGTTGTCAGCTTCAAAATTCGCGCCCCGGAATTGGTTCAAGCACGAAGAGCGACAAGCTGACCAGAGAATGCCAAGCCGGTCCTATGGTTTTCCGGTTTCGCGTCTACACGAGGAAATGGATCGTTGGTTCGATGATGCCCTGCGTACTTTCGGCTGGCCATTAAGCGAACGGGCAATTGATCCTTTTGCTGGTGAAGAGTCGTTGATGCTGATGCCCAGTGTCGATATCCACGAAGGCGACAAGGCGTATCGCATCAGTGTGGAAGTGCCTGGCGTTGAGGAGTCTGATCTTAAGCTGGAAGTCGATGGCCATCAGTTGGTCGTCAGCGGTGAGAAGCTGCAGCACAGCAGCGAAGGCGAAGAGGGCGACAAAGCTTACCGGGTGGAACGTCGTTATGGTCAGTTCCGTCGGGTACTGAGTCTGCCGGAAGATGCCTTGGTCGACGACATCAGCGCGCGTTTTCGCAATGGTGTGCTGACAGTCACCGTGCCGCGTGATGAGAGTCGGGTTGATGTGGGTCGACATATTACCATCGAAAAAGCCTGACCCGATATTGAAAAGCCCGCTTCGGCGGGCTTTTTTTGAATGTTATAAAAGCCTGTTGCAAAGACAAACTCTCTGCAGGCTGATCAAGGAATTTTGAGCTGAGTGTTTGCCAGCGTCACCGTCTTTTGCTGATCGCCAGGTGCGCTGAATACTTGGTTGAGCTGCCAGTTGGTTGAAGCCGTTCGGGTAAAAACCTGGACCAGGCCGCTACCGAGAGCCTGGCTAGACGTTTTACCTCTGCGCTCAAAAGAGCCGATCGCCAACACAGTACCATTGCCATTTAAACTGACCGAATGACCAAAAAAGTTGGCGTTGTGTGGCGTCGTTGATCGCAATGTTTCCTGTAGATGCCAGCGTCCGCTGGCTAACCGTCGATACAGATAAACGGCGCCACGGGTGCGCGGATATTGCTCATCGCTGTCGATCAATACCGGAGCGCCAATGGCCAGCACCTGGCCATCGCCACTGAGACTGATGGCGTAACCAAAGGCGGATTCAAAACTGTAGCGGCTGGGCCCTATGATCGTTGGTTTCTGCCAGCCGGTCAGGTCGCGTTCAAAGATCTGGACAAAACGCAGTGGGCCAGTTGATTGCCCGGGATCATTATTGGTTGTGCTAACAGGGTGATTAACAAATTCGTACTGGCTGGCAATGGCTAACACATCGCCAGCTTGACTCAAGCTGGTCGGTAGAGCTGGGTAGTCGGCAGGGCTGTCGTCGAACTTAGGTGAATCGGCGGATCGACGCCATGTGTCCACGCCTTTACGAGTAAAAATATGAGCAAGGCTGCGTTGGCCTTTGCGGCTGCCAACGGTCAATACCTGAGCATCGGCATCAAGCTGAACGGGGTAGCCAAAGCGATCGGTGGAGCTTGATGCTTTCAATATTACCGGCGGGTTCCAGTGGCCTTCCGAATGGTTAAAAAGGTATACCGATCCCGCTGAACCACTACCATTATTGATGCGGCGAAATTGACTGGATGGCGCGCCGATGGCCAACACAGTGCCATCTTTATTCAGGCTTAAGGTAGCGCCGAACAGGTCACTGGGCTGAGGCGGTAACCATTCCACCAGATTGATCATGGCGTTGTGATGCAAGGTTAAGGTATTGGAGGGTTTGCATCCGGCAATATTGCAACTGAGTACGCGGTAGTCTTGGGTCGAGCGACCGTAAAGGGGCGGCGACATTCGGTAGTGCAACAAATCGCCTGGCAAATTAGCGGCCAGGTCGACAAAGTGGTCACTGTCTTCTGTTCTTTCCTGAAGGTGATAGAGCGTCGCCCCTGGCGCTGCCTGCCATTGGAAATGCAAGGCATGGTCTTCGTCAAAGTCCAGGCTGAGCTCCGTCTGTGAAGGAAAGACGCTGGGCTCTTTTGGGTAGTAAAAGTTTTCGGCGCCCGCCGAAAGGTTGATAAAAAAACACACCAAACTGCTTAGTGGATAAAAAACCGAAGTCATAACTCTGTGCATCAGGCGAATATCCTCGATCGGATTGGCTGCCTGCGGTGCTCGTTAAAGCTAAGGTCCGCCAATCCTTTGACGTGACTGTTAAGCATACTCCCTCATCGTTTGAGTAAGCGTTTTATTCACAGTGGTATTTTTCGAAAAAAATGCGTTATTGCCTTTGATTCGTGAGACTTTTTGCCACTTTTATCGAAATCGACCTGATATAAGCCTCGGCGCAGCCTTAACGCTGGAAAGGATAGAGTGATCCGAGTCCGGTGATTTGAGTCAATTCATCCAAGGCGGTCCGGCTTTCCAGCAGCAATTGTGGGTCGGCCAGATCGGCCTGGGTCAGACGATCCCGATAGTGTCGATCGACCCAGGCGTTCAGATCGTTAAACAGCCGGTTGGTAAGAATCACACCGCTGTTCATGGCCTGATACTCGGTTTCGTTTAAGGCCACGCGCAAGCGCAGACAGGCCGGACCGCCGCCGTTTTGCATCGACTGTTTCAGGTCGAATACTTCCACTGCATCGATCGGGTTGTGGGCATCTGCCACCAGACGATCCAGGTAGTCGGAAACCGCTGCAATTTCGCGGCACTCTCCCGGTACGACCAGAGTCATTGTTGCATCATCCATGCTCAACAGCTGGCTGTTAAACAAGTAAGAACGGACCGCATCATCCAATGATACCTCGGCACTGGAAACGCAGATGGCGATCAGTTCGACATCACCCAATTTGTGCTGTAGTTCCTCCAACACCGACTGCGTATTGGCGAACGCCTGGTCGTGATAAAACAGCACATTGCGGTTGCCAACGGCGATAACGTCGTTATGAAAGACGCCGGCATCGATGGTCTCGGGTTTTTGCTGGGCAAAGACGGCGTTGCGATCATGCAAGCCATGCAGGCGGGCAATGGCCTGGCTGGCTTCGAGCGTTTGCCGGGCGGGAAACTTATTGGGTTTCGGTGCGGCATTGTCGAAGGCGGCCTGACCATAAACAAAAAGTTCAACGCCCGGGGCATCGTAATCGCCACAAAAACGAGTGTGATTGGCGGCCCCTTCATCGCCAAAAAAACTCACCGGTGCCAGCGCGTCGTGGTGCGCAAAATACTGCTCATCCGCGAAGATCGACTGCAACATCCGTGTTGTTGTCGGGTGTTCAATCGAGCGATGGAATTTGGCGTTCAGATTGGCGGCGGTGAAATGCACCTTGCCATCCAGGGTATCGGCGCTGGGAGAAACCGTGGCGGCATTAGCCGTCCACATGCACGAAGCCGAACTGACGGCGCTGAGAATTTCCGGGTTCTGTCGTGCGACTTTCTCCAGTACTTGCGCATCGCTGCCGCTGAAACCCAGGTTACGCAGCGCCCAGATCGCCGGTCGTTCGTGCGGCAATAAAATGCCTTGACGCAAACCCCGGTCGGCCAGCGCTTTCATTTTGCGCAAGCCTTGTTTGGCAGCCTCTTTAGGATTCGAGGCGGACTGCTCGTTCGACAGCGAAGCAATATTACCGTACGACAAACCGGCATAGTTGTGCGTCGGTCCGACCAGTCCATCGAGGTTCATTTCAAAGGCGCTCATAGGTTCATACCCGGCGAAGTCTGAGCGGGTTTTTCCAGGGTTTCGCTTTCCATGGACGCAACCGGGTAAGAGCAATAGTCGGCGGCGTAATAGGCCGAAGCACGATGGTTACCGCTGGCGCCAACACCACCGAAAGGGGCCGTGCTGGCGGCGCCGGTAATCGGCTTATTCCAGTTAACGATGCCGGCGCGAATTTCTTCGAGGAACCAGTCGTACTTGGCTTTGCTGTTCGACAGCAAGCCGGCCGACAGACCATAACGCGTGTTATTGGCACCCATCAGCGCATCTTCGAAATGATCGTAACGATAGACGCTGAGCAGTGGGCCGAAATATTCGGTATCGGGAACATCGCGGGCGTCGGTCAGGTCAATAATGCCGGGTGTCAGCAAGGCCGTACCGGCTTCGGCGGATTTCATTTCCAGCAGAATCTTACCGCCAAGATCGACCAGATTACGCTGAGCGGTGAGCAGATTTTCCGCTGCCGACAACGACACCACCGAACCCATAAAGGGTTGCTCTTCAGCGTCCCAGTGACCGACGCTGAGTTTGCGGCTGGCTTCGATCAGCTTGGCCAAAAAGGCATCGCCGGTCTCTCCGCGGGGTATAAACAAACGGCGCGCGCAGGTGCAGCGCTGGCCTGCAGAAATAAAGGCACTGAACAGCACATGATGCAGAGCGCCTTCGACGTCGATGTTGTCGTCGACAATCAGCGGATTATTGCCGCCCATTTCCAGTGCCAGAATTTTCCCGGGTTGCCCACCGTATTGCTGATGCAACAGCTCACCGGTGTTGGACGAGCCGGTGAAAAACAGACCGTCGATACCCGGATGACCAGCCAGCGCAACACCGGTTTCCTTGGCGCCCTGAACCAGGTTGATCACGCCATCAGGCAGGCCAGCAGCTTGCCACAGCTTCAGCGTTTCCTGACCGGTTTTTGGCGTCAATTCGCTCGGCTTGAAGACCACGGTGTTGCCGGCAATCAAAGCCGGAACGATGTGGCCATTGGGCAAATGACCGGGGAAATTGTAAGGACCAAAGACCGCCACCACACCGTGCGGACGATGCCGTAAGACCGCTTCGCCGCCGGGAATTTCCGAGTGCTTTTCGCCGGTGCGTTCGTCATAGGCTTTAGCGGAAATAGCGACTTTGCCGATCATGGCGCCGACTTCGGTGCGCGCTTCCCACAAGGGTTTGCCGGTTTCGCTGGCAATGGAATGGGCCAGGGCTTCTTTGTGCGTTTCCAGCAATTGAGCGAAACGCTCGCAGATGGCCAGGCGCACATCGAGGGGCGTTTTGCGCCAGGCGCGAAACGCAGAACGGGCGCTGTCGATGGCGCGATCTACATCGTCGGCATTGGCCGTCTTGCCCGACCAAACGACCGCCTGGCTGATCGGGTCGATGGATTCGAGCAGTTCGCCCTGGCCGTCTTGCCAGGTGCCGTTAATAAAGAGGCTGGATTCAGACATGAGTCGTCTCCGGTCGCAGCGACACAGCCCGGACCGAGTCGCCCTCGGCGACTTGCAGTGTTTCGGCCTGGGCGGCGCTTAAGTGAAGGGTGGATTCGTTGATGGCGCTGGTGGCGATCAGGCGCACCCGGAAGTTGTCGAAGCCGCGGTTGGATACCAGCGTTAAACCGTCTTTACGGGTCAGGTCTGGTTGCGCTGCCTGATCGTCAATCTTGACGCTGTACAGTTCGCTGTCACGCACGGCGCGGATCTCTTTGATCTTAGCCGAGACGGTCGGACCGCCATCGAAAATGTCGATGTAGCCGTTAAAGTCGAAACCTTCGGCTTGCAGCATCGCCAGCGCCGGTTCGGTGTCCGGGTGTACCCGGCCGAAGGCTTCCTGCGCATCGGCAGAGAGCATGGGTACATAGATCGGAAACTTGGGCATCAGCTCGGCAATAAAGGCTTTGTCACCGAGGCCGGTTAAGTAGTCGGCGTCGGAAAACTCCATCTGGAAAAAATGTCGGCCCAGACTTTCCCAAAACGGCGAGCGACCTTCTTCGTCAGAATAGCCGCGCATCTCGGCAATGATGTCGCGACCGAACAATTGCGGATGCTCGGCGAGAAACAGATAGCGCGCTTTACTGAGCAACTGACCGTTCTGATTTTTGCGGTAATTGGGCATCAAAAACAGCGTGCAGATTTCCGAGCTGCCGGTCAGGTCGTTGCTTAAATAAAGCGTGCGGGTGATCTTATGCACGCCGATGTCTTTCGACATATGAACGGTTTTGCCAACGTGATAGTTGTACCAGATGTCGTCGTGACCAATGCTGGCTTCGAGCGCACAGATGCCGGCAATCTCATCGTTTTCAGGATCGATCATGGCAAACAGATAGAGCCGATCTTTTTCTTCCAGATCGCGCTTGAACGAGGCCACGGCTTTGTCGAGTTTGGCCTGCATCTTCTGGCGGTTGTCGGGCAGAGTGGTGACTCCGACGCCGGAGTTTTTGGCCATCAAATACAGATAATCGATATCGGCCGGTGTGACGGGGCGAATATACATGGCAGTCTCCCTTACAGCGGCGCGTAGGCGATGGGGTCGCCTTCGGAGACGCCCAGTGCTTCGGCGACATCCAAGGGCAGACGAATGGTTTCCCCGATGCCATCGACCAAGGTGCCGATGGTGCAACGGAAGTCTTTCAGCGAGCGGTTGCAGATCAGATATTTCAAACCACCGACCACATCACTGGGGCGCGCTTTTTTGAAGCGCACCTGCTTGATGGTGTGCAGATCGCGTACTTCGCCAGACAACACCGGGCCGCCATCGAACGGGTCGATAAAGGGCGTTTTTGCAAAACCTTCGCGATAGAACAGGCTGCAGGCGCGGTTGGCCGCTTCCTGATTCTGACCGATGGTATTGCGCGCCCGTTCCGGCAGCAGTGGTACATAAACCGGGTGCTGGGGAATCAGCTCGGACATAAAGGTTTTGCTTTTTACCGAGCAATAATAATCGGCGGTATTAAAGTCGATGCCGAAGAAGTGGCGACCGACACCATCCCAGAACGGACAGTCACCCTTATCATCGAAAATACCCTGTATCTCGACAATCACCTGACGCTGAAAGCGCTCCGGCAGACAGGCGATAAATAACAGTCGTGCGCGCGACAGCAATTCGAAAGCGTCGGTTTTTTTCAGCTTCGGTTCGATGGAAAACGAGCGCAGCAAGGTTTTGCCGGTCAGCTCATGTGACAAAAACAAAATCGGTACTTTGGCGCTCACATTGAGGTTGTGCGAGGCGTGTACCACTTCATCGAGGCGGTAGTTAAAAAACGGATAACCTCCACCGGCTTCGGTATCGAGTCCGGACGTGCCCAGCAGTTTCTGTTGGTCGCTGTCTTCGAGCACAAACAAAAAGGCAGCGGGGCCATCCTGATCGAGACCGGAGGCAAAGGCATCTTCGGAGGCGGTGATTTTTTCCGACAGCTTGTCGCGTTCCTTGGGCAAAGTAGTAACGCGGGCGTCGGTAGTGTGCAGCAAACGCTCGATGCTGGGCAGATCGGCGAATTGACTCGGTCGGACGACGAGCATGATGGTTCCTCTTGCTCTTGCGCAAAGGGGCCAGTGAGGCCCCGTTAAACCAGATGGTGCAGCAGCTAAAGCCGTTAGCCGACAAAACGGGCGATGGCTTTTTCCAAACGTGCCAGGCCTTCATCAATGTCGGCATCGGGCACGTTCAAGGCCGGAGCCAGACGCAGCACGTCGGGGCCGGCAACCAGACACAGCAGGCCTTCTTCCAGCGCCAGTGCGAGCAGGTCTTTGGCCTGGCCGGCGCGGTCGTCGGTCAGTTCGCAACCGATCAGCAAGCCCATGCCGCGAATGTCTTTGAACACTTTGTACTGCTCATTGATGCGCGTCAGGTCATCGAAATAACGCTGCGATTTGGCGGCGACGCCATCGAGTACGCCGTCGTTGGTCAGCACATCCAGCACCGCCAATGAGACCGCGCAAGCCAGCGGATTGCCGCCGTAAGTGGAGCCATGGGTACCGAAACCGAGGCTTGGTGCGACGGCATCGGTGGTCAGCATGGCGCCGATCGGGAAGCCGCCACCGAGGGCTTTGGCGGTGGTCAGAATATCGGGTGTAACGCCGTAACGCTGGTAGGCATAGAGCGAGCCGGTGCGGCCAACGCCGGACTGGATTTCATCGAAAATCAGCAAGGCGCCGTGCTTATCACAGAGTTCGCGCAGGCCTTGCAGATAGCCATCAACGGCCGGCGTAATGCCACCCTCGCCCTGAATCGGCTCAACAATAATGGCGGCGGTTTTGTCGGAAATGGCCGCAGCCATGGCATCGAGATCGTTGTAAGGCACATGGCTGATGCCGCCCGGCGTGGGCTCAAAACCTTCTTTGTATTTGGCCTGGCCACCGACGGAGACGGTGAACAACGTGCGGCCATGGAAAGATTGCAGCGTGGAGATGATTTCGTGTTTTTCCGGGCCGACGTTCAGGTAAGCATGGCGACGCGCCAGCTTCAGCGCCGCTTCGTTGGCTTCGGCGCCGGAGTTGCAGAAGTAGACCTTGTCGGCAAAGGTCAGGTCGGTCAGTTTCTGCGCCAGTTCGATGGCCGGTTCGTTGGTCATCACATTGGCCAGATGCCACAGTTTTTGGCCTTGTTCGGTCAAAGCCGCGACCAGTTTGGGATGGGCGTGACCGAGCGCGCTGACGGCAATGCCGCCGGCGAAGTCGATGTATTCGCGGCCGTCCTGATCCCAGATTCGTGAACCTTGGCCACGGACCGGAATGATTTTGCCCGGCGCGTAGTTGGGGACCATGACTTGATCGAACTGTTCTCGGGTAATGGCGCTCATATCGACTTCCAGTAGTAGTGTGGGAGACAGCGGTGGCTCTTGGCTTCGCAGCGGGCCACCCAGTTTGGATGAAACATTCTAAGGATAAGCGATGCCCAGCGGTTACGTCGGTGCGACATGCGGTTATATCGCTAGGGCATCGCTCGAAGGTTAGCGCGGGTTCGCCAGGGCTGCTGCGGAATCCAGCCAGGCGCGGGCCTGGCAGGTACTCAGACTGTCGGCAAAGGCAAAGTCCGTTATTGATGTCATGGCAACAATCCTTGGTGGTTAAATTCTGATCCCGTTCGGCAGTATGGCCGATGGCTGGGGCGGGGTTTAATAGGCCTATTGTCCTGTTAAGGCGTGCTAAAAGCATTCAAGGCGGGTCGCCTCTGCTATAGTCGCGCCCGATAAACCATGACTTCCAATTCGCTTTTTTGCAGGTAATCCGCGCCGTGTTCGACAGTCTTAAATTGCCACCGCCCCTTGCCACCGCTCTGACCAAGCAAGGCATCACTGAACCGACCGACGTCCAAGAAGCCGTTATTCCGGCGGTGATCGACGGTCAGGATTTATTGGTTAGCGCCCAGACCGGCAGTGGTAAAACAGTCGCCTTCGCGCTGCCGCTGTTGTTGCGCTATAACCAGCCGGCACCGCCGAGCATCGGTATTCGTGCTTTGGTGCTGGTGCCGACCCGCGAACTGGCGCGACAGATTCATCAGGTTTGCCGCCAACTGGGGGCAGGGATTGGTGTGGGCAGTTTCAGCCTGACCGGTGGCGCGACCTTTAAAGAGCAGAACGCGGCGCTGCGCAAAGTGCCGGATATTTTGATCGCGACGCCGGGTCGTTTGCTGGAGCACCTGAAGCAGGGTTCGGTCGATTTAAGCGATATTGAATGTCTGGTGCTCGACGAAGCCGATCGCATGCTCGATATGGGGTTTCGTGAGGATGTGCTGAGCATCATCGAACGCTGCCCGGCGCAGCGGCAGACTTTATTGTTGTCCGCCACCCTCGATCACCGGGGCGTCACTGGTCTGGCCAAACAATTACTGCACGAGCCGCAAACCATCGCGCTGCACGAAGCGCGGGCGGTGCCGGAAAACATCGCTCAGCAATATCTGCTCACCGATGACGATGCCTTTAAAGAAAAACAAATACTGGCGCTGTTGGCGTCCGCCGGCAAAGAGCCGGTGATTATCTTCACCAATACCATCGCCAAGGCCGAACGCTTGCAGGCGCGGTTGCGCAATGGCGATCGGCGCTGTGGTTTGCTGCACGGCAACTTGTCGCAGGATGAGCGCAATGCCGTGGTCAGCGGTTTGCGCAGTGGTAAATTTAAAACCCTGGTCACCACCGATGTGGCGGCCCGTGGTCTCGATCTGCCCCATGTTTCCATGGTGATCAATTTCGACCTGGCGCGTAAGGGCGATGAGTATGTGCATCGCGTCGGCCGTACCGGTCGTGCCGGTGAGGCCGGCAAAGCGATCAGTCTGATTGCCTCCAACGACTGGAATTTGCTGGCCAGCATTCAGCGTTACACCGGCCAGACTTTTGAACGCATTGAACTGCCCGGTTTGAAGAGCTCCTATCAAGGACCGGCCAAGGTGCGAGCCTCGGGCAAAGCTTACGGCAAGAAAAAGCCGAAGAAGAACGCCGATGCAAAAGCCAAGGCTAAAGCCAAAGCTAAGACCAAGAACAAAAAATCAGCGCCCAAGCGGCCGCGCTCAACCCCGGCAGAACGCGATGGTTCGGCGCCGATGAAACGGCGCAAACCCGCAGCCGACTGAGTCGTAGTGACTTTGGGCCAGCTGTGTTGTCGGGTAACTTTGGTACAGTGATTGACGGTTTAACACTGAACTGACGGAGTTTGCGATGATTCCCAGCTGGCACGAAGTACTGACCAAAATACCGCGCCTGGAAAGCGGCGATTGGCAGGCCATGGGTCTGCTCAAGCGCTGGTTCGTTGCCACCCGGGCGGCGGTTTTTGTGATGACGCTGTTTTCTGCCCTGATCGGCATTATTCTCGCCATTCCCAATGCGCACTTCGATGCGCTTAACGCTGTCCTGGTTTGCCTTGGCTTAGTGCTGGCGCACGCCACCAATAACCTGATCAACGACTGGACCGATTTCAAAAAAGGCGTCGATAAGGACAACTACTTTCGCACTCAATATGGCCCGCAACCGCTGGAAAGTGGTCTGCTCAGCGAGCGCCAGTTGTTTGGCTACATCGCGCTGACCGGCGGCCTGGCGATGATGGTGGGCGCGGTACTGATTGCGCGCAGCGAATTGCAAACCCTCTACTGGATGCTGGCCGGCGCTTTCTTTGTGTTGTTCTACACCTGGCCGCTGAAATACATCGGCCTGGGTGAGCCGGCGGTGTGGATCGTCTGGGGACCGCTGATGGTGCTGGCGTCGTCGCTGGTGGTGTCGGGTGACTACAGCAGTACCGCAATTTGGGTCTCGTGCCTGTACGGCATCGGCCCGACTACGGTGGTGTTCGGCAAACACATCGACAAGTTAAAAGAAGATACCGCCAAGGGTGTGCGTACTTTGCCGGTGCAGCTGGGCGAGCGCATCAGTCGCGCCAGTGTTCTGGGGTTGTGGCTGGTTCAGTACGTCGGCGTGATGCTTGGCGTTGTGCTTGGCGCTTTGCACTGGGCATATCTGATTATCCTGCTGGCGCTGCCCAAGTTGTTTGAAGCCTGGCGCCGTTATCGCCAGCCGCGCCCGGAATCCTGCCCCGATGACTGGCCCGAACAGGCCTGGCCATTGTATCTGGTGCACGTGGCCTTTCTGTACAACAAGCGCTTCAGCACGCTGATGTTTTTGGGTGTGGTGCTGAGTGTGGTGTTGCCCGCCATTTTCTAGAACGGCTTATTTATCCACCGCCATTTGCTGATGCAGGCTGCGATCTTCCGAGGGCGTCAGGCCGTATTGATTGCGGTAGGCGGTGGAGAAATGCGCCCCGGAACTGAAGCCGCAGCTTAAGCCGATGTCGGCGATGCTGTCGTTGTGGGCAAGCAGACGGGTGCGCGCCTTTTCCAGGCGGATTTGTAAGTAATAGCGGCTGGGTACGGCGTTGAGATATTTTTTGAACAAGCGCTCCAGCTGTCGCCGGCTGATGCCGACGTGGTAAGAGACGTCGTCGGTACTCAGCGGTTCTTCGATGTTGGCTTCCATCAGTTCCAGCGCTTCGGCGAGCTTGGGCTGCTCAGCGCGGGTGCGCTCGCTCAGTTGTTGCGGCAGGCTGTCGGACGGAACGCCTAAACGCTCATTGACGAAATGCCGCGATACCGCCTCGGCGGTGTCGGCGCCCAGACTGCGCGCTATCCACATCAGCATCATGTCCAGACTGGCGCTGCCGCCGCGGCAGGTCAGGCGGTTGCGATCGATGCAGAACTGCTCCGATGCCAGCATGATTGAGCGATGCTGCTTCAGCAGTTCGTCATACCCCAGCCAGTGCACCACGGCGCGATAGCCATTCAATAAACCGGCTTTGCCCAACACATAACTTCCCGATGCCAGTCCGCCGAGCGCGCAATGTGCCGGCAGGGCGCGTAGAAAATCCTCCAGCCCGGGTGTCGCCGGATGCCGCGCCGGCGAGGTGCCAGCGACAATCCAGACATCGGCCTCGGGTGCGTCTTCCAGCGAATAGGCGGTGTCCATGCGGTTGCCCAGGCTGGAATGGGTCTTGTTGCCCGATAGGGCCACGGTAAAGGCACTGAAACGGTCTTCACCGGTCAGGTCGTTACACACCAACAGCGGTTCCATGGCCGAGACGTATGCCATGGATGAGTAGCCGGGCAGCAAAATAAAGCCGATTCGCTCGGTCACCTTGGGGTGAACTCCTGTCTGAATAAGGTCGGTAGGCGCAGATCGCTCAGCGATGATACTGGGCTCGGGCGCTCAGACCAAGGCGACTCAGTCCAGGCGGCTAAGACGGACCTCGTTTGGACCGGCTTTCTGCCTGCAGCCAATCGGCCAGTGTCAGCACTTGCGGTGCCAATCGCTGGTGGCTGGAAAACGCCAGGTAATAACCCAGATCATCATCGCCGCCGAGCAGGTCATCCGTTAGGGCGACCAGTCCACCGCTGGCTAACATGGGCTCAATAAAGGGTGACCAGCCGATGGCCACGCCCTGACCGGCCAGCGCCGCCTGCAGCAGCAGAGTGTAGTTGTTAAAGATCAGCTCGGCTTCGCGCGGTACCCGACCCAGTCCCAACCTGGGAAATAACGCCGGCCAGTCAAACCAGCCGCTGTGATAGTCGGCTTCCAGTTGCAGTAACGGCAATTCGGTCAGTGATTCCAGCCGGGCTGGTAATTGCAGCCGATCAAGCAGCAGCGGACTGACCACGGGCGTGACCGCCTCACTGAACAGCTGACGCGCGGGCGCCTGGAGGGTGGAGCCGCGCGCGAACAGGATGGCGATGTCGGCCTCGGCCTGGTCCGGCAGTAGCGGTTGCTGGGAGGTGATGATGCGCACATCGACATCCGGATGGGCGTCCCGGAAGCGGCGCAGGCGCGGCAATATCCAGTAGGTGGCGATGGCGAAATCGGTGACCAGGTTGATCACCGCGCTGCCACTGTGCTGGCGCGCTTCGGCATAACCCTGGGCCAGCCGGCTTAGCCCATCGGCCACGGCTTCGTAAAGCTGCTGGCCGGAGCGGGTCAGGCGCACGCCGCGTGGCTGGCGTTCAAATAAACGCAATCCCAAATCTGCTTCAAGGCGGTGCACGTGTTGGCTGATGGCGGGCTGAGTACTTTCCAGTGCGCTTGCAGCGGCGGTGAAGGAACCCAGTCGCGCTGCAGCTTCGAACGCCTGCAGGGCGGCTAAAGGCGGTAGATTGCTTTTTTGGTGCATAAGTAAAACTTATGGTTTCTATAAGTTGAGGGCCAGTTTACAGCCGTTGCTTAGCCAAACACCATGACAAAGAGATGACCAAACATTTGAATTTCTTATAGTCAGAGTGATCCAAGATGCCCGCCAGCCAACCTAATATTCTGATCTTGATGGCCGACCAACTGGCCGCGCCGACCCTGTCGATTCACGATGCCAACAGCCCGGTGCAAACGCCTAATATCCAGGCTTTAGCCGATCGCGGTGTGGTGTTCGATTCGGCCTACTGCAACAGCCCGCTCTGTGCGCCGTCGCGTTTCGTGTTTATGACCGGCCGCTTGCCATCGAAAATCGGCGCTTATGACAACGCTGCTGAGCTGCGTTCCGATGTACCGACCTTCGCGCACTATCTGCGTGAAATCGGTTATCAGACGGCGCTGTCCGGCAAGATGCATTTCTGTGGCCCGGATCAACTGCATGGCTTTGAGCAGCGCTTTACCACCGACATCTACCCGGCCGATTACGGCTGGGCGGTGAACTGGGATGGCGATGCCAGCCGTCCGACCTGGTATCACGATATGTCGTCGGTCACTCAGGCCGGGCCTTGCGTGCGCTCCAATCAGCTCGATTTTGACGACGAGGTGGTGTTTCACGCCAAGCGTTACCTCTACGACCGGGCGCGTGATGACGCTGGCGAGCGGCCTTTCTGTCTGACCGTGTCGATGACCCACCCGCACGATCCTTACGCCATTCCCAAGGAATACTGGGACCGGTACCGCGAAGAAGATATTAAGCTGCCGTCGCTGAGCCATGCCGAGGCGCCGAGCGACCCGCATTCTGAGCGGCTGCGTGCCCTCTATCAGGCTGATACCACCGAGATCAGCGAACAGCAGATCCGCAACGCCCGCCGTGCTTATTACGGTGCCATCAGTTACGTCGATGACCAGATCGGCACGCTGCTCGATACGCTGGAAGAAACCGGCATGGCCGATAACACCATCGTCGTGTTCTGCGGCGATCACGGCGACATGCTGGGCGAGCGCGGCCTCTGGTACAAGATGAGCTTCTTCGAGTGGTCGACGCGGGTGCCGATGATCGTCTGCGCGCCCAAGCAGTTCTCAGCTCGGCGGGTAAAAGAAAGCGTCTCGACCATGGATCTGCTGCCCACGCTGGTGGAGCTGGCCGGTGGCGGTATCGATTATGCGACCGATCTGGAAGGTCGCAGCCTGGTGCCGCATCTCAGCGGTCGCGGTGGTCATGACGAAGTGATCGGCGAATATATGGGCGAAGGCACGGCCGCGCCGCTGTTGATGATTCGCCGCGGCGACTACAAGTTCATCCATTCACCCATCGACCCTGATCAACTCTACAACCTGGCTGAGGATCCTCAGGAAATCCGCAACTTGGCTGATGACCCGGCAGAAGCGAAACGCCTTGCTGCCTTCCGTCAGGAAATTGCCGACAACTGGGATCTGGATGCGGTGCATCAGGATGTGCTCGACAGTCAGCGTCGCCGGCGTTTGGTTGCCAGCGCTTTGAGCAAAGGCAAGGTCACCGCCTGGGACCACCAGCCGCACACCGACGCCAGCGTTCAGTACATGCGCAACACCCTGGATCTGGGCGATCTGGAAAGGCGCGCTCGTTTTCCACGCCTGGCCGACTGAGGTCAGGTTTATCCATTCACCCATCGACTGACCCAACCAAGAGGAAACAAGATGAAACTTAACGTTCGACCGGGACTGATCTCCCTGGCCATCTGCGCCGGTGCCGTCGCGACGGCGGCTCAGGCAGAGGTGGCCGAGCAATGCCAGACCGTGCGTTTAAGCGATCCGGGCTGGACTGATATCGGTGTCACCAACGCCATGACCACCACCGTCTTGGAAGGCCTCGGCTATGAAACCGACGTCAGCCTGCTGGCCGTGCCTATCGGTTTTCAGGCGTTGGGCAGTAACGAAATTGACGTCTTCCTGGGCAACTGGATGCCGGCCCAGCAGGGTTTCTTCGATGAATACCGCGATGGCTTCGATCAGGTTCGCGCCAACCTCGAAGGTGCCAAATTCACTTTGGCGGTGCCGCAATACGTGCAGGATGCCGGCGTCGAAAGCTTTGCTGATCTGGCCGAATACG
This sequence comes from Saccharospirillum sp. HFRX-2, assembly GCF_043196805.1. NCBI lineage: Bacteria > Pseudomonadati > Pseudomonadota > Gammaproteobacteria > Oceanospirillales > Saccharospirillaceae > Saccharospirillum > Saccharospirillum sp. HFRX-2. Next base: position 1,001,495 of record NZ_JBEBMU010000001.1, read on the forward strand.
GCGAGGAATTCGATCACAGCATTTACGGCATCGAACCGGGTGCGCCGGCCAACGAATCGATTCAGGCGATGATCGACAGCGATGATTTCGGGCTGAACGATTGGGAGCTGGTGGAATCGAGCGAGCAGGCCATGCTGAACCAGGTGGGTCGTCAGGTGCGTGGCGAAGACTTTGTGGTCTTCCTGGCCTGGGAACCGCATCCGATGAATCTGCGTTTCGATCTGGCTTATCTGTCCGGCGGTGACGACTACTTCGGCCCCAACTATGGCGGCGCTACGGTTTATACGCTGACCCGCAAAGGTTTCAGCGATGAATGCGCTAACGTCGGCCAACTGCTCGCCAACCTGGAGTTCAGTCTGGATATGGAAAGCGGCGTGATGGGGGAAGTGCTCAGCGGTGATGCCGATGCCGAAAGTGCTGCCCGCGCATATCTGGTTGCAAACCCGCAAGTGCTGGAAAGCTGGCTGGACGGTGTTGAAACCGTCGACGGCAAACCGGGCCTGGCCGCCGTGCGCAGCCACCTCGGTCTGTAATTGTCCAAAAGTCTCCCCCTTGTCTTCGAGGGTGTTGCCTCTGTCGCTGTGGCGGCAGGGGCTTTTTTGAGCGCAATGATCAAGTTGGCTAAATTTGGGTCGATAACAACCGAAATAGACCTGAATTGACTTGAACGTAGCGAATGATCGGCTAATTCTCCGTCGCTTCAGGCCTGCTGGCGTCCGGCTTTGTTAAACTGGACGTTCTGTATCCCCCAGACGAGGTCGACCATGTTGTCAGTTAAATCATTGCATCCCAATCGTTGGTCGCTGTTTGTGCGTACCCAGGTGTTGGTTGCATTGATGGTGTTGCTGTTGGCCATTGGCTTCGCCTGGGTGTTGTTTGGTTTGCAGCAGCTGGTGGAGCGCAACCGCGGGCAAATTGAACGCGTTGACCAGCAGCAGGTAACCCTGGCGCACCAGAACGAGGTCGTGCAGGCGCAGAAAGCGCAACTCACCCAGCAACAGCAAACACTGGAAGATCAACGCAATGCACTGGCGCTGCAGCAACAGGCCAGCGTGGTCTTGCAGCTCTATCCCGAATTTTTATTTTGGCGCTTCGCCTCAACGGCGTCACAGTCCCAGACCGACATCGGTGAAGGTGATCGCGCCGAAGAACAACTGCGTGAGGCCGTGGCGGTATTGTCGGATCTGGATGCCGATCTGGGCGAGGCCATGGACGTCTTCCTGCTCGATCTCGACAGCTTCAACGAACGCATCAGTGACGCCATCGAAGCGTTCCGGGCCGGCGATGACGCCGGTGGCCGGCGTATTGTGCAAACCACCCAGTCACCCTTTATTTCCATGAACACCATGGCCGAGGTGGTGGCTGACATGGCCAATGAAGCGGTGGTGGCGGCCAACGATCGAGTGGCCAGCTCGCTGCAGGAACTCGAAGCGACGGTGCTTGATGTTGAGCAGGCGGCAGCCAGTGTGGGCGATGCCGGCAACAGCCTGGTGAGCGACATTGAGGCCGTCGTTGAACAGGCTAATGCCACCGGCGTTCAGGGCTGGATCACTCTGGCAGTTATCGGCCTGTTGTTTTTGGCCGTCGGCTGGGTGCTGTCGCGCTCGGTCAGTGGTCCGGTGTTGCAGTTGCAGCGCTCCATTAAGCACATTGATGAAACCGCCGATCTGACCGAGCGGATTCATCTGAAACGTCAGGACGAGGTGGGCCTGATCGCCCAAAGCGTCAACGCCATGCTGCAAAGCTTCGGCGATATCATCCGCGACGTACGCCAGGGCGCGGGTGCGGTGGCCGAACGGGTCGGCGATAACAGTCGCGCCAACGAAGAAGTGGGCCGCATTCTCGATCGCTTGAACGAAGAAGTGGAGCAGGTTGCCGCTGCCATTAACGAGTTGTCGGCGACAGTACGAGGTATTAATGAAAGTACCTCGGCGGCGGCAGAACGGGCGTCTCAAGCCGAGCAGGAATGTCGTCTGGGGGCGGAGCGCTCGCGCGCCAGTGGTGAACAGGAAGCGCGCCTGCAAAACGAGATCAGCACCGCTTCGACCAATCTCAATCGCCTGGCGGAACGCGCCGGCGACATTCAGGCGGTGATTGATGTGATTCAGGAGGTTTCCGAACAGACCAATCTGCTGGCGCTAAATGCCGCCATCGAAGCGGCGCGTGCCGGTGACTATGGCCGCGGCTTTGCGGTGGTCGCCGAGGAAGTCCGCACTCTGGCGCAGAAAACCGAGAACTCTTCTGCCGAAATCAAGACCATGATTGAGCAGTTTGCCGCCGAAGTCGGCACCACGGTCGAGGCCATGGGACATGCGGTTGAGTCGGCCGAAGCCGCCGGTGCGCTCAGTGAAGAGGCCAGTCAGGTGATGGACGGCGTGTTCGCCATCGTTGCGGAAATCCGCGCCACCAACGAACACATCTCCCAGGCGACGCAGGAACAGAGCGAAGCCACCGATTCGATTGATGGCAGTGTCACCAGCATTGCCAGCCTGATTTCCCAGGTTGCCGATCAGGCGCAGCATACTGTCGCCGGTGTGCATGAAATTGCCGAACAATCCGCTCGGCTGCGTCGTCAGACCGAACGTTTTACTGTTTAAAGCGAGTTCCACAGCGTATTAAAAATGGTCTGCTGAGTGTTGGCGATGGTCGGTGAGTTGATCACCACGGCGGTTGGTAAATCGCCGTGACTTAACGAAATCATCGCCATCTTCGGCGGGTAGATGGCGATGTAACTGCCAGCATGTTCGCTGGAGGCTTCGTCGATCCACTTGCGATCCGCCAGCGCCGCTTCCTCGCCGCCTTCGCCAATCGCAATCACCCGCACGTTGATACCCAATTTAACCCGTTGGCGGGTGTAGTTTGGAAACGGCCGGTAGAGGTATTTGCGAATCGCTTTGGCCGAGTAGATGCAGTAAGACGGGTCTTCCTGTTCGCTGACGGTGGAAAGGATGTCTTTCAGTACCAGTTCGATGCCGTCATCGCCTTCGTAATAATGCACATCGGCGTTGCCGGTTGCCGGCCGCAGGTGGCTCAGTTCCGGGATGACTTTTTCATCCAGCAATTCCATGGCTTCGCTAACTTGCTGCTGATGATTCAGCGCCAATTCTTTCAGTCGCTTCGGCGGTTCAGCGCTGAAATGGCGGCGTTTGCCTTTGGGGAAATAACTGACCACGCCTTTTTGCTGCATGCGTTTGAGCAGCTCATGGGTGGTGCCGCGGTTGATGCCGGCGCGGTCGGCGATGTCGCGAATCGACGCCGGACCCGACTGCAGCAGCGCTAAATAGATGCGCGTCTCACGCGGTTCCAGGCCAAAGATGCGCAGTACGTCAGCGGTATTCATCAGGCTGTCCTCGGGGCAAATTGAAACACGTCGCTGAGCATGGCGTCGGGGCGAAAGCCATGCTCGGTCAGCGCATCGAGCAGGGTGTAGACCATGGCTGGCGAACCGCAGCAGATCGCCTGGCAGGCTTGCAGATTATCGTGATCGCCGTGGATGGCGTGTACCAGCATCTGGTGTTTATCGTCCCAGTGGCCCTGTTCGAAAATCAGCGCTGAGGTATGGACGTTGGGGTATTGATCGGCCCAGTTTTCTGCGCGTTCGAGCATATACAACTGGCTCAGCCGGTGGCCGGACCAGTACAGATAGATCGGTCGCGTGGCGCCCTGCGCAAGGAGGTCTTCAAGAATGGATTTGACCTGACTGAAGCCGGTGCCGGAGGCAATTAACAGCAGTGGTCCGGTCTCGGTGGGCAGGTTGCTCAGCCGGGTTTCGCCGCCGGGCGCGGTAAATTCGATGGATTCGGCCTGTTTCAGCCAGGTGATCAGGGCGTCGGCCTGGTCGGTTCCGGCCTGAATATGCAGTTCAATGCAGGGATTCTTGGGGGCCGAAGCGATGGTGTAATAGAGGTCGTTGAAACCGGGAACCCGTAATTCCAGGTATTGGCCCGCTTCAAACGGGTAATCGTCGAGCGGTTTCAGTTGCACCTGCCAGACGTCGCCGGTTAAGGCTTTAAGGTCGTGGAGGGTGGCGGTGTGCAGCTGGGGATCGGACACAAAAACGCTCCGTTTGGACAATGTCAATGGACATTATACACAGCCAAACGAAGCGCTGAATGGGGCTTGATTAGATCAGGCAGCGAGCGATTCGCTATGCTGCAAACCCGGGGCGTGCTGTTCGAGCAATTCCAGTGCCACTGGCTGGTTGCCGCGATAGCTGACGCGAATGCGCTGGCCGGCTTGCAGCGCGGAAGCTTGCGGCAGGCTGAGCACCAGGATGTTTTGCACATAGGCTTCACTGGCGTCGAAATCGACCTGGCTGAGCGGCGCCGGACGGCGATAGATATGCCACAGATGCACGATGTCGATCAGCACGATAAAGCCGTTCAGCAAAGCCACCGGCCAAGCTTGAATCATCAAGCCGTAGCTGGCGAAGGTGCCAGCGCCGATCAGGTTGATCCAGCGCAGTTTGCGGATGTCGCCCATCATCAAAGAGATGGCGATTAAAACTGAACCGATGTAGCCGTAAATTTCTAACCACTGCATAAATGAGCTTCCCTACTGTTGTTGATAAATCGCGTTACTTGAACGAGCGGTCAGGATTTTAATATTGAGTGCCGGGAAATCAAGCTCGGACCGGCATTATTACAGGCCCAGCTTGAGCATTAATTCGTCCACTTTTATGGACACCTGCGGGTCTTTGGCAATGGGGCGACCCCACTCGCGGTCGGTTTCACCCGGCCATTTGTTGGTGGCATCCATGCCCATCTTGGAGCCGAGGCCGGCCACGGGGCTGGCAAAGTCGAGGTAATCGATGGGGGTGTTGTCGATCAGCACCGTATCGCGCTTGGGGTCCATGCGCGTGGTCATTGCCCAGATAACGTCTTTCCAGTCGCGGGCATCGACGTCGTCGTCTACGACGATCACGTACTTGGTGTACATAAATTGCCGCAGGAACGACCAGACGCCCATCATCACCCGCTTGGCGTGACCGGCGTATTGCTTCTTCATGCTGACCACGGCCAGTCGATAGGAACAGCCTTCCGGCGGCAGATAGAAGTCGACGATTTCCGGGAACTGCTTTTGCAAAATCGGCACAAAGACTTCGTTCAGCGCCACACCCAAAACCGCCGGTTCGTCCGGCGGCCGGCCGGTGTAGGTGGAGTGGTAGATGGGATTAGTGCGATGCGTCATGCGCTCGACGGTGAACACCGGGAAGGTTTCGGTTTCGTTGTAGTAACCGGTGTGATCGCCATAAGGGCCTTCTTCGGCGGTTTCGCCTGGGTAGAGAAATCCTTCGAGGATGATCTCGGCGCTGGCCGGCACTTTTAAATCGTGAATGCCGCATTTGACCAGTTCGGTGCGGCTGTCACGCAGCAGACCGGCAAAGGCGTATTCCGACAATGAATCCGGCACCGGTGTGACCGCGCCGAGAATGGTTGCCGGGTCAGCGCCAAGCGCTACGGCAATCGGAAACGGCTCGCCCGGTTTTTCTTTTTGCCAGGCCTGAAAATCGAGCGCACCGCCGCGATGCGACAACCAGCGCATAATCAGTTTGTTCTTGCCAATCACCTGCTGGCGATAAATACCCAGGTTCACCCGACCACCTTGCGGGCCCTGAGTAATCACCAGCGGCCAGGTGATCAGAGGCGCGGCGTCTTCCGGCCAGCAGGTCCAGACCGGCAGTTTGCCCAGATCGACATCCGGGCCTTCGAAAATTTCTTCTTGGCAGGCGGCTTTGCGCACTGTCTTTGGCGCCATCGACAGCACTTTTTTCAGCAGTGGTGCTTTGTCCCAGGCGTCTCTCAGACCTTTGGGTGGATCGGGCTCTTTCAGGTACGACAGCACCTTGCCGATCTCGCGCAGGTCCTGCAGTGATTCGGCGCCCATGCCCATGGCGACGCGCTCTGGTGTGCCAAACAAATTGCCGAGTACCGGCATATCGAAACCAGTCGGGTTTTCGAACAGCAAAGCCGGGCCGTTCTTGCGTAACACCCGGTCGCACAGATCGGTCATTTCCAGTTTGGGATCGACCGGCTCAGTAATGCGCAGCAGTTCGCCACGTTGCTCAAGGCCGGTGAGGAAGTCGCGCAGGTCGCGGTATTTCATCGGAAGGTCACTGCTTGGGAAGATGGCGGACAATGCTAATGCATCTGGGGGTTGTTTCCCAAATGGGGTGGTGGTCGGTGGCCTGGGGTGCTGCTGTCGTGGGTACGCCGTAAATACATCCCTGTAGGCTTGGGCTCGACATCCATGTCTCGCACAACCCCCGACATCAGCACCCCAGGCCACCTGTATAAGAGGTTGAGTTGTGTTCTGTTGTAGGTGGACGAAGACGGGATACAAGGTATGGGGCGAAGGGGCTGGTTTGATGGGAAGTGCGAGGCAGGGCGGTCCGACGCTTCGGTGCCGAGCCCTAGGCCCCATGGATGGGTTTACGCCGGTCCCAGCAAACCAGCCCCTTTGATCCATGCCGAACGAAAGGCAATAAACAAAAAAACCTAAAGCTGCTTCGCCCGAATAAACATGGGCTCACGGGTTTTGCCGGCAGCTTCCAGTTCGTGCAGATAGGCCTGCCAGTAGGCTTCAAACTGAACGCCCAGCTCGCGCAGATAATCCCAATCGTAGAGGCCGGAATCGTGGCCGTCATCGAACACCAGCCGCACCGCGTAACGGCCGGTGGGTTCGATGGCGTTGATGCCAACGCCTTTTTTACCGTGCTGCAACACCGCCTGCCCTGGACCATGGCCGCGCACTTCGGCTGAGCGCGAATGCACTCTCAGGTACTCGGCGCTTAGTTCGTGCACCAGGCCGTCCGGCCAGGTGATTTCCAGGACGGTGTCGGCGCGGCGATAGTTGAGGGCAGTGGGTGTCTGGCTCATATCACAGAATAAACCGGCTCAGGTCTTCGTTCTTCGACAGCTCGCCGAGGAATTTTTCCACGTAGGCGGCATCGATGGTGACGCTGTCGCCGCCCATTTCGCTGGCTCGATAAGAGAGGTCTTCGAACAGCCGCTCCATGATGGTATGCAGGCGACGGGCGCCGATGTTCTCGGTGCTTTCGTTGACCTGATAAGCCGTTTGCGCCAGCGCTTCGATGGCGTCGTCGGCGAACTCGATGGTCAGACCTTCGGCGCTCATCAAGGCTTTGTACTGCTCGGTGATGCAGTAATCCGGTTCGGTCAGAATGCGTTTGAAATCGTTGGGCGTCAGCGCATCGAGTTCGACGCGAATCGGCAGACGACCCTGCAACTCCGGAATCAGATCGCTGGGTTTGGAGAAGTGGAAGGCGCCACTGCCGATAAACAGAATATGGTCGGTGCGCACCATGCCGTACTTGGTGCTGACGGTGCTGCCTTCGATCAGTGGCAGCAGATCGCGCTGCACGCCTTCGCGGCTGACTTCGCCGCCGCTGCGCTGATCACTCTTGGCGATCTTGTCGATCTCATCGAGAAAGACGATGCCGCTTTGCTCCACGGCTTTCACCGCTTCCTGCTTGAGTTCATCTTCATTGACCAGCTTGGCAGCTTCTTCTTCGATCAGCTGCTTGAGCGCGTCCTTCACTTTCAGGGTGCGCTTTTTGGTGTTGCGGTTCTGGCCGCCCATGTTGGCGAACATGTTCTGCAACTGGCTGGTCATTTCTTCCATGCCCGGCGGTGCCATGATTTCCACGCCCATGCTTTGTTGGGCGACTTCGATCTCGATCTCTTTGTCGTCCAGTTCACCCTGGCGCAGTTTCTTGCGGAAAATCTGCCGGGTGTTGCTGTCGGCCTTGGGTTTTTCGACGCCATCGTCCCCGAAATTACTGTCGCGCGCCGGTGGCAGCAGGATATCGAGAATGCGGTCTTCGGCGGCATCTTCCGCGCGCGGCCGGGCGCTTTGCATAGCCTGTTCGCGGAACATTTTGATACCGGTTTCGACCAGGTCGCGGACGATGCTTTCGACGTCACGGCCGACGTAGCCGACTTCGGTAAATTTGGTCGCTTCAATTTTGATGAAAGGTGCGTTGGCGAGCTTCGCCAGGCGACGGGCTATTTCGGTTTTACCGACACCGGTCGGGCCGATCATCAGAATGTTCTTGGGCGTGATTTCCTCGCGCATGCTGTCGTCGAGTTGCATGCGACGCCAGCGGTTACGCAAGGCGATGGCGACAGCGCGTTTGGCGTTGTCCTGGCCGATGATGAACTTGTCCAGTTCATGGACAATTTCACGGGGAGTCATAATCGACATCAATGAGACCTCAGAGCGATTCGTAGACGGCGTTGTGGTTGGTGAACACACAGATATCGGCGGCGATATCGAGCGCCTTGCGGGTGATTTCTTCAGCACCCATCTCGGTGTTCTCGTGCAGCGCGCGGGCCGCGGCCAGCGCAAAGTTGCCACCGGAGCCGATGGCGGTGATGCCGTGTTCGGGCTCGACCACATCGCCGTTACCGGAAATCACCAGGGTGGCGTCTTTGTCGGCGACAATCAGCATGGCTTCGAGCCGCCGCAGGGCTCGGTCGCTGCGCCACTCTTTGGCCAGCTCGACGGCGGAGCGGGTCAGGTGGCCGCTGTGCTGCTGTAAATGGCCTTCGAATTTTTCGAAAAGGGTGAAGGCATCGGCGGTGCTGCCGGCGAAACCGGCGATGACGCGGTCGTTATAAAGGCGGCGAACTTTGCGCGCATTGCCTTTCATGACGGTGTTGCCGAGAGAGACTTGGCCGTCGCCACCGACGACAACAGCGTCATCGCGGCGCACAGAAACAATCGTAGTCATGCGAAATTACCTTGGGTGACTTTGAAAGTTGACTTCAAGCCAGCTAGGTGGGGGCAGGGATAGGATTTCAAAGGGAGAGCGGGTCAAGCTGTGACCTTCGACCCGATTAAAGAGACCCGCTTTCGGTGATGGCGCTCAGTTGAGGGTGCGCACCATCACCTGATGATTCAGGCCGACCAGAATGTCCTGCGCTTTATTCAGTTGGGAGCGGTCATTGAAGGGGCCGACCATAACGCGATGGTAGACACCGCGATCACCCAGATCCGCTTCGGTCAGGTGGGTGCTGGTCAGGCCATTGATGATCAGTTCGGCGCGCAGACGTTCGGCATCGGATGCATCGCTGAATGAGGCCACCTGAATTTCCCAGCGGCGATTGGCAGAGGCAGACGCCGCAGAAGAACTGCTGCTGCCACTGTTACTGTTAGCCGATGGAGCGGGCGGCGCAGGAACCGGCACTTCGTCGTCTTTGAGCAACTGATAAAACTCGAAGGCTTCTTCCAGGCTGGGCGTGCGCACTGCGCTTTCGCCGCTGCTGTCGTCTTCGCTTTGGGTGGTTTCCGGTAACGCCTGTTTCAGGCGCTCACGCAGCGCAGTGCCACCGCCGCCTTCGCTCGGCACCTGGCTTAAGTAGTACAGGAAGCCGACAAAGGCGACGGAGGCGCAGGCAGTAAAGATCCATACCCAGCGCGGCACACGGGAGCGCTCTGGCGGTTCGGGTTGGCGTTTGTTGGCGTAATCTCTGGCCACTTACATTGTCTCCGGGGCGCTGACGCCGAGTAGGTCGAGACCGTTGAACAACACCTGGCTGATGGCAACCGACAAGGCCACTCGGCCGTTACGCAGTGATGCCTCGTCGACCAGCATGCGGTTGTTGTTGTAGTAGGCGTGGAACAGCGCCGCCAAGTCTTTCAGATAGGTGGCAATGACCGCCGGTTCCAGACTGTTACCAGCATGTTCCACCACTTCAGGGTAGCGACGCAACTGGGTAATGAGCTCGCGTTCGTCATCCAGTTCCAACTGACTCAAGGCTTCGATACCGGCTGCCTGATCGTAATCATGGCCCTGCTCGTTCAGTTTGCGCAGCAGCGCATGAACACGGGCGTGGGCGTATTGGATGTAGTAAACCGGGTTGTCGCTGCTTTGGCTGCGCGCCAGGTCGATGTCGAAAGTAAGCTGGGAATCGGCACGGCGTGACACCAGGAAATAACGGGTGGCGTCGCGACCGACTTCGTCGATCAGGTCGCGCAGCGTCACATAGCTGCCGGCACGCTTCGACAGTTTTACCTCTTCGCCGCCCTTGGTGACCATCACCATCTGGTGCAGCACATAATCCGGGAAGCCGTCGGGGATGCCTTCGTTCAGCGCCTGCAAGCCAGCGCGAACGCGGTTGACAGTGGAGTGGTGGTCGGCGCCCTGTTCGTTGATCACGCGCTTGAAACCACGCTCGAACTTGTCTTTGTGGTAGGCGACGTCGGGCAGAAAGTAGGTGTAGAGACCATCCTGTTTGCGCATGACGCGGTCTTTGTCGTCACCAAAATCGGTGGTGCGCAGCCACAGCGCGCCGTCCTGTTCGTAGGTGTGGCCTTGCTCGATCAACTGCTTGACCGTGGCCTCGACCTTGCCGGTCTCATAGAGCGACGATTCCAGATAGAACACATCGAATTCGACGCCGAAGGCTTTTAAATCCAGATCCTGTTCGCGACGCAGATAGGCGACGGCAAAATCGCGGATGGCGGTCAGGTCATCGGCATCGCCGCTGCCGGTGACATGGCGGTCGTCCGCATCGATGGTGGCCTTGTCCATGTAGGCTTTCGCCACGTCACTGATGTAGTCGCCACGATAGCCATCTTCCGGCCAGCCAGCGTCGTCCGGGCCAAGACCTTTGGCGCGCGCCTGAACCGACAGCGCCAGGTTCTGAATCTGAGCACCGGCGTCGTTGTAATAGAACTCGCGAGTGACTTCCCAACCATTGGCTTCAAGCACCCGCGACAGTGAATCGCCAACAGCGGCGCCGCGACCATGGCCAACGTGCAACGGGCCGGTCGGGTTGGCAGAGACAAACTCAACCTGCACTTTTTGCTGCTGACCGTTTTGGTTGCGACCGAAGTCTTTGCCGGCGGCCAGGATGTCTTTGACGATCTCGGCCTGAGATTCACTGGCTAAATAAAAGTTAATAAAGCCGGGACCGGCGATTTCGACTTTCTCGATCAGATTGTTTTCCGGCAAAGCATTGATCACCGCTTCGGCCAGATTGCGCGGCGGCTGACCGCAGGGCTTGGCCAGCGTCAGCGCCAGGTTGGAGGCCAGATCGCCATGGGCTTTGTCTCGGCTGTTGTCGACCATCACGCGCACCGGGTGATCCTGCGGGATCACGCCATCATCTTTCAGCCGCGCTACGGCCTGGTTCAAAAGTTCAACAACCGCGTCTTTCATGGGTCTGGCTACTCCGGATCGAGCGAAGAAAAGGAAAGGGCCGCATTATCCACAAAATGGGGTGTCTCAACCACCGATGCTGCGGCTGGATCAGAGCGTTTCCAGCGGATCGATGTCGAGATGCCAGCTCAATTGGCGCTGCTGGCGCGGGTAATGTCGCACCAAGGGCTCCAGGGCGTTATGCAATTGGCTGCGCTTATCGCTCTGCACCACCAGCACAAAACGATGCTTGCCCGCGCGGCGCGAGAGAATCGCGGGTAATGGACCAAATACCCGGATGCCGGTTTGCTGCAATAAATAGTCGGCCATCTCCGCCAGCAAAGCTTCGGCCTGTTGTGGATAGGCCGAATCGCTGCGCAGGCAGGCGAGAAAACCGTAGGGTGGCAGGCCAGCCGGTTGGCGCTCGCTGAGCAGTTGGTCACTGAAACGCTGGTAATCCTGTTTCAGCAGCGGCTCGAAAAACGGATGATCCGGGTGCCAGCTTTGCAGCAAGACTTCACCGGCAGCATCGCCACGGCCGGCGCGACCGGCGACCTGCACCAGCAACTGACCAGTGCGCTCGCGCGAGCGGAAGTCGGCGCTGAACAGCCCGGCATCCAGATCGAGAATGCCAACCAGGGTGACCTTTTCGAAATGGTGTCCCTTGGCCAGCATCTGGGTGCCGACTAGGATCGCAGGTCCGGCTTCGCGGGTGCGTTCCAGTTGCCGGTTGAGCGAGTCGGCATTGGTGATGGCATCGCGGTCAAAACGGATGATCGGCACCTGCGGAAACCATTGTTCCAGCGCTTCTTCGGCACGTTCGGTGCCGGCACCCAGTGGCATCAGCTCGTGGCTGCCGCAATCCGGGCAGACCGTTTCCGGGCGCGATTGGTAACCGCAGTGATGACAGATCGTCTGGTGACGACCGCGATGATAGGTCAGCCGCGAATCGCAGAACGGGCAATCGGCCATCCAGCCGCAGGCGCTGCAGAACCAGCTTGGCGCATAGCCGCGCCGATTCAAAAACAGCAACACCTGCTGGCCTTGCTCCAGATGCTCGCCGATGCGAAAGCGCAGTCGTTCGGATATGCCATGCTCATGTTGCTGGCGGCGCATGTCGATGGTTTCCAGCTGGGGCCGCGACCGGCCACCAGCGCGTTCATTTAATAAAGCATGACGATAGCGACCATTACGAGCGTTATGCAGCGATTCCAACGAGGGCGTGGCGGAACCCAGAATGACCGGAATGCCGGCCTGATTGGCGCGAAAAATGGCGACATCGCGGGCGTGATAGCGCAGCGTATCCTGTTGCTTAAAGGAGGCATCGTGTTCTTCGTCGATGACGATTAAACCCAGATCGGGCAATGGCGTCAGTACCGCCGAACGAGTGCCGACCACGATCGCTGCCTCGCCATGTTGGGCGCGCAGCCAGGCGTTATGGCGCTCTTTGTCGGTAAGGCCGGAATGCAGCGCGACCAGTTCATCGGCAAAGCGTTCTTGAAAACGTTCCAGAGTTTGCGGCGTTAAACCGATCTCGGGCACCAGCACCAGGACCCTTTTGCCAGCGGCCAGCGTACGGGCCATGGCTTGCAGATAGACTTCGGTTTTGCCGCTGCCGGTGACGCCTTCGAGCAACAGTACATTGAAGGCGTCGTCGCTCAGTTGGTCCAGCGCGCTTTGTTGGTCGGCGTTCAAAGCCAACGGCTGTTGGCGCAGTTGGCCGCTGGGCTGACGCGGCTCGGTGCTCAGAGCCACTTCGTGCGCCAGGCGTTTTTCGACCAGACCGCGCCAGTGCGCACGGTCGATGCCGTGGCGGCGCAGTTCGGAAGGCGTCGCAGCACCGTGAGTTTGCAGCCAATGCAGCGCTTCACGCTGGCGTTTGCCTTTGAGCTGATCGGCTTCCAGGTGTGCGCCAGCGATGGTCAGTTCCACCCGCGCCTCGGTCACCAGTTCGGCCGCTTCGCCGTTGCGCAGCAAGGCGGGCAGGGCTAATAAGTAGGCGCTGGCGGCGTCGTATAAATAGTAGCGAGACATCCACTGGGCGACCTGGAGCAGCGCTTTGTCGAGCAGCGGCTCGGTATCGAGCACGGCTTCGATGGCTTTGAGTTTATCGAGCTTGTCACCGTCGTCCGCCTCGCGCAGTCCAACGAGGACGCCCAGCACGGTTTTGTTGCGCAGCGGAACCTGGCAGCGCGCGCCTATTTCAGGCGTCAGATCATCGGGAATTCGATAGCTGAGAGGACCGGCAAAAGGGCCGGGAACGACAATATCAGCGAGGCGTACGGCGGTGGTTGTCAATCGGAAAGACTCTGGTATGATTGCGCTCCCATTTTTGGGGCCTGATGCGCGATCTGTTCGAAATAAGGCCGCAGCATTGTGCCCCGAAGCCGATTCTTACGTCAAAGTTGCGGTGCCCGGCAATAACGACCGGGTGGCGGCACAGCGAGGTGACCCATGAAAGCTGACATCCATCCTAAGTACGAAGAACTGACCGCTACTTGTTCTTGCGGCAACGTGATCAAGACTCATTCTACCCGTGGCGGTGAAATGCACCTTGACGTTTGCTCGGCTTGCCACCCTTTCTACACTGGTAAGCAGAAGATCGTTGACTCTGGCGGCCGTATTGACCGTTTCAAGTCTCGCTTCGGCGCGCGCAGCATCAACAAGTAAGACTGAGTCTGCGTTATCAGCAAAACCCGGCTCTGCCGGGTTTTTTTATGTCCGTTATTTTTCCCACCTCGACGGCTCCAGCACAGGACACAGCAGACATCCCCTGGAACGCTTGTCGCAGCTGGCCTGAGGGGCCGATTCATGCGGTCTGGTTCGGGCCTTGCCTGACAGGCAAAACAGTCATGCACGAACAGCGCGGCCGCTGGCTTGAGCGGCTTTAGTGCGTTGTTTATGCTAGCTTCACTTAGTTTCCTAGCCTCCCCTCACCCAATAAGAACAGATGGAAGACGGACATGTCGGATGACTTAAAGCGCGACGCGCTTGAATACCACGCCCTGCCAACGCCGGGAAAACTAAGTATCGAGATCACCACGCCGGCGGAAACGTCCCGCCACCTATCCTTGGCTTATAGTCCGGGCGTTGCCGAACCGGTACGAGCCATTGCCGAAGATCCCGAAGATGCCTTCAAATACACCATGAAGGGCAATCTGGTTGGGGTGATTTCTAACGGTACGGCGATTCTTGGCTTGGGCAATCTGGGTGCTTTAGCCAGTAAACCGGTGATGGAAGGCAAGGCACTGTTGTTCAAGCGGTTTGCCAATGTTGATGCCATCGACATCGAAGTCGACAGCGAGAATGTTGATGAAATCGTCCGTACGGTGGAACTGATCGCCGAATCCTTTGGCGGCATTAACTTAGAAGACATCAAGGCGCCGGAGTGCTTTGAAATTGAGCGGCGCTTGATCGAAAGCTGCAAGATTCCGATCTTCCATGACGACCAGCACGGTACCGCCATTGTCACAGTGGCGGGCATGCTGAACGCCCTGGAAGTGCAAGGTAAAACGCTGACCGAGGCCAAGCTGGTGGTGCTTGGCGCGGGCGCTGCGGCCATTTCCTGCTCGCGTCTGCTGATGTCCGCGGGCATGCCGCTGGAAAATATTCTGATGGTCGACCGTAAGGGTGTGATTCACGCCGGTCGCGACGACCTCAACCAGTACAAGGCCGAGTTTGCCAACCCGGTTACCGAAGCTCGCACTCTGGATGACGCCATCGACGGCGCCGATATCTTCCTGGGCTTGTCCGGCCCGGATATGTTGTCCGCTGAGCAACTGAAGAAGATGGCACCCAACCCCATCGTCTTTGCCTGCGCCAATCCCGATCCGGAAATTCGTCCGGAACTGGCGCTGGCAACGCGCGATGATCTGGTGATGGCCACCGGCCGTTCGGACTATCCGAACCAGGTGAATAATGTCCTCGGCTTCCCGTTCATCTTCCGTGGTGCGCTGGATGTGCGTGCTACGGCGATTAACGAAGCCATGAAGCTGGCGGCGGCTTACGCCATCAAAGATCTGGCGCGTGAAGAAGTATTGCCGGAAGTGGTGGCGGCTTATGGCGGCGAGCAGTGGACCTTTGGTCGCAACTACATCATTCCCAAGCCGATGGATGCGCGTCTGCTTGATCGTGTCGCCGGTGCGGTTGCACGGGCAGCGGTTGAAACTGGCGTGGCGCGGACGCCGCTGCCGGAAAAATACAAAATCTGATCGGATTCGGATAGTTGGATACAAAAAAAGCCACCCTCGGGTGGCTTTTTTTTTGCGCGGTAGGTGTTCTTCTTAGAACAGCATTTGCGGCGTAATGTTATCGTCGCCATTACCAGAGTCATCGCCTTCGCCACCGGAGAAATCGATGGTGACGCTTTCACGGCTGTATTCGGTCGGTGCGTTTTCGGCTTTGAATATCTCGAAGATGGCGCCGGCCTGACCCGGCTGTGCCAGCAGGCCGGTTTGTGGATCGATACGCACTCGAACAATGCCGACCGGTTGCGACAGGCTGTTGCTCGGCTGACCATCCAGCGCTGTCTTCATGTATTCGATCCAGCCTGGCAGCGCTGCGCGACCACCGAATTCGATCTGCCCCAGGCCCATGTTGTTGTCGTAACCAACCCAGGTGGAAGCGACGACATCGCCGTTATAGCCGGTAAACCAGGCATCGACGGCATCGTTGGTGGTACCGGTTTTGCCACCCAGATCGTCACGTCCCAGAGCTTGATAAGCCGCCCGACCCGTACCGCGACGCACCACATCCTTGAGCATGGAATCGATCAGGTAGGTGGTTTGTGGGGTCAGTACCTGAGGAGCATAGCGGCGTTCTGCGCGCTGTGGCTGATCTTCGATTTCGCCTTCCAGATCAAGCTCGATCGGCGCGATATCGACGCCGGTAGCGTTGGCGGCTGCGGCATTTTCGTTATCCCAATAGGGCGTTGGTGTTTCCGGACAGCCCCGACAGACAACCGCTGGATTGGATTCAAAAATCACGTTGCCGTTGTTGTCTTCGATGCTGGAGATGAAATAGGGCTCGATGCGATAGCCGCCATTGGCAAAAACGGCATAACCGCGCGCCACTTCCAGCGGCGAGGCGACGGTGCTGCCCAGTACCAGCGTCATATCGTTGGCCATTTTGTTGCGATCGAAACCGAAGCGCTCGGCGTAACGGCGCGCGTAATTGACGCCGATGGATTCCAGCACCCGGATGCTCGACAGGTTGCGCGATTGGTACAGCGCCTGGCGTAAAGGGATCGGCCCCAGATAGCGGTCGCCGGAGTTGCGTGGGCGCCAGACATCTTCCAAAGCATCATCGGCGCGCACGATGGGGGCGTCATTGACGATGGTTGCCGGAGTAAAGTCTTTATCCAGAGCGGCGGCATAGACGAAGGGTTTGAAGTTCGAACCCGGCTGGCGGTTGGCCTGGATGGCGCGGTTGTATTTTGACAGCAGGAAATCATAGCCGCCGACCAACGCCAGGATGCCGCCATCGTTCGGTGACAGTGACACCATGGCGCCCTGGGCGTCCGGGATCTGCGCCAGTTGCCAGCGGCCGTCGACCTGCTCGATACGGATCAGATCGCCCGGTACAGCAATGGAGAAGGGCGTGGTCACCGCAGGTCCGAGCGTATCGACATCAATGCGTTCGCGCGCCCACTCCATGTCGTCCAGCGCCAGCGTCGTGAGTTGGCCATCGCGCGGCAGAATCCACAGGCGGCGGTCTTCGGCACGCACCACGATGGCCGGAGTCAGGCCGCCAAAACGCGCTGTGCCATTGACCACTTCGCGCCAGTAGGCATAGGCCTCGGGTGGCGTACGACCGGCGGCGGCAAAATGATTTTCGACGCCGAGATAACCGTGACGCCGGGTGTATTCGCTCAAGGTTTTGCGCAGACCGCGGGTGGCGGCTTCCTGCAGTTTCGAATTCAGGGTGGTGTGGACGGTATAGCCATCGGTGTAGGCGGCATCACCATAGCGTTCGATCATAAAGGCACGCACCATCTCGGCCAGATAGGCGGCTTCCAGCCCCGGTCCGTTGCCGCGATATTGGGCCGTCAGCGGCTGGCTTATTGCCGCTTCGTAGCTGGCATCAGAGAGATAGTTCATCTCGTGCATGCGGCCCAATACGAAATTGCGCCGGCGTATAGCGCGGTCCGGATTGGCCAGCGGGTTGGCGGCCGATGGCGCTTGATGCAGGCCGGCAATCATCGCCAGTTCGGGCAGGGTCAGATCGTTAATATCCCGACCGTAATAGACATCCGCTGCGGCCTGAATACCATAAGAGCGGTAACCGAGGAAATGCTTGTTAACGTACAGCTCAAAAATCTGCTGTTTGGTCAGTTCGCGCTCCATTTGGAAGGCGAGCAGAATTTCGGTGAACTTGCGGGTGATGGTTTTGTCGCGAGTCAGGAAGAAATTACGCGCTACCTGCTGAGTCAGGGTTGAGCCGCCGGGGCCGTCGGTCTCGCCGGTCATCAGCACCGTCAGTACGGCACGGGTAAAACCAATCGGGTCGACACCAAAATGTTCTTCGAAGCGACTGTCTTCGACCGCGGTCAGTGCCTGAATAAACTGAGTGGGGATCTGCTCGTAATGCAAGGGGCTGCGGTGTTGTTCACCGAACTCGGCAATCAGCTCGTTATCGGCGCTGAGAATTCGCATCGGGGTCTGCAGGCGTATGTCTCTGAGTGTTTCCACTTCAGGCAGCGTCGGAGACAAATAGAGGTAGACGCTGGCAGAAATGAGAACCAGGGCGCAAATCAGGGCATAGAGCGTCCACAAAATGAATTTGGTGCTTTTGGCCAGAAACTTCATGTTTTCCCAATTAAATGAAAGGGTTAGCAGCATGACGCCTTAACGGCCGGCCATTATAGGGGGAATCGCGTCTTTTTTATACATTGCGAATTGATTTTACGTACGCTGTAATCAAGGCTGTATATGGATATACAACATCTCTAAGTGATTGTTATTGAAGGGATTATCAGTGACAACTCTATTCCGCAAAAAGCCGGCGCCTGTGCTCGGCATTGATATCAGTTCGTCTGCTATTCGCCTGGTTGAGCTAAGTGTTTCCGGCCATTCACACCGTGTTGAGGCCTATGCCTGCGAGCCTTTGGCCGAGGGTATAGTGGTGGAGCGGGCCATTAGAAACCCTGAACAGCTGGGACAGTCGATTGCCCGGCTGGTGCAGCGTTCGCGCAGTCGTATCAGGCAGGCAGCGGTGGCGGTGTCCGGCTCGTCGGTCATTACCAAGGTGATTGAGGTGGACGACTTACCAACCGATCTCGAACTGGAACAGCTGATTCAGTTAGAGGCGCCGCCGCATATCCCCTATCCGCTGGAAGACGTTGCGCTCGATTTTGACGTCCTGGGTCCGGCGCCTGGTCAACCCGGTCGGTTGCAGGTGTTATTGGCAGCCAGCCGGCGCGAGGAAGTTGACGCCCTGGACGATGTGCTCCAGTCAGCCGGACTGGATGCGCAATTGGTGGATGTGGAAACCCTGGTGCTGGAGCGGTCGCTGGCCCTGGTTCGCCATCAGTATGACACCAGCCCGGCTAAGGCCGTTGCTCTGCTGGATATCAGTCACAGCCGCCTGACGCTCAGTGTGTTTAAAGGTCAGCAGACACTTTATCGTCGTGAGCAGTCGCTGAATCGTCGAGAGCAACCGCTGACCAGCGTCACCGAGGCGGTGCCATTCTTCAGCGATTCGGAACAGGCTGCTGGCGATCAGTCGGATCAACCGGAGCCTCAACTGCAGCACTTGAGTGAGGCTGTTCAACAGACCCTGCAATTTTTCTATGCCACCTCGCAATCGGGACCATTGGATGCCGTTCTGCTCGCTGGCGATCACCCAGCATTAGCCGCCTTGGCCGAACCCTTGGCGCAGGCAACGGCGCTACCGACCGTTCTGGCCGACCCGATTTCCCAACTGGAGTGTGCGGCTGCGGTTAATCGCCATCAGCTAAAAGATGACAGCAGCGCGCTCTTGGTTGCCTGCGGTTTGGCACTGAGGAGTTTTGATCATGGCCACCGTTAATTTGCTGCCCTGGCGTGAACGCCAGCGTTATCAACAGCAACGACAGTTTATGCGCAGCCTGTTGCTGGTGGCATTACTGACGCTGGCCGTCTTGTGGCTTTGGCATTGGCAAATCAGTCAGCAAATAGATCATCAACAACAACGTAATGCCTTTTTACAGCAACACCTGGCTGAGTTGGAGCAACGCTATCAAAAACAGCAGCAACAGCTACAGCAGCTCGCGGTACTGACGCAGCAAAAGCGACAACTCGAAGCGGCGCAACGTAATCCGGAAGTTTTTGTTCAGTTGCTGGAAACGCTGGCGCGGGCGGTCCCGCAAGATGTCTATCTCACGGCTTTGAATCAGTCGGGCGAGCGCATCGAAATTGCCGGCCGGGTTGATCAGCCGGCCAGTTTAACGCCCCTGTTGCGCAATCTGAGTGCATCCAGTCTGATATCGGACGCAACTCTGGTGACGCTTGAAACCGATCATGCGCAAACCTCGGCTGCTGACAGTCAGTTCAGATTGGAAGTGCGCAGCATCGACCTGGCAGAGGAGAGCGCTGGATGAGACGGCAGGGAATGGCGGCACTGGTTGAGGAAGTGCGGCGCTTCGATTATCAACACCTCAATGTCGATAATCTGGGTTCCTGGCCACGGCTTTTACGGCTGCTGGTGTTGCTGGGTGTGGTGGTGCTGATGCTGGGCGCTGGCTGGTTTTTGGTGTTGGCCAATCACCAGGAACGACTGGCGCGTGCTGTCTCGAGCGAGGCGCAATTACAGCAGCAATATCGACAGCAACTCGGTCAAACCGAACACCCTGAAGTGCTGGGCGCAGAGCTCGAAACCTTGCAACAGGGCATCGATGCTGCCTTGAGGTCATTGCCAAGTCAGCTGGATTTGCCCGAACTGATCGACGATATCAGTCGAGCGGCGACTGCAGCCGGCCTGATCATCGATCAAATCACGCCCGGTGAAGAACGCCAGCAGAGTATTTTCGCTCAAACCCCTATCCGTATCGTGATGCGCGGTGGTTATCATCAGTTGGGTGGTTTTATCGCTGCGCTGTCAGCTTTGCCTGGCCAGATCAGCCTGCACCAACTAACGATGACCCTTACCAGTGTCAGCGAACAACCAACCGATTTGGCGGGGCCATTGCTTATTACTTTGGAAGCGCGAGCCTATCGCCAGACATCAGCAGGTGAGGAATAATGCGTGCTCTGTTAATGACCGTCTTACTCGCTGCATCAGTGTCAGGTTGCGAACGCCAGGCGGCGATGACGGATCTGCAGGCGCTGGTAGCCGAGACTGACGCTCCTGCCTCCGCTAAGCTAACCGCCGCAGAATCCGGGAAGGCCGGACGAAAGATCCAATACGCTGCGCAAGATAAGCGTTCACCTTTTCAAAATCCTCTGACCTCGACACCGCGGCCACAAGTTCTACAACCCTCTGCGGTGACATCGCTTGAGCCGGTAGGGCCTTCCGATCAAGCCAAACCAGCGGCCATGAAACTGGATGAGCTGATCATGGTGGGAACCTTGAGCGGTATACAGTCAGCCTCGATTCAAGCCTTGTTTCGTGATGGCGATGGTCATATTCATCGCTTGTCAGTCGGTGATGTGATCGGAGCCAACAGTGCTCGTATCGTCGCGGTTAGCGAAACCCGGGTGGAGCTGTTGGAAAAAGTACCGCAGGAAGACGGTGGCTGGATCGTACAACCACGAACCTTTTTGCTGTCGCAGCAAAAACCGTCAGATTTTTAATAACAAAGCATAAGGCAAAAGAAGACACTCATGATTTTCAGGAAAATACTGCGCTCTATCGCAGCAGCGGCAACCCTGGCAACAATCAGTCTGCAGGCCGAGGCCGTGGCATTGACCAAGCTGGATGTTTCCACCTTGTCAGCGGGTCGAACTCAGTTGGAAATGACCTTCGATGGCCCGGCGCCAGAACCGGTCGGTTACAGCGTTGAGCGTCCGGCGCGTATCGCGTTGGATTTTGCCGGCACCGAAAACCGATTGCAGCAAAAGCGCTTTCCCATCGGTAGCGGGAATTTACGCAATGCGGTGGTGGTGTCGACCGCTGATCGCACCCGACTGGTGCTCAGTATGGCAACGTTAATGCCCTACAACACAACGGTTTCGGGTCGGCGTGTTCGAATTATCGTTGGCCCTGGCGTGCAACAAAGTCGGTTGAACGATTCGATGCCGGCGCTCGAAGATGCCGTTAATCCGCGCTCTGCGAAAGTTAGCTATTCGTCGGCGTCGCCAACCTCGGCCGAACCCGCACCGAGCTTGTTGACCGCCCACTGGCTCGGCGACAAGCAATTGCAACTAAAGCTGTCGAATGATCGGGCCCAGGCAAGGATTTACCAGAGTGGTCACAGCGTGCAGCTGCGCTTGGCTCAGTATCGAGTATCGCCGGCCGTGGCTCAGCATTGGGACGCCCTGGCGTTGCCAGCTGCGGTTCAGTCGATGAATGTGTTTCAGGATGACGACGATGCTGTCATTCAGTTGCAGTTATCGCGTCAGCTTGAACTGGAGGCTTATCAGGCAGCCGGTGTGTTGACTCTCGCCTTGCAACCGGAAACCACTATTGCCAGCGCGCTGGAAGCGTCCACTGCGGTCGATGACGACAGCCGGCTGAGCATGAACCTCCAGGATGTTGAGGTGCGCTTTGCGCTGCAGCAGATTGCTGACTATGTCGGCTTGAATCTGGTCGCCGCCGATTCGGTGCAGGGCAGGATGACGTTGCGGTTGCAGGAAGTACCCTGGCAGGAAGCACTCGATCTGGTGCTGCGCAGTAAAAACCTCGACAAACGTCTGAACGGTAATGTGCTTCTGATAGCGCCGGCCCAGGAACTGGCCGAGCAGGAACAGTTGGCGTTGGAAAATCAACAACGAGCCGAGCAGTTGGCGCCGCTGCAAACCGACTTTATTCAGGTTAACTACGCCAAGGCGGATGACATTCTCGGCATTCTGAATAACCCGTCCGATAGTGAGGAAGGTGCCGTCAATAACACCAGCCTGGGGTTCTTGTCTGAACGCGGCGCAGTGTCCATCGATACCCGCACCAATACGTTGATCATCCGCGATACAGCGGACAACCTGGCTGATATCCGCCGCGCGGTGGAACACTTTGATGTGCCGGTGCGCCAGGTGCTGATCGAAGCTCGCATTGTTGCGGCCCGCACCTCGGTGGGTGAGCAATTCGGCGTTCGCTGGGGTGGCAACATCAACAGCGGCGGCAGTTCCCCGCTGGTGGCGTCCGGGTCAGTGGAGTCAACATCCAGCATCGGCAGTGCCTTGCACAACTCCGGCGGTACCTCTTATGAGCAGGTCTATCCCGATGCGTTGGTGGTCGATTTGCCGGTGGTCAATCCCAGCGCAACCTCTTTCGCCATCGGCGTTGCTGCCTTTGATTATGCGTTGGATCTGGAACTGTCTGCGCTGGAAACCCGCGGCTCGGCCGAAGTGATATCGCAACCTCGAGTGGTGACCTCCAACGGCCAGGAAGCCTTTATCAATTCCGGCCAGACCATCGCCTTTGATGGCGCTGAAGGTGGCACCACCTTTGTCGATGCTGGCTTGTCGTTGCGTGTTACGCCCCAGATCACACCCGACAGTCATGTCGTTCTCGATCTGGTGGTGACTCAGGATTCGTTGGCCGCCGGTGGCGGTGCCATCGACACCAATTCGGTGACCACTCAGGTATTGGTCAACGATGGCGAAACCCTGGTGCTGGGTGGCGTCTATCGAACCGAGACGGTGACCACGGTGGAAAAAACACCCTGGCTGGGTGATCTGCCCGTCCTCGGTCGCTTGTTCCGACGCACTTCTGAGGCGGAAGAGAAAACCGAGATGCTGGTCTTTATTACTCCCAGTCTGGTTGTCGATTACGTCGCCGCAAACTGACGCCCTCTTAGCCGCAGCTTTCCTCTCTGCACCCATTCATGCGGCGCTGAACCGTTACCTGTCTGCCGGACAGTGATAAACTGGCGCGATGAATCACACCTCCATTATTCTCATTGGTCCTATGGGATCGGGTAAAAGTACCATCGGTCGATTATTGTCGACGCGCTTGGGGCTACCCTTTATTGATTCCGATCGCGAAATCGAAGCGCGTTCCGGCGCCGATATTCCGTGGATATTTGATCTTGAAGGCGAGTCCGGTTTTCGTGACCGGGAGACTGCCGTGCTGGCAGAATTGGTCGACGAGGGTCGTCAGGTGATCGCTACCGGCGGTGGCGCTATCATTCGTCCGGAAAACCGCGAACTGCTGAAAACCAAAGGACAGGTGGTCTATCTTAAAACCTCGGTGGAGCAACAATTAGTGCGCACCGCCAAGGATCGCAATCGGCCGCTGCTGAACGGTCCGGACCCGGAAGGGACCTTGCGTCGTCTGGCCAGTGAGCGGCGTCCTTTTTATGAAGCGACCGCTCATCTGACCATCGACACCAATGGCCAATCGCCCCGGGCAGTGGTTCGGGAAATCATCAAACAATTAAAATTGAAGCGTTGAATCATGCAACTGAGTGTCGATCTGGGTGATCGTTCCTATCCCATCATTATTGAATCTGGAATTCTCGCCGACGCCAAAGCCTGGCAGTCTTTAGTCAAGCACCAGGAAGTGTTGATTGTTACCAACGAAACCGTGGCGCCGCTGTATTTGGACTCGTTGCTGGCAACCCTGGAAGCTCCGGGTCGGCGCTTGGAAAGTCTGGTATTACCGGACGGTGAAGCGCACAAAAATGCCGACACTCTTGGCCTGATCTACGACGCTTTACTGGAGCGACGCTTCTCACGAAAGGCCGTCTTGGTCGCGCTCGGCGGTGGCGTTATTGGTGATCTGACCGGCTATGCGGCGGCCACCTATCAAAGAGGCATCGATTTTGTTCAGGTGCCAACCACTTTGTTATCGCAGGTCGATTCCTCGGTCGGCGGTAAAACCGGCATCAATCATCCTTTGGGCAAAAACATGATCGGCGCTTTTAAACAGCCGATCGCGGTGATGATCGATCCGCAGGTGATTAATACCTTGCCCGAGCGCGAATTATCCGCCGGCCTGGCCGAGGTAATTAAGTACGGCCTGATCTACGATGCCGACTTCTTTGTCTGGCTCGAACAACATCTGGATGAATTGCTGGCGCAAGAACCCGAAGCCCTAGTTCAGGCCATCGCCCGTTCCTGCGAACTCAAAGCCGAGGTGGTCGCAGCGGATGAAACCGAGCAAGGCATGCGCGCTATTTTGAATCTGGGTCATACCTTTGGTCATGCCATCGAAGCCGAACAAGGTTACGGCGCCTGGTTGCATGGCGAAGCGGTCGGTGCCGGCATGGTGATGGCGTGTGATTTGTCGCTGCGTTTGGGCTGGATTGATGAGTCGGTTTTTGATCGCGCCCGCTCCCTGATCGAACGCGCACGCTTGCCGGTGGCACCACCGTCGACGATGAGCGCCGATGATTTTATGAATCAGATGAGTCGCGATAAGAAAGTCGAATCTGGCCAGTTGCGTTTGGTATTGTTGCAGGCGCTGGGTCGGGCTGTGGTCACCGCAGACTTCGATGCCAACCAGTTACAGGCGTGTCTGACGGCACGCTTTTGATGCTGCGACCTTGACGAACTCAGTCGCTTGGTCCAAAGCTAATTCAGCGATTGTGATCGTTACTCTTGATCGTTAAAACGGAATTCATTCGTCCAGGTGGATGCTATGCAAGACTTTACTGACCAGACCCAGCGCATGCTCGATTACTACGGCCTTTACCAGGACCCTTTTGGTGAACTGGTGGATGCTTCGGTATTCAGCGGCGCGGGTGAACGGTTGGAATTGGCCGAGCATATTCGTCACCTGTTGAGCTTCAGCCCCCAGGATTGTTTATTGATGGCGCCCACCGGTGGTGGCAAACGCGCCATTTCGCATCAGGTGATTCGCTTGCTGGATGACGACTGGCGCATTGCCTGGATCGACGGCAGCGAGATCGATCGTCTCGACGGCGCCAGCCGCGAGCTGATTGGTCAGTTGGGACTGGGACTGAAAGCCGACGGCGATACCGCCAGTCTCTATCGCAACATGGCCGACGCCATTGCGCAGCGCACTGAAGATGGCGAGAACTTTCTGTTGATTGTTCAGCAGGCGGACCTGTTGCCCGCTGATGTACAAACCTGGTTGCAATCGATGCGCACCCTGGCACCACGTACCGAAAGCCGTCTGCGGCAACTGTGGTTAGCTAGCTCGGCCACCGCAATCGCCCAATCCGATAACGACGATCATTGGTATCGCCTGGTATTGGAACCTTTAAGCGGCGCCGATGCGGTGGTTTACCTTAATGATCGCTTTGCCGCGTCCGGCCAGCCCAATGGCACGCCCATCGGCGACAACGATGTTGCCCGGCTCAATGATCTGGCCGGTGGTTTGCCTGGTGAGCTGAACCAGGTGGTGCGCGATTACCTGATCGCCGGCACCTTTAAAACCACCGAGCGCAAGCAGGGTTTTCCGCTGACGCATGTGTTGGCTGGCGCGGGTGTGGTAACTCTGATCGTTTTGACGGTGCTCTACTCCAACCAGGGTAGTTCGCGGGATGAGGCCGACGATGCCGTCGAACTGGCGGAAATCGAGCCCTTGACGCCGGAAGCCGACGAGCCGCTGGAATCTGAAGTTCAGCAACGCCTGGCCGATGCCGTCGCCCGGGTGGAGGCGCGTCGCCAGGAAGCCGAAGCGGCTGCTCAGGCAGAAGCCGATGCGGCAGTGAATGAAGCGACGCCATCCCCAGAGCCACAACCTGAACCGGCACCACAAAGCGCACCTAAACCCCAGGCTGCATCCCAGCCTGAACCAGCGTCAGTTGCCGAACCAGCTCCAGCCGCATCACAAAGCTTGCTGGCCAGCGCCGCTGATAATGAATACACCCTGCAGTTAGTCGGGGTGCGTAATCGCGCTTCGGTCGAGGCCATCCTGGCGGAACTGGATAACGCTGAGCGTTACGACATCGTCACCTCCAGCTATCAGGGACGGCCCTGGTATGTGCTGATTCACGGCCGCTACGCCGGGCCATCCGCTGCCCGTGCCGACATCGCCAATCTGCCCGCCCGTTTCCGCGACCAGGAGCCCTGGGCACGGACTTTTGGCAGTCTGCGTAACAACTGAGATGAGCGAAAATCGGGCAATCCGATAATTCAACCGCTTAATATACCGTTATTGTTTGTGTGACGTCCGTCACTGAATAGACTCGGATGCAAACCTTCAGTAGGGGCGTCGGGATTTTTCTGTACCCGGCCGTTCAACCCCCGGTTTCCTTTGCGCACTGTGATGCCCCCAGTTTTACGGGAAGGCAGCGCTCGGTCACCGGACCAGCAAGGCACTATTACAATGACAAACGGTCTTTATAATCCGGCTGAATTTCGCGACAACTGCGGTTTCGGCCTTATCGCTCACATGGAAGGCCAGGCCAGCCATGATCTGCTGCAAACGGCAATCGAATCGCTGACCTGCATGACCCACCGCGGTGGTATCGCCGCCGATGGCAAAACCGGCGACGGTTGCGGCCTGTTGCTGCAAATGCCCGATGCCTTTATTCGCGCCGAAGCCAAAACGCATTTTGATGCCGACCTAGGCGATGCCTACGCCGTCGGCATGATTTTCCTGGCCGCCGAAACCAGCCGCGCCGCCGAAGGCCGCAAGGCACTGGAATCTTCGTTGACCGATCAGGGGCTGGAGGTTCTCGGCTGGCGCCTGGTGCCGACCGATGAATCGGTCTGCGGTCCGATGGCGCTGGCGTGCATGCCGACCATCGAGCAGGTGTTTATCCGCGCCGAATCGCGTGAAGGACTGGCCGTTAAACTCTATGTGGCTCGTCGCAAAGCCGAACAGGCCATGGCGCACGATGAAGAGTTTTATATCTGTTCGCTGTCCGACACTGTGCTGTCTTATAAAGGCCTGATGATGCCGGTCGATCTGCCGGCTTTTTATCCAGACCTTGCCAGCAAGACCATGGAAACCGCCATTTGCGTGTTCCACCAGCGCTTCTCCACCAACACCATGCCCAAGTGGCCGCTGGCGCAGCCGTTCCGTCTGATCGCTCACAACGGTGAGATCAACACCATCCAGGGCAATCGCAACTGGGCCAAAGCGCGTGCCTCCAAGTTTGCCTCGCCTTATTTGCCCAACCTGGACGAACTGCAGCCGGTGGTGAACACCACCGGTTCGGACTCCTCCAGCATGGACAACATGATGGAGTTGATGTTGCTCGGCGGAATGGATTTGTTCCGCGCTGCGCGCACCATGATTCCGCCGGCCTGGCACAACGTCGAAAACATCGACGGTGATTTGAAAGCCTTCTACGAATACAACTCCATGCATATGGAACCCTGGGACGGCCCGGCCGGCATCGTGCTGACCGACGGTCGTTACGCCGTGTGCATGCTCGACCGTAACGGTCTGCGCCCGGCGCGTTGGGTGATCACCAAAAACGGTTACATCACCCTGGCCTCGGAAATCGGCACCTTCGATTACAAACCCGAAGACGTGGTTGCCAAAGGCCGTGTTGGCCCCGGCCGTATTGTTGCCGTCGATACGCAAACCGGTGAGTTCCTGCAAACCGAAGAAATCGACGATCGCCTTAAGCGCGCCCATCCTTATAAGGACTGGCTGAAAACCAACGCCGTGCGTTTGCGTTCCAAGCTGGAACTGGCCGAGGAAGTGAACGGTTCCTCACTGTCGCCCGAACAACTGCTGGCTTACCAGAAGCTGTTCCATATCTCCTTCGAAGAGCGCGATCAGGTATTGCGTCCGCTGGCGGAAAGCGGTCAGGAAGCGGTTGGCTCAATGGGCGACGATACCCCGATGGCGGTGTTGTCGCGTCAGGTACGTCCGGTAACCGATTATTTCCGTCAGCAGTTTGCCCAGGTAACCAACCCGCCGATCGATCCACTGCGTGAAGCCGTGGTGATGTCGCTGGAAACCTGTCTGGGCCCAGAACGTAATTTATTCCAGCCGAGTGCCGATCACGCCAAACGATTAATTCTGACCTCGCCGGTATTGTCGCCGCTGAAGTATCAGAACTTCCTGCATCAGGAAGCGCCCGAATTCCGCCATCAGCATCTGCCGTTGGCGTACGCAGCCGATGGTGATCTGCGTGCGGCCATCGAAGCGCTGTGCGATACCGCCGAAGCGGCCAGTCGCGATGGCGTCAAGATCGTCATCCTCTCGGATCGCGATCTGCAAGCCGGCCAGGTCGCCATTCCGGCAGTGATGGCAACCGGCGCCGTGCATCACCGACTGGTGGAAAAAGGCCTGCGTTGCGACACCAACATCGTGCTCGATACTGGTGATATTCGTAACCCGCACCAATTTGCTGTCGCCATCGGTTTTGGCGCCACGGCGATCTATCCCTACCTGGCGTACGAAGTGTTGGACGACATGATCCGCACCAACGAGCTGCAGGGTGACCCGCGCCAGCTGCACAAAAATTACCGCAAAGGCATTAATAAAGGTCTGTTCAAGATCATGTCCAAGATGGGCATCTCGACCCTGGCCTCCTATCGCGGTGCCCAGTTGTTCGAAGCCGTTGGTCTGCATTCCGATGTCGTCGAGCTGTGTTTCAAAGGCGTGCAAAGCCGCATTCAGGGCGCGCGCTTTGAACACATTCACGACGACCTCTGTACCCTGGCTGACAACGCCTGGAAACCGCGCAAGCCAATCCAACAGGGCGGTTTGCTGAAATACGTCCACGGCGGCGAATACCACAACTACAATCCAGATGTGGTTAAGGCGCTGCAAGACGCGGTGCAAAATGGCGACGAAGCGCGCTTCCGCGATTTCGCCAATTACGTCAACCAGCGTCCGGTCGCGACCATTCGCGATCTGTTCGAATTGAAGTCGGACCGCAAAGCCATACCGGTTTCAGAAGTCGAACCGGCCGAAGCCTTGTTCCCGCGTTTTGATTCTGCCGCCATGTCGCTCGGCGCTCTCTCGCCGGAAGCGCACGAAGCCTTGGCGATGGCGATGAACGAACTCGGCGGCCGCTCCAACTCCGGTGAAGGCGGCGAAGATCCGAAACGCTACGGCACCAACCGGCGCTCCAAAATTAAGCAGGTAGCGTCCGGTCGTTTCGGGGTAACGCCGGCTTATTTGATGAGCGCTGACGTTATTCAGATCAAAGTCGCTCAGGGTGCTAAGCCCGGCGAAGGTGGTCAGTTGCCCGGCGGCAAGGTTAATAAACTGATTGCCGAGCTGCGCTATTCCGTGCCCGGCGTAACCTTGATTTCACCGCCGCCGCACCACGACATTTATTCCATCGAAGATTTGGCACAGCTGATTTTCGACTTGAAAGAAATCAACCCAAGCGCACTGATTTCAGTGAAGCTGGTGAGTGAACCCGGCGTCGGTACCGTCGCCGCCGGTGTGGCCAAAGCCTACGCCGATTTGATCACCGTCTCCGGTTACGACGGTGGTACCGCAGCCAGCCCGCTGACCTCAATCAAACACGCCGGCTCGCCTTGGGAATTGGGTCTGGCCGAAGTGCAGCAGACGCTGCGCGGCAATGACCTGCGTGACAAAGTTCGCTTGCAAACAGACGGTGGTTTGAAGACCGGTCTCGATGTGATTAAAGCAGCGCTGCTCGGCGCCGAAAGTTACGGCTTTGGCACCGCGCCGATGGTGGCCTTGGGTTGTAAGTACTTACGTATTTGCCACCTCAATAACTGCGCCACCGGTGTCGCCACTCAGGACGATAATCTGCGCGATCAACACTTCCGTGGCACGGTGGAAATGGTCAAACATTATTTCCGTTTTGTCGCCGAAGAAGTGCGTGAGCAGTTGGCCTTGTTGGGTTATCGCAGCCTTGGCGAAATCATCGGTCGGACCGAATTAATTACCGTCAAAAAAGGCGAGACGCCCAAGCAGCAGAGCCTAGATTTGTCGCCGATTTTGTCGAACGATCAGATCGATCCAAGCAAGCCGCAACAGTGCATGGTGGAACGCAACAAGCCGTTTGACCAAGGTGGCAAACAGCGCGAAATTCTCAAGGCGATTTTGCCGGCGATCGAAAACAAAACCGGTGGCGAATTCGAATTCCATATCGGCAACTGCGATCGTTCCATCGGTGCCCTGGCTTCTGGCGAAATCGCCAAACGCTACGGCAACCAGGGTATGGCCGACCGGCCGATCACGCTGAAACTCAACGGCATTGCCGGTCAGAGTTTCGGTGTCTGGAACGCTGGTGGTTTGAATATGGTGCTCGATGGCGATGCCAACGACTACGTCGGTAAAGGCATGACCGGCGGCAAGATCGTCATCCGCCCGCCCAAGGGTTCAGCTTTTGAAACTCAGCAAACCTCGATCATGGGTAACACCTGCTTGTACGGCGCGACCGGCGGTACCTTGTTCGCCGCTGGCTGTGCCGGTGAACGCTTTGCCGTGCGTAACTCGGGCACGGTTGCGGTCATTGAAGGCGCTGGTGATCACTGCTGCGAATACATGACGGGCGGCATGGTTGCAGTGCTCGGTAATGTCGGCGGCAATTTCGGCGCAGGCATGACCGGTGGCTTTGCTTACGTGCTCGATCTGGAAAACACCTTCCCGGACAAATACAACCGCGAACTGGTGGATATTCAGCGCATCGGCACCGAAAGCATGGAAACCTATCGCGATCATTTATTCGGTGTGATCGGCCGGTTTGTCGACGACACCAAGAGCGCCTGGGGCGCGGAATTGCTGGATAACTACGACGACTACGTCGGTCGTTTCTGGCTGGTCAAACCGAAGGCTTCAAGCCTGTCGGATTTGTTGTCCAACACCCGGGCTCGTCCGGAATAAACGACGGAGAAACCAAGATGACTCAACGACTGAACAACGATTTTCAGTTTGTCGATGTTGGCCGTCGCGAACCGGCCAAAAAAGACATTCATACTCGCAAACATGAGTTCGTGGAAATCTACGAACCCTTCGCGCAAAAACAGGCGGCCGAGCAATCGCATCGTTGCCTGCACTGCGGCAATCCCTATTGTGAGTGGAAGTGTCCGGTGCACAACTACATTCCCAACTGGCTCAAACTGGTCAGCGAAGGCAATGTGCTCGAAGCGGTGGAACTCTGTCACCAGACCAACTCACTGCCGGAAGTTTGCGGTCGGGTTTGCCCGCAGGATCGTCTGTGCGAAGGCGCCTGTACGCTGAACGACGGTTTTGGTGCGGTGACCATCGGCAACGCTGAGAAATACATCACCGACACCGCCTTCGCCATGGGCTGGCAGCCGGATATGTCGAAGGTGGTTTGGACCGATAAAAAAGTCGCCGTTATCGGCGCCGGTCCGGCCGGTCTCGGTTGCGCCGACGTGCTGGTGCGCAATGGCGTTAAACCGGTGGTCTTTGATCGCTATCCGGAAGTGGGCGGTCTGCTCACCTTCGGCATTCCTGAATTCAAACTGGAAAAATCCATCATGGCGCGCCGCCGTGAAGTCTTTGAAAGTATGGGCGTGGAATTCCGGCTGAATACTGAAATTGGTGTTGATGTTGAATTCGACGACTTGCTCGCGGAATACGATGCCGTCTTTATGGGCATGGGCACCTACAACTCTATGAAAGGCGGTTTCCCCGGCGAAGAACTGGACGGCGTTTATGATGCCTTGCCGTTCCTGATTGCCAACGTCAATCACAGCCACGGCTGGGAAAAAGACCCGGCCGATTTTGTCGATATGGCAGGCAAGCGCGTGGTGGTTCTTGGTGGTGGTGACACCGCTATGGACTGCAACCGGACTTCCATTCGTCAGCAAGCAGCGAGCGTCACCTGCGCTTATCGTCGTGACGAAGCCAACATGCCTGGCTCGCGCAAAGAAGTCGCCAACGCCAAAGAAGAAGGCGTGCAATTCCTGTTCAATCGTCAGCCGGTTGAAATCGTTGGTGACGGCAAAGTAGAAGGCATCAAGCTGGTCAGCACTCAGTTGGGTGAGCCGGATGAAAACGGCCGTCGTCGTCCGGAAGTGGTGCCCGGTTCAGAAGAAATTTTGCCCGCCGATGCGGTGATTATCGCCTTCGGTTTCCAGCCGAGCCCGGCCGATTGGTTCGATAAAGCCGAGATTCAACTAGACGACTGGAAACGCGTTAAAGCGCCGGAAGAACAGGAGTTCGCTTTCCAAACCAGCAACGCCAAAATTTTCGCCGGCGGCGATATGGTGCGCGGCTCCGACCTAGTGGTGACAGCCATCTGGGAAGGACGCCAAGCGGCCGATGGCATTCTGGATTATCTGGGCGTTTAAGCCTCAGCTAAACAAAGGCGTCTGAAATAGAAGCCGTCATCCCGGAAAGCCGTCAGGCTTATCCGGGATATCCCCCATCATTCGCGTTATAAACTCATCGACCGCTGTTCTTTCAAGCAACAGTTGCTCAATTGCCCAAAATCCCTGCGCTTCCATCTCATCAGCAAACCTTAATCGGCGTGACAAACCACCGAGTGCGCGGACGATATTTTCCGGCCGTTGGTAGCCACCCAGCCAATCGTCTTCAATGATCCAGTGCAGCGTCCGCTCCAAACGTGGCGGCAAGGGCAGGGCATCGAAGCGGCGTGTTTCGCGATAGCGTGTTGCGGTGAAGTCATGGAGCGGTTGTCGATGGTAATCAGTCCAGTACAACGCCAGATAATGATCGAGCAACATATCGACCACGATGGGCGTGGTTTTGCGCAGCTTGGGCCGCAGACGCTGGCGCAGCGATTCCAGTTCCGGGCTGGCGTCGGTGGTGCGATCAATCCATTGGTGACGATCGAAATGCTCGATAAAGCGAGATGAAACATCGTTCGGGTCGGGCCGCAACGCGAAATCGGGCCAGAGACTGCCCAGCAGAGAATCCGCATCCGGGTCGGAAAATAACCAGTGGCCGAGAAAGTTCACCGCTGCTCCTGAAACTTGACTGGCGTCAGTCTAACACGCCTTCAATCGGTCACTGTATTCGTCAGCACAGGCCTGCATGCGTATAATGCGCGCACTTTGATAAAGGGTAGAGTGACTGTGGCTGAACTGAAAAACGACCGCTTTTTGCGCGCCTTGCTGCGCGAATCCGTAGATCGCACCCCGGTGTGGATGATGCGCCAAGCCGGTCGCTATCTACCGGAATACCGCGAGACGCGTGCTCAGGCCGGCGATTTTCTGAGTTTGTGCAAAAACGCTGAGCTGGCTTGCGAAGTCACGCTGCAGCCACTGCGCCGTTACCCGCTCGACGCCGCCATTCTGTTTTCCGACATCCTCACCATTCCCGATGCCATGGGTTTGGGCCTGTATTTCGAAACCGGCGAAGGCCCGCGTTTTGAACGCACGGTGCGTTCCATGGCCGATGTTGAAGCGCTGAAAACGCCGTCGATGGAAACCGATCTGGGTTACGTCATGAAAGCGGTCAGCACCATTCGCCAGGCATTGAATGGCGATGTACCGCTGATCGGTTTCACCGGCAGCCCTTGGACGCTGGCGACCTATATGATTGAAGGCGGCAGCTCCAAAGATTTTCGTCACGCCAAAGGCATGCTCTACGACCAGCCGGAAGTGCTGCATGCACTGCTTAGCCGACTGGCCGATGCTGTCACCGATTACTTGAATGCCCAGATCGAAGCCGGCGCCCAAGCCGTGCAGATTTTCGATACCTGGGGCGGTGCTCTGGCACACGATGCTTATAAAACTTTTTCACTGGCCTATATGAGCAAGATCGTCGCCGGCTTGAAACGTACGCATCAAGGCAACAAAGTCCCGGTGATTATATTCACCAAAGGCGGCGGCCAATGGCTGGAAAGTATGGCCCAAAGTGGCGCCGATGCGCTCGGCCTCGACTGGACTACACCGCTTGACGAAGCCCGCAGCCGAGTCGGCAAACAGGTCGCACTGCAAGGCAACCTCGACCCAGCGGTTTTGTATTCATCCCCGGAACGCATCCGCGACGAAGTCGAACGTATCCTCGCCGAATTCGGCAAAGGCAGCGGCCATGTGTTCAACCTGGGCCACGGCATTCACCCGCAGATCGATCCGGAACATGCCGGCGCTTTTGTTGAGGCGGTGGTGGAGTTAAGTCCGAAGTATCACCGCTGAGCGGTCAGCGGTAATGCCATTGCCAGTTGAGTTGAGCTTGCCAGTCATCGTTCATTAGAGCGGTATTGAGTAACAAACTGTGGCGTGTATTAGGTGAAAATCGGATATCGGATTGTACGACCCAACCGTCGACGCCTTGTTCGGTCACAGGCAGCCAATAGCCGAGGCTGCTCTGGGTTGACCAACCCCAGTGTTCCGGCAGGCCGACTTCCAGATCCAAACCAGCCTGCACTTTTCGCCCGGTCAGGCTAGCTTGACTGAGCGCACTGAACATCAGCGTACCAATACTTACGCTTTGCCCGAGCCCACCACTCAGTAGTAAGCCTTCAGTTGGCTGGCAATCAAGTACGCAGTCGGCAGCGATTTCCATTTCCCAGCTCAGTAGCCATTGTTCCGGTAATTGTTGTCGCCAATCGCTGCGTTGCGATACTCGAATGGCGGTAAAGCGATGCAGTTCAGCAGCATCTTCAGTGACAGCGATTTCGGTATGAAGTGCGGTTAACTCTGATAAATCTTCGTTGCCGCGATCGGTCGGTGAATGCTGGTAGGGCGTAAAACCAAAAACGGTACTGATATCGTCCGCTGTATAAACAGCACCCAAACCGATCCGGGAGTTTTGAGCGGTATATCCCACCGGTGTACCCGGCTCTATTTCGTCAACTTGAAGGTGCTGACCGGCGGGTAGCGCAAGCCGGGCAATCAGTAACTGGCGGCGACGCTCGTAGAGGTCTGTACCGATTTCCGGGTAACCCCGAATCAGATAGTCGTGATACTCAATTAAAGCTTCCAGAACAGCAGAGGCATCGTCATCGCTGAGCTGTGCCAATTGTTCCGATAAAAACGCGCCATCTTCGTCCAGGTAGCGGCGCATAACCCGCGATTGCGCAGTTGTTAACGCATCCAGAAGATTCGCTAATTGGCGTTTTTGCGAAGGCACAAACTCGCGCTTAGTGACCAGATGCCCTGGATCTTCAGCATCGAGCCGGTCCAGTTTTTGAAATAAGGCGGCGGGTGCATACCAGAGCACACCCTGATCAACGAGATCGCGATCCAACACAAATTCGAGCGTTTCGGCGATGGCGAAAGCGCAATTGTTTTTAACGAAATAGTAGGTGGCCGGATGTCCAAGCAACTCCCATACATGAGCAACAAATAACAGCTCTTGTTTATCAGTTAACGCCAACTGGTAGTTCCACATATCGCGGTATTCGTTTCTGGTGTAAACCAAATCCTGGCGGTAAAAATTTTCTTGGGTAAAACCAGCCTGGTAACCGCCTAGCAAGCCTTTCACGATATAGGTCAAAGTGCCATCACTCTCGGGAACATCGGCGCCATAGTTGAAACTTCTATCGAGTAGTGGGCTGGCACTGCCATCCCTGCCAATGCGAACGATCAGGTGGCCAAAAGAGGAGGCAGGATTGCCGTAATAGCCATCCACCATGACAACGCTAATATGGCTATCGGCAGACAGATCAGCCCAGTCAGCAAACATTTGGCAATGACTTCTGATTTGGATCTCGGGTAACAGTCCGAGCTCTTGTTGTAAAAATAAAAATCGGGACGGAAATTGACAGATAGGATGCTGATCATCAATTGCATCTAGATCCGTAGTGAAGGCAGTAAGCGTTGCGGCTAACTCAACAACCGGATCGATAATCGGTCCGGTAGAAAAATAAAAACTATCATCCTGAACTCGAGCGCGCGAGGGACCAATGTTCTGACCAACGAGATACAGCTGTCGATACCAATTCTCCGTTAAACCTAAAGTATTAATGGTTGCATCATTAATAGCCAAGCTATCGGCCGATTCCGCTCGTGCTGTGATGAATAACTGTGATGCTAAAAAACAAAATACTGCGATTAATACAAGTCTTGTAGAGTACGTCATAGGCATAAAAACGCCCCCGAAAGGGGGCGTTATCACATCCAGAGTGGAAGTTGGGAATTCGCTTAGATAGTGCAGTACTGGCTGGAAACACCCATGGCTGTATTGAACAGCATTTCAGATTTTTCCAGATCGTTGGCTTCGTAATAACCACTGGCAACTACGTTGCTGAATTCAGCACGCAATGCACTGCTGGCTACTGCGGTGTTGTCGCCACAACCCATCATGGAAACCATGGAGCTCAGGTGAGTACCAGCGCCAACGCTCAGATCCTGTTCAATTTGAGGGTGAGTGTCGATGATGTACTGAGCCATATCCACGGAACCGCCTTTGCAAGCACCTGGTGTGGTTACCGCAGAAGAAACCGCGGTCGTACCCAAGTCCCAGGTCACGTTAGTGACTACAGCGATAACCGGATCGTCCGGAAACAACAGTGCGCCCAGACCACATTCCTTATAGATTGATGCGAAATCACGCGCCGAAGCAGTGCCGGCTGTCATCAGGATGGCCACTAAAGCCAGTGCCAATTTGATCGACTTCATAAAGACTCCTTGTGAATTTTTAGGGAGATGTGAGTCAGACCCACAGGTTGAGTATAAGAAATGAAAAGAAACATGCTATGGATAATTGAGCTGATACAGCGAAGTAGTGTTTGTAATCGGTGACGGTTTTTTGGCGCTATTGTTTAAAAGGTTGAAATTAAAGAAGTTATTTGAAATTTGCTAGTTGATACTTAAACCAAAATGTTCGCCGAATTTTTCAGTTGGTGTTCATATAAGAAAACGCCTGCACTGGCCTTTAGTCTGTTTGACAGTGCCCATGAATAACAACAAAGCGGACAGATGTGACTCATACTTGTGTATCTGAAATCACATTGCGAATATGATATTTCTGAGCAATAAGACTAGTCGCCCAGCTATGGGAAGAAGGCTCAAACCAGTAGCTTAAACCAATAAAATTACCAATGGTGTCACAATGCAAAAGAATGTATTACGAGTTGGACTGATGAGCGCGTTGTTGATCGTCAGCGCTTATACCTTGGCCGAGAACCGCTCAGGTTTCTATTTAAGTGGCGGGTTGGGGTTACATCAGACGACTGTTACACAAGCTCAAAACGGAAGTGAAGTTGATGATAGTTTCAGTGGGCTGAACACCTCCTTTAAATTGGGCGGTTATTTGAACCCGAATCTGGCGCTCTACTATCAAAGAGAGCTTGCCCTGTTTTCTGACGATGAATCATATCTGACCCTTTCTGGTTTGATGGGTTTGGGGGGGACTTACTACTTAAGCGATCAAGGCGGCCTCTATATTGAAGCAGGTGTTGGTTTGGGTAACGTATCCAATGCGGCAGTGGGTGGTTTTGAAGGTTTAGGGCGAGCTTTTATGGTCGGTGCGGGGTTTGAAACCTCATCCCATACTCAAGTGGGTGGGTTGATCCAATACGTTACAGCCGAAGACGACGATGATTCAAGTTGGGAAACTGATGCGCTAACGATTGGTATCAAAGCCGAGTTAAAGTTATAACCTGGATGGCTTAATTTGATATTATGCGGCGATTACAGTCTCAACCCCTGTACTCGCCACATAATAAATCTCTCTGCAATTTTCTATTCCACTAAACAGCCAGGTTCATTTCGGCTAATCCGGAAACACCACCGTCCGATTCCCCGTCAAAAACACCCGCTTCTCGATGTGATAACGAACCGCCTTGGCAAGAGTCTGGCTTTCAATATCCTGGCCTTTGGCGACCAGTTCTTCCGGGTAATGACTGTGATCCACCGCCTGTACGCCCTGAGTAATAATGGGACCTTCATCCAGGTCATCATTCACGTAGTGGGCGGTTGCACCGACCAGTTTGACACCTTTCGCCCAGGCCTGATGATAAGGCTTGGCGCCTTTAAAACCCGGCAATAAAGAGTGATGAATATTGATCGCCCAGCCGTCGAGTTTGGCTGACATTTCTGGCGACAGCACTTGCATGTAGCGGGCTAAAACCACCAGTTCACATTTGGCTTCAGTGATCAGATTCCATATTTCAGCTTCCTGTTTGGCCTTGGTGTCTGGCGTGATCGGCAGATGGTGATAGGGAATGCCGTGCCAGTCGGCCAGGTGTTGCAAATCAGGATGGTTGGAAATGATCAGCGGGATTTCAATCGCCAGTTCGCCGGTGCGATAGCGGTACAACAAGTCATTCAGGCAGTGATCGTATTTCGATACCAGAATAGCAACGCGAGTACGATGTTCTGGTTCGGTGATCTGCCAGTCCATGTCAAAGTCGGCTGCCCGGCTGGTAAAAAGTTCGCGCAGCTGTTGCAGCGACTCTTCGCCTTTTTGCGGACGAAATTCGACGCGAATACTGAAGCTGTTAGTGGCGCGATCGTCAAACGAATTCATCGCCACCACATAGTTTTCGGTTTCCGCCAGGCTGCGCGTCACCACATCGACCGTGCCCAAACGACTGGGGCACTGGGCGGTTAAAATCCAGAGTTTCTCTTTGCTGTTCATGCGTGCTCGCTCAGGCCGAATTCCTGGCCGGCATCGACCAGCCAGCGCCAAATGTAATCGGCAAAGCTGCGCCGTACCACCAGCTCCCATTCGTCTTCGCCAAGACGACAGATCACGGCTTGTGACTTGGCAAAGACGGTTGAGACCACCTTGCCAACCGGAAAATTGCGGTCGTGCACATCGTAAGGGCAGCTTTTCATCAACACAGTGCGCGCTTTGGCGCCGCTTAGGCGAACCAGTGTTTGGCCGCCGCTGACGTTGATCACCGCATAGTGTCCGCTGAGGTTATCGCGCAGTGCGGTTTCCATTGCAAAGGCAGCGTTACCGGGACCGGTGAGCAACCACTCATCCGGTGCCATCCAGCGCAGTCGCCAGTCGTTATTCGATGCGCTTTGCAAGTTAGCAGGCAATGCCAGCCCGGTGGCTTTTTCCACGCCTTGCGCAAAACTCGAATCAGCAGCATTGCCGCGAATAACCAGGTGAGTGGCCAGGGCTTCTTCACGCAATTGCAAAGCATCGCCGCTCTGTGTGTTTTGTTGATAGAGCGGGCTGCGTGCCGAAACCTCAGCGGTTGGCAGTTGATCCATAATGGCAATGAGGGTGTCAGACATTCTGGCGGTCTCCCTTAGGATCGAGGAATACTGTGCTGCAAATTTCTGCTTCCACAACTTGCCCGTTCGACAGTGGATAGTAGACCGTATCGCCGGTGCGGTTCAGACCATCTTTGATCATCCCCATAGCAATGGAACGACCCAGGTTGGCGCTGTAGTAACTTGAGGTTACATGTCCCAGCATCGCCATCGGCAGTGGTTGTTTCGGATCGTCCACCGCTTGCGCACCTTCGGGCAAAACGATTTTCGGATCTTTGGTTTTCAGACCCACCAATTGTTTGCGACCTTCGCGTACACAGTCTTCGCGCTTCATGCCACGCTTGCCGATAAAGCTGAATGGTTTGTCTTCTTTGACCGCCCAGCCGTGATTCAGATCGTACGGATGCACCGAACCATCGGTGTCCTGGCCGGCAATAATAAAACCTTTTTCGGCACGCAGAATGTGCATGGTTTCAGTGCCGTAAGGCGTCAGATTGTACTTCTCTCCGTGCTCGAACAGCTTCTCCCAAACGTGCAAACCATAGTTGGCCTGAACGTTGATCTCGTACGACAACTCACCGGTAAAGGAAATTCGGAACACGCGCGCTGGTACACCGGCAACGGTGCCCTGGCGCCAATCCATAAACTTGAAGCTGTCTTTATCGAGGTCGATGTCGTCGCACAGTTCAGACAGCAATTTGCGCGCGTTGGGGCCGGCGATGGTCATGGTTGCCCAGTGGTCGGTGACGGTGTTCATGTACACCTCCAACTCCGGCCACTCGGTCTGGTGATAGAGCTCCAGCCATTCCAGTACACCAGCCGCGCCACCGGTAGTGGTGGTCATCAGGAAGTGATTTTCGCCCAGGCAAGAGGTCACGCCGTCATCGAACACCATGCCGTCTTCGTGGCACATTAAGCCATAGCGGCATTTGCCGACCGCCAGTTTGGCCCAGGCGTTGGTGTAGATGCGGCCGATAAATTCACGCGCGTCTTTGCCCTGAATGTCGATCTTGCCGAGTGTCGATGCATCGAGAATGCCGATGCTTTCGCGCGTCGCCAAACATTCACGGTCCAGCGCCTGCTGCATGGTTTCACCCGCCTTGGGGTAATACCAGGGACGTTTCCATTGGCCGACGTTTTCGAATTCAGCACCATTTTTTACATGCCATTCATGCATGGCGGTGTAACGTTCCGGTTCGAACAGTTCGCGGCAATGACGGCCGACAATGGCGCCAAAGGTGACCGGCGTGTAGTTCGGTCGGAAAATCGTGGTGCCGGTTTCAGGAATGCTTTGGCCTAAAGATTTAGCGGCGATCGCCATGCCGTTGATGTTACCCAGCTTGCCCTGATCGGTGCCGAAACCCATGGCGGTGTAACGCTTCACATGCTCGATGGATTCAAAACCTTCGCGCGTGGCCAGCTCGATGGCGGCGGCAGTGACGTCGTTTTGAAAGTCGACAAACTGCTTTGGCGCGCGGCTGTTCGGTTGGGTATGCGGAATGCAGTACAGCGCCATGGCTTTGGTTTCTGGCCAGCTATCGACGTCTGGTGTCGCGACCGGCGTTGCATCGAAACCGGCGAGCTTGGCCGCTTCGGCGCCTTGCTCAGCGCCATCACGCAGGCAGGCAACCAGATCGTAACTGCCTTTAACCGCACCAGCGGTTTTCATTTGTTGCAGCGTTTCGCCGGGAACAAAACCAAGAATGTCTTCGTTCCAAACCGGACGGCTGCCGGTGTGAGCCGACAGATGCACCGCCGGGCTCCAGCCACCGGAAGAGGCAATCAGGTCGCAACCGAGTGTGCGGCTGCTGCCAGTGACGGCGGAACCATCGGCATTGAGCGGGGCTATGACCGCGCCGGTCACCTTCTTGCTGCCGCGCGCTTCGATCACTCCCTGGCCCAGCAATAAAGCAATGCCACGGCGCTTGGCTTCATCCTGATAGCGACCGCTGACATCGGCGCGGCTGTCGACAATGGCAACGACATCGCGGCCGGCGTCTTGCCAGTCGAAAGCGGTGCGGTAGGCGTAATCGTTACTGGTCATTAATACCAGCTTGTCACCCGGTGCGACGGCGTAACGATTGATGTAAGTCGAGACCGCCGACGCCAGCATGCAACCGGGCAGGTCATTGTTGCCGAATACCAGCGGACGCTCGTGCGCGCCAGTCGCCAACACCACCCAGCGTGCCCGCACACGATGCAGCCGTTGCCGGCTCATGCCTTCTGGTGCACGGTCGGCAATATGGTCGGTGCGGCGTTCGTGAATGGTGAGGAAATTATGGTCGTGATAGCCGTTGACAGTTGAACGCGGCAACAACAAAACATTGTCGCGACCACTGAGTTCCGCCAGCGTAGCGGCGACCCATTGCATCGCTGGTTTGTCGCCGATCAGGTCGCGACTGTGCAATAAAGCGCCGCCCATTTCGGATTGTTCATCGGCCAGAATAACGCGCGCGCCGGAGCGAGCCGCAGACAAAGCAGCGGCTAAACCAGCAGCACCGGCACCGACGATGAGTACATCGGCGTGCTGGTTTAGATGATCGTATTGATCAACGTCTTCAGCGCGTGGCGAACGGCCAAAGCCAGCCGCTTTACGGATGTATTTCTCATAAAGTTTCCAGCCGAAACGCGGAAACATAAAGGTTTTGTAGTAGAACCCTGGCGGCAGCAGTGAGCCAAAAACTTTGCCCACCATACCCAGCGCATCGTTGTTCAGTGATGGCCATCCAGAGGTCGGTTGCGCCACCAAACCGTCGAATAATTCCTGCTGAGTGGCGCGTACGTTGGGCACCTGGGTGGCTTCGGTCGCACCCAGTTGCAAGATGGCATTGGGCTCTTCGGCACCAGCGGCAACGATGCCGCGGCGGCGACCGTATTTAAAACTGCGGCCGACCAGATCGACACCATTAGCGAGCATGGCTGACGCTAAAGTATCACCTTGGTAACCGCTGTAGCGGTGACCGTTAAATTCAAACTGCAGCGGCTTGTCGCGTTTGATGCGACCACCGGAGTTGAGACGATTAGGCTGTGTCATAGGGCGTCTCTCACGACTGGGACGTCACGCTGGGTTGCTCACCCAGGCGATAGGTTTCGAGGATGGCGTAGGTTTGAGTGTCGCGGGTGATGTTAAAAAATTTGCGACAGCCAGCGGCGTGTACCCAGAGTTCATGATGAATCCCTCTGGGGTTAGCGCGGAAATACAAAAAGTTTCCCCACTCTTCGTCAGTGCACGCATCCGGGTCCAACGGCCGGGCAATATGCGCCTGACCTTTGGCGTGGAACTCTTCCTCTTCGCGGTGTTCATCGCAATAAGGGCAATGGATATAAAACATCGATGCGCTCCTGAATCAGTGGGCAACGCCAGCGGCGCCGTGTTCGTCAACCAGCGCGCCGTTGTGGAAACGGAACATGGAGAAAGGTTTGGCCAGAGCATTGGCTTCGCCCTTGGCCAGGGTTTCGGCAAAGACATGACCAGAACCGGGCGTGGCTTTGAAACCGCCGGTGCCCCAACCGCAGTTGAAAAACAGATTGCCAACCGGGGTATCGGAAATAATCGGACAGGCATCGGGCGTGGTATCGACGATGCCACCCCACTGACGGTTCATCCGCACCCGACTGAAAATCGGGAACATCTCAACGATGGCCTGCAAGGTGTGCTCGATGGTCGGGTAAGAGCCGCGCTGGCCATAGCCGTTGTAACCATCGATGCCGGCACCGATCACCAGGTCGCCTTTATCGGACTGGGAGATATAACCGTGCACCTGGTTCGACATTACTACTGTATCGAGAATCGGTCGGATCGGTTCCGACACCAAAGCCTGCAGCGGGTGCGATTCCACCGGTAATTCAAAGCCGGCCATCTTGGCAACGACACCGGAATTACCGGCCACCACACAGCCGATGCGGTCGGCGTGAATCTCGCCATATTGTTTGGTGCGCACGCCAACGGCATTGCCGTTTTGCATCAGGATATCGTCGACTTCGCATTGTTGAATCAGATCGACACCCAGCGCATCGGCAGCGCGGGCAAAACCCCAGGCCACGGCGTCGTGGCGGGCGACACCGGCGCGCGGTTGCCAGGAAGCCCCGAGAATTGGATAACGCGCACGGCTGGAGCAATCCATGATCGGCACGATTTTTTGCACGCCTTGGGTGTCGAGCGCGACACTGTCGATACCGTTTAACCGGTTGGCGTTCACGCGTCGTTCGATGTCGCGCATGTCCTGCAAGGTGTGGCCGAGGTTCAACACGCCACGCTGCGAAAACATCAGGTTGTAGTTCAGATCCTGCGCCAGGCCTTCCCACAATTTCATGGCGTGCTCGTACAGCAAGGCGGCTTCGTCCCATAAATAATTGGAGCGCACGATGGTGGTGTTACGCGCCGTATTGCCGCCACCGAGGTAACCCTTTTCGATCACCGCGACGTTGGTCACCTTGTGCACCTTGGCCAGGTAATAGGCGGTCGCCAAACCGTGGCCACCACCGCCGACCACAATAACGTCGTAGTGTTTTTTCGGTTTGGGGTTACGCCAAACCCGCTGCCAGTTTTCGTGATGACTCAGGGCGTGTTTGAGCAATCCGAAGCCGGAATACTTCTGCATGATCTCGGGTCCTCTAAAGTGGCCGCTTGTCGACCCTAGCGACTCGGCCGTTCTTCAACAAGAGTTCAACAAGAGCTCAACAAGAGTCCAACAAGCCGGGCGCCAGGGTCGACGCAGTTTGAAGCGATGGTAGGCGGGCGCGGGCTAAACCAACTGCTTGGCGACGACACCCGGGTGTTGATTTGCGACAAGCCCCGAATTACCAGGCCAGGGCTCAGCACTCGATGACGTTCACCGCCAGGCCGCCACGCGAGGTTTCTTTGTACTTATCGAGCATGTCGCGACCGGTATCGCGCATGGTGCGGATGACTTTATCGAGCGACACAAAGTGCTCGCCGTTGCCGCGCATCGCCATTACCGCCGCGTTAATGGCTTTCACCGCGCCGATGGCGTTGCGCTCAATGCACGGCACCTGCACCAGTCCGCCGATAGGGTCGCAGGTTAAGCCCAGGTGATGTTCCATGCCGATTTCAGCGGCATTCTCCACCTGCTCCGGCGTAGCGCCTGTCGCTGCTGCTAACCCGGCCGCTGCCATGGCGCAGGCCGAACCGACTTCACCCTGGCAGCCCACTTCGGCCCCGGAGATCGAGGCGTTTTCCTTAAACAGAATGCCAATGGCGGCGGCGGTGAGCAGAAAGCGGATCACGCCTTCTTCGTCGGCG
This sequence comes from Saccharospirillum sp. HFRX-2, assembly GCF_043196805.1. Classification (NCBI taxonomy): domain Bacteria; kingdom Pseudomonadati; phylum Pseudomonadota; class Gammaproteobacteria; order Oceanospirillales; family Saccharospirillaceae; genus Saccharospirillum; species Saccharospirillum sp. HFRX-2. The sequence continues at coordinate 1,045,971 of NZ_JBEBMU010000001.1, forward strand.
TTCGGGCACCAGTGCCAGTAATAATGCAGCACTGACGGAATAATGCCGGCCGCGCCATTGGTTGGCGCGGTGACCATGCGGCCTCCGGCGGCGTTTTCTTCGTTCACCGCCAGCGCATAGAGGTTGACCCAGTCCATGGCGCTTAAGGAAGGGGAGATCAGATCGAGCCGGTCATGCGCCGTCAGCGATGCATAGAGGATGGCGGCCCGACGCTTCACCTTCAGCCCGCCAGGTAAAACGCCTTCATTTTTAATACCGTTCTGCACGCACTCCTGCATCACCTGCCAGATATGCAGAATGCCGTCGCGCACTTCCGCTTCAGTGCGCCAGGCTTGTTCATTGGCAAGCATAATTTGGGCAATGCTCAACTGATTTGTGCGACACAGTTGCAGCAGCTCATCGCCGCTTTTAAAGCGGTAGGGCAGCGGCGTTTTGTCTTCGACAATGCGATCGGCGCCAGCGGCATCTTCATCGACGACGAAACCACCACCGACCGAATAGTAGGTGCGTTCGCGCACGCTGTTGCCGTCAGCATCGAAAGCAAAAAAGGTCATGCCGTTGGGGTGGTAGGGCAGCGTCTCGCGCTTGTGGTAGGTCAGATCATCGCGTTCGTTAAAGGCGATGGCGTGGTCGCCACCGAGCAATAATTCGCCTTGTTGACGAATGCTCTCGGTGCGTGGGCCGACAATGCTGGGGTCGATCTGATCGGGCAGGTGACCTTCCAGTCCCATCAACACCGCCGGTCCCGTGCCGTGGCCTTTGCCGGTGGCGCCGAGCGAGCCGTATAGCTGGATATCGATGCGCGCTACCTTTGTCAGAACGCCGGCGTCTTTTAATCCTTCGGCAAACCGATAGGCGGCTGCCATCGGTCCGACGGTGTGCGAACTGGACGGGCCGATGCCGATTTTCAACATATCGAACAGGCTGATGGCCATGGCGTTTTGCTCCGGCTGTCGATTAAATGATGGAGGTAAAATTCGCGCTGGTTGCCCGCTGCACTCATTAGAGGTCGGCGTGAACCCGTCCCTGGGGCCTTGGCCGCAGCATCCTTGCTGCGGACACCCTCTAATGAGTACAGCGGGCAACCAACGCTTGTTCGGTGGCAGCGGTTACTCAGCCGTACGCCGGGAAGTCACGGCACAGCTGGCTGACTTTGGTGCGCACTTCGGCAATGGTGGCGCTGGCGTCACCGGCTTGCATGGCATCAAGGATGTCGGCAATCCAACCGGCCAGTTCGGCCGATTCGGCTTGCTGCAAACCGCGGGTGGTGATCACCGGCGAGCCAATGCGCAAACCGGAAGTTACGAACGGCGATTGCGGATCGTTCGGCACGGCGTTTTTGTTCACCGTGATGTGCGCGTCGCCCAAAGCGGCATCGGCGTCTTTACCGGTCAGGCCCTGTTTTACCAGGCTGAGCAGGAACAGATGGTTGTCGGTACCGCCGGAGACGACATCGTAGCCGCGCTTAACAAACACATCGGCCATGGCCTGAGCGTTGCGCACCACCTGATATTGGTATTCGCGGAAGTCGCTTTCGGCGGCTTCTTTAAAGGCTACGGCTTTAGCGGCAATCACATGCATCAGCGGGCCACCTTGACCGGCAGGGAAAACCGCGGAATTCAGTTTTTTCTCCAGCTCCGGTTGGCCTTTGGTCAGAATCAAACCGCCGCGCGGGCCGCGCAGGGTTTTGTGGGTAGTGGTGGTGACAACATGGGCGTGGGGAATCGGGCTGGGGTAGGCGCCAGCGGCAACCAGGCCGGCGACGTGTGCCATATCGACCATCAGATAAGCGCCGACAGAATCGGCAATCTGACGGAAGCGCGCCCAGTCAACGATGCGTGAATAGGCCGAGAAACCGGCGACGATCATGGCTGGCTTGTGCTCTTTAGCCAAGGCTTCGACTTGCTCGTAATCAATCTCGCCGGTGCTTTCATCGAGGCCATATTGAATAGCGTTATAAAGCTTGCCGGAAAAACTGACGTGGGCGCCGTGGGTTAAATGACCACCGTGCGCCAGGCTCATGCCGAGTACTGTCGCACCCGGTTCGCACAGCGCCATATAAACAGCGGCGTTGGCTTGGGAACCCGAGTGCGGTTGGACGTTGGCGTAGTCGGCACCGAACAATGCCTTGGCGCGATCAATCGCCAGTTCTTCGACCACATCGACGTGCTCGCAACCACCGTAGTAACGCTTGCCCGGATAACCTTCGGCATACTTGTTGGTCAGGGCCGTGCCCTGGGCTTCCATCACCAGCGGGCTGGTGTAGTTTTCCGAGGCAATCAGTTCCAGGTGATCTTCCTGGCGTTCGGTTTCGGCGGTGATCGCCGACCAAAGTGCGGCGTCGTAATCGGCCAGTTTGCGAGTGCGGCTGAACATGAGCGGCGTCCTGTGATGGGTGCATGATGCTGCTCATCTTAGGGCCGCCCCGTTCTGGCTAACTGCTTTGGCACGACACCCCGGCGCTGATTTGCGACAGCCGCCAGCGGCGTGAGTCACAGGGTGCCGTGACCAGACAGTCAGCCTTTCAGGTTTTTCTGCACCGCAGTGCTGTACCAATCGAGGAAATTAATCACACCGAATTCGAAGGTCTTCGAATAAGGACCGGGCTGGTAAGCCAGTGAATTAATGCCGCGTTGGTTTTGCTCCGCCAGGGTGCGGTCCTGCTGGTTGGTCTGGTCCCAGACGTAACGCAGTTTACCCGGCGCGTAGTCGTGGTTTTCCACGGCGTCTTTGTGCACCAGCCATTTGGTGGTGACCAGGGTTTTTTGCGCTGAAATCGGCAGCACCTGAAAGACGATGGCGTGATCACTTTGCATGTGGTTCCAGGAATTCGGCAGGTGCAAGATGCGCAGCGACCCCAGCGTCTGATTTTCAATCCGGCCCATATTGATGCGGCAGGCCGGCTTGCCGTCCATGGTCATTACTGCCGTGCCTTCTTTTAATGGCATGCGCACCAGGCGATTGCGCAAACCAAATTCGACGTGCTTGTGGGGAATGCCTTCGGCGTCCCAGGCGGCGGCCTGAGTTTCGCACAAGGCGAGAAATTCCGGGGTGGCGCGCGGGTCGTTGGTGTCGTCCCATTCCAGCAAAGTACGCAGCAATTCCGGGTGCGAACCGGAGCAGTGATAGCACTCGCGGTTGTTCTCGATCACCAGTTTCCAGTTGGCGTTTTCTTCCAGCGTGGATTCGACGGCGACCTTGGCGTTCTCCATATCGTAGGGTTCCATATAGGTCGCCAGCGCTGCCAGATAGTCGTCGATTTCCGGTGGTTCGCCTTCGGCCAGGCTGATGTAAATAAAGCCGCCAGCGGTTTTGCAGTGCGCCGGTTTTAAGCCGTGTTGGGTTTTATCGAAGTCGTCGCCCATCTCGTTACCGGCGAACAGCAACTGACCTTTAAGGTCGTAAGTCCATTGGTGATAAGGGCAAACCAGGTTGGCGACCTTGCCTTTATCGCCGGTGCATACGCGCGAACCGCGGTGACGGCAAACGTTATGAAAGGCGCGCACTTCACCATCGCGGTCGCGCACAATCAACACCGGGTTCTGGCCGATCTCGATGGTCATATAGCAACCCGGATCCGGGACTTCGCAGGTCATGCCGGCGAACAACCATTCCTTTAAGAAAATTTCTTCCATGTCGACACGGAACAGCAGCGGGTCGTTATAAAGCTCCCGTGGCAGCGACAGGTAACGCGAACGCTCTTTAAGCAGGCTGTCCATGGCCTGGCGGGCTTCATCGATGTTGGAGTAAGACAGGTTCAGCAGGTCGGTTTCGGTCATGAGTGTGCTTCCAGTAAGGACAACAGTGCCTGAGCGTGGCCGTGGGTACCTGGGCAACTATTACCTGCTATCGGGTTCGGCCACTGTTAATCAATGCGCTCATTCTCGGTAAGGCCAGGCCGGGGTAATTATCCAATCACGACATTCGAGGATTTTTTTTCGACGCCGCCCCGGCTGATGTCGCGTACAGGCCTGAGCAGTGGACGACTTGATCAACAGAATGTCGTATTTGGTTAACTCGTCGTTTTCGGTTTTGCCGAGAATGCAAACATCGACCGTCGCCGACGGCCTTTGCCTTGCCGGAGAAAATAACCAGATGACCAGTGAAGTGCAGAGCACAGAATCCGCCCTGGCCCCGTTTAACCCACTCAATACCCGAGTCTGGGCGAATGGCCGTCACCAGGTTCGTTGTGTGCGGGTGATCCGAGAAACCGCCGATGTAAAAACCTTCTGCTTCAATGCCGAGCAGCCGGTGATGTTCTTCTTTAAGCCCGGACAGTTCGTCACGCTGGAGCTGGAAATTGAAGGCGAACAGGTGATGCGCTCTTACACCATCTCCAGTTCACCCTCGGTGCCTTACAGTTTTTCGATCACCGTCAAACGTGTGCCCGGCGGTCGGGTATCGAACTGGCTGCACGATAACTTAAAAGAGCAGGATGAGCTGGCGGTGCATGGCCCGGTGGGTAACTTCAACTGCATCGACCATCCGGCCGAGAAGGTGCTGCTGTTGTCCGGTGGCGTTGGCATCACGCCCTTGATGTCGATGGCGCGCTGGTTTTTCGATACCAACACCGATGTCGATATGGCCTTCGTGCACAGTGCTCGTACCCCGGACGATATTATTTTCTGGCGCGAACTGGAGCATATGTGCTCGCGGGTGCAGGGCTTCGAACTGTCGGTTATCTGTGAGCGCAAAGATGTCGGTCAGGCCTGGAACGGTTATCGCGGTTATCTGGACTTGTCGAAGCTGCAAATGATTGCGCCGGACTTTATGAGCCGGCGCATTTTCTGCTGCGGACCGACGCCTTATATGCGCACCATTAAGGCGCTTTTAAAAGAGGTCGGCTTCGACATGGAGCGTTACCACGAAGAATCCTTCGGGGCGACGCCGGTGGCTGTGTCCGAAGAAGCGCTGGAGCAGGCCGAGATTGCCGTCAAAGAAGCCGAGGAAATCAAAGAGGGCGATCTGTTCACCGTCGAGTTTGTCGATTCCGGCATGAGCGTTCAGGTGCCGCCGGGCGAGACGGTGCATGTGGCCGCCAGCCGTTTGGGGCTGAACATTCCCAAGGCCTGTGGTGTCGGGATCTGCGGCACCTGCAAGGTGATGAAGAAATCCGGCAAGGTCGATATTCAACACAATGGTGGTATCACCGAAGACGACCTCGCCGATGGCTACATTCTTTCCTGTTGCAGCACGCCACTGTCGGATTTGCGCATCGAAGGCTGAGCACGCTGTTGAGGTGCGCCTCAATTGATGACTCATACTCTGGATGTCGAACCGTGTTGATGTATTGAATTCATCAGTGGCAACACAGCGGTAACAGCTGCGCAAGCCGTGTGTCGTTTGTGGACGGTTTGCGTCCCTTTTGGTGACGTTTTTAGATAACTTCCCTGCTCATGGCCGTCATACCATGGACGCATTCGCCGCAGCTATTCAGCTGTTTTTGGCCGTTCGGCGCGCCGGCGTGCCGGCTGTCTAGCATGCGGCTTTCCGGGTAATACCAAAACAATAAAATGGCCCAGGACTTGCTATGCGAAATCACGGTAGAGGCGTTGGCCGACGACGCTAACGGTCATCGGCGCTGAACCTCTCCTCAAATCAATAGAGGCACTATGTGTATCCCGTGAAGGGGGTACTCGACCAGGCATCAACGCCATGGCGACCCCCGAGTTCAAACACAAACAGTCGCAATTGAACCGGCGACTGGGCTTACGGTAAAGACAGAGGGGTAAGTCCATGAATGCAAAGGCTGCATCTCCCACTGGTGTGATGAGCACCGCGCCCTATCGCGTGGGTTTCCTGTTGCTCAATAACTTCACCATGGTGGCGCTGGCTTCGGCCATCGATCCATTGCGTATGGCCAATCAGTTGACCGGTCGCGAACTCTACACCTGGCGGCTGATCTCTGCCGACGGCGGCATCACCAAAGCCAGTGACGGCATCGCCATTGCTCCGGATGGCTCCATTGCCGATGCCGACGTTTTCGATATTGTCATTGTCGTTGGTGGCGTCGACATTACTCGCTCTTACACCCCGGCCCAGATCAGTTGGCTGCAATCCCAGGCGCATAAAAAAGTGCTGATGGGCGCGGTCTGTACCGGCGCTTATGTGTTGGCCGCAGCTGGCTTGCTCGACGGTTACAACTGCAGCGCGCACTGGGAATGTCTGGCGTCGTTGCAGGAACGTTTCCCGCGCGTGAACTGCACCAATCATTTGTATTCACTCGATCGTGACCGCATGACCTGCACCGGTGGCGGCGTGCCCATGGATATGATGCTGTCGATGATCAGTCGTCAGCATGGTAAAGCTCTGACGTCTGCCATCTGCGATATGTTCCTGTGCGATCGGGTACGTGCCGACAGCGAACAGCAACGCGCGCCACTGCGGCGCCTGCTGACCAGTGCTCAGCCCAAGCTCGCGGAAGTCACCGAGCTGATGGAATCCAATATCGAAGAGCCGATTGAGCTGGAAGAACTGGCGGCTTACGTCGGTATTTCCCGTCGCCAGTTAGAACGGTTATTCCTCAAACATCTCAACTGCACACCGTCGCGCTATTACCTGAAACTCCGACTCGACCGTGCCCGTCAGCTGCTTAAACAAACCAGCTGTTCAATCATCGAAGTGGCCGCCATGTGCGGCTTTGTCTCGGCGCCGCATTTCAGTCGTTGCTACCGCAAATACATCGGTGTCTCGCCCAAGGAAGAACGCCTGGCGATCTGGGCGATTGGCCCGTTGGAGACCAGCGCGACCGACAACGTTGCCGAACTGCCGTCTTCCTCGGTCAATGCTTTGCGTCTGGCTCAGGCTGAACCGACTTACGGCGCGGTCAATTTTGCCGCCAATCCGCTGAAGCCACAGCCGGCGCTCGCGGTGTCTGGCTGAGCCTGAAGCATGAAACCTGAGCCCGCCTTTATGGCGGGCTTTTTATTGCCGGGCTTTTGTGGGGGGATCATCGCCATAAGACGTTTAAGACACCGTCGATAACATCGTCCAGGTTAACCGGCTGATTGAAGCCAACAGCGACCTGATAATAAAAGTCAAAACCATGCCTGATATCCGCAAAGCCAAAGAGCTGGGCAAAACGGGAATAATTTTTCGGTTTTCAAAATGCCCATGCTGTTGAAGATCAATTGGGTTAGGTAGAAATCGTCAAAGACCTCAGCGTCGTACAGATGTGATACAGCACCCCGAACCTGACGCATATCGCCGATTCACACTTGAGTGATTTTCGGTTTCTTTGAGCCACTTCTCATTTTTAAGAAAGACCTGAAAAATACAACGATTTGTCAAACGCTTAATCAAACGACAGGCCTGTAAGGTAATCCAGTTCGCCGATGGCAGTGAATTACGGCCACCGGTTTTCCGTCCTAACTAGATTCTCTCGAGGTTTGATCATGACACGACTCAAGGTGGTTTATCGCCATCTATTGCCCGGCATTCTATTGGCGATAGCTCTGGTGGGTTGTAACAGCGAATCCACATCGAAGCCTAGCTTTACCGTAGGCGGTTCAATAACGAATTTGGTGGGCGAGTTAACACTCACCCTGAACGCTGGTGACCAGGTTGAAAATCTGACCATCAAAGACAACAAGACATTCACCTTCCCCTCTCGTCTCAAGCAAGGTGAGGCGTATAGCGTCGCCATCAGCAAACAGCCGGTAACCCAGGATTGCAGCATAGAGCAGGACCAAACCGAAGACCCAGCCGAAATCAGCGGCACGGTGGATACCGCTAACATCCTGATCGAAATAAGTTGTATCGATCTCAATATACCCAAAACGGGCCTCACCTTGACCTTGAAATCCCCTAAGACCTTCAGCCTTGCATGGGCAAAGGTTGACGGAGCCCAAGGCTATCGGCTCTCAGAACGTAGGGCCGCTGGCTCTGGTTTCGTTGATATCAGCAGTGTATTGAGCAGCGACACCGATAGCTTTCTGCATACCGTACCGATCTATGATCGCTGGAATGCCCTCTATGTATTGGAAGCCTGTGCTACGGCTAGCAGTACTCCGTGTAAGGCTGTAGCTCAAATAACAGCTGCCGAAGCCTTTGAGGCCGACCCCAGCTTGGTCAGTGGTATTGGCATGTTCAAGGCAACAGAGCCGTCAACGAATGCCTTTTTCGGGCGATCCATTGCCTTGAGCAAAGACGGCACTACGCTGGCGATTGGTGAAGACAAAAATGGTCAGGGTATCGGCGCCGTCTATGTCTATAACCGGGATGTAACGACTGGTGAATGGCAATCCCAGGTCATGACTAACACACCAAAGAGCGATGAAATGTATGGCCGTTCGGTCAGCCTGAGTGCGGACGGTCTGGTCCTGGCGGTAGGGGTACCCAAAAAAAGCAGTGAAACGATATACAGAGGCGGTGCCGTACAGGTCTATAGCCGCCCGGATACGCTGAGTAGTTGGAGCGATTCTGTACCACTATTAGTAGCACCCAACTCCAATAGAAGCGCTCGATTTGGAGCCTCGGTCAGCCTGAGTGCTGATGGTTTGACGCTGGCGGTGGGCGCTCCGAATGAAAGTATTGATGCCCAGGGCGTATCTCCGGACGTAACCGGTGAAAACCCGCTAGCCAATTCAGGTGCAGCCTACCTGTTCACGCGCCAAGACAGGCAAAGCGATTGGGTCGAGCTGGCCTATATCAAAGCTGAAAACCCTGGCGAAGGTGATTTTTTTGGTACGGTGGTCAAGCTCAATGGGGGCGGGGATACTGTCGCGGTGTATGCCCCGCAGGAAGACAGCGATGCATTGGGGGTCCATACTGCCGTCGTGAACAATGAGGATGCACCTGATTCCGGAGCGGTCTATCTATACCAGCGCAAGGATGACGATACAGTCCAGTTCACAACCTTTATAAAGTCGAGCATTGCGGGCCAACAGTTTTATGGCACTGCCATCGATTTGAGCGACGACGGTTTGGTGATGGCCGTCGGGGCCGTATTAGACGATCGCAACGCAAAAGGGGTATTTAGCTCACCAGATTCTTTACCAGGGGGGTTGTGGGAATCCGGTGCCGTCTATGTATATGCCCGAACGACTCAACAAGAAACATGGGCGCTGGAAAGTTTCATCAAGGCCGAGAATGCCAAGCGACACAACTATTTTGGCACCTCCGTCAGTTTGAGCGATGACGGCCTGGGTCTGGTCATCGGGGCGGGAAGAGAAAGCAGTTCAACCGCCGGCCTCCACCCACATATAGAGGGCATGGCCGATCCGTTTTCTGATACGGGGGCGAAGTACTCAGGTGCGGCCTACTACTATAGCCGTGCAGGCAGAACCAGCCTGTGGTCGTTGCAGTCATACATAAAAACCAGCCAGCCGCGGGAGGGCGATGCGGCCGCCGGTGATAGTAGCAGTGCCATCCGAACCGGTTGGACGGGCCAGACGGTTGAACTGAGCGGCGATGGCGAGACCCTCGCCATGAGTGCGCCGGGCGCGACCAGTCCGAAAGACGGCATCGATGCCACCGATGATGACTTGCCAAACGCCGGTGCGGTGTATCTCTACTAGTCCTCTTTATACCCATCCCTGTTAACCCTCAATATAAAGCGGCGTTCCGGATGTAACGGAGCGCCGCATCCACCTCTGGTTCCCTTCTTATCCTTTACTCAGATAGACCAGCCCGTCAGCCGTAATGCCGATTTTGGGTTTGCCGTTGTCGCTTCCAGTGACCCTGACGCCAAAGACGCTGGATACACTGCCAGCCATAACCGTATTTTAAGACGCCAGAGGTTCGCCATGACTGCTGCCAGACTGCACCAGGATTCCATCATTATCGACGGCCTGATCATTGCCAAATGGGGCCGTGAACTGTTCGAAGATATGCGCAAAGGCCAGCTGACGGCGGCCAACTGCACTGTTTCAGTCTGGGAAGATTTTCAAGACACCGTCGATAACATCGTCCAGGTTAACCGGCTGATTGAAGCCAACAGCGACCTGGTAATGAAAGTTGAAACCACCGCCGATATCCGCAAAGCCAAAGAGCTGGGTAAGACCGGCATCATCTTCGGTTTTCAAAACGCCCATGCTTTTGAAGACCAGCTTGGTTACGTACAGATATTCAAAGACCTGGGCGTGGGCGTGGTACAGATGTGCTACAACACCCAGAATCTGATCGGCACTGGCTGTTACGAACGCGACGGCGGACTGTCTGGTTTTGGTCGCGAAGTGGTCGCGGAAATGAACCGCGTCGGCATCATGTGCGACCTGTCGCACGTGGGCAGCAAAACCTCCGAAGAAGTGATCCTCGAATCGAAAAAACCGGTTTGCTATTCGCATTGCTTGCCGTCCGGTTTGAAAGAACATCCGCGTAATAAATCCGATGCAGAGCTGAAGTTTATTGCCGACCACGGCGGCTTTGTCGGCGTCACCATGTTCACGCCGTTTCTGGCCAAAGGTCCGGATGCGACCATCGACGACTACGTTGAAGCCATTGCCTACATTCTTGACATCGTCGGTGAAGACCAGATCGGCATCGGCACCGACTTCACCCAAGGCCAGGACAAAGCCTTCTTCGATTATCTGGTGCACGACAAAGGCTATGCGCGCGAACTGACCCAGTTCGGCAAGATCGTCAACCCCGAAGGCATCCGTACCGTCGGCGAATTCCCCAACCTGACCGAAGCCCTGTTACGCAACGGCTTCTCCGAGCGCGTCACGCAAAAAATCATGGGTGAAAACTGGCTGCGGATTCTGGGCGACGTCTGGGGCGAGTCCTAATGCTTTTAGTGTCTCTCGTCCGGGCGGCGTTCCGCTCCCGTTAAGCGTCTAGCATTCCGAAGGAAATAAAATGTCCCATCATGCGCCCGAAATGCCCATCCAGGTCGACGACGAAACCGGCGTCTGGACCACCGATGCACTGCCCATGCTGTACGTGCCCCGGCATTTCTTTATCAACAATCATCAGGCCATTGAAGAGGAAATCGGCGCCGAGCGTTATGCCGAGATTCTCTATAAAGCCGGCTACAAATCGGCCTGGCACTGGTGCGAAAAAGAAGCCGAACTGCATGGCCTGAAAGGCGCTGAAGTGTTCGAACATTACATGCGCCGTCTGTCGCAACGTGGCTGGGGTTTGTTCAGCATTGAACAGCTCGATATCGCCGCTGGCACGGCCCGGGTTCGTCTCGACCATTCTGCGTTCGTCTACTTCTACGGCAAGGTCGATCGCATGGTCGACTATATGTTCACCGGCTGGTTCGCCGGAGCCATGGATCAGATCGCCCAAGCCGAAGGCCTGACGATAAAAACCCAAGCCAAACAAACTCAGTGCGCCGCCGAAACGGGTGTCGATTACGGCCTGTTTGAAGTGACGCCGCTGTAACTTTTGAATCATTGTTAACCGGCTCAGTTCGCCCTGGGTCAGGTTCGCCGGGAGCCGTGTTATGTCCCAGTTTGAAAAACTGTTCACGCCGCTGAAAATCAATCAGCTCACCATTCGTAACCGCGTTGTCAGCACGGCGCATGCCGAGGTTTATGCTACCGATGGCGGCATGACGACCGATCGCTATGTGAAATATTACGAAGAAAAAGCCAAAGGCGGTTGCGGTCTGTGCATCTGTGGCGGCTCCAGTGTGGTATCGATCGACAGCCCGCAAAGCTGGTGGAGCTCGGTCAATTTATCAACCGATCGCATCATCCCGCACTTCCAAAATCTAGCCGATGCCGTGCACAAGCACGGCGGCAAGATCATGATTCAGATCACCCATATGGGCCGCCGCTCACGCTGGGATGGCGAAAACTGGCCGAACCTGATGTCACCCTCCGGCATTCGTGAGCCGGTGCATCGCGCTACCTGTAAAACCATCGAAGAAGAAGAAATCTGGCGCGTGATCGGCGACTTCGCCCAGGCCGCGCGCCGTGCCAAAGAAGGTGGTTTGGATGGCGTCGAACTGTCGGCCGTGCACCAGCATATGATCGATCAGTTCTGGTCACCTCGGGTGAATAAACGCACCGATGAATGGGGCGGTACTTTTGAAAATCGCATGCGCTTTGGTATGGAAGTATTGAAAGCGGTACGTGCGGAAGTTGGTCGGGATTTTGTCGTCGGCATGCGTATTTGCGGTGATGAATTCCATCCCGATGGTCTGACCCACGACGACATGAAAGAGATTGCCAAATACTACAACGCCACTGGCCAACTCGATTTCTTTGGCGTCGTCGGTTCCGGCTGCGATACCCACAACACGCTCGCCAATGTGATTCCCAATATGTCCTATCCACCGGAGCCGTTTTTGCATCTGGCGGCGGGCATTAAGGAGGTGGTCGATGTACCGGTAATTCATGCCCAGAACATCAAAGACCCGAACCAGGCTGAGCGTATTCTCGAAGCCGGTTACGTCGACTTTGTAGGCATGACCCGTGCGCATATTGCCGACCCGCATTTTATTGCCAAGATCAAAATGGATCAGGTCGATCAGATTCGACAGTGCGTCGGCGCCAACTATTGCATCGACCGTCAGTACCAGGGCCTCGATGTGCTGTGCATTCAGAATGCCGCGACCTCGCGCGAATACATGGGCATGCCGCACATCATCGAAAAGACCACTGGGCCGATTCGTAAGGTGGTAGTTATTGGTGGTGGACCGGGCGGTATGGAAGCAGCGCGTGTAGCCGCCGAGCGTGGCCACAACGTCACTCTGATCGAAAAAGGCAGTGAGCTCGGTGGCCAAATTACACTGGCATCCAAAGCGCCACAGCGCGATCAGATTGCTGGCATTACCCGTTGGTACGCGCTGGAACTGGCGCGACTGAAGGTGGAGCTGCGTTTCAATACCGCCGCCGATGCGGCCCTGATTCGTGATTTAAATCCGGAGGTTTGCATTCTGGCAACCGGCGGCACGCCTTTCCTGCAACAGAATCCTGAGTGGGGTTTTGATGAAGGTTTGGTGGTTTCAACCTGGGACATTCTCAGCGGTGCCGTTGAGCCGGGCGAGAACGTTCTGGTGTACGACACCATCTGCGAATTCTCAGGTATGTCGGCGGCGGATTACCTGGCCAGCAAAGGCAGTTTGGTCGAGTTGGTCACCGACGACATCAAACCCGGTGTCGGCATCGGCGGGACGACTTTCCCGACCTATTACCGCAGCCTGTATGAACGTGAAGTGGTGATGACCTCCGACATGATGTTGGAAAAAGTCTACGCCGAAGGCGACAAAAAAGTTGCTGTTCTGGAAAACGAATACACCGGCCAGAAAGAAGAGCGGGTGGTTGATCAGATCGTTGTTGAAAATGGCACCCGCCCCAACGAGGCGCTCTATTACGAACTGAAAGCCGACTCGATCAATAAAGGCCAGATTGATGTTGAAGCCCTGTTCGACAGCGCGGCGCAACCGGTATTAAGCGAAGCCAAAGACGGCATGATTTTGTGGCGTCTGGGTGATTGCGTATCGCAGCGCAATACGCACGCGGCTATCTATGATGCGTTGCGGCTGTGCAAGGATCTTTGAATAAAGGCATGACGCTGAACGGGAGACGCTGTTTTAGGCGTTGCGTCTTCCGTCTCCCGTCAAGCGTCTCCCGGAGCAAAAAATGCTTGATCGTGCATTATCAACCTTACTCATCGCTGGGCTGTTACTGCTGTTGATCGGCGCTGTACGGCGCATCCGTTTATGGCGCGCCGGTCAGCCAGAGTCAGTGAATTTACTGGCCGGTTTGCTGGCCATGCCGCGTCGTTATCTGGTTGATCTGCACCATGTGGTGGATCGCGATAAAGCCATGTCGCGCACTCATGTGGCCACGGCCGGTGGCTATGTGCTGGCCATGCTGCTGATTTTGCCGGTTTATCTTTTCGATCTGCGCAGTCCGTTTTTATTAGTGCCGCTGTTGTTTGCGACCGCCTTAATGTTTGTTGGTGCGCTCTTTGTGACCCGTCGTCGCATCCACCCACCGGAGCGTTTATCCAAAGGCCCCTGGATGCGCTTGCCGAAAAATCTACTGGCGTTTTCCGCGTCGTTTTTCTTATTAACCTTAATCGCGTCCGGCTGGCTGCCTGAGAATTTTGGCGGCACGGTGTTAGCCGTCATTTTGTTGATTGGCGTGGCCTTCGGTTTGGCCGAGCTGATGTTTGGCATGGGTTGGGGCGGGCCAATGAAACACGCCTTCGCCGGTGCCTTACACCTGGCTTTTCATCGTCGCCCTGAGCGTTTTGGTGGCGGTCGTTCGACTGGCCTGAAAGCGGTCAATCTGGATGGCGCTCTAGGCGTTGCCGAACCTAAGGATTTTAAATGGAACCAGTTGCTTGGTTTCGATGCCTGCGTGCAATGCGGTCGTTGTGAAGCTGTATGTCCAGCATTCGCTGCGGGTCAGCCGCTGAACCCGAAAAAACTGATTCAGGATATGGTGGTTGGTCTGGCCGGTGGCTCCGACGCCAACTATGCCGGCAGTCCCTACCCAGGCAAAAGCGTTGGTGACGCCAAAGGCGGCCCGGGTCAGGTGATCGTCGATGGTCTGGTCAGCGCTGAAACGCTCTGGTCGTGCACCACTTGCCGAGCCTGTGTCGAAGAATGTCCGATGATGATTGAGCACGTCGATGCCATTGTCGATATGCGCCGCTATTTAACGCTGGAGCGTGGTGAAACACCGAACAAAGGTGCCGAAGTATTAGAGAACTTAATCGCCACCGATAACCCCAATGGTTTCGATCCCGCCAGTCGAACCAACTGGGCAGCGGACCTGGATTTACCGCTGATGAAAGATAAACAAAAAACCGATGTTTTATTCTGGGTCAGCGACGGCGCTTTCGATATGCGCAGTCAGCGCATTTTACGAGCCTTTGTGAAAGTGCTGCGCGCGGCCAATGTCGATGTCGCCGTACTCGGCGATGAAGAAAAAGACAGTGGCGACGTTGCCCGGCGTCTGGGTGACGACGCGACTTTCCAGTCACTGGCAAAACAAAACATCGAAACGCTGAGCCGTTATCAGTTTAACCGTATCGTCACCACCGATCCGCACGCCTTCCATGTGTTGCGCAATGAATACGGCGAGCTGGGAGGGCATTATGAAGTGCTGCACCATTCGATTTTTATTAATGAACTGATCAAAAACCGCCAGCTAAAACTCGATGCTTTTAATGGCGGTACCGTCACTTATCATGACCCTTGTTACCTGGGGCGCTATAACGGCGAGTACGAATCGCCACGAGCGCTTTTGAATGCGCTCGGTATAGAAGTCAGTGAAATGCAGCGCTCTGGTTATCGTTCGCGCTGTTGCGGCGGCGGCGGCGGTGCACCCATTACCGATGTGCCTGGCGAGCGCCGCATTGCCGATATGCGCGTCGACGATGCCCGCGAAGTTAAGGCCGACACCATCGCCGTAGCCTGCCAGCAATGCACCGCCATGCTAGAAGGCGTAGTGGAACCGCGGCCGCAGATTCGTGATCTGGCTGAGTTGGTGGCCGAGCAAATTGTGGAGGTGCACTGATGTCGACTGTGATTCGTCGCGACCCGCGCCTGGAACGCATAGCCCGTAACCGCCTACATCCGCAACACGCCACCTTAACGATGGTCGGCGAAGTGCGCGGGCCAACCGGCTTGCTGCGCAAGAACCCGCACGCGGTCGGTTTTATCGGCCCCAATGGCATTAAGCGCATCGACCGCAGCGCCAAAGGCGGTGCCAATGTTTTAATGCGCCGTTCGGGGCAACAGGCGTCAACACAAACTATTGAATTGCCGATGCATAAAGTCGAAGCGCCGGACTATTTAATTGCGGTGGTAGTCGATTTAGCTGCCGGTCGGTTAAGCGGTCACGACAAAGACGTGCTCGGCCAGGCCCATCAATTGATACAGCAACTGGACGGCCAGGGTGCGGTCTTAGCCATCGCCTTTGGCGACAGCCGCGATGTTGATTTCGGCGCCGCCGGTGCCGACCGCCTGTTACACCTGCCGGACTACAGCGGCTATTGCCCAGAACAAAAACTGGCCCTGCTCGAAGCGGTGGAAGCCGAGCATGAAATCCGCTTCTGGTTATTTCCCGATTCCGTTCAAGGCGGTGCCGACCTGGGCCGCCGTCTTGCTGTCCGTCTGGATATTCGCGCCGCCACCCATGCCTGGCAGGTAGACGCCACGACCACCCTCAGCCGTGGCGGCCGCGACCGCATCGACTGGCAACGCCCAACGCCGCGCTTGCTGTTGCTGGCCGAAGAATGCGCCATGCCGATCAGCGATACTCGTCACGAAGCCAAGCCGATTTCAGCGCCGGTTATCGACGCTCTATCCGCACAGATTGAAGACCTCGGCCCGGTCGATGTAGACCCCCGCCAGATCGCCCTGGCCGAAGCCGAATTTATTGTTTCGGCCGGTAACGGCGTGCGCGACTGGGATCAGTTCCACCGGGTTGCCAAAGCCCTGGGCGCGACCGAAGGCGCCAGCCGCGTCGCCGTCGACGATGGCAATATGCCGCGCTTCCGCCAGGTAGGCGCCACCGGTACTTGGGTAACCGCTCGGGTCTATATCGCCGTCGGTATTTCCGGCGCCATTCAGCATCTGCAAGGCATTGGTCAGTGCGACAAAGTCATCGCCATCAATATGGACCCGGGCTGCGATATGGTGAAACGCGCTGACTTGTCGGTGATTGGTGATAGCCAGGCCATTCTGGCGGAGTTGTTAAATTTGCTGGGTGAGAGCGCAACTGAAACTTCCACTGCTGATTCGGAGGCTCGTCATGTCGCTTGATGCTTCTTTGAATGTGACGGCGCTGGTCAGCATTGGCCAGCACGAAAAGTCCGGCCGCGAACAACGCGCTAGTCAGGATGCCCGCGCTGTCGAACTGGGTCTTAAATTAGTCGGCACTCAGGTCAAATTACTGCATGTCGGTACTGACCAAAATACCGCCTTAAAGCAATATTTAGGTATGGGCCTGCCGGAATTAACTCTGTTAAAAACGGCTGAAAATTCCGATGCAACGACTGTATTATTAAACCACTTAAAAGCAACACCAACGGATATTCTGCTCACCGGAATCCGCGCTGAAAATGGCGAAGCGTCTGGACTATTGCCTTATCAACTGGCCGAACAACTCGGCTGGCCGATTGTCGACCGCATCGCCGATATTCAAAAAATTGCCGACGGTAAAGCCGAAGTTTTGCAAGCCCTGCCACGCGGCCAACGCCGCCTGTTACGCGTGCCCCTACCGTTCGTCGCCAGCGTCGACAACGCCGCAACCACCCCTCGCCAGTCCGCTTTCGGCGCCGCCCGCCGCGCCACCATCACCGAGCAAGCAGTCGATGCCCCGGTCGATACCTCCCGCCAGAATTGGCAACAAAGTCCCGCCAAAGCCAAGCCAAAACGCCTTAACGTAGTAAAGGCCAGCAACGCCGCCGACCGCTTCAAAGCCGCCACCGCCAAGCCACAAGGGCAGGGTGGGCAGGTGATTAAAGATGGGACGGATAGAGAGAAGGCCGAGGCGGTTATCGACTTATTGCGAAATGAGAAAATTCTGAATTAGTTGGAATACATAGTCTCTGGTCAGTTCCTTTCAGGCGGTACCACCATAGGGGATATGGGACTATAGGTGGGGAGATTATCGATCAGGCTAATACTGGGGACTATAATGGCTCTTCAATGTTTGGTGCAGTTACTGGTTCAACGGCTACTGCTGTAGGTGCTGGTGCTGCAGCGGTTTTATCAGCACCTGCTTGGGCAATAACAGCAGTAGGAATAGGTGCAGGCTATCTTGACTATATAAGGGCTAGCTGGGCGTACGATGCGCTTACACCTAAAGACCCATGTAACTACTGAGGGATGACATGAGTTTGGCTTGTAAGAGTTGCTTTAGAGAGTTAGACGTTAATGATCAGCTAAAGACTGTGCTTAATGGAGCTTTTACATGCCCGAACTGCAAAACGAAATACTCAATTTCAAACTTTGAAAAATTCATATCGAGTTGGTTTTTGAGCTTGCTGTTCATCGTATTACTAACTTTTTTTAAAGTTCATGTCCTGTTGAGCTTATTGATTGTTTCTCTAGTTTTCTTGCTTCGAGGCTGGATATCAATTCGGCGTCTTTTTAAACGTGATTTAATGAAGTAGATGAACAAGGAAGTAAGGCTATTTAATTATAGGTACTAAAAAGGAATCATAAAATATTATAAGCGGAGAGATTAAAACTGATGATTGTAATCTGCCAGCCGATGGCAGCGCCTCAGCCCTGGAACAGCTCGGCAACCTGATGCCCTACCAATACACCGGCCGCTACACCGAAGCGACCACCGGCCTGGTGCACCTCGATGCCCGCTGGTACAACCCTCAAACCCAACGCTTCGTACAACCGGACCTGTGGAACTTCCGCAACACTGGTCTGCCAATGGCAGTGCGTCATGAGTTGATGCGGTTTACCGGTTTGGATACCGCTCAGTTGCTGAGGGACCCTGGGCAGCAGATGGGGTATGGGTATGTGAGTGGGAATCCGCTGGGTTGGATCGATTTATATGGCCTTGATACCACAGCAATTGTCGTTAGTGGAAATCTTGGTTTTGGATGAGGTGGTTCTGTAAGTCTTGGTGTCGCTTGGGATGACGACGGTAATGTGGCTTTACAGGGGTCAATCTCAGGTGGTGGACAGACCCCCAACGCTACTGTGACTGTAGGTATTCAAAGCACCAATGCAGATACGGTGAACAACCTTGCAGGTGTTGGTTCTGAAACATGTGTAGTTACAGGACCAGTAACGACAGGTGCATTGCAAGGTGATGGCTACACAGGGACATTTTCGGATTATACTGTTTATGGTGGTGGTTCCCCAGTTGGGGCTACAGGCCAAGTAACGGGTACTGCAAATTTTCTCTCTGGGAACATAGGTGGTCTCATAGATAATTTGCTTGGTAGAGATCCTAAAGAAGAGCCTAATGAGCCTCCTGGTGAACCTCATAGTTATGGAATCGATCTTTCTGGCCACCGAAATATTCCGTGTTAGGTTATGAAATAAGTGGGTTTATGGAAAATCTTATTCTGATAACTTCCTGGATTGCAGGGTATGGCGTTCTGTTCTTTTTTGGGTGGCTTATAATTGGCTTAATCCTAGGGTTCCTCAAATTGCGCCGAGGTTCTTCTGCCAAGAATCTTAAAAGGGCTTTATTTTACATTTTTCCTCCGGCCCTATTCTTAGTGTCGGGATCTATGCTTTCTGACATGGCGCTTTTAATTATGATGAAAGAGGTCAATAGGAATAATGAAATTAATATCGTTGAATCTAGTGGCCTATACTATTCCAAGTACGAGATCCAAAATGGAATTAAGAATTCTTTTTTATTTAAGTATGAGTCAGGTCATAACCCTATCTCAGACAAGTATGTTTTGTTTGATTTCAAGAATCACCCCAGCGTTAAGTTTCGTATAAATTCTGATAATCGAGATTCAAGTATGTTTTGGATATCAGTGGAGAATATTCTTGGCTATGGATACATTGGTTTTTTTCGGTTGTGATTTCATCAGTTATGTTTAATTCCGATTAAGAGGGTACTCATCGTAAGTAGGGCTTGGTTAACTTAAAACCGGCGGCATGCATGTTGCGCCAACCGTTCCTTTATAGCGATCATCTCGGCAGCACCTTGCAAGTACGCGACGCCGATGGCAAGGGCGCATTGCGTCTGGGCTACAGCCCCTTCGGCCAGGTCTTCCTGAAACACAACGACTACAACCACTGGTCGCCAGCTGACGGCAGCGCCTCAGCCCTAGAACAACTTGGTAACCTGATGCCGTACCAATACACCGGCCGCTACACCGAAGCAACCACCGGCCTGGTGCACCTCGATGCCCGCTGGTACAACCCCAAAACGCAACGCTTCGTGCAACCCGACCTGTGGAACTTCCGCAACACCGGCTTACCGATCAAAGCAGACAGGATTCCAAACGTAATGTAGTAACGCTAGTGTGCTGATGGCTGACTTGTCACTGTGCATCCGCACGTTTAGCCTGCCTCTATCGGTATCACGCCACTGACCCAAATTCTACCGGCCAAAGAAGGAGCGCTCCCTTGCTGAACCCTGACAGCTGGACCCTGGTACAGGGGTTGCTGGTCTTTGCAGGCTGCGCTCTGATTATTGCTCTGGCCGGTACTCGTATCACCGCTGTGGTTGACCAGCTGGCGGATCGTACCGGCATCGGTGAAGCGGCAGCAGGGGCGGTGTTGCTTGGCTTTAGTACCTCTATTGGTGGCTCGGTGCTGTCGGTCACCGCTGCGTGGAACGGCAATGCGGAACTGGCGGTCAGTAATGCTTTGGGCGGTATTGCCGTGCAAACTTTCTTTCTGGCTGTAGCCGATATGGTTTACCGCCGTGCCAATCTGGAACACGCGGCAGCCTCGGTACCGAACATGATCCAGAATGCGTTACTGATCATGTTGCTGGCGTTAATTATGATGACGCCGTTGCTGCCCGAGGTCACTCTGTGGCAGGTGCATCTTGCCTCCCCACTGCTGTTTATTTTCTATGTCTACGGCCTCCATCTGGCGCAGAGCGCGCATAAAAAGCCCATGTGGACGCCAACTCAAACCCGGGAAACCCGCGCAGACCAGCCAGACGATATCAGCCGTATGCCGTCGACGGTGCGTTTGTGGGTTGAATTCACGCTGTTATTTGTGGTGCTCGGATTGGCGGGTTGGACGCTCGAGCCAGCGGCGACTGTGATTGCAGCAAAGACCGGTTTAACCCAGACCGTTGTGGGTGTCATGTTGACGGCCATTTCTACGTCCATACCGGAACTGGTGACGTCCATAGCGGCGGTTAGACGAGGGGCATTGACCTTGGCTGTCGGTGGCATCATCGGCGGTAACGCCTTTGATACGCTTTTTATGGCGGCCTCAGACATCGCCTATCGCGATGGCTCGATCTACCACACCATGACCAAATCGGCTCAGCTTTGGGTTTCTTTGACGCTGTTGATGTCTGCGGTGTTGATGATGGGTTTGCTCCGGCGTGAGCGTATCGGACCGGGCAGAATTGGTGTTGAAAGCGTGGTTTTAATACTGCTTTACCTGGGTGGCGCAGCGCTGCTGTTGAGCGCGCTTTAGTGGTCGGCCCGATCGGCCGTCAATGCACGGATTTAACCCAGACCCGCCACTCTCTCTCCAGCCTCAAAAGATGCAATTAATGTCTCAAGCCGCTTCAGCCGAGTAACTTCTCGCTTGGCGCTCATTACCCAATAAACCGACTGTCGCCGATAAGAGGGCGCCAGTTCTTCAAAAAAGGCCCAGGCTTTTGAATTAGCTTTAAGGCGCTCTTCGTACTCTCTGGCTAGTTCCAGTTGCATGCTATCAACGGAGTAACCTTCGGTGTCTTTGCGAGCCTTAAACAGTCTTAAACCCTCGGGTTTTATGTGACCGCTTCTGATTAATTCCTCTACCTTTTTAACATTAACCGCACTCCAAACGCTGCCTTCCTTTCTCGGCGTAAAGCGAATTTTATAGCGTTCAGCATCAACCGATTTTCGAATGCCATCGATCCAGCCAATGCACAGTGCAGCGTCTACCGAATCTGACCAAGTCAGGGTGGCGCGCCCGGTGCTTTTTTTGAAATAGCCAACCCAGACTTCCGTTTCGCTTTGGTGGTGTTGTTCCAGCCATTGGCTGAATTCGTCCCGGTTGGCGAAGAAAATGGCGTCTTCCAAAACTGAACTTCCTTATTGCAAAAAAATGAAATGAAAGAGTGTGGCTCCCCTGGCTATTTCGGGAACCACACTCTTTAGTGCGTTATTGTAGGTTGGTTAGTTCTTTTTCAACCAGCTGATGATCGCCTGGTTGGTCTCTTCCGGTTTTTCCTGGCTGATCCAGTGGCCGCAATCCAGGGTTGTTACTTCAACCTGGGGTACGGAGTTCGCCAGCGTCGGAGAGGGCTGAACCATATCGCGTGCGCCATAAATCATCAGCGCCGGTTTTTGAATAATGGGGTCGACGTTGGCAAGTAAGTGCCAGTTTCGGTCGAGGTTTCGATACCAGTTGATGTTGCTAGTGAAGCCGGATTTTTGGAACGCCTCAACAAAAACCGCCAGGTCGTCGTCGCTCAATAACGGTTCGCCGGCAGGGCTGTCGGACTGAGCCAGGTTGCTCATCATATTGCCCGGTTCTGGCGCGGCCATCGGTTCGTTTTTGCGATACAAATTGCGCAAAAAGTTTTCGGTGTTGGCTTCCAAAATGGCATCGGCGACGCCCGGTTTTCGGTTGAAGTCGACCATGTAGTAGTCAGGGCCGATGATGGCTTCGAGCATATCGATCCAGGGCATTTCGCCGCGGTCCATGTAAGGCACGCTCAGGTTGACGATTTTGCTGACGCGGGTCGGGTGCAACAACGCCAAGCCCCACACCACCATGGCGCCCCAGTCGTGGCCGATAAAGACGGCATCTTTATAGTTGTAGTGGTCGAGCAGGGCGACCAGGTCACCGCTCAAGTGTTCCAGGTCGTAAGCGGTTACTTCGCTCGGGCAGGAGGAGTTGCCAAAGCCACGCTGGTTGGGAGCGATGACGTGGTAGCCGGCGGCGACCAGTGCCGGGATTTGTTCTTTCCAGGTGTAGGCCAGTTCTGGCCAACCGTGGCACAGCACGACGGGGTTACCGGTGTTTTCCTGACCGGCTTCGAAGACTTCGAGTTCTATTCCATTAACCGAAACAAAACTGGGGTTGGGGAAAACGGTAGCCTTGCTCATGTGGTTCCTTACTGATGAAAATTGAACGGCCACCTTAGTGCTTAAACAGGTCAATACTTGCCCTAATAGAACGGATTGTTTTTGCTGGTTTCGAACAGCGGTCACTCATCCTGGTTGTGTTGTTTTCGTTCCTCTTTTATCGGGCTGCCTGAATGCTGTTCCCACCGATGACGTTTAGAGGAATAAAAGGTCGCTGCGATGTCGTTTGCGGAATCTTCGCGGGCACTCAAAGTTCTAGTATGCAGGCTCGGTGTTTGATCCCGGCACCTTGTTAGGCTCGATACGCCGACAACAACAATAATGACAGGAGATCACAGTGATGAGTGTTCAAGCATCTAATCGTGGTGTTGTATATCAGGGTCCGGGCAAGGTCTCGGTCGAATCCATTGCTTTTCCCGAGCTCGCCATCGGTAAGCGCCGTTGCGATCACGGCGTTATTTTGAAAGTGCTCACCACCAATATCTGCGGCTCCGATCAGCATATGGTGCGCGGCCGTACTACCGCGCCTCAGGGCTTGGTGTTGGGCCATGAAATTACCGGCCAGATCATCGAATGCGGCCGTGACGTTGAATTCCTCAAGGTCGGCGATGTGGTGTCGGTGCCTTTTAATATTGCCTGTGGTCGCTGCCGCAATTGTAAGGAAGGCAAAACCGGTATTTGTTTGAATGTGAATCCAGCGCGTCCTGGTGCGGCCTATGGTTATGTCGATATGGGCGGCTGGGTTGGCGGCCAGACTGAGTATGTGATGGTACCTTACGCCGACTTTAACCTGCTGAAATTCCCCGATCCAAATCAGGCCATGGAGAAAATCCGCGATCTGACGCTGCTGTCCGATATTTTCCCGACCGGTTTCCACGGTTGTGTGACTGCCGGTGTCGGTCCGGGTTCAACGGTTTATATTGCTGGCGCTGGCCCTGTGGGACTGGCTGCGGCGGCCGGTGCGCAATTGCTTGGCGCGGCCTGCGTGATTGTCGGCGATATGATCGACGAACGTCTGGCCCAGGCGCGCAGTTTTGGTTGCGCCACCATCGATTTGAAACAGGATGCCGAATTGCCCGAGATGCTGGAGCAGATTCTCGGTGAGCCGGAGGTCGATTGCTTTGTTGATTGCGTCGGTTTCGAGGCACATGCCTGCGGTCATCATCACCATGTTGAGCAACCGGCCACGGTGTTGAACTCGGCCATGCAGGTCACTCGCGCCGGTGGCGAAATCGGCATACCGGGTTTGTATGTGACTGAAGATCCGGGCGCGGCTGAAGTGGCTGCTCAGCAGGGTTCGTTGAGCATGCGCTTTGGTTTGGGCTGGGCGAAATCGCACTCCTTCCATACCGGTCAGTGCCCGGTGATGAAATACCACCGCGCGCTGATGCAGGCGATTTTGTTCGACCGGGTGCAGATCGCCGAGGCGGTGAATGTGCAGCTGATCAGCCTCGACCAGGCGCCGCAAGGCTATGCCGATTTTGACGGTGGCGCAGCTAAGAAGTTTGTTATTGATCCGCACGGTTCGGTCGCCGCTTAACCGCGAAGCCAGGGCATTCCGGCGTGGCACACTGCGACCGGGATGCTCAGCACCGACGCCCTTCGGTCTATTTGCGGCCTGGGTCGGGCTTTGCGAAGGTGTTCGGATCACAATAGCGCGGTGTTGCTCAGCTGGCCCAGCTATACTGCTACAGCGTGATCGCCACCTTCGATAAGCGCCATTCACAATAACAACGACCGTGCCGTACAAAAAATCATTATGTCTGATGCCTCTCAATCTTCGCCCGTCCAGCCGGACTTCTCGCTGGACTGGTTAAACGCCGAAATTGCGGCCTTTAGAGCCCGGCCAGGGCCGCTGTTGCCGCTGCTGCATCGTATTCGCGATGACCTCGGTTATATTCCCGAAACCGCAGTGCCGGTTATTGCCGAGGGTTTGCAGATTACCCGCGCCGAAGTGCATGGGGTGATCAGTTTCTATCACGATTTTAATACCCAGCCGACCGGTCGTACCCGCCTGCAAATCTGCCGGGCCGAAGCCTGCCAGGCGCGCGGTTGCCAGTCGTTGGAAAGCTACGCTCAGCAAAAACTCGGCATTGATTATCATCAGACCACAACAGATGGTGAAGTGAGCCTGGAACCGGTTTATTGCCTGGGCAATTGTGCGACTGGCCCGGCGGTGCGGCTGAACAGTCGCATTTATGGCCGGGTCACCAACAGCCGGCTGGATACCTTGCTGGACCAGGCGGCCACTCGTCGGCTGATCATTCAGGAGCCGGAAGCATGACGCGTATTTTTGTGCCGCGTGACACCACGGCTTTATCGCTCGGTGCCGATGAAGTGGCTGCGGCCTTGCTGAACAGCGGCACCAAGTTCGAACTGGTACGCAACGGCTCGCGCGGTCTGTTTTGGTTAGAGCCGTTAGTCGAAGTCGAAACCGATCAGGGCCGCGTTGCTTATGGTCCGGTAGCGCCTGAAGACATCCCGGCTTTGCTCGACAGTGGTTTGCTCGAAGGCAAGCCCGGCCATGCACTTTATCTGGGCCCGATTGAGCAACATCCCTATCTGAAAAACCAGCAACGCCTGACCTTTGCGCGTGCCGGCATTACCGACCCGGTGTCGCTCGACGATTACTGCCAGCACGGAGGTTATGTTGGCTTGCGTCAGGCGCTGGATAAAACCGAACAACAGATCGTTGATGAAGTAAAAAATTCGGGCCTGCGCGGTCGTGGGGGCGCGGCCTTTCCGGCGGGTATTAAATGGCAGACGGTTTTGGATGCTGACGCTAGTCGCGAACACGGCCGCTATTCCGGTCGCAAATTTATTGTCTGCAACGCCGATGAAGGCGACTCTGGCACCTTTGCCGATCGGCTGGTGATGGAAGCCGATCCTTTTATGCTGATCGAAGGTATGACCATCGCGGGTTTGGCGGTGGGTACCGATACCGGCTTTATTTATCTGCGCTCGGAATACCCGGTTGCGCACGAGATTCTGAATGAGGCCATCGCCGTTGCCGAAGCGGCGGGTTATCTCGGCGACAACGTCCTTAATTCCGGTCGCGGCTTTCATCTGGAAGTTCGCCTCGGTGCCGGTGCTTATATCTGCGGCGAAGAAACGTCGCTTTTGGAAAGCCTGGAAGGCAAGCGCGGACAGGTAAGGGTGAAACCTCCATTGCCGGCTTTGCATGGCGCTTTCGGTCAGCCGACGGTGGTTAATAACGTCCTCACCTTTGCCGCGGTGCCCTTTATTTTGGCCCATGGCGGTCAGGCTTATGCCGACTATGGCATGGGTCGCTCGCGCGGCACCTTGCCGTTTCAGTTGGCTGGAAACATCGAACGCGGTGGTCTGGTCGAGCTGGCTTTTGGCGTCACGCTGCGTGAATTACTGGAAGACTACGGCGGCGGCACTGCGACCGGCCGACCGATGCGCGCCGTTCAAGTCGGCGGACCACTCGGCGCTTATCTGCCAGAAAGTCAGTGGGATACCCCGCTCGATTACGAAGCCTTCGGCGAGGTCGGCGCCGTGGTCGGTCACGGTGGCATAGTGGTGTTCGATGACAGCGTCGACATGCTCAAGCAGGCGCGTTTTGCCATGGAATTTTGTGCTGTGGAATCCTGCGGTAAATGCACGCCCTGTCGCATTGGTTCGACGCGCGGCGTGGAAGTGATCGATCGCATTCGCGCCAATGACGAACGCGACAACAACCTTATTTTACTGCGCGATTTATGCGATACCCTCGAAGACGGTTCGCTCTGCGCCATGGGCGGCATGACGCCGAACCCGGTGCGCAGCGCGCTCAATCACTTTCCCGATGATTTCCAACGCGACGCAGTCAGCGTCACGGAGGCCTGAACATGCTGCATATTTATGATCCTGGCACCCGTTCCGATCGTGACCTGGGCACGCCGCCGCCCGTTGCAACGGGTCAGTCCGTTACGCTGAGCATTGATGGTCAAAGCGTTGTCGTACCCGAAGGCACCTCGGTGATGCGCGCTGCCGCCATCGCCGGCATTCAGATTCCCAAACTGTGCGCCACCGATAATCTCGATGCTTTCGGTTCCTGCCGTTTATGCGCGGTCGAAATTGAAGGTCGGCGCGGTTTGCCAGCGTCCTGTACCACACCGGTGGCTGAAGGCATGAGCGTTACCACTCAAAACGAACGCATCGCCAAACTGCGTCGCAATGTGATGGAGCTGTATATTTCCGATCATCCGTTGGACTGCCTGACCTGTTCCGCCAATGGCGACTGTGAATTACAGGATATGGCCGGTGCGGTTGGCTTGCGTGAAGTGCGCTACGGCTACGACGGCAAAAATCACTTAGACGCCGACAAAGATACCAGTAACCCTTATTTCACCTTCGATGCCAGCAAGTGCATCGTCTGCTCGCGTTGCGTGCGCGCCTGCGAAGAAGTGCAGGGCACCTTCGCGCTGACCATCGACGGCCGCGGTTTCGATTCGCAGGTTGCCGCCGGTCAGGATGAAGACTTTATGGATTCCGAATGCGTGTCCTGCGGCGCTTGTGTTCAGGCCTGCCCGACCGCAACGCTGATGGAAAACTCGGTCATCGAACAGGGCCAGCCGGATCGTTCAGTGGTCACCACCTGCGCCTATTGCGGCGTTGGCTGTTCATTCAAAGCGGAGCTGAAAGGCAATACGGTAGTGCGCATGGTGCCGTTTAAAGACGGCCAGGCGAACCATGGCCATTCTTGTGTGAAAGGTCGCTTTGCCTTCGGTTACGCCACCCATCCGGACCGCCTGACCACGCCGATGATTCGCGATCATATCGACGAAGCCTGGCGACCGGTCAGTTGGCAAGACGCCATTCAGTTCGCCGCCGAACGCATTAAATCCATTCAAGCCAAACACGGCCGCAACAGTGTCGGCGGCATCACCAGTTCGCGTTGCACCAACGAAGAAGCTTATTTGGTGCAGAAGTTGGTGCGCACCGCTTTTGGCAATAACAACACCGATACCTGCGCGCGCGTCTGCCATTCGCCGACCGGTTATGGATTGAAACAAACCCTCGGTGAAAGCGCCGGTACCCAGACTTTTGACTCGGTGATGAAAGCCGATTGCATCATCGTCATCGGCGCCAACCCGACCGATGCGCATCCGGTATTCGGTTCGCAAGTGCGGCGTCGTTTGCGCCAGGGCGCGCAATTAATTGTCGCCGATCCTCGCGCTATCGATTTGTTGAAAACGCCCCATGGCACCGAAGGTTTGCACCTGCCGTTGCGTCCGGGTACCAACGTTGCTTTGGTGAATGCATTGGCGCATGTGGTGGTCAGCGAAGGCTTGGAAGATCGCCGCTTTATTGCCGAGCGTTGCGACGCCGATGAATACGCCGCCTGGAATGCATTTATTCGCGAACAACGCCATTCACCGGAAGCGACCGAAAGCATTACCGGCGTGCCGGCCGAGCGCGTGCGTGAAGCCGCGCGCTTGTATGCCACCGCTGGCAATGGCGCCATCTATTACGGCCTTGGCGTGACCGAACACAGCCAGGGTTCGACCATGGTGATGGGCATCGCCAACCTGGCGCTGGCGACTGGCAACATCGGTCGCGAAGGCGTTGGGGTGAATCCGTTGCGTGGTCAGAATAATGTCCAGGGCAGTTGCGACATGGGCAGTTTCCCGCACGAATTACCGGGCTATCAGCACGTGGCGCAAGACGATTCGCGCCAGCGTTTTGAAGCCGCCTGGGGTGTAACGATTGATCACGAACCCGGCTTGCGCATTCCCAATATGTTCGACGCCGCCATCGATGGCAGCTTTAAAGGGCTCTATGTTCAGGGCGAAGATATCGCTCAGTCTGACCCCAATACCCAGCATGTGGAACAGGCGCTTGGTTCGTTAGAATGTTTAATTGTTCAGGATATTTTTCTCAACGAAACCGCCAAGTTTGCGCATGTATTATTGCCTGGATCTTCCTTTCTGGAAAAAGACGGCACCTTCACCAACGCCGAGCGCCGCATTAATCGCGTGCGCAAAGTGATGCCGCCTTTAGCCGGCAAAGCCGACTGGGAAATCACTCAGGATTTGGCGAATGCTCTGGGTTACAAAATGGATTACCAACACCCGGAACAAATCATGGCCGAGATCGCCAGCCTGACGCCGACTTTTAAAAACGTCACTTACCAGAAGCTCGACGAACTGGGCAGCATTCAGTGGCCGTGTAACGACGACCATCCAAATGGCACGCCGATCATGCACGAGCAGGATTTCCCGATTGGCAAAGGCCGTTTTGTGGTCACCGATTATGTGCCCACCACCGAACGCACCAACCGTCGTTTTCCATTGCTGCTGACGACGGGTCGAATCCTCAGCCAGTACAACGTTGGCGCTCAGACAAGACGCACCGACAACCAGAGCTGGCACGACCAGGACTGGTTCGAAATACATCCACACGACGCCGACGAGCGTGGCATTAACGACGGTGACTGGGTCGGCATTACCAGCCGCAGTGGTGACACCGTGCTGCAAGCCAAGGTCAGCGAACGGATGCAACCGGGCGTGGTCTATACCACCTTCCATCACCCGGTCAGCGGCGCCAATGTCATTACCACCGACAATTCCGACTGGGCCACCAACTGCCCGGAATACAAGGTCACCGCTGTGCAATGTGAAAAAGTCGCCAACCCCAGTGCCTGGCAACAGCGACATCGCGAACACCATAAAAAGCAATGGGGCTTTTTGAAAACCGCCGTTGAATCCGACGCGACCGCAGTGAAATAAAGATGGCGATCAAGGCACTGACAGAAACCGACCACAGCGGTTACCGAATCGCTAAGCTAGGCGTGCGCAACCGCACTGATCGGGGCTGGAATGAAACGCAGCAAGACGACAGCCTGGCTGAAGAGTTGCCGGTGGCGTTTAGCTACAACGGCCAGACCCAGGCGGTAATGATGGCGACGCCGACCGACCTGGAAGACTTTGCTCTGGGGTTTAGTTTGAGCGAAGGCATTATCGAAAATGCCAAAGAACTCTACGATCTGAACCTGATTGACCATGGCAAAAAAGGCCTAGAACTCGACCTGCATATTCATGGCGCGCGTTTGGATGCGTTGAAACAGCAACGCAGAACCATGGCCGGTCCCAGCGGTTGTGGTCTCTGTGGCAAGGATTCGCTCGATCAGGTAATACGTGATTTGCCGAAGGTCACGCCAAGATCGCTACCGACGGCCGAGGCAGTGCAAGCTGCTTTGAATCAGTTGCAGCAGCATCAGCCCTTGCAACAACTGACCGGCGCCATTCACGCCGCGGCCTGGTGCGATGAAACGGGTACTATTAAAGCGGCGCGCGAAGATGTGGGCCGACACAATGCGCTGGATAAACTCATCGGCGCGTTAAGCCGCGAACAGATCAACACCGACAGCGGTTTTTTATTGTTATCAAGTCGCGCCAGTTTCGAGCTGATTGCCAAGGCCGCCCAGTGTGATTTGGGCGCGATGGTGACGGTCAGTGGCGCCTCCAGCCTGGCGGTACAACAGGCGAAAGACTATGGCATTCGCCTGGTCGGTTTTGCCCGTGATCAGCGTCAGTTGGCTTATTGCTGATAAACAGCGTCCGTTTTTTGA
The DNA here is from genome assembly GCF_043196805.1 of Saccharospirillum sp. HFRX-2. Taxonomy (NCBI): domain Bacteria; kingdom Pseudomonadati; phylum Pseudomonadota; class Gammaproteobacteria; order Oceanospirillales; family Saccharospirillaceae; genus Saccharospirillum; species Saccharospirillum sp. HFRX-2. The sequence goes on from NZ_JBEBMU010000001.1 coordinate 1,076,161, forward strand.
ATGAGTGATTAGCATGAGTCATCGAACCCAAAACCTGATCAAGATGATCAACCAGATCGCCGATCATACCCCGATAAAAGATGGCGAAGAAAATGCCGCTGAAGTGGTTGCTGCACACGTCACTAAATTCTGGGCGCCACCGATGCGTGCAGACATCAAAGACTATCTGGAAACTGATGGCAGTGAATTAAATGCGTTGGCCGCTAAGGCTGTGCGTTTGCTGTAACCTTATTATTTCACAGTTTGCAAAAACGCTTGCCAGTCTTCCGGGGTATTCACATTGAGTTGCTCGTTCTCACTGAGCGATTCTTCCAGCCAGTAGCCGTTAAATTCTGTCATCAAGGCACGAATCGACCTGGGACCATCGGCCTGTTGCAACCAGTTGGTTAGCGTATCGAAAAGTTGCGTACTGGCCGGAATCGCCAAGGGAAGCGGTGAATGCTGGAACGCCACTGGTACCGCTTTGTCCGTTACGCTTATTGCCAGTTGACGCAATCGCGCTACCGGTAGCGCCGGCATATCCACTGGCATCAGCAACCAAAAGCTTATTTCAGGATGTTGTTGCAGAGCGCTATGCAACCCGGCCAAGGGCCCTTGGAAATCAGGCTGCTGATCCACGATGCCATCCGGCCCGCTAAGCCAGACCGGCAATTCCAAGCCGCTCAAGCGTTCGCGTTGCCAGTTCAGCAAGGTCGTGCCCGCCATGGGTAACTGGGCCTTATTACTGCCCATACGGCGGCTGCGGCCACCGGCGAGTAGCAAAATGGCGCCTGTTTTAATGTTCACGGAGTTGGCCCATTTCAATATCCGCTATTGGTATGAAAATTACGGTTGTGGTATGCGTTTCAATACCGGTGAGAGTTTGCTTTAAATTCAGGTAATCGGAAAGCTGCCGGGCGCTCAGTGCGATAAAAAAACGAATGCTAAAACGGGTATGAATGAGTGGCGGTGGTAAGGTATTGGTGTGTGCGTCAATTAGGAATATCGACAGTATGGGCCGAGATCGTTTATCGGACAGTGACCCCCAAACGAAAGTTTGGAAACGAGGCTGGGTGAGTTTTCTGATCCAATTACCGCCCTCCCTTTACGTACTGTTTGTCACCCTGCCGTTTTCACATTTGCTCAGCTTCGTTCTGTTTTTGCTGGGAATGTTTTTCTTTAATGCTCTCTACGTCGTGGTCCTCATAGAGCGTCCTGGCGTCTTTAAAGAATATAGAAATGCACGATTGTTGGTGACCTATGTCGTCATCGTCACCGCTATCTTGCTGCTCATCACTTTTGCACTGTGGCTGGCTGCTATTGTGTATAAATCTTGGGGGGCGCTATGACAGAACACTGTAAGACAAGCGGCAAAGTGGGGTTGTTGGTGCTGTTGATCGAGCTGGTATGGCCGGTACTGACCTACGCCAGTGATGATACCGCGCTGGTTCGGGCAGCGATTGAACAGTACGCCGCCGCGGTTCAAACGCAAGACGTGGATGCCATCATGGTTCTGGTGCCAGAGCGCGGGTTGTCTGATGCCGACCAATACATTGCCAGGGAGCGAATCTACTCAGGCCTGCAGGATGAGGCGTCCTATCTCTACCAAAATCTCTTTACACGTGATCCCATTGAGTGTCGGCAACCGGGCGGTTTTGCTCCGGCTTCCGATGCAACCTACTTCGATCATCTGGATGATTTCAGCCAGATTAAAGTCACGCAACACGATGTCTTTGACTTTTACTCAATCGCCTTTCCCCGCCTGATGGTCGAGGGCTGTGAAATATGGCGTTTCTACACGGAGATCTTTGTTGAGGACGGTCGCGCCTACTTCCACAGCTATTTTGCCCGCTAGTCCGGCCTTACCGCCCTTCCCGATTGTCATAACTCCCTGAAATTGCGACACTTCCGCCTGAATTGCCGGGGCGGGCTCTGTTGGCCGCCCGAGCTGTTTTCCTCTGAGGCGCGCGAATGACCGATCAAAGCACCGAATACACTGAAACCCTCTCGTTAAGCCAGTTCACCGAGAAGGCGTATCTGGACTATTCCATGTACGTCATTCTGGACCGGGCCTTGCCGAACATTGGCGATGGCTTGAAGCCGGTGCAGCGGCGCATTGTCTATGCGATGAGTGAGCTGGGCTTGCGCGCTTCGGCCAAGTATAAAAAGTCGGCGCGGACCGTCGGTGATGTGCTCGGTAAGTACCATCCGCACGGCGACAGCGCCTGCTACGAAGCCATGGTATTGATGGCGCAGTCGTTCTCTTATCGGTATCCGCTGGTCGACGGCCAGGGCAACTGGGGTTCGCCGGACGATCCCAAATCCTTTGCGGCGATGCGTTATACCGAATCGCGGTTGCACGCCCACGCGGCGCTGCTGCTCGAAGAGCTCGGCCAGGGCACCGTCGATTGGGTGCCGAACTTCGATGGCACCATGGAAGAGCCGGCGGTGCTGCCGGCACGCCTGCCGCATATTCTGTTGAACGGCACCACCGGTATTGCCGTGGGTATGGCTACCGACATTCCGCCGCACAACATCAGGGAAATCGCCGCGGCCTGCGTGCATCTGCTGGATACGCCCGATGCCTCGGTGGCGGATTTGATGCTGCATATCAAAGGCCCGGATTTCCCCACCGGCGGCGAATTGATTACGCCGCGCGAAGACATCCGCAAGATCTACGAAGGTGGTCGTGGCACGGTGAAGATGCGTGCCCGCTATCAGGTCGAAAACGGCGATATCGTGATTTACGAGCTGCCCTATCAGGTGTCCGGCTCCAAGGTGATCGAGCAGATCGCCCAGCAGATGCAGAACAAAAAGCTGCCGATGGTGTCGGATCTGCGCGACGAATCGGACCACGAAAACCCGACCCGTTTGGTGATCGAACCGCGCTCGAATCGCATCGATGTCGATGACCTGATGAACCATCTGTTCGCCACGACTGACCTGGAAAAAACCATCCGCATCAACCTGAATATGATCGGCATCGATGGCCGGCCGCAGGTGAAATCGCTGGACCACATTCTGCGCGAGTGGCTGGAATTCCGGACTACGACGGTGACCCGTCGTCTGCAGCACCGACTCGATAAGATTCTTGCCCGCTTGCATATTCTCGATGGTTTGTTGATCGCTTATCTGAACATCGATGAAGTGATCCACATCATCCGCACCGAAGACGAACCCAAGCAGGAAATGATCAAGCGCTTCGGGCTGAGCGAAATTCAGGCCGAAGCCATTCTGGAAATCCGCTTGCGTCAGTTGGCGAAACTGGAAGAGATCAAGATTCGCGGCGAGCAGGATGAGCTGTCGGCCGAACGCGATCGCATCGAAAAAACGCTGGGTTCAAAAGCGCGTTTGCGTACCCTGATCAAGAAAGAAATCCTCGCCGATGCCGATCAGTTTGGCGACGACCGCCGCACCCGTTTGGTGGTGCGCGAAGAGGCTCAGGCCTTTAACGAAAACCAGATTCTGCCGTCCGAACCGGTCACGGTGGTGCTGTCGAAAAAAGGCTGGATTCGTGCCGGCAAAGGCCACGATATCGATCCGCATGGTCTGAGCTATAAAGCCGGCGATGGTTTCGCCTTTGCCGGTCCCGGCAAGAGCAATCAGCCGACGGTGCTGCTCGATTCCACCGGCCGCACCTACACCTTGCCGACCCATACGCTGCCGTCAGCGCGGGGGCAGGGTGAGCCGATTTCCAAGACGGTTAACCCGCCACCGGGCGCAGAAATGAAAGGCCTGTTGATCGGCGAACCGGATAAGCAATATCTGCTGGCTTCGGACGCCGGCTACGGTTTCGTCGGCAAATTGAGCGATCTGACCGGTAATAAAAAAGCCGGCAAGGCGGTGCTGAGTTTGCCGACCAACGCTCAGGTGTTGCCGCCGTCACCCATCACGCAATTGGCCAGTGATTATCTGGCGGCGGTGACCAACGAAGGCCGTTTGCTGGTGTTCCCGGTGCGCGACTTGCCGGAGCTGGCCAAAGGTAAGGGCAACAAGATTATCAACGTGCCGGCGTCGCGCGCGGCCGAGCACGAAGAATTTATGGTTGCTGTTGTGGTGCTCGGTGCGGATGACACCCTGGTGGTGCATTCGGGCAAACGCAAACTGAAACTCAAAGGCGCTGACCTGGAGCACTATCTGGGTGAGCGGGGTCGCCGAGGTAATAAATTGCCGCGCGGTTTCCAAAGCGTGGCGAGTATGGATGTCGAACGCTAAGCTGATTGGGCATCGCCTGCGGTGCCCGCTACGTAGGCCGTCTTAATCGTATGGAGAAGGCGCAATGAGCCTGGATAGTCAGATTGCCAATTACTATGAAAAACTGGTGGTGGAAGACCTGCTGAAGCGCCCGGAAGCGCGCACGCTCGATGAAGAAACGCTGGCCGATATTGCCTGTCTGGCGTTGAGTAATCTGCCGGCGCGTTATTACCGCCATTCGGTGGATATGGCGTTTTTCCTGACGGTCAGCGCTTTGGCCAAGATGGAAGACGAAACCCGCGAGGCAGTCACCGACGCCGTCAATCGGGTGACCAGCGGCAGCCGGGACGCCGATTAACTCAACTGCTCATCGCACTGGTCGGGCATGCGCTCGGCCAGAAAATCAATAAAGGTGCGCACCTTGGACGACAGCAAACGCCGGCTGGTGTAGACCGCATACAGCTGTCCCGGTGTGGGTGAATAAGCCGGCAACACTTCCTCCAGCCGATCGTTTTCCAATTCGCGTCGCGCCATCTCCCGCGGCAATAAGGCCAGGCCCATGCCCGCCTGGGCCGCCGCCAGTAAGAGGTTTTCATTGTTGCTGGTCAGCACCGGTTTTAATGGTGCTCGCACTGTGCCTTCTGGTCCCTCCAGGCTCCATTGATCGCTCTGCTTGACCAGCGAATAGGTCAATGCATCGTGCTCCTCGAGTTGACTGATGGCGGTTGGGCGGCCGCGACGGTCGAGATAATCCGGTGCGCCGACCAGGGCAAATCCCAGCACCGTCAGCGGTCGGGCTATGAGATTGGGGCTGAGGTCATTACTGGCGCGCAATGCCAGATCGAAACCTTCTTCGACGATGTCGCTGAAACGGCCGCTGATATCCAGATCGAAGGTCACTTCCGGGTACAGCCGCCGGTAGTCCGCCAGCAGGCTGGTAAAGCGCGTATTGGCCAGCCAGATCGGGGCGGTCAGGCGGATGGTGCCGCTTGGGGTTACTGCCGAGCGGTTGACGATGGCGTCCATTTCATCGAGATCTTCCAGCAGCGTCTGGCAGCGTTCGTAGTACAACCGACCCGACTCGGTCAGGCTCAGATGGCGACTGTTGCGGTTCAGCAAGCGCGCATTCAGTCGCTGTTCCAGATGCATAACGTGCTTGCTGGCCATGGCTTTGGACAGTCCCATTTGCCGGGCTGCCGCGGCGTAGGTACCGGCTTCCACCACATTGGCGAAGACTTTCATGCTGGTCAGGGTATCCATAAGGTTTCCTGTCAGGAAATGTTGCGTGAATTTTAATAGTATTGATTGCTTTTCGGTAGCCGTCATATTGCGGGCACAGCTTTGATTAATAGCGCTAGGCTGACCTCAGCCAGCCAAAAGGAGCCAAACCATGTTGAAGATCGCCGTTATTCTGGGCAGTACTCGCCCGGGTCGTAATGCCAAAGCCGTTGCAGATTGGGTGTTGGCCGAAGCCAGCAAGCGCAGCGACGCTGAATTTAAACTGGTCGATATTGCCGACTTTAATCTGCCGCTGCTGGACGAGCCGGCACCGGCAATGATGCAGCAGTACACCAAAGAACATACCAAAGCCTGGTCGGCGGAAATTGCCCAGTACGATGGTTATGTCTTTGTCACCCCCGAGTACAACCATACCGTGCCGGGCGCGCTGAAAAACGCCCTCGATTACCTGAACGCTGAATGGAATAACAAAGTCGCCGGCTTTGTTGGGTTCGGCAGTGCTGGTGGTGTGCGTGCGGTTGAGCATCTGCGTCAGATCGCTTCTGAACTGCGCATGGCGCATGTGCGTGATCAGGTGCAATTGAGCCTGTTCACCGATTTCGAAAACTTCAGCGAATTCAAACCGCAAGCCATGCAGTTGGATGCGCTGACCGCCATGCTCAACGAACTGGTTGCCTGGACCGGGGCGATGAAAACCCTGCGCGACTGAATTTGATTTGATCAGGCCCGAGCCTGACAGAGGGACGCTGCCATTGAGCAGCCAAGCCGGCTAAATGCCGGCTTTTTTTATGGCGCGTGAACGCACCCGCCGGGCGTGAATTTGTTACACTGCGCGCCTTGTTGAAAGGAGCCGTTTTCATGTCCGATATCTTGCGCATCGCCACCCGGGAAAGCCCGCTTGCTCTGTGGCAGGCCGAATACGTCAAACAGGCTTTGGAGCGACTGCACAGCGATCTGACCATCGAACTGGTCAAGCTGACCACACGCGGCGACCAGATTCTCGATCAGCCGCTGGCTAAGGTCGGCGGTAAAGGCTTGTTTATCAAAGAGCTGGAGCGCGCCATTGAAAACGGCGAGGCTGATATTGCCGTGCACTCCATGAAAGACGTGCCCATGGTGATGCCGGAAGGCTTTGAGCTGGCGGTGATCTGCGAACGCGAAGACCCGACCGATGCCTTTGTTTCCAACAACTATGCGCATCTGAATGATTTGCCTCAGGGTGCCATTGTCGGTACCTCCTCGCTGCGGCGTCAGTCGCAATTGCTGGCGGCGCGGCCGGATCTGGAAATCCGCTTCTTGCGCGGCAACGTCGGCACCCGCCTGGGCAAACTCGATAACGGCGATTACGACGCTATCGTGCTGGCCTCGGCCGGTTTGCGCCGCTTGGAACTCGAACACCGCATTCGACACACCATCGATACCGAGCTCAGCCTACCGGCCGTCGGCCAGGGCGCTGTCGGCATTGAAATTCGTGCTGGCGATGAGGCCGTGCGTGAGCGCCTGCTGCCGTTGATGCACGCCGATACTCGTTTGCGTGTGACCGCTGAGCGCGCCATGAACCGCCGTCTGGAAGGCAGTTGTTCGGTGCCGATTGCCGGCTTTGCCGTGCTGGGTAATGGTCGTCTGAGTATGGAAGGCCGCGTTGGTCGGCCCGATGGCAAGACGTTGCTGCGCGCTCAGGGCGACGTCGCTCTGGCGGCCAGCGAAGCCGAACGTCTGGATCAGGCGTCAAAGCTCGGTTTGTCGTTGGCCGAAGAGCTGATCCAACAAGGCGCCGATGCCATTCTGGCGGAATTGGCCGACTGATGCGTCTGTTATTGCCCAAGCCGGAAACCGACTGGTCGCGTTGGCGCGCCGGTCTGGCGGCCTTGGACATTGAGCTGACGCTGGTCGATCCATGGCGACTGACCCGGCTTGAAGAAACGCCTGCTCAGCGCAGTTTGTGGCTGGAACTGGATCAGTTTGCCGGCGTTATCTGCGTCAGCCGTCGCGCCGCCGAAGCCTTAACCGAGGCGTTGGATCGCTACTGGCCAATGCCGCCGGTGCGCCTGCATTGGTTGTGCAACGGCCCGGCCACGGCCGAGGTGCTGGCGCAAGCCGATCTGGCGGCGCAATTTCCTGACTCGGCCAACACCGCCGAAGCGGTTTTAACACTGCCGTCCACGCGCGCGGTCGCTGGCCAGAAATGGTTGGTGGTCAAAGGCGAGGGCGGCCGCTCGGTGTTTGCCGAAACCCTGCAGCGTCGTGGCGCAGAAGTGACTGAAATGACCGTCTATCGACGTGCGCTGAAAGCCGAGGCGTTGATTGAGTTGTCCGCGCAGCGCGAGCAGGCAGACGCTATGCTGGTGTCCTCCCTGACCCTGGCTGAAGGCTTGCTGGCGCAGGATGCCGGTTGGCGTGATTGGCGCGGCCGTTGGTTGTTCAGCTCGGCGCGCCTGCTCGATTGGGCGCAGGAACAAGGCATCAATGGCGAAGACACCGGTGGTGCAGCGCTCGATATCGTTGCGCACTATTTGCAGCAAGGCTGAGGTGACGACGTGCTGTCGAACCTCGTACACTGTGCCGGTGCCCGGCCCAGCGGAGATTGAAGCGAGCCCATGACCGATCAAGATAAGCAGACCACGACGACTGATACGCCAGAGCCGGCGTCGTCCAAAACCGCGGAAGCTCATGCCGCCACAGCGCCACCCAAAGCAAAAGCCAAACCCCGTAAAACCAAGGCCCGCAAAGGCGGTGGTCGCGGCTGGCGTATTGTGCTGGTGCTGTTGATTGTGATTGGCCTGTTAGCCGCCGCCGGATACTACTGGGGTCGTCCTTATTATCAGCAGTTTATGGTGCAGTGGTCCGCCTGGACCAGCCTGCCACAACAGCAAGCCGGTCTGGCTGCTGAAGTGTCGCGGCTGAACGATGAACTGAATCGGGCCGAGCAGGCGCGCGATGATCTGCGCAGCGAACTCAATAACGCTCGCGACGAGATGGAGCAGTTGGTGGTCGATACCGCTCAGCGCCTGTCACGCCGCGACGACCTCGATGCCAACCAATGGCCGTTAGAAGAAGCGCTGGCGCTGCTGCGACTGGCCGAGCGTCGCCTGCAACTGGATGGCAATGCGCAGGTGGCGTTAAACCTGCTCGATGCCGCCGATCAGGTGCTGGCCGATCTGAGCGCCGCTGCGGTGTTGCCGGTGCGTCGGCAGATTGCGCAGGATCGTCTGGCGTTGCAGTCCATCGAGGCGCCGGATATTAACGGCCTCTATTTCCGGCTCGATGCCATTGATGAACGCCTGGCCGGCCTGCAATGGACGCCCGCGCAACGGCTGGCACCGGAGCAGCAAGAAGATACCGAAGCAGATCTTTCACCCTGGGCGGCGTTCCGCAACAGCCTGGGCAGCCTGGTGACCATCAGCCGTCTGGAAGCTGATCATCAGGCGTCGCCGCTGCTCGACGATTTCGAACGTTGGCGTCAGCACAGCCGTCTGCTGCTCGAAGAAGTGCAGCTGGCCTTGCTGTCGCGCGAGCAGCCGTTGTTCGATGCCGCCTTACGTCAGCTCAGTGAACAATTGGCGCCGATGCGCCAGGAACTGGATGTGCAGCCGCTGCTCGAGCAATTGGCTGAATTGGAAGGCACAGCATTGAACCCGGACTTGCCGGATATCAACGCCAGCGTCCAGGCACTGGAGAATTATCTGAGCCGTTCTGCCACGACGGAGGCTGACCAATGAGCCGTCTTGTCGTCAAAATCGTCCTGTGGTTCCTGCTGTTATTAGCCGCCGGTGTGCTGGCGCATTTTATGGTGCGCCATCCGGGCTACGTCATGCTGGCCTGGGGTCAGTGGATGGTCGAAATCACCCTCTGGGCGGCGCTCGGTCTGTTGGTCGTTGGCCTGTTGGCGCTGTGGCTGGTGCTGCGGTTGTGGCGCGGTGTGAATCCGGTGCGCTTAGTGCGGCGTTATCGCGACCATCGCGATCGTCGTGCCGCCCGGGTGGAAACCGAGCGCGCGGTTCGTGCCTGGCTGACCGGCGACGATGCCACCGCTTTGTCGGCGCTGAACAAGGTCGTCAAAGCCGGCGGTTCGGAGCGCCTGCCGCGCTTAATGACGTTGGTGCCTGATCGTAATCATCCCAGTTGGTCGGAACGGTTGGCCGACTTTATTGAAGCCGATCCGGGCATGGCGCTGGCGGCCTGGTCGCTGCAGGCTAATCAGCTGATTCAGCACGGCAACAGCCAGGCGCTGGTCGATCTGGTTGAACGTCAGCCGGAGCTGGCCGCGGTGCGTTTTATTCAGCCGCCTTATTGGCGCGCGCTGATTGATGAAGGCCAGGCCGACAAAGCACTGCGTCGTATCGAAGCGGCGCCGACGTTGAATCCGGACGATCGTGAACAGTGGCAACGGCTGGCCGGCCGCGCTTTGGTCGAACAAGCCTACGCCTTGGGCACGCCGAACAGTTCGGTGTTGAAAGCCTTGCCTCGCGGCATGCGCCAAAAGCCTGGGCTGGTCGCGACCGAAGTGCGTTGTCTGGCGCGGCATGAGCGCTTGAATGAAGCCTACGATCGGCTGAAAAAAGCCCTGGAACGCGCGCCTGCGGACGAACTTTGGCAGTTACTGGCTGAGCTGCCCTTTAACAACAGCGATGCCTTGCGTCTGGGTGAGTCGATCCTGACTCGCTCGCGCCAGCCGTCAGCCGCGGCGCAGACGGTCCTGGGTTTGCTCAGTGAGCGCGAGGCGCTGTGGGGGCAGGCGGAAAACTATTTGCAGGCGGCCTGGCAACAACAACCGTCGGTTCAGGCTGGCCAGGCACTGGCGGCGCTGTATGAGCGTCGCGGTGACAAAGACCGCGCCCTGACTATCTACAAACAACTGGCGGCCCAGCAGGCCGCTGCACCTGGAGCGCCGAACCTTGGCTGAGACTCTCAACATCAACAGCGCCGCTGATCGTCAGCAGCAGTACGCTGACTTATTGCCGCAATTGCGGGGCCTGATCAGTGGCGAGCCCAATCGTACCGCCAACCTGGCCAATCTCGCCGCTGCCATCCGTCAGACCTTCGGCTTTTTCTGGGTGGGTTTTTATCTGGTTGATGGCGATGAACTGGTACTCGGCCCGTTCCAGGGCGATATCGCCTGTACGCGCATTGGTTTTGGCCAGGGCGTGTGTGGTGCGGCCTGGCAGGAAGCGACCACTCAGTGGGTGCCCGATGTCGATGCCTTCCCGGGTCATATTGCCTGCAGCAGCCAGTCACGTTCGGAAGTGGTGGTGCCGGTTTTGGTCGATGACGACGTCGTTGCCGTGCTGGACATCGACAGCGACCAGCTTGATGACTTCACCGAAGCCGACGTCGAAGGCTTACAGGCCATCGCCAGCCTGTGCAGTGAACTGTTTCAAACTTCACAAGTGTAACAATCTTGTTACATGCCGCCGGTAACCATCGTTACCGGCTGTTACCCTCCGCACCGATTTTCTCCGCCAGGAACCACCCAGTGCTGCGCTTGTTGGCGACGGTTAAATACTGTGTCACTCACAGTAACACCGGTAACACTTTGCTTTGCCCTCTCCCTGTTAGCCTTTGTTACGCTCGGTTGCCTTTTTAGACGTGTCATTGACCTTCGCTGCAACTAGAGTCCCGGTGTTGGAAGGCGGTTGTACCGAGTCCGAACGATGCCCTTTCCAAATACTGGACCGGCAATTCCGGTTCGGTTTGCCTCGAAAACTAGTAAGAACAGCTAGTCACAACAACAACAGAAGGACTGAGCGATATGTTTAAGAAAACAATGATGGCAATGGCACTGGGTGGCACCCTGGCTGCTGGCGCTCAAGCTGGTGAAATCGAAGTGATGCACTGGTGGACCTCCGGCGGTGAAGCACGCGCTATTTCCGTATTGAAAGAAATGGTCGAAGACGAAGGCCATACCTGGATCGACTTCGCGGTCGCTGGTGGCGGCGGTGAAAACGCCTACACCGTACTGCGTTCACGCGCTGTGTCTGGCAACCCGCCGGCAGCGGCCCAGATCAAAGGTCTGGAAATTCAGGAATGGGGCGACCTCGGCTTCCTGGCCAGCCTGGATGACGTGGCTGAAGAAAATAACTGGGACGAGCAACTGCCGACCATCGTTGCTGACTACATGAAGCACGACGGCGAATACGTTGCCACTCCGGTCAACGTTCACCGCGTTAACTGGATGTGGGCTAACCCGGCGGTATTTGAAAGCGCTGGTGTTGAAATCCCGACCACTATGGACGAACTGTGGGCCGCTGCCGACGCGCTGAAAGCGGCCGGTGTTACTCCGATCGCTCACGGCGGTCAGGCTTGGCAGGACGCGACTACCTTCGAAAGCATTGTATTGGCTGTCGGTGGTGCGGACTTCTTCGAAGACGTCTTTGTTGACCACGATCAGGACGCGCTGCAAAGCGACACCATGATCGAAGCGCTGGAACAGTTTAAGCGCGTCAGCAACTACATCGACCAGGGCGCTCCGGGTCGTGACTGGAACGTAGCGACTGGCATGGTTATCCGTGGCGAAGCCGCTATGCAGTTCATGGGCGACTGGGCCAAGGGTGAATTCACCGCCGCTGGCATGGAGCCAGGCACCGACTACGTCTGTGCGCCGTTCCCGGGTACTGAAGATGCGTTCACTTTCAACATCGACTCTCTGGCGATGTTCAAACAGCCGAATGCAGACAGCACCGAAGCTCAGATGGCGATGGCTGCTCTGGTACTGTCCGATGAATTCCAGCAGACCTTCAACCTGAACAAAGGTTCTATCCCGGTTCGTACCGATATGGACATGAGCGCTTTTGACAGCTGTGCGGTACAAGCGATGGATGCTTTCAAATCAACCGCTGAAACCGGTGGTCTGGTTCCTTCCATGGCACACGGCATGTCTACCAGTTCCAGTGTTCAGGGTGCAATCTTCGATACTGTGACTGAGTACTTCAACTCTCGCAGCATGACTGCTGAACAGGCTGCCACTCAAATGGCTCGCGCTATCCGTGCGGCTCAGTAAGTGACATAAAACTGCATTAACGCAGTGCTAAAAGGCGGCGCATCCGCGCCGCCTTTTTATACCCAGACTGTTTCAAAAAGGGCTCAGTCGGCCAACCTGACTTTGCGCCGCTGAACTACTTTTTGAATCTGCTTTGTGTGAACGGACGGAAGACTTATGTCGGTAACAAGCAAAAAGGGGTTGGACTACTGGCTGCCCAAGCTGGTGTTGTCGCCCACGGTGGCCATTGCCATCATTTTTATCTACGGCTTTATTATCTGGACCAGCGTGATTTCGCTGACCGATTCGACCATTTTGCCGCGTTACGACTTCGTTGGTTTTGAACAGTACGTCAAGCTGTTCCAGAACCCGCGCTGGTTATCTTCGCTGTGGAATCTGGTGGTATTTGGTTCTCTGTTTATCGGTGTCTGTATGTTGGTGGGATTGGTGTTGGCCATCCTGCTGGATCAGCAGATCCGTGCTGAGGGTGCTTTGCGAACCGTTTATCTGTATCCGATGGCGCTGTCTTTCATCGTCACCGGTACGGTGTGGAAATGGTTGCTGAACCCGACCGTGGGTATCGAGCGGTTTGTTCATAACCTGGGTTGGGAAAGTTTCCAGTTCGACTGGATTGTTAACCCGGATATGGCCATCTACACGGTGGTGATCGCCGGGGTCTGGCAATCGAGTGGTTTTGTCATGGCGATCTTCCTGGCCGGTCTGCGGGGTATTGATACCTCCATCATCAAAGCGGCTCAGCTCGATGGTGCCAGCCTGTTTTCGGTGTACTCGCGCATCATTATTCCGTCCATGCGACCGGTGTTTTTCTCCGCCTTTATTATGCTGGCGCACCTGGCGATCAAGAGCTTCGATTTGATCGTTGCCTTGACCGGCGGCGGTCCGGGTAATGCCACCGACGTGCCGGCCATCTTTATGTATCAGTTCTCCTTCCAGCGTGGACGTCTGGGTGTGGGCGCGGCGTCGGCGGTCATTATGTTGATGACCATCCTGGCGATTCTGATTCCTTATCTGTACTCCGAATTGAGGAAGCCAAAAGATGCGTGATACCAGCAAACGTTACCAACCTGTTACCGGGCGCGCCATCCTCTACGGTGTCCTGATTATTGTGGCCGCTTATTATCTGCTGCCGCTGATTCTGATGATCCTGACATCGGTGCGTTCGATGGAAGACATCCGCATGGGGCAGCTCATTGCCTGGCCGGAGTCGTTCAGTTTGGAAGCCTGGCGTCAGGCCTGGAGTGAAGTGCAGATCGGTGCGCGCAGCGATACCGGTCTGAAACCTTATTTCCTTAACTCCATCAAGATTGTGATTCCGGCGGTGGCGATTTCCACCATCCTGGGCGCACTGAATGGTTATGTGCTGAGCTTCTTCAAATTCCGCGGCAGTGACTTCTTTTTTGCTGCGTTGTTGCTCGGTTGCTTTGTACCTTTCCAGGCCATTCTGTTGCCGCAATCTCAGTTGCTCGGCTGGTTGAATCTGGGCGGTACCATTCCCGGTCTGGTGTTGACGCACGTGGCTTACGGGGTGAGTTTTACCACCCTGTTCTTCCGCAACTACTACGTCAATTTGCCGCACGAACTGGTCAAAGCCGCCAAGCTCGACGGCGCCGGTTTCTGGACCATTTTCTTCCGCATCATTCTGCCGATCTCCACCCCCATTCTGGTGGTCACGGTGATCTGGCAGTTCACCCAAATCTGGAACGACTTCCTGTTTGGGGTGGTGTTCTCCGATCCGTCATCGCAGCCGGTGACCGTCGGTCTGAACAATATGGTCAACAGCACCACCGGTGAGACGCGTTACAACGTGGACATGGCCGGCGCCATCATCGCCGCGCTGCCTACCATCATCGTCTATGTCGTTGCCGGCAAGTATTTCGTACGCGGCCTGACGGCCGGGTCTGTTAAAGGTTAATGGAGTTCCCTCATGGCTGAACTGAACATCAAGAACGTCAATAAAAGTTTTGGCACCACCGATGTGCTCAAGGGCATCAACCTGGATATCCAGGACGGTGAATTCATCATCCTGGTCGGCCCGTCCGGCTGTGGTAAATCGACGCTGCTGAACTGCATCGCCGGTTTGGAAGATGTTACCTCTGGCGACATCATGATCGGTGACGACAACGTCACCTATGCCGCGCCGAAAGATCGCGACATCGCCATGGTGTTCCAGAGCTACGCGCTCTATCCGAACATGAACGTGCGTAAGAACATCGCCTTCGGTTTGGAAATTCGCAAGATGCCGAAGGAAGAGATCAACACAGAAGTGCAGCGTGTTGCCAAGCTGCTGCAGATTGAAAATCTGCTCGATCGCAAACCATCGCAACTGTCTGGCGGTCAGCGTCAGCGTGTTGCCATGGGTCGTGCTTTGGCGCGTCGTCCCAAGACTTATTTGTTCGATGAGCCGCTGTCGAACCTCGACGCCAAACTGCGTGTCGAGATGCGTACCGAAATGAAGAAACTGCACCAGCGTCTGGGCACCACCATCGTTTACGTGACGCACGATCAGATCGAAGCCATGACCCTGGCCGATCGCATCGCCGTGATGAAAGACGGCATCGTCCAGCAGTTCGGCACGCCCCAGGAAGTCTATGACGATCCGGCCAACATCTTTGTCGCTGGTTTTATGGGTTCGCCGTCGATGAACTTCCTGGAATGCGCTGTGATTAAAACGGCGAACGGCTTTGCGGTACAGATCGAATCTCAGGGTAAAAACTTCGAGCTGCCGGTTGATCCGAGTCAGGCCGACCTGTCTGCACACGAAGGCAAAAACGTCGTGCTGGGCATTCGCCCGGAGCAAATCACTCACGTGATGCCGCATGTTGAAACCCAGCCGTTTGTCACCCGTGTGCCGGTGAAGATCGAAGTCACCGAACCGACCGGCGCCGACACCCTGGTGCTGACGCACATCAACGGTCAGGAATGCGAATGCCGGGTACACCCGACTGAAGCGGGCAAGCCGGGCGAACAGATGGACTTGCTGTTCAATATGAGCAAGGCAGTGTTCTTCGACGCTCAGACTGAAAACCGTATCTAAACACTGACGAACGCCGTTCAGGTGTTCGTGCCGAATGATAGGCAAACCCTTAGCGTGGCTTCCGGCCACGCTTTTTTTATGCCTGCCAATTACAAAAAATCAGCAAAGCCGCTAATGACTCGCTAGACTCTGGCCGAAACAGGATGTAGCCAAACAGTACGGATAAGCATGGTGGAGAAGGTAAAACAGTCTGCTGACAGCGATGACAATCAGACGGGGACAATAGACGCTTCGGTTTGGTTAACGCATTTGCCACTGGTGCTCTACGATGCAGTGGTTTCTGAACACAATCCTGATTTATGGCGCCTGTTGAGTGTCAGCCCGGCGGTGGAAGAGCTGACCGGTTATCCGGCGTCGGACTTTATCGGTGCCCATCCCACTCGCTTCCTCTATGAAATGATTCATCCGGACGATCGGGTTCGGGTGGGGGCTGAGTATGATCGCAGCCGCATTACCGAAAGCCCGATCAGTCTGCGTTACCGGATCAAGCACTGTGATGACGGCTATCGCGCCGTCGAAGAGCGCTCGTCGTTCAAACGTGACGCCAAGGGGCAACTGCATGCTTATGGCGCTTTGCTCGATGCCGATCAGTTGCAGCGCCAGTCGAAACGCCATGCCCAATTGGATGCGGGGTTGGAAAACCTCAATGCCGATGTTGCTATTGCCACCGGTCAGGCTTTTTTGGAGAGCCTGTGCCGGCGCCTGGCCTATTTGTTGAGCATTCGTCAGGTTGCCATCATGCGCGTGGTTGAAGGCAACAATCTGGAAACTCTGGCGCGGGTACACGACGGATTATTGATTGCCCCCTATACGGTTTTGACCAGCTCCTCCCAGTTGTCGGTGATACAGCAGCAGACTCGTGCTGAATTTTTACTCGACGCTTCTATGCTGAAGGGGTTCAGTAATCTCGATGAACTGACGCATACCATCGTTATCCGGCTCGACAATCATCAGGGCCAGTGGCTGGGTGCCTTGCTGCTGTTACATGATCAGCCGTTTACCACCAGTCAGACACTCGATCGGGTGCTGGAACTTTATACCGACCGGGCCATTACCGAGATTGAACGGCTCGGCCTGGAGCGTCAGTTACAGGAAAGCGATGCGCGTTATCGCGCCTTTTTTGATACCGCTGTGCAGCCAGCGCTGGTAATTGATCCGCACGGCCGGGTGACCAACTTCAATCAGGCGGCGCGACGCCTGTTTGAAGTCGGTGATGGAGAAGATCTGCAACTGGCTGATTTGCTGCCGCGTCATCAACCCGATGGCCGTGGTTCGCTCTATCAATTACTGCGTCGGGTCCGTGAGGCTCGCCACAGCGGCGCGGTGCCCAGTCAATGGCAGATGCATACCCTGGGCGGGCGTGAGTTGACGGTGACCCTGCACATCTCACCCACCATGATGAATCAGACCGAGCGCGCGCTGCTGACCATCGAAGACATCACCGACCGACTCAAAGCCGAACTGGTGCTGGCGGAACAAAACCGCCTGATGAATGAACGCCAAAGTCGCTTGCGCGGTTTGGTGCGGCTGGCTACCGAACTCGAACGTCAGGGCGATTTGAACGATTTCTTGCACGCCTGCTTGCAGGAATTGCTGCGTCAGGATGGCTGTCGTGAGGTGGCATATTACCGGGTCGAGCGCGAGGTGTGGCGGCACAATTTAAACGATCCGCAACAACCCAGTCACAGCCTGGCGTATCACACCCAAGCCATTCAGAGCGTTATCGATAGCGGCGAACTGCTGTTGCAGCAAGGGCCGGAACCCTGGGTTTATTTGCCGCTTTTCGATAGCGGTGCGGCGGTGGCTGTGTTGGTGATCGGCAGCCGCGAATCGGGTTTTAGTGACCGTGAGTTTATGGATTTGTTGTACCAGACCATCGGTTTGGCATTCGACAATCTGATGCAGCGGTTGACGTTGCACCAACAGGCGATGCAAGACAGCCTGACCAGCCTGGGGAATAGAGCGCAATTGCATCGCTGGATCCGGGAATCTCTGGAGCAGAAACCGGAGCAGACGGCCTCCTTATTGTTGTTCGATTTAAACCGCTTCAAGGAAATCAACGACACTCTCGGGCATCACTTTGGCGATCGGCTGCTGTGCGAAATTGGGCCGCGCATTGTTGAGGTATTGAACCGTGATGACACCTGGGGCATCGCTCGCCTCGGTGGCGATGAGTTTGCGGT
Source organism: Saccharospirillum sp. HFRX-2 (assembly GCF_043196805.1). NCBI lineage: Bacteria > Pseudomonadati > Pseudomonadota > Gammaproteobacteria > Oceanospirillales > Saccharospirillaceae > Saccharospirillum > Saccharospirillum sp. HFRX-2. The sequence continues at coordinate 1,093,787 of NZ_JBEBMU010000001.1, forward strand.
TTTTCTGCCCGACCAAACACCGGCGCAGGCTTTGGCGCTGGCTGAATTAATTGGTGAAGCGCTGCGCGAAGCCTATTTGATCGACACCATGAAGTTGCAGGTTGAGGCCAGCATTGGACTGTCGCATTACCCGCTACAGGGTAAGGACGGTCACGAACTGCTGCGCTGCGCCGACGTTGCCATGTACGCCGCCAAAAGCAAAGGTCAGGCGGTGGTGGTGTTTAATGCCGATCTCGATGCCAGTACACCGCAACGTATTGCTGTGCTGTCTGAGCTCGATCAGGGCTTGCAGGCCGGCGATTTATGGGTGGCTTATCAGCCGGTTATTTGTTCCAGCGATGGCCGGGTTACCGGTTTGGAAGCGCTGGTGCGCTGGCGTCATCCGGAGCTGGGTGAATTATCGCCGGCTGACTTTATTCCCATCGCGGAAATGGGACAGGGCATCCGGCAGATTACCGACTTTGTGTTGCGCACCAGTCTGGCCATGGTGGCGCAGTGTCGTCGTCAGGTAAAACCGGATCTCTATATGGCGGTGAATTTATCGTCGCGCGTTTTGCTCGACCATGCGTTGCCGCAACAGGTCGCGGCGTTGCTGGACGATTTTGATTTGCCCGGTTCAGCCCTGGTGTTGGAATTAACCGAAAGCACCTTGCTGTCCGATCCATTGCGCGCGGTCGATATTATTGAGCAGTTGGCGGAGTTGGGCGTGCAACTGGAAGTGGATGATTTTGGTACCGGTTATTCATCCCTGGCTTATTTAAAATCCTTGCCCATCCATGCGCTGAAAATCGACAAGAGTTTTATCGCCGATCTGTTGGAAGACCCTCAGGATCGCATCATCGTCGAATCGACCATCAAGATGGCGCACAACCTGGGTCTGGAAATTATCGCTGAAGGCGTGGAAGACGAAGCCACCCTGGTTGAGCTGGTTAAAATGCAGTGCGATGCGATTCAGGGTTACTACTTTTCCAAGCCGTTGGCGGCGGATGATTTGGTGGTGTGGTTGCAACGTAATCTGTGAAGATTAGGCGGGAGATGCTGAACGGGAGACGGGAGACGCTGTTTTGCGTCTCCCGTCTCCCGTCTCTCGTTACGCGTCGAGCCGCGCCAAGGCGCGCTTCGCTGCGGCGCGCACCTGATTCGGTGCCGTGCCGCCGAGGTGATCGCGAGCCGCGACCGAGCCTTCCAGTGTTAACACCTCAAACACATCGTCGCTGATGGTGTCGCTGAACTGCTGCAGTTCTTGCAGCGACATCTCGCTCAAGTCCTTGCCGCTGTGCAGACCGTAAGCGACGCTTTTGCCGACCACTTCGTGCGCATCGCGAAACGCCATGCCTTTTTTCACCAGGTAGTCGGCGAGGTCAGTGGCGGTGCTGTAACCGCGCAAAGCGGCAGCGCGCATGCTGTCTTTTTTCGGTTCGAGGTGCGGCACCATATCGGCGAACGCACGCAGGCAACCGGCGAGGGTATCGACGGTGTCGAACAGCGGTTCTTTGTCTTCTTGATTGTCTTTGTTGTAGGCCAGCGGCTGGCTTTTCATCAGCGTCAGCAGACTCATCAGATGGCCGTAGACGCGGCCGGTTTTACCGCGCACCAGCTCTGGCACGTCCGGGTTTTTCTTTTGCGGCATGATCGACGAGCCGGTGCAGAAGCGATCCGGCAGGTTGATAAAGTCGAACTGCGCCGAGGTCCACAACACCAATTCTTCGGACATGCGCGACAGATGCATCATCAGCAGCGAACCGGCGTGGGTGAATTCGATGGCGAAATCGCGATCGGAAACCGAGTCCAGGGAATTCTCGGTGGGCTTGTCGAAGCCGAGCAATTCGGCACTGCGCGCTCTGTTGATCGGGTAGGTGGTGCCCGCCAAAGCGGCGGCGCCCAGCGGCAGAACATTGACTCGCTTACGGCAATCGATAAAACGTTCGGCATCGCGTTGCAGCATTTCGTTCCAGGCCAGCAGGTGATGACCGAAAGTGACCGGCTGCGCCGTCTGCAAATGGGTGAAACCGGGCATGATGGTGTCGGCCTGTTGTTCGGCGAGGGTGATCAGGCCACGCTGCAGCCGGTTCAGTTCGCCGACCAAACCGTCGATGGCCGCGCGCAGATAGAGCCGGATGTCGGTGGCAATCTGGTCGTTGCGCGAACGACCGGTGTGCAGCTTTTTACCGACCGGACCGATCTTGGCCGTCAGCGCCGCTTCGACATTCATATGCACGTCTTCCAACGCCACCGACCACTGCTGGCGGCCGGCTTCGATGTCGGCTTCCACCGCTTTCAAGCCGTCGACAATGGTGCGGCCTTCGTCCTCGCTCAGCACGCCGACTTCGGTCAGCATGGTGGCGTGGGCGATGGACCCGGCGATGTCGTGGCGGTAAAGGCGCTGGTCAAAACCGATGGAGGCGGTGAATTCGGCCACGAAGGCATCGGTTGCTTCGCTGAAGCGTCCACCCCAGGCAGCGTTGGTGTCCTTATTGTTGGTGTCAGACATGACAAAGAGATTCCGGCAAAGATTCAGTGCGCATTATATAGCCGCTGCCGTCGCTGGCTATGGTGGTCGCTGCAAAACTGCCTTGCGGGTTATGCAGAGCAGCACTAGCAAAGTCAGTCGGTTTTACTGTGACAATGGGTAAAATTTTGTCGTGTTTTTGATGGCGAACTGGCGCTGATGGTCTATAAAGAGGGAATCTTCCACGGGTGTGATCAGGAGAGGTGAAGATGAGCACCGAGTCTACGTCGAAAACCGAGGCCCAGAAGGACAGCGGCCAAGCCCCGAAAAGTCGTGATGAATTGCGTGCCAAGGTCGCCAGCGATGTCGAAGCGTTTTTGGCGGCCGGCGGTGAAGTGAAAGAAGTCGAGCGCGGCAAACGTGCCGACCCACCCAAGGCGCCCTCCAACCAATACGGCAGCCGGCCGATTTAACGGCCGTTGTCAGCCTCAGGTGTCGGTTTAAAGGCTGTGTTTCAAAATTTGCATCATTGAAATTCCCTTACCAAAATCGACGCTGCAATCGCATAATCTTGTAACATAACAACAAATGGCCGTTTGCCACTGACATTTTTTGTCTGCCTATTGCGCGGATAGACTGTGTCGGTAACAGGCGGACGGCCGGTTGTTGGCTAGGTCATTTACTGTCAGTGCTTTTGTTGCGGGCTTTTTCGCCGAATGATGGTGCTGTCCAGTCTTTCCCCCGGGCGGCGTCAATGTGGTTTTCTTTCAGCTCGGTTTCCGCTTTATGGCTTTGTCAAAAATATATTGACGTTTTGTCGTTTCAAGACGCACGCCGTTGCGGCTTAGACTGGTTGGGCCTAACACGCTGGACCAACCGCTGGAGTCGAAACCGTCATGGCCGCTTTTTCCCCCAATGCTCATCTCGATCTGGGCACACCCCTGTTGCTCGAATTTGCCGTTCGCCGTGAAGAAGGCGAGTTCGCCCGTAACGGTGCCTTCGTTGCCCGGACCGGCGAGCGCACCGGGCGCTCACCCAAGGACCGCTTTATTGTCGACGTCCCCGGCAGTCGCGATGAAATCGATTGGGGCACAGTCAACCAGCCTTATCCGGCGGATCGGTTCGATGCATTATGGCGCCGCGTCAGTGACTATCTGCAAAGCCGCGAACATTTTGTCAGCCATCTGGAAGTCGGTTCAGCCGCCGAGCATGCGCTGCCGATTACTGTCACCACCGAGTTGGCCTGGCATCAGGTGTTTGCCCGCAATCTGTTTATCGTGCCCGAGCACTGGAATGAGCGCGGCAAGAACGTCTGGCAGGTGCTGAATGTCCCGTCCTTTGTGTGCGATCCGGACCGTGACGGTACCAACAGCGATGCGGCGGTAATTATCAATTTCGAAGAACGCCGCGTATTGATCGCCGGTATGTACTACGCCGGTGAAATGAAAAAGGCGCTGTTCTCGGTGCAGAATTTCTTGCTGCCGGCGAGCGAAACGCTGCCCATGCATTGCTCGGCCAATGTCGGTGACGATGGTAAAACCACGCTGTTCTTCGGCTTGTCCGGCACCGGTAAAACCACCCTTAGCGCCGACCCGGATCGCTTCTTGATCGGCGATGACGAACACGGCTGGGGTCCGGGCGTGGTGTTCAATATTGAAGGCGGTTGCTACGCCAAGTGCATCGATCTGTCGGCCGAAAACGAGCCGGTGATCTGGAATGCCATTCGCTTTGGCACCATTCTGGAAAACGTTGTGCTCGATGCCGACCGCGACCCGGATTACCGCGACGACAGCCTGACGCAGAATTCCCGCGCGGCTTACCCGCTGGAACATATCGATAAGCGCCAGCCGACCAATCAGGGGGAAGAACCCAGCGCCGTTGTGTTCCTGACCTGCGACCTGAACGGCGTGCTGCCGCCGGTATCGAAACTGACCAAGGAAGCGGCGGCCTATCACTTCTTGAGTGGTTACACCGCCTTGGTGGGTTCTACTGAAATGGGCGCGGGTTCTGGCATCAAGACGACTTTTTCCACCTGCTTCGGCGCGCCCTTCTTCCCGCGCCCGGCCGGTGTTTATGCTGACTTGTTGATGAAGCGCATCGAAGCGGCCGGCACCGATGTCTACCTGGTCAATACCGGCTGGACCGGCGGCGCCTACGGACAAGGCAAACGCTTCAGCATTCCGGTGACGCGGGCGGTGATCAGCGCCATCACCAGTGGCGCTTTGTCCGGCGTTGAAACCCGTCACCTGGATGCCCTGAACCTGGATGTGCCGGTGGCCGTACCAGGCGTTGACAGCCAGTTGCTCGACCCACGTCAGACCTGGGACGACGGCGCCGCTTACGATGCGCGGGCTGCGGCGCTGGTGGCCGAGTTCAAAGCGAACTTTGCCAAGTACGACGTCGCCGATGCCATCGTCGCCGCTGGTCCACAAGGCTGATTGCTGACAGACCCGAGCGATAAAACCGACGAGCCTTGCCTTCGCACAGGCGGCTCGTCAAACTTCGATCATGACTGAATTTGAACTGATCGAAGCCTGCTTCCGCAGCGGCGTGGTTAAGGACGCCAGCCTGATCGTCGCTAATGGTGATGACTGCCTGGTCTGGCAGGATGCCGCGCCGCTGGCCATGTCGATCGACACCGCCGTTGCTGGCCGCCACTTCCCCGAAGACGCCGCTCCCGAACGCGTTGCCCAACGCGCTTTTTTACCGGCGTTGAGCGATCTGGCTGCCATGGGCGCCACTCCGGCATTTTTTACTCTGGCACTAACACTGCCCACTCCGATGGATGAACACTGGACACGTCGTTTTGCCCAGCGCCTGGTGCAACTGGCCGATCAATACGGTCTGGTTTTAGCCGGTGGCGACACCACGGCGGGACCGGCGCGGGTGATCAGTCTGCAAATGCATGGCCGCGTTTCGCAGCCGTTAAAGCGCAGCGGTGTTGTGCCGGGCGACGAGGTCTGGGTTTCAGGCCAACCCGGGCGCGCCGCGGCCGCCTTGCCAGCGGTTCTGGCCGGGCGTGAAAGCGATGTGCCGGGCGATTGGCTCGATGCTTATTGGCAACCGGAACCGCGCTTGTTGCTGGGGCAGTGTTTAGTCGGTCTGGCCAATGCCGCCATCGATGTGTCCGATGGTCTGGTCGCCGATCTCACTCATTTGGCGCGCGCCAGTGAATTGCATATCGAATTGGCGGTAGAGCAATTGCCGGTAGCGTCAAGCCTGACGGAACGGCTCGGTTTTGACGCCGGGGTCGGCAAGGTACTCGCCGGGGGCGACGATTACGAGCTGGCCTTTACTGCCCCGGCTGAGCGTCATAACGAACTGCTCGAACTCAGCCGTGAGCTGGCGTTGCCGCTGACTTGCATCGGTCGCGCTCAGGCAGGCGACGCGACGGTCTCGATTCGGCATAATGGCGAACACTATCGGTCGTCCTGGCCGGGCTTCAGCCATTTTTAATTTGAGGAAGACCATGATCGAACCCGGTCAACGTCGTTGGTACAACCACTGGGCTCACTTCCTGGCGTTTGGGCTGGGCAGTGGTGGTTTCCCCAAAGCGCCGGGCACCTTTGGCACTCTGGCGTCGATGCCGTTCTTATTACTGCTGGCGCCATTACCGCTGTGGCTTTATGTGCTGATTGTCATTCTGGCGTTCGGTTTCGGCTGTTATTTATGTGAGCGGGTGTCGCAGGACATGGGCGTGCACGACCACGGCGGTATCGTCTGGGATGAATTTGTCGGCCTGTGGATCACCTTTATCGCCGTGCCATTAAACGCCTGGACGTTGGTTGGCGGCTTTGTGCTGTTCCGCTTTTTCGATGTCATCAAACCCTGGCCCATTGGCTGGGTCGATAAACGTGTCGCCGGTGGGTTTGGCATCATGATTGATGACGTTATCGCCGGCGTTTTTGCCTGGGTAGTACTGCAAGGTCTGATCTTGTTGCTGTAACCATGTCACCCTGACCGAAGGAGTCGCGGTTCGATGAAACAAGCCTGGCTGTTCTCTCTGACCGCCTTTTTCGTCGGCTTGTCATCGGCGCAAACCCTTAACCAGCTGCGCTGGTTCACCGAAGATTTTCCGCCCTATAACTACGCTCAAGGCAAAGGCGGCCTGATGGTCGATGTTTTGCAAGCGGTCAGCGCAGCGTTGGAAGAGCCGGTCGACCCAAACACCATTGAGGTCTATCCCTGGTCACGCGCCGTGCATACCGCTGGCAGCATCGATCAATCCGTCTTGTTCAGCCTGGCACGAACTGAGCAGCGTGAAGCGCAGTATCAGTGGGCCGGGCCGGTGGTGCCGATTCGTATTGTCATGATCGGTTTGCCTGCCGCCGCTGAGATTCCCGCAGAACAATGGCGCATTGGTGTGGTGCGTGATGATGTTGCCGTGCGTCTGGTGACTGCCGCCGGTCACCGCCACGATCAGCTGATGTACAGCCAGTACCCGGCGTCGATTGCGCGCATGTTGCAAGCCCAACGCATCGACGTCTGGGCTTATGGAGAGTTGCCGGCGCAACGCCGGCTCGATGCCTTGCCCGGCCATGAAGACTGGCAGGTGCTGGAAGTGCTGTCGTCCACTGAAGCTTATTTCGGCTTTCATCCGGCGGTGGATCCGCAATTGGTGGAACGTTTCCAGAGCGCTTTGCAGGCGCTCAAACAAGCCGACGACAGCGGCGTTGCACCGCTGGATAAACTGATCGAGCGTTACGCCAGCGCTGACTGAAAGCCGTTATTGAACCAGCGCGCCCAGACCCAGGCTGCGAATATGGGCGTTCAACATTTCGCGGCACTCGGTTTCGGTGCTGCAATCGCGTGACTTATCGAGCAGGGCGACGCAGTCGTCCAGATGCAGATGGCGAATCAGCCATTTGATGCGCGGCAGGTGAAACGCCGACAGACTCAGAGTACGAATCCCCATCCCCAATAACAGCATCACCGCAGCCGGATCGGACGCCATTTCGCCGCAAATACTCACTGGCAAATTCAGCCGCCGGCACTCGCGAACCAGGCCTTGCAAGGCATCCAGAACCGCCGGATGCAGATGGCTGTACAACGACGCCACGCGCGGATTATTGCGATCGACCGCGAGCAAATACTGGGTTAAATCGTTAGAGCCGATGGAGACAAAATCGATGTTGTCGCGCAGCCTGGGCAGCAGCCACAACACCGCCGGCACTTCCACCATAATGCCCACCGGCGGTTTGCTGACGGCGTGCCCTTCTTCATTCAACTGGGCAACGGCTTCATCAACAATGGTGTGGAATTTCAGCAGCTCATCTTCGCGGCTGAGCATTGGAATCATCAATTTCAGATTCTGAGTATTCAGGTTGGCCAGCAACATGGCGCGAATTTGGTCGAGCAGAATATTGCGGTAATCGAGCGTGAAACGAATGCCGCGCCAGCCCAGAAACGGGTTCTGTTCCTGGATCGGAAAGTAGGGCAGGGCTTTATCGCCACCGATGTCCAGCGTACGCATGGTCACCGGTTTGGGCGCATAGGCTTCGAGCACACCCTGATAGATGCGCAACTGTTCTTCCTCAGTCGGGAAGTTGTTGTGCACCATAAAGGGAATTTCCGAGCGGTACAGGCCGATGCCTTCGGCGCCGCGTTCCAGGCCCGGAGTGATGTCGGCGAGCAGACCGGTGTTGGTGTGCAATTGCACCGTGGTGCCGTCTTTGCTTTCCGCCGGCAGTTTTTTCAGATGCGACAGGTCCGCCTGCAGCGCTTTTTGCTGGCGCTTCATGCGCTCGAATTCCGCCACCAGACTGGCCGGTGCGTGGGCGATGACCTGGCCGCGATAGCCGTCGAGAATGATTTCCGAGCCGTTCACACTGGTCAGGTCTTCATCGCCAATACCGACCACCGCGGGAATACCCAAAGCATTCGCCAGCACCGCCGTGTGCGACAAGGCCGAGCCTTCCAGGCTGACGATGCCAGCGAGCTTGCTGCGGTCGATGCGGGTGAAGTGCGAGATATTGATTTCACGACCGACCAGAATGACCGGTTGCTCGGGGTCAATGCGTTCGTTCAGATCGTCCTGCAGACGCCGATAGATGCGAATTGCCAACACGCGCAAATCCTCAGCGCGCGCTTTCAGATAGGGATCGGCCATCGCCTCGAACACATCAACCTGCTGTTGAATGGCGTGTTTGAGCGCGGTACTGGCACTGACGCCGGTGGCGATTTCGGCTTCAATCGCAGTGCTCAGTTCGGGGCTGTCGAGCAGCAGTTTGTAGACATCAAGCAGTGAATTGAGGGTGTCATCGCCGCTGTTGCCCAACTGGTCGAGACCGGAATCCAGCTCTTCGCGGGTCTCGTCGATGGCGTCGCGGATGCGCCGCCGCTCGACGGCCTCACCACTGCCGCTGCGTTCGGCGATGTCGTCCAGTCGAATGTCGTCTTTCACCACCCAGGCCGGGGCGATTTCAATGCCCGGCGCGCCCTTAATGCCCTGATAACGGGTGACCGGCAATTGTTGCGTCGGGTTCGGGTCTACCGGCCGCACCGACTTTTTGATATTGCCACCCAGACTGCCCGCCAGATGCGCGGCCATGGTGATCAAAAAGGCTTCTTCTTCCTCGGTGAAGCGGCGGGTTTCGCGCACCTGCACCACCAGCACGCCCAGTGTCCGGCCCAGATGGATCATCGGCACACCCAGGAAACCCTGATAGTGCTCTTCGCCGGTTTCTTTGAAATAGCGGAACGCCGGGTGTTTATCAGCGTGGTCCAGGTTCAGCGGGTGCTGGCGTTTGGCAATGGTACCCACCAGACCCTGGCCGGGCATCATCCGAATCTGGCCAATGGCTTCGGGTGCCAAACCCTGGGTGGCAGTTAACACCAGTTCGCCGTCTTCGTTCATCACATAAAGACTGCATACATCGACAGCCAAAGTGGTGCGGATGCGCTCCACGATCAGCCGCACCAGCGCGCTGCTGTCGGTCGCTTGTGCGGCCGCCTGCAAGATTCGCTTGGCCGTGATCAAGGGGTTGAGCATTCGAAAATCCGTCCTGTGGTTATCGCTTCATTGTCCATGCTTTAGCCGGACAGCACCACTGCCAATGGTGTTGATCATTGCGTGAGATTTGATGAACGACAGTGCTGGCTGAGGTCCGAGGGACTGACTAAAGTCGCGTTAATCAACCGATTAATGTGGAGCCAGCATGGTCGAACTCAATGACGACAACGCCCGCGAGCGATTATTGCAAGCCGGCCGCACTCTGTTTTTGCGCCAGGAATACCACCGCGTTTCTATCCGGCGACTGGCCGAACGTGCCGAGGTGAACTCAGCGATGATTGCCTATTACTTCGGCGACAAAAACGGCCTGTTTCAGGCGGTGCTGTTCAGCTACGTCGACCCGATGCGCAACGCCATGCTCGAACGGCTGGTGCAAACGCCGGAGCTGACTTACGCCGAACTGTTCCGCTATTTCTTCCGTTATGCGCCGCGCGACCTGATGCGGCTGATCATCCGCAACGCCCTCTTCGAACCCGACGAACAATGGCGCTGGATTCTCGATCATCTGTTGCGACCTTTGCTGACCGAAGTGGAACAGCGCTTTGGCCGGGTCTTGCCCGAAGGCCCGCTGCATCGACCGGAGCAGGCGCGGTTGGCGCTGCAATCTTTGCTGGTGTTTCCCATCCTCGGCCAGACGCTGCTCGAATCGGTGCGCGGTGAACCGATGGACGACGCCTTTTTTGATGGCCTGGCCGATTATTTCGGTTTGCTGCTCGATCGGGCTTTCGCACCGGAGGCCGACCAATGAACACCCACGCAAGCTGGCTCGACCGCTACAGCGATGCGCTGATGCGCTATCCCAAACGTATTTTGCTGGCCGTGCTGGTGCTCGTCGTGGTACTGGCCAGTCAGTTACCGACGCTGGTGCTCGATACCAATCTGGAACACTTTATCAGCGCCGAAAATCCGGCGCGTCAGGCCTACGACCGAGTCAAAACCATCTACGGTCGCAACGATGTCATCGTCGTCGGCATCAGCGCTGACGATGTGCTGGCCGAATCGACGCTGACCGAACTGGCCGATTTGCATCGCCATATTGAACAGGATGTGCCCTGGGTGAAGCGCGTTAACAGCCTGATCAACGCGCCCTATCAGGAAGGGCGGGGCGATTCGCTGCTGGTCGATGATCTGGTGCCGCAACCTGTGGGTACGCTGAGCCGGTCAGAAATTGAAGCGCGACTGGCGCAGATGCCAACGCTGGAAGGCATGGTCATTAATGCCGATCGCAGCTTTACCACCCTGGTTATCGAACCCTTCACCTACGACTTTGATCCCAAGGCCGTTGCTCAGGATAACGACGCTTTTGGTGATGCCTTTGGCGACGACTTTATGGCCGATACCAGTGCCGCCGAGGTTGATGCCAGCAGCGATACATTCCTGCCCATCGAAAAAACCAACGAACTGATTGATGCCTTGCAGCAACAACTGGCTGCCTCGAATCTGCACAGTGTCGTCGCCGGTATGCCGGTGGTGAATCAGCAATTGGAACAAACCATGAAGACGGAGATGCTTACTTTTATCCGTCTGACTGTCGCCTTAATTGTTGTTGTACTGGTGTTGTTCTTCCGCCGCGTCAGCGCCGTCGTCGCGCCGATGCTGGCGGTGGGTCTGGCGATCGTTATCACCTTCTCGTTACTGGCGCTTTCCGGTCAGAAAGTGCAGATGCCACTCATCCTGGTGCCGTCGTTTTTGCTGGCCATCGCCGTCGGCGATTCGGTGCATCTGCTGACGCATTTCTTTAACCGCTACAACGCCGGTGAAGCACGCAGTGACGCCATGCGACACGCCATCAGCGTTACCGCCTTGCCGATTTTATTAACCTCACTGACCACCGCTGCGGGTCTGGCGACGCTCGCCAGCGGCGATTTAATTCCCATCGCCAATCTGGGTATTTTCTCGGCCATTGGCGTTATGTTGGCGCTGCTATTAACGCTGGTGGTGTTGCCAACTTTAATAGCACTCTGGCCATTGGCCGCACCGAAAGCGGCAAAGCATTCAGCGCAACAGGAGCAATTACTGCAACGGTTATCGAACCTGAACTGGCGCTTCGGGGCGCTCTTTGCCGGCCTGTGGTTAGTGGTGGTTGCCATCGCCTTGATCGGCGTTCTGCAACTGCGTTTTTCCTTTAATCCACTGAACTGGATGCCCGCCAGTTCGGCGATTCGCCAAGCCACCGAGACCGTCGATTCCCGCTTAAGCGGCACCATTAATATGGACGTGGTTATCACCACCGGCCGCGACAACGGCATTAAAAACCCCCAGTTATTGCAGGCGCTCGATAAAGCTTTGAATGACTTACAGGCAGGCGCGCCGGGCGGCGTGCGCATCGGACACGTCAATTCACTGATCGATATTGTTAAGGGCACCAACCAGGCGCTGAACGAAGGTGACTCGGCTTTCTATCGCTTACCCGATGACGCCGGTTTACTGGCCGAAGAATTATTGCTGTTTGAAAACAGCGGCGCCGATGAGCTGAGCCGTTTGGTTGATTCATCGTTCAGTGAAACCAAGGTGACCTTGATTATGCCCTGGCAGGACATTCTGGCTTATCAGGATTTTATTGAGGTCATCGATCAGCGCCTGGGCACGGCCGTCGAACCCTGGGCCGATGTTTCGGTTACCGGTTTATTGCCACTGCTCAGCGAAGCACTCAATGCGGTGATTCAAACCACCGCCTGGAGTTATGCGCTGGCAGCTCTGGTGATCGCCATCATGTTAATGCTGCTGTTGCGCTCGGTCGGTCTGGGCTTGATTGCCATGCTGCCGAATCTGGCGCCCATTGTTGTGGTTATGGGGTTAATGCACCACGTCGGTATTCCGCTGGATTTATTCACCATGCTGGTGGCGACCATCGCCATCGGCATCACCGTCGATAACACCGTGCACTTTGCGCATCACTTCCGTCGCGCCCTGTTTGAACAGCGCGATACTCGCCGCGCCACCGACATCGCTTTTCAAAATGCGGGCAAAGCCTTGCTGACCACTGCGGTGGTATTAACCGCCGGTTTCTACGTGTTTTTGTTCAGCGATGTATCGAGCATTTTCAATTTCGGTTTTCTCAGCGGCACCGCCTTTTTACTGGCGCTGCTGTCCAACTTTACGCTGACACCGGTGCTGCTGCGTTGGTATGCGCCGGTGTTACTGCGTCATTTCTCTTCGCAACAGGAGCACTAACCATGACCCGTTTTTCGCTCAATCCCGTTATTGGTTTATTGATCATCTTGATGGCCGCAGCGCTCAGTTTTTGCGCTCAGGCAGAAACCGGGCTCGATATCATGACGCAGGTTGACGCCCAGGAAGATCCACCCGTAATGGCGGCTGATCTGACCATGACGCTGATCGACCGCAACAACAATCAGCGCGTACGTTCCCTGCGTTCACTGAGCAAAACTTTTGACGAGGCCGACCGCCAGCGGCTGTTTTTCCTGGAACCTTCGGACGTGCGCGGCACCGGTTTTTTAGTGGTCGATTACCACGACGCCAACCGCGATGACGATCAGTGGTTGTTTCTGCCCAGCCTGAATAAATCGAAACGCATCGCCGGCAGCGACCAGAGCGGCAGCTTTATGGGGTCCGATTTATCCTACGCCGACCTCGCCTCACGCAACCTGGAAGACTGGACTTACCAACTGGTGCGCGAAGACAGCGTCGGTGATGCAGCAGTCTGGGTTATCAACGCCACTGCCGCTAACGACGAGGTGATTGACCAGACCGGCTACACCGAATCGCTGCTTTACGTGCAGCAAAGTAATTACCGCGTTATTCGCGCCATTCACACCCAGACCGGCACCAACCAGCGCAAGCTGCTGAACATTCCGCAGTGGGAACAGCGCGACGGTTATTGGCTGCCCAAGGTGATGCAGGTGGTCAGTCAGGAAGGCGGCCAAACGGTGCATCGTACTCAACTGACGTTCAATAATATCGACCTGGATGTCGAGGCGCCGGACGCCGAATTTTCTGTGCAACGTCTGGAGCAAGGGCTGTGAAAACCAGGTCAGTGAAAACAAGTCAATCGATAACCGCCGTGGCGCTGTTGAGCCTGGCTGCGGTATCAGCACAGGCTGAGGACGATCCCTTTGGCGATGTCTTCGACTCGGGTTTCGAGGAGGTGCGCACCGACGCTCCGAAACAACAGTCTTTGCATCTGTCACATCGGCTATTCACCCGCGGCCAATGGAACCTCGCGCACGATAAACCGCCCGCCGGCCAAACCGACCACCGTGGTTTATCGAGCCTGACCACCGGCTGGCAACCTCGGCTGGAATGGCGACCGAGCGATGCACTGGAAGCAGTCCTGGATGTGCGCCTGGAACAGGACTGGATTTTCGCGCTGAAACCCGACGCCGACTGGCAGGACGATTACCGCGACGAACGCGAAACCCGGCTCGACATTGAACAGGCCACTTTCAGTTATCGCTCCTTGCGCGGTGCTGCTTCCATCGGCAAACAAACCCTGGCCTGGGGTTTTAACGATGTGCTCTCGGTCAACGAACCCGTCAATCCACCCCAGCGCAGCCAGCCCGGCTTGCAGGACCCGGACGATGCCTTGGTGCCACGCTGGTTATCCGAAGGCCGTTACTACATCGGCGACTGGACGGTGCAGGGCGCTATCGCCCTCGATAACGCCGTTGCCGAGCAGCCGGTTTTCGGCAGCGATTATTATCCGGGGTCGGCCGCTATCGATGACCAGACTCCAGACACACCTTTTGAAGACCCAGATACCTTATCCGGCGGCGTTCGGCTTAGCGGTTTGCTCTTGGGTGCCGATGTCGGCGCTTTTATCTGGCGCGGCTTTAACAGTACCGGCCATATCGATAATGGCCGTCGCCAATACGAACGTCTCACCCAGGTCGGTGGCGGCCTGAGCGTGCCGGTCGACCCAGCGGTTTTAAAAGCCGAACTGCGCTGGGAAGATGGCCTGGTCTTCGCTGGCGAAACGACTAAGCGCCTCGCCTGGACGCTCGGAGCCGACATCACCTTACCCGCCGACAGCCGCCTGATCGTCGAACACCAAAGCCGCTATTTGCCCGACTACGAGGCGGCCATGGCCTCCATCGGTGACGAATTCGAACAGCAATGGGCCATCGGCCTGGAGCACAGCCGCTGGAACGATCGCTTGACGTTAAAAGCCATGCTGCTGGGTTTCGGTAACGACTTGGACCAAGGCCAGATGATGCGCACTTCCGCGGAATTGGAGGTGAGTGACCACTGGCAAACCGAAGCCGGCTGGGTGCTTTACCGCGACGGTGACGCCGCCTTACCAAGCCTCGCCGCCGATAACGACCGACTTTATTGGACCGTCGATTACCGTTTTTAACGACCGCTCAGCCAAGAGGCGGGGGCCAGAAACATAATGAGGGAAGACGAACGGCTGAAAATCTGGACAATGGCGCAGTTCAAGCCCCAGGCAAACCCCATTACCCGGTATTCTCGTCATGGAAATCAACGTTCGTTTTCTCGACAACCTCAGGCTCGAAGCGCTGTTCGACGACTTCAGCGTCATCACCGACCAGCCCATTCGCTACAAAGGCGATGGCTCCGCGCCCAGCCCGTTCGACTATTTCCTGGCGTCCTCTGCCCTGTGCGCGGCTTACTTCGTGCTGGTCTACTGCAAGGCGCGCGATATTCCGACCGACAATATCAAGCTGTCGCAGAACAACATTGTCGACCCGGAAAACCGCTACAACCAGATTTTCAAAATTCAGGTGGAACTGCCGGAAGACATTTCCGACAAAGACCGCCAGGGCATTTTGCGTTCCATCGAGCGCTGCACGGTAAAAAAAGTCGTACAGACCGGCCCCAGCTTTGAAATCGAATCGGTCGAGCATCTGGCCGAAGATGCCAACGCCTTGCTGATGAGCCTGCCCGAAGGCGACGCCCAGACCTATATCGAAGGCAAAGACCTGCCACTGGAACAGACCATCGCCAATATGACCGGGATTCTGGCGAACCTGGGCATGAAGATTGAAGTCTCGTCCTGGCGCAACATCGTGCCCAATGTCTGGTCGCTGCACATTCGTGATGCGGCTTCGCCCGCCTGTTTTACTAACGGCAAAGGCGCCACCAAAGAAGCGGCGCTCTGTTCGGCGCTGGGTGAATTTATCGAACGGCTGAACTGCAACTTCTTCTACAACGATCAGTATTTTGGCGAAGCAATCGCCAACAGCGATTTCGTGCATTACCCGGATGAACAATGGTTTCAGCCCGGCGAAGACGATGCCTTGCCCGAGGGCATTCTCGACGATCACTGCCGCGCCATTTACGACCCGGACGGCGAACTGCGCGGTTCTAATCTGTACGACACCAACTCCGGTCGTACCGACAGAGGCATTTGCTCACTGCCGTTTGTGCGCCGCTCGGATAATAAGACGATTTATTTCCCCTCCAACCTGATCGAAAACCTCTTCCTCAGCAATGGCATGAGCGCGGGCAATACCCTCGAAGAAGCGCAGGTGCAGTGCCTGTCGGAAATTTTCGAGCGGGCGGTAAAACGCGAAATTATCGAGCAGGAAATAGTGCTGCCGGATGTGCCTAAAGAAGTGCTCACCAAATACCCACATATCGAAGCGGGCATTGCCGGTTTAGAAGAGCAGGGCTTCCCGGTGCTGGTCAAAGACGCCTCACTCGGCGGTCAGTTCCCGGTGATGTGCGTCACCTTAATGAATCCGCGCACCGGCGGTGTTTTTGCTTCCTTCGGCGCGCACCCGAGTTTCGAAGTCGCACTCGAACGCAGCCTGACCGAGTTGTTGCAAGGCCGCAGTTTTGAAGGCTTGAATGACGTACCTCAGCCGACCTTTAACAGCCTGGCGGTATCGGAACCGAACAACTTTGTGGAACACTTTATCGATTCAACCGGCGTGATCTCCTGGCGCTTTTTCAGCAACAAAGCCGATTATGAATTCAGTGAATGGGACTTCTCGGGCAGCAACAGCGAAGAAGTCGCCGCGCTGTTCGGCATTCTCGACGACCTGGGTAAAGAAGCCTATGTCGCCAACTACGACGCGCTCGGCGCACCGGCTTGCCGCATTCTGGTACCGGGTTATTCGGAAGTTTATCCGGTCGAAGATTTGATCGAAGACAACACCAATGTGGCGCTCGATTACCGCGCCGACATACTCAACCTGCATCGGTTGAGTGACGACGAATTGGAAGACTTGCTGCAACGCCTGGAAGCCAGCCAGCTCGACGATTACATGACCATCATCACCCTGATCGGCATCGAATTCGACGAGAACACGCCCTGGGGTCAGCTCACCATTTTGGAGCTCAAATTGCTGATCTGCCTGGCGCTGCAATGGCATCAGGATGCGCTCGATCTGGTCGAAGCCTTTCTGCAATTTAACGACAACACCGTCGAACGCGGCCTGTTCTATCGCGCCGTCAACGCTGTGCTGGAAATCGTGCTCCACGACGATCTTGAGCTTGAAGACTTCGAACCCAACCTGCGCCGCATGTACGGTGAACAAACCATGGATGCGGTGATCGGTTCCTGCGCTGGCAGCGTGCGCTTCTATGGCCTGACCGAAACCAATATGCAGTTAGACGGCTTGGAAAAACATCAGCGTTTGATTGAAAGCTACCAGAAACTGCACGCCGCCCGGGCGGTTCAAGCGGGCATTGAGCTGAGTTGATAGCGGGCCGGTAACGACCCGCAATAATCTGCATAGAGGTAAGCGGGTCGCAACCGGTGATTGGGTTTTATTGATCCAGCCAGGCGGCCAGCAGTTGCGATGATTGATGCAGTTGCTGCGGCACTCGGTTGCCGAACAGTTCCAGCAAACGCTCCAACTGGTCGTTGCGGGTATGAATGATTTTGCCCCACTGGGTTTCTTCATCGCGGTTGCAGGCCGTACGGGCTTCGGCGTCGTAACAATCCCAGAGGGCTTCGTGCGTGGTTTGCGAATAGCCATCGTGGCCTTCTTTGCCATTAATGCTGAAATTACTGGCCTCGACATACGCAATAGGAATGCCCGAACAGGCAAAGTAACGCTGGTCCGACCAGTCGCCGGTTTCGCCCGGTGCATAGCCGGGGTAACCCGGGTGTTCAACAAACGCCAGCCCGGCTTGTTCCGATACCGCTATCAATTCTTCGCGCAGTTCAGCACTGGCACTGTAGGTCGACGCATCGGCGCAATGTTCGGACGGCGTAACGGGCGCACTGTGAATGTAGAGCAGATCGCCACCGGCAATGGTGTCGAGGTTGACCATGGCATCCACGTTTTCGGCGTGCCCGGCGCGCACAAATGCCTGCGAACCGTGCATGCCCAATTCTTCGGCACCGAACAAGGCGAAGGTCAGCGTGAAGGGCGGCTGCTCATCGTTCATTACCAGGTATTCGGCCAAAGCCACCATCAGCGCCACGCTGATGCCGTTATCGGTGGTGCCGTTCGACTCGAACACCTGGCCAGCGCTATCGTAATGCCCGCCGATCAAAACATGGCGGTCGGACGCGCCGTCAATGGTCACCCATAAATTGCGGCTGGTGTAGGTGCGGCTGGAAAACTCAAACTCGAACGTCTGCCACTCAATGTTTAAACCGGCTTCCTGCCACGCACTGGCCAGCACGTCGGCGGTAGCTTCTTCTACATAGGTTCCGGCCAAGCGGTTGCCCAGGTGCTTTTCCATCACCTGAGTAATCTGCCAGGCACGCTCACTCACGGCCAGGGCATCCACCGCCAACGCCGGCGCAGCCGAGAGCAGCAAAGACAACATCACAACGGAACTTTTGAGCAGAGGGGCGATCACACGACATTGGCGAATCATCACAAGGGTCCCTTTTTACATCCTTTGGTGAGACAGTAGCCGACGCTACCATGAAGCACGGAATATCAGCACAGGCCGGGCTATTCGATCAAGCCGGGCAGCGCCATAAACCACACCAAAAAACACAGAGGTGACCATGCCAGAGATTCAAATCAGCCTGAACCGCAAAGGCGCTACTGCCAGCGAAGCACATATCCGCAACCACAGTGTGGTGATGGACAGACCCACTGAAAAAGGCGGCGAAGACCAAGGCCCCATGGGCGGCGAAACCCTGCTGGCTGCCCTGGGCGGCTGCTTTATGTCCAACCTGGTAGCGGCTGCCGCTGCGCGCGACATCGACCTGGGCGACGTCGACGTCGCCATCACCGGCCACCTGGACGGCACGCCACCGGTGTTCAACGCCATCGACATGGCCGTCACCGGCCCGGCCGGCATCGACGACCTGGAAAAACTGGTCACCATTGCCGAACGCGGCTGCATCGCCTCTAATACGTTAAAACAGGGTTTGAAGGTGCAAGTGACTACTCAGACGCGCTGAGTGCTGGCCATAGGCCCTTGTTAAGCGGCGCCTGGCCTCACAAGTGGCGCCGTCATCCCGGACCGCGCATAGCGCGGAGCCGGGATCTCGCCTTTAGCCATCCCCAAACCTAGACTTAGCCAACACCCACGTTATAATGCCGCCCTCGTTTTCAGACCAGCGTTCGCTGGCTGATCATAAAGGGCCCATAGCTCAGTTGGTTAGAGCAGTCGACTCATAATCGATTGGTCGCTGGTTCAAGTCCAGCTGGGCCCACCATGTGATTTCCCCTGCCAGTTACTTTTCGTTTGCTGTAAATTAGACCCTCATTAAGGCAGCCGCATCCTATTTATGGTCCTCATTCATCAGCTTAAAATAGTTGGCCAAGAGTAGGATGTGTTTACTGTTGTGAGTAGAGTGTCTAGGTCAATCTGTATCCCGGTGACTATGCATATGAGTGCATCCAGCAATGTAGATAGACCTCTACTTATTACGTTTAAATGCGGGATAGTTAATTTACTCGAACTGACAAGAAACAGGCCATGTGATGAAGTTTAACGAAGATACTCGCGTAAAGATTCCCACGATTCTCCATTTAATGAAGTTGGGCTATCAATATTTGTCGCTCAAAGATCAGGACTGGGATCCGACATCGAATATCTTTCCCGATCTTTTTATCCCTGCAATTCTTAAAATCAACCCAGGTATTGAGCCGGATGATGTAAGTCGTTTACTCGAAGATATTAAGCTGGAACTCGATAACGAAGACCTTGGTCGGGCCTTTTTTAATCGCTTAGTAGATCGTTCTAACACTAAGTTGATTGACTTCGAAAACTTCAACAACAACAGCTTTCATGTTGTCACAGAGCTTACATGCCAGAACGGCGATGAAGAATTTCGTCCTGATATAACTTTGTTGATTAACGGAATGCCGTTGGTATTTATTGAAGTCAAAAAACCTAATAATCGAGAAGGTATACTGGCCGAGCGAGACCGTATAAAAAAACGCTTCCAGAATCCGAAATTTAAGCGCTTCGCTAACATCACTCAATTTATGATCTTCTCCAATAATATGGAGTATGACGACGGTGACCCAGAGCCAGTGCAAGGTGCTTTTTATGCCAGCAGCTCTTATCACAACCCTATATTTAATTACTTCCGTGAAGAGGAAATTCTGAACCTTACAGCACTGCTGAAACCCATGTCAGAGGAAGATGAACTGAGAGTGCTGAAAGATAACAATTTGGAAGTTATTCGTAGTAATCCGGAGTTTCAGACAAATAAGCAACCCGAGCGTCCAACTAACCGCATCTGCACTTCACTGGTGAGTCGTGACCGGTTAGCGTTTATCCTACGTTATGCACTGGCTTATGTAGACGAAAGCGATGGGCTGCAAAAGCAAATCATGCGTTACCCACAGCTCTTTGCGACCAAAGCTATTGAACACAAGCTGAATGATGGCGTTAACAAAGGCATTGTCTGGCACACCCAAGGCAGCGGAAAAACGGCCTTGGCCTATTACAACGTTCGGTTTCTAACAGATTATTTCCAGAAGCAGAAGATTGTTCCCAAGTTCTACTTTATTGTAGATAGGCTTGACTTGTTGCAACAGTCTCGCAGGGAATTTACGGCACGCGGCCTGACGGTACATACTATTAATTCCCGTGATGCATTCGCTAAAGACATTAAAGCCACACAGGTAATTCACAACCATTCTGGTAGGCCAGAAATTACGGTAGTGAATATTCAGAAGTTTCAAGACGATCCTGATGTCTTGGTTACTAAAGACTACGATGTCGACATACAGCGCATCTTTTTTCTCGACGAAGCCCATCGTAGTTACAACCCGAGAGGTAGCTTCTTAGCGAACCTCTATCAGTCTGATCCAAATGCCATCAAGATCGCACTAACCGGTACGCCCTTGATCATTGATGAAGAGAAAGCCAAGACGAGCCCGGATTACAGAGCCATTAGTTCCAAGCAGATCTTTGGCGACTATATCCATAAGTACTATTACAACGCGTCCATAGCCGACGGATATACTCTTCGCTTGATCCGTGAAGAAATTGCAACTAATTACAAAATGACGTTGCAACAGGCGTTGCAGGACGTTGAAGTTCAGATGGGAGATGTGGATCGCAAGCTTATCTATGCCCATCCTAGCTTTGTTGAGCCCATGCTGGATTATATCGTCACCGATTTTGAGAAAAGCCGTGGCGCACTGAATGATGCTAGCATTGGTGGAATGGTTATCTGTGACAGTTCGGACCAGGCGAAGGAAATGTTCAGGCTCTTCGGCGAGAAATATGCCACACAAGAATCACAGGTTATAAATGTACAGGAAGCCAATGACTCGGTTTATGGCCTTCCATCGGTAGCTGAAGAGACGCCAGAGTATGTCGCATCTCCAATCAACCGCGTTAAGTTACCTAAGAATAAGGTAAGCAACGCTCGATTAATTCTGCACGATGTCGGCAGCAAAGCAGAGCGGGATGACTGGGTAGAAGAATTTAAAGCAGGCAAGATTGATCTCTTGTTTGTATACAACATGTTGCTGACAGGGTTTGACGCCAAGCGGTTGAAAAAGCTGTACCTGGGTCGAGTGATCCGCAAACACAACCTGCTTCAAGCACTCACACGCGTTAACCGAGCCTATAAAAGCTTCCGCTATGGCTACGTCGTAGACTTTGCCGATATCCGTGAAGAGTTTGATGCCACTAACAGGGCTTACTTCGATGAGTTGCAATCGGAACTGGGCGATGAAATGGAGCATTACTCCAATCTGTTCAAATCCCAAGAGGAGATTGCTGACGAAATTGATCACATTAAAGATGTGTTGTTCCGCTTTGATACCGAAAATGCTGAGGTGTTTACCGATCAGATCAGCCAAATTCAAGATCGTGAAACAGTATTAGCTCTAAAAAAAGCCCTGGAAAACGCCAAGAGTCTGTACAACCTCATTCGGTTGCAAGGCGATTTAGAATTGTTGGAGAAGCTAGACTTCGCCAAGCTCAACATCCTCTATCGAGAAACATGTCACCACCTCGATATGCTCAATCTTAAAGAGAGCATTGAACAAGGAACTGGCACCGAAAACCTTCTGAATGTTGCTCTGGAAGATGTGGTGTTCCGTTTTATCAAGGTGGGGGAGGAAGAGCTGGTATTGGCCGACCAGTTAAAAAATACCCTGTATCGAACCCGTGAAGCCTTGGCCAGCAACTTCGATCAGCAAGACCCTAAGTTTGTCAGCCTGAAAAAAGAGCTGGAAAGGTTGTTCAAGAAAAAGAACCTCAGTGAAGTGACTCAAGGTGATATGGTCGCCAATATCGACGCGCTCAATAAAATTCACGAGCGCGTAAAAGAACTGAACCGCCAGAACAACCAACTGCGTGAGAAGTACCTGGGTGATACAAAATACACACGCGCTCATAAGCGTTTGCAAGAACGCCAGAAAAACCAAGGTGGTATTTCTGATAACGAACGTAAGATATTCGAAGCCTTGACCGGCGTAAAAAAAGATGCTGACGAAAGGGTACTGAATAATAGCCAAATATTGGTTAATGAAGATTACTTTGAAAAAGCAGTGACTTCCTTAGTTATTAATCGGTTTGTGAAGCAGCAAAATATAGAGCTTAATCCAGATGTTTCTGTGTATATCGGAAACTTAGTGGCCGCAGAATATATGAACGAATTTAACACTGGCAGCAGAGCCAGTTAACAATTAAGAGCGTAATCAATGGTAGAACTAGAGTTTCAACAGAAAACTAAGGCTCTTATTGATAGCCTTAAAAATATTTGTGCCAACTATGGTCTGGGTAACGACGGCAATGAGTTTAAGATTATTACTCAGACTTTTTTGTATAAATTTCTAAATGACAAATTCGCTTATGAAGCGAAGAAAATCGATGAAAGTGTGGCCAGTGCAGAGATATGGGAAGAAGCCCTAATCGCGATGAGCGAAAATAAGCTAAAAATGCTACAACTACAAATGGGTGGTGATACTGCGCTCTTAAAACCAAACCACTTTATCAGCTACTTGTTCAGCCGCCAGAATGAGCCGGACTTTGGCAAGCTATTTGATGATACCTTGCGCGACATTGCGCAAACCAACAATGACGTATTTGCGGTAAAGACCGATGGCGGAGCCAAGGTAGTGCTATTTGATCGAATTAGTGAATATATTGCTGATGAATCCAAACGCGATGCCTTTTGCCGAGCTATCATCAACAAGCTGGTGGAATTCAGTTTTGAACGCATCTTCACTCAAAAATTTGATTTCTACGCCACCATCTTTGAATACCTGATTAAAGACTACAACAGTAACTCCGGTGGTAAATATGCCGAGTACTACACACCTCATGCAGTAGCTCGCATTATGGCCGCCATTTTGGTTCCGGCCGACCAGCAGGGAAAAGTTAAAAACGTTAGTTGCTACGACCCATCAGCAGGCTCAGGCACTCTATTAATGAACGTAGCCCATGCCATTGGTGAAGACCGTTGCAGCATATTCACTCAGGACATATCGCAAAAGTCTTCAAACCTGCTGCGTCTTAACCTGATTCTGAACAACTTAGTTCACTCCATTCCCAATGTGATTCAGGGGAATACGGTGTTACATCCTTATCACCGGGATGGCAAAGAGTTGAGGAAGTTTGACTACATCGTCTCCAATCCACCATTCAAAATGGACTTCAGCGACTTCCGCGATGAGTTGGACAGCAAAGAGAATAAAGAGCGGTTCTTTGCGGGCATTCCTAAGATTAAAGCTAAAGCCAAGGACAAGATGGAAATCTACCAGCTGTTTTTGCAGCACATTATCCGTTCGCTCAAACCCGGTGGCAAAGCCGCAGTGGTAGTGCCGACGGGCTTTATTACTGCGCAATCGGGTATTGATAAAGGCATCCGTAAATACATGGTAGAAAACAAGATGCTGGCCGGTGTGGTCTCTATGCCATCGAATATCTTTGCCACCACTGGCACTAATGTATCCATAGTGTTTATGGATGACAGTAACAAAGAGAACGTCATGTTGGTTGATGCCTCCCATCTCGGTGAGAAGGTTAAAGACGGGAAAAATCAAAAAACCGTACTGAGTCCCGATGAAGAGCGGCGAATTACTGACACCTTTAATGCTAAAGAAATATTGGATGACTTCTCCGTTGCCGTTAGCTATGAGGATATCGAAGCTAAGAATTACTCGTTAAGCGCGGGCCAGTACTTCGATGTCAAAATCGAGTATGCGGATATTACCCCAGAGCAGTTTTCTGAAAAGATGCAGAGCTTTACAAGTAATTTGGATAGCCTATTTTGTCAATCTCGTGATTTAGAAACTGAGATTAAAAAGCAGTTGGCGGGGTTGAGATATGAGTAATTATCCCCTTTCTAGCTTAAAAGGGAAGATCAGCATTAAGCATGGATTTCCATTTAAGAGTGAGTTCTTCTCGGATAAAGAGACAGACTTCATTGTGCTTACGCCCGGAAATTTTTATGAAGAAGGTGGTTTCAAAAGGCAAGCAGGGAAAGAGAAATTTTATACTGGAGATGTTCCCGAAGAATACCTCCATAAGGCTGCCGACCTAATAGTTGCAATGACCGAACAAGCAACCGGGTTGTTGGGCAGTTGTGCTAGAGTTCCAGAATCAGGAATTTATTTGCACAATCAGCGGTTAGGGTTAATTACTACAGATTCGAAAAAGATACTGAGAGATTACGTATATCACCTTTTCAAGACGAAGACTGTACGAGAGCAAATTCGCCTCACGTCATCTGGCTCAAAGGTTAAACACACATCTCCTGAAAGGATATACGACGTAAGGGTTCCTCTCCCAACTGTTCCCGAGCAACAGAAAATCGTTAATTTACTTGATGCGCTCGAAACAAAAATCGAACTCAACAACCGCATCAATGCCGAATTAGAGTCCATGGCTAAAACTCTGTACGACTATTGGTTTGTACAGTTCGACTTCCCAGACGCCAACGGCAAACCCTATAAAACCTCCGGCGGAAAAATGGTCTACAACCCAACCCTAAAGCGGGAAATACCGGAGGGGTGGAGTGCTACACCTTTGTCTGTAATCACTCCAGTTAGTAACCAGTCAGTAAATCCAGCCGACTATTCCGACAAGGTCTTCAGGCACTTCAGTATCCCAGTATACGACTCCACAAAAACGTTTGGCCTTGAAGCTGGGCAAACCATTGGTAGCAATAAATTTACTGTCAAAGAAAACGACATTCTGGTCTCAAAGCTGAACCCGTGGTTTAGCCGAGTGATCTATGCCATGGAAGAGGAAGATCTTATCTGCTCAACCGAGTTCGTAGTATGGCGAACACCGAATAGCAGTATTAAGAACTTTCTTTATATGGTGGCCACATCACCACAATTTGTAGCGCACTGTACCCAATCAGCAACAGGCACCTCCAACAGCCATAAGCGGGTAAATCCAGGTGTCATGATGCGCTTCGAGACTCCTTTTAAGGAAGAAATCGCTAATACTATTGGCGAGAAGCTTGAACCCATGATCAAGCAAATGGTAATTAGTCAAAGGGAGAATACCGAGCTAGCAAAACTGCGAGATTGGCTTTTACCCATGCTAATGAACGGCCAGGTCACAGTTACTTTTTCTCGACAGCAAGAGACCATGGAGGCTTAGGATGGCCAAAGACCTTACCGAGTCATCGCACGATCGCCAAAATATCCTCAATAATCGCTATGCCTTGCAACAGGCCGAGCAGCATTTGGGGTTAGGCGGCGTGACGTTTGAGGGCGAAACTCTATTTACCAAGGCGCAGGTAGTGGCTTTGTATGGGGTTACAGATCGTACCATTGAACGTTATTTAGCCAGCTATGAGGACGAGTTGAAAAGTAATGGCTATCAGGTTCTGAAAGGAAGAAAACTCAATAAATTCAAAGAGATATCGAATGGGTCCGACATCAATGACGGTACCAAAACCAGCGTGCTGGGAGTGTTCACTTTTCGAGCAGTATTGAATATTGGCATGTTACTTACTGAAAGCGAGCAGGCTCGTCTGCTACGTTCTCGCCTGTTGGATATTGTGTTGGACGTTATGGCGGAGCGCGCAGGCGGGCATACCAAATTTATTAACCAGCGTGATGAAAACTATCTCGTCAGTGCGTTACAGGAAGAGAACTACCGTCTTCAGTTCACTAGTGCCTTAGATAACTATGTTGAAGGTAACCACTGGAAATATGCTCGCTTTACCAATCTGATTTACCAAAGCATTTTTCACGAAAATGCCGCTGAATATAAAAAGGTCTTGAAGCTTGCGGCTAAAACTACTATTCGGGAAACCTTATATTCTGAAGTACTAAACCTGATTGCCAGCTACGAATCCGGAATTGCTCATGAGTTGCAAAAAGCAAGCATAGAATACGGTCGTAAGCTAACCTTGAAAGAGGCCGAAAGCCTTTTTTCCAGTTTCGAAACGCACCCGTTATTTAAACCACTTATCCTGGATGCGCGAACCAAGATGGCCAGCCGTGATTTATGTTTTCGCGATGCTTTGCATGAAAAGCTGGAAGCGTACATCCAATCCGTACCAGAAGCGGACTTTGAACGTTTTCTAGGCGAAAAGAGCCGTTCACTAGAAGAACAATTGAGTGACCCGGAAACTTTGGAAGTACTAAAACGCCTAAAGGATCGATAGTTAAAGGATTACGTCAATGAATGATTCTGTAGGTACGGGATTACGGTTTTTCTACTTTGATGTGGTACATGCGGTCAGTGTTCACGATTGGATCATTAAACATTCTGGCGGGCTGGCTGGTACCAAAGATATTGGCCAGTTGGAAAGCCCGTTGGATCATATTCAGAACGATGTCTATTATCCGGAAATCGAAGATAAACTGACGCACTTGGTGTTTTCCATTAACAAGCACCATGCATTTAACGATGGCAATAAACGTTCATCGTTAGCCCTGGGAGCTTACTTTCTCGAATTGAACGGCTTTGACTATGTGGTAAAGCGATTTATTAAAGAGATGGAAAACATTGCTGTCTGGGTCGCTGATAACGTGATTGACAAGGATTTACTTCATCAAATTATCTGTTCAGTGCTTTATGAGGATGATTTTTCCGAGCCGATTAAGCTGGCCATTATGGAAGCCATTGAAGCGACCAACTAATGGGATCGGTTAACATGACAAAATGGGAGCGTAGACTATGGGGTACGAGGCAACATTCAATGGATGGAAATCTCTAACCGTCGAAGACCTTCTCGTTGCATACAGAAAAGCAAAAGCAGACTGTTTCTTCGAAAACACCTTTCCTACGGCAATCAAGTTTGCTGAATTCGAACAAGACCTACTGGAAAATTTAAATACTCTCTTAGGGCAATTAAAGAAGGACTCCGCATTCGAGAATAATGAAGAATTAATCGGGGATTTCCGATTACTCCCCAAAAAACTGTCTACTAGGAAAAAACCAGATGTTAATGAAACCGGTCATGTGCACTTCTCCAAACCAGAAAGGGCAGTTGAAAACCTATTCAGGTATTATGACATAACGCCTGAATTCCGGATTATTGGTGACTTTCCAGTTGAAACACACATCATTTCAGCGTTATGGATCAATATGATTGGCCACCAGCTTGATGCCAATCTCGACGATAGTTGCTATGGAGCTAGACTAAAACGAATCAGCAATGATGAGCCATTCACGGACGACGAAAATAAACCATTCCATATCAGCTCAGTTGGCTCGTTTGTTCCGTATTTTCAACCCTACCAACAGTGGCGTAGTGATGGTCTTAATGCAATTCGAGATGAGTTAGAGAAAGATCGGGATGTTATTGCTGTGTCCCTTGATCTGAAAGGTTATTACCACTTTATCGATCCGCTGGCTATTTCTGGTACGGCTTTGCTTGAAGCCTTAAATCTTAAGCTATCCAGTGAAGAGATGATCTTCACTGAACAACTTACCCGATTTTTAAACAATTGGGCAGAAGGTGCTGCAAGATTCGGACAGACCGTTGGAGGTAGAAGCGCCAAGATCAGCGGAGGGTTGGTGATTGGTCTGACTTGTAGTCGTATTCTTTCCAATGCCCTGTTGCATAAGTGGGACAGGCTCGTTCTAGAAAAGTTATCACCTATTCATTACGGCCGATACGTAGATGATATGTTTCTCGTGTTACGTGATACAGGTACAGTCACTAACAGCTTAGATCTGATGAACATGATTCAGGAGCGAATGGGTGAGAACTTCGTTTCACAGAATCCCAAGGATGATAAGGTTTGGGAAATTGATCAAGGTTCGGAGATACAAGGAGCGACCAAAATATCGCTTCAATCTGACAAGCAAAAATTATTCATATTGCAAGGTCGGGCGGGCCTAGACTTGCTGGACAGTATTGAGGAAGAGATACACGAGCTCTCCAGTGAGCATCGCCTTATGCCGTCACCAGACCAACTAGAGCATTCGACGGCAGCCAAAGTGCTCTCCGCTGCTGGTAGCGTGGGCGAAAATGCTGATACATTGCGTAGAGCCGATGGTTTGACAATTCGTCGTTTGGGTTGGTCTTTGCAATTGCGTCATGTAGAAACCCTGGCTCGGGATTTGCCGCCGAATCAATGGAAAGAACAGCGCGAAGAGTTTTATCAGTTCGCGCATAGTCATATCCTGCGCGCTGATAATCTCTTTGCTCATTTCAGTTACCTACCAAGATTACTTGGTTTTGCAATCAGTATGAATGATTGGGAGCAAGCTGAGCAGATAGCCGTAAAGTCCTATCGAGCCATTGATATCTTAGCCTTAGAAGTTGGCAGGGGAGAAAAGATCCGCATCAATGGATGCGATGTCAAAGTGCTGAAGAACCTTTGGGGCTATATAAAGGGTACTCTAACATGGTTGTTTATTGATGCTGCTACCCGATACTATGATCCAAACAAGTTATTTCTAGGTGAGCGGTCTAGGAAGAAGAAGCGCTTGGCTGATCTGTTCCTGAGTCAGATTGTGGAAGCACTGACTGATTTTAAGGCGCTGCTAAACCTACATTTTGATGTGGCCGAGTTTGAGAAGAAAGCACCACTTGTTGCTTCATCGGACCTTGCAAAAGAAGCCTATAAGAATATTTTGAACAGCCAGTCTGCTGAGGAACTGGTTGGCAATCGTGATGCTACGAAGGAAAACGAAATTCTAAGATTGCTTGGTAGCTCTGGGCTGCTCGATGTGGAAACGTTTGAGCAGTTTATTAGCTCTACCCGAAAAACAAGGTTGAGTAAGGTTACTAAAGGGAAAAAGAAAAATGACAGCTACCTGCCTTATCTTTTTCCAACCCGGCCGCTGTCTCCGGCTGAAATATCGGAATTAGCCCCCGAATGTGTTGGTCTGCCACCCGTTTCAGGCAAAACTCCTACCTTTAACCCGGCAGTTACATGGGCTAAATACACCCAGGTTTTGCGCGGGGTATGGATAAAGCCTACGCTTCTGGCAGCAGAGCAAGACGCCGATGATAAGGGACCTAAACGGCGCAGGAAGTATCTGAGGATTGGAACTGACAGTAAAGACAAGGTAGTGGTTGCATTAACCAACCTGCGTACCGAAGACAGTGATTGGGCGGCTACCGCATGCAATAAGCCGAATTTAAGCCGCAAGCGTTACCAGAAAATATCCAAATTGGTTAACGATGTATTAAAGCTAAAGCCGAGGCCGGATTACGTCCTTTTCCCAGAGCTTTCAATCCCTTTGCGCTGGCTGAATAGCATTGCCGCTAGACTTAGTGCTGCGGGTATTAGTTTAATTGCAGGAATGGAATATCGGCATAGCGAAGAAAACAAAATTCTGAGTGAGGCCGTGCTGGTTTTGGCAGATAACCGACTCGGCTACCCAACCTTTGTAAAAATATGGCAACCCAAACTTGAGCCAGCCGTTGGCGAAGACAAAGACCTCACGGTGAAATTTGGCAAGAAGTGGGATCTTTCTAAAAAGTCACCGAAGCCGATTTACATCCATAATGGCTTCAACTTTGGTGTTATGGTCTGTTCAGAATTGCAAAATAGCAAGGCGCGGATTCGTTTCCAAGGTGACGTTGATGCCCTCATGGTGCTCAGTTGGAATAGAGATCTGGACACTTTCGCGTCTCTAATCGAATCGGCTGCATTAGATGTTCATGCGTACACCATACTGGTAAACAACCGGAAATATGGCGATAGCCGCGTTCGATCTCCAGCCAAAGAGAGCTTCCTGCGGGATATTGCCAGACTGAGGGGTGGAGACAACGACTTCGTGGTTGCTGCGACCTTGGATATTGCAGCACTCAGAGCATTCCAAAGTCGTGCTAAACGCTGGCCAGAAGAAGGCGACAAATTTAAACCTGTGCCTGAGGGGTATAGAATATTGGCCGACAGAAGAAAGTTACCACCCAGGTAGACTTTTACTTTTATCATCCAATTTGCAAAGCTCCATATGTAGTTTTAAGAGCATTTTTCTGCACTTACTTGGGCAAGTTTATTTTTCCTTTGGTACCCGATAGGCCACTTAAAGGGGCTGGTGTTGTTCGCATAGCAGTCTTCGGTAAAGAACTGAACTGAACTGAAGTGAAGGGTCTGGGGCACACCGACTGATCAACTTTCCGCATTTAGTAGGCCTGCGATTTCTCGACCACTTGCTGCACTATGCAAGGCAGTCGTCCTTTCTGACCTACCTCAAGACGAAACACCTTGTGAGATTTCTTTAGGTTGTCCGCCAATTCTTCTTTCCTTTGCTGCTCGTGTGCATGCCAGGCAGGTTGACCTGGAGCACTGCGCTAAGCCTCGCTAAGAGGACTGTTATCTACGGTATCGAAACCGAGTTGGTTGTAAAACCGGCGTACAAATTCCACAGCTTCAGGATGATTGCGATACACCGACAGTGCATGACGCCCGGGCGTTCCCTCTGAGCTTGCAGAAATAAACAGCCTTGGCGCCTGGATATGAGTGAATGCCTTGGCAACCTTCGAGGTGGGGAGTTGCTCCTGCCTGAGTTCGGGTTCGGTTTTCTCGCCCGAATCGATCATCGGATAGCTGCCGTCACGCCAGGGCACGTCGTTCTGCAGTTTGAGTGGAACGGTGATGACTACGCAATCTCCGCTTTGCGCAGACGCGCTTAGTTCAGCAACCAGATCCTTCAATGTTTCTGGGTCGCCTGAGTTTGCTATTCCCGCAGTATTGCCACCCTTTAGTTAGTTTCCTCCGATATTTTCATCCCGAAGTTTCTTAACAACTCATTGACCACTAAATTTTCGAGCTATTAAAACCAAATGGTGTTTGATTCGATTCAAAACACTCCGTTATTACGGTTATCAAACATAGTTAGAGAGTATTTTTTTCAAAACGAAAATAACAATCGGAACGGATCTTAATTGCAACTGGTTGCGCTAGTTGCTTTTGTACCTGGTCAATTTTCTGCACTGCTCTGGACCTAAGAATTTTTTTCAATTTTTACGAGAGAATATTAGCTTTTTCTTAAATCTGGTCTAACTTTCCTGACAGCGTATTGGGGTGCGCATTCAACTCGATGAAACCTAAGTAAAAACCTTGTTAGAGGATCTTGCAGATGTACTGGAAGCGTTTGCCAACTCGGGCAAAACTCATGATTGCTATTGGCATGCCGCTCGTTCTAATGGCCATTGCTTGCTTTGTGATATACACCAATGTTCAAAAAGTGAAGCAGTCGCAAGAGTGGGTGAAGCATACCTACCAGGTGCTATCGACGGCCGATGCGATCATGGCTGCGGCGGTGGATATGGAAACCGGTATGAGGGGTTTTCTGCTGGCGGGGCAAGAGCAGTTCCTGGATCCGTATAAGAATGGTGAGACGCAACTTTATTCTCTGCTCGATGAGTTGATGAACACTGTTTCAGATAACCCTCCTCAGGTGGAGCGGTTGCGTAAGGTCGAAACAACGTTGACCGAATGGCAGGCGAACGTCACTGAACCGGTGATTCAAATGCGCCGCAATGTCCGTACTCCTGTACAGATGATGGCTGTTGTCAATCGCGTAGCTGAAGCGCGCGGTAAGGTGTATTTCGATTCCGTGCGTTCATTGATGGCTGAATTTAAGCAGATTGAATCGGATCTTTTGGCCGTTCGAGATCAAGATAATACTGCCACGATGATTCAGACTGAGCGCGTTCTGATGTACAGCATTCTGACGGCTTTCCTGATTGGCATCGGCATTGGTTTGTTCGTAATTCGCGAGCTGTTGAATACCTTGGGAGGTGAGCCGCACGAGGTGGCGCAACTGTTGGGTAAAGTAGCTGGCGGTAATTTAAGTATCGATGTCAGTCGAAAAGCGCCGGTAAACAGCCTCTACAGTTCCTTAAGAAACATGGTCGATCAATTGAAAGTACTGATCACGGATGTGAAAAGTGCCGCCGATACTATTAACGGCGAAGCCGAGAAAATTTCGGTTATCTCTGAAGAGTCGAGTAATGCGAGTAGCGTGCAGGTATCTGAAACCACTCAGGTGGCAACCGCCATTGAAGAAATGAGTGCTACGGTTCGGGAAGTGGCTAGCAGTGTGCAAACGACGGCCAACGCATCCAGGGGTGCGAACGACCAGGCGCTGGATGCCAGAAGTGCGATGACATCTGCGGTGTCAAAAATGAATGAACTGAACTCAGACATTGATAAGGCGGCCAACGCCATCAAGACAGTTGACCACAACACCAACGAAATCAATTCAATTGTTGAAGTTATCCGTGGCATTGCCGAACAGACCAATCTGTTGGCGCTCAACGCAGCCATTGAGGCGGCGCGTGCAGGTGAAGAAGGTCGCGGTTTTGCGGTGGTGGCTGACGAGGTCAGAACCCTGGCAGAACGCACTGGCCATTCCACCAACGAAATTAATGGCATGATTGCGAACTTGCAGACGGTGGTGCAGGAAGCCGTTCAGTCAATGAGTTCGAGTCAGGCGCAGTCACAATCAGTGAGTGAAAGCGTGCAGAGTACCGATGCGCTGATTTCGTCAATGCAGGAGGCGATTCAAAACATCTCTGATATGAGCATTCAGATATCGAGCTCTGCTGAAGAGCAGAGCATTGTGGTTGCAGACATCAGCAAGAACGTCAGTGTTGTTAATGAGCTGGCCATCAAGACGTCTGATGGCTCGAAGAAAACATCGAGCCTGATTAGAGATCTGGTGAATTTATCCTCATCGCTGAAGCGCTCTGTCGATCGTTTTACCGTCTAAAAGACGGCTGTCTTGGCTCACAATCGCACGCGGTTGTGAGCCTTTTTCGGCTGGCTTCGACTTCCGGAACTTTCATGAAAACTAATTTTTATAATTAACCTTATTCATATGTTTCTAAGGCTGAAATCGCCGAGAATATTTCCCAGTCCATTGGTCTGCTTTCTAATAAGAAAACTGAACCGGTGTTGCTTGTTCAGAACGGAACAGTACCTTTCTATGGATAGAGAGTGGATAGCAGATTACTGCGAATTAATAAGACGATCATGCCAGAGCCTACTAAGCAGGTAGCACTCTGGCGTTTCGAAATTGCTTACTCTTCCCAGCCCATCCAAACGGCAGCATCAACACTAAACTGCGTCATTGGGACTTGTTGGCCATCATAGGGTTCAACACCAACCCAGACTTCCCATCCCGGGGAAAGCTCAGTGCCTCCTGCCCAGGTGGCAGTACCATCATAGGAGTCTGTGGTGATGTTTCCCTCACCGATAAATTGACGGCAGTTGGTTCCGTTGCCTCGGCAGAAATAAACCAGAAGATGTTCTTCATCCGCTGAATCTATGCCATAAATCTGAAGAGAAAATTCGACACCATCAATGGTGGAAGCAAAAGGCGCTGTAGTGACCAAATAGCCAATGTAATAGTTACCGCGAGCCCCTACTGTTACTGTAGTGGAGTCGTAAGAGGGATTGGAGGCTGCTATTGCAAGCTCAGACGGCGCATAGGTTGGTTCCGCTACACTCTCACTACTTCGACCGGCGTTCCCGACGACCGCGCTTGAAAGGTCGTAGACTTCCTTGGAAAGCTCTGCTGCATTTACGTTGAGGATAGCGGCTGAAAAGCCAATGATCGTTAATAGCGTTGTTGTTAGTTTTTTCATGAAGTTGTCCCTCTATTTAAAGATATAGATCAATGATTGTGGTGATGCACATTGCTGATATCCCTATCTTTTATTTCTGTTCTATTCACCTCCTTGAAGAGCTTAAGAATCGATTTATGCCGTCGCATCGACACTCAGGATGTTGTTTTTCAAAGCGATCTATTTTCAGTAAATCCTTTCGTCGGTTTCGTCTCCATTGGCGTACTAAAACTGTAATCAAGGCAGGCTTTTGAAAGCAAATAATCAGTAGTCACATCTGTCCGCTTTGGTGAAACATCTGTCCGCCAGCTAGTTGATTTGTGTCGTACTTATTTTTCGCAGACGCGGGTAATCAGAAAGATGCTTATGAATATTTGATGTCTTGCGGAGCAATATTCCAAGGGCGCGAGCTCTGTCCCGGCGTTGTAATATTATTTTATCCGTGTTGATTCTTGCCGCCACGTCCGAAGAACGAACATTAATGTTTACCCGGGCAGTTAAAACGCAGCGAATGAACGACTTTAACGACTGGGCTTCCTTGCCCACCTCCGTTACCGAATGGCGCAAATTACATAGTCGTCCAGATACTGCCAGATTGTGCCGGTTTCCTTAAAACCGGCGCTGCGCAGGGTTTCCAGATGGTAGCCGAGTGTCACCTTGGTTGGCGGTGCGTCCTTGGCCCAGCGACGGCTGCGTTCTTCGACGGCGTCACGATAATCACTGCGTGATTCGGCCAGTGCCCACCATTGATCCCAGTCATCCACACCCTGGCCGAAGGCTTCATCCTGGTTGGCCTGGTCGTCTGTTTTGGCCAGTTGGTGGAGTGTGGTTTGGTTGTGAGCATCGAAGTAGAGGTGATCGGCATTCATAAAAATACCGCCGAGGCGCAGCCGTTGTGCCAGCTGGAAATACAGCCGCGATAAGCTGTCGGGTTCCAGCCAGTGCAGGGCGGTGGAACTGACGATGGCATCGAACGGACCTTGCAGTTCGGGGTGTTGCCAATCGATGTTATTCAGGTCGATGTCGAGCACGGTCGCCTTGCCTTCTGCCGGCAATATTTCCTTGGCAATTTTCAGCAGCACCGGGTCTTTATCGACGGCAACCACCTGGCAATTTTCCAGCCCTTTTAATAACGCCTGGCTCAGTGAGCCGGGCCCGCAGGCCAGGTCGAGAATGCGTGGTTGTGCTGGCGCCAGACGGCGAATGGTATCGACCATGATGTCGAAGCGTTGATCGCGGTGTTTGATAAAAGCCGTTTGTTGGGCGTCCCAACGTTGCAGCAAGGTTTGCGCACTAGGCTCGTGCGTGGTGGTCATGGCGTTCTCCTAACAAAGTATGCGAAGCAAGGCGGGCTTGCTCAGGTTCAGCGAAAATAAGATGGGGAAAACCGGATGGCCGGTCGAGCCGGGTGGTGCGAATGCCATAAACCGGCTGCAGATTGTCAGCGGTCAGCACCGCGGTTGGCTTCCCCTGGGCGACGACCTTGCCCTGGTTTAACAACAACAGTTGGTCGCAATAGCGCGCCGCCAGATTCAGGTCGTGCAGCACCAGGACGGTGGTCAGATTCAACGTTTGGTTTAACGCCAGAATGTCGTGTTGATAGCGCAGGTCGAGGTGGTTGGTCGGTTCGTCGAGCAATAGATGAGTGGCTTGCTGGCATAAGGCTCGGGCGATTAGTGCGCGCTGCACTTCGCCGCCCGATATCGCCGAGATGGGCTGCTGTGCTTTGTCTGCCAGCCCGACCCGGAACAGGGCTTCAGCGATGTGTTGATCATCTTCTGCCTTACTTCGCGCAAACCAGTTTTGGTGTGGCAATCGGCCCAGGCTGACCAGGTCGTAAACGCTTTGGCCATTATCGGCCGGGCGTTGCTGGGGTAATACGGCCAGGCGCTGGGCGATGGCCCGGCGCGACAGCCGGGCGAGGTTTTCACCGTCGACGGTCACGCTGCCACTGTCCGGGCGCAAGGCCCGGAACAACAGGCGCAACAAACTGCTTTTGCCACTGCCGTTGGGACCGACGACGCCAAGTGTCTGGCCGTCTGGCAGGGTGAAACTGACATCCTGCAGTATTGGCCGACCGGCCAGTGATAAGTGCAGCGCCTGGACGTTGATCATGGCAGTTTGGCGATCTGCTCAGCCAGCACATCGGCGCCGCGAATGGACATCGGCGTCGGTGGGTCGGTCAACGGGAACGCCAGGGCGGTAACGCGTTCGTTCTTAACAGCGCTTAGGCTTTGGACAGCGGGAATTGCCAGGAATTCGTCGACGATGCTTTGTGGCGTGGATGAGGAATGCAGGATGACGATGTAGTCCGGATCCAGCGCCAGAATGTCTTCGACATTGGCGTCGAACACCCGCTGCGGTTCGTCGCTGTAGAGGTTGTTCAAACCGGCTGCGCGGAACACCGGCGTCACCATGCTAAAGGCGCCGTAGGGGCTGAGCACTTTGCCGCCGCGCGATACATAAAGCGCGATGGCAGTCGGGCTTTGTTCGGGCAGATCGGACGCCAGGGCAGCGACTTTTTGTTGCAGTTGAGCAATGCGTTGTTCGGCCAACTCAGCTTCATCCAACAGAAGCCCGAAGCTGGTTAGTTGCTGATAAACCCAATCGAAATCAGCCACGTCATCGGCTGCGCGGGTGCTGCTGTTGCAAAACGCCGGCGCGGAATAAAGCGCGATACCGGCATTGGCCAGCAGTTGGCGATCGACGGCGTTTTCCGGTGCCAGCACCAGATCGGGTTCGGCTGCCAAAATAGATTCGAGTGAGATAACCGCGCCGCCGGTGGCGTTGGTGGTGGTTTGGATTAACGGAATATTTTCGAGCTGATCGTAAACCTCGGCGTCGTAAATGCCCGGCATCGGGTCGTTAGTTCGGCCGATTACGCGGTCCAGCGCATCCAGTTCGCTGAGCAGGGCGATGTCGCTGTTGTTGACCAGAAAAATGCGCTCGGCCGGGCCATTCAGTTGCAGGCTTTGACCGCAGTTATCCAGTTGCAATGGGTAGTTGGTATCGGCCAGGGCGTGAGTGGCGCAAAAACTGAGCGCTAGAGTCAGGGCGGTGAGATGTCGTTGCATAAGGTTTCCTGTGAGTGGATAAGTGCGCTCAACGAGCGCGATTCAGTAACAGCAGTAATAAGGGCGCGCCGACCAGGCCGGTAACCACGCCGATGGCCATTTCCTGGGGCGCAAATAGGGTGCGGGCGCCAAGGTCAGCAAGCACCAGAACGGTGGCGCCAATTAAGGCGCTGGTAGGCAGTAATCGATGATGGCGAACACCCACCAGCCAACGCGCCAGGTGCGGCACTACTAAGCCAACAAAGCCAATGCTGCCGGCGCCGGCTACCATGATGGCGACGACCAACGACACCAGCAGCATCAACACCAGGCGGGTGGCGTGGGGCGAAATACCCAAGGCCAGCGCGCTTTCATCGCCTTCGGCGAGGGCATCGAGAAAGCGGCTGGTGGTCATCAGAATCAAGACGGCAAGCAGCGCGATCAGTGCAGAGAATTGGGCCGTCGGCCAGTGAGTGTTGGCCAGCGAGCCGAGCATCCAGAACATGACCGAGCGACTGGCTTCGGGGGAGTCGGAGGCAAAGATGATAAAGCTGGTGATCGAGCTGAAGGCATAACCGACGGCCATGCCGGCCAGAATCAAACGCAGTGGGCTGGCGCTGCGACCGAAGCCGCCGAGCAGCAGAACAATAAGGGTTGCCAGCAAAGCACCACCAAAGGCAGCGCCACTGAGCAGGGCCAAACCGCCAATGCCGGTGAAAAACACGATGGCGATAGCCGCCCCAGTCGAAGCGCCGGAGCTGATGCCCAGCACATAAGGATCGGCCAGCGGATTACGAATGATGGCTTGCAGCACAACTCCGGCCATGGCCAAAGCGGCGCCTACGGCCATGGCCATTAACACCCGAGGCAAGCGGCTGATCCAGATAATGGCTTCCGTGCTGGCAGGCCAGTCGGCCTCGGTGGGGTGATTGAACAGCATATGCCCGAGCACGCGCATCACCGTTGTTGGATGCAAACCAACCGGCCCGGTGCCAATGGCAATAATGGCAGTGGCAAACAGCAGTGCGGCCAGAGCCAGCATGACGCCGCGGGAACCTTTGCTGGTTAAAACCCCGGCAGCTGCGGCAGTGGTTTGGTTGGGTGCGGTTGTCGGGATCGACACGGAACAAACAGTCTGTATGGCTAGGCGATGTTACAACATAGCATTATCGTCGGCAGTTAGAAATACTGCCGTTACTGCGGAATCGTCGTACGCCGCACCTGGGCGGGTGTCCGCCCGGTCCACTGCCGATAAGCGCGGCTGAAGGCGCTGTGCTCGGAATATCCCAGCAACAGGGCAATTTCGCTGAGCGTTAAAGAAGCGTCGGCCAGGTAATGATTGGCCAGTTGTTCGCGGGTGCGGTCGAGCAGGGTTTGCCAGCTGAGTTGCCGCTGTGCCAAGCGGCGTTGCAGGGTGCGCACTGAGACATGCAACTGCGCCGCTACCCGTTTCAGACTGACCTGGCCTTCGTGCAGCAAGCGAACCATGGCGTGTTGCAAGGCGCGGTCAAAGTTGTCTGAGTCGGGCAGGGCTTGCAGCAGCGCCTGAGCCTGGCGGTCGAGCAGGGTGCGCAGGCTGGCGTCGTTGTGTGGTAGGCGAACGTCGAGTAACGCCTGAGGAAATCGGACGCTGGTGTGGCTGGCCTCGAAGTTGACCGGGCAACCGAAAAAGTCTTCATAGGTTTGCTGCACGGCCGGTGCTGGGGCGGGAAAGACAAAGCTGACCCCGGTCAGTGATGGCGGTTGTGAGACCAGTCGACGCATAAAGCTGATCAGGGCGGCAATGGAGACGCTGTCGGCCAGGTCGCCCACCGAAGCCGATGCTGGCCAGCGCAGGTTGATGTCTTCCGCCTCGCCAATCACCTCAACCAGATCCTGGCCGTAAAACAGGCTTTCATAGCGCTGATACGCCAGCATGGCTTCGCCCAAGGTCTGGCAGGTCAGGGTGAGATAACCCAGGACACCCAAATGTCGCGGTTGCACCAGCGCGCCAATCGCCAAACCCGGCGCCAACTGCTGCGGACGCAGTGCCACGGCGTTTGCCAGCAAGCTTCGCCACAACGGCAAAGCCACAACATCGGCCGGGCTGCGGCTATCGAGCACCACACGCAGCTCTGGCGCGGGCAGGTTCTGCTGATCCAGCCAATCGCTTAATAACTGTACCCAGGCGCCGGTGACACGGATGTTTGTGGCCATCTTGGATCTCCTTGCTGACCTTGGCACAAATTGTCAAAAACTAGGCATCATTCGTCAATTAAACATCCGTGCCGCAGCGCACTATTAGCAGAGATGAACGGGCATTCGCCGAAACGGTAGCTTTGCCAAACCCATAATAATAAGACCGGAGATGCTCCATGACCTTGATGCCGATATTCCAGGCGGTTTGGCACGACAGCGGTCTCGCCAGCGTGTGGCAAGCGCTGGCACCCTGGCTGGCCATTGATGAGCGGCAGCTGATTTTCGTGGTCGCCACGCCCTTCTTTATTGGCCTGTTCTTGTGGGAATACTTCAAAATCCGTCACGACCCGGTACGAGTTGATGCTCGTGAATCCGTCCGTAATTTCATGCTGGGCGCGGGTTACCAAACCACTGAGTTGTTGTTTGCCGGAGTGATCTCTTTCCCGGTCTATGCGCTGGCTTACCATTACCGCCTGCTGGACATTCCCTTGAACTGGGTGACGGCTGCACTGCTGTGGGTGCTGACCGACTTTTGTTTTTACTGGTTTCACCGGGCGTCACATCGTGTACGTTGGCTGTGGGCGGCGCACGTGACGCATCACTCCTCTGAGCGCATGAATTTTTCCACCGCCATGCGTCAGAACGCGACCAATATTTTTAACGGCGGCTGGTTGGTTTATGTGCCATTGGCGTGGCTTGGTTTTAATCCGGTATGGATCGGCGTGTGCTATGCGCTGTCGTTGGTGTATCAGTTTTTTATTCACACCACTTTGGTGAGCCGACTGCATCCGATGATCGAATGGTTGTTCAATACGCCCAGTCACCACCGGGTGCACCATGGCAGAAACCCGGGTTATATCGATCGTAATTACGGGGGCGTCTTTATCGTATTCGATCGCTGCTTCGGAACCTTTGTATCGGAGCGCGATGATGAACCGGTGGAATACGGCATTACTCGCCCGGTCTATAGCCATAACCTGATCGTCAATTGGTGCCATGAATACCGGGACCTGTTCAAAGCCATGGCCGCCCCTGGTGGTCCGTGGCTGCAGCGGTTACAGCATCTGTGGAAACCACCGGAG
This sequence comes from Saccharospirillum sp. HFRX-2, assembly GCF_043196805.1. Classification (NCBI taxonomy): domain Bacteria; kingdom Pseudomonadati; phylum Pseudomonadota; class Gammaproteobacteria; order Oceanospirillales; family Saccharospirillaceae; genus Saccharospirillum; species Saccharospirillum sp. HFRX-2. The sequence goes on from NZ_JBEBMU010000001.1 coordinate 1,133,883, forward strand.
TGGCAGCGGCATTCAAAAACTGATTAAAAGCTGCTGGATTGGAATAAAGAGACGTTCAGTTTCTGGAAAGCTCAATACTCTGTCACTGCCTTGGCGCTACTTTAAAAAACAGAGTTGTATTTTATGAATGGTGGTATTCAACGACGAATACTCGAGGGTAATGATCTCGCATTCGCTCTAATTCAGTAGTCGTCGTTGCATTACCATTCAGTGAAGATACCTGGTGAAAACTAAGCTTCGAACATCTGACTAGGACTCTTTGTCGACGAAATTTCTAATGGCCTGCAGAAACACTTTCGCAGCGGGCTCCCTTCCCAGCAGTGAGTGATTATTGCTGTCGAGACTGAGAAATTCCGCATTGGGAATTTGTGCCGCCAGTTCCAAGCCGTTTCCGATAGGGACTTGTTGGTCGCCTCGGGCATGAAGGACCAGAGTGGGAACCGTCACCTTCGCCAGGAGATCGCGAACGTCAATCTGATCGATATTGGTCAACAGGCGTGCGGCATTTTCCGGGGACGTCGTTGCTTTTTGGAATTCACTGTACCAAGCCAGTTCGTTGGTGTTGGCGTTGGGAATATAGACCGAAGAAAAGATCTGCCGATAGGCCGGGTTATCGCGCGACCAGCCGGACTTGGCCAGTGTAATCAGTGCTTCCTTCTCGCGTTTTGTATCGGCGCTGGCGGTTAACCCGGAACTGACCGCATAGCCACCAAATAAGATCAGATGGGACACTTTTTCAGGGTGTTTTACCGCATAGGCGATGGCCACAGCGGCGCCCTGAGCAATACCCAACAATGCGAATTGATTCGTATTGGATGCGGCTACAACGGTTTCCAGGTCACTGACAGAGGATTCGAAAGACAGGTCTTCAACTTCCCACTCGGAAAGGCCGCTGCCGCGTTGATCGTAGCGGACAAAACGATGGTCTGTTGCCAGGTCCTGGAACAGAGGGCTCCAAATGGGCGACTCCCAATCGTAATCAATGTGGTTTGGCCAGTTTGCAACTTTGACGATTGGTTTGCCTCTGCCGGCGGAAGCATAGGCAATGCGCACATTGTCTTTGGTGGCACAGAACTCGATCTTCTGTTTCGGGCCGGTATTGCTGAGTGCTTCTTTATAGTCATGTAAATCGGCATTGAGTGAGCCATTAATGACGTTGTCATCTCGTTTTTTTGCCGACCAGGCAATGCCGGCATTGCGGAAACGAATGGTCAGCTCAATGCTTTGCTCTTCCAGTTCCTTGCTGAGCCCAAGCGATTCCAGCAGCGTTAGCAGGCGAGTGGCAGCAGAGGGATTGAATGGTTCCATCTGCAGTCGCCGCCGGGCCCATTGCAAGCGTTTTATGGTGGACAGTTCGGGGTGGGTTGATAGCCGGTGCAGAACTCTGGTTTTGAGTTGCACCAGGCTCTGGCGCTTGACCATCAGCCAGCGTTGATACTTGTCCTGGTCGGGCAGCTCTGTGCCATCCAGAAAAGTCTCCTCCAGAGACTCGCTAATGCTCTCGAGCTCCTGCGCTGTGGTGAAGGGGTCATTGGTTTTCAGTTCCATTTCGCGGATATCGATAAAGACATCATAAGTCAGCAGTGATACTTGCTCGCGGTCGGCGACCAGTCGTTTCTTGTCGGACTGGTTGACCAACGGCCGTATCTTGCTGAGCGACCAGCGCAGGGTGCTGCGCGGATCGTTCGGCTCCTTCCAGAAAAACTCGCACAATTGGTCACGCCGAAACGTTTTTTCCGAGATCGCCAAGTAAGCCAAGAGTGCTCTTGTCTTTCGTGAGCGTGGTAGGTCGAGGCGTTGGCCATCCTGGTAAATCGACAGCCCGCCCATCGTTCTGATCGTCAGTGTCATATAGAACCCCTGGGTCATAAGTGTAAAGACACCTAAAACCGAGCTTTTTTCAAACGAAGCCAAAGAAATACAACGATGGTTTAAACGTTCAATTAAACGGTCTTAAGTTATCTTCGTTCGTATCGGGGCATCTCAGGAGAAGGGATGTTGCGGTGAAAACACTGATGTAGAGACGTATTGAAGAGCCAACAGTGGCATGGAAGCTCATCAACTGGCGGACATTTTTACCCGGAAAGTGATCGTAAAACAACCCGGGTAGGTGAAAGACAAGTGAGGGAGAAAATGACGAAATTTAATCGCAGCAACTTCAGTTCGGTCGATTATATATGGGTGGATGGAGGCCGGTACGCCGCGAGGGTTAGAAGTAAGGTGCGTGTCCTGTCGTTACCGGATGAACCTCAGATCGAAGATTATCCCAGCTGGACATTTGATGGCAGCTTGACTGATCAAGGAGGCAACGAGAATTTGCATCTGGTGCCTGTCCGGCAGTACGTCAATCCTTTTAAAGGCGGGCGAAATTACCTTGTACTGTGCGAGGTTAACGATGCTACTGGCTATGCACATGCAACCAGCCATCGTTCCGGGCTACGACTGTTGCTGGACAACATTAGGCTTATAGCTCACCAGCCGTGGGTGGGTTTTGTGCAGCACTATAGCCTGGTTGCTGATGAGGCTGGTAACGGCGAGCCGACGCTTGACGAAGACCTGCAATCCCAAACCCGTGCCCGTATTGCCGAAGCTCATGCCAATGCCTGTCTGGATGCCGGTTTGCATCTGCACAGTTGGCATCTGTCGTCGCATGAAGATCACTGGGTATTTCAGTTGGGTGTGCGTGATGACAGTGATCAGCACGATCCATTGGAAGTTGCCGACGATCTATGGGTTGCCCGCTACTTGTTAGAGCAGATTGCACAACAGGACCACCAAAGCGTTGTTTACGACAGCTTAAACGCCCCGGCACCGCTGAGTATCAGTATTTCAACGCTTAAAACGAGAAGCGAAGTGGGTGGCATCACAGAGATTCAACGCATCATCTCTGTGCTCGAAAACCTGGAAATAGTGGACCGGGGCAGTAACGAATTCAAGCGGCAGTTCTATCGATCTGAAGACCTTAACCCGGGCTATACCAGTCGCCACTCAGCCTTTCGGATTCCAGCTTCTGTGGTGATGGAACGATCCGGATATGTTGTCGATCAACGCCCGCGTGCCAAGGCAGATCCCTATCGCATTGCTCAATATTTATTGGGCAGCCTGTTAGTGAGTGAAGTCAGTTCCGATCGAAGAGCGCGGATGCAAAGGAGTTCGGAAGTCGGCGTTTGATCGACAGCCTCACCGGGATACCTGGTGATTATTGGAAATGATAGAGGTACCTGGGTTTCACCGTCGAAGTTTCGTTGATGTTTATCTGTCTGATGGTTAAGGACATCATCAACGATGCAGTGAACGTACCTAAGGATGGCAATAACAGGTTGGAGGTTGCGACATGCGTATCAATAATAAAATTCAAGTCCTTTGTAAGGCTGTCTTGATCGGACTGATGACAGTGTTGTGTGCCAGCTGTGAGACACGACCCTATTCCGATGATACCTATCGGATTGGCGGGTTTATTTCAGGAGAGCTCGCGGCCGAGGGGTTGAAAATTGTCAGTCAAAGCGGCGAAGTGGTTGATGTAATCGGTCGCCAGTTTTCTTTTAAAAAAGAACTAAGGGAAGGTGATTCATACTCTGTTGATGTTGCCGAACAACCGGGCGTGCAGATCTGTAAGATTCAGAACGGCACGGGTGTGGTACTGGGAAAAAACATCGATGATATAGAGGTTCGTTGTCGTTCCTGGCGTACAGAGCAGGCGATCTTTCAGAAGGTGGCGAGCAAGACCACAAAGATGGTAGTAGATAAAGACGATCAGCGACACGCCATTGCGGTCTGGCAGCAGGTGAGTGATACCAGTGATGATTCCGATATATGGGCGAACCTCTACAAGGAGGATTCCGGTACTTGGTTTGAGATTAAACAATTAAACGGTGAGGTATCAGGCCCATCAACCAATCCGCAATTATCTTCCCAGGGGGATCGTGATTTATACGTCGTTTGGGAAGAAGAAGACGCTGGGAGTGACTCTAAAATACTCTTTGTCCGTCATAATCAGGATGTTACTCAACCGCCTCAAATTGTTAAAACAGGTGATGTCTCCGAACCCAAGGTGGCATCCAACGATCAGGGCGATGTCATAGTGCTTTGGTTACAAGCTGATGCTGAGACGGGTAATAACCAAGTCTTTTATGCTATCGCAGATCGAGATTCCGGCTGGGGTTTTTCCAATGGTGAAATAGTCAACGACGGACTGGGCGATGCCTCAGACGTGCAGGTTGCCATGAACCACAATGGTGATGCCGTTGCTGTTTGGCTGGAAGCGGATGAAAACAATGTTAATCAGGTCCGTGGAAAATTTTATGACTCGGAGAAAAAGGCTTGGTTTGGAAATGGAAACAATGAGGCGTTTTTAATAAATTTCAAATCAGACGAAGCAGACAAAGCGGCGTTTTCCCCTGAACTGACGATCGATGGCAACGGCAATGTTGTAGTCGCCTGGGTGCAGCAGGGAGTCGATAAGGCATCCAATAGTGTCTGGATTAACACCTATAGCCCTTCAACCAATGCCAACGGTTGGGGTAACGCTGTGGAGGTGGATGTCGAAAATGCGGGCAACGTTGTTTCTGACAGTATTAAGTTGATGGCCTATAAAAGCACGCAGGTCATGATTGTCTGGTCGCAGGATGATGGTTTCGGTACTAATCGGGTATGGGCTATTACGCATAAACCAAATGGCCAGTGGAGAGGCGTAGCGCTGAGTAATCTTCCGTCGGAAACAGGTGTTGAGAGTGGTGAGCAGCCGCAGATCGCTCAGGATGGTGACGGCAACGTCATCGTAGTCTGGCGGCAGTCCATCGCGGGTAACAAGACGATATGGACCAGTACCTATACACCGACCAGTGGCTGGGGAATGCCGGAGCAAATAGAGGCCGATGGTGCTGGCGATTCCACCGAACCGCTGATTGCCATGGGGCAAAGTGGTCACGCAATGGCTATTTGGCGTAAAGAAGTCAGTGGCGATTTGTTTTCCAATTTATTTGAGTAAATAAAACGGCCGGGTCCACAGTCGGTTATTCCCAGTATCCGACCTAGAGCGGGCCCGGCCGGCTGAGTAAGTGTCTGAGTTTTTTCCAGCTGTATTGAATTCTCCTGACGAAAACCGGCAGGTCATTGGCGTGGCGAGATAAATATTCTTCCTCCTCAACCAATGCTTGGCAGGGTTTTGCATCGTTAAAGGGTTGGTGGTTATAGCGCCCACTGGTGTGAGGCGTGGGTGTGCGTTTCCGCTCTCTGGGTGTTATTACGAACATAGTTGGCCTTTGGTTTCGTTACTTGACAGTGCCTCAGGCTATCGGTCTATGCTCTGCACTGGAATAAAACGAAACAGAATGGTCTTTTCATGAATGAAAAGGATATGGATTGGCGTGATCTGCAATTGTTTCTTGCTGTAGCGCGTGAAGGCGGCTTATCGCCGGCGGCAAAACGAGTGGGGCGAAGTGCCGCTACCCTCAGTCGGCGGATGTTAGCGCTGGAAGCGGCCTTGCAGTGCGAGTTGTTCGTTCGTCACGACAGGGGCTACGAACTGACTCAGGATGGCCAGACGCTGCTGGCCTCTCTGACTGAAGTGGAAAATCGACTTCAGCCACTGGGTCAATTATCTCCGCAAGCCGAACGGCCTTTGGTGAAGTTGTCGGCCGGTAGCTGGACGACGCTGGCGCTGATGCCGCACATCCATTTTCTTCAGGGTGAGCCGGCTGATATTTTGCTGCGTTTTATGGCAGCAGAAGAACCTTTAAATATCTCGCATCGGGAAGTTGTTATTGGGTTTCGCAACAAGCGACCGACAGAAGAATCTCTGGTGTGTCGCAAGTTGGCGCCGGTCGAGTTTGCACCCTATGGACAGGCAGAGGCGCCGTTGCGATGGATAAAGGTATTGGTCGATACCCCTTCGGCACGCTGGGTAGACCGGCATGCCGGCGCCGATGCTGTGTGTGAGGTCAATGCGCCACGCAACAGCCTGGATCTGGCATTGGCGGGTGCCGGTGTGGCACTGCTGCCAACCTTTGTGGGCGATGCCCAACCGACGTTAGTGCGTCGCGGTAAGGTGGTTTCCGAGCTCAGCCATGATCGCTGGCTGGTTGTGCACCAGCAGGCGAGGGAATTACCGCAGGTACGTCGGGCGATTGATCGTCTATGCGAGGTTCTGGGATAAACACTGAACCACCTATAGTCATTTCTGGGCAACCCAAGCTGTTATGGAAGAATCAGTAGAAGGGCTAACCCGGAGCAATGCTCCGGTTTTTTATTAACGTGAATAAACGTGCGGATTCACCAGATTGTGTTGGCCGACATTGAGAATATCCCGCTCACCACAGAGCGCCATCGAGATATCCAATTCCCTGTGCAGGATGTTCAGCACATCGGTGACGCCCTGTTCACCCGCCGCACCCAAGCCATACAAAAAGGCCCGGCCGATGTAGGTGCTTTGTGCACCCAGAGCGATGGCTTTTAAGATCTGCTGACCGCTGCGAATGCCGCCATCGAAGTGCACTTCGATGTCGTTGCCAACGGCATCGAGGATCGCCGGTAAGGCTTCGATGCTCGACGGCGCACCGTCCAATTGCCGACCGCCGTGGTTGGAGACAATGATCGCATCGGCGCCGGTTTTGACGGCTGACCTGGCATCTTCCGGGTCCATAATGCCTTTCAGAATCACCGGGCCACCCCAGCGTTCTTTGATCCAGGCGATATCGTCCCAGGAGAGCTTCGGATCGAACTGTTTCGCCGTCCATTCTGACAAGGATGACAAATCCTCCACGCCGCTGACATGGCCGACGATATTGCCGAAACCATGACGTTTGGTGCCCAACATCCGCAAACCCCAGGCCGGTTTACTCATCAATTGCAGGATCGAATTAAGGGTAAATTTCGGCGGCGCCGACAAGCCATTGCGTAAGTCTTTATGACGCTGGCCGAGAATCTGCAGATCGAGCGTAATCACCAACGCCGAACAACCCGCAGCTTTAGCGCGGTCGATTAACCGGCCGATAAAGTCGCGGTCGCGCATCACATAGAGCTGAAACCAGAACGGCTTTTCAGTATGGGCGGCGATGTCTTCAATCGAGCAGATACTCATCGTCGACAGCGTAAAAGGTACACCAAACTGTTCGGCCGCTTTGGCGGCTTTAATTTCGCCATCGGCCCACTGCATACCGGTTAACCCAGTCGGCGCCAGCGCCACCGGCATGGCGACCTTCTGGCCGATCATGGTGGTGGCGGTGGAGCGGTTGGTCATATCGACGGCGACGCGTTGGCGGAATTTCAGTTTATTAAAATCCGTTTCATTGGCGCGGTAGGTCGATTCGGTCCAGGAGCCGGAATCGGCGTAGTCATAAAACATACGCGGCACGCGGCGGCGGGCGAGTTGCTGGTAGTCGTGAATATCGCAGGGCTTCATTGTTATTGTCTCCCAAAAAAAGACCGCCCGCAGGCGGTCAAGAATTGCGATGAAAAGTCGCGCTTGCTTAAACGATGCCAGAGCCGGAACGGCTGGCGTCTACCGGACGTTGTTCAGCACAAGCCTGGCGATAACCACTGGCGCGGTAGCTGGCAATCGGGTCGATGGCGCCGCCGGCATTTTTACGTGCATGCTGCAGGATTGGCTCGACGTCCAGATTGAAAGCAGCCTTCAAGGTTGCTTGCGCCATCAGCGCATCGTTGGTGCGTTGATATTCCGCCAACGCTTCGCGATCGACTAGCGATGCTTTAACGAAAGCACGCTGCACTTCACCAGCGCTGTAGATCAGGCTTTCAATCGGGTCGGTGACATTGTGCGATTGATCGAGCATGTAAAACGGCGCGAAAGTTTTGTCGTTACGCTGAATATCGACCAGTTCGTTGAACACCAGGAACAGTTGATAGGGATCGATGGAGCCGGAATCCAGATCGTCGTCGCCGTATTTGCTGTCGTTGAAATGGAAGCCGCCGAGTTTGCCGAACTGGGCCAGGCGGGCGACGATCATTTCGATGTTGACGTTCGGTGCGTGGTGGCCGAGATCGACCAGGCACAGACAGCGCTCGCCGGTTTCTTTCGCCGCCAGATAGTTTGAACCCCAGTCCTGAATAACGGTGGAGTAAAACGCCGGCTCGAACATTTTGTGTTCGATCAACATGTTCCAGTCGTCCGGCAGCGCGCTGTAGATTTTTTTAGCGCTGTCCAGATAGCGCCCAAAGCTGTCGGAAAAATGTTGCTGGCCGGGGAAGTTGGAGCCGTCGCCGATCCACACCGTCAGCGCTTTCGAGCCCAGTTGTTTGCCCAGTTCAATTACTTCGATGTTGTGCTCTATCGCCTGTTGGCGGGTGGCGTCATCGGCGTGCGTCAGGCTGCCGTATTTATACGAGTGCTTTTGATCGGCCTGATCCTGAAAGGTGTTGGAGTTCATCGCATCGAAACCCAGACCGCGCGCTATGGCGTAGTCGCGCAGTTCGCTGGCATCGCTGGGTTTGTCCCAGGGAATGTGCAGTGAGACGCGTGGTGTCAGCGTGCCCAGTTGCTGGATAACGGCGCAGTCGTCGAGTTTCTCGAAGATGTTGCGCGGCTCGCCCAGGCCCGGAAAACGCGCGAAACGCGTGCCGCCGGTACCCACACCCCAGGAGGGCAGGGCCACTTCCAGTTGCTGTGCCAGCTTTGTTACGGCGTCGATTTGCACACCACGCCGGGCGAGTTTTTCGCCCAGCGCCTGGTAGTCGCTGTTCAGGTTTGCCGAGCGTTGATCGTTGTCGGTCTGGATTTGGTCAGCGGAAATCATTGTTGTTGTCATGCTGCTTACCTGTGATTTTGTTGTGGCTTTTATCGCAATTTTTTTAAAGCTTAAAAGACGGTTTTAACGCGTAAAGGACGGCGCGTGGCCGGCATCGACATTCAAAATGTTGCCGGTCGATTTGGCTGAGGCATCGCTGACGAAGAAGTAGATCGCTTCGGCGATGTCTTCGGGCAGAACGTTCAGCTTCAGCAAGCTGCGCTGGCGATAATGGTCTTCCAGTTCATCGGTACTCAGATCGTAAGCGCTGGCGCGTTCTTCCTTCCACTTGCCGGTCCAGATTTTTGAACCGCGCAATACCGCGTCCGGGTTGACCACATTGGCACGAATACCGAGTGGCGCACCTTCCAATGCGACACTGCGCGCGAGCTGAATTTCGGCGGCTTTGGCGGTGCAATAAGCCGCGGCATTGGCGGAAGCAACCAAGCCATTTTTGCTGGCGACGAAAACGATATTGCCGCCCATTTTTTGCTGCTTGAGCACCTTGAAGGTTTCGCGTGTGACCAGAAAATAACCGGTCGATAGAATTGCCTGGTTGCGGTTCCACAGCTCCAGGCTGGTTTCATCCAGCGGGGCCGAGGACGCAATGCCGGCGTTCGAGACCAGTATATCGGCACCGCCGAAGGCGACACAGGCGTGGGCCAGCGCCGCTTCAACCTGGCTTTCATCGGTCACGTCCATGCGGCAAATCGAGACGTTATCTTTGCCAAATTGCTGAGCCAGTTGCGCCTGAGCGTTTTGCAGACTTTCGGCGTCGATATCGAGCAACACGGTGCAGGCGCCTTCGTTCATTAATCGAGCCGCCGTGGCCTGACCGATACCACCCGCGCCGCCGGTAACAATGGCGATGCGGCCGGCCAATGCCTTCGGCTTGGGCATGCGCTGCAGCTTGGCTTCTTCGAGCAGCCAGTATTCGATGTCGAAAGCTTCCTGCTCGGGCAGGCCCATGTATTCGCTGACGCCGGCAGCGCCACGCATGACGTTGATGGCGTTGATGTAGAACTCGCCGGCGATGCGCGCCGTGGCTTTGTCTTTGGCGAAGGTCAGCATACCGACGCCCGGTACCAGATAGACCACCGGGTTGGAGTCGCGCATGGCCGGGCTGTTGTCGCGCTTGCAGCGCTCGTAATAGGCGGCGTAGTCGCGGTTGTAGTCGGCCAGTTGATCGTCGAGACCGGCGATAACGGCATCGAGGTTGTCTTTGCTCGGGTCGAAGTTGACCACCAAAGGTTTGATCTTGGTGCGCAGGAAATGATCCGGGCAGGAAGTGCCCAGTTCGGCCAGCGCTTTCAGGTCGTTGGAGTTGACGAATTCCAGCACCTCGGGGGCGTCGTTAAAGTGGCCAATCTGACGTTGCTTGGCGCTGGTTTTGCCGCGGATCACCGGCATCAATTTGGCGGCGATATCACGGCGTTTGGTTTCATCCAGGCTGTCGAAACGCGCACCGGAAAACGCCGCCTTGCCGGCCAGTTTTTCATCCAGCCAGGCTTGTGCTTTGTTGATCATTTCCAACGAGGTTTCATAGCATTCTTTAGCGCTGTCACCCCAGGTGAACAGGCCATGCGCTTCGAGTAATACGCCTTTCAGGTGCGGATTTTCGAGGGCAATTTTTTCCAGTTCCAGACCCAGCTGAAAACCGGGGCGGCGCCACGGCAGCCAGCCGATGTCCTGGCCGTAAATCACTTCGGTCAGTTCGCGACTGTTCTTGGCGGCAGCGATGGCGATGACCGCATCGGGATGCAGGTGGTCGACGTGCGCATAAGGCAAATAGGCATGCAGCGGGGTGTCGATGCTGGCGGCGCGGCTGTTCAGGTTAAAGGTGCAGTGTGGCAGGTAGCCGACCATTTCGTCTTCAAACTCTTCACCTTTATAGAACTGCTTCAGTGTTTCCAGCTTATCGAGATAAAGCGTTGAGAAACCATCCAGGCCCATGCTGCCAATATCGCCCCCCGATCCTTTGACCCAGAGCACACGGACATCTTCGCCAGTCAGCGGGTCGGGCTGAACGATCTTGGCGGAAGTGTTGCCACCGCCGTAGTTGGTAACGCGCATGTCAGCGCCGAGCAGATTTGAGCGATATTGCAAACATTCGGCTGCTGACAGGGTTTTGGCCTTGGCATCATCCCAGTTATTGGGAATCTGATTGGCAGGCTGCGTGGGCATCGAGGCACCTCTGTTGTTATTGGGACAGCCTTGTTTCTGCGCGGGTATAGCCGCTTGTGACGCGGCTTTCAGGCCCGTACAGGCTGTCATCTTTGGTTAAAATAGCTCAGACTGCGCATACAGCTGATCGAATTTGACAGAAAGTATTAATCCGAGCCCTGAAACTGTCAATACCAATCAAAAAACTTCAAAAAGAGCTTGCGCGTGAGCGATTGTGAAATATAGTGACGAGTGAGGACAGCCGATGCACGAAGTTGAACGCCACCGGATCATTCTGGCGGAAGTTGAAGAAAAACCCATCGCCACCCTGGGTTATCTGGTGGAATTGCTGGGCGCTTCGGAAGCCACCGTCAGGCGGGACATCAATGAACTGCACCGGCAAGGAAAGCTGAAAAAGGTCCGTGGTGGGGCGGAGGCATTGCATCCGCCAGCCAACACGTCCCTGGTCGGTCGGCCTTACTCGGTTAATCAGATGATTAACGCTAAGGCCAAGCGTGCCATAGCGCGCGCAGCGGTAGACCTGCTCGAAGACGGGACGTCGGTCACCATCAGTGGCGGCACGACGACCAACTTTATGGCGGAGTTTATGCGCACGCGCAAATTGCAGGTGCTGACCAATTCGTTCGTGATGGCCGAGCAGTTGGTGAAACGCAGCAAGTGTGTCGTGACCTTGCCCGGTGGCAGTGTCTACCGCGAGCAAAACATCATTCTGAGCCCGTTTCCGAATGATGTGTCGAGTCGCTTCTACGCTTCGATGCTGTTTATCGGTGCTCAGGGCGTCGGTCCTCAGGGGGTGATGGAAGCAGACCCCCAGATTGTGCAAGCGGTGATGAAATTGATGGACCAGGCCGACCAACGTGTGTTGTTGATCGACTCCAGCAAATTTGAGAATCGCAGCAATCTGATTGTCTGCCCACTGTCACGCGTCGATATCGTTATCACCGATGACGGCATCGACCCCAAAAGTCGCAAGATGATTGAAGACGCTGGTTGCCAGCTGACAATTGTCAATAAAAATGCCGATACGGCCGACCCCGACTGACCGCTGAGTTCCAGCACAAAGCGGCGGGGTAAAACAACAATAATTGGAGAACAAGATGTGTAAGAAACTTTTCGCAGCCGCTGCTGCGGTCTTGTCTATTGCCCTGATGTCACCCGCTCACGCTGAAGACGATGTGCGCATTGCCCTGGTGGTAAAAGCCCTCGGTATTGGTTTCTTCGAAGCTGCCAATGAAGGCGCTCAGGAAGCCGCCGCAGAACTCGGTAATGTAGAAATCATCTACACCGGCCCGACCACCACCACCGCCGAAGGCCAGATCGAAGTGATCAGTTCACTGATCGCCCAGCGCGTTGATGCCATTGCTGTTTCTGCCAACGATCAGGACGCTCTGGTGCCGATTCTCAAACGCGCCCAGCAGCGCGGCATTAAAGTCATTTCCTGGGATTCTGGTGTTGCCCCGGAAGGTCGCTCCATTCACCTGAATCCGTCCAGCAACGAACTGATCGGTCGCATGAATGTGAAACTGGCCGCCGATGCTCTGGAAGCCAAGGGCGTCAGTTCTGGCGAGATGGCGATCCTGAGTGCAACGCCGACCTCGACCAACCAGAACATCTGGATCGAGGAAATGCAAAATGCGCTGCCGGAATTTTCCCAGCTGGAATTGGTCGATACCGTCTACGGTGACGACCTGGCCGATAAAAGCTATCGCGAAGCGGTCGCTTTGATGCGCAACCATCCGAACCTGGATGTCATCGTGGCTCCAACCACCGTGGGTATTCTGGCTGCCGCTCAGGCAGTGAGCGATGAAGACCGCATCGGTGAGGTTTATGTCACCGGTCTCGGTTTGCCGTCTGAATTGGCGGGCCACGTTGAAAGCGGTGCCATCCATAATTTCGCCATCTGGAACCCGATCGATCTGGGCTACGCCGCCACCATGATTGCCTACAACCTGGTTCAGGGCGACGTCAACGAAAACTACGTTGAGATGGGACGTATGGGCCTTGCCGAACTGGACGAAGATGGCAATGCCGCTATGTCCGATCCGTTCGTCTATGACGCTTCCAATGTGGCGGATTTCGCAGACATTTTCTAAGCGGAAAATCTGCAAATTTTCCGTGAGAAAGAAGCAACGGGTGTCCAAATGGGCACCCGAATACAGTCGGTTCAACAATAAAGATAACGACCATGACAACGAATTCAGCAGTATTGTCGCTGCGCGATGTCAGCAAGGTATTTCCTGGCGTCAAAGCGCTCGATAACGTCAAGCTCGATCTGTATCCGGGCGAAGTGACCGCCCTGGTTGGTGAAAACGGCGCCGGCAAATCCACTCTGGTAAAAACCCTGACCGGCATCTATCAGCCGGACGGCGGCGAGCTGTACTGGAAGGGTGAGCATGTCGAAATCAGCGATCCGGAAGTCGCGCTGCAACTGGGTATTACCGCCATCCACCAGGAAACCGTGTTGTTCGATGAACTCTCGGTGGCGGAAAATATTTTCGCCGGCAACTACATAACGCGTGGGCCGCTGCGTCGTCTCGACTGGCCGGCCATGTATCAGCGCAGCCGTGAGATTCTCGCCGACATTGATGCGCCGTTGGACCCAAAAGCTCAGTTAAAAGGTTTGAGCATTGGTCAGAAGCATATGGTTGCTATTGCCCGCGCTTTATCGGTCGATGCGCAGGTGGTGATTCTCGATGAACCGACGGCGGCGCTGTCGCACCATGAAATTGAAGAGTTGTACGGCATCGTCGAGCGGCTGAAAAAATCCGGCAAGGCGATTCTGTTTATCAGTCATAAGTTCGATGAAATTTTTACCATCGCCGATCGCTATGTCGTTTACCGCGATGGCAATTTTGTCGGCGAAGGTTTGATCAGCAACGTCAACGAAACCGAGCTGGTGGAAATGATGGTGGCGCGCAGCGTCAGTGAAACCTTTCCCAAGCAGACGGTCGAAATTGGTGAGCCGGTAATGACGGTCAGCCACCTCAATCACCCAACCGAATTCGCCGATATTAATTTCGAAGTGCGTGCTGGCGAGATTCTGGGTTTCTATGGCCTGGTCGGTTCCGGCCGGACTGAAATCATGCAGGCGCTTTATGGTTTGTCGAAAGCCGCCACCGGCGAAGTGCTTATCGAGGGCAAGACCACTCAGATTCGTTCACCGGCCGACGCCATCGCCAGTGGCCTGGTCTATGTGCCGGAAGAACGCCAACAACAGGGCGCCATTCTCGATCTGCCGATTTTTCAGAACATCTCTCTGCCACAATTAAGCAAGCTGAACCCCAAGGGCGTATTGAACGAGGCGCGCGAATACGAACTGGCGCGCGCTTATGGCGAACGCTTAAAAGTCAAAACTTCCAGCTGGGATCAGAAGGTCTCCAACCTCTCGGGCGGCAATCAACAGAAAGTTGTGATCGGCAAATGGTTGGCGACGCAACCCAAGGTGATCATTCTCGATGAACCGACCAAGGGCATCGATATTGGGTCAAAGGCAGCGGTGCATCGCTTTATGTCTGAACTCGTCGAAGACGGCCTAGCGGTGATCATGGTCAGTTCTGAACTGCCGGAAGTGCTGGGCATGGCCGATCGCATCATGGTGATGCACGAAGGCTTGATGGTGCGTGAATTCAGTCGCGAAGACGCCACGGCCGAAGCTGTGGTCGCTGCTGCAACCGGAGGGCTGGCCGCATGATGTCCGCTATTTTGAAAAACCGTGAGCGCTTTTTGGCGTTGGTCATAGTGGTGCTGATTCTCGCCGTCGGCGTGATCACACCGGATTTTCTGTCGCTGACCAGTTTGGTTGGCACCTTCAACGACACCTCGATTTTGATGATTCTGGCTATGGGTCAGATGCTGGTTATTTTAACGCGCTGCATCGATCTGTCGGTCGCCGCCAACGTTGCTTTGACTGGCATGGCCGTGGGCATGATCAACGCCGCTTTTCCCGGTGTACCCATTCCGTTGCTGATGTTGTTTGCCTTGGCGATGGGCGCGGTGCTCGGTGCCATCAACGGCTTCTTTGTCTGGATTGTCGGCGTGCCGGCTATCGTAGTGACGCTTGGCACCATGAGCATCTATCGCGGCAGTGTGTTTTTACTGTCCGACGGCGCCTGGGTAAATGCTCACCAGATGAGTGAATCCTTTATCGACTTGCCGCGCCAGATCGTGCTCGGTCTGCCGATGATGAGTTGGATCGCCATCGCCATCGTCGCGCTGCTGTTTTTTGCGACGCGCCACTGGCGCAGCGGTCGCGATTTCTTCACCGCCGGTGGTGACCCAACCGCGGCTTTTTACACCGGCGTCAACGTCGGCAAGGTGCAGTTCAAGGCCTTTGTGGTGTCCGGCACGCTGTCCGGTTTGTGTGGCTATTTATGGGTGTCGCGTTTTGCCGTTGCCTATGTCGATGTTGCCAATGGCTTTGAGTTGCAGGTGGTGGCTGCCTGTGTGATCGGTGGCATCAGCATTATGGGTGGCATCGGCACGGTGATTGGCTGTGCGTTGGGTGCACTCTTTTTGGGTGTGATCAACAATGCGCTGCCGGTGATTGGTGTGTCGCCGTTCTGGCAGATGGCCATTTCCGGCGCGGTGATCATCGTCGCCGTGATCGCCAACTCCAGCGCTGAACGTCGTCAGGGCCGCATCATTTTGCGCAGCGCTGTGACCGCCCGCGGTGCGCAAAAAGTAGAGGCCGCCTGATCATGGAAAATACGATGACTCAATCCGTTGTTCCTAATCGTTTGTCGGGTAACTGGCGCCATTATTTATTGCGTTGGGAAACCTTTTTGTTGCTGGTCGCAGCGCTGGTCTTTCTGTTTAACAGTTTTGCTTCGCCTTACTTTTTAGACCCTTGGAATTTGTCTGACGCGACCTTCAATTTCACCGAGAAAGCCATCATCGCTTTACCCATGGCGATGCTGATTATCTGCCGCGAGATCGATCTTTCAGTGGCATCCATTATCGCGTTGGCATCGGTCGCTATGGGTCTTGGTGTTGAGGCTGGTTTGGGGACCGGTTCCTTGGTTGCTATCGCCATTGCCGTTGGCGTTGCCTGCGGTTTATTTAATGGTTTGGTGGTGACCGGTTTCGGCATTCCGTCGATTGTGGTCACCATCGGTACCATGAGTTTGTATCGCGGTATTACTTACGTAATTCTCGGCGATGGTGCCTATACCGATTACCCGTCCGAGTTCGCCTATTTCGGTCAGGGTTATGTCTACTGGGTGTTCTCCTTCGAGTTTGTGCTGTTCCTGGGGTTGGCGCTGGTGTTCTATTTTCTGCTGCACCACACCAACTTTGGCCGGCGCACTTATGCCATCGGTAATAACCCGACAGCGGCGCTCTATTCCGGCATTAAGGTGAACAAACATAAGCTGATTCTGTTTGTGCTGGTCGGTGCGTTATCTGGCCTGGCTTCGGTGTTGCTGACGTCTCGCTTGGGCAGTACCCGGCCGTCCATCGCTTTCGGCTGGGAACTGAACATCGTCACCATGGTGGTGCTCGGTGGCGTCAGTATTCTCGGTGGCGCTGGCAGTATGCTCGGTGTGGTGATTGCGGTCTTTCTGATGGGCCTGGTGACCTTCGGTTTGGGGTTGTTGAACGTGCCCGGCATCGTCATGAGCATCATCATCGGTGCCATGCTGATCAGTGTGATCAGTATTCCGGTATTGCTCGGACGCTGGCGTGCCAGGCGGGAGCGACAATCATGATGTATGCGTCGGTGATGCAGTTGTATCCGGGTTATGAAGAGGAATACCGCAAGCGCCACAATAACCTCTGGCCGGAGTTGGAAGCGCATTTGAAAGACTGCGGTATACGCAACTACCGCATCTTCCTGCACCCGGAAACCTTGCAGTTATTTGCCAGTTTTGAAACCGATGCTGCGCTGGATGATGACGCCCTGAAAAACCATCCGGTGATGCAGCGTTGGTGGCACTATATGGCCGATATTATGGTCACCCAAAGTGACTCGCCGGAACCCAAGGCTACGCCCCTGGCCGAGGTGTTTTACCTGCCATGAGTCAGTTGGAAATGCGTGAGCCTGTGCTGGCAGTGCTGGATATTGGCAAGACCAATGTCAAAGTCTGCGCGGTTCGTGCGGGTCATCATGGCGGCGATGTGCTGGTGGAAAAACGCCGGCCTAATTCTGTGGTCATGGACGGGCCTTATCCGCATGTCGATACCGACGGCATCTGGCAATGGTTCAAACAGGCGTTGGCCGAGCTGGCGCGCGATTATTATGTGCTGTCCATCGGCATGACCACCCACGGTGCCACCGCAGCCTGTTTGGCCGGCGATGAACTGGCGTTACCGATTGCCGATTATGAGAGCGATCTGTACGAGGCTGTTAATGATCAATACAACGCCATACGGCCGCCGTTCAGCGAAACCGGCAGTCCGGGACTGGCGTCCGGCTTGAATCTGGGTCGGCAATTGTATTGGTTGGCGCAAACGCAAACAGCAGCGTTCGCCAGCGTCACCGACATTCTGCTCTATCCACAATACTGGGGTTGGCGATTGACCGGTGTGAAGGCAGGAGAGGTGACCTCTTTGGGCTGCCATACCGATTTGTGGAATCCGTCGGCGGGCGATTATTCATCGCTGGTTACGACGCTCGGCTGGCATTCGTTGTTGCCTGAGGTGCTTGCTACTGGAGCGCCGCTTGGCACGATCAAACCCGCGCTCGCCGCTGAGTTGGGGCTGCCGGAAGACTGCCAGGTGCTTAACGGTATTCACGACAGCAATGCTTCTCTGGTGCCTCATTTACTGACTCGTTCAGAGCCGTTTTCGGTGGTTTCCAGCGGCACCTGGACGGTGATCTGCGGCATCGGTGCGCCGCTGCAAAACCTCGATGAACAGCAGGATATGCTGTTGAATGTCAGCGCCTATGGCGCGACGGTGCCGACCATCCGTTTTATGGGCGGTCGTGAATGGGAAACGCTGCGCGGAGATGGTCAGGCGCATCTCGATGAACTGCCGGCCTTGATGGCAGCCGGCGTGTTTGCGCTGCCATCGTTCAGTGATCAGGGCGGGCCTTTTCGTCAGTTACGTGGTCGTTTAATCGGCCCGGTCGAACGCCTCGGCGGCGCTGGCAAAACCACTCTGGCTTCAGTGTATTGTGCGCTGATGACCGACCATTGCCTGCAATTGTTAAACAGCGGCGGCACTGTGGTTGTTGAAGGCGCCTTCGCTGCTAACGATGTCTATATGGCGGTGCTCGCCAGTCTCTGCGCGCAGCGCGACCAGGCGGTTTACGGCAGCACCGATAGTACCGGTACCACCCAGGGCACGGCCATGCTCGGCCAGGATGTGAATCACTGGCCGTTCAAGGCACCGGCGCCTACCGAACCGCCATCGGAGCTGAACGAGGCCATTCTGGCTTATGCCGCCGACTGGCGACGCTGGGTCAGCGAGCGTCAGACAGCGGCATGACGATGGCGTCATTCGGGCGGCAAAAATTGTCCGCCTGAATCACCAATCCAGGTTAAAGCTTGCCGCTTTTGAGTGGTTTTTTTGGGCTTTTCGCTGGCCCGTTTTGTGCTGTTGGACTGTCGTCCGCAATGTACGAGATGGCAGCGATGAATCTGCTCAACAGCGCCCTGCTCAATACCAATCCAGTTGCTTTGCTGCCGGCTTCGGCAGGCACTAAGGCGACACTGCCAACAACCTCCTTTGCCGAGATCGCCGCGGTTGAACAGGTTCGGGCTGTTGAAAATCAACAGTCAGGGCAGGTGATGGAAGGTCTGCCGGACCTCAGCCCGATCGAAGAATTTAAGCGCTACATGGAAATGTCGCCAGCCGAGAAAATGCTCTACAGCGTTCTGGCTGAAAAAGGCATGACGATCGAGGAGTACAACGAACTTCCCGCCGAAGAAAAAGCCAAAATTGATGAACTGGTTGAAGAGCGTCTGCGCGAATACCGTGACGCGCGCGAACTGGACAGAACGCAAACCAAGGGCGTCGCGCAATACCAACTGATGCAAATGAATACGCCAGATAAAGACGGCGACCACCGCCTGGCCGACATCTTTATCTGAGCTGTTTGCTAGCCATTAAAAACGAAAGCGCGCCACCATATCGTTCAGCCCGGTCGCCAACTGAGCCAGCGCCACGCTGGATGCCTGGGTCTCTTCTGCACCCACCGCAGACTGAGCGGCCAGATCTTTGATATTGATCAGGTTGCGGTCCACTTCCTTGGCAACGCTGGCCTGCTGCTCCGAAGCGCTGGCCGACGACAGGGTGCGTTGTGAAATATCACCCACCAGTTGCGCGATGCGTTCCAGGGATTCGCCAGCGGCGCTGCCCGCAGTCAGGGTTTTCCTGGCATTGTCCTGGCTGACCGCCAGCGACGACATCACCGTCTTACTGCCATCGTTGACCGCCGTGATAATACTTTCTATCTCGGTGGTGGACTGACTGGTGCGTTGCGCCAGGGCACGGACTTCATCGGCCACCACGGCAAAACCGCGACCCTGATCACCGGCGCGGGCCGCTTCGATGGCCGCGTTCAGCGCCAGCAGATTGGTTTGCTCGGCGATGCCCTGAATAACCTCCAGCATGCCGGCCACATCGCTGACCCGGTTGGCCAGTTGTTCGGTATTGCTGGCGTTTTGCTCAATGCTGCTGGCCAGGCTCTGAATCGCTGCCAGCGTTGTGCGCACCTGTTCCAGTCCGTCCTGACTGTGAGCTTCGGCGTCTTTGGCGGCTTGTGAATTGTTGGTCGCATTGGCCGCAACCTCATCAATGGCGGCACTCATTTCGGTCACTGCCGAGGCGGCCGATTCCAGTTCTTCGCTCTGGCGCTGCAGGCCTTGGGTGGTGTCGTTGGTGACCTGAGATAGCTCTTCCGAGGAGGCGGCCAATTGCTCTGCCGATTCGCTGATTTCACTCAGGGTTGCGCGCAGCCCGTGCTGCATATCATTCAGCGCGTTGAGTAATTCGGTCGCTTCGTCCCGGCCCTGCACCTGGATATCGGTGCTCAGGTCCCGGTCGGCAATGCTGCGCGCTACCTGGACTGCTGAGCGTAGCGGCGTGGTGATGGAGCGGGTCAGCAGCCAGGCAATAATGATCGCCAAGCCAGTGGCCAGCGCCATGATCTCGATAATACTCAGTTGCGTGCTGCGGTAGGTGGCGTGAGCGTGCTCGGCCGCCTCGTGGATGCGCATTTCCTGATGTTCCATCAGTTGGGTGAAGTGATCGGAAATTTTTTGCGCCTCCACAGCCAGCTGGTTGCGCGAAAACAGCGTTGCTGCTGCCTGATCGTCGTTGGCGATCAGACTATTGAGCTCTGTCCTTAGCTGTTGATAGCGCTTAACTTCAGCTACCGAGGCGTCAAAACTGGCCTGTGCAGCGGGCGTCGAGATATGTTCCTGATAGTGCTGCTGGGCTTCCGTCAAGCGGGCCAGGGCTTCGTTGTAGGCCGTGTTAAAACGCTGTTGATCGGTCGCATTTTGCGCCGACAGCAGGTTGGCCGTGTTGACCCGCATGATCAGAAATTGACTGTTCAATTGGTTGGCCGCATGGAGGGCGGGAATACGTTGCTCGTCAATAACCGTCAGGTCGTGGTCGATGTCCATCAGTCGAATCAGACTGACCACACCCAGAGCAATCATCAGCGCTACTATCAGGCCGAGCACGATTGCCAGCCGGGTTCCGATAGCAACAGCGCGCAGAATCTTATTCATGAAAGGGTCTCCGCAGAGAAGGTAAGTGTGAGATAAGTCACAATTTGTCACGGCAAGGCTAGAACGACTTTTGCTGCCCGCCAGGACGAAATTGTAGGAAATTGTCAGGGCAAAAATGTCAAATTTATGACGCAGTGATTGCCCTGATCGGCAGGTTGGAGGTTCGCTCGACAGGCGGTCGAGGTTAGAATATCAGGCCCCATTTACCGGTCCTGACGGGCCGGTCCGTTTGACAGGAATCTAGCATGGCAAAATCCCTCGCCGACCAGTTGCTCAATGCCGGCCTGGTCGATAAGCAAAAGGCCAAAAAGGCCGAGCAGCAAAAACGCAAAGCATCGCGCCAGCAGAAAAAGGGCCAGGCGGAACCGGATGAAACCCAGCAACGGTTGGCGCGTGAGCGGGCAGAAAAAGCCGAGCGTGATCGTGAATTGAACCGGCAACGGCAACAAGCCGAGCAGGCCAAGGCGCTGCGCGCTCAGGCCTGGCAGATGCTGCGCCAAAGTGAAGTGTCGACCAGCGGCGAAGTGCGTTTCAGCTTTACCGACCCCAGGGTGAACAAGATCAAGCAGTTGTATGTCGATGAAACGGCCCAGGCTCAGTTAGCCAAAGGCCGATTGGCTATCTGTGCAGACGATGAACGTTACTATCTGGTACCGCGCAATGTGGCCCACAAAGTCGCCGAACGCTTTGCCGATGCGGTGATCTTTATTGCCGATGGCAGTGACGGCGAGCCGGATGAAGACGATCCCTACAAAGACTTCCCAATCCCTGACGACCTGATGTGGTGACTCAGGGCTCAGCAGACATCACCTGGCGGTGATAGACCTCAGACAGCTCTGCCCTCAGTTGTCTGGGGGCAAGCTCCAGGTTGAGTTGCAGATAAACCGGATCCTGCACCAGGCTTGGCAAGCGAGCATCCACCGCCGCAATAAAGGCAGAACCCAGTTCGGATTGCGAACAGCTGATCGCCAGGTTTAAAAAGGGAGCGGTGCCGCTGATGGTCACGAAGTGAAGTTGATCGGCGCGATCTGCCAATAACTGAGCAATGACCACAGGGTATTCGATCAGGAAGTCTGCGCGTCCGCCGGCGAGCATGCGCATGGCATTGGTGGAACCGGTGACCGTCATATTCAGGTTGGTGGCGGCATCCAACTGCTGGTCGATAAAACCACCGTAGGAGCGGTGGTTAACGCGCATGCCGCGCAGTTCCGGATGGTTCAGCAACTCGCTCAGCTCAATCTGCTGCGGGCGCCCCAGTGTTTCCCAACCGTTCGCGGTCATAGCAACCTGTGGCGTGGGAATCACCATATAAGGCCGTGAGAAGTTCAGATAACGCTCGCGTTCAGCGGTGCGCAGCAGGATGCCGGTGCAGACGTTATCGCCTGATTGCATCTCTCGTTCAATACGTGGAATCAGCATCGAAACCGGCTGCAGGCTAAAGTCGTCAGGCAGCCCATCTAACAAATAATTCTGCACAGCGCCCACCAGCCCCTCCAATTGAGGGTTTTCCTGTTGAGCGCTCAGTCCGAATACACCAGGCAATTCA
Source organism: Saccharospirillum sp. HFRX-2 (assembly GCF_043196805.1). Lineage (NCBI taxonomy): Bacteria > Pseudomonadati > Pseudomonadota > Gammaproteobacteria > Oceanospirillales > Saccharospirillaceae > Saccharospirillum > Saccharospirillum sp. HFRX-2. The sequence continues at coordinate 1,156,034 of NZ_JBEBMU010000001.1, forward strand.
GTCGCTGCCCAGATAATGGTCTTACTCCCGTCTGCGTGGCTCGGCGGCGACAGCAAAAACAGGCCCATAAAACCAGCGAGAAACAACGCCTTCATCCGCTTTCCCAATCAGCAAGCTGGGTGCGACAGTTTAACAGCCGGGCGATCTAAGGCGAGGAAAGCAAGCTTGTCCTGTAGGTAAAATCAGCCTGTTGGCGTTCCGGCGCTTTGCGAGTAGGCCTTTAACCGGCGCAGCGGGCGGTGCTGTCGCGTACGATTAGCTGAGTAGGCAGTGTTTGCTGCAACGGCACCTGCTTTTTAGCCAGGATATCCAACAGCAGACGCATGGCGCTGCGGCCGATGTCGTCGCGCGGCTGGCTGATGGTGGTCAGTTCCGGTTCGCAATATTCGCTGAAGCCGATGTTGTCGAAGCCGATTACCGACAGTTCGGCCGGTACCTTCACTTGTAAATCACGCGCTGCCTTGAGCAGACCGATGGCCATTTCATCGCTGTGGCAGAAGACTGCTGTTGGTCGCGTCGCCGCAGGGCGCTCCAGCAGGGCGCGACCTTGTTGATAGCCCGCCAGGAAACTGAAATCGCCTTCAGCAATCCAATCGGCAGGTGCGCTGAGACCGGCGCGTCCCAGCTCGGCCTGATAACCCAGAATACGATCACGGCAGATGGGATTGTTGCCCGGTCCGGTAATGGTGGCGATGCGTTCGTGGCCGAGTGACAGCAAATACTCTACGGCTTTTTCAGCCGCCAGACGGTTATCGATGCACACTGTTGGCAGCGCCAGGCCGTCAAAGTATTCACAGGCCATAACCAGCGGAAAATTATTGCTCGCCTGGCGATCTTGCACCAGTGAGCGCGGTACTTCGGTGGTCATCAAAATAATGCCGTCGGCCTGGTTGGTCGGCAGCAGATCGAAATAGCCCCGGGCGCGACTGGCGTCGTTCTCGCAATCCCCCAACAAAACCTGATAACCCGCCCGATGCGCGACTTCTTCCAGCCCGGCAATGATTTCCGAAAAGAACGGATTGGCGATGTCGGGTAGCAATACCACGATGGTTTTGGATTCACTGCGCCGCAGATTACGCGCCGCCACATTGGGTGAATAACCGACCTGAGCAATGGCCGCAGCAACACGTTGACGGGTGGCTTCGGTCACTTTTTCCGGAGCCGCCAGCGCTCTTGAAACGGTGGCGGTGGAACAGCCGGCGGCGAGGGCAACGTCTTTGATGGTTGGCATGGTTGGGTCTGCAAATTGGATCGCGCGAATGATACCACGATGACATGAATCGAAAGATCCGGCCGCTTTATACCAACAGCGAGCCCGACGATGACGTTTTGCAACTTAATGTAAACCGTTACATTTTACAAATTCGATGAGCAGAAAGCAGCGGTCAAGCCGGGTTCTGCTTGCCACGAATAGCAGTGAATGACGCTATATCATTGATATGACGCGGTATTTTTAATTTTGCACCGCAAGCATTGACGCCCCGATTCGCCTTTGCTGTAATGTAATCCATTACATAAAAACAAAAATGAAGGCGAAGTACGATGAAGACCATCCAGGGTCCAGCCCTCTTTCTTGCTCAATACATCAGTGACCAAGCGCCCTTTAACGGCCTCGACAGCATTGCCGAATGGGCGGCCAGTCTCGGCTTTAAAGGCGTGCAGATGCCGACCGGCGACAGCCGCTTTTTCGATCTGGAACGCGCCGCGACCGATCTTGATTACTGCCGTGATATTCAAGCGCGCCTGGCCAAACATGGTCTGGTCATTACCGAGTTATCAACGCACCTGCAAGGTCAGTTGGTTGCGGTGCATCCGGTGTATGACGACCTGTTCGATGGTTTTGCACCCGAGCATTTGCGCGGCAAACCGGCCGAGCGTCAGGCCTGGGCCGTTGAGCAATTAATGCTGGCCGCCAAAGCCAGTAAAAACCTCGGGCTCACAGCGCACGCCACTTTTTCCGGTGCCTTGTTATGGCCGTTTTTGTATCCCTGGCCGCAACGGCCTGCGGGCTTGGTGGAAACCGGCTTTGCTGAACTGGCCGAGCGCTGGAAGCCGATTCTCGATGCCTTCGACGCCGCCGGTGTTGATCTGTGTTATGAAATTCATCCCGGTGAAGACCTGCACGATGGCGCAACGTTTGAGCGCTTTTTGGCGGCGGTCGATCATCATCCGCGCTGCTGCATCTTGTTCGATCCGTCTCACTTTGTGCTGCAACAACTCGACTATCTGGCGTTTCTTGATCACTTCAAAGATCGCGTGAAGATGTTTCACGTCAAGGATGCCGAATTTAATCCAACCGCTTTGCAGGGCGTTTATGGCGGCTATGAAGGTTGGGTTGAACGCGCCGGCCGGTTCCGTTCGCTTGGTGATGGCCAGGTCGATTTCAAAGGTATTTTCTCGCGCCTGGCGCAGTATGACTTTGCCGGTTGGGCCGTCATCGAATGGGAGTGCGCCCTTAAACATCCCGAGCAGGGTGCGGCTGAAGGCGCGCGCTTTGTGAGCGATCATATTATTCAGGTGACCGACAAGGCGTTCGATGATTTCGCCGCTGCCGGAACCGATGAGGCCACTAACCGCAAATTGCTCGGCCTATAAAAGAATAACCCCAAACAACGACAATTAAGGGGATAACAAGATGTCCATTTCACCACGCTTGCGCCTGGCCATGATTGGCGGCGGGCCGGGGTCGATGATCGGTGCGGTGCACCGTTTCGCCACCCGGCTCGATGATCGCTATGAACTGGTGGCCGGCGTATTCAGTACCAACGCCGACTCCAACCGGGCCACTGCCGCGCAATTGCAGCTGGCCAGTGAGCGTTGCTACGACGATTACCAAAGCTTGATTAAAGCCGAGGCCGGGCGCGATGACGGCGCTCGGGTCGTCGCTATTACCACGCCCAATCATTCGCATTACGCCATTGCCAGCGCCTGTATTGACGCCGGTCTGGATGTAGTATGTGAAAAGCCGATGACGGTGACGCTGGCCGAAGCGGAAGATCTGCAACAGCGCTTACGCAACGCTCATACGCGGTTGGTTTTGATGCACAACTATTGCGGTTATCCGCTGGTGCAGCATGCCCGCGAACTGGTTCAAAACGGCGAGCTTGGACGCATTCGCAGCGTTCAGGTCGAGTACGTTCAGGATTGGCTCAGCCAGGTACCCGACGCCGACAACAAACAGGCCGCCTGGCGTCTCGATCCAAAACGCGCCGGTGCCGCTGGCGCTTTGGGCGATATCGGCACGCACGCTTTTCAACTGGCGGGTTTTATTTCTGGTTTGAAACTGGCCGCGGTCAGCGCCGATTTGTCCGCGATGGTCGAGGGGCGGGTATTGGACGATAACGTTCATGCGCTGCTGCGTTTTGAAGGTGGTGCCAAAGGCATGTTGTGGGCCAGCCAGACCTCGCCCGGTTTTGAAAATGCGTTACGCATTCGAGTGATTGGAGCAAAGGCGTCGCTCGCCTGGGCCCAGGAAAACCCCAACGAGCTTTGGTTCGCGCCGCTCAACAAACCGCAACAACGGTTAACCCGTCGTGCTGATTGGATAGGTACAGAACCGGCGCGTGGTATCCGCATTCCGCCGGGCCATCCGGAAGGTTATCTGGAAGGGTTCGCCAATCTGTATCAGGCATTGGCCGATGGTGTTCCCGGCCAGTCCGACGGTGGCTGGTTGCCCGATGTTCAAACTGGCGTCGATGGCTTGCGTTTTATCACCGCCACCTTGCAATCGAGCCAGGCTGATGGCGCCTGGACGGCGGTCGGAGGTGAGTCATGAAAGACGCTCCCATTCGCTTGCATGGCCTGGGCAAACGCTTCGGTGCGGTTACGGTTTTGCGCGATATCAGCCTCGATATTCACCCCGGTGAAGTGCTCGGCATTCTCGGTGAAAACGGCGCTGGTAAAAGCACGCTGCTGAAACTGATCAGTGGCGTTTATCAGCCGACCTTTGGTCAGTTGGAAATCGATGGTCGTCGTTACGACCGCCTCGATCCGATTCGTGCGCGCCAGTTGGGCATTGCCATGATTCCGCAGGAATTTAATCTGGTGCCGACGCTGAGCGTTTACGAAAACGTCTATCTCGGTCAGGAATTGCGTCGCAAAGGTTGGCTGGATCACAAACAGATGCGTGCCGAAACGGCGCGTGTATTGGCGTCGCTTGATTGCGATCTGGATCCGCGCGCGCCGATTTCCGCCTTAAGCGTGGCCGAAAAACAGATGGTCGAGGTGGCGCGCGTGCTGGTAAACGATGCCCGCCTGGTGATTCTCGATGAACCGACTACGGTGCTCACCGATCGTGAAGTCGAGGTGCTGTTTAATGTCGTCCGGGCGTTGCAAAAACGCGGCGTCGCGGTGCTGTTTATTTCGCACAAATTGAAAGAAGTTAAAAACCTCTGTCAGCGCTTACTGATTTTGCGTGACGGCTCTCCGGTTGAGCTGTGCGACACCGCCGATCTGGATGAAGAAGCCATGGCGCGCAAGATGGTCGGCCGTGAGTTGTCGCAGGTCTACCCCGATAAAGGCCAGCCTCAGAATGAAGTGGCATTAAGCGTTACCGGACTCAGTGTGGCCGGTCAGGTCGATGAAGTCAGCTTCGAATTGCATCGCGGCGAAATTCTGGGTTTGTCCGGTCTGGTGGGCTCCGGGCGTACGGAAATTGCCGAAGCCATTATGGGTTTGCGCAACCGCTCGGCCGGAGACATTCGCATCGATGGCAGCGCTTGCGATATTCGTTCACCCAGCGATGCGCATCAGCAAGGTCTGGCTTATCTGTCGGAAGATCGACAAGGCCGTGGCCTGGTGATGAATTTTAATCTGATCGAAAACATGACTTTGCTCAGTTTAAAACGTTATGTGAAAGGTTTGATTTCGCATCGTCGTGAACGCGAACGTGCTGAACATTATCAGCAGACGTTTAACATTCGTGCCGCCAGTTTGAATTCGCCGGTTGGCCAATTGAGCGGCGGTAATCAACAGAAAGTTTATCTGGCTAAGTTGCTCGATATCGAACCGAAAATTCTGCTGCTCGATGAACCCACGCGCGGTATCGATGTCGGTACCAAGCGGGAAATTTATCGACTGATTCGCCAACTGGCCGACGAAGGTCGCGCCATTTTGGTGATCTCCTCCGAACTCGAAGAAATCATCGGTCTGTGTGATCGCGTGCTGGTGGTGCGTGAAGGTCGCATTGCCGCCGAACTTGCCGATGAACAAATTAACGAAGAAGACATCATGCTGTACGCCGCCGGTGCCCGCGCGCGTACACCAGCCGGAGTACATTCATGACTGCCACTCAAACTCTCAGCCAACGTCTGGTTTCAGCGCTGCGACGACTGCCGTTGGACCTGACCATTGTCGCGCCTTTACTGGCGTTGATTGTTCTTTTGGTCGCGTCGTCGCTGGCCAGCGAATATTTTCTGAATACCCGCAACCTGACCAATATTCTGCGCCAGGTTTCCTACACCGGCATCATCGCTATTGGTGTCACCTTTGTGATTATTGGCGGTGGTATCGATCTGTCGGTCGGCTCGATGGTGGCGCTGGTCGGGGTGTTGTTGCTGTTCGTTTTAAACGCCGTGGGCGATCCGGTATTGGCGGTGATGGTCGGCATGAGTGCCGCCCTGGTCGTCGGCGCGCTGTTTGGTCTGGTCAATGGTTTGTTGGTCACGCGCGGACGCATCGCTGCCTTTATTGCCACCCTGGCAACGATGTCGATTTATCGCTCCCTGGCGCTGTATTTAACCGACGCCGGTGAAGTGGTGTCGAACAATGCGATTTTCCCAGACATCGGTGGTGGTTATTGGCTCGGTATTCCGATTCCGGTCTGGGCGTTTTTTGCGCTGGCGCTGGTCGGTCATGTGTTGCTGTTTCATACGCCTTATGGCCGCCATTTGTGCGCGGTGGGTTCCAATGAACAGGTGGCGCGTTATTCCGGTATCCGGGTGCGCACCGTGGTGTTGCTGAGCTTTGTCATCGCCGGTGTCTGTGTTGGTCTGGCCGCCATCATGCTCAGCTCGCGCTTGAACTCGATCAGTCCGTCCGATGCCGGTGTGCTTTATGAATTGGACGCCATCGCCGCTGTGGTGATCGGTGGCACCAGTCTGGCCGGTGGACGCGGCAGCATCTGGGGCACCGTTATCGGTGCGCTGATTCTCGGCATCATCAACAACATGCTCAATCTGTTGGGTGTGTCTCCCTATTTGCAGGGTTTGGTGAAAGGGGCGGTCATCCTGATCGCTGTATTAATGCAATACAAACGCAGTCAGTAATTTTTCAGCAAAAAGGCGTCGAAATAATTTCGGCGTCGGACCGGCGCCTCGCGCAAGTGAGGCGAATAACAACAACAAGCGAACGACAGGAAATAACCATGAAACTACAAAAATGGCTCAAGCAGCTGGCGGTGTTAGCCGCTTTTTCTACCGTGCCGTTCCTCGCGCTCGGCGAAGACGATTATCACATCGGTGTCAGCGTACCTTCAGCTGACCACGGCTGGACCGCCGGTCTGCTGTGGTGGGCAAACAAGGCTGCCGACGAACTGAGTGAAAAATATCCCAACGTGACATTCACTGTGCTGGCGGCCAATTCCGGCACGGCTCAGGTCGGTGATGTGGAAGACTTGATGGTGCGCCAGATCGATGCGCTGGTCATTCTGCCGACCAACCCGGCAACCTTGCAGCAGGTCATTGCCGAGGCGTATCACGATGGCATTTACACCGTGGTGGTCGACCGCGAACTGGAAGAGCCGACGCAGGATGTTTTCCTCGCCGGTGATAACCCGGGCATGGGTGAAGAAGCCGCCAAATACATGGCCGATGCTTTGGATGAAGAAGGTCAGATCGTGATCATCGAAGGTCCGTCCATTCCCATTAACGCTCAGCGCGTTAACGCCTTCCGTGACGAATTGTCACGCCACCCGGATATGGAAATTCTCGATTCACAGTCCGGCGAATGGAACCCGCAAACTTCCTTGAATGTGATGGAAGATATGCTGGCGCGTTACCCGCACATCGATGGTGTCTGGGCCGGTGATGACGATGCTCTGAAAGGTGTTTATCAGGCCATCCGTGAAGCCGGCCGCGACGACATTCGCGTGCTGGTAGGCGGCGGCGGTTCCAAAGATGTGATCGGTATGATTCGTGAAGGCGACTACATTGTTTCCGGCACGGTTACTTATCCGCCAAACATGATCGCTTCCGGTATGGCGGTTGCTCTGAATGGTTTGATGGGTCAGCACCTGGGTGATATGTACCACGGTGTGCCGTCGCGCCTGATCCTCGCAGCCGATTTGATTACCGTCGATAACGCCGATGAATTCTACGAGCCCGACGCGGCATACTGAGTTCTGTTAACTGACTTTTCGTGCACAAGCCCCGACCTGGTCGGGGCTTTTTTATGCGCGCAACCAATGTTTATGGGCGCAACTAATGTTTATGGGCGCAACCAATGCAAAGTGACGCCCTGGTTGTTAGGGTCATTGTCGGCCCCATCTGATTGGGTGTAGTTACTGAGGCATTAACAGTTACTGAGGCATTAACGAGGAGCCAATCGATGTCCTATTCAACCTTACCCATTCCCGGTATGGGGACTTTCCGACTCAAGGGTGATGAAGCCCGCAAAGCCATCGCCACCGCTTTGCAGCTGGGTTACCGTCATATCGATACCGCCACCATGTACGACAACGAAACCGAGGTGGGCGAAGCCATCGCTGACAGTGGTCTGGTGCGGGAGGATTTGTTTTTGACCACCAAGGTCTGGCACACCGAGCTGGAGCCTGAAGCGCTGCACGCCAGCCTGGATGGCAGCTTGCAACGGCTGGGCACCAACCATGTCGATCTGTTGCTGATTCATTGGCCGTCACCGCAGCAAAGCGTGCCGATGGCGGAGACGCTGAACGCCTTGAAAGCCGCGCGCGATAGCGGGAAGACGCGGCATATCGGGGTCTCCAATTTCACCATTGCGCAAATTGATCAGGCCATCGAACTCCTCGGTGAAGGTGAATTGCTGACCAACCAGATTGAAGTCCATCCGTTTTTGCAGAACCATTCAATAGTCGATCATTGTCAGCAACGAGGCATTACCGTAACCGGCTATATGCCGCTGGCGGAAGGCCGGGTTGTGGATGATCCGATACTGATTGATATCGCCAATGCGCATCAGTTGACGCCCGCCCAGGTCGCGCTTGCCTGGTTGCATCAGCGCAACATCGTGCCGATACCAGCATCGCGTAAAGCTGAGCATCTGCAAGCCAATCTGGATGCCATCTCCGTGGTGTTGACGGATGCCCAGATGCAACGCATTGCGCAACTTGATCGCCAACAGCGCCTTGCCAACCCCGGTTTTGCGCCCAGATGGGACTGACAGTTGTTTGCCGGGCAAGAGCTCCAGCAGCGCGAACATAGCGTTCGCATGAACGTCGTTCAAACAATCTGCAGGCCAGTCGATACAGTCCTTTTCCGCTTGCCAGGAACTTGAAAAAAGTCGATGGCCGACTAGGTTTAGGGCGCGAAGAGGTGTCGCTGTACTTCGCCAACAACCGATGTGTCGTTTTTTGTAGAACGGTGAAGTGCAGCTTAGGAGGCATCCATGCGCGACAACCAGCCTGTAACCCAGGAACGTTATGAATTTCCCGACGATCAGCGGCTGATTTCGTCGACCGATACCTCCGGAAACATTAAGCACTGCAACAACGCCTTTGTTGAAGTCAGTGGTTTTTCGCGCGATGAGTTGATTGATCAGCCGCACAACATTGTTCGCCATCCTGATATGCCCCCGGCCATTTACGCCAACATGTGGTCCTACCTGAAAGCGGGCGAACCCTGGATGGGTGTCGTCAAGAACCGTCGTAAAAACGGGGATCATTATTGGGTTAACGCCTACGTCACACCGATTCGCGATGGCAATACCGTCGTTGGCTTTGAATCGGTGCGAACCCGGCCGCAAGAAGATGATGTTAAGCGTGCTGAAGCCTTGTACAAACGCATGCGCAAAGGCAAAAAGCCGGTCTCATTAATGCGTCGTGTACGTTTTGCTCTGGCTCAATATGGCTTTGGTGGCTTGGCTATGGTGGCGGTTCTGGCCACTTGGCTGTTGTTTGGTGAACATCTGGCTATCTTTATAGCGATAGCCGCTATGGTTGCTTTGCAGGTCGACGGCCGGATGCGTAACAGCCGTTTGGTGCAGCGGGTTTTGAACCGCATGGAAGATAACTTTCAGGATGCGACCGTCGCCTTGACCTATTCCGATTCCATGGGATCACTCAGTCAATTGGAGGTGGCCATTACCGCCATGATGGCGCGTCTGCGCACGGTGCTGACGCGTATCGATGATTCGGCAAAGGAGGTCCGCAAGCAGTCGGAAGAAGCACTGCGGCTGGCCGAGTCGTCGTCGGTGTCTATCGATGGATTGCAGGCAGAGACCAGCAATATTGCCGCGGCCATGAACCAGATGAGCACCAATATTCATGAAGTGTCCGGCAATGTTCAGGACACGGCCAATCAAGCCGATGGTTCACGGCAGATCGCCGAAGAAGGCGCGCGGGAAGTGCAGTTGTCACGTGACGGTATTCGTACTCTGGCCAAGACAATGGACACCCTGGACTCAACCATTAAAGAGGTGGTGTCGCAGACAGAGGCCATCACCAACGCCACCGTTTTAATTCAGAACATTACCGAACAGACTAACTTGTTGGCGTTGAACGCGGCCATCGAGGCTGCGCGTGCCGGTGAGCATGGTCGTGGCTTTTCGGTGGTGGCCGATGAAGTGCGCGCGCTGGCGTCTCGCACGGCACAAACCACCGAAGATATCCGCGATATCATGACGCAATTAAGCGAACGCACCAGTCGCGCAGAGCAGGTTTCTGAAGAAGGCCGGCAGGCCTCCGCAGAGGCAGTGTCGCGTATTGAAAACGCCGCTGAATCGCTGAGCAAAATTTCCGAAGTGGTCAAAGACATCAACAGCATGACGCACCAGATGGCCGCGTCAGTTGAAGAGCAATCTCAGGTTGCAGAGCACATCAACGAGCAGCTATCGCGGGTGACCGAGCTGGCCGGTGACAGTCAGGAAAAAGGTCAGCAGTCGAATAAAGGCGCGGTACGCATGAGCGAATTGGCCGATAATCTGCACGAGTTGGTGGAGCGTTTCGCGATCTGAGACGGCGTCAGTCACGACGCCGTTGCAGCACCGGATAGGCCACCGCCGTCAGGTGTGAGCAGATACGCTGCAAGTCACGCAGCACATCAATAAATATCTGGGTGGACAGCAGGTTTTCCGAATGGTGGCCACCCAGTTCATCCAGATGGCTTTGTCGGGCCTGCAGAATGTCGCTGCGATACTGACGCTTCACATCCAACAGTTCCTGCGCGAGCTCAGCGCTGTCGCTGGTGAACACTGCCTGTGACAAACGGAACGCATCCACCAACTGATCGTGCAGATGATTGACCACCTTGGTCTGGTCTTCATCAAAGTGCACGCCTTCGCGAATTTTGTGGCGCGCCAGATGCATCAGACTTTCATCGATGATGTCGCCGATGTGCTCCAGGTTGGTCATAAAACTGATCAGTTCGCGGTGCTGTTGCTGCTGGCCGCTGTCTTCAATCGACAACACATAATTCAGTGCTTCGCGGTGCAGTGCATCGATGTCGTCATCCAGATCGGAAATCTGTTTCACCAGATCGCGATCATCAAAAGCATCGAGCGCATTGTTCAGCATGCGATACACCAGCTCGGCAATGTGTAGCGCTTCGTTACGCGCGTTTGCCAACGCCCGACCGGGATTGCGGATGTCATCGATGGACAAATAAATCGGCCGATCCTGCTGCTGCGACAAGTCATTGTCGGCAGCATTGGAATTGCGTGCGGGCATAAACAGCGGCAGCAGCAAGGGCAGAATGGCGACCAGCAGCAAACCGTTGAGCAGGTTTAATCCGGAGTGCGCAATAACGATGCCCAGGGCGCGTTCGGGTAGCAGTTGCTGGATTAAATCACCGCTGGAAATGATCGCCAGTAACCCCAGGGCCACGGCAACAAAACGGAAAATCAGATTACCCAGAACCACCTGACGGCCGGAGTCCTGCAACGACCAACCGCTGACCAGAGCAGGCAGGGCGCCGCCAAGGTTGGCCCCGAGCAGGAGGTAAAAACCAGCATCCATGGTGATGGTGCCGTCCTGGACAAACTGCGCGATGATCAACACTGCGGCCAGGGTGGAATGGATCATCCAGGTGAACAGTCCCATCAGTGTGATGGCCAGCGCCACATCGCTTTCCACCTTGTTGCTGATCAGCAAAAACACATCACTGGAACGCAGCAAGTAGGTGACATCGCCGATCAGATTGAGCGACAGCAACACCAGACCCAGACCGATCAGAATGCGGCCGCTGTGTTTCCAGGCGCGTGAATAATCGAGTTTAAAACTGATGACGCCCATCAGAATGATCGGCAAGGCGAGCTTGTTCAGCTCCATGTTCAGCAGCACCGCCGCCAGGCTGGCACCGAATTCCGCGCCCAGCACCGTGCCCAAGGCGGCCATCAAGGTGAGCATGCCGGTGGCGCTGAAGGAGGCGACCATCAACACCACGGCGGTGGAGGATTGCAGCATAAAAGCGGTCAGCGCGCCGGTGATAAACGCCTTGCCTCTGTTGCTGGTGGTGCGACGCAGCAGCCGCTCCAGGCGGTTGCCGAGCAGCCGGGCAAAGCCGGTCTGCACCATGCGAATGCCCCACAGCAGTAACGCTACCGCGCCGGCCAGTTCAATTAATACCATCATCCTTGACGATCCCTCAGGTTGCTCAGCCAGGCATTGGCCATTTCCACAAAGCCAGTCCCGGCTTTGCCCTGGGTTAACTGCTTGGGTTGGTGAGTCATGGTTGCCAGATGCGGCACGATGTTGGCAACGCCGACGCTGTTGGGAAAAGCTTCGAACATGGGTTCGTCGTTGGGCGCGTCGCCAATAAACAGCACCTGCTGTTGGGCGGCGGCTTCATCGAGTTTAAAGACATCGCGCAATAAACGTTTGGCCATGGCGGCTTTATTAAAGTCGCCACGCCAGACATTGATATGAATGGAGCTGCATTTGGCCTGGAAACCCGCGTCGATAAAGGTGGTGCATAGTTGATCGGCCTGGGCTTTGGTCAGGTGCGCATCCTGGCGGTAATCGATGGCGACATCGACCCAGCGCAGCGACTGGTCTTTGGCCAGCGCAACGTCGAACGACAGTGGCATCTCTTTAAGCGTTTGTAAGATGGCGGCCTGATCACTGCGATGCTGCTCAGCGCTGTCCCAGAATTGCCATTCAACCGAACCAGTGGCGCTGCGCAAGCCATAGAAGGCGCCGCCTTCACCGATCACCGCGGCGACCGGCCAGGTGCGCAGCATCATGTCGCACCAACCGGCGCAGCCACCGGTAATGGGAATCACCGAGACACCGGCATCGGCCAGTTGGCACAGGGCGTGGTAGGTTTCAGCAGACAGACGACCCTGGGTGGTCAGGGTGTCATCGACATCGGTCAGCAGCAGTGTCAGCGGCGAGTAATCCAGGTTGGTCATGCCGTCGGTTAAGCCTCGGTTTCGATAATATCCAGCGTGGATGGCAGTCGGTGCCGCAAATCGTTGCTGAGTTGGTCGGTGATAAACAGGTCAAGCTGATCGAAGTCGACCACTCGAGCCAGTGCCTGGCGTTCCCACTTGGAGTGATCGGCAATTAAGACGCGGCGTCTGGCATTGGCAATGATAGCGCGACTGACTTCGGCTTCGCGTAGATCAAAATCCATGGCACCGCGGTTCGGGTCCAGGCTGCCACAGCCAATGATGCCATAGTCGGCACAAAAGTCGGCAAAGAAGGCGGTAGTGGCCGCGCCCACGACATCGTCATCATTGTGCCGTAAATGGCCGCCGGAAACGATCACCTCGGTGTTATCGCTGGCGCACAACACCGAAGCCACCTTCAGGTTGTTGGTCAAGACTTTACAGGGCCGACCCATCAAGGCGCGAGCGACGAACTCCATCGTCGTACCGATGCCCAGATGCAGCGAGGCATCGTCGGGCAGTCGGTCTGCCAGCGCTTTGGCGATGGCGCGCTTGGCCGGGGCGTTCATCACCTGGCGTGAACTGAACGAGAGGTTCACGCTCGATGATGGCAGGCTCACGCCACCATAACGCCGGCGCAACAAACCCGCTTCGCACAGTGGGGTAAGGTCGCGGCGGATGGTCTGAGGTGTCAGCTTAAAGTTGGCGGCCAGCGCTTCAACCTGGACGTGTTCTTCACGGCGAACCCAATCGAGAATGTGCTTCTGCCGTTGGTTCAGTTTCATGCCGGCTGGATCAGCGCCGGGTCGTCGGTGATCAAGCCATCGACGCCCCAGCGCAGCAGGCGCTCGGCGGCTGCGGCGTCATTGACGGTGTAACAATACAGATCATAACCCGCGGCTTTAATGGCCTTAGCCTGACCTTCGGTCAGCTGATGATGGTCCAGATTAACGCTGCTCAACTCGAGAATACGCGCCACTTCCTGCCAGTTATCCGGCAGCGTTACCCACAAATGACCGCGCAGCCATTGCGGTCGGGCGCGATGCAGCCGCTCCAAAATTTCGCCGTTAAAACTGGTGATCAGCAGGCGGTTAAAATCTTGCCAATGAGCGTCGAGCAGTTCGATGCAGCGATCCGTAATGGCGTCGATGCTGAAGTCCGGATAGTGCTTGATTTCCAGGTTCAGTCCCAGACCCAGATCGCGAATATGAATCAGCGCCGCTTCCAGGCTGGGTAAGCGCTCACTGCGGTAATCTGAGCTGAAGTGGCTGCCAACATCGAGATCTTTTACCGCCGCCCAATTTTGATCGGCCAGCTTACCTTGCGCCGGTGTCAGGCGGTCGAGTGTGCTGTCGTGAAACATCACAGCAGTGCCGTCGCCGAGCAAATTGGCGTCGATCTCTACCCAGTCCAGACCCGCATCGCGACTGAAGGTCATGGCACCGAGAGTGTTTTCAGGCGCGCGTCGGGCGCAACCGCGATGGCCGATAATGGGGCTGGCAATCATGCAATTCTGAGCTCCGTTTGTGGGTCGAACAGGTGTAGCCGCTGGCGGTCAAAGCGCAAAGGAATACCTTCGCCGCTGTGAAAACGGGCTTTGCCGGACTGCTCTGCCAGCACCAAGGTATCGGTGTCAGGAAAGCTACCGTACAGCAGGGTATCGGCGCCGAGCGGCTCAATGATTTCAACACTCAGTGTAAAGTCCGATTGCTCCGGCGAACAGCTCTCCAGATGTTCCGGACGAAAGCCGAGGATGACCTCACCGCTGTGATCAACCGCCTGCGGCAGCTGCAATCGTTGACCATTGGGCAGCACCAACGTGGTCGGATTTTCCAGGCTGACGGTCAAAAAATTCATTGCCGGCGAACCGATAAAACCCGCCACAAAACGGCTGGCCGGTTGCTCGTAAAGCTCAATCGGCGGGCCGACTTGTTCCACCTTGCCACCGTTCATCACCACCAGGCGATCGGCCAGCGTCATGGCTTCCACCTGATCGTGAGTGACATAGATGGCGGTGGTGCCAAAGCGCTGTTGCAGGCGTTTGATCTCGATGCGCATCTGCACGCGCAACTTGGCATCGAGGTTCGACAGCGGTTCGTCGAATAAAAACACCTGTGGATTACGCACGATGGCACGACCCATGGCAACGCGCTGCCGCTGGCCGCCCGATAAACGCGCGGGCTTGGCGTCGAGCAGATGTTCGATGTCCAGCGTCTGGGCGGCAGCGCGCACTTTGCGGTCGATGTCAGCACGCGATTCTCCACGGTTTTTCAGGCCGTACGCCATGTTGTTAAACACCGTCATGTGCGGATAGAGGGCGTAATTCTGAAACACCATGGCGATGTCGCGGTCAGCCGGTTCCAGGTCGTTTACCCGGCTCTCACCAATGTGCAGATCACCCGCGCTGATGGCTTCCAGCCCAGCGACCATGCGTAAGGTGGTCGACTTGCCGCAGCCTGATGGCCCGACCAACACCAGAAATTCACCATCCTGAATATCGAGGTTCAGATCGTGCACCGCGGTAAAACCGTTCGGGTATGTTTTGTGCAAATGTGTCAACGTTAAACTGGCCACAGTATCCCCTTACTTTTCCTGTTCAATCAGGCCTTTCACAAATAGTTTTTGCATCGCCAGTACGACGATTACCGGTGGCAACATGGCCAGAATGGTCGTCGTCATTATGAGGTTCCACGGAATCAAACCGTTGTCGGAGGTCATCAGGCGTTTAATGGCCATGACGATGGTGTAGTACTGATCGTCGGTAGTAATCAGCAATGGCCACAGATACTGGTTCCAGCCGTAGATAAATAAAATCACGAACAGAGCAGCAATATTATTGGCCGACAATGGCAGCAAGATGTCTTTGAAAAAACGGATCGGCCCGGCGCCATCGATGCGTGCGGCTTCGAGCAGCGAATCGGGCACCGACATAAAAAACTGCCGAAATAAAAAGGTCGCGGTGGCGCTGGCAATTAACGGGATGGTCAGACCGGCGTAGCTGTTAAGCAGGCCTAAGTTGGCGACCACTTCGTAGGTCGGCAGAATGCGCACCTCGACCGGCAACATCAACGTAATAAAGATCAGCCAGAAACACAGCTGACGACCGGGAAAGCGGAAATAAACAATGGCGTAGGCCGACATCATGGAAATCACAATCTTGCCAACGGCGATGACCATGGCCATCACAAAGCTGTTCCACAGCATGCGCGTGGCCGATACCGAGACGCCCAAACCGCCGTCATTACTCAGCACAGTCATTAAATTGGCAATGGCCTGATCACCAAACCACAACGGCAAAATACCGGACACAAAGGCGCTGCTCGGATGGGTGGCCGCCACCAGCGCTACCCAGATGGGCAGACTGATAACCGCAATGCCGAGCAGCAAGAGCAGATGACGCGTCAGCGTCAGCCAGGGTCTGTTTTCAACCATCAGTATTGCACCTTCTTCTCGACGTAACGGAACTGCACCACGGTCAGGGTGATGACAATCAGCATCAGCAACACCGACTGCGCCGACGATGAACCCAGGTCCAGACCGATAAAACCGTCCTCGAAAACTTTGTAAACCAGCGTCTTGGTGGAGTTACCCGGACCGCCTTGCGTCGTGGCGTGAATGACACCGAAGGTTTCAAAAAAGGCGTAGACCACATTCACCACCAGCAGAAAAAAAGCGGTCGGTGACAGCAGTGGAAAAACGATTTGCCAGAAGCGTCGGAACGGGCGCGCGCCGTCGATGGCGGCCGCTTCAATAAGTGAACGCGGAATAGCCTGTAGGCCGGCAACAAAGAAAATGAAGTTGTAGCTGATCTGCTTCCAGACCGAGGCAACAATAACCAGGATATTGGCCTCAACGGAGTTCGCCAGATGATTCCAGTGGTAGCCGATTTTGCTCAGCCAGGATGGAATGACCCCGATGCTGGGGCTGAATAACATCAACCATAAAACGGCGGCAACTACGGGTGCGACGGCGTACGGCCAGATCAACAGAGTCTGGTAAAGGCGTGAGCCACGAATGACTTTATCGGCCATCGTTGCCAGCAATAACGCCAGTGCCATACCGATAAAGGCCACCCAGAAACTGAACAGGGCGGTGACGCGAATGGAGGTCCAGTATTCGGGGTCGGTGAGCAGATAAATAAAATTCTCGAACCAGACGAATTCGGTACTGAAACCAAAGGCGTCTTCGACTAAAAAGGATTGATACAAGGCCTGGCCAGCCGGCCAGATAAAAAACACCAGGGTGATGATCAATTGCGGCGCGACCAAAAAATAAGGCAGCAATCGATGCTGGAAAACGGTCTTGTCATGCATGGGTGAAACCCGGCTTGAAACCCAATCAAAAAGACACGACCGGACGCCCGGCCGTGTGTGAAATCAGGCGATGATGGCATCGCCTGATGAGCCCACTTTTTAGCGGTTGGCGCGTTCGAAACGACGCAGTTGTTCGTTGCTGCGACGGGCGGCGCGATTCAGCGCACGCTCGGCGCTGGCGTCACCGTTCCAGACGGATTCCAGCGCTTCGTCGATGATGCCGCGAATCTGCGGGAAGTTGCCCAGACGCAAACCGCGGGAGTTGGCGGTCGGTGCCACCGAAGTCATCTGGTTGATGGCCACATCGGTGCCGGGATTGTTGGCGTAGAAACCCTGTTCTTTGGTCAGTTCAACCGCGGCATAAGTAATGGGCAGATAACCGGAGAACTGGTGCCAGTCGGCCTGAACTTCCGGCTGCGACAGGTATTCGAAGAAGCGGGCAACGGCCGGGTAGTGGTTTTCGTCCTGACCGCGCAAGGTCCACAGGGTGGCGCCACCGATAATGGTGTTTTGCGGCTGATCAATCTGGCTTTCCCAGTAGGGCAACTGGCTGACGCCGAATTCGAAATCGGTGTTGGCGCGTACCCCGGCGTAGCCGGCAGAAGATTCGGTGTACATGGCGCACTCGCCGCTGTAGAAGCGCGAAGCGCCTTCGCTGGTACGACCGGAATAACTGAAGATGCCGCTGTCATGCCATTGCGCCATCTGCTCAATGTGGGCGATCTGCAATTCGCTGTTGAACACCACCTCGGTATCCAGGCCGCCAAAGCCATTGTCGTTGGTGGCGAAGGGCACGTTATGGCGCGCCGACAGGTTTTCCAGATGAATCCAGGATTGCCAGGCGGTGGTGAAACCACAGTCGTAACCGGCCTCCAGAATAGCCTGACCAAATTCATCCATTTCTTCCCAGGTTTTCGGACCACGGTCGGGCAGACCCGCAGCTTCGAAGGCGGCTTTGTTGTAGTACAGCACCGGCGTTGAGGAGTTAAACGGCATCGACAGCATGTTGCCGTTTTCATCGGCGTAGTAGCCGGTCACGGTGCTCAGATAGGCGCTTTGATCGAAACCATCACTGTACTCTTCCATCAACTGGTACACCGGATAAACCGCGCCTTCAGCAGCCATCATGGTGGCGGTGCCGACTTCGTAAACCTGAACGATGTCCGGTTGCTCGCCCGAGCGGAAAGCGGCGATGGCGCCGGTCATGGTTTCGCTGTAGTTGCCGCGATAGCTGGCGTTGACCACAACGTCGTCTTGGGAGGCGTTAAAGTCGGCGACCATGGCGTCAACTTTTTCACCCAGAGCGCCGCCCATGGCGTGCCAGAAATTGATTTCGGTGGCGGCCTGAACCTGGCTGATGCCCGCCGCGACAGTCAGTGCAAGAAGCGTCTTCTTCATGAGGTGTTACATCCTTTCAGTTGGCTGCTTATTGTTCGAACGAATCCCGGCAATGCCTGAGGTGCCAGCAATGCCTGGGCGTCGCTCATTGAATTCGCAGCCCACCTTAGGTGGCTTCTATTGCAGGGCGTTGACAGTTCCATTGCGCTTTTATGTGTTCGATCGAACATTTTTGCGGTCAGTGGCGCATCGGAACCCGGTGGTTCATCCGGTACAATGTCCGGCTTAAGCGGTAAGGGTTCAGGAGAGAAGCATGAAAGCAGTTATGGGGTCTTTGGTATCGCTGCTGATGGGCTGTGTTTTGATAATGGCACCCGTCGGGGCAGAAGAGTCGGCTGAGGTGTCGTTACAGCAGGCGCGCACTGAGTTGATGAGTGCGGTATTTGAGGTGACGTTAAGCGGTGATGTCGATTTCGATTTCTCTCAATTGATGGTGGCCCACCAAAGTGCCGGCGTGCAGATGGCCGAATTGATGCTCGATAAAACCGACAATGAACGACTGGGCCGAGTGGCTGAGTTGATTGTTAAAAAACACCGTGACGAGATCGAAGCCTTTGACACCTGGCTGGGACGTTACGACGAAGCCAACCCGGACGATGATGCGCAACTTATTCGCCAAACCTACCAGACGGTACTCGATCAATTTGCGGATGACCGTGGTGAGTTTCAGGTGGAAGGCGATGCCGAAACCGTCTTCGCCCATGCCATGGTTTGGCACCACGAACTGGTGGTGAGTCTGGGGCAAGTGATACTCAACCACAGCGTCGATGCGCAACTGCGAATTCTGGCCGGCGATGTGGTGCGTGAAGCCAACCGTGACATCGCCGAGCTGCGCAACTGGATGCAAACGCGTGAGCTGGAAAGCAGCCAGTAAGACTGGCTTATAAATCCTTGAAGCGATTTTTCAGCTCATCGAAGGTGCGGCGTTTCACATCTTCTTCCAGCTGTATCGGATCGGCGTCGGGGATCAGTTCGGAGGTGTCCAGATTGGCCGCTGGCGCATCGCTGTCGGCAGCTGGGGCGTCCAGTTGCTCCAGATGATCTTGCAACAACACCAGCGCATCGACCGAGCCAGCCAGCGCCGGGTCTTCTTCAGACAGTTGTTCGATGCGTTTTTCCAATTTCCCGACCACGTCTTCAATCGCCGCGCGATCGGGTTTTTGTTCGTTCAGCCATTGTTGGGCGCTTGCAGCGGAGGTAGCCATAGTGATGGGTGAAACCTTATTCGATGATGACAGCGGACGGCTGCAAGTGTACCGGAATTGGTGCGCCGACGCCGAGTCCTGGCAGCAGCGATTGCAACAGCAATTAAGCTGGCGCCAGGGCGAGGTGCGGGTTTATGGCCGTGAACACGTTACGCCTCGGCTGGAAAGCTGGTTTGGTGCGCCCGGTGTACGCTACCGCTACAGTGGCCAGACGCTGGTCGCCGAGGGCTGGCCGGAGGTTGTTAAACCCTTGGTAGACGCTGTCTGCGACACAACCGAAGTGGCCTTCAATGCCGTGCTCGCCAACTGGTATCGCAATGGTGACGACCGCATGGGCTGGCACGCCGACAACGAAGCGGAGTTAGGTGTGAACCCGCCGGTGGCCAGTGTGTCGCTCGGCGCCCGGCGCGATTTTCGTCTGCGTCGCAACAGCGATCACCGCCAGACGCTCAGCGTTGCACTCGGCGAAGGCGATTTATTGTTAATGGATGGCGCCTTGCAACATCACTGGCAGCACTGCGTTCCCAAGCGTGCCCGTGCCGAGGCGAGGCTGAGTTTGACCTTCCGGCGCGTTATCTTTGCTGCAAAGTTATGAATAGCCGAGGTTTCGTCCTGGTTGCCACGCCCGGACCGCTCAGTTGATATACTGAGCCACTGAAAGAATCGATCCGCCCCGACGAGCGGAAGCACTCGCAGAAGTAAGAGGAGAACCACAGATGGCCAAAGCGGTCGTTGAAGGCTTGATTGAGTTGTTGAAGCTGGAGCAGATTGGCGAGCAACGTTATCGCGGTCTATCGCAGGATTTGGGTTATCCCAAGGTGTTTGGCGGTCAGGTTATCGGTCAAGGATTATCAGCCGCCATTCAGACGCTCGACAGCGCGCGCATGCCGCACTCCCTGCATTCCTATTTTTTGCGCCCTGGTGATGTTAATACACCCATCGAATACACCGTCGAAGCGGTGCGTGATGGACGTTCATTCAGTGTGCGCCGAGTGATTGCCAGCCAGTTTGATAAACCCATTCTGGCGATGACGGCCTCTTTCCAAAAAGCAGAAGAGGGCCTGGAACATCAGGACGCCATGCCCAATGTGCCTGGACCGGAAGGGCTGGAACCGGAAGCCAAACTCTATCGCGATCATGCCGAGGAAATTCCGGCGCGGGTGCGCGATCTGTTCACCGCCGAACGGCCCATCGAATGCCGCATTGTTGAAGCACAAAATCCGTTCCGGCCGCGCCTGGGTATTGCCAAGCGACATATGTGGATCCGCTCCAACGGGCCGCTGCCGGAAGACCCGCTGGTGCATCAATCGATGCTCGCCTACACCAGCGATTACGGCTTTTTGGAAACCGCGCTGATGCCGCACGGTATTTCATTAATGAAACCGGGGTTAACCATTGCCTCGCTCGATCACGCCATCTGGTTTCATCGTCCGTTCAAACTCGACGATTGGTTGCTGTACGTCGCCGACAGCCCCAGCGCGAACGGTGCCCGTGGTTATGTGCGCGGCCAGATTTTCGATAGCAACGGTCGGCTGGTCGCCAGCACCGCCCAGGAAGGCATGATCCGCTATCACGGAGAAGAGGCATGAGCCGACGTATTACGCTGGCCATTACCGGCGCCTCGGGTGCGCCTTATGCCGAACGGCTGTTGCGATTTTTACTGGCTGCCGACTGCGAAGTGCATCTGTTGGTGTCCAAGGCTGCGTTGATGGTGGCGGCGGTGGAAACTGGCGAACCCTGGCCGGCCAATCACGACAAATTACACGATCATTTGCGCGCGCGTCTGGGCGAGGGCGGCAAGCTGATCATCGCCGGTCGCGAAGACTGGATGAGTCCGGTTGCCAGCGGCTCGGGCGCGCCGGATACGATGATCGTCTGCCCCTGTTCCACCGGTACTTTGGCCGCCATTGCCACCGGTCAGTGCGATAACCTGATCGAGCGTGGCGCCGATGTCATCTTGAAAGAAAGCGGCACCCTGATTCTGGTGCCGCGCGAAACGCCGTATAACGAAATTCACCTGCAAAATATGCTCACCCTGAAACGCGCCGGCGCAGTTATTTTACCGGCCAGCCCGGGCTTTTATCATCAGCCAAAAACGCTTGAAGATATGGTTGATTTTGTGGTCGCCCGCATTCTGAAATGTGCCGGTTTCAAACAGGATTTATTAGCGCCCTGGGGCGTGGATGATGCCAAGGGTGGCGCCGACTAACGGCACTGATCCTGGCCAATCCGCCACTAAAACAACGTCATCCCGGAAGTGCGGCAACTTAAAAAATTGTCATCCCGGAAGTGCCGTAGGCGCTATCCGGGATCTCACCCAACCATCAACTAAAACCACCAACCCAAAAGCCCACCGCCTTATGAACATCCTGCTGCTCAGCGCCTATCATTCGGCCAGCCACCGTTACTGGTGTGAAGGCCTGATGGCAGCCTTCCTGGAACATAACTGGACCCTGCGCAGCCAGCCGGCGCGTCATTTCAGTTGGCGTATCGAAGCTTCGGGCTGGTTGTGGGCGCTCGGCGATGACGCTGCTTTTCAGCAATCCTACGACCTCATTATCGCCACCAGCCTAACGCAAGTCGTGACCTTAAAAGCGCAATGCCCGGCGCTGCGTGATGTGCCTCTGTGGTTGTATTTTCACGAAAATCAATTTGCTCATCCGTTGTCGAATCAGCAGCAGGCTGCGCACCAAACTGCCTGGCAATTTAAAAGCCTGGAAAATGCGTTCTGTGCCGACTGGATCAGTTTTAACACGCACTTTAATCGCGATACATTTTTTGCCGGTGCTGAAAAACTGTTGAAGAAATTTCCCGAAATAATTCCGGGTGATCCGTTAACAAAATTAAAGCAGCGCAGCGATGTTCTGGCGGTGCCACTAAGCGATCGTTTTAGTGTGTTACGCGAGCAGGAAAAAGACTCTCGTTTAATTGTTTGGAACCACCGTTGGGAATGGGATAAACAGCCGCAACGGTTTTTGAATGCGCTGATAAAACTGAAACAGAACAACGCTGATTTTCGCTTAGCGATGCTCGGCAGTGGCGGTGGTCGTGGCGAGGTGTATGCACAAGAACGACAGCTGTTGAACGAGCAGGTTGTTCATTGGGGCGAGGCCAGTGAATCGGAGTACGAATACTGGCTTGGCCGCGCGGGGATTGGCGTCTCTACTTCGTTGCACGATTTTCAGGGCTTGGCGATGCTCGAACTGGCGCAAGCCGGGGCGACCTGCATTGTGCCAAGGCGTCAGGCTTATCCGGAATGCTTGCCTGCAGCCGTTTTCTTTGATGGCAATGAGCAAGACGCTTCAGAGGAAGAAACCGAGTTGGCAGCTACTCTTTCCAACTGCTTGGGCCAGTCGACCAGGCAGCATCCATTGCCGCTTTCATGGTCTGAATTGCAAACCGGTTACCGCCAAATCATAGAGCGGCTTGCAGCTGTCTAAACCGGTGTCGTAAAAGAGCATAAAACCGGCGTCATCACCGCTTCATTGCTGAGTGTTCTGTGCCATGCTGCGCGGCAGTTACAGTCCTGCTGCTGCGGAGGTGTGTGGTGATCAGCGTTGTTACTCGCGTCTGGCCATTGTTGTTGGGGATACTGCTGATCATGCTCGGCAACGGCATGCACTTCACGCTGATTGGTCTGCGCGGCGATATCGAAGGTTTCTCTGCCGTTGAACTGGCGGTGGTGACCTCCTGCTATTACGTCGGCTTTTTATCCGGCGCGCGCTTTACGCCGCTGTTGATTCGACGCGTTGGCCATGTGCGGGTGTTTGCCGCTCTGGGCAGTTTTATGTCGGCGGGTTTGATTGCTTTTCCCTTGTTGGCCGAGCCGTGGTCCTGGTCGCCGCTGCGGATTATGGTCGGCTTTTGCATGTCGGGCATTTATGTCACCGCTGAAAGCTGGCTGAACGATGCGTCCACCAACGAAACCCGGGGCAAGGTTTTGTCGGCCTATATGATCGCTCAGACGCTGGGCATCATTGGTGCTCAGGGTTTATTGACGCTGGGCGACGCGGCCACTTCGGTGTTGTTTATCGGTGCCTCGATTCTGGTCTCCATTTCCTTTGCGCCTATTTTGCTGTCGGCGACCCAGGCGCCATCGATTAGGGTGGCTCGCCCGATGCGCTTATGGGATTTGCTGATCAGCTCGCCGTTAAGCAGTGTGGGTATCTTTTTGCTGGGTGGTGTCTACGCCTCCCAGGCCGGTATGGGCGCGGTCTTTGGCACTAAGGTCGGGCTGAGTACGAGTCAGATTGCGCTGTTTGTGGCCAGCCTCTTTGCCGGCTCAGTGGTGCTGCAATATCCCATCGGCTGGTTGTCGGATCGGATCGATCGCCGCAAGGTGATTTTCGGTGCCGCCGCCCTCGGCGCTGTGTCCTGTTTGCTCGGTTGGATGGCCAGTGGCTATTTCTGGCTGTGGGTGCTGGCGGCCTTCTTCGGCGGTGGCGTGACGACGCCGCTGTATTCGTTGTTTTTGGCCTATACCAACGATTCGTTGTCGACTGAAGACATGCCAGCCGCTTCCGGTGGTTTGGTGTTTATCTTTGGTCTGGGTGCCATCGCCGGACCGCCGTTAACCGGTGGCGCTATGCAATGGTTAGGGCCGACCGGTTTTTGGCCGACCTTGGCGGTGACCTTCCTAATGATTGCGCTTTACGCCCTCTACCGCATGACGTTGCGTGAAGTGGTTAATGTCGATGACAGCGAACATTATTTGGGCGTGGTGCCAACGGCCTCTCCGGTCGCGGTCGAAGCAGCGGGTGTCTGGGCAGCAGAACACGCCGAAGCCGAACGCGAAGCGGACGCGGAAGAAGAGCAGGCACAGTGACAGCGCGCTCTATTTTCACGAGTCGTTATTGCTGCCTGACACAACGCCCACCGTACTGGGCGACCAGATTATTGCAGGTGCTCAACGCATAACCGCAGCGGGATTCGCCGTTTATCTGGTGACAATAAAGCACGCTGTTTGCGGGTGGCGTTTTGGGGGTGTGGCAGTGGTAGTCGCCGGTGCGGTGGTTGGTGTGGCAACCCTGGGCATTAGTGCCGCCGGAATGACCCAAGGCGAAGCTGGTGATGGCCAGCGCGAAACACAGCGCCATCAATTGCTGAATGTATTTCATCCGCGTGCCCTCCTGATCAGGCTGTCTGTACTGACATAGCCTGAGCAGGAAAGCACCCGCCGCCGATGTCAGTGCAACATCAGGTTAGCGGCGGGCAGAGTTGGAAACTGAGCGTTTTACTCAGTCGGTTTTGTGTCGGAATGTAATACCGGAATAGCGAATAATGGGTTCGCCATTTTCCCGATCCAGCTGAATCACGTTGCCGACATTACGGCCATAACCTTGCACCTGCATCAACTGGTCGTTGATCGGTTTCAGGGTGACCGCCAGACCATCTCCGAGCACACCCAGGCTGACATCCAGTCGATAGCTGCGGCGTTCTTCGTCGTAGTACAACTGTGCACTCTCAACCAGATCGTCCGACTCATAGTGCCCCAGCCAGGCTTGGTAGTGCTCGCTGGTGTTGTGGGTTTCAAGCGCTGTCGCTGGTCCTAACAGATAGCCGTTGAGGTAACCGTGAAAGGCAATCGGTAGCGGCGTTTCGGTTGCCGACCCTGTATAGGGACGCAGCTCCATATCCAGGTCCGCCGCATACCAGCCGTTGTTGTTAGGTGTCAGTGAGAAACTGCCCATACCGGGTAATGCCAGTTGGCGGTTATCTGCTTCGCCGTTAATAGAGACCAGCCCGAAACCGCCCAGGTTGTAGTCGCCATTGCTAATAGTCGCGGTATTGATAGCCGGAGTTTCCGGGTTCTCAATTGGCGGTAACAGCAGATCAAAGATGTCGGCCGCCAGTTCATCCAGCACAGCGTTATTGCCCAGCGTATCGTTGGCGGCAATAAAAACCGCGGTGCCAGATTCGGGCAGAATTTTCAGCTCGGAATAAAACGGCGGCACGGTGCCACCATGACCGACCTGAGTGCGACCGTGATGATCATTCAGCCAGAAACCCAGACCGATTTTAAAGTCTGCATTCATTGGCAAGCCGGGGAATTGCTGTTTGAGCATGGCGTCGAGGGTGTCGGTCTGCAGCCAGTCATTGGCTGGATAACCGTGCTGGGTGCGCACCAGTGCCAGCGCAAACTTGGCCATATCGTTGGCGGACATTAAGAAACTGCCCGCCGGCACGTCTTTGATCAACAACGGATCGGCCGGCTCGCCCGCGTGGTAACCCAGGGAGGTATTTTCTGTCACACCGGGCACACCAAAGACGAGGCTTTCATCTAGCTCCAGCGGTGCAAAAATATGCTGCTCAATATAGTCGGCATAACTTTGCTGGCTCACCGTGGCCACCAGCTCGCCCATCAAAGAGAAGCACACATTGCAGTAAGCGAACACCTGCTGATGTTCCCAGACGAGGTAGGTGTCCGACAGCCAGCTTGAGGTTTGCATAAACAATTCAGCGTCAGGCTCAGCCATGATGAACGAACGCAGGTAGGCGCTGGGAATGCCGGAGTGGTGCGTCAGCAGATCGCGTACCGTGACCGTTAGCGCATCGCTGTTCAGAGCCTTGGGATTGAACTGTGGCAGATAGGTGCGGATGTCGTCATCGAGTTGGATCTGTCCGCTTTCGACCAACTGCATGACCGCCAGGGCGGTAAACAACTTGGTGGTCGAGCCGATCTGGAAACGGGTGTCGGCGCTAACAGCGGTATCATTCGCCTTATCGGCAAGACCATAACCGCGCGCACTGAGCGTTTGCCCTTGATAGATAACAGCGGCGGCAAGGCCGGTTATCTGGGTTTCTTCCAGGCGCGCTTCGATCAGCGCTTCCACCGCCCGGGCTTTTTCAGCATCGGGCTGGCAGCCGCTGATCAGACCCGCAGCGACGGCCATCGCCAGGGTAATAATGAGTGTTAACCAGAGTTTCATAGCAATGTCCTTGTTCAATGAGTCGAAGCTGAGTCTTGGCTCAGGCGATAACTATTGAAGCTCGGACCTGGTCTAAAAAGCAGGGTGCAAACGGGCGATATAGCGGTGATAAAAGGGTGAGATTCGGGTGAGGCGGCCGCTCAGTCGTCGCTGAAGCGGTGTTTGAGTTCCGATTTTCGCTGGGTGCCGGTTTTGCGGTACACGTTCGAGGCATGGGTTTTCACGGTGTGCGCAGAGATCGACAGTTCATCGGCAATGGTCTTGTACGGCTTGGCCTGCACCAGCAAACGCAGCACCTGGAACTCGCGTTCGGTGAGGTCGAAGTGCTGTTGGACCGTACTCAAGGCAAGCCGTTCGCCCTGGCTATCGACCCGGTTTTTGTTGGCACCCAAACCATCAAGCGCTATCCACAGCGCGCAACCCATAACATAGAGATAAGCCATCGCATCCACCGGATGCACCACCAGCCAGCGCTCGGGCAGAATCAATTGCAAGACAAAGGCGGGTAACAAGAGTGCCAGACCAAACAGCGCCAGGCGACGAATGCGCTTGCCCGACGGCTGCTGCGGCGCAAAACGCCAGAATTGCACCAGCAACAGCACACCGGTCAGTACGAAACAGGCGCTGGCCAGGGCCTGCAGCGCCAGACTGTTCAGCGCTCGCGCCACCATATTGAGCACGGCCATCGCCACCAGGCTGAGCCAGATCGCGCTGCTCAGCCATACCGCAGGCTGCGCGCCGAGCAGACGCAACAGCTGCTGCGTGCCCAACAGCAGACCCATCAACGTGAGGCTCTGCAAGACAAAATGCACATAGCTGGCGGCATTGACGGTCAGGTCATCATCGAGCACGAAAGCATAGAGCCCGAGCAGATAATTGACGACCGCGCAGACCAGCACCAGCAACGCCCAGCGCAAGCGCGCATCGGGTGCAACTCGATGCCAATAGGCATAAACCAGCACAATGCCGGCGCCGGCCGAGAAAGCGAAGAACTGCAGCAGGAAATCGAAGGGTACTGGCATGGTTTGGGCTGATTAACAAGGAGAGGCGCTTTTGTAGCAGGGATTGGCGGCCGGGGCAATTTGACCGGGAAGCCTCGGGGAAATGTTCAGAGGTTCCCTAGCGTTGTGCCGACAACCAGCTTGCGGCGGACTCCTGGTCGGCAAAGAAACGCACCCTGGAATGGCCGCGGTGTTCGCGTACCAGTTCGTTGAAGCGATCGCCGTACAGGGTGGCGTCCTGCACCACGATCGCCAGCGGTAGCTGGTAGTTGACGAATTTCTGCAACAGGTCACCGGCCAGGCCCGTGTTTAGTTTAAAAAAATCCGCGGGTAACTCTGCTTCGTCAAGCAGTAGATAACCGCGTTCCATGGCATGACTGAGTAAATCAGCAACGACAGTGGCTTGATTGGTCATGGTGGATACCTTCAGGGTTGCCGGAGAATCTTCGCCATCGCCTTGCCCTTGGCAAGTTCGTCGATCAGCTTGTCGAGCCAGCGGATTTTTTGCATCAATGGATCTTCGACTTCTTCCACCCGAATGCCGCAAACCACACCTTTGATCAAGGCCGTGTTGGGATTCATGGCAGGCGCTTGGGCGAAGAAGGTGTCGAAATCGGTTTGTTGATCGATCTGCTGTTTCAAGCTGACCTGGTCATAACCGGTCAGCCAACAAATGATTTCATCGACCTCGGCCTGGGTGCGGCCTTTGCGTTCCGCTTTTTGGATGTAGAGCGGATAGACCTTGGCAACAGGCATGGTGAAGACTTTGTGCCCCGACATCTCAACTTCCTTTTATGGTCCGAAATTTAACTCAGCGAGCAGTGTAACTCTGCCTGCTGTGCAATAAATAGACTCAGGGTTTGTACAACACCGGCAGGTGAAGATTCCAGCGCAAGGCTAATAAACGCAGCCCGACAATAACCAAGATGCCGATCCAGAATGCCAGTGTCTGAGCAACGCCCAACGCCTGTAACAGCAGATAAAGAGCGATACCGGCAATGGCTGCTGTGGCGTAGATTTCGCGCCGCAACACCAGTGGTACCTTGGCGGTAATCACATCGCGAATAATGCCGCCGGTAACGCCGGTCATGGTGCCCATCAGAATCACAATCAGCGGATCGTAACCGCCTTGCTGGGCGTACTGGGCACCGGAGAGAGCGAACAGCGCCAGACCGAAGGCATCGGCCACCAAAAAGGCCGGGCCGGGAACCTCTTTAAAGCGCAGATAGACCAACGTCAGCACCGCCGCTGTGATAATAACGACCAGATACCAACTGTCGGTGACCCAGAAAATTGGATGCCGATTCAGCAGCAGATCGCGCAGCGTACCGCCACCAATGGCGGTGATGGTGGCGATCACTATAACGCCGAGAACATCCAGATCGCGATCCCGTGCGGCCAGTACACCACTGGTGGCAAAGACGGCGACGCCGGCTAAATCCAGGTAGTAGAGCAGCATGGCGATTTAAAGACCCTGACCGCCGATTGGCACTGTTTCTATATGCTGATCGAAGCCGGCAATCAGTGGTCTGCCGCGCGCGATTGCATCTTGAACAGCGGGCAGTGACAACGATGCCTTATGGCTATCCGGGCTATCCCAGACCTCTGTTACCCAGATTGCATCCGTATCGGTCGGGTCCTGAGCAACCACGTAGCTCAAGCAGCCAGGCATACCGGACACGCCGCGCACAAGAATGTCGACCAGAGCGTCCCTTTGCCCCGCCACGGCTCTGATTTTGCCAATCAATCCGTACATGGATGTTCTCCTGTCTGCTGTTTGTTCTTAGCCTGTATACAGCCGATTGCGATAACAGCCAATTCATTAACACTGGCCTTGCCCGCCAAGGATCAATTAGCGGACAACACCGAAAACAATTCAATCAACGGTTGTTTGATTTGTTCAACACTGCGCTGATTAAGGCTGTGATCATCCGCCAGTATCAGATGATTCACTGGATAGGCAAAGTCGTGAATTTCCAAACGCTCAACCAATTCCCGGGCCATGGCTGTTGACGGCCAGATGTGGTCCTGACTCGCTGATATTAACAACAATGGCCCGCCGATTCGCTCTACCGGCAGTTGCGCTCGATCGGCTGGTGCGGTGCTCAACGCCTGTTGCGCCCGAATCAGAATGGGTTGCTCAGAGCGCCTGGCAAAACTCAGGCTGTTTACGGGTTGCGCATCCACTGTCCAGGCCGCAGGGCCGGTCTGGCCATGCCAGGCCACCGATGAAGGAACAATAGCCGCGACCGCCCGGATTCGCTGATCATAAGCACCAGCCAGTAAAGCCAGTTCGCTACCGCGCGACACACCCAAAACACCAAAGCCCCCACGCTGATCCACCTCAGGATGCTGTTCCAGGAAATCCAATGCCCGACTCACTGTTTCCACCGGCACCTCATCCAAAGTGGCAGGTAAACCCGGAGCCTTAAAGTAAGCTAAGGCCAGCACGACAAAACCCTGTTCTGCCAGTATTTCGGGATAGACGGTATTCAACTGCCCACCTGAACCACCCAGTACCACTATCGCAGGCGATGGTTGCAGACTTGCAGGTTGAAACAAAAGGCCAGTGAATTGTGAGGTTTGGATGGTTGTAATCTGATTCTCGACAGCGGTTTCTTCCGCTACCGACTGGCCGACCCAGGTGGACAGAATGAAAAAACTGAGCAATGTATAGATCTGAGGCTTTGGGTTGTTCATGACTTGTTGAAATTCAGCGGTGTTTGTTTGGCTTTTTATTTTACTGCGATCAATTAAGTTCTTTGGTTGTGATATCCATTGTGGGCTTTGCTTGAAGAGATCACCAGATACGATCTTAACTCTTGAAAGAGTATGTCTATGATTATTCCTTTATCATCCGACTAGAATTGAAGCCGCGACGATGGGTTTGCTGTTTGCTTCCGTAGAAAAAAATATGGATATGTTTCCCTTGGGATACTGTGCTTCTCAAGTATCCATAGGAACATTGTCCCAATCTTCAGCAACGCCGTATGCCCAGTCAATCGCCTTTCTGCGTTCGGTTATCACGCTTTCGTTTAGTAAGGATTCTTGACCGCTGAGCCGGCAGTTTCTGACGTACCAGTGCATCCGATAAAGTAGATCGGATTGTTCCTGAATGGCGTCGATGGATCGTCGCTCAGCGTGCTGAATAAAAGGCTCTGGCGATGTTTTAAAGGGTATTTTCTGTGCTAAGTCACTATCGCAGGGTTTGAAGTGATCGAACCCAACAACCCCGATGCACCATGCCAGTGCCTGAGCACATTCGACTTGCCACGCCATGTTGATTCTTTGTTGTTCAGTTAAGCTCTCTTGACTCAAAAGCTGCTGTTCTTTAGGGCTGACAAAGTCCATCAGATTATAGGCTTGCAGATCATCAAGCAGATCATTGTGCTTTGCTCCAAATCCCATACCGATGACATAAGTCAGTGCACAGAGTCGGCTAGCAATCTGTGTTGCCGTCTTGGGGTTTACGTCATCAAGGCTTTCTATTTTTGGCAGGTGAGAAGGAACCTGGATACCCAATGAAGTGAGGTAGGTTTCCGATTTTATTTTTAGATCATTGGTGTCCATTAAAGTTACTCTACAGCTGTTGGTGGCAGTTTCTATTTACGGTTGTGTGACTTTCAGAACCACTCCATTTGGCGCAATTTCCCCAAGGCAAACTCGCCTCGCTCAGAGACGGCTGTCGACTTGTCGGCTGCAAATTGACTGGCTAGTGGTATGGCTTTAGCACCGATCTTCGTCAAATTTTTAATCAGCACTCCCGCAGCGACTCTCCTGACGACGGACGAGGTATCTGTTGATGATTGCTCCAGTAACTCCCAGTAGTCCGAGCTCACCTGAAATGTTCGCTCACCAATAACGGTCACCGGTTCTCTCTTGCCCGAAGTGCGGTCGACCACCTGCCATTCTCTCTTTTCTACCCAGGTGATACGTCCTTCAAGCAAGCTTCGGTAGGCCTTCGCTCTTATCGCCGGTTGTACAGCCTGCTGAGCCATGTCTTCAAGGCTCTGGTCCAGCATTGACGTTCGGCCGAGCTGTGAAAAAAGGCTAGGCATCGGGCCGGCAGCTGTTGTCATCAGCTTCCTTATTAGTGCACCGGCCAGAGGTTCTTGACTGACCGTATTGAGCAAAACCTGACGCTCTAACTCTGTAATTCTGCCCCATGTTCTCCAGTGTATTAAGACCTGACAGATTGCCTCGGTGACACATTCAATATTGGAGTGTGCAATGATGAGCGGCACTTGCATTCTGGCGGCGTCTCGAATTTGAGGAACGCCGTCGTTGAACATACGAATGGCCAGCGTTAACAAGAGAGCGTTAGGTGCAGGGCCAGTGAGTGCGCGTAAGGTTTGTTCGCGTCGATAACCATCGCGACAGAGCAACTCCAGCCAAGTTGGGCGGTTAGCCGTGTAGCTGGCCGCTCTGTCGAGGTTAGACGGTGGCGTCCAGATGAAATTGTTAAACCGGGCCCGCATGCTTTTGATCCAGTAGCCGAAGCTGGCTGAGGGCAGGTTGCTTGTCGCTTCAATAACCGCTTGCTCGGCGTTGCTTAACCTACGATTGGTGTTTACCGCAATCGCCAAGTCTTCTACGGCGCTTAATAGGTTTTTTTTCATGGCTTTAAGGTGGCTAGGCTTGGTCAATCATCAACTTTGAGTTGTATCTTTGCACCATCCGGCAGATTTTCTATTTGCTGCGCTATATCACCCGACAGTCCAACAAGCTGGTGGAGGGGCAGTTTTTGGATATTGGATGCGGCGTAAGCACCACCCAAAGGCCCTGGTATCACCAGGTAATATTTTTCATCTTCATTTAATGGCCCCAGCTTATGGTGTGCCTGATCGACCAAAGTCTGCATAAACCAGTCGTGTACGAATTCATGGTCGGTCGTTAGCTTATCCAGTTCTTCCCGGTTATCCGCAATAACGCTGCAGTAGAGGTCCTCCGGGCAAAGCCGCCAATATTTCCCAGCGGTGTCTTTGATGATCAGATTGCCGAACTCGTTTTGACTAACGACCTTATCGGGATCGATACCAATCCAGCCCCAGGCTTCTTTGATGGTTTGTATTAAGCTCATTTGCAATCGACCTTAGTTATTGCGCACTACTGAGTAAACGAGACACCCATCGAAAGAGGCCCGAGATAAAGCCCTTTTTGATCTTTCTGGACTACTACCTTGTATTGCTAATGGCTATCAAAGGATGGCTTCCTATAGCTACTAAGTTGGGTGTTCTCGCAAGCTAGTTTTCTTTTTCTTTGGGATATAAAACGTACTTGCTGGCAATAAAAATCAACGCTATGCCGGCTGCTAAAAATAGAGTTTTATCAAAATACGCCTGCACTGGCTCAATTTTTTCTGACAAAACAAACGACAGCAAACCAGTACTACCAGAAACCACAAATAACCCGCCCCATGTATACGTCAGCCCCTTAATTGGCCCTTTGCTTCCTAGCAGACAGTAGAAAATGGCCAATTTTAATAAGATTCCCAGTGAGACCAGTACCTTCGTGAAAAGGGGTACATTTACTTGCGCGCTGTAAATAACCCATACACTGTAGGCGTCAACAAGTAAAACCAGTATCAATACACACCACAAAACCACCCGGGCTATATTTGATGAAAATTTAAACTCCAATGTTCGTAACTCCTTTTGAGAACTAACGCCGCCAACAGCGGCCGACCGAAGGGAGGTCCAAGCCCAGCTTGCTAGGCTGTTGCTGCTTGGCCTTGTTATGCATTTACGAATACCACATTATGACAATTTGATTTTCGCGATGCGCATTATTGTAGAATTGCTTTAGCTTGTTGAAGTTTGCAACAATATAATTTTCAAATATATCGTCACCTTCTTCGCGCCAATGGCTAGGAAAAACATCTTCTGAATCCATTTTCTCGAAATCGGGCTTTCTTTCAAGGCGAGTGCATTCATTGAATGATGCAGCTATACTTGCAAGCTCTTCACTTTTGAATATGCATGATTCTCCATAGCCGAAATCAATTCTTGGCTCTTTGTTTGATCCACGACCTTCAATACCAACCAATATTACTTCAGGTTGAAATTCATCTAATTTTTGTTGTTCCTGCTTCAAAAACCTGAAGCTTTCCTCTTCTGGATCTTTTTTAAAGATACGTTTAAGTAAAGTAGGTTTCTTTGTCTTTCCCTGATTCCTTTCACTCATAATGGAGTGCATTACTAACTGGTTGTATGCGTGCTCCGCACGCTTGCGTTCAGACAGTATCCAGCTCAACGGATCCCACGAGCGATCAATGTCGATAAACTCGGCACTTTCAGAAAAAAGTTTTTCCTGATCTAAGGCGAACTTTTCGAAATCAGCCTCTTTTATTCTTGCGTAGTTTGCGATGATGCTCATTCTTGATCCTTAGGATGCATAACAACTTATTAATCGTCTCCTGCGCCTCTTATCCCGGCGCGAACCTTATTTCAATACACAACCAAACTATACCCTGTCCAGTAACCCCTCATTTTGCAGCGAATTGAGGGCGTTGCTGTGGCTGATATCAATTACTGGAAAACAGTCTTAGCCGACAAGTATCTCCGCTATCAGTGTCACTGAAGACACATATCAGGGTTTATCCACTGGATATGCATCGTACTAAAGGTGCTTATTGGCCCAACAACGCTACCGCTCGGCCGGTTACAGGGCTCGCCAAGGGTTTAGGTTTAGGAATACCGCTTTGTATGATGAGGTTCAAGAAAAGGGGGGCGTTTGTGTCCGTTTTCAGTAGGAGAAGCCGTTGGCGGTCTACTGTTTGACGGTGCGCCCGCCGTCTACCGCCAACACCTGCCCGGTAATATAGGGCGCTGTTGCCAAAAACAGGGCGGCTTCGGCTAGGTCTTTGGGTTGGCCCATTTTGGCCAGCGGAATCTGGGCGGTGAGGTGTTTTTCGTAGTCCGAACCCTGGTTTTCCGGCAACAAGATAGCGCCGGGTGCGACGGCATTGGCGCGGATGTTGGGCGCAAGATCGAGTGCTATGGATTTTGTCGCGCTGATTAAACCGGCTTTGGCGGCAGCGTAGGCGGGGTGGTCGGCTAGAGGGCGCAGGGCGTGGATGTCGACCATATTGATGACGGCGCCTTTGGCTTTTGTCAGTTCGGGCGCTAGCGCTTGGGTGAGCAGAATGGGTAGGCGCAGGTTGGAGTGCAATAACCGATCGAGGTCGGCTTCTTCTATTTCACCGAACGCGGTCGGGAAGAAGGCGGAGGCGTTGTTGATTAAGACGTCGAGGCGACCGAAAGCGGCGCTGGCCAGTTGAGCGAATTCGTTAATGATGTCGGCGTTGTTGAGTGTGGATTGTATTGCCTGAGCGCTGTTGTCTCTTTGTTGGTTTAAATCGGCAACCAAGGTTTCGGCATCGTTCTGGCTGCTGCGGTAGTGGACCACAACACGAAAGCCGGCTTGGTGAAAGGTGTGTGCCATTTGCGCGCCGACGCGCTTTGCAGCGCCGGTAATAACGACGACAGGAGCCGGGTCAGTTGCTTTTAGCGTGAGCATCAGTTCCATGTTTTCTGTACGTCCTTGACGGCGTTTATTCGAGCGCGGTGAATGGCTTCGCCGAGTTGGGCGCCTTCATAACCCTGAGCCATCAGGTCGGCAGGTTTAACGCTTTGACAGGCTTCCAGGCAGGCTCGAAATTGGTTGGCTTCTGGATACGGCTGTCGTTCAAAACCGGATCGTCCACGCGCATCGGCTTCGCAGGCGAGTAGGAAATGTTCGAAGGTTTCCGGCTGACGAAAGGCGGCGAAGGCCTCCAAGGTTTTCACAATGGTGGCGGCTTTGAGTTCGCCGATTTTATGGCAGTGGGTGTGGTAGCGTGCGGTCAGCTCGGCCAGGCGTGCGGGCTTCTTCGGCCATTTGCGTTCGGCGGCGACTTTGGCAATTGCCTGGGCGCCGCTTTCTTCATGACCGCGATGCGATGGCCAGTATTTCGGGTCGGTCAGGCCTTTGCCGAAATCGTGGCATAAGACGGCTAGGCGAACGTCGAGGCTGTCGCTTAATTGCACCGCCATTTGCAGTGCTTTTAAGGTGTGAATACCGGTGTCGATTTCCGGGTGCCAGCGCATGGTTTGTGGCACGCCAAAGAGCGCATCGAGTTCCGGCAGTATCACTTTTAACGCACCGCAGGCGCGCAGTTCGCGGAAAAAATATTCCGGGCTGGGTTCGAGCAAGGCGCGGCTCATTTCCTGCCAGACGCGTTCGTGTACCAGATACTGCAATTCGCCATCATCCACCATGGCGCGCATCAGTTCCTGGGTCTCTGCGGCCACTTCGAAACCCAGGCCGGCAAAGCGGGCGGCGAAGCGGGCAACGCGCAAGACTCGTAATGGGTCTTCACGAAAGGCGGGTGAGATATGGCGCAGTTGTTTGTTTTCGATATCGGCTAAGCCGCCATAAGGATCGACCAGTTCGCCAGCGTCGCTTTTGGCGATGGCGTTGATGGTGAGGTCGCGGCGCAGCAGGTCGTCTTCGAGGCTGACGCTGGGGTCGAATTGCACTTCAAAGCCGGTGTAGCCGTGGCCGGATTTGCGCTCGGTGCGCGCCAGGGCGTATTCCTCTTTGGTGTGCGGATGCAGGAACACCGGGAAGTCGGCGCCGACGCGTTGATAACCTTCGGCTTCGAGTTCTTCCGGGCGCGCGCCCACGACCACCCAGTCGCGGTCTTTTACCGCCAGTCCCAGGAGTTCATCGCGCACTGCGCCGCCGACCAAGTAAGTTTGCATCGTTCATCAGCTGTTTGAGTGTGTGGGCATTGTACTGCTGAAGGGATATGGCTGACAGGTTGGTAGACGCTTAACGCACGCTGCGTTTCCCGTTAAGCGGCACATAGATTGGGGTTTCAGCCGAAACCCCGTCTTAACCGGGTTACCAATTCATCGAAAACTGGCCGGCGATGCCGGCGTCGCGGAATGCTTTGTGTGGGTCGAAGGTGGGGACCATCCAGGCGGTGAGATCCAGGCCGATGCCGAAGGGCGTGAAACCCAAACCGGTGCTGATGGTGTGCAGGTCCTTGATGGCCAGGTTATTGCGGTAGCCGGCGCGTACTTTGGCCCAGTTGAAGGCATCGTATTCGGCGCCGATGCCGAATTGTTGGCTGGGTGAGCCATAACCCAGGGGTTTGTTTTCGGTGAGATCAAGGTCCATCGCCAGGGTGCTGAAACGGGTTTCGTGGGCCACGCCGATTCTGGCTTTGGGCGACAGGGTTAATTCCCGGCCGGCGGTGCTTTTGAAGGTTTGCGGGACGATGTCTTTGACTGCCAGGCCAGCGCGCATCTGGCCGCCGATAATGGTGGACCAGGTTTTGGCCACGCCCACATCAACATTACCGGTGGTAACGAATTTGACGTTCTGCATAAAGTCGCTGCTTGTCACGCCATTGTTTTCGTTAAAGCCGAAGTTGTCTTCGAATATCTGAATCAGCTGCAGTTTTGGGGTGATGCCGACTGACATATCCTGCTTTAAAAAGGTGATGTCGCGCGCGACAGACAAGCCCAGTTCTACCATGTTGGCGCCAAGAACGGTGATGGTGGAATCATCCCCCAAACCTTCGAGCGTCGAGTTTTGTAATTCGCCATCAACGAAGAGACCGTCTTCGCTGGTGTAGTTGGCGAGGTTGGTGTTGCCGATGGGCGGGCGATCCTCGTTGGTAAAGCTGCCTTCGCCATCACAGATGACCGCGGTCTGATCTTCGTTGGTGACTTCGGCGTAGAGCGACGCCTGCGCCAATATCAAGTTGTTGAACGCTGCCTGGTAAGCGGCATTGCCCGAGGTGCAGGGTTCTACTGTGGTGTCGAAGGTGTTGAAGGTGGCCAGAGCCGCGGAGAAGTTGGCGTTCAGTTGGGTGACTTGTTGAGACTCGTTGGCAAAACCATTGGTGGCCGCGACGATACTGCTGATTTTATCCAGATCCCCCTGATCGATTTTCGTCAACATGCCCAGGTTGATATTGGAATTAAGATGCAGCGCCGCGCTGGTTTTTTCCCGAGGCAGTG
This sequence comes from Saccharospirillum sp. HFRX-2, assembly GCF_043196805.1. NCBI lineage: Bacteria > Pseudomonadati > Pseudomonadota > Gammaproteobacteria > Oceanospirillales > Saccharospirillaceae > Saccharospirillum > Saccharospirillum sp. HFRX-2. Next base: position 1,193,412 of record NZ_JBEBMU010000001.1, read on the forward strand.
AAATGGCGGTGCCGATGGAGCCGAGGAAAGCCAGCGGTTTTTGGTTGAGTGTCGAGAAGCTCTCGCTGGATTTTTTAACGGCGGCGTCCAGGTCGTTCATCTCGGCTGTAATGATGGTGACTTTCTCACTTAAGGCGGCGTTGGCGGCGCTGAATTTTTCGAGTTCTTCCTGGTCTCCGCCGTCTTTGAAATCAGCTGAATCCCGAACGTTTCTGACCGCTTCGGCCAGGGAGACCGTGTTGGCATTACCGCCAACCTGGGTGGTAATGACGGCGATATCGACTTTCTTGAATTCACTGACGACAGAGGCGGCTTCTTCAAAACCTTTGCCGTCGTCGATGGCCAATACCATGCTGGGTAACTGCAGGCCGAAGTCGATTTTTTCGCCGAAATTGGTCAGTAAGGCCGGGTTGAACTGGCTGGCGGCGAATGAGGTTGCTGATGCTACGCCGGTACCGCCCATGGCATTCGAGCGGGTGTCGTTCCCGGTAAAAGGCGCGGCCGATGCCGCTGTGGTTATTAAGGTCACCAGTGTTACTAAAACGCGTTCCATCGTTTCGATTCCCTGTGGTGTCAATGACCCTCGGTTGGGTCGTGGCGCTTCCGTTGCGGTGTTAAAGAATGTAACCGGAGTTTAGGGGCGAAGGTGAGACCTGAACAGATGCCTTATTGACGACTGGGTCTCAGAACGGAGTTGATGTTGTGGGCCGGGGTGAGGTGGTTGGATGTTTGGATTGTGGCCCAGGGGAGATCCCGGATAAGGCTGCTGCGCAACCTTTCCGGGATGAAAGGAGCGGTGGGTGTCCACTGCTCCGGGTATTGCAGAAGCTTTGGCTTACCAGTTCATGGAGAACTGGGTGGCAAGACCTGCGTCCTGAACGATTTCTTCCCATTCCGTTGCAGGGCTGAGCCAGGCGGTGATGTCCAGGCCGACACCGAAGGGCGTAAAGCCGAGGCCGGTGGTGATGACGTGGCTGTCTTCGACGCTCAGGTTATTGCGGTAACCGGCGCGGACTTTCATCCAGTTGAAGGCATCGAATTCACCGCCCACACCGATGTAGCGCGTGGTCACGCCATAACCCAGGGGTTCGTTTTCGGTCAGGTCCAAGTCCAGCGCCAGGGTGCTGAAGCGGGTTTCATGCGCCACGCCAATGCGCGCCTTGGGGCCCATTTCCAGCTCGCGGCCGGACGCACTTTCGAAGGTCTGCGGAATCAGGTCTTTCACCACCAGGCCGGCACGCACCTGGCCTTTGGCGACGTTGTACCAGTTTTTGGCGATACCGATATCGAGGTTGCCGGTGAAGGCCGTGGTGGTGTTTTGACTGAACGTGCTGGAGTCTACCGAGCCGGCTTCGTCGAAGGCGATGGTGTCTTCGAAAATTTGCAGCGACTGGAGTTTTGGGGTGACACCGACGGAGAAAGTTTGGCCCAGGTAGGTGAATTCACGAGCGGCGGAGATGCCCAATTCTACGATGTTGGCACCGAGGATGGTGACTGAGGAATCGTCTCCTAGACCTTCGGTGGCTGAAGCCTGGAGTTCGCCGTTTACGTAAACACCGTTGCCATCGGTATAAGTTACCAGCGTGGTTCCACCCGTAGGACCTTCACTTACGGCGCCAGCGCAATTCGTGGTGTTGACTGTAGTATTTGTCGATTCTGCTTCTAGTTTTGCTTGTGCAACAACCATGTTGTTGAAAGCTGTTTCATACTCTGCAGATCCACCTCCACATGGGTTTAGTGACGTATCGAACTGGTTAAAAGCCGTAACAGCATTAGAAAGATTAGTAGACAGTTGAGACAGCTCTGCTGCTTCATCGGTGTAACCACTAGTGGCTGTAACAATTGTTGATATTTGATCAAGGTCAGACTGAGCAATATTTGCCCTCATGCCAAGATTTGCACTTGTATTTAGATGAAGTGCTAGACCCAATCCAGAGCGAGGAATTGCTATCGCCGTTCCAATTGAGCCAAGGATTGCTAAAGGTCTGTCTTCTAGAGTGGATAGACTTTCGTTGGTATCGGTAATTGCTATATCCAGTTTGTCCATTTCTGTCTGGATATTAGTGATCTTTGTATTAAGTGTTGCGTTAGCCGAATTGAGTGTTTCGACTTCACCTGGATCTACGCCGTCATTCAGAGCAGCTGCAGCAGCCGTTACATTATCGGCGGCCGTAGCCAGGTCAACTCCACCAGTTCCGCCATTAATTTCTGCTTCAATAGCAGCAGAATCCGTATCCTCAAACGCATCAGTAACATTCGCCGCCTTAATAAACCCATACCCATCATCAATCGCAAAGCGGATGCTCGGCAGTTGCAAACCAAAATCCACATCATCGTCATAGGCTGACAACAGCGCTGGGTTGAACTGGCTGGCGGCGAAGGAGTCGGCGGAGGCGACACCGGTATTGCCCATGGCGTTGGAGCGGGTGTCGTTGCCGGTAAAAGGCGTTGCAGAGGCGGTGCCGGCCGTCAGTATGGCCAGTGCAAGCAGACTTCGTTGCATAGTGATGATCTTCCTGTGATTTCTGGTTGGGCGGCCAAATACCGCTGGCGGTTTGCTTTAAAAATAGTGGATGTGAACCACTTTGCAAAGCGAGCTTGAAGCAAATAGCGAAGAAGTGGTTTTTTGTGGCTGTTTTGTCGAAATTAATAACATTTATCGTCAAATTATTGGCGCGCGTCGTATCGTATTTGGTGGTGACTTTAAAATCGTCAAGCCGCTGACAACTGGATGGCTCGGCGTTTGACCGGGCCTCCGATCTCCTGCTCCCGAAATGCCCCTAATGTAATTTCTGCGCTGGCCGATAGCTGGAAACAACAGCGTCAGGCCACGTGCCGATATGAAAATGGAGCGCCCTATGCAAGCGAATACCCTGCGCCAGGTGATCAGCCTGGCGGCCCTGTCCCTGCTGCTCACTGGTTGCGGAATGTTCGGCGGCGATGAGCCGAGCCAGGAAGAACAGGTGGCCGCCATTGTTTCCGAAGTGCGCCAGATCAATGAAAAACTGCCTCCGATGGAGCCAATGGTATTACGGGCTTCCGGTTACGGCGCCATCAACCCGAACTCGGCCGGTCTGACTGAAGTTCAGCAGCGTCTGATTGCGCGTCGCGCTTCCAAGCTCGATGCCTACCGGACCATGGCGGAACGGGTGTACGGCACGCAGATCATCGGTACTTCTACCGTGGAAGACATGGTGGTGCAGAGCGATCGCTACCGTGCCTTTGTTGATACCCAAATCATGGGTGCGCGGGTGATTTATCAGGAAATGCTGTCTGACGGCAGCTACGAAACCATGGTCGAGATGGTGATCGACGAAGGTTTCCGCAACTGTCTGGCCAACCGTGCCAACGGTCGTCAGAACACCAGTTGTGCCGCTGACATGATTCACGACATCGATGCCATTACGCGCAGTCAGCTGACGCGCCAGGGCGTGGAGTCGAATGAATCCGGTCTCTATTTCATTGAATAACAGCATCGAATAACGGCATCGCCTAACGGCATCGAGTCAGCGGCGGAGGAGAGCATCATGTTGCGCACAAAACAGAGTCTGAAGATGGCACTGCGTTGGTTTGTCGCCACGGTGGTTTTCCCGCTGGCGGCGATCAGCCTGGCGCAAGCAGAACCGATGCCGTCCAACGATGGTCTGGTACTGGTTGACGCCGTTGGCGAAGCGGAAATTCAGTTTGGCGATACCGACAGCGCCCGCATTCGTGCCCTGCGTCAGGCGATCGAAAGTGCCTCGGTGCAGGTCAGTGCTCAGGTGCATTCCACCCAGGTGATGGAAAACGGAAACCTGACGGTCGATTACCTGCGCGTGAACAGCGCCGCCCGGGTGACCGATATTCACATCATGAGTGAAGGCCGCCAGGGCAATATGTACCAGGTGTCCATTACTGCTCGGGTGTCGTCAAACGAAGTCTGCGCCAATGTGATGGCCAACCACTATCGCAAAACCGTGGCGGTAACCGGCTTCCAGATGGACCATCCGGAACAGTCCACCATGGGGCACCTGGGTTCGGTCGATCGGGAACTGGCGGCTTACTTTGTGAATGGTTTTGGTGGCATGGCCGGCATTCGTGCGCTGAACGCCAACACCATGACCTTGTACCCGAACAGCGATGCGGCGCCGACACAATTGTCGCCGCGCATGACGCTGACCAGTGCGGTCGATGCTGCGAAAAATCTCGGTGCTCAGTTTGTAATTTCCGGCGCCATTCGTGAGTTGGCGATGGAAGATCCGCACGCCGATCAGCCGAAAATCTGGGATGGCATGTTGTCGCGCGTGGGTATCGATCGTCCCGAACGCACCCGTCATTTTGTGTTCGACATCTTCGTGCACGATGGCTATTCCGGCGCCCTGGTTTTCCAGAGCCGTTACAGCACTTACGGTGAATGGAACGAGCCACGCAATGCGCGTGTCGGCTTCGCCACCGGTCGTTTCTTCAGCACCGATTACGGCCATGAAGTAAAACTGTTGCTCGACCAGGCGGTGGAAGACATTCAGAAAACCATTCAGTGCCAGCCGTTTATGGCGGCGATCAGCCAGGTTAATGGTCAGCGTATCTTTGTCGATACCGGTGCCAGCAGCGGCTTGCGTCCGGGCGATTTCCTGAGTGTGTATCGCACCAGCCAGCACTTCGACCGCCAGGGCGATACCTTCTGGCAACTGAGCGACACCCGCCTGGTGGCGGAAGTCAAACAGGTCCAGCCGCACTTCGCCATTGCCGAACTGGCGATTGGCAGCGAACGTTTGAACTTGCAGATGGATGATGTGGTGATGGCCTGGTAATTCCCCTGTCAGGCCAAATAGACTCTCTCGACAGGCGCCTTAAGGCGCCTTTTTTTATGTTTTAGGATAGGTGCTCTGTGACTGGATAGGCGTTGGTTGAGGTGTCGTGGTGCAACCACTCAGCTTGACATGGTAATGCAATCGCATTACCTTGCTGGTATCGACAGACGCCGGAGCGAATCATGGGCACCTCCTTGGAAGTTGAATCCACACTGACCGACCGCTTTCAGACCACAGTGCCGTCCTCGGTGAGAGAAGCGCTCAAGCTGAAAAAGCGAGACAAGATCCACTACAAACTCCTCCCCGATGGTCGGGTTGTGCTGACCAAGGCGGTCGAAGAAGCCAACGACCCTGTATTGGGTCAGTTCTTGCACTTCCTCGCTCAGGACATGGCGGCCCACCCCGAACGGATTCAAGCGGTCAATACTGGCTTGGTAGAGCGTATCCAGGTGTTGGTGGGTGATGTTAACGTCGATCTCGATGAACCGCTGTCGGACGATGATGAATGACCATCGAAGATGGTCCAGCCTCAAGTGGTTCGGCCATAGTCATTAATGGCTGGACCATTTATGCCCACCCCCTGTTCCTTGATCAGGTTGAAGAGCTGACTAAGCAGGTGACTTTGCTTAAGGCAAAACACCCGACCGACTATCAGAGCAAAAATGTCACTAAACGCCTGGCGGCTATATACCAGCTTGCTTTGAATATCATTCCGCAGGACCCGGGAAGGTCAGAGTACCGCCAAGGCAATACTCTGGGTGACGACTACAAGCATTGGTTCCGGGCTAAATTCTTTCAACAGTACCGGCTATTTTTTCGCTATCACGCGCAAAGCAAAATCATTGTATTCGCCTGGGTTAATAACGAAAAAACCAAGAGGGCTTATGACAGCAAGTCTGATGCCTATCGAGTTTTTAACCGGATGTTGAACAAAGGGCACCCTCCAGATGATTGGGATCAACTCATCCAAGAAGCCAAGAAAGTGACATCGAGAACGGCCCGACTGACTCAAGGTCCGATATAGTCTGTCGTGGTTTTTATGGTTGAGTTACTGAAAATCTAGATTAAAGACTACATCGCAAAACTACACCGAAAAAACAATCCCCGCTGTATCGCAATGCAAGCGCTCGCCGGTATCGAGATTCATCAGGGTTAAATAATTATTCCAGACGTAACCGGTATCGAGAGCGACAAAGTCGTCGTTGCCGGTGCGACCCATCAGCGCGGCCCAGTGACCGAACAGGATGGTGTGGTTGCGTTTGACCGGCCAGTCGAACCAGGGCCTCATGCCGGTGGGGAAGTCGTCGATGCCTTCTTTGTGTTTGAATTCCAGGCGGCCGTCGGGGCCACAAAAGCGCATGCGGGTGAAGGCGTTGGTGAGGTAGCGGTAACGCGCCATGCCGGTTAGGTCGTCGCTCCAGACGTCGGGCTTGTCGCCGTACATCTCACTGAGAAAGCCGAGAAAACGCGGCCGGTCGGCGAACAGACTTTCCAGTTCTTTGGCGTGCAGTTGGGCTTCGTTGTCGCTCCAGATCGGTGGGATGCCGGCGTGTGTCATCAGCAGACGGCGTTCGGCGTCGTGCAGTAATACCGGCCGGGTGCGCAACCATTCCATCAACTCGAAGCAGTCTTCGGCGTTCAGAATACGGTCGAGGTCGGGGTTGCTTTTCATCGGTTGCTGGCTGAGTGCCAGCGCTAATAAATGCAGGTCGTGATTGCCGAGGACGGTTTCGGCGGCAGCGCCCAGTGAACGCACGAAGCGTAAGCAGCCGAGTGAATCGTCACCGCGATTAACCAGATCGCCGGTCAGCCAGAGTTTGTCGACGCTGGTGTCGAAGCCGACGGTTTCCAGTAACAATTCGAGTGGTCTGCGGCAACCCTGGAGGTCGCCGACGGCGTAGAGCGTCATGCTTTCTCCTGACGATGGATGGCGTTGGCCAGGTTCACAAAGTCGGCAATGGCGAGGTTTTCGGCGCGCTCGCCGGGGTTTAATCCCAGCGCTTCAATGCCGGCGGCATCGATCAGCGGTTTTAAATTATTACGCAGCGTTTTGCGGCGTTGGCTGAAAGCGGTGCGCACCACTGTGCCGAGCAGTTCAACGTTATCGGCCGGGGTTTGCGGTTCGGCACGTGGCGTTAAGCGGACGATGGCGGAGTCGACTTTCGGCGCCGGCTGGAACGAGCCGGGCGGTACGGTGAACAGGTACCGCGCTTCGCAGTGGTACTGCATCATGATGCCGAGACGGCCGTAAGCGTTGTCGCCCGGTGCCGCACAGAGTCGTTCGACCACTTCCTTTTGCAGCATAAAATGCATGTCGTGAATCTGGCTCGACCAGTTGAGCAGATGAAACATTAACGGCGTGGAAATGTTGTACGGCAGGTTGCCGACCAGGCGCAGTTTTTCATCGCCGTTGATCAGTTGACCGTAGTCGAAACGCAGCGCATCGGCTTCGTGAATGCGTAGATTTTTGGCATCAAAAAACTGGGCGCGCAGGATAGGAATTAAATCGCGATCGAGTTCGATAACGTCGAGTTCGCCGTCGGTTCCGGCGAGCAACGGCTCGGTTAAGGCGCCGCGCCCCGGGCCGATTTCCACCAGTCGCTGCCCCGGTTTGGGCGCGATGCTGGCGATGATACGATCGATGATGCGGCTGTCGTGCAGAAAGTTCTGGCCGAATCGTTTACGCGCTTTATGCATTCAACTGTCCATTTGCGGGGTCGTGTAACTGACCATTGTTGTGCCGGTGCTGCGCCATGGTGGCAGCGGTTTGCAGGGCGACGGCGAGTGAGCCGTCTGATGCTTTGCCGGTGCCGGCAAGATCGAGCGCGGTGCCGTGATCGACCGAGGTGCGCACAAAAGGCAGCCCCAACGTAATGTTCACCGCCGCGCCGAAGCCTTTGAATTTCAGCACTGGCAAACCCTGGTCGTGATACATGGCGAGTACGGCGTCGGCGTCGTCCAGATAGTGCGGTTGGAACAGCGTATCGGCCGGCAGCGGGCCGTCGAAATGCCAGCCACGTGCGCGCAGTTTAGCCAGCGCTGGTTCGATGATATCGCTTTCTTCGTGACCCAGGTGGCCGCCTTCGCCGGCGTGTGGATTCAAACCGCAGACCAGCACCTTGGGTTCGGCGCAACCGAAGTCGCGCTGCAGTGATTGCTGCAACACCGTGGCGACACTGTCGATGCGCTCGGCGGTGATGGCAGCGGGCACTTGTGACAGCGGTAAGTGAGTGGTCACCAGAGCCACGCGCAGGCCTTCGGTGGCGAGCATCATCACGACCTGCTTCACACCACTGTGGCTTTGCAGATATTCGGTGTGGCCGGTGAAGGCGATGCCGGCGTCGTTGATGATGCCTTTGTGCACCGGGCCGGTAACCAGCGCGACTTTGCCGGCCATGGCCAGTTCGATGGCAACGTCGAGTGTTTGCAACACGTAACCGGCGTTGCGGGCGTCGAGTTGGCCGGCTTCGCAGGGCGCGTTCAGCTTAACCGGCAAGACGGGCAAGATGCCGGCTTGCGGTGCTTTCAGTGCGTCGAGGCTGGCGAGTGTTTCGATGCGTACGTCCAGGTTCAACAGCCGTGCGCGTTCGGTCATCAAAGCCGGATCGGCGATGGCAAACCAGGGTTGGCGGTGCTCCAGCAGCGCTTGTTTCAGGACCAGATCCGGGCCGATGCCCGCTGGTTCACCGGGAGTGACCGCCAGCGGCAGACTCACAATTTGACCTCGACAAAGCTCTGGGCGCGCAACTCCACCAGCCAGCGTTGCAGCGCTTCTTCGAACTTGCGCTGCGCCAGCGATTCGCGCACCTGTTGGCGCAACACATCCAGACCGACATCGGTGGTGCGCTGATCTTCAACGCGCAGAATGTGGTAACCGAAGTTCGATTCAAACACCTCACTGACCTGATCAATCGGTGTGGTGCGAACCTGGTTGGCGAAGGCCGGGACAAATTCTTCGGCCTGACGCCAGCCCAGCGCGCCGCCTTTGCCTTTGCTGCCCAGGTCGTCGGTGAACTGGTCGGCCAGGCTGGCCATGTTGTCGCCGTCGATGATGCGTTTGCGCAGGTCTTCAAGCAGTGCCTGAGCCTGGGTTGCATTGAGCAGGGCGTTCGGCTGTACCAGGATATGCCGTACCTGATATTGCTCGACCTGGACCGCCTGTCGATCGGTTTTGTTGATCAGCTGGGCCAGATGCAAAGCGCCGCCGTTTTCAATCAGTACCGCTTCGTTGAGGTCGAGCACCGGGACTACGGTGCGGAAAATACTCGGCAATTCGCTGATCGGGCGCAGTCCCAGGTTGCGGGTGTTGTCGTCGATGCTCAGTTGGTCGCCGGCTTGCAGTTGTTGCAACTGCGCCTGGGCTTGGTCGCGTTGCTCCAGGCTGTAACGGCGGTAGAGCAATTCGAATTTCACGTCCTGAATAGACTGGCCGGCCAGGGTGTCGAGATAGCGGCTGACTTCCCCTTCGGTGACGTTGACTTCGCGGCCGACGTAGCGCCGACGTACCTGGTTCAGCGTCAGTTCGCGGCGCACATCACGACGCAGGTCCTGATAGCTGTCGCCGCTCGATTCCACCGCGGCAATGAAGCTGTCTAGCGTCATATCGCGTTGTTGCGCCAGGGTGTTGATGGCGTCGTTGACCTGGCTGTCGGTAATGTTCAGGTTCATGTTGCCGGCCAGTTGCAGTTGCAGCCGTTCCAGAATCAGCGAATCCAGTACCTGGCGCTGCAGTTGATCGCCCGGCGGTAATACCTGGGGGCTGTTCTGGTAGCGCTGACGAATTTCGGCGGTGCGCTCTGCCAGCTCGTTGGCGGTGACGATGTCTTCGTTGGCCACGGCCACAACGCGATCGAGCAACTCGGCGGCGTCGGCACGCCAGGCCAGCATCAGCGACAGGGCTGTGGTGAGGGTTAAGAGGGTCAATCTGTGCACGATGTGGCTCCTGGAATCAGTGCGGTGCGATGGACGGCAGGCTTGCATCACCTGCCGTCATGAGGGCCGCGGTGCAGCCCTTCAACGATAATTATGAATACGTCCGTGATAACCCGGTACTTTGTCGGCCAGCAGCGATTCGATGGAACCGGTGCTGCCGCCTAGACCTTTCAGCGTGAATTCGAATCTTACACCGCGCTCGGGACGCGATGAAAACAGACTGTCGGAATTGTCGTCTTCGTCATCATCTTCGTCCGGCTGGTTGCTGAAGCCGACGACACGGACGTTCCAGCAACAGCTGTCGTAGTCGATGCCGACCACCAGGTCGGTGTTTTCGTAGTCGCCATAGGGTTCGTCGTCGGCCACGGGTCGCGCCCAGTTAAGGTGGCCAACCAGGGCGATATTGGCGCGCAACGGCCAATAGCCCGACATGCCAAAACCCTGAGCATCGTCTTCGCGGGTGATGCCCAAACGCAGGAAACGGCGGCCGCGTGGCAGGTAGGTTACGTCGGCGGAATAGGCTTCCAGCGTGCCGTCATCGTGCGCCCATTGGGCGGAGGCGTTGACCTGTACATCGGCCGCCGGACGCCAGCGTGAATCGAGATAAGTCGGGCTGAACTCGGGTTCGAAATCGTCGTCTTCCGGTCTCGATGCGCCGGTTTCGGTGACGCGTTCCTGCGACAGTTTCAACCCTTTGCTGAGGCCGGCAAACAAGACTTCTTCGCCAGTGCGGTTATTGCGAAAGCGTGAATCCATAGCCACGCTGAGGCGGTTCATATCGCCGATGCGATCGAGTCCGCTGAAGCGATCGTTGGTGAACAGCTTAAAGTCGTTATCGACCGCTTCGGTGTTGAGGTTGGGCAGATTGCTCTGATCGACGAACGGCGTGTAGGTGTAATGCAGACGCGGCTCGATGGAATGCACGATGATGCCCGAATCGGTGCGATAGGGTTTTTCGGCGACGATGCGGCTGTCCATGGTGAAGCGGCCGGTGACGATGGACGGATCGCGTTCAAAGTCGTCGTCGGCAAAACTGAAATCGGAATCCAGCGGATTGCTTTGCTGGTAACCCAGAAAGAACGCATCCACTTGAGGCCGCACATAACCCCACTCCACCGCCAGTGGATAACTCAAGCCGGTGCGCGCATACAGCCGGTTGGTCTCATTGGCGGCGGCGAGGTCGGAATCATCGGTGCTAGCCAGCAAGGCATCTTCCTGCTGCGGCGTTAATTGCCGGCTGAAGCGGCTGGCGGTCAGCTGACCAGACGGGCTGAGATTGCCCGGCAGGTTGAGCGGCTGATAGGTCAACGCCAGTTCTGGCAGGCGTTGCAGCGGCCAGTCGTCTTTATCGAGTGGGTCGCCGGGAATGAAATCTTCCTCTTCCGGCACCTGGAATTCGGTCAGCAAGCGGGTGCGTAAATCGCCAAAGCGGGTGCTGGCGGCAATGCTGGCGGTGTGGAAATCGGAATTGCCATCCTGCACCGGGGTGGTGAATTCGTTGTCGACCGTGAGCAGACCGGTGGGGATGCGACGGGTGAGCGTCAGGTCGAGGGTTTGGTCGTCGACGCTGTCGCCGCCGTTATTGAAGTTCTGATCGTAGCGGCGGTCGCTGACCCAGCGGGTGTCGAGATCGTAACCGGTTTTGTCGTTCAACTGGCCGGCCAGACGCTGGCGATAGGCCCAGCGACGCGGTGCGGTTTCGTTATCGGTGGTTTCCGCTTCCTGGGTGACCTGCACATCGAGGTCGGTGATGCCGCTGTGTTCTTCGGTCAGAAAACGGAATTCGTTACGTGCCAGTAAACCCAGCTCGCCGAAATAATGCAGCGTGAAGGTGTCATCGTAATTGGGCGCCAGGTTCAAATAATAAGGCACCGCCAATTCGGTGACGCCGCCTTCACCCAGACCATAGGTACCTGGCAAAAAACCGCTGCGGCGGCGTTCGTCGATAGGGAAAGATAAATAAGGCACATAGAGCACCGGAATCGATTTGATTTCAAAGCGCGCGTGCCAGGCGCGGGCGATGCCGGTTTGTTGATTCACCGTCAGCGAGGCGGCGCGAATTCCCCAGGCCGGGTCTTCGGGCATACAGCGGGTGATGGCAATGTTTTCGCCGCGAAATTGGCTCAGGGTTTGGCGGTGCAGCGTTTGTGCCGAGCCGTGCAGGTCTTCGCGATGCAGCGCGAATTCGGCTTCATTGATGGTGGCTTCGTCGGTCTCAAAATCGAGCAATGCCGATTCGCCGGCGATCAGTGCACCCAGCGAACGCAAGCGCACCTGGCCGTCCAATTCACCCTGGCCGCTGCTGCTTTCGTAGCGAATTTCGTCGGCATAGACTTCGAAGGTATTGCGCTTGGCGCTGACCTCACCGCTGAGGTGGGCTGAGTCGGTCGAGAGGTTGTCGCTTTCATCGAAGTGGAAAACCAGCGGAAATTCTTCGTCGGGTCGGTTCGGGTCGATGCTGTCGTCCAGGCGCATCGGATCGACAAAACCGCCGGGGCAATAGGGTGCAATGTCCTGGCGTTCGGCCTCGGGTAATTCAGCGTAGGGGCGCCAGTCGCGCAGTACGCCAGCATTTTCGGTCGCACTGTTTTCGGCAACACCTTTATCTGCAACAACAGGCATCGCCAGCGTCGCTGACAAAACCAGAGTCAGCGGGCGGGTCAAAAACCGAAAGGCATGTGCGTGGGCGGGCGTTGGCATAGACCCCGGTGTGAGTTCGCAGGAAAACGGGCATGATACCCAAGCGGGCAGGGCGGTGGTAGCCCGGCATTCGAAGGGTTAAGCTGAGGCTTGGTCGTTTTCGAAGCTTTGACGTTGTCGGTGGTTGGAGGAGTGCAGTGGTGAAAGCTTGGGTTGGCAAAATTCTCGGCGGTGCCTTGGGCCTGTACGCCGGTGGGCCGGTTGGACTCGCGCTGGGTGTGCTGCTGGGTAATGCCTTCGATCGCACTGCGCAAGGCCAGGCCAATAAGCTGGATGGCGATCGCCGTGGCGTGCTGCAAACGGTCTTTTTTCAGGCGACCTTCCGGGTGATGGGCAAGCTGGCCAAGGCCGATGGTCGGGTCAGCGAGCAGGAAATTGAACAGGCGCGTGAAGTGATGACGCGCATGGGTCTGAACGAAGTGCAGCGGCTCGAAGCCATGCGTCTGTTTAACGAAGGCAAGACGCCGGATTACGACATCATGCCGCTGCTCGACGAGCTGCACGAAGTCATTGGCCGGCGCAGCACGCTCAGCCAATTGTTTTTGGAAGTGCAGTTGCAGACCGCCTATTCCGATGGTGCTTTGAGCGCCAATGAACAGCGCATTATTCAGCTGATCTGCAAAGCGCTGAACATTAATAAACTGCAATTTGAACTGATTAATCAGCGCATGCGTGCCCAGGCGCAGTTTTCCCGTCAGCGTGGCAGCTCGGCCGGACGCGAGCGTGGACCGAGTCTGGAACAGTCGTATCGGGTTCTGGGCGTGAGTGAAAAATCCACCGATGCCGACCTGAAAAAAGCCTATCGCCGACTGATGAGCCAGCACCATCCGGACAAGCTGGTGGCGCGTGGTCTGCCCGAGGAAATGATGTCCATCGCCAAGGAAAAAACCCAGGAAATTCAGCAGGCCTACGAAACCGTCAAGAACCAACGCAAACTCAGCTGAGCGCATAGTCCATCGCTGCCAGCCTCTTGAAACCTGCGCCGTTGCCGCTATAGAGGCAAACGGACCCGTACTAACAGAGATCTCCATGCCCACCACTGCAACCTTGCTTGAGGCTGGCACAAACGGCCTGCCACTGACCCTGATTGAACAATCCGACTACGACAACTGGCTGGCCGCACGGCCGCAAGCCACGCAGCGCTGGCTGGCATCCAGCGGCTTTAAAGCGCCCGGCCATGCGCTGTTGCCCGGCGCTGATGGCGAGGTGGCCGAAGTGCTGCTGGTGGTGAAAGACCGCCATGCGCCCTGGTTGTTGGGCGATCTGGTCAATCGATTGCCGGCTGGCCGTTATTATTTGGCCGAGGACGATCAGGCGGTATTGCAGCGTTGTGCTCTGAGCTGGCTGCTCGGTGCTTATCGGTTCGACCGCTATAAACAAAACCCGGCGCCGGATACGACGCTGGTGATCGACAACGAAGCGCTGGTAGAACGCGTGCGTCATCTGGCTGAAGGCACGGCGCTGGTGCGCGATCTGGTCAACACTCCCGCCGCCGACATGATGCCGGAAAACCTGGCCAGCGCCGCGGCTGAACTGGCCGATCGTTTTGGCGGTCAGTTCAGTGAAATCGTCGGCGATGAACTGCTGACGCAGAATTACCCGGCGGTGCACGCCGTCGGCCGCGCGGCCACCCACGCACCGCGCTTGCTGGATCTGCGCTGGGGCGACGACAGCCAACCCAAATTGACGCTGGTCGGCAAAGGCGTTTGTTTCGACAGCGGCGGTCTGGACATTAAGCCCGGTGGCGCCATGCGCTGGATGAAAAAAGACATGGGCGGGGCCGCACACGTGCTCGGCCTAGCGCAACTGATTATGGCGATGAAGCTGCCGGTGCGGCTACGCGTACTGATTCCTGCCGTGGAAAATGCCATCTCTGGTGACGCCTTCCGCCCGGGCGATATTCTCAACACCCGCAAAGGCCTGACCGTGGAAGTCGATAACACCGACGCCGAAGGCCGACTGGTGTTGTGCGATGCGCTGGCCGAAGCCGAAACCGACAGCCCGGATTTGCTGATCGACTTTGCTACTCTCACCGGTGCTGCCCGCGTTGCGTTGGGAACTGAATTACCGGCGTTCTTTACCGGCAGCAATGATCTGGCCGGTACGCTGACCGATTCCGGTTTGGCTGCAGACGATCCGGTGTGGCGCTTGCCGTTGCACGAACCCTACGAAGACTTTCTGAAAAGCGATGTCGCCGATCTGGTCAACTGCCCGACCACGCCCTTTGGCGGCGCCATTACCGCAGCGCTTTATTTGAAGCGCTTTGTCGATGCCAGCCACTGGGTGCATTTCGACGTGATGGCGTTTAACAACCGCGCCTTGCCCGGCCGTCCCAGCGGTGGTGAAGCCATGGGTTTGCGCGCCGTCTTTGAGTGGTTGGAGCGGCGTTATCGTTAAGCGTTAAACCACCGCCGCCGGTTCCTCGACCGGCGGCTTTCCGCCCGGCCCGAATTTCCCCGCCAATTCTGCAAAATCCGCCAGATACTGGCTGTTGGCATCGCTGCTGCGAATCGCCGAATACATCTTGCCGTGCAAGCCATTTTCGCCGAGTTTGCGACTGACCAGGCTGGTCGGATGTTGCGAATAACGCAGCACCCAATCGGGCAGGGCGGTGATGCCACGGCCGCTGGCGACCAGCAATAAAATCACCGCTGTGAGTTCCGATTGGCGCAAGGATTTGGGTTCGATGCCGGCCGGCGTCAGGAAATGTTTGAACACATCCAGACGGTCGCGGCTGACCGGGTAGCTGATCAGATGTTCCTGTTGTAAATCCTCGGCGCGGATAAAGTCGCGTTCGGCCAGGCGATGGTCGTCGGGGAGGATTAACCGGCCTTCGTAGTTGAACATCGGCCGGAAGATCAGATCGGCGGCTTCGATGGGGTCGGAGGAGATCACCAGGTCGAGTTCGCCGGCGCGCAGGGCGGTGATGGAATCGAAACTCAGGCCCAGACGAATATCGACTTCCACGCCCGGCCAGGCTTGTTTAAAGCGCGCCAGCACCGGCATCAGCCAGTCGTAGCAGGCGTGGCATTCGATGGCGATATAGAGCCGTCCGGCTTCGCCACTGGCCAGGCGCGTCATTTCGTTTTCCACCGCGGCGATGCGCGGCAACACCGCTTCGGCCAGTTCCAGCAGCTTGCGCCCGGCCGGCGACAGCTTGATCGGTTTGGTATGACGCAAAAATAAACTGACGTCGAAATAATGTTCCAGGCCTTTGATCTGGTGCGACAGCGCCGACTGAGTGACATGCAGCCGCTCGGCCGCTTTGGCCAGGCTGCCGGCTTCGTCGATGGCTTGCAGGCTTTGCAGATGGCGGCGTTCCAGAAACATTATGAATCCCTTTTGATAAAAGCATGAAAAACATGAGCTGGAATTGAATTGTGCCGGAAGTCAGACTCGTCGCCAACACTTCCAGACAGCAGGGATTGATCATGACCGTCGCTCACAGCCTTGGCTTTCCGCGCATCGGCGCTCGCCGCGAACTCAAGTTTGCCGTCGAAGATTATTGGGCTGGCCGTCGCAGCGCCGATGAATTGCATCAACTGGCGCGCACCCTGAGGTTGCAGAACTGGCAGCATCAGCAGGATGCCGGGCTCGACTTTGTCAGCGTCGGCGATTTTTCCTATTACGATCAGGTGCTCGATACCAGCGCCTTGCTCGGCGTGGTGCCGCAGCGGTTTGGCTGGAATGGCGGCCAGGTCGATCTGGATACCTACTTTCGCATGGCGCGCGGACGGGCACCGAGCGGCACCGAAGCCGCGGCCTGTACCCTGACCAAATGGTTCGACACCAACTATCACTATCTGCAACCGGAGGTGACGGTAGACCAGCGTTTTGCACTGTCGACCGACGCTCTGTTCGAGCAGGTTGCTGAAGCGCAGGCAGCGGGCTTTACGCCCAAGCCGGTGTTGCTTGGTCCGGTCACCTGGTTGTGGCTGGCGCGTCCGGTCGGCGGGGATTTCGACCGGCTGTCATTGCTCGATCAGCTGCTCGATGTTTACGCCCAGGCATTGGAGCGTCTGGCGCAGGCCGGCGTGGACTGGGTGCAGTTGGATGAACCGGCCTTGGTGCTCGATTTGCCGCAAGCCTGGCGCTCTGCTTTTGAACAGGCTTACCACCGTCTTAAAGGCGCGCGCGTTAAGCTGTTGGTGGCCACTTACTTCGGTGGTCTGGAAGACAACCTGACGCTCGCCTGCAACCTGCCGGTCGCCGGTCTGCACATCGATGCGGTCAGCGCGCCGGACGAAGTGACGCTGGCGGCGGATTGGTTGCCGACGTGCAAGATTCTCTCGGTCGGTATCGTCAGCGGACGCAATATTTGGCGCACCGATTTGCAGGCGGCGTTGGCAAAACTTCAGGCCGCTCAGGTCAAACTCGGTGAGCGTTTGTGGCTGGCGCCGTCCTGTTCGTTGTTGCACGTTCCGGTCGATCGCGATCAGGAAACCGAGCTCGATGCTGAACTGACTAGCTGGCTGAGTTTTGCGGTGCAAAAACTCGCTGAAATCGGTTTGCTTAAACGCGCTTTGGCGGATGATCCTGATGCCCAAACCCAGGCTGAATTACTGGCCGCCGCCGAGATCGCCCGGTGCCGATTGAACTCGCCGCATCTGCATAAAGCTGAGCTGCGCAAGCGGTTGTCTGACCTGGCGACATTGCCGCTGTCACGTGAATTGCCGTTTTCTGAACGGCGCGAAATTCAGCAACTGGCGCGGCCGTTGCCGGCCTTTGCCACCACCACCATTGGCTCTTTCCCGCAGACCGACGCTATTCGTCAGACGCGTCGTGACTATCGTCAAAAGGTGATTAGCGAAGCGGAATACCAGGCGCGCATCGAGGCAGAAATTAAAGCCACGGTTACCACCCAGGAAGCGCTCGATCTGGATGTGTTGGTGCACGGCGAAGCCGAGCGCAACGACATGGTCGAATACTTCGGTGAGCAGTTGGCAGGCTTTGCCTTTACCCGCTTTGGCTGGGTGCAGTCTTACGGTTCGCGCTGCGTAAAACCGCCGGTGTTGTTTGGCGATGTCAGCCGCCCCGAAGCGATGACCGTGCCTTGGGCTCGTTACGCTGCCAGCCTCACCGACCGGCCGATGAAAGGCATGTTGACCGGCCCGGTGACCATTCTGAATTGGTCCTTCGTGCGTGACGATCAGCCGCGCGCCGCAACCGCCCGGCAAATTGCGCTGGCGTTGCGCGATGAAGTGTTGGATTTGGAAGCGGCCGGCATTGGCATTATTCAGATTGACGAAGCCGCGTTGCGTGAAGGCTTGCCATTGCGCCGCCGCGCCTGGCAGCACTATCTGGATTGGGCGGTCGATGCGTTTCGTTTAACCGCCAGTGGTGTGGCCAGTGAAACGCAGATTCATACCCATATGTGCTATTCGCAGTTCAACGACATTATCGGTGCCATTGCGCGCATGGACGCCGATGTGATCACCATCGAAACCTCGCGCTCGGATAAACGATTGCTCGACGCCTTCCGCGATTTTGACTACCCGAACGATATCGGCCCGGGTGTCTACGACATTCATTCACCCAACGTGCCGAACGTCGAAACCATGATTGAGTTGCTGGAAAAAGCGGCGCAAGTGATTCCCCCGGAACGACTTTGGGTAAACCCGGATTGCGGTCTGAAAACGCGGCGCTGGGAAGAAGTGAAGCCAGCCTTGGCGGCCATGGTGTCGGCGGCGAAGGTGATGCGCCAGCGGTATGCTGGCGCTGGAAGACGCATGACGCACGCTGCGCTGACGGGAGACGCTTGATAGTGGAAGACGCTAAATACAGAGCACCGCGAGCATGGTTACCTAACCGGCGTCTCCCGTCTCCCGTCCAGCGTTAAGCGGCGCAGCGCACTGCGCTTGCATTTTCTGATAAACGTCTAGACTCAAAGCAAAGTTTCGCCAGGGAGTCCGGCGTTTATGAAACTGCATCAGCGGTTGTCCATCAGTAAAATTATGCTTTTGGCGGCGGGCCTGCCCATCGTTATCGCCACTATTTATCTCAGCATTTTTGATTGTTCAGGGTCGCCAGACGGCGGTTGAGAGTGAGCTGGCGGTTGAGCTGGCGCGCATGACGGCGCTGCTGGATGCGGTGGCGCATGAGCACGCCGTTGAGCGTGGTTTAACGGCGGGTTTTCTTGGCAGTGGTGGCACCCAGGGCCGGGATGCCCTGGAGGAACAGCGCCGCAAAGCCGACGCCGCTGAACAGGCGTTGCGAGCTGCCAGTCCCGAGGATTTTCCGGCCATCAGCGAACGCAGTTTTCGCAATACCGTTGAGCCGGTGATTGAACAACTGGATGACAAGGCGGCGTTGCGTGTTCAGGTCGATCAACTTACGCCGGGTGTTCCGGCTTTCAGTTATTACTCCGATCTGAATACCGCCGCTTTGCTCAGCCTGGATTCCTCGGTTACGCCGATTCAAAACCGTCAGTTGCGTTCCATGTTACGAGCGCGGCTGTCGTTGTTGTGGCTGAAAGAACGCGCCGGGCAGGTGCGTGGCTTGATGAACAATATTTATAAATCCGGCAACAGCAATGTCGGTCAGCAAGCGCAGATTCGCGGTTATTTGATTGGCGAACGCAATTACCTGCAACAGTTTGATGAGTACGCCAGCGCCGACTATTTAACGCAATTCAACGAATTAAGTGCGCAGCCGCATTGGCAGCAGATTGACCAACTGGTATCGGCCTATCTGGCGCAAACCAATCTGGACCGCGTGTCCGGACCGGATGACTGGTTTGCCCTGGCCACGCAGCGCATTGGCGATGTGAAATCCTTGTCCGACCGTTTAGGCGTTGATATTCGCCAGTTTGCTCAGGCGGAATTAGGCAGCGCACGCCTGTGGTTCTGGTTCCGTTTGGGGATGTTGATTTGCATCCTGGCGCCCTGTGGCATCCTGGCACTGACGGTGAGTGTTTCGTTGCCGCGGCGTATTGGCGGTATGCGCGAGACGTTACGACGGGTGTCGGATGATCTGGATTTGAGTTTGCGCATGAACCCGGGCGGGCGCGACGAAATCGCCGATATTGCTGACTCGATTAACCACCATCTCGATCAGATGGTGCAGACCATCCAGGCCACCTTACATACCTCGCGCAGTGTCTACGGCAACCTCGACCAAACCCGGCAAACGTTGCAAGGTTCGATCGATAAAGTGGACGAACAGCAGGACAACATCGCCAGCATTGTGTCCGCCATTCACGAGTTCAACACCAGCAACGATGAGATCGCGCGCAGTATTCAGGGCGCTAACGAGCAGGCCATGGCCAGTGAAGAAATGAACCAGAATGGCCAGGCGAATGTGCGTCAATTAAACGCCGATGTGGAATCGCTCGATCGTGACATTCAGCAAACCTCGGCCATGGTCACGACGCTGTCGAAGGAAATTTCCAGCATTACCGACATCCTTAAAGCCATTGATGAAATTGCCGAGCAAACCAATTTGCTGGCGTTAAACGCGGCTATTGAAGCGGCGCGGGCCGGTGATCAGGGACGCGGCTTTGCCGTGGTAGCCGATGAAGTGCGTAAGCTGGCGCAGCGTTCGCAATCGTCCACCGAAGAAGTGCAGGTCATTACTACCAAGCTGCGCGACGCCAGCAACAAGGCGCTCGAATCCATGCAGCAAAGCAGCACGCGCACCGAATCGACCACCCGGCTGGTGCGCGAAAATGCCGGCACCATGGACAATATTTATCGCAGTGTGCAAAGCATCGCCGAGATGATGACCAGTGTCAGTTCGGCCACGCATCAGCAACAGGCGATGAGCCAGCAGATCAATACCGATGCCGAGAACATCGGCGTGATCGCGACCAACTGCGCCGACGCCATTAAAGGCACCGGTAAAGCGCTGGCAACGGCGAATGAAGAATTCGATCAACTGCGCCAGCAGTTGGAACGCTTTAGGTTGGCGTGAGCGCCTGAACGGCCGGAAGACGCTTAACGCACGCTGCGCTGACGGGAGACGCCAGTTTGGCGAGCGCGCAGCGCTCCGTATTCGGCGTCTTCCGTTAAGCGTCTCCCAGCAGTGGCAAGCCACTGCCCAACCCGCTACACTCCCCAGACCGCCGGCCCCAAACCGGTGGTCCATTGAACCCGATCCAGGCAGCAATGCCGGTGTCCGTGTTGCAGGGTTACCCTCAACCGGCCGGCTGTATTGGTGGCGTCGCTTACCGGCGGCGTGACTTGAATACAGGCTGAAGTCGCTCCAACTTCGGGAAGAGCGTCGTTCTTGGGTCACAGACACAGGTGTTTGTCATGACACAGCCCGCCTCTGTCGCCGAGCCGGAAATGCTCTCCGGTGGCGAAATGCTCATCCGTTCGTTGAAAGATCAAGGCGTTGAATATGTATACGGCTACCCCGGTGGTGCGGTACTGCATATCTACGATGCCATCCATCAGCAATCCGACGTTAAACACGTTCTGGTGCGCCATGAACAGGCCGCTACCCATATGGCCGACGCCTATGCGCGCGCTTCGGGTAAAGCCGGCGTGGTACTGGTGACTTCTGGTCCCGGCGCCACCAATGCCATTACCGGCATTGCTACTGCCTATATGGATTCGGTTCCCATGGTGGTTATTACCGGTCAGGTGATGAGTCACCTGCTGGGCGATGATGCCTTCCAGGAAACCGACATGATGGGTCTGTCGCGGCCGATCGTTAAGCACAATATGTCAGTGCGCGATCCGGCGGATATTCCGACCATCATCAAGAAGGCGTTCTACATTGCCGAAAGCGGTCGGCCCGGTCCTGTCGTTGTTGATATTCCCAAAGACATGACCATGCCGAACGAGAAGTTCCCGTACGAATACCCGGATCGCATCAAGATGCGTTCCTACAATCCGGTGAAGAAAGGCCACAGCGGCCAGATCCGCAAAGCGGTTCACGCCATGCTGCAGGCCAAGCGGCCGATCATCTACGCCGGTGGCGGTGTGGTGTTGGGCAAAGCCAGCAAGGAATTAACCACCCTGGCGCAGACGCTGAACTTCCCGGTCACTAATACGCTGATGGGCCTGGGCGGTTACCCCGGCACCGATCGTCAGTTCGTCGGCATGCTCGGCATGCACGGCAGTTACGAAGCCAACATGACGATGCACAACGCCGATTTTATTCTCGCCGTTGGTGCGCGTTTCGACGACCGGGTGACCAACAACACCAGCAAATTCTGTCCCGATGCGACCATTGTGCACATCGACATCGACCCGGCGTCGATCTCCAAAACCGTCACCGCCGACATTCCAATTGTCGGCCCGGTGAAACCGGTATTGAAGGAAATGCTGGAGCAGATCGAGCAGGCCAAGATGAAGGTCGACGAAGAAGCTTTGGGCGAATGGTGGGAGCGCATCGACGAGTGGCGTCAGCGTCATGGCGGTCGTTATCGCACCGACGATTCCGAGCGCATGAAACCCCAGCACGTCATCGAAACGCTCAGCCGCATTACCAACGGTAATGCCTATGTTTGTTCGGACGTTGGCCAGCATCAGATGTTTGCTGCCCAGTACTACAAGTTCAACAAACCCAACCGCTGGATCAACTCCGGCGGCCTGGGCACCATGGGCTTCGGTTTCCCGGCAGCCATGGGCGTTCAGTTGAACTACCCGGATGCCGATGTGGTTTGCGTCACCGGCGAAGGCTCGATTCAGATGAACATTCAGGAGCTTTCCACCTGCAAGCAGTACGGTTTGCCGGTGAAGATTCTGTGTCTGAACAACGGCTATCTGGGCATGGTGCGTCAGTGGCAGGACATGAACTACGAGTCGCGTTATTCCAATTCCTATATGGATTCGCTGCCGGATTTCGTAGCCCTGGCGGAGAGCTATGGTCACAAAGGCATTCGCATCGAAACCGCCGACGAGCTGGAAGGCAAGTTGGAAGAGGCGATGGCAGTGCGTGATCAGGTGGTCTTTATCGACGTTTTGGTTGATCAACACGAACATGTCTATCCGATGCAGGTACCGAACGGTGCCATGGCCGACATGTTCCTGAGCAAAACGGAGAGGACCTGATCATGCGACACATCATTTCTGTGCTGATGGAAAACGAAGCCGGTGCCTTGGCGCGGCTGGTTGGTCTCTTTGCTCAGCGTGGTTACAACATCGAATCGCTGAACGTGGCGCCGACCGAAGACGAAACGCTGTCCCGCTTGACGCTGGTCACCATCGGTGAAGACAAGGTGGTCGAGCAGATCACCAAGCACCTGAACAAGCTGATCGAAGTGGTCAAGCTGGTCGACCTGACTGAAGGTTCGCACATTGAGCGTGAACTGATGATGATCAAGGTGCGCGCCACCGGCGCTCAGCGTGAAGAAGTTAAACGCACCTGCGACATCTTCCGCGGCCAGATCATCGATGTCACGCCAACCACTTACACCCTGCAAGTGACCGGCAACGAAGAGAAAGTCAGCGCCTTTTTGGAAGCGCTGTCCGGCTCGACGGTGCTGGAAGTGGCGCGCACCGGGGTGTCCGGTATTGCGCGTGGGGATAAGAGTTTGAGTTTGTAGTCGCTCACTGCGGTGACGACAAAAGCGGGCATTGCCCGCTTTTTTTGTGCCTGAGGATTGATGTTTGTATAGCACAGAGTGCTATACTTTACGCCGGTAATGAGGAGGCAAGGGATGCGCGTCTTCAAAAACCGTAGCTTCCATCGGTGGGCCGATAAGGAAAGTCTGACTGATGCTTTGTTATGGCAAGCGATACACGAAATTGAACGGGGCTTGGTAGATGCATCTTTGGGTGGAAAGCTGTTCAAAAAGCGTATCGCCGGTTTAGCAGGCGGTAAGCGAGGTGGCTACCGGACGATACTTGCTTACCGAGCTGGCAATAAAGCCTTCTTTATCTATGGCTTTGCAAAAAATGCGCGTGCCAATATTCGAACTGATGAATTGCGTGCTCTTCAACGATACGCAATGGAACTCTTTGGTTACAGTGAGGCCGCGCTAGAGAAAGCCCTACGCGCAGAAGTCTTGATAGAGGTGAAAGCAGATGGCTGATTCTATTTTAGATGTTGTGCACGAAAGTGCTCGGGAACTGCATGATGCCGGGCTGATGGATGAGATGACAATGCGCGAATTTGACGCTCTCTGTCTGCCACCTATTACTCAATACAGCGCCAGCCAAATCAAGCAGATACGTACACGTAGCAAGGCCAGTCAGGCGGTATTTGCCGCCTATTTAAATACCAGTCGGTCGACGGTGCAAAAATGGGAGCAGGGCGTGAAAAAACCCAATGGAGCCGCGCTGAAATTGCTCAACCTGGTGGATCGCAAAGGCTTGGACGTTTTGCTGTAGCGCTGCTTAAACAATCGATTTAAATACCAAGAACTAAGCGGGCATTGCCCGCTTTTTTCGTATTTACAGGTGTACTAATTTACCCGCCGTTGCCGCTCAGATAATCCGCGAGTTGCTCCGTTCCGTTAGCGCTGAACTCGGCTTGCAGTAGCGCCATAAAGGCCGTGACTTTGCTGCTCAGTAGACGTCGTTGATGATAGAGCGCCCAGACTTCCACCGCGCCATTGACCAGGCGGCCGTGCATCACCAAACGCTTGGTTGCGAGGTCTTGTTGCACCATGGAGTACGGCAGTGCCGCCCAGCCCAGACCGGTTCGGACCGCATCGCGCACCATACGCAGCGTTGATAACCTCAATCGTGGTGTTGGGATAAGTGTTCTGTTACCGGCATCGGTGTGGAGGTTCCAGCGGGTGAGCGTGCCTGGGTTGGCCAGCAGGATGGCATCGACCTCGGTGGCATCTGCCGCCAGAGACTGGTTGGGCGCCGATACCACGACCAGATGATCACGCGCGAAACAGCGCCCCATTAATTCGGAGTCGTGGTTCGGGTTAATGCGAATAACAAGATCGAAACCGTCTTCAACCGGATCGGCCGCCCGGTCATCCGCCACCACTTCCAATGTCACCTGAGGATATTGCTGCACAAATATCGCGGCGATTCGTCCCATCACCAGGTCGGAAAACAACGCAGGTGCGCTGATGCGCAGCAAGCCTCGCGGATCTTCGCGGCCTTCGCTCAGCATCAGGGTTAAATCTTCGATTTCGTTCAGCAACAGGTTGGAGCGTTCATACAGCCGTCGGCCTTCTTCGGTGAGCCGGGGTTTGTGGTGACCTCGTTCCAGTAAACGCAAACCGAGGGCGTCTTCCAGTTCTTTGGCATGGCGTGACAGAGTCGCTTTGGGCCGACCGCTGGCGCGGGCCGCCTCGCCAAAGCCGCCGTGATGGGCCACCAGGTTGAAATCGTACAGCGCTTGCCAATTCATAAGTGTCTCAAAAATGGATCAAGGTGGATTATTTTATCATCTATTTGTTGTTATTTGATCCACTTAAGATGACCTCGTCATTCACCAACACAGAGGCATGAATATGACCATTCTTATTACTGGAGCAACTGGAACCGTTGGCCGTCAGGTCGTTGAACAACTCGTACAGCGTGAGGTGCCGGTTCGCGCCCTGGTGCGCCAACCCGATCAGGCAAATTTACCGGCAGAGGTTGAAGTGGTCGCCGGTGATCTGCTCGACCCGATTTCGGTGCGGGCGGCGTTGGCTGGCGTCGATACACTCTTTCTGCTCAATGCGGTTGCAGCCGATGAACTGACCCAAGCGATGCAGACGCTGAGTCTGGCGCGCGAGTTGGGCGTTCGTGATGTGGTGTATCTCTCGGTTTTTGGCAGCGATCGTTACGTTAATGTGCCGCACTTTGCGAGCAAGTACCTGGTTGAGCGCATGCTGGAAGCTCAGGGTTTTGCCGCGACTGTATTGCGTCCGGCTTACTTTATAAATAACGACGCTATGCAGCTGGCAGCCGTTCAGGAATATGGCGTCTACGGTATGCCCATCGGCGAGCTGGGTCTGGCCATGATCGACGCACGCGATATCGCTGAGATCGCGGCGCTCGAATTGATCCGCCGCTCCAGCGCTACCACGCCCTTGCCGTACGAGGTCATCAATCTGGTCGGGCCAGACACCCTGACAGGCGCCCAAGTCACGGCCATCTGGCAAGAAGAAAGCGGCCGCGACCTAGCCTACGGCGGTGATGATACCGCGGTGCTCGAACAGCAGTTGCAACAGTTCGGTCCCGCCTGGCTCGCCTATGACATGCGTTTGATGGCCGATGGTTTTCAACAGCATGGCATGGTGCCCGAAGCAGGTGATGTCGAGCGCCTGGAAACCACATTGCAACGACCACTGCGCAGCTATCGCGCCTTCGTCCGGGAGGTGCTGCAATCATGAAAGTGCTGATTATTGGAGCAACCGGCGGCACTGGGCGCGCTGTCGTCAGTGCCGCTAAGGCGGCCGGCCACGAGGTGACCGCACTGGTGCGTTCGGCGGAAAAAGCGGTGGACCTGCCGATTGATCATTTGCTCGAAGGCAGTGTTCTGGACCCGGCCGCGCTGGCGCGAGCCATGCAGGGAATCGAGGCGGTGATCAGTGTGCTGGGCACCAAGCTCAGCCCCATTCGGGAGGTTCGACTGCTGTCTCAGGCCACCGAGCTGATGGTGCAACAGATGCAGCAAGCAGGTGTGCGTCGTTTTATCTGTGTCACTGGCATGGGTGCTGGCGACAGTCGCGGTCATGGCGGCGCCTTGTTTGATGGCCTGTTGTTGCCGTTGTTGCTGTGCAAGATCTACCAGGATAAAAACCGTCAGGAAGCGGTGATTAAGAGCAGTGATCTGGATTGGACCATTGTGCGGCCCAGTGTGTTGAGTGATCGCCCGGGGCGTCAAAGCTATCGTGCTCTGACCGATCTGTCCGCATTTCACGGCGGCAGCATTGCGCGCGCTGATGTGGCCCATTTTCTGGTTCAGCAACTGAGCAGTGACGACTGGTTGCGTAAAACGCCGCTGATCAGTGACTGAGTCACAGTCTTTAAATGGGACAACACGATAAGCACAAAAAAGCCGGCGCAAGGCCGGCTTTGTTTTGACTCTCTTTTTTTAATCGTCGGTTTAGGCTGACTGCCCTTAGACGGAATAGTACATGTCGAATTCGACCGGATGAGTCGTCATCTGGATGCGAGTGACTTCTTCCATCTTCAGTTCGATGTAGGCGTCGATCATGTCGTCGTCGAATACACCGCCAGCTTTCAGGAATTCGCGGTCGGCGCTCAGAGCGTTCAACGCTTGTTCCAGACTGGAGCAGACAGTCGGGTACTTGTCTTTTTCTTCCGGCGGCAGGTCGTACAGGTCTTTATCGGCAGAGTCGCCCGGGTGAATCTTGTTCTTGATGCCGTCCAGGCCAGCCATCAGGTAGGCGGAGAACATCAGGTAAGGGTTAGCGGTCGGGTCGCCGAAACGCACTTCGATACGCTTACCTTTCGGAGAAGAAACCCAAGGCACACGGATAGAAGCCGAACGGTTACGGGCAGAATAAGCCAGCATGACCGGAGCTTCGAAGCCAGGAACCAGACGCTTGTAAGAGTTGGTCGAAGCGTTGGCAAAGGCGTTCAGAGCGCGAGCGTGCTTGATGATACCGCCGATGTAATACAGCGCCGTTTCAGACAGGCCAGCGTAGTCATCACCCGCGAACTGGTTAACGCCGTCTTTGGAGAAAGACATGTGCACGTGCATACCGCTGCCGTTATCGCCAACCAGAGGCTTAGGCATGAAAGTAGCGGTTTTGCCGTAGCCGTGAGCAACGTTGTGTACCGCGTACTTGAGGATTTGCACTTCGTCGGCTTTCTTGGTCAGAGAGTTGGCGCCAACGCCGATTTCACACTGACCAGCGGTGCCCACTTCGTGGTGGTGCACTTCGATTTCCAGACCCATTTCTTCCATGGCTTCGCACATGGCGGCACGGATGTCGTGCAGGCTGTCGACCGGAGGAACCGGGAAGTAACCGCCTTTGATGCCCGGGCGGTGACCCATGTTGCCGTCTTCGAAGACTTTTTCAGAAGACCAGGCGGCTTCTTCAGAGCTGACTTTGTAGAACGCACCAGAGATGTCGGCGCCCCACTTAACGTCGTCGAAGATGAAGAATTCAGGTTCCGGACCGAACATGGCGGTGTCGCCCAGGCCGGTAGATTTCAGGTATTCCTCAGCGCGCTGAGCAACAGAACGCGGGTCACGGTTGTAGCCTTCGCCAGTTGAAGGTTCAACGATGTTGCAGCGAACCACGACAGTGGCGTCTTCGAAGAACGGATCGGCGAAAGAGGCTTCGTCGTCCGGCATCAGAATCATGTCGGATTCGTTAATGCCTTTCCAACCAGCGATGGAAGAACCGTCGAACATTTTGCCGTCGGTGAAGAAGTTTTCGTCAACTTCGCTGGCCGGGATGGAAACGTGCTGCTCTTTACCCTTGGTATCGGTAAAGCGCAGGTCGACCCACTTGGCGTCGATATCTTTGAGCAGCTTCAGAGTTTTCGCTGACATTGTGTATCTCCAGGTTGAACGGCCATCTTGGCCGGTGAGCTTAATGTGCGGTTTCGGTTTCGCCGGTCGGGGGCGGCACCTTTAAGGTGCACGGTTACCGTTTTGCGCACCTGATCCACCAAAGGTTGTTGTCTAACCGGTGCCTAAGCACCAATAGTGTGAACAGTGTCGTCCGTTTCAGCAATTCTTATGCCACGCCTCAATGGCCGTTAGATAGGCGTTATCATGGGCTTTGGTGCCGGTTTTGTACAATAGCCAGGCACTAATATGGTGCGTATTCGGCGGCGATGCTCAGTAATAGTGCGCTATTTTGGTGCGACTTTGAAAGTCTGCACTGCGGATGAAAATTAAGCGCTGTCCGGCTATACTCCGCGCCCTTCAAATTACCGACTCCACCCGTCTGGTCAGACCCATGAAGTTTATTGTCAAACTCTTCCCTGAGATCACCATTAAAACCAAGCCGGTTCGTCAGCTGATGACCAAGAGTCTGGCGCAAAATCTGCGCAACGTACTGCGCCCCATCTGCGCTGGCGTAAAGGTGGTCAACAGCTGGGACGCTATCTCAGTGCGCACTCCGGATGACACTGCCGAGGTGGTCAACGAAGCCGTCGCCCAGGCGCTGGAATGTGTGCCGGGCATCAGCCAGGTTCAGGCGGTACAGGAATTTCCACTGACTGATTTCGATGCCATGGTGGCGGCGACACTCGAGGTTTGGGGTGAAGCGCTGGCGGGTAAAACCTTTTGTGTGCGCTGTAAACGCATCGGCGAGCACGATTTCACGTCCATCGACGTTGAGCGTTATGTCGGTGGAGGCTTGAATCAGCAAAGCGCGGCGGCCGGCGTGCGCTTAAAGAACCCGGATCTGGAAATCCGCCTGGAAATCAAACACAACCGTTTTTATGTGGTTGAGAACAAGCGGCCGGGTCTGGGCGGTTATCCGCTGGGCACTCAGGAATCGGTTCTGACCCTGGTCAGTGGTGGTTTCGATTCGACGGTGGCGGCGTTTCAGATGCTGCGACGTGGTGTGAAAAATCATTTTCTGTTCTTCAACCTCGGTGGCGCGGCGCACGAAAATGGCGTTAAGGAAGTCACCTATTACCTGTGGAAGAAGTACGGTGCCTCACACAAGACGCACTTTATCTCGGTGCCGTTCGAGGGCGTGGTTGAGGAAATTCTCACTCAGGTTGAAGACCGCTATATGGGCGTGGTGCTTAAGCGCATGATGATGCGTGCGGCCGAGCGCATCGCCGAAGAGCAGAACATTCCGGCGCTGGTGACCGGCGAGTGCCTGTCGCAGGTATCGAGCCAGACCATGCCGAACCTGAACCTGATCGACGAAGTTACCGACCGTTTGGTGATTCGTCCGCTGATCGTCACCGACAAGCCGACCATTATCGACCAGGCGCGCGCTCTGGGAACTGCGTCCTTTGCTGAGCGTATGCCCGAATACTGCGGCGTGATTTCACGCAAACCGAACGCGGCTTGCAAGCGCCCGGCGCTGGTTGAAGCCGAATCGGCCTTCGATATGGCAGTACTGGAAGCGGCTATTGCCGAGCGGCGTATCGAGAATGTTGATCAACTGACCTGGACCGATCAGGAATCGCTGAACCAAAGCCTGCCCAGTTCGACCGCGGCCGATGCCGTGGTGATCGACGTGCGTCACCCCAGCGAAGCCGAGGCGGAGCCGTTGGAACTGGCGGATCGCGAAGTGGTGCAGATTCCGTTTTACAGCCTAAACCGTCGTTTCGCCGAGCTCGATGGCGCTAAGCAATATCTGCTGTATTGCGATAAAGGCGTGATGAGCAAGCTGCATGCGCTGCATTTGCAGGACGCTGGCTTTGCTAATGTCGGGGTGTATCGCGGTTAGATCGAATTCGGCGGTTAGGGATCGTTTGAGATCCCGGATACGGCTGACGCCGTTCCGGGATGACCATCTAGCCCTGGCGGTTTGCCAGCGCGAGCAGCCAATCTTTCAACACCTGCCCAGCCACTTCGGCATCTTCGGCGGTAATCGATTCATCCGGATGGTGGCTGATGCCACCTTCGCAACGTACGAACAACATGCCGACCGGGCAGATAGACGCCATGGCCATCGCATCGTGACCAGCGCCGCTGTGCAGGTAGCGCGGTTTTAAACCGAGCTGTTCGATGGCGCTGGCCAGGGAGCTTTGCAGTTGGTCGTCGCAAGCAACGGCCGGTGCAGCGTGAATTTCTTTCCAGCTCATTTCGATGCCGCGTTCGGCGCAGGCGACCTTGGCGGTGTCCCAGATCATATCCAGCGCGGAATCGCGTTCGTTGTCTTTTTCACTGCGGATGTCGAGGCTGATCTGGGCGTTGCCGGCAATGACATTGACCGCGCCGGGTTTGGCCTGAATTCGCCCGACGGTGGCAGTGACGCCGTGTTCGCGCGCCACTTTTTCCACGATCAAGGTGAACTCGGCGGCGGCGGCCAGGGCATCGCGGCGCAGATGCATCGGCACGGTGCCGGCGTGGCCAGCCATGCCGGTGAAGTCGATGTTAAAGCGACGCGCCCCGGCGATGGCGGTAACGATGCCGACCGGTAAGTCTTCAGCTTCCAGCACCGGGCCTTGTTCGATATGAGTTTCCAGGTAAGCCAGTACTGATTCACCGGCGCGGCTGGCCTGGCCAACGGCGTTGATGTCGAGCCCGAAACGCTCGAAAGCCTCGGCCATGCTGATGCCGTTGGCGTCTTTAATCATGGCCCAGTTCGGGTCCCACTGGCCGATAACGGCCCGGCTGCCGAGCAGGGTGGAGCTGAAGCGCGAACCTTCTTCGTCGCCGAAGCCGACCAGATCGAGGTGAAACGGCAGTCTGGTGCCTTGATTCTTCAGCTCGATCA
Organism: Saccharospirillum sp. HFRX-2; assembly: GCF_043196805.1. NCBI lineage: Bacteria > Pseudomonadati > Pseudomonadota > Gammaproteobacteria > Oceanospirillales > Saccharospirillaceae > Saccharospirillum > Saccharospirillum sp. HFRX-2. Next base: position 1,224,066 of record NZ_JBEBMU010000001.1, read on the forward strand.
TTACCAACAGCGGCAGCACCACACCGAGAATGCCGTCGTAGATGCCGCCGTTGGGCACGGTGTCGAGATGCGAGCCGAGAATGACCACCGGAGCGTCGGGATTATCGGCGGCTAAGCGTCCCCAAAGATTGCCCGCAGCGTCTTGCCAGGAGGGTAGATCCGCTGCCTGCAGCCAGCTGGCGACCAAGGCGTTGGCCTGGCGATGCTGGTCGGTCAGATAGCAGCGTTCCATCTGGCCGGGAGTGGCGGTCAGGGTGGCGAGTTCGTCGCACCATTTTAGTGCGTCGGTTCCGAAGGAACTCATGCAAGGCTCCGATAGCTTTGGTAGGCGGCGTCGATAGCGGCGCCTGCCGTGAAGGAATGGCCGGCGCGGCGCAGACAATGCTCCAGCGCCGAGAGGGTGGTGAGCACGGCATCCAGGCGGGCGTTGTAGCCCATGGTGCCGACGCGCCAGACTTTGCCGGCGAGCGGGCCGAAGGAGGTGCCGATCTCGATGTTGAAGTCGTTCAGCAACACAGCGCGCACCGCTTCGCCATCGATGCCGTCGGGAATGTAGACCGCGCAGACGTTGTTCATGCGCTGGCTGAGATCACCATAGGGTTTGAGGTTCATGGCGGTAAGGCCGGCGAGCATGGCGTTGCCGTGCATCCGGTGGCGTTCGACGCAGGCATCGAGGCCTTCCTCGGCCATGATCTGACCGCATTCGCGCGCGCAGTAGAGCATCGATGTTGCTTCGGTGTGGTGGTTGAGGCGCTTCTCGCTCCAGTAGTCGAGAATCATCGGCAGGTCGAAATAGTTGGAGCGGATGCGCGGGCCGAGTTCTTCGTCGGCATCGCTGGCGCGCAAGCCGGCTTCGATGTGGTGGCGTTTGCGAATGACCTCGACAAAACGATCGCTGAGGGTGATCGGCGCAATGCCCGACGGGCCGCCGAGGCATTTCTGCAAACCAGCGGACACCGCATCCAGGCCCCACTCATCGGTTTTCAAGGTATTGCCGCCGATGGAGGCGGTGGCGTCGGAGTAAAACAGCACATCGTATTGTTGGCACAGCGCGCCCAGCTCGGCCAGGGGTTGCAGCATGGTGGTCGAGGTATCGCCCTGAACGGTGGCGAGCAGTTTCGGCCGCACCTTTTTAATCGCCGCTTCAACCTGTTCTGGCTGAGCAACTTCGCCCCAGGGCACATCGATGCTGTGCACCTCGGCGCCGGCGCGTTCGGCAATTTCTACCAGCAGATGACCGAAACGGCCCATGACCGGCACCAGAACTTTGTCGCCCGGTTCGATGACTGAGACCAGCACCGCTTCGATGCCGGCGCGGGCGGTGCCGTCGACCATCAAGGTCCAGCGGTTCTGGGTATCGAAGACGCCGCGATAGAGCGCCATCACATCGTTCATATAGCCGGTCATCACTGGGTCATATTGGCCGATCAGTTGCGTCGACAGCGCATTCAGCACGCGCGGGTAGGCATTGATCGGCCCTGGGCCCATCAACAGGCGCGGTGGCGGGTTCAGGCGTTGTTGTTCAGGTGCGGGCATGGAATAACCTCAGTTCAGGATCAGAGCACCAGCTGCGCGAGCATGCGCACACCGGTGATCAGCAAAACAATGGCGAAGACTTTTTTCAGCTTGGTGGCATCGAGCGCGTGGGCGATACGCGCACCGATGGGTGCGAACAGCACGGTCAGCGGGACGATGCAGATAAAACCGAGCAAATTGACCAGGCCGTAAGTGCCTGCCGGTGCATCGACCGGCGTCTGGCCGGCAATCAACAGGGTGACGGCGGCGGGCAGAGAAATAATCAGGCCGATGGCGGCGGCGGTGCCGACGGCACGATGCGCCGGGTAATTGCAGGCGGTCAGTGTGGGTACACTCAACGTGCCGCCACCGATGCCGACGAGCGCGGAAAACAAACCGATCAACGCCGCCATGATGGATTGGCCAGCTTTGCTGGGCAGGCGTTGAAACATCGGTGGGCTGCCGGCGCGCAGCAACATATTCAGCGCCGCCAGGGTGGCGATGACCCCGAACAGGGTGGTCAGCCATTCGCCTTCGGCGATGGTCACCAGATAGCTGGCCAGCAACACGCCGAGAAGCACGAAAGGTGCCCAGAGTTTGAGCAAAGCGAAATCGACATTGCCTTTGGCGTGGTGGGCGCGGATGGAGCTGAGGGAGGTCGGGATGATGGTCGCCAGAGAGGTGGCGGTGGCGATGATCATGGCGGAGTCGGCGGAAACACCCAGCCCCTGAAACACGAAAAACAAGACCGGCACGATGACGATGCCGCCGCCGACGCCAAGCAGGCCAGCGAGAATGCCAGCGAAAACACCGGTGGCTGCCAGGGTGAGGATCAGTGGCAGGGCAGAGCTGAAGGCTTCCATCAATAAGTCTCCTAAGGTCAGTCTTGGACCAGCGCGCGGCCATCGCTGCGCGGATCGGTGGCGGCCTCGAGTCGGCCATTGGCGTAGCGACGAATGGCGCCGGCATGGCCCATCATTTCACTGTGTTCGGGAACGCTGACCAGATCGTGGCCGCGCTGTTGCAGATCGCCGGCGATGCGCGCCGCCAGATCGGCTTCCAGCTTCAGGTTGTTGCTGCTGTCGCCCCAGGTGCGACCGAGCAGCCAGCGGCCGTCGGCGATGCTGTCTTCCAGCGACCGACCTTCCAGCAGATGCCGCATCATCAAGGCCGCCTGGGTTTGCGGCTGACCTTCACCGCCCATGGTGCCGTACACCAGACGGTCGCCGTTGTGGAGATCGGCGTAGGCCGGATTCAGCGTGGTGAATGGCCGGGCACCCGGACGTAGCCGATTGGGATGGCGGTTATCGAGCTTGAAGCTGAGGCCGCGATTGGTCCAGACGATGCCGGTGTCGGGGCACACCACGCCCGAACCGAATTCCCAGTACAGGCTCTGTATGTAGCTGACCATGGTGCCGTCGGCATCGACGCAGCCGAGCCAGACGGTATCGCCGGGTTCGGCCGGGTGAGGCCAGGGCGCGGCACGGTTAAGTTGAACCTGATGCGCCAGGGCGTCGAGCTGGTCTTCTTCCAGTTGATTGAAATAAGCCGGTGGCAGGTGATCGGGGTCGGCGATCAGACGATCGCGGGCGCGAAAGGCGAGCTTGGTGCATTCGACCAGCAGATGAACTCGGTCGGCCTCGCTCTTGGCTTGATCACGCACCCGATCGAACAGCGCCAGGATCATCAGTGAGGCCAGGCCCTGAGTTGGTGCCGGGAAGTTAAACAGGTCGCCATCGCGAGTTTGGGTGGTCAGCGCCTGCGGCTGGCGCACCCGGTAGTTTTGCAAATCGCCGCGCGTCAGCGGACTGCCCGCTTTGTCGAGGCTGCGCGCCAGGCTTTGGCCGACATCGCCCTGATAGAAGTCGTTTAAACCGGCGATGGCCAGATGTTCCAGGGTGTCGGCCAGTTTGGGGTTGCGCAGCTGCTCGCCTTTGTTCAGCGGGCGGTTGTCCGGGGTGTAGATGGCTCGATAGCCAGAGAAGCTTGTGAATTCGTCCGCCACCTTGTTGGACGCCGCCACCAGGCTATCGGTAACGCTTATGCCGCTGCGCGCCAGATCAAGTGCCGGTGCGAGTAAGTCTTTTAACGGTCGGTGATTGGGCAGTAAGTCGAGCGCGGCCTGCCAACCAGCAACCGCACCGGCGGTAGTCAGCGCCGAACGACCGCCGCGGTCGGGAATGGTGTCGTAACCGAGAGCACGATAACCGTCGATGCTGGCCTCGGCAGCAGCGCAACCGGTGGCATCGATGGCGATGGGCTTGCGTCCGGCCGGGCTGATCAGCCAGAAACCATCGCCCCCGAGGCTGTTCATATGCGGATAGGCGACGGCGATAGCAGCGGCTGCGCTCACCATGGCTTCGATGGCCGTGCCGCCATCGGCCAGAACACTGGCACCGGCTTCGGTGGCCAGAAAGTGAGGGCTGGTAATGGCGTAAGGCATGGTACGGCTTCCGGTAACGTATGTTTCGTTTGTTTCATACTAAGAAACAAGTGTTTCTTAGGCAAGGTTGATCAGGGTTCCAGCTCGTCCAGACGGTGATAGCTCTGCTCGATGCGTTCAATGCGCTGGCGTGTTGCTTGTGGGAAACGCTGCATCATGCCGTTGGCAACCAGTGCCACCCAGCTCATCGGCGCGGCATAGCTGGCAAAGGGGCCGGTGGATTCGAGCGGTAATACTAAATGATGTTCGGGACGACTCGGTGGTTGGTAGCCGGGTTCGGTGATCAGCACCAGGGTTGCTGGCCCGGCCAGCAGTTGGCTGATTAAACGACGAAAGCCCTGATGGCGTCGGCGCAGACCGAACAGCACAACCCAATCGTCGGCATCGAGCAGGCCCAGTTGTTCCGACAGTGATTGACCTGGCCGTGGCAGCGCCTGAACGCTGTCGCGCAGTTGCAGCCATTGGGTTTCGGCATGCAGCGCCAGCGGGAAGTTGTTGCGCAGACCGAGGCAATAGAGTCGGCGTGCCTGATAGAGGCCGCTGATCAGTTCGTCCAGATGATCGGTGCCCAGCCAGGTCTGAGTGTTGCTGCGTTCCTGCGCCAGATGGCTGTCCAGGTCGGTGGCGTCACCGGCGCGTGGTAGCAGTGGACTGCCGGGGTTGGGTGACTGCCGCAGGACTTCACGGGCGGCGTTGAAATCATCAAAGCCCAGGCGCCGAAATAAGCGGCTGACGGTGGCTTTGCTGACGCCTTGCAACTGGCTCAGTTCGGTCAGCGAATAGGTGGCGGCACGATTGGCTTCGGCGAGCAGGAATTCGGCGACGCGTCGTTCGGTGGGTGGCAGTTCGGCCCAGTGTTGCTGGATGCGATCGGAAAGCGGCATGGAGCGTCCATGAAACAAGTCTTTCGTCATTGAAACACTTGTTTCATGGGGGCGCCAGCCTCAATGCGTTGAGATGTTTCAGCCGTTGCGGCTATTCATCAGTAGCAACAAAGGACAGGTAACGGTTTTTGCCGCTGGCCTTAGCTTGATACATGGCCTGATCGGCGGCTTCGTAAAGGCTGTTGAAGTCGCCACCCTGGTGCGGATAGACCGCTACGCCCATGGAACATTGGCTGTTGAAGGTTTGGCCGCTCCAGTCGATGGGCAGTTGTAATTCTTCGAACAGCTTGCTGGCGATGGTCTCGATCTCGCCGGCGTTGTCGAGGCTGGCCAGGACGATAAACTCGTCGCCGCCGAGCCGCGCCACGGTGTCGGACTGGCGCACGCAGTTGCGCAGCCGTTCGGCAATGGCACGCAGTAACGCATCGCCCGCCGGATGACCGCGCTGATCATTGATGATTTTGAAGTCATCCAGGTCGATCACCAGGATGGCAACATGACCGCCGCGTCGCTCCGCCGCAAAACTTAGCTGCTGGAAGCGGTCTTCCAATAACAGCCGATTGGGCAGGCCGGTCAGGGGGTCATGGAAGGCCAGATGCTGGAAGGTGTCGCGGTCGTTTTCCAGGCTGCGTTGGCGTGCTTTGAACTCGGAAATGTCCTGGATGGCGCCGACCACATAACTGCGTTCGCTGGAATCGATGGCGGTCTGGGCGCTGATGCGCAACCAGCGTGCCGGTTCAAAGCCATCCAGCCGGACTTCGAAATCGGTCGGCTGGCCGCTGTCCTGGGTGCGTGCGACTTCATGCAGCAGGCGTTTTTGCGAGCCCGGATTGAACAGTTTGAGGATGCTGTCGAGGCCATTGTCGTAGGCCTGTGGAATGGCCAGTATGCGGTACGTCTCTTCGGTAAAGCTGAATTGCTGACGTTGGCTGTCGAATTCCCAGCCGCCAATGCGCGCCATGCGGTTGGTTTGCTGCAGCATGTTCTGGCTGTGTCGCAACTGATTCAGCGCCTGCTTATAGCTGCTGATGTCGCGCAGAATAAACCAGGAACCGTTGATCTCGCCGCGACTGTCGCGGAAGGCGCTGGCGCGGATGGAAATCGGCACCACTTGTCCGCCTTTGTGCATGATCTCGGTTTCAATAACGTCGGTGTAGCCGCGGTCATTGAGTTGCTGACGGAATTCCGCTTCGGTTTCTTCCCAACCCGGTGGCAACAGATCGGCGAATGCCAGGTTACTGAGCTCTTCGCGGCTGTAACCGGTCATATCCAAGTAGGCCTGGTTGGCGTAGCGCAGCTGGTTCTGGTTGCCCCAGAAGGCGATGGCATCGAGGCTGTTGCGAAACAGTGCGCGGAAACGGCGTTCGCTGCTGGTCAGACTTTCGATCAGTTGATTGCGCAAGCTGCTGTCGCGGCTGATCGACCAGACCCCGGCTGGATTCCCCGCTTCGTCGGTGACCGGAACCGGGCGAATAGACGCCGGTATCCAATGACCTTCGGCGTGGCTGTAGTGGATCTCGAACAGGCCGCCGACGTCGCCGTTAAGCAGTTTTTGCTGCAGGCTGTTGATATCACCGGACAGATGGTCGGCGGCAATAAAGTCGGTAAAGGAGCGACCGATGATGTCGCTGGCATTGCGCCCGAGCATGTCGAAAAAGGCTTGGTTGGCCAGTTGATAACGACCGTCGGTGCCGATAAAGGCAATGCCGTCGAGGCTCGATTCAAACAGCGGTGTCAGCCGCTGGTGCAGGCAGCGGCCTTCCTGGTCTGCCCCGACGACGACGATAAATCCCTGTTCACCAGCATCGTCGAACGCCAGCAGGCGAACCTCAACGCGCTGGTTGCTGGCGCTGTTGGTAATCAGCCGAGATGGATTCTCCAGGCCGGCCAGGAACTGGTCGTGCAGGGCCGGAAGAAAAGTATGCATAGGCGCACCAACGACATCGTCGGTGCAGCCAAACCAGGAATGCCAAGCGGCATTGACCTGGAGAATAAGCCCTGTCCCGTTACAGACTGCCTGGGGCGAGGGGCTTTGTTGAAACGCGGCCAGAAGAGGTGACCGCTTGTCACCCTGGTTCACGAACAGCCCTCTTTAAGCATCGACTCCATCAGGGAGCCGGAAAAGGCCGTCGTTTTTGCGCGGCCAGGTGGCGGGAGACGTACAGCGCCCTCGTTCCCGGCAAATTTTTGTTGTTAGCTGAGTAACAAATCAGTTAGGGGCTTGCGCCGACTCACCCTGTTTTTGCTTGCTCTGCTGGAACAGCACGTCGAAGTTGACCGGCGCCAGCATCAGCGCCGGGAAGCTGCCTTTGGTGACGGCAGAATCGACGGCTTCGCGCGCGTAAGGGAACAGCAGCGACGGGCAGTAAGCGCCCAGCATCTGGTCGCGGGCGTCTTCGGTGAAACCGCCCAGATTAAAGATGCCGGCCTGTTGAACTTCGACCAAAAAGGCGGTGGTGTCGCCCAGCTTGGATTCCACAGTAACCACCAGGATGACTTCGTAAACGCCTTCGCTCAGCTCACGGGTTTTGGTGTTCAGATCGAGTTTGACCTGAGGTTTCCATTCCTGCTGAAAGATGGCCGGGGTGTTGGGTGATTCGAAAGAAACGTCCCGGGTGTAGATGCGTTGAATGCCGAATTGCGGTTTTTGTTGTTCGCTCATGATGACTCCGGTGTTGAATGCTAAAAAATATTCAAAGCGTTAATGAGGGTCGCTCTCCTGGTTCAGCAACTGGTCGAGCTGGCCACTGTGTTCCATGGCATAAAGCTCGTCGCAACCGCCGACATGGACATCGCCAACCCAGATTTGCGGCACGGTGTAACGGCCGCTTAACTGCATCATTTCCTGTCGCTTTTCCGGTTCGTCGTCGACCGGGATCTCCGTGTAGCGAGCGCCTTTATGTTCCAGCAGTGCTTTGGCGCGGGCACAAAAACCGCACCAGCGAGTCGTGTATAAAGTGACCGTTGCTTGCTGTGCCATCAGGATTAACTCGCTTGGATAGATAGGGTTAAGACTTCACCAGCGGCAAGCTGGAGTTTTGCCATTCCAGAACGCCACCGCGCAGTTTGTGCAGATTTTTGTAGCCGGCCTTGGTCAGCAAAGCGCCGCTGGCGCCGGCACTGGTGCCGGTTTTGCAAACCAGGATGATGGGCTTGTCTTTATAGGCGTCCAGTTCGCTCATGCGGTTGGCAAATTCACGCGAGGGAATATTGATGGCGCCGGGCAGGTGACCTTTGCGGTATTCGTCTTTGGGGCGCAGGTCGACGACCTTGGCGTCCTGGCTGTTGATCAGGGTGGTTGCCTGCTGTGGCGAAACACCTTTACCGCCTTTGCTGCTTTCGGTCGCCAGCAGGGCTGCTAACAGCGCCACCCAGATGGCCGCCAAAATCCAATGGTTGATCACGAATTCGAACAGTTGTTGGAGCATAAGGTCCTGACTCTAAAGACGGTGAAAAATTAAGCGCCGGAGTATACACCAGCGACCCGGCCAGCCATAGCCGCAGGCAAGCAATCGTGGCGATAGCCAGACCAGACCGTCGTCAGACTCGCTAGATGGCAGCGGAATCAGTACACTAACGGCATGTAATTTTCCTACATTATTGAACTCATAATTAAGTTGGAGGTAGACCCATGGCGGTTGCAAAGCCAGCAGTACTGGTGATTCTCGACGGCTTTGGCCACAGTGAGACGTCTCAGTCCAATGCCATCGAAAAAGCCAAGGCCCCGACCTGGAAACGCTTGTGGCAGGAATATCCGCATTCACTGATTCACACCTCGGGCATGAACGTCGGCCTGCCGGATGGTCAGATGGGTAACTCTGAAGTCGGCCATATGAATCTGGGCAGCGGTCGCATCGTTTATCAGCAACTGACCCGCATCACCAAAGACATCGAAGACGGTGCCTTTTATGACAACGCTGAGTTGACCAAGGCTGTGGATACCGCGGTATCCAACGGCAAGGCGGTGCATATTCTCGGTCTGCTGTCGCCCGGTGGCGTGCACGCTCATGAAGATCATATTCACGCCATGGTCGATCTGGCCGTTAAACGTGGCGCCGATAAAGTCTATGTTCATGCCTTCCTGGACGGTCGTGATACGCCGCCGCGTTCGGCTCTGCCGTCCATCGAGAAGCTGGAAAGCAAGCTGGAAAAACTGGGTGTTGGCGGCATCGTCTCGCTGATCGGTCGTTACTACGCCATGGACCGCGATAACCGTTGGGAACGCGTCCAGGCTGCCTACGATTTGCTGACTCAGGGCAAGGCCGACATTGTTGCCGGTACGCCAATGGATGCGCTGTCGGCGGCTTACGATCAGGATAAAGACGACGAGTTCGTGCCGGCTTCCTCGATTCGTGCTGAAGGCAGCGAAGCGGTGAAACTCGAAGACAGCGATGCCGTTGTCTTTATGAACTTCCGTCCCGACCGCGCCCGCGAAATCACCCGCGCCATCATCGATGATGGCCTGGAATCTGATCTGGATCGTTCGGTGCGTCCGAAGCTGGGCGCCTTTGTCTGCCTGACCGAATACGCCGCCGACATCGACGCGCCGGTGGCCTATCCGCCGGAGTTGCTGAGCAATACGCTCGGTGAGGTGATGGAGCAACAGGGCAAGAAACAACTGCGCATTGCTGAGACGGAAAAATACGCTCACGTCACCTTCTTCTTTAATGGTGGTCGTGAAGACGTCTTCGAGGGTGAAGATCGCATCCTGGTGCCGTCACCGAAGGTGGCGACTTACGATCTGCAACCGGAAATGAGCGCCCCTGAAGTGACCGAAAAACTGGTTAAGGCAATTGATGACGGCACTTACGATCTGATTGTCTGCAACTACGCCAACGGCGACATGGTCGGCCATACCGGCAAGATGGACGCAGCTATTAAAGCGGTAGAAGCGCTTGATGAAGCGCTGGCCAAAGTCACCGAAGCGGCCTTGCGCGCTGGCGGTGAAGTGCTGATTACCGCAGACCATGGTAACGCTGAGCTGATGGTCGACCCGGAATCCGGCGGCGCTGTGACCAGCCACACTACCTTCCCGGTGCCGTTGGTTTATGTCACCGAAACCAACAAGAACGCCAAACTGGCCGAAGGTCGTCTGGCCGACATCGCACCAACCTTGCTGGCGATGATGGGTCTGCAGCAACCGTCTGAGATGACGGGCCACAGTCTGATCGAAAACTGAGCGCCTGAACGGGCCGCTGGTAAAGGTGACGAAAGGGGGCCGCCCGGTCCCCTGGCGTCGCTGGTCTGCTTGGGGTAGCCTGCTGAGCCCATGCCAACGCATTTGAATCCGGGCTCCGCTGACTTGGTACGTCCTTTCCTTTTCTTCCGTCTTTTCTGTGTGCTCGGGTTCTGTCTCGTCGCACCGCTGTGGCTGCCGGCCTGGGCGGAAGATGACCTGACCTTGCGGCAACGCGAACTGCAACAGTTGCAAGGTCAGATTCAAGCGCTGGAAGCGGAATTGCGCTCTCGGCGCAGCGATGTCTCGGAACAGCGTCAGGCTCTGGAAACCACTGAGCGACGTCTGGGTGAAAACAATCGACGCTTGCGCGAAACCGAGTCGCGATTGACTCAGGCACGCAATCAACTGGATGCGCTGACCGCCGAACAGCGCGATCTGGAGCAGAAACAGGAAGAACAACGTGCCACCATTCGCGCCATCCTGCGTCTGGCTTATAAGCAAAACAATCAGCCGCTGATCAAATTATTGTTGTCCGGCCAGCGCCCGGAAGAGCTGGCACGGCAGATGCACTACTTTGCCATCCTCAACGAGGATCAAAATGCCGCCTTGCAGGCCTGGGTGGAACGATCCGAGCGGCTGTCGGCTAACATTGACGAACAAGAGCAATTGACCGAGCAGTTGCAGAACGATCGTCAACAACTGGCGCAGACGCGCGATGAGCTGGCGCAGCAAAAGAACCGGCGTAGCCAGATTCTGGCCAATCTCAATGCCGAGGCCGAAGCCGCCGAAGCAGAGCTGGCGCGTAAGGAAGCCGAGCAGGAACAGCTCAATGAATTGATTGAACGGATGCAATCGGAACTGGCCGATCTGGAGTTTGATTTCCCCGAAGGCTTCGATATGGCAGAGGTTAAAGGTCGCCTGCCGTGGCCGGTTGACGGCTCGTTACGGGCAGGTTTTGGCCGTCCCATCGACGGGTCGCGCCTGAATTGGCAAGGTTGGTGGATTGGCGCCAATTCCGGCACTGCCGTGCATGCCATTCATCGCGGCCGGGTGGTGTTTGCTGACTGGTTGAATGGCTTTGGCCTGTTGATCATTCTCGATCATGGCGATGGTCTGATGACGCTCTATGGGCGTAATCAGGCCTTGTTGCGCGACGTCGGTGCCTGGGTAGGCGCAGGCGACGTGATTGCCGAAGTGGGCCAATCCGGTGGATTTACCGAGCCAGGCCTGTATTTTGAGTTACGCCGCAACGGTCGTCCGGAGAATCCCGATGACTGGTTGCTGAATCGTTAGAGGGTCTTATGTGGCGACTAGTGAGACCTTCTAGTGACCGAACAGCCGTGCTAACTGAGCCTGGGTTGCTTAGAATGGCGGCAGTTCCGACACCGCAGAACGCGCCCCGGGTGACGCTATGCCATCGAACACAGACGCGAAAGGAACCCTTATGAAGTTGATTCGCAGCCCCTGGTTGACTGCACTGACGGCCTTGATTGTTGGTATTTCCATCGGTATTGCCAGCAGTGTCCACGCCGAAAAAAGTCAGACCCGCCTGCCGGTAGATGACGTCCGTATGCTGTCTCAGGTACTGGATCGCATCAAACAGGCTTACGTTGAAGACATTGATGACAGTGAACTGATTGAAAGCGCCATTGAAGGCATGCTGTCCGGTCTCGACCCACATTCCGATTACCTGACCCCGGAAGACTTCGCCGATTTGCGCGAAAGCACCTCGGGTGAGTATGGCGGCCTGGGTATTGAAATCACTCTGGATGAAACCGGTTTTATCCGCGTGGTCGCGCCCATCGACGATACCCCGGCGTTTCGTGCGGGCATGCAGTCGGGCGATCTGATTACCCAGATTGATGACACCCCGGTAAAAGGTATGACGGTCAACGATGCGGTCACCCTGATGCGCGGTGAGCCCGGCGATCCGATTGAACTGACGGTGGTGCGCGAAGGCGAAAATCAGCCGCTGACCATCGAAATCGTGCGTGATGTTATTCAGATCACCTCAGTGCGCCAGCGCATGCTCGAAGACAACTTCGGCTATGTGCGCATCTCCCAATTCCAGGAACGCACCGGCCGCGACTTTGTCGAAGCCATGGAAGAATTGCGCGATGAAAACGGTGGTCCGTTGGATGGCATGGTGCTGGACTTGCGCAATAACCCCGGCGGCGTGCTGCAAGCCTCGGTCGAGGTGGTCGATGCGCTGATTTCCGAAGGCCTGATCGTCTATACCGAAGGTCGTCTGCCCAACAGTGCCAGCCGCTTCCGCGCGCATTCTGAGGATCCGAGCGAAGGCGTCAATCTGGTGGTGCTGATCAACGGTGGCAGTGCCTCGGCTTCGGAGATCGTTGCCGGTGCCATTCAGGATCATCATCGCGGCATCATTATGGGTACGCGCAGCTTTGGTAAGGGCTCGGTGCAAACCATTCTGCCGCTGGATGAAAGCCATGCCATCAAGCTGACCACGGCACGCTACTTCACGCCCTCAGGTCGCTCCATTCAGGCGCAGGGCATCGTTCCGGACATTGAAGTTCGTCCCGGCAAACTGACGCAGGAAAATGGCAACCCTTACTACACCGAAGCGGATCTGGCCGGTCACCTGGCTAACCCGGAAGGTGAAAACGGCAGTGAAGACCGTGCCGAAGACAGCACTGACACCGATACCCAGTTGATTGATGATTATCAGCTGTATCAGGCGCTGACAGTGCTCAAAGGCATGCGCTTTTTGAATGGCGCACGTTAACAGCTGCAAAGGCGTGCGTTGGGTTGGTCTGTGCCTGTTGTTGGCGTGGACCAGCCTGACTCAGGCTTCGACGCAGGTTGCCATCGTCGTTGACGATCTGGGCAACCAATGGCGTGCGGGGCTCAGCGCCATCAATATTCCCTTCGTTCAAACGCTCGGCATTATGCCCGGGCGTCCCTTCACTCAAGCGCTGGCACAGGAAACTCACCGGGCTCAAAAGACGGTGATCGTGCACGCGCCGATGTCGAACCAGCGTGGGTTGCCCTTGGGTCCGCTGGGATTGGACCGCGCCGAAGGTCGTGAGCAGTTACTGGCCAATCTGCTGGCTGGGCTCGACGGCGTGCCCTTTGCCGAAGGGTTGAGCAATCACATGGGCAGCCAGCTGACGCGCGATGCGGAAGCCATGGGTTGGGTGATGGCAGAGTTGAAACAGCGCCAGCTGTTTTTCTTTGATTCATTGACCATTGCCGATTCCCAGGGCTGGCGGGTCGCCGATGCCATGGGCGTGCCCTGGTCGCGACGCCGTATCTTTCTCGATCATGAGCGCACACCGGAATTTCTTGCCCAGCAGTGGCAGCAGGCGCTGGCCATCGCGCGTCGTCAGGGCAATGTGACCATCATCTGCCATCCTTATCCGGAAACGCTGGCGTTCTTTGCCAGCCTCGACCCGGCGGACTATCCCGATATCGAATGGGTGTCGTTGAAGCCTTTGTTGAATCAGCCGCAGCCTTCGCCTGTCGAGCCCGAGCCGACGCCCATCGCGCCTGATCGCAACCTCTGGGTCGAGCGGCCGCACGGTATGCCCAAAGGTTCATGACCGGTTCAGCTTTCTGTGCCAAAATCCTTTACATCAAAATGACAAATCGCTGACACAGGAGTTGAATATGAAGCGATTAGCGGCCCTTCTGCTGGCCTCCCTGCTTGTGTTGTCTGGTTGCGCCACCCTCAGTGAAGAAGAATGTTTGACCGCTGATTGGTTCTCCATTGGCTTTGAAGACGGCGCTAATGGTTATCCCGCCAACCGCATCGGCGCTCATCGCGAAGCCTGTGCCAAGCATGGCGTTACGCCGGACCTGCGTCAGTATCAGGACGGTCACGACGAAGGTTTGTTGAACTTCTGTACCGCTCGTAACGGTTTCAGCCGCGCCCGCAACGGCTACCAGTACACCGGCATCTGCCCGCCGTCACTGGAGCCGGAGTTCCTTGATGGCTATCAGGCAGGCCGGGAAATCTACGCGGTGACTTCGGAAATCAGTGGCCTGCGCAGTGAGCAGCGCAGTAACGAGAATGAGTTGTCGCAGTCGCAACGTCGTTTGAGTGAAATGGAAGCGGTACTGTTCTCCGAATCGCTGAGTGAAGAGGAACGTCGCGCGACCTACAACGAAATCACTCGTTTGCGCGAACGCCAGGGCGCGTTGCGCAGCCGTAACGAACAGTTGATTCGTGATATTGCCGACGCCGAAGCACGGCTGCGTATGCTCGAGGATCGTTTCAGTTACTTCTGATGGCCTGGATTGATGCCCATTGCCATCCGGACAGCCTGCCTGATCCGGATGGCGCTTTAAAAGAAGCACAAGCCGCTGGCATCGGTCAGTGGATCTTGCCCGGTACTGAGCCACAGCAATGGCGCGCTGCCGGGCAACGTTTTTCGTCCGACCCTCGTATCCGTCTCGCCTTTGGTCACCATCCCTGGTTTTTACCGCCGACTGAGCCTGATTTAACGTCTTTGCAAAGGATGTTGTCGGGATACCCGCAGTGCATCGCGCTGGGTGAAATCGGGCTGGATTTTCATTCCGGAAATGCATCGAACGCCTCGCCCGAATTACAGCAGCGCTGGTTCGAAGCCCAACTGGCCGTGGCGAGTGAATACCAGTTACCGGTGATCGTTCATTCAGTGAAAGCTCATGATCGGGTGCTGGCGCTGCTCAAACGTTATCCGGACGTCCGTGGTGTGGTGCATGCGTTTTTGGGACCCTATCAACAAGCAATGGCTTACCTGGATAAAGGTTGGTATCTCGGCTGCGGTAGTCTGATATTGAAGTCTGCTAAAACCCGTGATGCCTTTGCTCGCATCCCGGCTGAGCATATCTTGCTGGAAACCGATGCGCCGGATATGCGTCCGGCGCAACCGGCCCATGATAATCCTCTGTTGGATCTGTTGCAGACGGCGGAGTGTCTTGCTCAGGCACGATCTCAGAGTCTTGTTTCTTTAATGGAACAGACCTCCGCCAACGTTCAGCGACTATTTCAGAAATTCTAATCAACTAGCTCTAATTATTTAGATAGGCAGGTCCTGTAGGTCTCTCTATAGTGATTTGGGTTTTCTAACCAACTCAAAAAAGGATTGTTTCAATGAAAATGTTATCTCCCTGGGCTCTGCTGGTTGGCCGCGTGCTGATCTCCTACATGTTTATTCTGTCGGGTTTGAGCAAGATCACTGGCCTGGAAGGCAATCAGGCTTATATGGAAATGGTCGGCGTGCCTGGCATTCTGATCTATCCGGCAATTCTGGTCGAAGTACTGGGTGGCTTGGCGGTATTGATCGGCTATCAGACTCGCATTGCCGCTGTTCTGTTGGCTGGCTTCTGTATACTGTCCGGTTTCCTGTTCCATTTCGATCCGGCCGATCAGATGCAAATGATCTCCTTCAACAAGAACATCGCCATCGCTGGTGGTTTCCTGTTCCTGGTGGCCATGGGCCCTGGCAGCCTGAGCGTTGAAGGTCGCAAAGGCTAAGCCGAATTGTGTTAACGATCGACAAGGGCACCCGATGGTGCCCTTTTTTATTTAGCCCGGAATGGTATTGAGCGGCCTTTCACACCTTTTGGGGCGGTTTTAGGTTAAGTTGTGACAGGGATAACGAAACCTTCTCAGCCGGAGCTTGTTCCATGCCTTTAACCAAAACAGAAACCCTGGAAGCATCATTACGTCGATTGATGTTGGTCGTGGTCGTGACGATGCTGGCTGTTTTCGCGATGCCAAACACGCAATCCGATGCATCACCGAGCTTCAATTTTACCCACTCATTGGCGGGTTATTCGCAATAAAATGGTTCTCTGTCAGACACTGATCTGTCATCGACCTGTAACTGCAACCTTCTAAAACGGTATTGGCGGCTATAGTGAAAGTGCCAAATGAAACCGGGGAGGGCACAGGGTGGCGGCTGATATCAGCTTTGCTTCGTTCAATCTCTATAACTTTCAAAAAGCCGGTTTAACCACTTACACCAGCACGCCTATTAGCCAGAAGGAATATCAAGGTAAACGCGATTGGATCCGTCGCCTCCTGATTGAGGTGGATGCCGACATCGTGGTGTTTCAGGAGCTTTGGCATAAGGACGCTTTGGATGATGTTTTGTCGGTTGCTGAATTATCTGGGTACCGAACGCAATACATCGCAGACCGTTGGTACAACATCGCGGTAGCCATGATCGTCCGTGCGCCCTGGCAAATAACCTCGGCTGAGGTGATTAAAAAATTTCCGTTCACCAAGTTAGTGAAACTCGATGAGGGTGATGGTGAAGACGACGAAGTCAGCGTTAGTATTGATCAGTTTTCACGCAGTATTATCAAGGCGCAGGTTGCTCATTCATCGGACCGAAATACGCCACCCTTTACGCTTTACGCCTGTCATTTGAAATCCAAACTGCCTGCTCGGGTGACCCGCTTGCCCAGTCATTATCGAAGCGCAATAGGCAGCGCCCTCTCGACCATACGTCGCACCGCAGAAGCGACCGCCCTGCGCATGATGCTGATCGATCAGTTGCGTGGATCCAACACCCCGGTCGTCGTAATCGGTGATTTAAATGACGATCCGCTGAGCAATACCTTGAGTCTGATTACCGATCAGCCAACGCTGTCGAACCGGGCGCGTGGTGCCGACCGTTCGCTGTACAGCACCTTGTTTTTCCAGCAACTGAAATCCTTCCGGGACGTCTATTACACCCACGAACACAACAGTCACAAAGGGGTGCTGGACCACATACTGGTGTCGGAAGAATTCTTTGAGTATTCCCAGGATATGATCTGGAAACATCAGGACACCCGCATCTGGAACGATCACATTGATGACGATAATCCGTACCGTACGGACCATGGAATTATTCGATCATCATTTCGTTAAGATGGAGGCGAAGCTGCCCGCATAGCAGGTTTTTCTGAGGAGTAAATTGGGTGAAACATCCGGACTAGCAGTCCTTGTGTCGCATCATTCAACAGGGTGAGTGCCTGGCGCAAGGCGTTATGGCTGGGAAGCCTAGAGCTTTAAGATAGTCACCAGTAAAGACAACCTTTATTATGTCTTTTAGGGAACGAATCTCCGCTTTGAAACTAACTAAGGGAACTGAACCATGCCTCAAATTCAAAAATATCCGCTAGCTTGGCGACTACTGCACTGGCTAATGGCCCTGATGATCTTCGCACTAATACCCATCGGTATCGTAATGGCCGAACGTGCAGCCGCTAATATTTGGGGAGCGCTGACCAATACCTTGTACAACTGGCACAAGGCGATCGGCTTTAGCGTTCTGTTGCTGATGGTGGTGCGGATCGTGATGAAGGTGTGGCTTAAGGGGCCAGCGTATCCGGATACCTTGCCGCGTCACTTGCAACTGGCCGCTCATAGTTTGCACTCTTTGCTTTATATCTTGCTCGTATTAACGCCTCTGTTTGGTTGGGCCGGTGTTACGGCCTATCCGGCACTGGTGACCCTGGGCGGGTATCACTTACCGGCTATGCCGTTTGTGCCTGTGGACGAATCACTGGCCAATCGTTTGTTTGCGATTCACGGCTTCTTGGCGATTTCCTTGGGCCTGTTGATCGTCGGCCATATTGGCGCGGCGACGAAGCACCTGATCGATAAAGACGGCTTGTTCCGGCGCATGCTGTAACAGCCGTCTTTTTTATCGAGTATTACTGATCGAGCGTTGCTTTATCGGGCCTTGATGGCCACCGAATAAGTCTCCAGAAACGCCTGTTGGCGTTGCATGATCTCAGGTGGGGCTGCCTCTTCGGGGATGCCCAGCAAGCCCCACCTTGCCAGCCATTGGCCGGCCGTTTCGCTGCCCGTCAGAGCGCAAAGCGGTACGGCCAATATCAGCCCGATGACCGTGGGCAGCATCCAATACAACAACGAAGACGATTGCCACAGCAGCAGTCCGAGCACCACTATTCCGAGCAGGGTCTGCACGCCATGATTGGCGATTAACGGCCGCCAGATGACGCCACTGCCATGCCGCCGCTGGGCCGACCAGCCGGAATCTTGCCCGCAGGCGATTTCCCATAAGTGACGACTGTGCACCAGCATAAAAATGGGCGCGTGCAGTACCGAGAACAGCATTTCCAGCAAGGCACTGACCAAAAACCTCAGTCGGCTGGTGCCGCCGCGTCGCGTTTTGCTCAGTAAACCGCCCAGCAATCCCAACACTTTGGGCAGCAGCAACAGCGCCATGGTGCACACGAACAGCCCGACCATGCGGTCTGAATCGAACCGGGGCAGCGCGCCACCGGCAGTGCCCTGGCTTTCTTGCAGCGCAAAGCGCGTGCTCAGCACCAAGCCTACCGTCACCATGGCGAGCCACAGCAGGGACGTCAGGTAGTTCATTACACCCATGATCATGTGCGTGCGGCTCGGCCAGCGCAGGCCGCGAGTGCGTAACACCGCCAGGTGTTGAACGTTGCCTTGTGCCCAGCGCCGGTCGCGAATGGCGGCGTCGCTCAGGGTCGGTGGGCATTCTTCCCAGGAGCCGCCCAGGTCGGGCAGCATCCGTACCGACCAGCCGGCGCGCCGAATCAGCGCGGCTTCGACAAAATCGTGTGAGGCTATGTCGCCGCCGAAGGGGCGTGGGCCCGGCAGTTGGGGCAAGCCAGCCGCCGCCGCGAAAGCGCGGATGCGAATGATGGCGTTGTGTCCCCAGTAGTTGCCGCTGTGGCCCTGCCAGGCGCACAGGCCTCTGGCGAACACCAGGCCGTAGGCCAAACTCGAAAATTGTTGCAGCCGGGCAAAGAGGGTTTCGCCAGCGTATTGGCGGGGCAGGGTCTGCACAATGCCGGTGTTGGGGTCGGCATCCATTTCCCGCACCAGGGTGGCCAGGGTGTCCGCGGCGATCAGGCTGTCGGCGTCCAGCACTACCATGTAGTCGTAACTGCTGCCCCAGCGGTTGATGAAGTCGCGAATGTTGCCGGTTTTGCGTTCGGTGTTCTGGGTGCGCCGGCGGTACCAGACTGACATGGTTTCACCCAGACGATCACGCAGGCACTGCACAGCAGTGGTTTCGGCGCTGATGACATTTATGTCGTTGCTGTCCGAGAGAATGAATATCTCGAAGTGCCGGTGCAGGTTCAGGCGGCCCAAGTCTTCGCCCATGGCGGCGAGGGCGGCGCAGGCGCTGGCGGCGTCCTCGTTGTAAATGGGCATCAGCAGCACGGTTTTACCACGCAAGGCGGCATTGAGCTGGGCTTGCTGTGAACTGGGTCGAACGCGATAGAACAGCAGCGAGGCCATGGCGGACGTCGCCGTCAGCGAAATCCAGCCGAAGGTTAGGGTGAACAGTCCCAGCAGTAGCCACAGCAATGCGCTGACCCAGAGGTCGCCGGCACCGGTTGTGGTCGCGGCATCGCTGAGCGGCAGCGTCAAGTACATCTGCCAACTGGCGACGATGGTCAGCGCCAGGCTGCCGCCAAAGGTGAAGTAACGCGCCAGCCAGGTGGCCAGCGTTTTGCGGTCGGCAAATGTGTTCGGGCGCTGTGACAGCTGTTGGGTCGGCATGGCTAGGGGCGATGCCGGTGGCGTGAGTGATGTTGTCATCGCGTCCACCGATACAGCCAGGTTTCACCCCAGGGCTGGCCGTTAACTTCAAGCGCGACGCGCAGTTCGGCTAAATCAGCTGCACCCGGGTTGAGTTTTACGTAGGTCTGGTAGTGACCGGTGGCCTCTATCAGAGTGCCGCTGACATCGGTGATATCACCCGCGCTGGTGCTGGCATGGATGCGTACGGCATCAGGATGGTCCGCCAGGTCGGGCAGGGCGGAACCGTCGCTGTAATCAATCACAAAAATGCGGTCATTACTGCCCAGTGCGCGGCCGGAAGCGGTGTTGGTGATGCGTCCTTGTGCCGGTGCGTAGGCCGAGGCCGCGCCCCAGTGCAGGCGGTATTGGTAGCGGTAAGTCTGGCCGACTTTCAAGCCACCAGCCGGTTGCCAGTAGGCGACAATGTTGTCCTGGTATTCACCGTCGGTCGGAATTTCCAACAGTTCGACGTGGCCTTGGCCCCAATCACCCAGCGGCTCGACCCAGAGTGACGGCCGTTTGTCGTAACGGGCTTCGTTGTCGTTGAATTGCTCGAAGGTGTCTCGGCGCTGCATCAGCCCAAAGCCGGCCGGTGTGGCGGAGTCGGCGGTTGCAAAGGACGAGGCTTGCCAATGGGCCGGGTTGGCCAGGGGGCGCCAGATCTGCTCGCCATTGGCTTGCGCAATTTGCAGGCCGTCGGAATCGTGTACGGCGTTGCGGAAATCGTCGAACCGGGCGCGGTTGGTGGTGTCGAACATAAACATGGAGGTCAGCGGGGCAACGCCAATGCGCGGTGTGTCGATGCGCGGGTAGAGGTTGGCATCGACGTCCATGGTGGTCTCAATGCCGGGTGTCACAGTAAAGCGGTAGGCACCGGTAACCGAGGGGCTGTCGAGCAGGGCGTAGACGATGATGTCACTGTCGCCGCTGGCCGGCTGTTCAATCCAGAAATCGGAAAAGTACGGGAATTCTTCATCGCCTTCGCCGACGGTATTTACTGCCAAGCCGCGTGCAGAAAGGCCGTAGAATTGGTTTTTAGCGACCGCCCGAAAGTAGCTGGCGCCCAGGAACACCAGAAATTCGTCGTAGTAGTCGGCGGTGTTGATAGGGTGGTGAACCCGAAAGCCGGCATAGCCGTCGGCGCTTAGGTTGTTCACGTCAATGGAGCTGTCGTCGTAGTTGAACACCGCGGTATCGAAGTTCAAGCGACGAGCCACGCCGTTTTCCACCAGGTGAATGCCGACGGGCAAGGTGTGCAGAAACCCCGGGTGAAACAATTGCAGCTGAAACGGGCTGGGTTCGTCACTCCACACAGCGTGGTTCGGATCAAACCGGATGCTCCGGTATTGGTCATAGCTCAAGGCGCGCAGCGCGCTGTCGTCGGCCAGGCTATCGGGTGTGAAAGGTTTGCTCGCCAATTCGCGGGCCTGGTCCTCAAGCCAACGTTGGTTAAATGCCGGGGTGTCGGACGCTGACGCCGGTGGCGCCATGAGCGACCGGATGAACAGCAGGCCGGCTATTAATAGCAATAGCAGGACTGCCACAGCCCAATAACCGGGCCGGGTACTTCTAGGTAACATGATGTTTTTCCTTTCCATCAAGTGCGGGTCGAGAGTGATGCGTGCGTATTCAAACAGGGTGCGAGGTCGGTTAGGCTGCGAGTGCTGGTCCCTTCCAGCGCTCGGGTCGTATACTCCGGCCCCATCTTTTTCGGGGTCCGTATTATGATCATTTATCGCCTGTTTCGCATTAGCCGGAGCGCTTATGTCGGGTTCATTTACGCGTTTTGCCGCTATGTTTAGCGCTCGGGTGTCATCGCCCTTGCAGCGTGAATGGGTGCGCATCGCTTGGTTGGGGACGGCTGTGTTGTTGGCGGGTGCTCTGGTTTTGTGGTTTACAGAACAGCCGGTCACGGCGGCGGGCTGGTTAGTTGGCAGTCTGGCTGGCTGGGCGTTTGTGTTATGGCAGTGCCGCACGCGGCTGCATTTGAACGTCAGTCCCTTTGATAAACGAGTGTTCACCGGCCTGGGCACGGCCAATCGCATTACGCTGCTGCGCGGCTGGTTGATTGGTGCGACGGCCGGATTTCTGGCAATCATCCCGCTCCAAGTTCACGCGGGGTTGCTGTTCGCGCCGGCTGTGCTTTACACCCTGGCCGCCGCCTTGGATGGGCTCGATGGTTATGTCGCCCGGCGTCAGCAACAGACGACGCGCCTGGGGACTGAACTCGATACCGCCATGGATGCCTTCGGCTTGCTTATCGCGCCGCTGGTTGCTGTCTTTACCGATCGGCTTCCGGCGGTTTATTTGCTGGTCAGCGTGGCTTATTACCTGTTCCGGTGGGGTATTCACTGGCGAGCGCAGCGCGGTCGGCCGGTGTATTCGCTGCCGCCAAGTCAGGTGCGTCGATACCTGGCCGGGGCGCAAATGGTGCTGGTGGCGCTGGCGTTGTGGCCACCTCTGTCTGAATCGGTTATCTACTGGTTGAGCATTGCCCTGATGATCCCGCTGCTGCTGGGCTTCTGTCGTGATTGGCTTCACGTCAGCGGCTGGCTTGGTGCTCGCCGGGAGCCTGCTGCATGACACAAGGTCATGGCTTCAATCGATGGAGCCTCACCACCGGAGTGCTCTGGCTGCTGGCACTGGCGCTGGCCGTTTGGACGCTCAGGCAGTTGCCACTGCACAGCATAGCCGCCCAGCTTGAGCAGCTCAGTTGGCACAATTGGCTGCTGTGGATTTTGGTCAATGGCGGCATTCTGTATTTGGCC
Source organism: Saccharospirillum sp. HFRX-2 (assembly GCF_043196805.1). NCBI lineage: Bacteria > Pseudomonadati > Pseudomonadota > Gammaproteobacteria > Oceanospirillales > Saccharospirillaceae > Saccharospirillum > Saccharospirillum sp. HFRX-2. Next base: position 1,246,390 of record NZ_JBEBMU010000001.1, read on the forward strand.
GTTCAGCGCTGGCAGTTGCTGGGGCAGGCAGTGCAGACGCCGTTATCCTTGATCAGTTTGTTTCGGATGCGCCAGGCGGGCAGCGCGGTCAGTTTTCTGACTCCCGGACCGCATTTTGGTGGCGAGCCGCTGCAGGTGCTCTGGTTGCATCGACTTTTCGCTCAGCCGCTGCACCGCGCCGTTGCCATGCTGGGGTTGGACCGCTTTGTGGAAACCGCGACTAATATCGCTGTCTTGCTCGCCGGTGTGTTGATGCTGCTGGGTACGACCGTGGTACCGCTTGATGAAGGGCTTCAGGTTTCGGCTATTTTGGCTGGGGTCTTGGTTGCCTTGGTCGCGGCGGCGGCGCTGGTGGTGTACCACCCGCTGTGGCTGGCGAATCGGATTCGACCCTTGGTGCAACGCTGGCGCCCTGTTTCGGCTGAGCGCGATGCCAACCAAGAAGGCGGCTGGCAGGCGCTGGTGCGCTTGATGCAGGGCGCGCTGGCGTTGCACCGCGGGCGTCTGGCGGTCGCCTTGCTGTTGTCGTTGCTGGGTTGGGTGGCGCTGTTGCTGGAGTTGTGGCTGTTGTTGCGCTTTCTCAATCTTTCGCCATCGCTGAGCGATTTGTTGACCATCATGGTGGGCATGCGGCTGGCTATGTTGCTGCCGGTGCCGGGCGGCATTGGCACCATCGAGGCGTCGCTGTTGTGGTCGTTCCAGTTGCTGGGTTTGCCGGTCAGTGCGGCCCTTGGGCTGATCGCACTGACCCGGCTGCGCGATGCGCTGGTGTTATTGGTCGGCTTGGCGTGTTTATACAGCTTTCATCGCCCCCGGCTGACCAGCAAAGGCAAGGTCGTATCAGCCGAATGAATGCCGGTAGGCCGCCCAGCAGCTGTCGTTTTCCCAGAGTTTGACGGTGAGTGCACCGGTGCCGGGCGGGGTAATGTCGGCCAACAGCTGTTCGCTGAGGATGCGGCTGAAATGCTCAATGCTCGGGTTCAGGCCAGCGAATTCCGGTTTGTCGTTGAGCATGCTGTCGCGGTAGTAACCCACCACCTTGTTCAGGGCGGCTTCGATTTCGACGATGTCGACCAGGTAGCCATGCTCGTTCAGGGTGTCACTTTCGATGCGCACTTCGAGCACATAGTGGTGGGCGTGGGGATTGTTTTCGGCGCCCCAGTCCCCGCCAATCAGATAATGATTGGCAATAAAATCCTGGGTAACGGCAACGGTATACATAGAAATCCTTATCGGTTAATCAACGGAATAATCAAACAGCGGCTGCACCATGTCGACTTGAGAGTCGTGCAGTTGCTGGTAAAGGGTACCGGCTTCGCGCAATGGCAGCTTGTGGGTGATCAGTTGGGTCGGGTCGAGGCGGCGAATCATCTCCCAGGCCAGGTCGAAGCGGCGTTGTTTGCTCCAACGGCCGCTAAGAGTTGGCGCCAGAGTGCTCACCTGGCTGGTAATCAGTTGCAGCCGATTGCGATGCGCTTCGCCGCCTAAATTGACCGATACCGGCTTGTTGCCATACCAGCTGCCAATCACGATGCGGCTGGCATAACCACTCAGACCAATAGCCAGATTCAGGGCGTCGGGGTGCCCGCTGATCTCGTAAATCAAATCGGCATCGGCCAGATCGGGTTGCTGATTTGGGGTGGCGTCTGCCGGGCTGAAGACCGCCTCTACGCCCAGTTGGCGAGCCAGTGCCTGGCGGTTGGCTTGGCCTTCAACGGCCTGCAAAGAGGCCAGAGGGTATTGGGCGAGCACGCCCGATAACAGCAAACCGACCACGCCCTGGCCGAGCACCACGACCCGCTCGCCGAGCATCGGCTGGCCGTCCTGCACCAGGTTAACGGCCGTTTCCATGTTGGGCAGAAAGACGGCGGCTTCGGCGGAAATGTCGGTTGGTACGGCAATCAGCTGGTCTGGGCGAGCCGTGAAGTGACTGGCGTGGGGTTGGAAGGAAAACACCGTTTTCCCCAGCCAGGCCGGGTCAACATCTGCGCCGACTTGCTGTACCTCTCCGACACAGGCATAGCCGTATTGCACCGGATACTGGGAAGCGCCCTGCAGCGATTCGAGCGAGCTGTCGAGTGCCATCGAACTGGGCAATTGCCCGCGATAGAGCAGTAATTCAGTGCCGGGGCTGACGGCGGAGTAACGGCTGCGCACCTGAACTTCATTCGCCGCCGGTGATGCCAAAGATACTTTGCGCACTTCAACCTGAAACGGCGCGGTAAACCAGAGCTGAGCGGCGGTGGTCATGATTCGGGCCCCGGTTGTGCTTCACCTGGGTAGCGTAGCCGACCCCAGACAATCAACTCGTCGCCCAGTTGCTGGCTGCGCAGGTCGTCGATATGAGGGAAGGGCAGGCTGTCGGTTCCGCCCAGTTGGCCCACGGCGTTGTAACCGCCCACAAAAACCGGGGCTACCGTCAGGATGACGGCGTCGGCCAGGGCGGTTCGCAGAAAGGCAGTAATCACCGAGGCACCGCCTTCAACCATTAAGCTGCGAATGCCGCGTTCATGCAGAACCGCCATGGCTGCATGGAGGTTAACGTGCCCGTCGGCATCGCTGGGCACAACAATCAGTTCACAGTCATCACGATCGGCCGCGCCCTCGGGAGTGGTCAGCACCCAGCAGCCGCGCTCGGCACTCTGGCACAGCTGGCAGCTGGGCGGCATGCGCAACTGGCTGTCGAGGACGATGGGTTGCGGGTCTTTGCCGGTCCATTTGCGCACGTTGAGGCGGGGGTTGTCGGCCAGGACGGTACCAATGCCGACTAAAATGCCATCGTGCAGGCTGCGCAACTGGTGCGTCATCTGCATGCTGGCATCGCTGCTCAGTGCCAAGGTTTTACCGGGCGCGGTAGTAATGCTGCCGTCCATGCTTTGGGCGTAGCTGAGCGTGATATGGGGGCGCTGAGGGCCGATCTTCTGGGCGGAGTCCTGCGCGGCTTTCTGTTCGGCCAGCAGCCAGTGCTCGATGTCCTGATTCAGTGTCATGAGCTGACAGGTTTGACGATGGGTTCGAGGGGCAACAGATGATCCATACGCTGCACCTTGGTGAGCAAGTAGTCAGCGTTATCGGTGTTGGCCGCGACGGCCAGCGATACCCGTTGCGAAACAGTAATACCTTCGGCTTCCAGCGCACTGATCTTAGCCGGGTTGTTGGTGATCAGCTGTACTGATTCCACTCCCAGATCTTCCAGTATCAGTGCCGCCAGTGAGTAGTCGCGTTCGTCGGCTTCGTGCCCGAGCATTAAATTGGCGTCGACGGTGTCGTAGCCCTGATCTTGCAGATTATAGGCGCGCAGCTTGTCGAGCAGTCCGATGCCGCGGCCTTCCTGGCGCATATAGAGCACCACGCCAGCGCCGGCGTTCGCGATCATAGCCATGGCACGGTCGAGTTGTTCACCGCAATCGCAGCGCCGGGAGCCGAGCACATCGCCGGTGAAACATTCAGAATGAACCCGAGCCAGAACCGGCCCGGCGTGGGCGATATCGCCCATAAAAAAAGCCAGGTGTTCTTTGTTGTCGAGGGTATTGGTGTAGTAGCACAACTGGAAATCGCCGTATTCAGTGGGGATCCTTGTGCTGGTCATACGGGTCACGGCAGGTATAGACATGAGGTACTCTTAATGTTGGTATAACGATCCTTGTATGCCTGGGCGGCTAGCTGTTTCATGCCCGGACACTATTCAATAAGTTACGACCCCCCTGTTTGGAACGGATCACAACTCTGTTGAACTTCACCACCTTGTATTTTGTTTTCCCCGGTGACCTGGCGACGCCGACAGGCGGTTATCGCTACGATCGCCGGTTGATCCGCGAGTTGCGGCAACTGGGCTTAGAAGTCCAAACGATTGCTCTTTCCAGCCAATTTCCCTTCCCGGATGACCAGGCGCTGGAAGATGCTCGCCAGAAACTGGTGGCGGTGCCAGATGGTGCTGTCGTGATTTTCGATGGTCTCGCCTTCGGCACGCTGGATCAGCTTGCTGAAGCCGAAGCACAACGTCTTCGCATCATCGCTTTATGCCATCATCCGCTGGCGCTGGAATCGGGTTTGGACCCGGCACAGCAACAGCGTTTTCAGGCATCGGAGCAACGCGCATTGTACACCGTTCGCTCTACGCTGGTCACCAGCGAGCACACCCGACAGATTCTGATCGACCAGTTCGCTATGCCACCGGAAAAGGTGGTGGTCGCGCAGCCCGGCACTGATCCAACACCCTTTGCTCCGTGCATCGGGTCGCCTATGCAGTTGCTGACCGTCGCTACCCTGACCCGGCGCAAAGCACACGATGTGCTTATCGATGCGCTGTCGCCTCTGGCCGATCTGCCCTGGCAGGCTCGTTTTGTCGGTGGCAAAGACTTCGACCCCGACTGGAGCGACGCCTTGCAGCAGCAGATAAATCGGCTGCAACTGCAGGAGCGCATCCAACTGGTGGGCGCAATCGATGACCTGAAGGCCGAGTTCCACAATGCCGACCTCTTCGTGTTGCCCTCTAGGTTCGAAGGCTACGGCATGGTCTTCGCCGAAGCGCTGGCTGCGGGCCTGCCGGTTATCGCTGCCCGGGCCGGTGCGGTACCGGATGTCGTGCCTGAATCCGCTGGTCTGCTGGTACTACCTGACGACACAGCCGCGCTAACAGATGCGCTGCGTACCTTGCTGACCGAAAAAGACCTGCACCGCCAACTGCAGGCTGGCGCCCGTAACGCGGCCGCTAACTTACCCACTTGGGCCGATACCGCCGGTCAGGTGGTTCGCCTTATCCAATCCATACACCCATAAGGAAATGCCTCAACCATGAGTGGATTCAGTATCGACTGGCTCGATCTGCGCGAAGCCGCAGACCGACGTGCCCGCGACAAAGGCCTGAAGGATCAGGCAATACGGTGGTTGGAACTGGTTGAAAGCCCGGTGGTGGTTGATTTGGGCGCCGGTACCGGGTCCACCTTGCGACAGCTCAGCTCGCCGAACCAGTCATCGCTGACCTGGCGCCTGGTCGATAACGATGTGACCTTGCTCGCGGAAGCGCAACGCCGGCATGGCCAGACGCACCGCATAGAGCCCTGTAAAGCGGATCTGGCGGCGTTGACATCACTGCCGCTCCAGGGCGCTGGTCTGGTCACCGCCTCGGCGTTGTTCGATCTGGTGTCCGAGGACTTTCTCGATACGCTCGCTACAAAGCTGAAAGCCCAAAGCCAGCAACAGCCATTGGGCCTTTATGCCGCTCTGAATTACGACGGCACCACCCAGTGGACACCACAACACCCGCTGGATGACGCTGTACTGGCAGCTTTTAATCAGGATCAGCGCACCGACAAGGGCTTTGGCCTGGCGCTGGGGCCAGACTCCGGTGCCGTTTTGCAGCGTTTGTTTTCTCAAGCTGGCTTCAACGTCTATTCCGCCAACAGCCCTTGGGTGCTGGACGGTGCCGATCAAGCGATGGTGGCTGAGCTAATCACCGGCATAGCCGCGGCGGTTGCCGATCACCCGGACATCGACGCCAGCGCGCTGGCAGACTGGGTGCAGTTTCGCCACGCTAAGGCTGCTACGGGTACTTGCAGCGTTGGGCACACAGACGTTTTAGCCTTACCGGTTTGAGAACTTTAAACACGGCCTGGGCTCAACAGACCAGCGGCGGTGGCCTGGGGTGCTCCTGTGGGGGAGTCCGCAGCATGGATGCTGCGGTCTAGGCTCCATGGAAGGATCTACGCCGACCCCACAGGAGCACCCCGGTTCGCCGATGCGGACAAATGCCACTGAAACAGGGTTAAGAAAATGAACCCAGCCGTCTGGCATACACATCGCCGCTGCCTTCGTGGGTTGCTGCCAAATGGCGTTTCATCTCCACCGGGGTCAGCCATTGCTCGAACTGCAGGCGGTGGCTTTCGCCGGGGGCCAGGTTGTACTGGTAGTTCCCCAATGCTTCCAAGCGATCGATACAGGCCAGCGCATTGTCCATGCTGGCCGGGATGTACTCGAACGACAGCGCCGCCAGCGGTCGTGATAACCCCTGTAAAACCGCCAGTTCAAAGCCTTCGACATCGATTTTGCAAAACCGTGGCTCGCCGTGACGCTCGATCAGCGCATCGAGCGTGGTGACCGGAACCGTCACTTCGCGATCCCAACGTACCGACTGAAACGAAGCATCCTGTTGCACCTGGGAAATCCATTCCTTCGATAGCGTGGTGACCGTAGGCGTGCGCGTGCTGATGAACAGCGTGGCCTCGCCCGGTTCTGCGCCAACGGCTTCTTCGACCAGGGTGATCTTGGCATCGGTGCCGTAGCGTTGTCGCAGGGTTTGCATCAGCAAAGGCTGAGGTTCCAGGGCCACAATTTGGGCGTCCAGAGCGCGCCAGGCCAGCAACCGATTGCCGACGTGAGCGCCAATTTCGAAACACAAATCACCGGGGCGAATAAACTGGCCGTAACAGCGCCGCAGGCGTGACTGTCGCCCGGGAATGCCGTAGTACATCAGCAGTGAACGCCACAGACCGAGGCGTTCCCGCCAACTTGGGTGTGCCATCAGTTGGGCTCCTTGAGTTCGGAATACTGGTCAGATTCGGAAAAGGTGTCGGGTTCGGAAAATGCCTCGACAAAGCGGTCGCGAACCTCATCCATTCGCCAGACTGGAGCGTCTGCCTCCAGCATCAGGCCGGGTTGCCAATGCCAGCTTTCGATCGCTTCGATCACCGCCGGGTCGCGGGCAATCAGATGCACCGGAACGTCTCTGTTGTCGGGGTCGCCGGTTATCATCGGTGCAGCCTGGTGATCGCCCAGTATCAGCACCACCAGATTGTCGTCGCCGTATTCCCGCAGGTAGGACACCAGCGCCTCCAGCATGTATTCGATCGACTGGCGGTAATACTGGCGAATCGTCGTGACATCGCTCCACACTTCTTCCGGAGTAGGCCCGGCCTGGGCTTGGTCGTTAAAGATGGTGCCGTTGCCGACCTGATCCCAGGGCACCAGATGGGCGTTGGGTGTCCAGGGCGCGTGTGATGAAATCATCGCCACTTCAGCCATGACCGGTTGCCGCTTTTGCCCGCTGCGCTCGCGCGCCTGCAAAGCCGACCAGACGTACTGATCGGGCATGGTCACCCAGTTGAAGGGCAGTCCTTCGTAGCCGAAATTATGCGCATTGTAGATCTGGTCGTAGCCGAAATAAGCGCCTTCGGGCCAAGCCAGGCTGATCGCCGGCATCCCCGCCACGGTGCGCCAGCCGGCTTTATGAAACAGCCGATTCAGCGTAAGCCGCTCGCTGAGCATCAGGCTGTTGTAGCGGTTTTCACTGTCGATCCAGGCACCAGAGAGCAGCGTCCCATGGGCCAGCCAGCTCAGTCCACCCACCGTCGGTGACGTCAGGAAGGCGCTGCGCATCTGCAGGCCCTCGGCTTCCAACGTATTTTCCGCCCAGCTCAATTTTTCGGTAATCGACTCCCGGAAAGGGTCTTGCTCTAACAGCACCCGCCCGTAGGACTCGGCGAAGACGATGTAGACATCCTTGCCTGCCAGTCGTGAAAACAAGCCATCGGCGGGCAACTCGGTTGCGGCATCATCACCGACCGTGGCATTAAATTCCTGTATATCCTGAAGGCTGTGAAGAGTATCGCGACCGTGGGCGACCAGTTGATCCCAGGCAAAGGTATCGGCCCGCGACCAGCCTGCTGCTTTCAGCCCGCCCCAGACCAGCAACAGCGCCAGCAGCGTTACAGCGGACAGCCGTGGCGCAGATTGCAGAGTGCGTTGAATACGCCCGAGCATCACGTACGCCAGCCAACACACCAGGGCGATGACCAATACCAGCCCCAGCACAACCAGTACCGACGCCAGGCTGCCCAGCACCCCGCTCAGCAGGCGGCTGGCGTCGGCCAGCAGGTGGCTGTCGAAAACCGGATTAAAGCGGCGCGCAAAAATTTCGTGGGTGACCAGGTCGGTGCCGCGCAGCAATAAACCCAAGCCGAGCATCACCGCCAGCAGAGCATGGACGCTACGGCCGGCTAAGCCGGGAATCAGCAGCAGAAAACCGATAACCAGCAATTCCAACGGAAAAAACAGAAAGGCGGACGGTGTAATCCAGACCAGCCGGTTAGGCAGGGAGAGGGCGACAAAGAGGCCAACAAAGGCCATGACAGTGATCAAGTGCCGGATAACTGGGTGATGAGGCATCTACAGGTCTCATATTTAGTAACAGATGGTAGAAGAGGATGTGTCGAGTAATCGCGCAGACTAACCCAGAGTACTGATAATCCAAAAGCGACACGGGTCGGATTGCTCGGAACAGTTAGCCATATTGAGGGACTGTCGGGTAAGGATTCACTTATTTAATAGTAGGAAGGCGCTGATCCATCGAACCACCGAGGTAGAAAGCTGGTTCGATTTTGCGGAGCGTCAGGCACAAAAAAGCCCCGCGTCTGCGAGGCTTCTTTGTGGAATTAGGTGGTGCCCAGAGGCGGAATCGAACCACCGACACGGGGATTTTCAATCCCCTGCTCTACCGACTGAGCTATCTGGGCAATGTCCGTCGAAACGAACGGGGCGTATTAAACGGAATTTGCTATAAGGGGTCAAGCGTTTTCAATATAAATCTTTGATTTTTTTAAAGATTCCCCTTCAATCACGTTTCTGGTACGTAGCCTTCAGCCTGATCGAAGTCACCGCCGCTGAGGAACTTCTGCATTTGTTCTTTGAGGTATTTACGTGCGTCCGGGTCGGTCATTACCAGGTGCTTTTCATTGATCAGACGGGTCTGGTGTTCCTGCCATTCAGTCCAGGCGCGTTTGGAAACATGCTCAAAGATATCCTGACCTTGAGGGCCGGGGTAGGGCGGCTTATCCAGGCCTTCGAGTTCCTGTTGGTATTTGCGGCAAAAGACGGTGCGGGTCATGAAAAAGATCCATCCGGTTTAGAACAGTCGTTCGAGCAGCGCTTTGACCGGGGCACTCAGGCCCACTTGCTCGGCGAGCCCCGGATGGTACCAGAGGGCGTGTTCGGAAACAGCCGGTGGTGTGCTGCGCAGCGGCACGAACAGCGGGTGAATGTTGAGGTGATAGTGGCTGAAGGTATGACGAAAACTGCTCCAGTCTTCAGCCGGATCATTGATACCACTGAGTGCCAGTTGCTGTTCGGCGGCATCACGACTGTCAAATTGAGGGAAGGCATGCAGTCCACCCCAAATGCCGCTGTCAGGGCGTTTAACCAACTGTACTCGGCCGTCCGGCGCTTGCAGGATCAGCATCCAGGCGTCACGCACCGGTTTTTCTTTTTTGGGTTTGGAGGCCGGCAGTTCGGCGGTGCGGCCTTCGGCGTAGGCGCGACATTCGCTCTGCACCGGGCAGGCATCGCACAGCGGACGTGAGCGCACACACACCATGGCGCCCAGATCCATCATCACCTGATTGAAATCGGCGACGCGTTTGGCTGGTGTCAGGGACTCGCTCCACTGCCACAGTTGTTTGAGGTTGGCGGTGGTCCCGGTCCAACCCTCGAGCGCAAAAAAGCGCGCCAGTACCCGCTTGACGTTGCCATCGAGAATAGCCGCGTGCACACCGCGACTCAGGCTGAGAATGGCGCCGGCAGTAGAGCGGCCAATGCCGGGCAATTCGGCGACGGCCTCGACGCTGGCCGGAAACTCGCCATTGAACTGTTCGACCAGTTGGCGGGCGGCCTTGTGCAGGTTGCGGGCGCGAGCGTAGTAGCCGAGACCGGTCCATAGATGCAGCACTTCGTCGGTATCGGCCGCTGCCAGGTCGTGCACGGTCGGGAAGCGCGCCATAAAACGCTCGAAGTAGGGAATGACGGTGCTGACCTGGGTTTGCTGCAGCATGATCTCGGAGATCCAGACGCGATAAGGCGTCTTGTTCTGCTGCCACGGCAAGGTTTTACGACCGTATTGGTCGTACCAGTTCAGCACCCGCTGTTGAAACCAGTCGGCTTCAATATGCATCTAACGTTTCCCGTCTTCCGTTCTGCGTTTGGCCTTTAGTCACCCAACATCTCGACATCGCGAACGCCACCTTTATCGGCGCTGGTGGCCAGCAAGGCATAGGCTTTTAAGGCGGTGGTAACCTTACGCTTGCGCGGTGCGGCCGGTTTCCAGGCAGCTGCGCCGCGGGACGACATCTCGGTGCGGCGGGCAGCCAGTTCGTCATCGCTGATGTCGATGCGAATGGAGCGTCCCGGAATATCGATGACGATGTCATCGCCTTCCTGGACCAGCGCGATATTACCGCCGGCCGCGGCTTCGGGAGAAACGTGGCCGATCGACAGGCCTGAGGTGCCGCCGGAGAAACGGCCGTCGGTCAGCAAGGCGCAGGCTTTGCCCAGGCCTTTGGATTTCAGGTAGCTGGTCGGGTAGAGCATTTCCTGCATACCCGGACCACCTTTGGGGCCTTCGTAGCGGATAACGACGACATCGCCTTCTTTGACCCTGTCGCCCAGGATGCCCTCAACGGCAGCGTCCTGGCTTTCGAAGATGCGCGCCTTGCCGGTGAACTTGAGGATACTGTCGTCAACGCCGGCGGTTTTTACCACGCAGCCATTTTCGGCCAGGTTACCGTAGAGCACCGCCAGGCCACCCTCGCTGCTGTAGGCGTGTTCGAGCGAACGGATGCAACCATTTTTGCGGTCACCATCGAGTGTTGGCCAACGGGTCGATTGACTGAAGGCTTCCTGGGTTGGAATGCCAGCTGGACCGGCGCGGAAAAATTCCTTAACGGCGGAATCGTCGGTGCGCATGATGTCCCACTGGTCGAGACCTTCTTTCAAGGTTTTGGAATGCACCGTTGGCAGGTCGGTGTGCAGCAGGCCGGCGCGGTCCAGTTCGCCGAGGATGGCGTAGATGCCGCCAGCACGGTGCACATCTTCCATATGATAATTCGGGTTATTGGGCGCTACTTTGCACAACTGAGGAATCTTGCGGGACATCCGGTCGATATCGCTCAGCGTGAAATCGACTTCGCCTTCCTGAGCGGCTGCTAACAAGTGCAGGATGGTGTTGGTGGAGCCGCCCATGGAGATATCCAGTGCCATGGCATTTTCGAACGCCTTGAAGCTGGCGATGGAGCGCGGCAACACGCTGTCGTCGTTCTCTTCGTAGTAGCGCTTGGCCAGACCAACGATGCGTTGGCCGGCTTCGACGAACAGACGGCGGCGGTCGGAGTGAGTAGCTAAAGTGCTGCCGTTGCCGGGCAGAGACAGACCGATGGCTTCGGTCAGGCAGTTCATCGAGTTGGCGGTGAACATGCCCGAGCAGGAACCGCAGGTCGGGCAGGCGGAACGTTCGTATTCGTCGACCAGTTCGTCATCGGCGTTGGGATCGGCGGCGATGACCATGGCATCAACCAGATCCAGACCATGATCGGCCAATTTGGTTTTGCCAGCTTCCATCGGGCCACCAGAAACGAAGATCACCGGAATATTCAGGCGCATGGCGGCGTTGAGCATTCCTGGGGTGATTTTGTCGCAGTTGGAGATGCACACCAGCGCATCGGCGCAGTGCGCATTGACCATATATTCCACGGCGTCAGAAATGACTTCGCGAGACGGCAGACTGTAGAGCATGCCGTCGTGACCCATGGCGATGCCATCATCTACAGCGATGGTGTTGAATTCTTTGGCGACGCCACCGGCCGCTTCGATTTCCCGGCACACCAATTGGCCGAGATCTTTAAGGTGAACATGACCGGGTACGAACTGGGTAAAAGAATTGGCGACGGCGATGATCGGCTTATGGAAGTCGTCGTCTTTCATACCGGTGGCGCGCCACAGCGCGCGGGCGCCGGCCATATTGCGGCCGGCAGTGGACGTTTTCGAGCGATACTCAGGCATGGTGTTTTCCTGCATTGGTCGGGCGGGGCACGGACGCCGTCCGGTGATTTCTAGTGGCGCCATTGTACTGAAGGGTCACCCGATACACAGTGCAATATTGCCAATGGATTGTTTCAGACTTTGGGCTTTGGATTGAACAGGCCGCTAAAAGCCGATAAATGTAGCCATTCTTATGGTCAGATAGGTAATAGCGATGAAGGTCTGGACGGTATTACTCCTCGTGGCTCCATTGTTGGCATCGGCAGAAGAATGGTCAGTAACGCCGGTGTTCGGTCTGGACGCTCAGTTTGGTGGCGACACCATTCAAACCATTAACTATGAAGATGGTTCTGATCAGGACATCAAGGCCGGCAATGGACTGGTTTTTAATGGTGGTGTGCTGTTGGATTTGCCGCTGGAAAACACCCAGCTTCGCTCCACTTTCGGTTTTAAGTTCTCCACTTCTCAGGCTGAAAATGTTGATGTGACTAAGATCGCCTGGCCTCTGGAAGTGGGCTTACGCTATTCATTGAACAATGGTCTTTTTGCCGAGCTAGGCGCTGTTAAACATCTGGGCGCCAGCTATTCGGCCAGTGGCGTAGGCTATGACCGCGATGATGATTACGACACCACTATTGGTATGAATCTTAAAGCGGGGTGGCGTTTTATTACCCTGGGCTATTCGCAGCAGACTTACGAAACGGACGACGAGGAATTCGATGCGTCTTCGTTCAATGTTGGCCTTGAGTTTCCGCTGAATTTCTGACGGGGTTGTGAATAAAAAAAACCGCACTCAAGGTGCGGTTTTTTTCGGTCTGTCAGTCGTGAAAATGACAAGCCACTTGGTGATTACCCGAGGCATTTTCCAACGTCGGTACTTGATCGGCACACTTTGCCTGGGCTTTCGGGCAGCGGGTGCGGAACACACAACCGGACGGCGGATTGATGGGTGACGGTAGATCACCTTCGATCAGAATGATGTCCTTGTTGCGTTCGATCTTCGGATCCGGAATTGGAACCGCGGAGATCAATGCCTGGGTGTAGGGGTGACGCGGTTGATGGTAGATATCCTTAGCGTCAGCCAGTTCCATAACATTACCCAGATAGAGCACCATGATGCGCGTGGAGATGTGTTTGACCACACTCAGATCGTGCGCGATGAAGATCAGTGACAGACCCATCTTTTTCTGCAGTTCCATCAGCAGATTGACGACCTGCGCCTGGATGGACACATCCAGGGCCGACACCGGTTCATCACAGATGATCAGCTTGGGCTTCAGAATTAACGCCCGGGCGATGCCGATGCGCTGGCACTGACCACCGGAAAATTCGTGCGGATAACGGTTCACCTGGTTGGGCAGCAGGCCAACGGTTTTCATCATCTCCTGCACTTTTTCCCGTACTTCCGCTTGTGGCATGCTCGGATAATGAGTGCGCAACGGTTCGGCGATGATCTGGCCGATGGTCATCCGTGGATTCAGCGACGCCAGCGGGTCCTGGAAGATCATCTGAATGTCTTTGCGGTGTGGACGCATTTGACGATCTTTCAGCGGTGCCAGGTCCTGACCGAGCCAGACGATTTCACCGGCTTCGACCGGCAACATGCGGATCACCGCCCGTGCCAGGGTCGATTTACCGCAGCCGGATTCACCGACGATGCCCAGGGTTTCGCCTTCGTACAGATCGAAGGAAACGTTGTTCACCGCCTTCAGTTTTTTCGGCTTGGTCCAGGGCATGGCGCCCTTGGCGTGGATGTCGAACTGGACTTTCAGGTCCTTGACCGACAGCAGTTTTTGCTTCGCTTCGCTCATCGCAGGGCCTCCGGTTCGAAGTGGCAGGCACGTTCACGGTTCAGACTGTTCTGGCTGGTCAGCGCCGGCATGTCCCGGGCGCAACGTTCATCAGCATGGGGGCAGCGCGGCTGGAACGGACAGCCTGCGGGCAGCTCGAGCATGTTCGGTGGGTTGCCGGGAATGGTCAGTAACTCATCGCCATCCTGATCCAGTCGGGGGATGGCCCTGAGCAGGCCGCGGGTATAAGGATGACTGGGCGTTTCGAACACTTGCTCAGTATCGCCATATTCCATAACCCGACCGCCGTACATCACCAGGGTGCGTTTGCAGGCGCCGGCGACCACACCCAGGTCATGGGTGATGAGCATGATGGCGGTGCCGAACTCTTTTTGCAGGTCGGCGAGCAGCGTCATGATCTGCGCCTGAACGGTCACGTCGAGAGCTGTGGTTGGTTCGTCAGCGATCAACAAACGCGGACGCAGCAACAGCGCCATGGCGATCATCACGCGCTGACGCATACCGCCGGAGAATTCGTGCGGGTACATATGAATGCGATTGCGCGCTTCGGGAATGCGCACCGCATCGAGCATGCGAATGGCTTCTTCCAGCGACTCTTTTTGCGACAGGCCTTTATGATGACGCAATACCTCGGTGAGCTGCTGGCTGACTTTCATAAAGGGGTTCAGCGACGTCATCGGGTCCTGGAAGATCATGCTGATCTGGTCGGCGCGGATGTGGTTCAGTTCCGGCTCCGGCAGATTCAAAATTTCCCGGCCATCAAACTGCACGCTGCCTTCGGCGCGCCCATTGCGCGCCAACAAACCCATGATGGAAAAAGCTGTCTGACTTTTGCCCGAACCGGATTCACCCACAATTGCCAGTGTTTCGCCGGCGTCCAGATGAAAGTTCAGGCCATTGACCGCGCTCACTTCGCCATCGAGAGTATCGAAGCGTACGCTCAGGTCGTTCACGGTTAATAAACTCATAATTCGTTGCCTTAGCGGTCTTTCGGATCGAGGGCGTCACGCAGCCCATCGCCGATAAAAAACAGACTGATCAAAGTGGCGATAAAGAAACCCAGCGGGTAAAGCAGTTGCCAGATCGTGCCATAACGCATGTTGGCAGCACCTTGATCGATCAGTGCACCCCAGGACGTCATGGGCTCCTGTACGCCTAAGCCGAGGAAGGAAATAAACGACTCGGTCAGGATCATCTGGGGCACCAGCAAGGTGGCGAAAACCACCACCACGCCCATCAGGTTGGGCACGATATGACGGCGCACAATGGTCATGGAGGTCAGGCCGGTGGCGACGGCGGCCTCAATAAATTCCTTGTTCTTCAGTGACAGCGTCTGGCCGCGTACGATTCGCGCCATGTCCATCCAGGAAATTAGGCCGATGCCAATGAACAGCAAGGTAATACTGCGGCCGAAGGCGACTAACAGCAGAATCAGGAAGAACATGTAGGGGATGGACATCATGATGTCGACAAAACGCATCATGACGTTATCCAGGCGGCCACCAAAATAACCCGCGATGGCGCCATATAGAGTGCCAATGATGACCGCAATCAGTGCGCCAATAATGCCGACCATCAGCGAAATCTGACTGCCTAATGCGACTCGGGCGAACAGGTCGCGGCCTTCGTTATCGGTACCAAAGTAGTGGCCGGTCTCAATAGAAGGGCGACCCGCTTCCGTTGGGTTACCGATGGCACCCCAATCGATCTTGTCGTATTCCCATTGCGCAAAAACGGGGCCGACATAGGCAAATAAGAAAACAGCCAGTAGCAAAAACAGACTGAACATGGCGGCCTTGTTGCGGGCGAAGCGCAACATGGCGGTTTTCCACAGGCTGCGGCCGGCCATTTCGGTACTGGCCAGGTTTTCCGCAAGTGCTGCGGTTTTTTTGGAACGTAACAACATGAAATAAAGCCCTCAGAGCCGAATCTTGGGGTCGATCCAGGCGTAGAGAATATCGACGATGGTGTTGAACAAAATGGTCAGAGCGCCCAGCAAAATGGTGACGCCCATGATCACCGAATAGTCACGGTTGAGCGCTGCGTTGACGAAGTAAGCGCCGATACCGCCAGTGGTGAAATACACATCAATAATGACCGAGCCGGTGATCATTAACACAAAGGTCGGGCCGAGATACGACAACACCGGCAACATGGCCGGCTTCAGCGCATGCCGAAACAGGATATGGCGGAAAGGCATACCTTTGGCGCGAGCGGTGCGGATGTAGTTGGCGTTCAACACTTCGAGCATACTGGAGCGGGTGATGCGGGCGATGCTGGCCAGGTAACTGGTGCCCAGGGCAATCACCGGCAGGATGATGTATTGAATCTGTCCACCGCGCCAACCACCACCAGGCAACCAGCCCAATTGCAGCGTGAAGACGAGCACCAGAATCGGTGCCATCACGAAGTTGGGTAACACCTGACCGACGATGGCGAAACCGACGGCAAAATAGTCACCTTTGGTGTTGTGTTTGAGTGCGGCAATGACCCCAAGCGATATGCCCAGTACAACGGCAAATACAAACGCCCAGAAGCCGTAGGTCAGGGTGACGGGGAAACCGCTCTCGATCATGTCGTTGACGGTCCGGTCCTTGAATTTATAGGACGGGCCGAAATCAAAATCGGTAACGATATTGTAGATATAAGTGCCGATTTGTTGGTAAAGCGGTCTATCCAGGCCGTATTTGGCCTCGATATTGGCCATGACTTCCGGCGGTAACGGCTTTTCGCTGTTGAACGGGCCGCCTGGCGCCGAGTGCATCATGATGAAGGAAATGACGATCAGGACCAGCAGTGTCGGTATAGCGACACCCAGTCGTCTGATGATGAAGTTGATCATGCTGTTAGCCTGCTGAAAAAAAACGCCGCCTATTCTACTAAAGTCCTACTCCAGCTTTCGAACATTCCTTCGGATACGCAGAGACTGCGCCGTAAAGCTATGCAAACAAGGGTTAAATCATGGATCAGGTGGCGGAAGGTCTTTCTTTATAAGGAAAGGCACCGCCACGAGGGCGGTGCCGGACTTAGAACGCTAGTCGATCAATGTTCAACGATGTACAGCTCGCGGCTGTAAGTGTTCTGTTGAACGTCGTCATAGCGCCAGCCTTTAACGTACGGCTTGAGCATGAATACTTCGGTGTAGTGATAAACCGGAGCATTGGGCATGTCTTCAGCGATCAGATGTTCCATCTCAGTGTAGTTTTCGCTCGGGTCGGCCATGGTTTTGGCTTCGGCAGACAGGCGATCGTACTCTTCAGAAACGTAGTTGGCGTCGTTGTAACCGGATTCGGACTGCATCAGATCCAGGAAGGTGGACGCTTCGTTGTAGTCACCACACCAGGCGCCACGGGCCACTTCGAAGTTGCCGTTGCCACGGGTCTCCAGGAAAGTCTGCCATTCCTGGTTCGCCAGAGTGGCGTTAACACCCAGTTTTTCGTTCCACATAGCGGCAACAGCGACGGCAATGCCACGGTGGTTTTCAGAGGTGTTGAACAGGATTTCGAAACTCAGCGGGTTTTCCGGGCCATAGCCGGCTTCAGCCAGCAGGCGCTTGGCTTCGGTGTCACGCTCTTCCTGGGTCATGGTGGCGAAATCGACGGTCGGCGGTGTGAAGCCTGCGGTCAGTTCCGGTGTGAAAGTGTAAGCCGGGAACTGGCCACCTTGGGTGACGTTCTCAACGATGATGTCACGATCGATGGCATAAGACAGCGCCTTACGGACGCGAACGTCATCGAAGGGTGCAACTTCGTTGTTGAAGACGTAGTAGTAGTTACACAGGGCCGGAACGGCATGTGCTTCTTCCGGGGTTTCCTGCTCCAGGCGCGGATACTGACCGGATGGGATATCCGTCTTGTCGATCTCGCCGGCTTGGTAACGGGTCAGACCCTGGTTTTCGTCGCTGATGACGTAGGCTTCTACGCGATCAATCAGGTTTTCGTCGTTGTTCCAGTATTCCGGGTTGCGCTCCAGTACTGTGCGCTCGCCAATAACGTATTCACTCAGGGTGAAAGCACCGTTGCCGACCAGGTTACCCGGGCGAGTCCACTCGTTACCGTACTCGTCGATCACCCATTGCGGTGACGGGAAGGTGGTGGAGTGCATGACCATCTGCGGGAAGTAAGGCAGCGGACGCTCCAGGTTGACTTCCAGAGTCTGGTCGTCGATGGCGGTGACGCCCAGTTCTTCACCCGGCAGGTCGCCTTCGAGAACGGCATCGACGTTTTCCAGTGCCATCAGGGACATATACCAGGCGTAAGGAGAGGCCAGTTCCGGATCAACCGCACGACGCCAGGCGTAAACGAAGTCACCGGCGGTTACCGGCTTGCCGTCAGACCATTTGGCGTCATCGCGCAGATAGAAGGTCCAGGTCTGGTTGTTGTTGGAGGATTCGTAACGCTCAGCAACGCCAGGAGATGGGTTGCCGTCTTTGTCGGCATTGAGCAGACCTTCAAAAAGGTCGCGTGAGATATAGGAGCCGTCAACGTCTTCAACCACTTGCGGGTCGAAGGAAGAAACTTCATCCAGTGCCTGATAGCGGAACACTTGTTCAGCAGCCAGTGGTTCACCGGTAACCGGGTGAGTGGCGGCAGGGCTGGATTGGGCGGTATCGGAGGTGGACTCTTCGTCACTTGAGCAACCGGCCAGGGCAATACCTGCGATTACCGCAGCTGCCAGGCTCAGTCGCCACTGTTCAGCGATGGGTTTCATTGATGATCCTCTTTATGGTGACTGACGACTGCCAGCCTCTTATGAAGGCCGACAATTGAAACAAGAACGGGTTGGCCAAATAAGCCAACCCGTCCAATGGAAAGCAGTGAAAGTGTCATATCTTTTCAAAAACATCAACGATGTTTTTCATATTCTACAACCACTGAGCCGATTCGTATCCGGAATCGGTTTCAGGTTGCATTATACCGGATTTTTTGCAGACGATGGGCGATGATGTGGGCAAGAAAATCAGCACCTTTTTCGGACAGAAATAACCTTCGATTCGGCCTCTTGCCCGGTTTTGGTGCGTGATTTACTGGGATTCGGCTTCCATGGCTTCTATCAGTTTGCTGAGTTCGCGTTGCAGCGCTTCAGCGTCACCAAGGTTGACTTCAACCAGTCGGCGCAGGTGCGAAGCAGTGTCCACATCCATGGACAGTATGCTGACTCCGCAGGCTTGTCGTTGTGGATGAACATAGGCGACGCTGATTTCCATCTGCATTTCGACATCACCCTGATCGAGTCGAACCTTGAGCTCGCCGGTCTGGCCGGTCTCGATATAACCGGCGCCTTCATTCAGCATTACCAGGGCACCCTTAAGGCTGATATCGCGCAGTACGCCAGAGCACTGTACTTCACCGAAGTCGAGACTCACTCGGGCATCGAAACTGATGCGCTGGAAGCGGCGTTGTTCTTTAGTCATCAAGACTTCCTCTGAAGGTATTGAAAACACTATAGTTGGCGTGCATCTAGGGCGCAACGCGAGGCAAGCTTTGTCTGGCGAAGCCCATTTTTCGACTGTCAGGAGTATTGACATGGCTCGATCCACCCAATTACCCAAGGCGGAAGACATACTGCCAGGCCGCTCTGAGCCGCTGGATGTTGATTATCAGCATATGGTTCTGGACATAGATATGCGTGAAATGCCGGACGGGTGCGAGGAAATCCTGCTGGCCATGGGCTGTTTCTGGGGCGCTGAGCGTCATTTCTGGCAGTTGCCGGGCGTGGTCAATACCGCTGTCGGCTATGCCGGTGGCGCAACACCTAACCCGACTTACGATGAAGTCTGCACCGGCCGTACTGGCCATACCGAGATTGTTCGGGTGGTTTACGATCCGGCGATATTGCCGCTGGAGAAATTACTGAAGTCGTTCTGGGAAGCGCACGATCCGACTCAGGGAATGCGTCAGGGTAACGATATCGGCACCCAGTACCGTTCAGCCGTCTACGGCGATGAAGCCCAGCTGGCGGTGGCCCGAGAGACGCAGGCGGTGTTCCAGAGTGAATTGGATCGATTGGATAAAGGCCCGATCACAACGGAGCTGGCACCCAAGCCGACCTTCTATTTTGCGGAAACCTACCACCAGCAATATCTCTACAAGAATCCGCTGGGCTATTGTGGCCTGAAAGGCACCGGCGCCGTCTGTCCGCTTTAACGCCCCGACAGGGCATTGATCCGGTCGCGTAATGTCTGTGCTTCGTGCCGGGCGGCGGTGGCGAAATCGTCACCGTCGCTGGCATAGATGACCGACCGCGATGCATTGATCATCAGGCCGTGGCCTGGCGACGTCTGGCCATAACGAACAGTACCTTCCAAGTCTCCACCCTGAGCACCGATGCCGGGTACCAGCAAGGGTAAGTCCGGTGCTGCGGCGCGGATGCGCGCCATCTCTTGCGGTGCGGTTGCACCGACGACCAGACACAGATTGCCGTATTTGTTCCAGACCTCCTGAGCTTGGCGGGCGACATGGATATAAAGCGGTTCGCCATCGATTAATCGGTCCTGGAAATCAGCGGCACTCGGATTTGATGTCCGGCACAACACGATCACCCCTTTGTCCTGATGCTCGGCAAAAGGCAGCACGGTATCGGCGCCCATATAGGGATTGACCGTTACCGCGTCGGCGCCGTAGTGCTCAAAGGCTTCACGGGCATACATGGCCGCTGTAGAGCCAATATCACCGCGTTTGGCATCGAGGATGACCGGGACCTCCGGATGCTGCTGTTTTATATAAGCAATGCTCGATTTCAGCTGATCTTCCGCAGCTTCCGCGGCGTGGTGAGCAAACTGGGGTTTGAAGGCGCATACCAGGTCGGCCGTCGCATCGACGATGGCGTTATTGAATTGCTCGATGGCATTGGCTTGCGCTTGCACAGCGGCGGGAAAACGTTCTCTAAAGGGGTCAAGTCCGACGCACAGTTGAGTGCCGGCCTGCCAGCGAGCGTTAAGTTGTTCGATAAATGTCATGCGGTATCCGATGGCTTAAAGCGTTTTAAAGTAGACTTTTGAATTGCGCTGATAGTTGTACAACCGCTGCCGACCTGGCGGCAGTTCGCCAACCTCGGCTGGTTCAAAGCCGCGTTCGGCAAACCAGTGTGCGGTTTGGGTGGTCAGCACAAAGAGTCGTTCGATGCGTGCCTGACGGGCACGCTTTTCCAGCGCCGCCAGCAACGCATCGCCACGACCGGATTGGCGATAGTCCGGATGCACTGCGACACAGGCCAGTTCTGCAACCGCCGGGTCGCTATCAATCATGGGGTAGAGCGCTGCACAGCCGACGATCATGCCGTCGCGCTCGTTGACGTAAAAGTGGTCGATCTCATTTTCCAGTTTTTCCCGGTCACGACGAACCAGAATGCCGCGTTCTTCGAGCGGCTGTAACAACGCCAGAATGCCGTTGATATCGTCAGTGCGGGCGGCGCGGAAGGTATCGTAGCGATCGCGTGCGACCAGGGTGCCGACACCATCGCGGGTGAAGAGTTCGGCGAGCAGGGCGCCATCCTGATTGCCGTCGATGACATGGCAGCGGCCGATGCCGGCATCGCTGGCAGCCAGGGCGGCCTGCAATTCGCGACTGCCTGCTTGATTAGGCTCGGCCCGTTGCAGACACTGACCCAGCTCGAATGCGGTCAGTTCTTTTTGTTGTTCGGTTAAGGGCAGCGGGTCATCGCCAATGATGACCAGCTTGTCGGCATCCAGACGGCGTGCGGTTTCGACCAGCAAATGGTCGGGTGCCAGATAGAAAACTTCGCCGGTGACCGAATAGCCCAGCGGCGGTAACAACACAATATGGCCCTGATCAAGGTGCGTGCGAATGGCTTGATGGTCAACGCGCCGAACCCGCCCCTGTGCCTGCAAATCACAACCATCGACGACGCCGGCCGGGCGGGCGGTGACAAAGTTGCCGCCAATAACGCGAATGCGGGCGCCGTGCATCGGCGAGTTGGATAATCCCTGGGTGAAGTGCGCTTCCAGGCGTGAACGCCAGTGACCAATTCGCGCCAGGATGTCATCCATGGTGGCGACGTCGATCTGCGCTTCGCTGTCGAGCCGTGCGCCATCCGCATCTTCGGCATCGAAGCCGATGACCAATTTCAGGCCCAGGCTATTGAGCAGCGCAAGGTCGGGAACCAGTGACTGAATGGCGGCCGAATCCAACACCTTGCCACGTAACCAGATGACCGCAGTCTTGCCGCGATAGGCATGAATGTAAGGGGCACTGTTGCGGAAGAGTCGGACGAAATCGGTCAAGGGAAGTGGCCTCCTGTGTGGAGGCCCATGATAACGAATTCAGCCAGGACTAGGGAGCCTGCTTAACGCTGTTGGAAGAATTCGCGCGAACCGAACACCACCATGGTTTTACCCTTGACGCTGACCAGGCCCTGCTCTTCGAGACTTTTCAAAACCCGGCCGACCATTTCGCGTGAGCAGCCAACGATACGGCCGATTTCCTGGCGGGTGATTTTGATCTGCATGCCTTCAGGATGGGTCATGGCATCGGGCTGGTGGCACAGATCGAGCAGCGTGCGGGCAACCCGGCCGGTGACGTCCAGAAAGGCCAGATCGCCGACTTTGCGCGTGGTGGCTCGCAATCGGCTGGCCATCTGTTCGCCAATAAAATACAGAATGCGCGCGTCGTCATGGGTGATTTCGCGGAACTTGTTATAGGAAATCTCAGCGACTTCGCATTCGGTTTTGGTTTTAACCCAGGCCGAGCGTGTTTCCAGAGAATCAAACAGACCCAACTCACCGAAAAAGTCGCCGGTATTGAGATAGGACATGATCATCTCGCGGCCATCGTCATCTTCGATGATGACCGAAACCGTGCCTTTGATGATGTAAAAAAGCGAGTCGCTCTTGTCGCCAGCATAGATCAGCGTGGTCTTTGACGGATAACGTCGGCGGTGACATTGCGACAGGAAATAATCGAGGTGAGGATGTTCCAGTGGCTGTTTGACCATAGTACGAGTCGTTCCTGTTTTCGTATGGCCCGGGCGACCGCATGCTGACCGGGGCCTGTTGTCCTTAAGATGGGCCTGCTGTTACCTATGAACCGGGCCGATCCAAGCGGAATAGAATAAGTGACGGTATCTAACGTGCCTTGTCAAGGCATTATGGGCGAAGGGTCCTTCTCTGGCTACGGCTCCGACGAATTTGTCTTAATACCGTCCTATCCGAACCCAACGCTGTGTTAATCTTCGCCGACATAAGATGTCGTTAACAGTGGAGAAAGTGAAAATTGAAGGCAAACATTCAATGGGCCGGCGATAAGGCTTTCAAATATACATCAGACAGTGGTCATCAGGGTTTTATGGACGGCGCCGCCAAAGACGGCGGTGACAGTCGTGGTCCCAGCCCGATGGAGATGGTGCTGTGCGGTCTGGGTGGTTGTACCAGCTATGACGTGGTCAACATCCTGCGTAAAGGTCGCCAGGATGTGGTCGATTGTCAGGCACAACTGGAAGCGGAACGGGCCGATACCGTGCCCGCCGTTTTTACCCGCATTCATGTTCATTTCATCGTCAGTGGTCATGATCTGAAAGCCAGCCAGGTAGAACGGGCGGTTAAATTGTCGGCTGAAAAATATTGTTCAGCGTCGATGATGTTGGAAAAAGGGGGTGTTGAAATCACTCACAGCTTTGAGGTGGTTGAGCTTTGATTTTTTGTTCAGTGTCAGCCAGGGTCCGTCGTCCTGAATTCATCATGCTGACCAGTGGGAGTTTTGTCAGATGACCGACGAATTGCGTTTGCATGGTTTTAATAATCTAACCAAGTCGCTGAGCTTTAATATTTACGATATTAATTACGCCAAGACCGAACAGCATCAAGACGAATACATTGCTTATATTGATGAGGTCTACAACGCTGATCGTCTGACTGACATCCTGACTCAGGTGACGGAAATCATTGGCGCCAATGTCTTGAATGTTGCACGCCAGGATTACGAACCGCATGGTGCCAGCGTCACCATTTTGATTTCCGAATACCCTGTTGATGCTGATGAAGACCATGGCGAGGCGTCACCCGGTCCGATGCCGGATTCGGTCGTCGCTCATCTCGATAAAAGCCACATTACTGTTCATACCTATCCGGAAAGTCATCCGGATAATGGCATTTCCACTTTCAGAGCCGATATTGATGTCAGTACCTGCGGTGTTATCTCACCGTTAAAAGCGCTGAATTTTCTGATTCATTCTTTCGACAGCGACATCGTCACCATGGATTATCGCGTGCGTGGTTTTACTCGCGACGTCGATGGTCGCAAGCATTACATCGACCATGAAATCAACTCCATCCAGAATTATCTGGCGCAAGACACTAAAGCTGCTTACGAAATGATCGATGTAAACATCTATCAGGAGAATATTTTCCACACCAAAATGCTGCTGAAAGATTTTCAGCTGGATAATTACCTCTTTGGCAGCGGTGCGGAAGAGTTCCCCGAGGCAGAGCAAAAACAGATCATGCAAGCCTTGTGGCGGGAGATGCAGGAGATCTTTTACTCGCGCAATATGAGCAATGGCCCGGGTCCGGTCTAGGTAAAGACTGACAAAACCCTGACAAAGCAAGTAAAGTGTGATCTGAATCGCCAAACCGTGGTAGACCGGCTGGGCGAGGTAGGTAAACTGGGGAAGTGACCTTCGGCGGCGTTAGGGAAACCGTCATGAGGCAACAACATAATAACGATAAGCCACTGTGGAGCGAACTATCCTATGGGCCAGGAAATTGAACTGAAATTGAGCATCCAGAAGGATGCGACGGCAGCTTTTAAAGCCCATCCGCTCTTGGCCGGGTTGGACAGCCGTTCGCAATATCTGGAAAACCGCTACTACGATACGGTCGATCAGCGTTTAACCGCCGCGGGCGCTGCTTTGCGGTTGCGCAAATCCGCCGATCAGTGGGTTCAGACTCTGAAAACCCGTGGCTCTAATATTGGCGGCTTGCACCAGCGCGATGAATGGGAAGTTGAACGCGCTGACGGCACGCTGGATTTGTCCGTTTTGCCAGCCGATCAACTGCCCGCCAATGTGACCGAAGCCGAACTGAAACCTTTATTTGCCACTCACTTTCATCGCCACCGCTGGATGGTGTCACACCAGGGCGCGGAGATTGAAGTGGTCCTTGATGAAGGCAAAATTTTGACCGAAACCCAGCAGCAGGCGATCAGCGAAGTTGAGCTGGAGCTAAAAAGCGGCGAGTTACCGGCGTTGCTGGATCTGGCGTTGAATTTTACCGAGAGCGTACCACTGGTGCCGTCTGATTTGTCCAAGGCCGAACGCGGCTATCGCTTGTTGGATGGTAATGCCTCTTTGAATATTCCGTTGCCGGCCATCGTTGCCCAGCAAAGCATGGAGAGCGCCTTCTGTGCGTTGATGGGTTATGAGCTGGAACGTTTGCAGTCGCACTGGGATCTGTTCTGGATCAGTCAGCAATGGCGTCACCTCCAGGCGTTGCTGGTGACACTGGGCAATATTCAGACCGAGATGGAATGGTTCGAAGACATCCTGCCGACCGAGCACAGCCAGCGTTTTACCGCCTGGGTGATCTGGCTTGAAGAAGCGATTCGTCCTTTGGTGTCCTGGTGGCCGGCGTGCTTTGCGCTCAGTCGCGATGCGCGCAGCGAGCCGGAGAACATTGCGGTCAGTCTGCAACAGGCCAAGGCGATGCGGGCTCTGAATGGCATTGAAGCTTTAGCGCGTAATCCGCGTTTCGGTCACACCCTGATGTCGATGACCAGTTGGTTGCACACGCGCGCCTGGCGCTCAGAGCAAGAGAGCTGTCATCGCTATGCCGGCGAAGAAGCGGTCAGCGATGGCCTGGACCGCTCCCTGTCGTCTGCCTGGCAGGCGTTTAATCCTGACCAGTTTGCCGGCAGCGCCAGCCATGCCCTGACGCAATATCCGGCGGTGCACCGATTGCTGATGCTGTGCCAGTACTTTAATTCTCTGTACGGCGAGCAATTGAATCACTATCAGGAAGAACTGCAGGCGTTGGAAGATAACCTGTCCAAACTGTCGGCGATCGATGTGGTCAGTCGTCTGCGTGAATGGCTGGATGAGTTGCCGATGGAACAGCAGGCATCGGTTTATTCCTGGACACGTTCCAAGCCGGTATTGCTGCGTGATATCAAGCAATTGGCCGGTCGTCTGTTTGATTCGCGCGAAGTAGCTGCTCCCATCCGCGCTTGAATCTCCCCGGGAGACGGCTAGTATTCAGCGTCTCCCGTCTCCCGTCTCCCGTCTCCCGTCTCCCGTTACAGCCGATAAACGCTGCGCGTCATCACCTTGGAAATAGCGGTCATCAGCTGCTTGACCGGTTCAGGAAATACCTGTCCTCCGGCGGCAATGGCGTTGTGCGAATGACGTTCTTCATCCTCGAGCATCTGCTGCAGGATGGCGCGACTGCGCGGATCCCGGTCACCAATCTGTTCCAGATGATCGCGCAGGTGACCGCTGACCTGGTCTTCCGTCGCAGCGACAAACCCGAGTGACCAGCGATCACCCGCCACACCCGCACCCGCACCAAGCGCAAACGACAACGCATAGAACAGCGGATTCAGCAGACTGGTGTGTCCGCCCAGTTCATTAACACGTTGCTCGCACCAGGCCAGATGATCCAGCTCTTCATCGGCGGCCTGCTGCATGGATTCACGCACCTGTGGCAAGCGCGCCGTAGTCGCCTGCCCTTGATAGAGCGCCTGAGCGCAGACTTCACCGGTGTGGTTGATGCGCATCAGTCCGGCGAAGTGTCGTCGCTCATCATCGCTCAGTTCCGGAGCCTCAAAAGGCTTCCCCGGTGATGGGTTGGCGGCGCCGACGGCCCCGGGCGTTAAGGTCTTCAGCGCGTTGTCGAGTTTGTCGAACAAACGATCAGAAAAAGAGAGACTTCTTGACATGGTGGTGTTCCCGATTGTGCAGGATGTCTGGCATCGCCTGCATCAGTGTCTGCTTAAGCGCACGACCCGATACCGGCTTGGTTAACAGATATTGAATATTGAGGCGACTCTCATCGAGGTCGGCCTGACCGACATCGACCCCGGTGAGCATGATGATCAGAATGTCGCGATTGAGCGCTTCATCGCCACGGATGCGTTCGGCAAGCTCGGTACCGGTCATGGAGGGCATATTCTGGTCGAGCACCAGCACATCCACCGGCTTACCCTTGTGAAATTCGTTGTGCAGATTGGCCAGGGCCGATTGGCCATTGCTGACGCTGAATACTTCCATGCCCCAACTCTTGCCCAGGTGTTCGATGACCTTGCGGCAGGTCAGGTTGTCGTCAACCACCATCAGGCGAATGTCGGCCAGATCTCCCGGAGTCTGGGCGTTGGCTTCATCGCTGTCGGCCACTTCGGGTAACGGCAGGTCGACCCAGAAGGTCGAGCCGATGCGCAACTCGCTGGAGAACGACAACTGGCCGTTGAGCAAACCCACCAGCACGCGGGTGATGGGAAGACCCAGGTAAACCTCGCGCGGTGACAGAACGTTATCTTCCGGCGGCGTGGGGAAGTCGAACAGGCTGTCTTTCATGTCCTTAGGCAAGCCCGGACCGGTATCAGTGACGCTGAAGCGAATACGATGACCATTCCAGGGTTTGACCTGCACCAGCACCTCACCGTTTTCGGTATAGGCCAGCGCGTTGTCGAGCAGATTAGACAGAATCTGGGTGATGATTTGGGCATTGCCGCGATAGCGACTGGGCAGTTCCGGCGCGACATCCATCACCAGCTCCAGCTGTTTGGCGTGGGCCAGGCGTGAATAGGGCTGGATGGCGTCTTCGAGCAGATCGTAGAGGTCGAATTCGTCTTGGTTGTCCGGCAGGCGATTGAGCCCAATACGCACCAGGTTCTGCAGCTGATCGGCCTGGCGCAGCAGTGAAAAACCGGCCGCCTGCATGGTGTTGACGTACTCCTGTTGATGCGCGGACAGGCTGGTGTCTTGCAGCAACTCTGACATCCCCAGCACACCGTTGATCGGACCGCGCATCTCATGATTGAGCTTGCGCATCAGCGGCCAGTGCAGCAACGGTAAGTTGAGTCCGGTCGCCACCAGGCTGGTATCGCGATACCGGGCCCGGTGGTAAGCCGCGCGCAAGACGATCCAGATGGCAATGACAGCGGTTAAATGCAGCAGCGTGGCATTGGTCGAGACACTTAACAGCAGGCCGGCACTGGAGCCGATCACCAGCAGAAACACCAGGCTGGCAAAGGCGATGGCCGCCAGAGTCCAGTGCTCGTGACGCAAATTGGACTGGCGATAACGCAACCAGCTTAAAGCGATGCCAATCAAGGCC
The DNA here is from genome assembly GCF_043196805.1 of Saccharospirillum sp. HFRX-2. NCBI lineage: Bacteria > Pseudomonadati > Pseudomonadota > Gammaproteobacteria > Oceanospirillales > Saccharospirillaceae > Saccharospirillum > Saccharospirillum sp. HFRX-2. The sequence goes on from NZ_JBEBMU010000001.1 coordinate 1,274,287, forward strand.
AAGGGCGCCAGCGTCAGCAGGAAGACGCCAAGGCCACGCGCAATTGGCAGCAAAGCAAGGGCGGCGATCAACACCAGCGAGCGTAGCGCCCAGCGCAGGAATTCCCTGAGCCAGCGCGAAGAGTGGTCTCTGCGGATCTGAGCCACCAGGCCGGTGAGCCCCAGCAAGGCAAGTACACCGCCGGTATTGCGGGCATGGATGTCGACGAACGCCAGGTTGGGAAGCAACGGCGCCGCCAGGCCATTCCAGCCGGCCGACATCAAGATGAGGCCGAAGCTGAACAGGCAGGCCCAGGCTAAAGCCGGGTGCGGATAGCGCACCAGCGCGCCAATGGCGAAGCTGAGACCGAGTAACTGCAGTGCCAGCATGGCGGCGTGCAATCCCAGCTGGATACCCAGAGTCGTTTGCAAACTGGCCCGATCCATCAGCCAGACCTGGGTATTGAGCGGATCTTCGGAGGCCAGACGCAGATAGAGTGTATGGGTACCGGCAGGCAAGCTGATCGGCAGCACATAGGTGCCCAGCGGCTCCGGCCGATCGGCCAGCGGCAGGGACGCGCCTGAACTGAGTGTTTGGTATTGGCCGTCGGCGCCGGGGTAGTAGAGTTCGATCAGGTGATTGGCGTGGCTGTCGATCAGAAAGTTTATGGCGCGGGGTTGGCCATCGGGGTTGGTCAGGCTCAGACGCAGCCAGTGGCCGCCATCGAAAACGCCGTTACGCAAAATGGACTGGTGCACCGGAGTGAACTGGTTGGCGATCTCGGGCTTGTTGAGATCGCTCAGTTGCAGTTCGTCACTGGGATCATCGAGGTAATCGGCGTCGTTGAGTACGCTCAGTCGATAGCGTTCCTGGTTCAGTAAGATCGGATCGGCCATCACAGCGCCAGCCATTAACAGCAACCAGACGGCAGCCAGTAAAGAACGCATGGGCAAGGCGTTACAACGCATGGTGATCTCACTTAAACATCGTTAAGCGAGTATAGCGTCCCCAGCCGGTGGTCCCAACTGAGGACTTGCCTTGCCTTTGAGCCAGGTCAGTTGCTGCGACGATTGATAGCGCGGTGGCCGATATCGGTGCGGTAATAGCAGTCAGCCCAGTCGATCAAGCGAGCGCCGGCATAAGCTGCCTGCTGGGCGTCGGCGACACTGTCACCCAAGGCTGTTACGCACAGCACCCGACCACCCTGAGTAACGATTTCTCCGGCCCCGTTACGACCGGTGCCAGCCTGGAACACCTTGGTATCGGCGGCGAAATCGGCGTTCAAGCCGCTGATGACATCGCCTTTGCGGTAGTCGTTGGGATAGCCGCCAGCGGCCAGCACAACGCCCAAGGCCGGGCGCGGATCCCAGTCGGTCTGATGACTGGCCAGTTCGCCGTTCACCGCAGCCAGACAGAGTTCGACCAGGTCTGATTGCAAACGCATCATGATGGGTTGCGTTTCCGGGTCACCAAAGCGGCAGTTGTATTCCAGCACTTTGGGCGTGCCGTCCGGCGCCACCATGATGCCGGCGTAGAGAAAACCGCGATACCGATTACCCTCGGCGTTCATGCCGCGCACCGTCGGATAGATAACTTCATCGAGAATGCGTTGGTGCATCGCCTCGGTCACCACCGGCGCCGGCGAATAAGCGCCCATGCCGCCGGTATTCGGTCCGGTGTCGCCACTGTCGCGCGCTTTGTGATCCTGAGATGACGCGAAGGGAACGACGTCCTCACCATCGACCAGCACAATAAAACTGGCCTCTTCGCCGACCAGAAATTCCTCGACCACCACGCGCGAACCGGCGTCGCCGAACTTATTGCCGGCCAGCATATCGTCGATGGCAGCGCAGGCTTCCGTTTCGGTTTGAGCGACGATCACGCCTTTGCCCGCCGCAAGTCCATCGGCCTTAACGACGATGGGTGCGCCTTTATCCGCCACATAGGCCTTGGCTTCAGCGGCGTCGGTGAAGACGCCATAGAAGGCGGTCGGTATGTTATGGCGGGCGAGAAAGTCTTTAGTGAAGGCTTTGGAGCCTTCCAGTTGAGCGGCACTTTGCGTTGGGCCGAGAATCTTCAGGCCGCGCGACTCGAACAGATCGACCACACCAATCACCAGCGGCGCTTCCGGGCCGACGATGGTCAGGCCGATTTGGTTGTGTTCGGCGAAGTCAGCCAAAGCCTCCAGATCGGTAACGCCAATCGCCACGTTTTCGATGTTCGGTTCATCGGCCGTACCCGGGTTGCCCGGTGCCACAAACACCTGGTCCACCAGCGCGCTTTGCGCCGCCTTCCAGGCCAGAGCGTGTTCACGACCGCCGTTGCCGATAATCAAAACCTTCATGATGATCTCCTTGGGCGTCTTAGTGGCGGAAGTGGCGCATGCCGGTGAATACCATGGCGATGCCGTGTTCATCGGCCGCAGCGATAACTTCGTCATCACGCATGCTGCCGCCAGGTTGGATCACCGCTTTAACGCCCATTTCAGCGGCTTGGTCGAGACCGTCGCGGAACGGGAAGAAGGCATCGGACGCCATGACTGAGCCAGCAATTTCCAGGTTTTCATCGGCGGCTTTGATACCGGCAATCTTGGCACTGTAGACGCGGCTCATCTGGCCCGCGCCGACGCCGATGGTCTGGCCATCACGCGCATAAACGATGGCGTTGGATTTAACAAATTTGGCAACCGACCAGGCAAATTGCAGATCAGCCAGCTGAGCATCGGTCGGGGCGAGCTTGGTAACCACTTTCAATTCATCAGCACTGATGCGGCCCAAATCGCGATCCTGCACCAACAAGCCGCCATTGACCTTCTTGAAATCGAAACCGGCAACGGCGTCGTTCCAGGTGCCGCAGGCCAGCAGGCGAACATTGGGTTTGGCGGCGACAACCTTGGCCGCAGCGGAGGACACGCTCGGTGCGATGATCACTTCAACAAACTGACGCTCGATGATCGCCTGGGCCGTGGCTTCGTCCAGTTCGCCGTTGAAGGCGATGATGCCGCCAAAGGCTGAGGTCGGGTCGGTCTGGAAGGCGCGATTGTAGGCGTCGAGCAGATTGGAACCGGTCGCCACACCACAAGGGTTGGCGTGTTTAACGATGACACAGGCGGGCGCGTTGAAGGCTTTAACGCATTCCAAGGCCGCATCGGTATCGGCGATGTTGTTGTAGCTCAGCGCCTTGCCTTGGATGCTGGTCGCGGTGGCGACGCTGGCTTCCAACGGCTGGGCGTCGACATAAAACGCCGCTTTTTGATGCGGGTTTTCGCCATAGCGCATGACGTCTTTCAATTGCCATTGCTGATTAAAGGTATGCGGGAAATCGCTGCGTACCGGCACGCTGGCCGGTGCGGTTTCGGCATCGACGCTGCCCAGATAGTTGGCGATCATGCCGTCGTAAGCGGCGGTGTGTTCGAAGGCGGAGCGCGCCAGACGAAAACGGGTGGCGGCGCTGAGACCGCCGGTTTCATCCCACTCGGCCAGCAGGGTGTCGTAGTCACCGCTGTTAACCACGATGGCAACGTCTTTGTGGTTCTTGGCAGCGGAGCGAACCATGGTCGGGCCGCCGATATCGATGTTCTCGATGGCATCGCCCAGGGTGCAATCCGGCTTGGCAATGGTTGCGGCGAACGGATACAGGTTGACCACCACCAGATCGATGGGGGCTATGTCGTGTTCGGCCATGACCGCATCGTCGATGCCGCGTCGACCCAGAATGCCGCCGTGCACTTTCGGGTGCAGGGTTTTCACCCGGCCGGCCATCATTTCCGGAAAACCGGTGTGATCGGAGACTTCACGCACCGGAATGCCGGCTTCGCTGATCAGACGGTGGGTGCCGCCGGTGGACAACAGTTCGACGCCACGTTCATGCAGGGCGCGGGCGAAATCGAGAATGCCGGTTTTGTCGGAAACACTGAGCAGGGCGCGTTGGGGGGCTTGGGTCATGCGGTCCTCACGGGCGGAAAGTCGTTCGATTGGTCAGAAAATGAAAGGTCCAGAAAAACCAAAGGCGACCCTGAGGTCGCCTTTGGTGGCCGCTTAGAGCAGGCCGTATTGCTTGAGCTTTTTGCGCAAGGTGCCGCGGTTCAGGCCGAGCACCTGGGACGCCTTGGTCTGGTTGTCGCGGCAAAATCGCATCACCGCTTCGAGCATGGGCGCTTCGACTTCGCTCATGACCATCTGATAAACGTTGGCAACGTCCTGGCCTTCCAGATGCGCGAAATAATTGCGCATGGCGATTTCAACGCTGTCTCTGAGAGTCTGGGGCTGTTCTACCGATGCATCGACCTGAAAGGTGTCATTGGGTTGGGGTTGGGCACTGGAGGAATCGGTGACGAAGGTGTCGAGGCTCATGCGGCTGTTTCCTTTAAAGAAGTCAAACGATCAAACAACTGGTTCAACCACTGAAGCTGGGCCTGAGGCTGCTCCAGGGCATTAAAATTTTTGATGGTGGGGCGTTCCACCTGCTGGCCTTTGAGGTACCAGCCAACGTGCTTGCGGGCGATGCGCACGCCCAGATAGTCGCCGTAAAAACGATGCAGCTCCTGAACATGGCCGGCCAGCGTTTCGGCTACGGTGTTCAGGCTTGGCGCCGGCCGCAGTTCACCGTTCGCCAGGTAGTCGTTAATGGCCGCGAAAATCCACGGATTACCCTGAGCCGCGCGGCCGATCATCACGCCATCGGCGCCGGTGTAATTCATTACTTCGGCGGCTTTCAGCGGTCCGTCAATATCGCCATTAGCCAGCACCGGAATCGATACCGCGGCCTTTACTGCGGCAATGGTGTCGTACTCCGCCTCACCACGGTAGGCATCGGCGCGGGTACGGCCATGGACTGCCAGTGCCTGAATGCCAAGGTCTTCGGCCATACGCGCGATGCGGATGGCGTTACGCTGATCCGGTGCCCAGCCGGTGCGCGTTTTCAGCGTCACCGGTACATCAACGGCAGCAACCACGGCTTCGAGAATTTCGCGGACCAGCGGTTCATCACGCATCAGCGCAGAACCGGCGGCCTTGTTGCAGACCTTCTTGGCCGGACAACCCATATTGATGTCGATAATCTGGGCGCCACCGGCAACATTGGCGCGTGCTGCTTCGGCCATCATCTGCGCATCCCCGCCGGCAATCTGCACACTGATCGGTCCGGCTTCGCCGTCGTGATCGAGCCGCTGACGCGACTTGGTGGTGTGCCATAACCGGGTATCGCTGGTTACCATTTCGGAGACCACCAGGCCGGCACCCAGCGAACGACACAGGGTGCGGAACGGACGATCAGTCACACCGGCCATGGGCGCCAGGACGGTGGGGCGATCAAACTGGTAGGGGCCGATGGCAAACACGATAAGCGGTTAAAAATTGCTCAGCTCAGGGGCGGGGAATGATACTGACTTAGTGGTCGAACTTAAAGATTGACATGCAACGGACATCGATGTTTGTCGGCGCCGTTTTTTTAGCCAGGGCCAGGCGCCGTGCGCAGTTGGTAATTGACCGCTTCGCTGCCCGGTGCACGAAAGGGTATCGAAACGTAAATGCGGGTATTGGTCGGCATCAGTTTGATGCCGGTCAGCTCGCCGCGTAAATAGTCAGCCGGGCTGAATGCCTGGTCGGCAACGCGTTCACCATTGATGTCGGTGTACTCCAGAATCAAGGTTGGGAACGGCTGACGGAAGGGCGCCTGGTTGGTCAGAATGGCGTCCAGTAGTTTGACGTTCTCAATCGTTGGGTGGTTGCGCACCAACACATTGGACGGTCGAACGTTGGTGAGATCCTGCTGAGGCGGCAGTTCGCAGCCGAGCAGATTGCAGGCTGACTGGTAGATGCCGCGCCAGGGGTCGAGGCGGGCGTAACGATCTTTTTGCCACCAGGCGAGTTCGCCGGCTAGGGTTACCAGCAACAGAACGATGACCACCAGACTCAACCAGCGGCGACCGCGACTGGCCGGTTCGTCGGTGAAATCAAAGTCGGCTGCCGACAGCTGCTGCGCCAGTTGAGCAGCACGGTTGCCGCCGGCTGGTGAGGCGGCTTGTTCGGAATCGTCCTCCGGCTCGTCATCCTCATCCATCAACCAGCTGGATTCTGGTTCATCGGCATCGCTATCGCTGCTGATGTCGAATGCCGTTTCCGCTGCCTTGCTGGCAGGTGCCGGTGCGGCCTTCGGGGCTGGTTTTGGCTCGGGCTGCCGTTGCGGGGCGTCGTCGCTCAGGTCCCAGAACGCATCGCTGAGTTCGTCCAGTTCGTCGTTGCTGTCTTCGCCCAGCAAGTCATCGTCGGAGAAAATAAACTCTTCAAAGTTATCGTTGGGATCGTCTTCGAAGAGAAAGTCGTCGTTGTCGTTTTCGCTGGCCGCTGTGGGTTGTGTTTTGGGCGGCGTTTTTTGAGCCGGGCGGGGTGGATCCGATGGCTTGGTCTTGAGCTTGCCATTGAGTATGTGACTGCGCGCACTGAACACCTGTAAGCAGGCACCGCAACGTACCGATCCGTTGGCGACCGCCAAGTGCTCATCGGTGATGCGAAAAGAGGTGCTGCAATGTGGGCACTGAGTAATAAAAGTCTGAGCCATGGCCATTCGAGTTGTCGGCATCCGTGCGCGGTAAAAAGGATTCCGGTGATTGACGACGCACCGGACGATTCAGTTTATGAGAGCGACCGAGTGATCACAACTAGAGAGCCTCAGGGGAATTCTTCAGAAGGCTCTCTTGGTTCCGCTCAATCGCACCCAGCCATCGCGTTCAACCGGTTTATCCAAGTCGATCCAGGGGCGATAGGCTTCCATGACCGCCTCGGCCTGGTGCGACAAAATCCCTGACAACGCCAGTCGTCCGCCGGGTTGCAAACGCTGGCAGAGTGACGCAGCCAGATCACACAGCGGCCCGGCGAGAATATTGGCAACCACTAAATCGTAACTGGGTGCCAGTTGTTGATCGTCGATCCAGACATTAAAGCGGTCGTCATTGATGCCATTATTAGCAGCGTTGGCGCGGGTGGCGTCCAGTGCCTGAGGATCGATATCGACGCCGTCCATCTGTTTAGCGCCGAGCAGAATGGCGGCCAGACCTAAAATACCGGAGCCACAACCGTAATCGAGTAAGTGCTCATCGCCGGCGATGCTTTCATCCAGCCACTGCAGACACAAAAAGGTGGTCGGATGCGTTCCCGTGCCAAAGGCCAGGCCCGGATCGAGTCGCAAATTTACCGCTTCAGGTTGCGGTGGCTCCAGCCAGGATGGGCAAATCCACAAGCGTTGGCCGCACTGGATAGGTTTGAACGCATCCATCCAGGCACGTTCCCAGTCCTTGTCTTCGAGAATATCAGTCTGGATGGCGCCGCTCAGTTGAATATGTTCGTTGCGGGCAAATTGTTCGATGCTTGTTTGTAAAGCTACCGCATCGACGTCTTCCTCGAACAATCCTTGCACCGTGGTGTGTTGCCACAGCGGAGTAGTACCTCGGATCGGTTCGAAAACCGGTTGGTCTTCGCTGTCGATCAAAGTGACCGCCTGACAGCCTGCCAGCAGCAGCGCATCTTCAAGGGCATCGGTGTGATTGGGGTCGGTTGGAATACGGATTTGTAGCCAGGGCATGAAAGCATTTGCCGGTGCAGAAGTTGCTCGCGAGGATACTGGATTGTTGCTCGAATGGCACCTGGGCCAGCAGCGGCGGGCCAATAAAAAAGGCAGCCATTGGCTGCCTTCGTTGCCCACCGAAACGTTTACTGTTCGGCAGCGAGCTTGTGTTCCAGGTAGTGAATATTGACACCACCACGTTGGAAACCACTGTCGTTGACCAGCTCTTTTTGCAGCGGCGTGTTGGTCTTGATGCCACCAACCACCAGCTCATCCAGAGCTGAGTTCATCCGCAGCAAAGCTTGCTCGCGGGTGTCCGCATAGGTGATCAGCTTGCCAATCATCGAATCGTAATAAGGCGGAATGGTGTAGCCGGAATAAATGTGCGAATCCCAACGCACACCCAGACCACCCGGAGAGTGGAACTGAGTTATCTTGCCGGGGCTCGGCATAAAGGTGCGCGGATCTTCCGCATTGATTCGGCATTCAACCGCATGACCGACGATACGGATCTCATCCTGTTTGAAACTCAGCGGTTCGCCAGCGGCGATGCGCAGTTGCTCCTTGATGATGTCCACGCCAGTAACCATTTCGGTGACCGGATGCTCCACCTGAACACGGGTGTTCATTTCGATGAAGTAGAAGTTGCCGTCTTCGTACAGGAACTCGAAGGTGCCTGCACCGCGATAGCCGATTTCAACACAGGCATCGACACAGGCTTTGAGTACCTTGGCGCGCGACTCTTCATTGACGTGCGGTGCCGGCGCTTCTTCCATCACCTTCTGGTGACGACGCTGCAATGAGCAATCGCGGTCGCCCAGATGAATGGCATTGCCGTGGCTGTCGGCCAGGACCTGGATTTCCACGTGACGCGGGTTTTCCAGGAATTTTTCCATATAGACGGTGCCGTCACCGAAGGCCGAAGCGGCTTCGGATTTGGTGACCTGAATGGAACCGATCAGATCTTTTTCTTCACGCACCACGCGCATACCACGACCACCACCACCGGCGGCGGCTTTGATCATCACCGGATAACCGATGCGACGACCGATGGCCAGGCATTGATCTTTGTCTTCGGGCAACGGGCCGTCAGAACCAGGAACCGTTGGTACGCCGGCTTTCTTCATCGCCTCGATGGCCGATACTTTGTCACCCATCAAACGGATGACGTTGGCGGTCGGGCCAATAAAGGCAAAGCCGGATTTTTCCACCTGCTCGGCAAAATCCGCGCGCTCGGCCAAAAAGCCGTAACCGGGATGAATGGCATCGGCGTTGGTAACTTCGGCCGCTGCAATCAGAGCAGGAATGTTCAGGTAAGAGTTGACGGAGGGGTTCGGACCGATACAGACCGACTCGTCCGCCAGCTTTACGTGCTTAAGATCGCGATCCACCACCGAATGCACAGCAACGGTTTGGATGCCCATCTCCTTGCACGCCCGCAGGATACGCAAAGCGATTTCCCCACGGTTGGCAATCAGCACTTTCTTCAGCATGACAGGCCTCGTTAGCGAATGGTGACCAGGGCTTGATCGAACTCAACCGGCTCGCCGTTTTCAAGCAGGATGGCTTCAACGACGCCGCTCTTGTCGGCTTCGATCTGGTTCATCATTTTCATCGCTTCGACGATGCAGATGGTGTCGCCTTCGTTGACGTGTTGACCGACTTCAACGAAAGACGGGCTGGTCGGAGACGGCGCGCGGTAGAAAGTGCCGACCATCGGAGAACGCACAGCGTGGCCGCTGTTTTCCGGCTTGGCCGGTTCGCTGCTTTCGGCCGGTGCTGCCGGAGCAGGAGCAGGGGCTGCGGCCGGAGCCTGGGCCGGCATCGGCGCGTATTGCATCGGCGCCGCCGCTTGCAGGGCGCGTGACGAACGGCTGATGCGGATCGCCTCTTCGCCTTCGGTGATTTCGATTTCGTCGATGCCGGACTCTTCCAGCAACTCGATCAATTTTTTGACCTTACGGATATCCATGATGCGTTCCTCTAACGAGATAATTGTTGATGTGCAGCCTGCAGAGCCAAATCGTAGCTATGCGGCCCAAATCCACAAATCACACCGACAGCCTTGTCGGCGAGATAGGAATGATGGCGGAAAGATTCACGAGCATGCACGTTGGACAGGTGCAGCTCAATAAAGGGCACTTCGGCACCACCGAGGGCATCGCGCAGCGCGATACTGGTGTGTGTAAAAGCACCCGCGTTGATCAGGATAAAGGCGGTACCATCGGTTCGAGCCTGATGGATACGGTCGATCAATTCGCCTTCATGATTGCTTTGCAGGCAATCCAGCGAGTGTCCAAGCGCCTGGGCTTGCTGGTTTAAGTGCTGCTCAATATCAGCCAGCCCGGTGTGGCCGTAGATGGTCGGCTCGCGAGTACCAAGCAGGTTGAGGTTGGGGCCATTAAGCAGGAGCAGCTGTGCCATAAAGGGTCTTGAATTGCCTCGCTGTCGTAAAAATATCCGTGAACGTGCCCGGAAATATAGAGGATATTGGCGTTAACTTCGCCGAACAACTGGATGGGCGAATTTTAGTTGTGAATTTTCATCATCAAAATGAGCACTTTAGCCGTATTGATGCTGGTTTGGCCAGCGGTGGCGGGCATTAAAGTGACCCTTGTCGCTTGGTTTGGTCGGGGCAGGTCGTTAAGCTGGCGGCAAAACTCACAGGAGTGAAGCTATGTGGCGTGAACGTTTGGCGCGAATGACAGCAGGACCGGGTCGGTTTTTCCGTCGTCTTGGTGGGATGATACCAACACGACGGCTGGGACGCTGGCTCGGTATTGTACTGGGCTTGGTGCTGTTGGTCTTGATCGTGCTCGGCTGGTACTGGAGTAATGAGCCGAACACCTTCGATCCGGTCGCCCGTGCTGAGCAACACGCGCGTGCTAACGATCGTGAACTGGTGGTCGGTTACGCCACCACCTACACCCTGACCGAGCTGATGCGCACCTTGCTGGAAAAACCGGGCGGTTACCTGTCCAACGATGTGGCGCCGCCATCGGTCTGGCTGGATAACATGCCCAGTTGGGAGTTTGGTGTGGTCACTCAGGTGCGTGATCTCAGTCGGGCCATGCGCCGTGATCTGAGTCGGTCGCAATCGCAATCCACCGAAGACCCGGATCTGGCACAGGCCGAGCCGCTGTTCCATTTCGATAATTCCAGCTGGATTCTGCCCTCCACCGAAGGCGAATATCGCCGCGGGCTGCGCCTGGTAGATTCCTACCTGGATCGCTTGTCTGATCCGGCCAATTCCCAGGCACAGTTCTATGCCCGTGCCGATAACCTGCGCGCTTATTTGAACGATGTGGAAACCCGTTTGGGTTCTTTGTCGCAACGGCTCAGTGCCTCGGTTGAACAGCGCCGGGTTAATACTGACCTCGCGCGCGAAGGCGGTGCGGCTCAGTCGACGCCTGCGGCACAGGAGCAGTCGGTAAAAACGCCGCGCCTGCAGGTGGACAACGTCTTCTATGAGGCACGCGGCACGACCTGGGCGTTGCTGCATATTCTGCGCGCCATCGAATCGGATTTCGGTTCCGTACTCGATAACAAAAATGCCCGCGCCAGCCTGCAACAGATTATCCGTGAACTGGAAGCCACCCAGCGTCATCTGTGGTCGCCAATCGTTTTGAACGGCAGTGGTTTTGGCGTATTGGCCAACCATTCGCTGGTGATGGCCAGCTACATCTCACGCGCTAACGCTGCGCTAATTGATCTGCGCGAACTGTTAGCAAACGGTTAATTGTCAGACACAAAAAAAGCCGCCCATCGAGGCGGCTTTTTTATATCCGTTCGATTCAGCCTTTGTTATAGGCGGCGACGGATTCGTTGATGATTTCTTTGGCTTTGGCCGCATCGGCCCAGCCGTCGACTTTCACCCACTTGCCTTTTTCCAGGTCTTTGTAGTTTTCGAAGAAGTGCTTGATCTGTTCCAGCAGCAGTGGCGGCAGGTCGGTGGCTTCTTGCACGTCATCGTACAGAGAACTCAACTTGCTGTGTGGCACGGCCAACACTTTGGCATCGGAGCCGGCTTCGTCGGTCATTTCCAGCACACCGATCGGACGGGCGCGAATAACAGAGCCGGGTACCACCGGGTAAGGCGTGACCACCAAGACATCAACCGGGTCGCCATCGTCGGCCAGGGTGTTGGGGACGAAACCGTAGTTGGCCGGGTAGAACATGGGCGTGGCCATAAAACGATCGACCATCAGGGCGTCCATGTCTTTGTCGATCTCATATTTGATCGGGCTGGCGTTGGCCGGAATTTCGATGGCGACGTAGATGTCGTTGGGGACGTCTTTGCCGGCAGGGATCTGGGTATAGCTCATATTGGGCCTCTTTAGGTGATGCGTTCGCGTGTGCGTTTAGTTTGAGTACAAAGTCAAAAGTGGGTCGATTATATCGGCCGTCGCCTTAACCGTCAGTAATGGCGGCAAAGCGATCGAAATAGTCCGGAAACGTCTTGGAAGTACAGCCCGGGTCGTTAATGGTCACCGTGCCGCTGCCAAAAGCGGCCAGTGAAAAACACATGGCAATGCGGTGATCGTTATAAGTATCGATGGCGGCGCTGGTGGTTTGCGCCGGTGGCGTGATGGTCAGCGCATCCTCATCTTCAATCACCTCGGCGCCGAGCTTGCGCAGTTCGGTGGCCATGGCACTTAAGCGGTCGGTTTCTTTAACGCGCCAGTTATAGACGTTACGAATGCGCGTCGTACCTTCAGCAAACAAGGCCGTGGTGGCGATGGTCATAGCGGCATCGGGAATGTGGTTCAGGTCGACATCAACCGCGCGCAGCGGTCCGTTGTTGCTCACTTCAATCCATTCCGGCGCCCAACTGACCTTGGCGCCCATCTGTTCCAGCACTTCGGCAAAGCGGGCATCGCCCTGAACCGAGTCGGTACCGGTGCCGTGTACTCGCACCGGACCGCCGCCAATGGCGCCGGCGGCGAGAAAATAACTGGCGCTGGAAGCATCGCCTTCGACCTGAATGCGGCCGGGGCTGACATAGCGTTGGCCAGCATCGATTTCGAAAGCGCGATAATCGCGGTTGGTAACGGACACACCGAAACGACGCATCACATCGAGGGTGATGTCGATATAGGGCTTGGAAACCAGTTCGCCGACCACTTCGATAGTCAGGGCTTCGTTCAACAGCGGCGCGGCCATCAGCAGGGCGGTCAGAAACTGACTGGAAATGCTGCCATCAATCTGCACTGTGCCGCCGTGCAACTGACCGGCCTCAATGCCCAGTGGTGGATAACCGGTTTCACCACGGTAATGAACGGTGGCACCCAGCGGCGCCAGGGCGTTGATCAAATCGCCAATGGGCCGTTCCGCCATACGCGGCTCGCCGGTTAGTTCAAAATGACCGTCGCCGATGCACAGCGCCGCCGCCAAGGGCCGCATAGCGGTTCCGGCATTACCCAGATAGAGCTCCAGATTCTGACCGCGCGCCAGCGGACCGGCGAGACCGGTCAAGGTGCATTCGGTGCCGTCTTCATTGAGTTCAAAGCTGACGCCCAGTTGCTCCAGCGCGGTCAACATATGGCGGATATCGTCGCTGCGCAGCAGGTTGGTGATCTGGGTGGTGCCTTCACTCAGAGCGGCCAGCAACAGAATGCGATTGGACAGGCTTTTGGAGCCGGGAATCTGGACTTCGCCACGGGCGTGGCGCAAAGCGGGGAGCGTCAAGCTGGACATCGAGGTTCGCAGGTCGGTTATGGGCCGGTCATTCTACGTCAAAGCGCCGCCGCCTTGCATCCGCAGGCGGGCAAGACGGCATTGCACTTTTTGCCGATAGACGTTGCGTCGATCAGGCCAACAGATTGGTCAGGTCGTACAAATCCTGTTTGAACGGACGCGGCATGTTCTCGATGGCATCGATGATGTCGTGATGCACCAACTGGTTGCTCTGAATACCGACACAACGACCACCACGACCCTGCAGCAACAAATCCACCGCGTAAGCACCCATCTGGCTGGCCAGGACGCGGTCGAAAGCGCAGGGCACGCCGCCACGTTGAATATGGCCGAGGATGGTAGCGCGGGTTTCCAGACCGGTACGCGCTTCAATGCGTTTGGCCAGTGCCGACACATCGGTGACGTGTTCGGTAATGGCGATGATCGAATGGGTTTTACCGCGCGACACACCATCGGCCACCGATTGAACCAGGGCTTCTTCATCGAAGCCTTTTTCCGGCACCACGGTGAAGTCAGCGCCGCTGCCGATCGACGCCATCAAGGTGAGATCGCCGCAATAACGTCCCATGATTTCGACGATGGCGATGCGGTTATGCGACGAACAGGTATCGCGCAGTCGATCCACGGCATCAAGTACGGTATTCAGAGCGGTATGAAAGCCGATGGTGAAGTCGGTACCGGCAACGTCGTTGTCGATGGTGCCGGGCAGGCCGACGCAGGGAAAACCCATCTCGGTGAGGCGTTTGGCGCCCATGTAGGAGCCGTCGCCGCCAACCACGACCAAGGCATCGATACCGTGCTTGCGCAGATTGGCGATAGACTCCTGGCGCACCGCCTCTTCTTTGAATTCGGGAAAGCGGGCGGAACCGAGGAAGGTGCCGCCACGATTGATCAGATCGGAAACATGATGGCGTTCGAGTCGATCGATGCGGTCCTGATGCAAACCCAGGTAACCATCGCGCACACCATAGACTTCCAGCCCTTTGACCAGGGCGGTTCGAACCACGGCGCGCACCGCCGCATTCATGCCAGGGGCGTCGCCGCCGCTGGTCAGTACACCTATTTTGCGTATCTCGCCTGCTTGACTCACGGGCTCTGTGTCCTTTGGTCATCCAAGCCGGCCGTGCCGGAACGCGACAGAATGTAACAAAATTACAATCGCACTGGCGAGTTCTTTTGCCGTTGCTAAGCGAGCCGCTTGATCGGCGTCAAATAACCGCAGCCAACGCCAGGATGTGCAGCGCGGTGACGGTCCAGGTGAGCAGAGTGCGCAGATTGCGATAGTCCAGTGGTTGGGTAGCGCCGAACCAGCGACGTTCCTGCCACCACAGCAACGGATAGGCCGGCAGCAGGATCAGTACCGCCAGCCACAGCGGCAAATAGAAGCTGACCCAGGCCAGCACAAAGAGCACCATGGACAGGCTGATAGCGGGCACATGGCGATCTTCGCCAGTCACTGCCGGCAGCCACATTGAACCGGTCAGAAACACCAGAATTAGCGCGCTGAAATCGTGGAAATAATCGAGTAGCGCCGGGTTCACCCAGGGCAACAGCGCCAGGATCAGAAAGACGGCCAGGCCACCAAGGCCCCAGAACAACATGATACGGCTGGGTGTCATTCGTGCTCTCCCTGAACATCGGTATGAAGGGTTAACGGCAGTCTCAAGGTGTTGTCACCATCGGCCTGGCCAATCATTTCGCCGAAGGCGCTGCGGTGCACCAACTCAGCAAAGGCGACTGGCAATTGTGTCAATAACTGACGCACCGCCGGTAAGGATTTCAGCACCAGGGGTTTGCCGTCTTCATTCACCAACAAATGGCCCTGGTCACCCTGAAACAGGTGCAGATGGTAAAAGCTCGCCTGCAGAGCCGCTACCTCGGCGCGTGTAAAGGGTATGCGGTTTTGGCGGGCTTGTTTCAATGTCACAGTCATACGCTGGCCTGTTGATTTTTTGCTTAATACGGACGATGTCGACATTCGGTTTGCCCTGTCATCGAATCGACATGGCGTTGTCATAACCTGACTGCCGTTTGACGGTGGGAGACCTCTTATGAAAGTGGTAGCGATACACAGTCAGAAAGGCGGCGTGGGTAAAACCTCCACGGCCATTCATCTGGCGCATCAGGCCAGTGAGTACGGTTTTGAAACACTCTTGATCGATCTCGATCCGCAGGCATCGGCCAGTTATTTTCTCTCCGGTGGTGAATCCAAAGGCTTGAAAGCGCGCGACTGGTTGCGCACCAGTGTCGACTGGAACGACTTTATTGAAGCCTCGCGTTACTCCGGCGTTTATTTGCTGCCGGCGCGCAAAAGCCTGCGCAAACTCGATCGGCTGATGACCGACGAAGCCTCAGAAAAACACCTCAAGCGGTTATTGCGTTCGCTGAAATCCCAATACGATCTGGTGCTGATCGATTGCCCGCCCGGCATCAATACGGTGATCGAACAGGCGTATCGTGCTGCGCATCGAATTCTGGTGCCGTTAACGCCGACACCGTTGTGTTTTGAAAGTTATCAACATGTACTGGAGTTTGCCGACGACAACGCCATCAGCGCCGATAAGCTGATGCCGTTTTTCAATAGAGTGAACAGCCGGCTGGCCTTGCATCAGCAATCGATCGATGGGTTTTCCGAGCGTTTTGATGCGCCGACACCCTTGTCGATTCGCGCCACCACTGAGGTGGAAAAGATGGCGCTGGAGCGTCGCGCTGTGGCGGAAATCAAACCACGACATCCCATCGTGCGTGATATTCAATCGCTGTGGAAAACCCTGATGCGTGAGCTCGATCTGCATCATTGAACGCCAGCCTCAGGCATCGAGCCGTGGTTCGTTTATCGGCCGGTGCTTTCTGGCTGCCAGGTGGGAAATTCAGCCGCGTGACGTTCAATCCATTCGCGCGCGGCCTGGTCTCTGTTGAGCGTGCGTCCTTCCGTGCGCTGCACTTTCTCGCGATATTCCTCGATGCGGCAAAGCTGCTCAACCATGCGCACCGAGAACGCATCCTGATCGCTATGAAAGCAAACGCCGATCAAATAGTGCTCATCCTGAACATGACACCAGACCACCTGACCATCGATCTCAAACGGCGGTTCTTCGATGTCGATGCTCAAACGTAAGGTCTGACCCGGCGTCAAGGCGCGATCACTGCAAAAGCTGAGGCCACCACAGCTGAAGTTTTTCAGGCGGGCGCCTGGGTTCTGCGTATCGGCTGCCTGGACTGTTAACGGCACGTCGGTCGGATGGCGAATGTACTGACGCAAAGAAACCTCCTGTCGGGCGCTGGATCGGCACCGTTCCATATCATCAGTATAGTCAAAGGTGCGCATCTGTCCGCCTCTGAGAACACTGACTTTCAGCGCATTCACAGTGCCGGGCTAAGCTGATGCAGTGAACGACTCAGACACAACGACTAAGGTGACGCCGATGGTGTTCAAATGGGAAACAGTCGCTGATGTATCCGGCAAGGTGGCTATTGTGACCGGCGCCAATGCCGGACTGGGTTTAGAGACCACGCGCCTGCTGGCGGCTAAAGGCATGACGGTGATCATGGCCTGTCGCAACGCCGACAAAGCCGAAGCCGCCCGGGCGCAGCTGCTGAGTGCGCAGCCACAAGCAAAGCTTCATGTGTTACCGCTGGATGTCAGCCGGCTGTCGTCAGTGCATGAATTCGCTGCGCTGTTTTTAGCTCAATACGGTCAGCTCGATGTGCTGATCAACAATGCCGGGGTGATGTTTCCGCCCTTCGAGCTGACCGAAGACGGCTTTGAGTTACAGATGGCGACCAATTATTTCGGCCACTTCCTGCTCACCGGTCTCTTGCTGCCAAGGCTGGAATCGACGCCGGGTGCGCGGGTGGTGACACTCAGTTCAATCGCGCATCGACGCGGCTTTATTGATCTGAACGATCTCAACAGTCGCCAGCGTTATTCGCGGGTAGCCGCCTATGCTCAAAGCAAACTGGCGTGTTTGATGTTTAGCTTCGAGTTGCAGCGCCGTTTGCAGTCAGCGGGTTATCAGACCATTTCGGTCGCAGCACACCCCGGTGTTTCCAATACCGAGTTGTCACGCTACTTACCGGCCTGGTTGATGCGCATAGTGGGGCCGGTGTTTTTGCAAAGCGCTCAGGCCGGCGCCCAGCCCACACTCTATGCGGCGCTGGGCGATGACATCAGGGGTGGCGATTTCACCGGGCCAAGAGGCTTTCGTGAATTGCGTGGCCGGGCGGTAAAAGTGGATTGTGCGCGCCGAGCGCGCAATGCTGAGGTTGCCCGTCAGCTGTGGCAACAAAGCGAACAGTTAACGGGCTTGCAGTGGTTGTCTGAACAACAGTCTGACCAGGGTTAACCCAGCAGCGGCCGAGTGACTTTGTATAGCTCGCGGTAACGCGCCAGTTGGGTATCCAGATAAGCCGCACGGTTGGCGTTCGGCTGGCAGGTTTCCATCAGCTTGGGCTGGGTGAAAACCTGTGACCACTCGGCTTTGCTGTCGGCCAATTGTGCCAGACGCGCCGCGCCCAAAGCCGGGCCGACATCGCCGCCGTCGCGGGCATGGGTGGGGATTTTCAACGCATCGGCCAGCAACTGACGCCAAAACGCCGAACGGCTGCCACCACCAATCAGGTTCATATCCGCCGGTTTTACACCCGCGGCGTGCAGCGCATGCAGACCATCGACCTGGGCAAAGGTAACGCCTTCGAGCACCGCCAGCGTCAGATCGACGGCATCGGTATTGACCGACAAACCCAAAAACTGACCGCGCGCACCCGGATCGTTGTGCGGCGTGCGTTCACCACTTAAATAAGGCAGGAAGGTCAGACTGGTTTCGGTGCGGCCGCTGTCTTCCACCGCCGCGATCAGATCGGGCACCGAACGACCGGTAATGCGGCCCAGCCAGGCCAGACATTCGGCGGCGCACAGATTCACGCTCATCTGATGCCAGCGGCCGGGCAGGGCGTGACAGAACGCATGCACCGTTTGTTCAGGCGCGGCACGATGGCCGTCGCTGACAGTAAAGACCACACCGGAAGTGCCCAGGCTGAGCATCGACTGGCCCGGTTCAATCAAACCCACGCCCAAAGCGCCGCCGGCGTTATCGCTGGCGCCGGCAACCACTGGCACCTGCGGCAGACCGGTGGCCGCGCTGGCGGCGGCACTGACAACGCCAGTCACATCCGGACCTTCATAAAGGCGCGGCATATGGGCTTCGGTCAAGCCGGTGACGAACAGCAGTTGATCGTCCCAGCGGCGTTCGGCCGGGTTCAGCCAGGAAGTGCCGGCGGCATCGGACATGTCGGAGGCGAATTCACCGGTCAGGCGGTAGCGCAGGTAATCCTTGGGCAGCAGCACCTTGTCGATGCGCTTAAAGGCTTCGGGTTCGTTTTCCGCAACCCACAATACCTTGGGTGCGGTAAAGCCGGGCATCGCCAGGTTGCCGCTGCGCTCGCGGAAATCGGGCAGGCGTTCTTCCAGCTCGGTGCACTGTTTGCCGCTGCGGCCATCGTTCCACAGCATGCACGGGCGAATAACCTCGCCTTGGGCATCGATCAGGGTCGCGCCGTGCATCTGGCCGGACAGACCAACCGAGCGCACCGCACTCAGATCCTGTTCTTTAGCCAGCATGGCGCAAGCGGCTTGCATGGCTTGCCACCAGTCTTCCGGTGCCTGTTCCGACCAACCGGGCTGCGGCTGGCTGACGGTTAAAGGTGCGGTTGCCTGGGCGACCAACTGGCCGTTTTCATTGAGCAGGATGGCCTTCAGGCCCGAGGTTCCAAGATCGATACCGAGATACATAGCTGTGCCCGTTTTTTATTAAATTTGTCAGTCGAAAAATAATCCGGGAGGGGCACCGAGATGTCAAAAACTTTTATCTCCGCGCTTCTGTTGCGTGACTGAGTTGCGGTAGTCTCGTCGGCTGTTTGTCAGGCTGTTGAGCAATCCATGTCCGAGTCCGCCATTCCCAAACCACCATCACGATCCTTGCCCGAACTGGTTGCCGGCTTTGCGTTACTGACCTGTTTGACGGCCCTATCGCTCGATGCCATCTTGCCCGGCCTGCCGGCCATCGAAGCGCAGTTTGGCGTTAGCACCACCGACACTCAGTTGGTGGTGTCGATGCTGGTGTTGGGCATGGTTTTCGGCGAACTGACCTTTGGTCCGCTGGCCGATGCTTACGGTCGCAAGCCAGCCATCATGACCGGTCTGGGCATCTTTATGGTTGGCACCCTGATCGCCACTCTGGCAACCAGCCTGCCGATGCTGCTGGCCGGGCGAATTATTCAGGGCATCGGTGTGGCCGGACCGAAAATCGGCACCCGGGCGCTGATTCGCGATCAGTTTTCCGGCGATGCCATGGCGCGAATTTTTTCTTTTGTAGTGATGCTGATCATCCTGGTGCCGATGGTGGCACCGGCATACGGTCAGTTGGTTTTGGCTGTCGGTAACTGGCGCGGCATCTTTATTTCCTACGCCGTTCTGGCGGCAATCGGTGCGACCTGGTTGCTGCTGCGGCAACCGGAAACCCTCAGTCAGGAGCGACGCATTCCACTGTCGCTTGGCAAACTTGCCGCCAATACCGGGCTGATCGTGCGCCACCCCAAAGTCATGGCATACACCGGTGTGGCCGGCTTGATCTTCGGTTGCCAGGTCACCTATTTGAGCACCGCCCAGGCGATTTTCAGCGACCTTTATAATGCCGGTGCGAGCTTTGCAATTTACTTCGCCATTCTGGCTTCCGGCATCGGGCTGGCATCCTTCACCAATGGCCGACTGGTGATGAAACTCGGTATGCAGCGCCAGACCATCACCGCTCTGGTCGGCATGATCGTGCTGTCGATTTTGTTGTTATTGGCGTCTTGGTCAGGCGATGGTTACCCATCACTACTGACGTTTTTAGCATTGGGTTTTGGCTTGTTTTTCTGCGTCGGTTTGCTGTTCGGCAACATCAATGCGCTGGCGATGGAATGGCTGGGTCGGGTGGCGGGTTTGGGCGCGTCGGTGATTGCTTCTGTGTCCAGTTTGATTTCTGTCTGCGTGGCGCTGCTGGTCGGACAGTTTTACAACCAAACACTCTATTCGTTGGCGCTGGGTTTTCTCGGCTGTGCGCTATTGGCACTGGTTTTGGTGTTATTGGCCAAAGGCGTTTCGGCGGACGCAGTGTGATTGGCCATAAAACGGCATAAAATGACTTCTGTCCGCTTGATGCCGGTGCAATCAGCCGCACTAACAGGCTTCCTTAAAAAACGTTATTGCACTGAGGCAAGAGTGATCAAACTGGCGAGCTTTACCCTGTTGACCGAAACACCCATTGAACCGAGCTTTAACTACCTGTCCGACATGACCAACTTCGGCGACTGGTTTCCCGAAGTCATCCGTATCGTCGAAAAAGATTCCGCTGAAATCGGCCCTGGTAAAACCTGGCTCGAAGACGTCAAGGTGCCCGGCAAAGGCATTCAGCCGGTGTCGGTTTCGGTGGTGGACTATGAGCCCGCTCACATCTTTACCACCGAAGGTGACCTCGACGGCATTCAGCCGCGCATGGAAATTCGGCTGTCGATTGCGCCCAGCGGCCGGACCAAAATCGACTGGGCATTTTACAGCCGCAACACTCGTTGGACGTTCCGATTGCTGGCACCTCTGTTGCGCACTGTGATGGGCAAGCGGGCTCGTCAGGCTCAGCGTCAGTTGCAATACAAGTTGACTGCGATGCGAGCAAGCGCTGACTAGGGGTGCCTGAAGCATTTTTAGGCTTGAGGAAATTCGCAAAAAGTGAGAGGTTGATCACAAAGTGATCGGCATGTGTTGAAGATCAATCAACAACGCAGATCCATAAACCATAGGAGCAGGGCACAGGATCGTACTGCTCCTGGGTGCAAGCTAAGCGCTTGATCCAAACCGCACAAAGGCTTCAGGGAGGCGGCACCATGAATTTCAGCACCAGTCCCGACGACCAGACCTTCCGACAGCAAATGGAAAGCTGCACTTTCCCGGCGGCCGACTTCAACCACCGCGCCCATCTACGCTTGGCTTACGTCTACCTTTGCGAAAGCGACCCAGATACCGCCACCAACCAGATGCGTGACACCCTCAACCAATTCCTTATTCGCAACAAAGTCGACCCCGCGAAATTCCATGAGACGCTGACAAAAGCCTGGATATTGGCAGTGAAACATTTTATGGACAGAGCTGGCAGCGCGATGTCTGCGGACGATTTGATTGATCGTTACCCGCAGATGCTGGATACCCAAATCATGCTGACGCATTATTCGGCGGAACGGTTGTTTTCTGAGGAGGCTAGGAAGAGGTTTTTGGAGCCGGATGTTGAGGGGATCTGAGCTTTAAGTCTTTAGGTCAATAGTATTTGTTTTGGCGTTGGTTCTTTTTAATAAATTCTTATTAAAGCTGGAAGTGGAATTTCAAGTGGATATTCATTGGAGTTCTTTAATTATTTCAGTGTTGGTTCTTGGTCACTTTGTACTGTGTGGTGAGATTGGATTGTTTTTCTAAGGAATTATATTGGTGGTTTAAATGATTTACTTCTTACAGCCAATTATTAATAACAATAATAACTATAAAATTACAATCGATGCCGAAAGATATAGTGATCTGGTGAATTCTAAGAATTGCCTCTTGGAGGCAATTCAGCTTGAAGAGAAGATGCGTTGTTTATTAGAGAATTATAAAGAATATGAGTCGTATTTACTTCGGTCCGCTCTGACTAACTTGATTGGGGAAGTGCGAGATTTTCACGATTTCCAGAATAAAAGGAGTGAAGTAAATAGGCATATTTTTAATTTTATGGCAACTGCGCGAGCCTATCTTGATCATGGTGATCATCATATTAAGAAGCTGTTGGGGGTGGGGAATGATGCGTTTTTCTCGAAAGAGAAATCTAAACAATACGATGCCAGTTTTGCTTACCGAGTGATGGAGGCGCTAAGGAATTATACGCAACATCGAGGTTTTCCGATTCATATGATCTCATTTAAACATTCCAGAGAAGAATTGGATGTTGATAATCCAGGGGTCGGGGTGACAATATCACCAAAAATGAGTGTGAATGAGTTTCTAAGAGATCCAAAATTTAAAAGAGCAGTTGCCAATGAAATGATGAATCATGGGGATGCCATTTCTCTGACACCGTTGGTGAGAGATTATGTCTCTCAGCTTACAAGCATTCATCGGATTGTTCAGGAATATACTGAAGGTGTTGTGGGCTTGGCTTGTAAGAAAATAGAAGAAGCACTTAGTCAGGTGAAAAAAATATTCGAGTTAGACTCAATAAACCCTGGGATTTATGTGACTGCAGAAAGGTATGACCATGAGCAGGCTCAGGAAGAGGAGTTCACTTTAATACCTGAGTTTGAGGTTCGATATCGGCTATTGAAAGCTGCAAATAAGGAAATTAATAATTTAAGGTACAGGTATGTTACTGGCAGAGCTTCAAGTTAGATATTTCCGTGCCAGTTATATTAATGAACTGGCACGGACGGAAAATGTTATAGAATTTTGTTTATTCCTAGTCGAATGAATAGAAAGAAATAAGTGATAGGCCAAAGCAAGAAAAACCTCAGTTTACTAGAGGTCACATTTTCGAGAGTGTTGTATACAGGATGCCATTCAATGATTTTCCTAAGAACTGACCGATTGAGGTAAACGCCTGTAGCAAAGTAAAAGAAGAATGCGATTGTTCCAAATGGACTAGAAATGTATGTGTTTGAAAGTACCAACAATACTATGAAGATACTTAAGCAGACAGCCCAATGAAGAAACGCGACGCGTAAGCGCATCACTTGTTGTGTGCTATTAGTTTCCAGTGAGTCCATTAGATTTTCCCTTTTTAAAAAAACGTTGCAAACCACTATATTGATGAAATTTTTTTGGCGTTGCTAATGGTCAATATTTCTCTAGTTTTAGGATGCAAACACAACCCCGTTTCTGCGTTTGGTTATGTGAGGAGTCTTTTTAAACTAAAGATACATAAAAAAAAAGAGTCAGGCTCCTGAAAGCGGACAGATATTACACCCGCATCTCAATCCCACACTCACTCATCACCGCTTTAGCCTCGCCAATACTGTACTCCCCAAAGTGGAAAATACTCGCGGCTAACACCGCATCGGCGTGACCTTCCAAAACGCCGTCGGCCAGGTGTTGCAGGTTGCCGACACCGCCGCTGGCGATAACCGGCACACGCACGGCGTCGGCCACGGCGCGGGTCAGTTCGATGTCGAATCCGGTTTTAACGCCGTCGCGATCCATCGAGGTTAATAAGATTTCGCCGGCGCCGTAGTCGTCCATTTTTTTCGCCCATTCGACGGCGTCGATACCGGTGGCGTTACGGCCGCCGTGGGTGAAAATTTCCCAGTGGTCGCCGACTTTTTTCGCATCGATGGCGACGACGATGCACTGGGCGCCGAAGCGTTGTGACGCCTCGCGTACGAAGTCGGGGTTTTTAATGGCGGCGCTGTTGATCGACACTTTATCAGCACCGGCGTTGAGCATGGTGCGAATGTCGTCGAGCGTGCGAATGCCACCGCCAACGGTGAGCGGAATAAACACCTGACCGGCGATGGCGCTGACGGTGTCGACCATGGTGTCGCGGCCTTCGTGGGTGGCGGTGATGTCGAGCATGGTGATCTCGTCGGCGCCCTGGTCGTTGTAGCGTTTGGCGACTTCCACCGGGTCGCCGGCGTCGCGGATGTTGACGAAATTAACGCCTTTGACGACGCGACCGGCGTCGACATCCAGACAAGGAATAATCCGCTTCGCCAAGCCCATCTCAGTTCGCTCCTGTCTGTTCGTCGCAGTAAGCCTGAGCCGCGCGCACATCGAGTTTGCCTTCGTAAATGGCGCGGCCGGTAATGGCGCCGAGCAAACCCTGGTCGGCCACGGTGCACAGCCGTTCGATATCGTGGATGTCGGTCACACCGCCGCTGGCGATGACTGGAATGCCGCCGGCCTGGGCGACTTCCACTGTGGCTTCGAGGTTAACGCCCTGCATCATGCCGTCGCGCGCGATGTCGGTATAGACGATGGCGGACACACCAGCGTCGGCGAAATCACGCGCTAAATCGGTGGCTTTCACCTGGCTGACATCGGCCCAGCCTTCGGTGGCAACGAGGCCATCTTTGGCGTCGATGCCGACGATAATTTTGCCCGGAAACGCGGCGCAGGCTTCGCGTACAAAAGCCGGGTCTTTAACCGCGGCGGTGCCGATGATGCACCAGCTGACGCCGGCTTCGACGTAGGCTTCGATGATGTCGATAGTGCGAATGCCGCCGCCAATCTGAATCGGTAATTGGGGGTAACGACGCGAAATCGCAGCGACGACTTCGGCGTGCATCGGCTTGCCTTCAAAGGCGCCATTGAGGTCGACCAGATGCAGTCGGCGGCAGCCGGCATCCACCCAGCGACCGGCCATTTCCACCGGGTCGGAACCGAAGACGGTGGCGTCTTCCATGCGGCCTTGTTGCAGGCGCACGCACTGGCCGTCTTTTAAATCAATGGCGGGGATGATCAGCATCGGTACTCCTCATTGCTGTGCCTGGCAGCTGTTATGGCTGGCCGTTCCAGCGGACAAAATTTTCCAATAAGGTCAGGCCAGCGGGAAAACTTTTTTCCGGGTGGCACTGGGTGGCGAAGATATTGTCGCGATAAATCATCGCCGCGAAGGTTGCATCGTATTCGCAGCTGGCGGCGGTGTATTCCGGGTGCGCATCGGCGTAATAGGAATGCACAAAATAAAAGCGATCGCCGCTGTTGATGCCGGCTAATAAGGGATGGTCGACTTTCAGTTCGACGTTGTTCCAGCCCATGTGCGGCACTTTCATCGGCAGGCCGTGCTCGTCCACAGCGCCGTCGCGAAAACGGCGCACTTCGCCGTCGAAATAGTTCAGACAATCGATGCCGTTATTTTCCAGGCTGTGCGCCATTAACGCCTGCATACCGACACAAACACCGAGCAGGGGTTTGCCGTCGCGCACGGCTTCGTCGACTAATAAATCGACGCCCTGACGACGAATTTCCGCCATGCAATCGCGAATGGCGCCGACGCCGGGCAGTAGAATACGGTCGGCTTCACGAATGCGTTCGGGGTTGTCGGTGACTTCGATATGAACGTTAGCGGGTGCAACGTGTTCCAGTGCCTTGGCCACCGAATGCAGGTTGCCCATGCCATAGTCGATCACGGTCAGCAGTGTGGCGCTCACGTTGTCCTCATCATTCAAAAAGTGGTGTTAGCCGGGCCTGGCACCCGGCTGTTTGCGGTTGGCTCAGAGCACACCCTTGGTCGAAGGTGTGACGCCCGCCATGCGTTCGTCGGCCGACAGCGCCATGCGCAGTGCCCGACCGAAGGCTTTAAAGACGGTCTCCACCTGGTGGTGGGAGTTGGCGCCTTTAAGGTTGTCGATGTGCAACGACACCTGAGCGTGGTTGACGAAACCCTGGAAGAATTCGCGGAACAGATCGACGTCGAAACCACCGACGCTGGCGCGGGTAAAAGGCACCTCGTAGAACAGACCCGGGCGACCGGAGAAGTCGATCACCACGCGTGACAGCGCTTCATCGAGCGGCACATAGGCGTGGCCGTAACGGGTGATGCCTTTCTTGTCGCCTACCGCCTTGGCCATGGCCTGGCCTAGGGTGATGCCGATGTCTTCGGCGCTGTGGTGGTCGTCGATGTGGTTGTCGCCCTGGCACAGAATGTCCAGATCGATTAGGCCGTGGCGGGCAATCTGATCCATCATATGTTCGAGGAAGGGCATGCCGGTATCGAATTTGGCCTGGCCTTCGCCATCCAGATTAAGGCTGACACGGATGCGCGTCTCGGTGGTGTTGCGTTCGATCGTCGCCTGGCGACTCATAGGACACTCTCGAAATTACATTTTGGGTCGACGGGAGCGGGCAAATCAGCGCCCGCTTGCGAGGCGCCAGTATATCGGTATGCTGCGCGCCAAACCACCCATGGAGGCCGTTATGCCGGTCACTGCACAGTCATTGGCTCAACCCACCGAACGCGATCTGGCCGAACTTGAACGCCTGGCGTCTGAGCAGAGCGGTTGCGCCTCCTATAGCCGCGCCTGGCAAAGCTGGCTGGCCGATCCAGCCTCGGTGGAGCTCGTCGTTGCCCGCTTTAACGAGCGCATCGTTGCTGTGGCTTTGTTGCAGGCTGAGGTCATTGTTGGCTTTGCAGTACGGGCGGCGACTCGCGGTCGCGGTGTGGGCCAGCGCCTGCTGACGCTGTTGTTGGCCGACGCCGACTATGGCGTAGCCGCTGAGCTGAACGCTGAGGCGCGCGGTTTTATCGAACGCTATCGTCCAGCGCCGCGTTAAAAGGCACCACCACGGCTTGGTTTTTGCCCTGGCTTTTGGCCGCATACATGGCCTGATCGGCCTGGTTCAAAAGCGCATCGACAGAGCGCGGCACGGTGTCGCGATCCAGTTCAATAATGCCGACCGAACAGCCCAAACGGCGTTCGCTGGGTAACTTCAATGACTGGCCGGTAAAGCGCTTCAGCGTCTGTTGGACGGCCTTGGTGGTGCCGAATTGTTTCAGCAGCCGGCGACAGAATTGCGCCACCTGTTCGCCGGTCTGGCCGGGAAAGAGAATGACGAATTCATCGCCGCCCAGACGCGCCACCAGATCTTCGGCACGGCTGTGGTCATCGAGCGATTTGGCAAACCCCTGCAACACCTGATCGCCCAGGTTATGGCCGTAGTGGTCGTTCAGGTATTTGAAATTATCCAGATCGAGAAACGCCAGGCAGAAACGATAATTCGAGTGCCGTCGGGTGCGCGATAACTCTTCTTCCAAGCGCGGGTAAAGTGCCTGGCGGTTGATCAGTCCGGTCAGCATGTCGGTGGACGACAAATACTGCAGCTCGCGTTCGTGCATCAGTCGTTGAATGGCGGCGGCCAATTGCGCCGCCAGCATGGCGGTGGTGCGCAACACTGATTCTTCAAAACCCTGAGGGTCACGCGTCATCAACACCAGGTCGCCAAAGTCGTGCTTGGGCAGGCTGATCGAGTTGATGTAGAGCGCGCCGGTTTCAAAGCCTTCCATATCCAGATCGCGCAAATTCAGCAGCACCCGTCCACGGGTCAGCTTGTGCATCGCCAGGACCTGATGCAGCCGCTCGGCGCTGATGTCATCCAGGCCGTGGCTGTGAAAAGTGGGCGACATATAAGCCTGAGGCCGCAGTTCGATGGCGACGTAATCGCAGTCGAGGTGAGCGCTGAGCTGGCGGACCAGGGTTTCGGTCAGCCGGCCGGCGTCGGTGGCGGCATTGGCCTGAGCACTCAGATGCGACAGCAAGCGCGTATCACGCACCCGCTGTTGCAGCTTTTCCACCTCGCCTTCCAGTTCTGCCGAGCGCAGCAGCGACACCACATCAACCGGTCGGCTCGACAACGCATTGGCCGAGCTGATGTCATGATTCAGCCAGGTCAGCTGTTGGCTGGGTTCGCCACGCGCATGGCGCACGATATCGACCAGATAGGCCGGTATTTCCAGCTCGGTTTCGAGCTGGGCGTTCAGTCGTTCGGTCAACAGGGCTTGGGCGGCGCTGTCGTTCTCGGCGCGCGCGAAATACAGCGACAGGCACGAATGCAGCAATTCACCCTTGGCGCTGAGGTTGTGATGGCGATGGTCAATCTCATGCAGGGTGCGTTGCGCCAGCACACTGTTGCCCTGATAAAAACGACACAGCGCCTGGTGCAACAATAAATCGTCGAGGGTGTGATAGGGCAGGCTGCGGAAGCCGCGGCTGCGACACAAGCGAATGGCGGTGCCGAGCAGGCGGTCGCACTCCGGCAGGTTTGCGCCGACAAAATACGCCCAGGCCAGGTTGTTCAGGGTGATCGCCACCTGATGATAGTTGGTGGTTTGTTGCAGTCGTTGCAGCGCCGCCTGAAAGGTATCGCGCGCGGCGGCCAGTTCGTTCTGGTTCAGCCGTAACCAGCCCAGGGCACTGAGCAATGGTACATCGTGGCTGGGTGAGTCGAGTGTTTCGGCCAGATGCAGCGCCAGATACAAACAACGCAGCGCCCGGTTGTGACGGCCGACGCGTGACGCCAGGGTCGCCATCGAATGCAGTATCTTGATCGCCGCGACCTTGTTGTTCAGCCGGCGGGCCCATCCCAGGCTGCCGACCAGAGCTTTGCGCAAATAAGTCAGTTCACTCGGGCTCAGGCTCGATGCCCAACTGACCTGAGCAAAGCGAAAGGCGTACAGGAAATCGTCGTTGCGCTCCATCGGCAGCAAGGCTTCCAGCCGATGCTGGCTGGTCTCTGGCAAGCGCCGATGTTCCTGACCATAGAGCAGGGCTTGCAGCAGCAACCATTGGCGTTCGCGCAGCAGCCAATCGGCGTTTTGCCGCTCGACACTTTGCAGCGCCGATTGAGCGTGTTTGATCATCTGCCAGGCATCGCCCAGTCGATATTTGTGCAGACCGCACCAGGCCAGCCGCAGATAAGCATCGAACTGCCACAGCGCATCACCTTCCTGACGCGCCAGTTCGAGCAACTCGTTGAGCGCCGTGATGGCACCGTTGTAACGGTCGCTGTAGAACAACGCCTCGGCTTCGAGCAGCAGTAAATCGTAGCGGTGATCGTTGACCAGAATGATCTGGCGTTCGTCCAGCATCTGGTTGATCTGGTCACACAGCGCCAGCGTTTCTTCGTGACACAGCAAGGCGTGGTTTTGCAGTGCCTGTTGAATCAGGGTGGGAATGCTCTCGCTCTTGATCGGGTCGAGCAGCGGCCAGTTGGGCAGGCTGCTGTTGCTCGGCGGCAGGTCGATCAACCAGCCCGCCTGGCTGACGGCATGGCCCGGCGGTGCTTCCAGGGCGATGCTGTCGACCAGCGGTAATTGGTCGGCATCGTTGGCGACCAGGATCATCACCTTAGCGGCCAGCGTTGGTCGTTGTCGGCCAAGCCATTGTTGCAGCGATGTACTCGCCCAGTGACCACCGGTTAACGCAATCAACACCGGGCGCTCGGTGGTGAGCGCCGCCAGCAGCCGCACCAGGTCGTCACCCATACTTAAGGATTGTTGAATAACGTGGTCTTTGAGCAACAAAGGTGGGCGCCGCAGGTAGTGATCGACCAGTAACTGGCGCCAAATGGTGCGATTGGGTGGGTAAATGTTGAGTTCGGCAAACCAACTGTCCAGATCGGACGGACCGCGTTCGCTGTACAGGCGCGACACCACATCCAGCAGCGGGTAATAGCCATAAAAAGCGGCATCCGGACCGAGTTGATAATGAAAGCGACGCGGCGTCGGGTTGGGATGGAAACCATTCACCAGGCTGCCCAGGCTGGCACCGTTGGCATCAGCAAACAGCAAGATTTGTCCCTGCCCGCGGGCACTGAGTTGCCAGGCATTATCCAGCAGTCTGAGCGGGTACTTCTGATCCATCTGGCACACCGGTCGCGGATTGACGTTCGAGTATAAACGAAAGCCAGTAAGTTCGAACTTCGAGCAGTCCTCAGTTAATTCAAACCGAATTGCACTATTTTGGTTCGCATATTTACCGATAAGAGCACTTTTGGTGCACTATAATTTTGAGAAGCCCCGAAATCGTGCATTAAATCCCTGCGTTCAATGGCCTGCTTCTTGCGTACAGCTGCCTGCGGCTCGCGAGCGCACTTGGATCCACAGGAATTTTTTTGTGCCAGACACCGATTTTTTTCGCCAGTTGGTGGATCACCAGTTCACCGCTGTCATCCAGCTGGACGACAAGCTGATTGTTGAACACGTCAACCCGTCGGCGGAGTTATTGCTTATCCGTTCGGGCAAGCAGG
This sequence comes from Saccharospirillum sp. HFRX-2, assembly GCF_043196805.1. Lineage (NCBI taxonomy): Bacteria > Pseudomonadati > Pseudomonadota > Gammaproteobacteria > Oceanospirillales > Saccharospirillaceae > Saccharospirillum > Saccharospirillum sp. HFRX-2. Next base: position 1,304,321 of record NZ_JBEBMU010000001.1, read on the forward strand.
TGCTCGGCCAGCCCTTCTATGCACTCTTTGTGAACCCGACTGAGATTCGGGAAGTGCTGATGTCGGCGGTTGATGAAGGTACCACCTTGTCGGTGCGCTCGGCGCAGTGGCAGTTGGTGCACCGCGAAGCCATGACGCTCGATTTCATGGTGACGCCCTATATGGAAGACGAGCAGTTACACCTGATCGTCGAGATGTTGCCGGCCGATCGTGCCATGCGTATCAGCCGCGATGAGGGATTGATCGAACAGACCGAAACCACTCGCCATCTGGTGCGTGGTGTGGCGCATGAAATCAAAAATCCCTTGGGCGGTATTCGCGGCGCGGCGCAATTGCTGGCCAGTGAATTGCCCGATGCCTCCTTGCAGGAATACACCCAGGTGATCATTGAGGAGGCCGACCGGCTGCGCAATTTGGTGGATCGGATGTTGGGCAGTCATCAGGTGCCGAACAAGATGCCGGTCAATATTCACCAGATTGCCGAGCGCGTCTATTCGCTGCTGAACGTGGAAAGTGGCGACCGGATTGAACTGGTGCGTGATTACGACCCCAGCATTCCGGATATGGAAGCCGACGAAGCGCAGCTGATACAGGCGGTGTTGAACATTGCCCGCAACGCCCTGCAGGCGCTGCTGGAAAACGACATCGTTAAGCCGACCATTACCTTGCGCACACGCACGGTGCGGCAATTCACCATCCGTCAGCATCGTTATCGACTGGTGGTGCGGCTGGATGTGCTGGACAACGGTCCGGGCATTCCGCCGGAAATGTTGGAGAAGATTTTTTACCCGATGATTTCGGGACGGCCATCGGGCACTGGGCTGGGACTGTCCATCGCCCAGCAGATTATCAATTATCACGCGGGCGTTATTGAGTGCGATTCAGTACCGGGTTCGACTCGTTTTAGCGTCTATTTACCTTTGGAGGGGCTCAATGAGCAGTCTTAATCGCGTCTGGATCGTCGACGATGATCGGTCGATTCGCTGGGTACTGGAGCGAGCCTTTGAAAAGCAGGGCATCGACAGCCGCAGCTTTGAAACCGGTGAAGCGCTGCTGCGCAAGATCGACCAGGATCCGCCCGATGCCATCATCAGCGACGTGCGCATGGAAGGCATCGACGGTCTGGAGCTGCTCAGCCGCATTCACGATCATCATCCTCAGGTGCCGGTCATCATCATGACCGCCCATTCCGACCTGGACAGCGCCGTGGCGTCTTTCCAGGGCGGCGCTTTCGAATATCTGCCCAAGCCGTTTGATGTCGAAGAAGCCGTTTCCCTGGTCGAGCGTGCCATCGAGCACACCCGCCAAAAGCAGGCGTCGGCCGAGCCAGCGCCGGCCTTAGGTAACACCGAAATCATCGGTGAAGCGCCGGCGATGCAGGAAGTGTTTCGCGCCATCGGCCGGCTGTCGCAATCGAATATTACGGTGTTGATCAACGGCGAATCGGGCACCGGTAAAGAACTGGTGGCGCACGCGCTGCATCGTCACAGCCCGCGTCGCGACAGCCCCTTTATCGCCTTGAACATGGCCGCCATCCCGCGCGATTTGATGGAATCGGAATTGTTCGGTCATGAAAAAGGCGCCTTTACCGGCGCGCAGGGCCAGCGTCGGGGTCGCTTCGAACAGGCCGACGGCGGCACGCTCTTCCTCGATGAAATCGGCGATATGCCGTCCGAAACCCAAACTCGTTTGTTGCGTGTGCTGGCCGATGGCGAGTTCTACCGAGTCGGTGGTCACACCGCCGTGAAAGTCGATGTGCGCATCATCGCGGCGACGCACCAGAATCTGGAAAACCTGGTTAAAGAAGGCCGTTTCCGAGAAGACTTATTCCACCGCCTGAATGTCATCCGTATCCATCTGCCGCGTCTGGCCGATCGTCGTGAAGACATTCCGCGCCTGCTCGAATTCTTCCTGCATAAAGCCGCCGAAGAGCTGGATGTGGAGCCGAAATCCCTGCGTCCGGAAACCGAAACCTATTTGAGCCGCCTCGATTGGCCGGGCAACGTCCGCCAGTTGGAAAACACCTGCCGCTGGATCACCGTGATGGCCTCCGGTCGTGAAGTGCTGGTCTCAGACCTGCCGCCGGAACTGCTTGATGAAACCCAGGCGCCGGTGGCCAGCGAAAACTGGGAACAGGCGCTGCGCAACTGGGCCGATCGTGAACTGGCGCGCGGCGAACGCCGTTTGCTCGATAACGCCGTGCCCAGTTTCGAACGCATCATGATCGAAACTGCACTCAAGCATACCGCCGGCCGCCGTCGCGATGCCGCCGAACTGCTCGGCTGGGGCCGCAATACACTGACCCGCAAGATCAAAGAACTGGACATGGAGATGGAAGCGCCGGTCGAAGAAGACGACTGAGCACTGGTTACATCTAGGAACGCCTCCAGTGGCATGCACTCTTGCTGGGAATGCACTGGAGGCCAGCCCGCCAAGGCCGTAGAATAGGGCGCCTTTCTTACCGCCTTTATAGCCCTGGGAGCAATCATGTCCGATATCAAGAAGGTCGTTCTGGCCTACTCCGGTGGCCTCGACACCTCCGTCATTGCCAAATGGATTCAGGAAACCTATCACTGCGAGGTCGTCACCTTTACGGCCGATATCGGCCAGGGTGAAGAAGTCGAACCGGCGCGCGCCAAAGCCAAAGCCTTGGGCATTAAAGAAATCTACATCGACGACCTGCGCGAAGAATTCGTGCGCGATTACGTCTATCCGATGTTCCGCGCCAACACCATTTACGAAGGCGAATATCTGCTGGGCACCTCCATCGCCCGTCCGCTGATCGCCAAACGCCTTATCGAAATCGCCAACGAAACCGGTGCCGATGCCATCGCGCACGGCGCTACCGGTAAAGGCAACGACCAGGTGCGTTTTGAACTCGGCGCCTACGCGCTGAAACCCGGCGTGAAAGTCATCGCTCCTTGGCGCGAATGGAACCTGAACTCGCGCGAAAAACTGATGGCCTATTGCGAAGAGCATTCCATCCCGGTCGACTTCAACAAGAAAGGCAAAAAATCGCCGTACTCCATGGACGCCAACCTGCTGCACATTTCCTACGAAGGCGGCATTTTGGAAGATCCCTGGGCCGAAGCCGAGGAAGATATGTGGCGCTGGTCGGTCAGCCCGGAAGCAGCACCGGATAGCCCGACTTACCTGGAACTGAGCTACGAGAAAGGCGACATCGTCGCCATCGATGGCAAAGCCATGAGCCCGGCCGAGGTACTGGCCTACCTGAACAAGGTTGGTGGTGATAATGGCGTTGGTCGTCTGGACATCGTCGAAAACCGTTACGTCGGCATGAAGTCCCGTGGTTGTTACGAAACGCCCGGAGGCACCATCATGCTCAAGGCGCACCGGGCCATCGAATCGATCACCCTGGATCGCGAAGTCGCGCACCTCAAAGACGAACTGATGCCCAAGTACGCCGAAGTGATTTACAACGGCTACTGGTGGAGCCCGGAACGGCGCATGTTGCAGGAAATGATCGACGCCTCTCAGGAGCGCGTGAACGGCAAGGTTCGCGTCAAACTCTACAAAGGCAACGTCATCATCGCCGGTCGCCAGTCCGACGACAGCCTGTTCGATGAAAGCATCGCCACCTTCGAAGACGACGCTGGCGCCTATAACCAGAAAGACGCCGAAGGCTTTATCAAACTGAACGCCCTGCGCATGCGCATTGCCGCCAGCAAAGGTCGCAGCCCGCTGAAATAAACAGCGGGATCAAACCGTAAAAAGGGCCGCTATTGCGGCCCTTTTTTATGCACACTAGGTTGGCATCAGTTGGAATGATCGTGCAGGTAGAGGTCGGTGTTTTTACCGACTAACTTGCCCGCCCAAATCAAGAACACCCACACCAATAAACCGAACGGCAAATAACCGAAATAGCCGACCAAGGGCATATCGGAAAAGATATGAATGACGTTCACATAGGGCACGTCATAATTCCAGTAATGCGGGTTGGTGGGGTAACCGAGGTCGGGGTTGGCACTGCCATAGTTCCACAATTCCCAAAAGAAACCATTACAGATCGACGCCAGCGCAATCAACAACGTCGGTGACCAATCTCCTTTGGCCATGGCGGAGAAAGGTGTCCAAATATTCAGCCGCTGCATCATGCCGATGATCACTGCCATCGGGCCGATCCAGATGCTCCAGAACATGCCGAATGGGAAGAACACCAGCAGGACGATAATGATGACACCAAAGATGATCAGGTTGTTGCCTTTGACGCTCCACTTGGGGCCATTTTGGTAACGCGCGACCAGTTTGGGAAAGCTGTTGAGTAAGTTGAACCACTGCATAATGGCTGGCCAAACGGTGCTGTAGGCCACCAGATACATGCACACGATCAGGCTGTGCGGCAGCTCTTCCATATGGCCATTGGGGTAATACCAGTTGGACTGCACAAAGAAGTTATAGAATTCGAAATACAGCCAGCCGACGACCGATGTCAAAGCACTGAACAGCATCAAACCCGGTTTGGTGGCGAGCAATGATTTGCCGTCGTTCTGCCGATAATTAATGCCATCAAGCATAACGATAAAACCCCACCACAGTGGGCTGAAGGCGTAGTAAACCAGAGTGCCCAGTGCCGGTGGTCGGGCCCACATCAGCCACCAGAAAAACAGCATCACCGCACCGCCGGCCCAGAACCACCAGGGCAGATTTTTCCTGGCTGGCGCCGGTTGCACCGGGCCACCTTGAAAGCCCAGGCGTTTTGGCCAGAGATAAACAGCGGCGATAAAAAGCGCGACGGCCGACACCGCAATGAAATAGATGAGATTAAAACCCGGTGTGCCGGGAACCTGAACCGGAGGGAAAATACCGAAGCTGGGCGGCAGGTGGGATGGGTAAGCAAACCAGGCGGCGGCCATGGGTACTAGCAACGTCAGCAGCATCGGCCAGATCAGTGACCACTTCGAAGCGTTCATAGACTTTCCTTTTTCAAAGGTTACTTCCCAGTCAGAAGTCAGCGCTTGCTGACCGAGTCTGACCACTTCAATAACATGCGTTTCAACTCTTCCAGTTTGATGGGCTTGACCAGCACATCGTTCATGCCAGCCGAGCTGCAGTTATCCAGGTCATGATCGGAGGCGTTGGCGGTAAAGGCAATAACCGGATTGCGAAAGCCTTGCTGACGCAGGTGCCGCGTGGCTTCCAGACCATCGATGATGGGCATTTGCACGTCCATCAGCACAATATCCGGGAAGTTCGAGCCGATGTAGCGGATGGCTTCTTCGGGGCGTTCGAAACCAACGCAGTCAACGTTCAGCCGGCGCAACATGCCCATCAGTACTTTCAGGTTCACCAGGTTGTCGTCGACGGCCACGATCTGCATCTGGCTGAGCAGTCGATTGACCTGTTCCGGAGGCTCGATCGCCGCCGGCGTTTCCAGCAGGTGCGCCAGGCTCATGCGGGCGTAGGGCAGCAGTTCGATATCGATGGTGTCGTTGTTGTGTTCCGAGCCGGTGGCGTTATGCACATACCATTTTACCGGTACCGCGGTGTCGCTCAGCCGTTCGTGTACCACAGCGTCAAAGTTCTTGGCGATGACCAGCCACAGCTGGACCGCCGGCAGATTTTGCTCCGGCAGGTCGGCGATGGCCAGTTGCACCACCGGTGCCATACCGAATCGCGTTAGATCTTGCCGCAGCAAAGTTGCCAGTTCTTCACTTTCATAGATCAACCCGAGCGGCTGGGCGGTGGTCGCGGGCTCGGCAAAAGGGCCTATATCGGGCAGTTGAAAATAGAAGTGACTGCCACGGCCGGGTTCGCTGTCGGCACCCAGGTCACTGCCCATCAGGTTGACCAGTTTCGAAGCAATGTGCAGACCGAGGCCGGTGCCACCATAGCGACGGGCGATGGAGGCATCGGCCTGGGTGAAGGCGGAGAACACGCTCCGCAGTTTGTCGGCATCGATGCCGATGCCGGTGTCGCTGACGCGAAATTCCAGGTGCTGGTTATCCAGTGGTCGAATGGTCAGGCGGATGTCACCCTGCTCGGTGAATTTAAAAGCATTGCTGAGCAGGTTGGCGAGCACCTGCTTGATACGGTTTTCATCGCCCGTTAATTGCCGAGGTACCCGGGCATCGATATCGATGGTCAGGCAAACTCGGTCGCGATTGAAGGCATTGCAATAGAGTCCGCCCAGTTCGTCGATGGCGACATCGAGATCGAATGCTTCGTTGACCAGATCAAGTTGGTTAGCGTTGAGCTTGGCCAGATCGAGAATGTCGTTGATCAGATAGAGCAGGAAATTAGACGAGGTATGAATGGCTTGAATATGACGCTGAACTCGGGTCGGCAAACTGTATTGATCGATCAGTTCTACCGAACCCTGAATGGCATTTAAAGGCGTGCGTAATTCGTGACTGACGTTGGCTAGAAAACGTTCCTTGGTTTCCAGCGCCTGGTTGGCGGCCAGCAATGCTTCCTGAGTGGCAAATAGCCCGGCTTCCTTTTCGCGATAGACCATGCCTACCTGATGGCTGATGACCAGCGATAACAGAATCACTTCGATGGCGACGGCAAAGAGCCCGACGTGTTCGACGAAAAGCGTTTCGGAAAATGCCAGGCTGGAAACGGCAATGGACATCAGTCCCGGAATAAAAAAAGCGATGTTGGCGACCAGATAATAACGCGCGGTGCGATTGCCCTGTATCAACCGGGTTATGCCCGCGCTGATACCATAGAGCGCAAACAGCCCAACACCATAACGCGCCAATTCCAGTGACCAGGTCGGTTGCACCAGGGCGATCACCCAAAACACCATTAACAGCCCGATAATGCCGTGCCCGATGCGCGTCAAGGTGCGCGAGGTGTAGCGATTGATATTCAGCAACACCATGACGAAGGCGATATAAGCCGGGTTGGATGCGGCAACAATGGGAATGCTGATTAAATAAAAATTCTTGATATGAAACAGGTCGGAAAACACCAGCAGGGCAGCGCCGTTATAGACGAAATTACCCCAGATAAAAACAGCGTAAAAAAAGTCGCCTATTCGGCGTCGGCTTAAACCCAGGACGATGTAATAGACGCCCATCGAGAAAAAGATACCCATGCCAATCAGAGTGATGGCGTTGCCGATTTTGATCGACTTCAAATAGCCATCGAAGGGGAAAATCTGCGGCACCGGGTCAGCCAGATAGAAGGGACTGTCGAGTCGAGTCAGGATTTGATACTGACCCGGCGGCAGGGCAATTAAGCGACTGTGGCGTAGAAAAATAGGGTTGTAGACTTCGCTTTGAATACCGCCTTCAAATTCAGCGACCTGCTGACCATTTTCATCGAATACCCAATGATGAAACAGGCCGATAACAGAAGAATTCCGGAAGTCCAAAAAATGGCGAATGGGCTGGTCTGATTGCAAGGTCATCAGATGCCAGTCGACACCGCCATTCCAGTTGATGGTAAGGTCAGTCTGGACGCTGCGCAGGGTTTCGGCATCCAGTCGTTGCGGCTGCCAATCGTCAGGCAGTGATAACCAATAGCTGCGTGTGTCCAGGCTTTGTTCTTCCGCCCAGAGCAAGGTTGGCAACGCAGTGCAAGCGAGTAAAAACCACAGCACTACCCAAAGACGACGTACTGAACGTAATGGCACGATAGCGGGTTTCCCTTGTTGACCCCAAGTCAGCCAACCAGACCGGTAGCGTGCAGTGATGGCGTATATACCGGACTCCTTGGTAGCCTTATTAGACCTGTCGGAAATAACTCTTAGCATGGTTGATATTAAGCACCCAATTCCAGCCCCAGAGGCGCATCTATGTCCGCTGTGTGGTGCAACACGGGCGTCACTCTGGCACCGTCGGGGCAAACGTGATTACTGGTGTTGCCAACATTGCCAGCTCGTGCGCGTGCCCATCCAGCAGCATATTTCGGCAGCTCAGGAAAAGGCTGAATACGACCGACATGAAAACACTCTAGACGACGCTGGCTATCGGCGCTTCCTGGGCCGCACTTTTTGTGCGGTGGTCGATCGAATGCCACCTGGCCATCAAGGGCTGGACTTCGGCTGCGGGCCCGGCCCTGCTCTGGCTGCGATGTTCGAAGAGGCAGGATATCCGGTTGCGCTATATGATCTTTTCTATCGGCCGGATAGCGAAGTTTTACAGCGCCGATTTCATTTTATTACCTTGACCGAGGTGATTGAGCATCTGGCGCAGCCGGCGCAGGTGTTGTCGAGCTTATGGCAACAACTGCTGCCCGGAGGTTTGCTGGTGATTCAAACCCAGCAGGTACGTGACCAGGCAGCCTTCCAGCAATGGCGCTATACCCACGACCCCACCCATATCGCTTTCTATGCACCGGCAACCTTTCGCTGGCTGGCGCAGTGGCTGGGCGCTGCTGCCTTGGAGGCCGTGGCGGCGGATGTGGTGGTGCTGCGTAAAGCGGGGGATTGGGACGATGAACCAGCTTGAACGTCAGCGTTTGGCGGATGGCACGCCAGTGCTTGTCAAGCACAACGAGGCCGCGCCGAAGGGTTTTTACGCCGCCGAGGCCGCCGGCCTGCAAGCTCTGGCGGATGCCGGCTGGCGGGTGCCGAAGGTGATGTCGGTGGCGGACGATCGTTTAGTGATGGAAGCCATCGCCTTGGGCCAGCCCGGCTCGACCAGTTGGCAGCAAGCCGGACGCCAGCTTGCGCAGCAGCATCAGATCAGCGCCGAGCGTTTTGGTTTTTCCCTCGACACCTTCTGTGGTGACAGTCGGCAGACCAACCGCTGGTGTGCTGATGGCGTCGAGTTCTATCAGCAGCAACGCTACCGACCCCAACTGCAACGCGCCCGCGATGCCGGTCTGTTAAGCGCTGCTGAGGTGCAGGCAGCTGAGCGTCTGGTCGATAAGCTGGCGGATTGGTTGCCGGCCCAGAAGCCGGTGTTACTGCATGGTGATTTGTGGTCTGGCAATCTGCTTTTCGATGCCGCCGCAGTGCCAGTGCTGATCGACCCGGCCTGTTACTACGGCTGGCCGGAAGCCGATTTGGCGATGACCCATGCTTTTGGCGGTTTTGCGCCTGAGTTTTATCGGGCGTATCAGGCAGAGAATACTCTGGCGCCAGGCTTCGATGAGCGCATCGCGCTGTACAATCTGTACCACTGGCTGAACCATCTGAACCTCTTTGGCGCGGTCTATCACGGCGCCGTCGTGGCTGTGCTGGAGCGCTATCTGGGCTGACGCCGTTTTTATCCTCGCCAAGGCTGTTCAGACCGTTCTGCCAGTCGAAAAAAGCCCGCTGGTCGGGTATCCTCAGCCGTCCGGGTGTGTGCCTGCCACCCGTTTCAGCTTTGACTCCAAACAGTGACCTTAAACTTTGACCTCGAACAACAGGAATCCGATGGACGCGAACTACTCCCCGGCCGCGATTGAACGCCAGGTGCAAACCACCTGGAATGAGCAACAGGTGTTCAAAGCCACCGTCGACATGAGCAAAGAGAAATTCTATTGCCTGTCGATGCTGCCTTACCCAAGCGGCAAGCTACACATGGGGCACGTTCGCAACTACACCATCGGCGATGTAATCAGCCGTTACCAGCGCATGCTGGGTAAAAACGTCCTGCAGCCGATGGGCTGGGACGCCTTCGGCATGCCGGCGGAAAACGCCGCTATTCAGAACGGTGTGGCGCCGGCCAAATGGACCTATGAAAACATCGACCACATGCGCGGCCAGCTCAAAGCCCTGGGCTTTGCCTACGACTGGAGCCGCGAAGTCACGACCTGCTCACCGGACTATTACAAGTGGGAGCAGTGGTTCTTCACTCGCCTGGTCGAAAAAGGTTTGGCTTACAAGAAAACCTCGGCGGTGAACTGGTGTCCGGTTGACCAGACGGTATTGGCCAACGAACAGGTGCACGACGGTTGCTGCTGGCGCTGTGATACGCCGGTGGAACGCAAAGAGATGGATCAGTGGTTCGTCAAAACCACGGCCTACGCCGGTGAATTGCTGGAGCAACTCGACCAGCTCGAGGGCTGGCCGGAAGAAGTGAAGGCGATGCAGCGCAACTGGATCGGCCGCAGCCTGGGCGTCACCTTGCGTTTCAAATTGAAAGACAGCGACCAGTCGGTCGAAGTCTATACCACCCGTCCCGACACCTTGATGGGCGTGACCTATATGGCGCTGGCGGCGGACCATCCGCTGACCACAGCTGCCGCCAAAGACAACCCCAGCCTGCAGGCGTTTGTTGAAGAATGCCGCCATATGACCACCAGCGAAGCCGATATGGCGACGATGGAAAAGAAAGGTCATGCCACCGGCTTGGTTGCCATTCATCCGATCACCGGTGAGGAAATCCCGGTCTGGTCGGCCAACTTTGTGTTGATGGATTACGGCAGCGGCGCGGTGATGTCGGTGCCTGGTCACGATCAGCGCGACTGGGAATTCGCCACGGCTTACGGTTTGCCGATTAAGCAAGTCGTAGCGCCGGCTGACGGCAGCGATGCCAAGGTCGATTTGTCGACCGAAGCCTTTACCGAAAAAGGCGTGGTGGTTAATTCCGGTGAATTCGATGGTCTGAGCAGCCAGGAAGCCTTTAAGAAAATCGCTGACTGGTTAGCCGCGCAAGGGTTGGGTGAAGTCACCACCAACTACCGTCTGCGCGATTGGGGTGTCAGCCGCCAACGTTATTGGGGCGCGCCGGTGCCGATGGTTTATGTCGATGGCGAAGCCAAACCGGCCGACGAATTTCCAGTGGTGTTGCCTGAAGACGTGGTCTTTGACGGCGCCAGTTCGCCGATTAAAAACAACCCGGAATTTGAAGACACCACCTTGGCTGGCAAACCGGCCAAACGCGAAACTGATACCTTCGATACCTTTATGGAATCGTCCTGGTATTTCGCGCGTTACACCACGCCGCATTACAACGACGGCATGATCGAACCGGAAGAAGCCAACTACTGGCTGCCGGTCGATCAATACATCGGCGGCATCGAACACGCCACCATGCATTTGATGTACGCGCGTTTCTATTACAAGGCGATGCGCGATGAAGGTCTGGTTAAGTCCGATGAGCCGTTCACCAACTTGCTGTGTCAGGGCATGGTGCTGGCGGAAACCTGGTTCCGCGTCGGCGATGAAGGCCGCGTTTGGGTATCGCCGACTGATGTCGAAGCGCAGCGCGACGATAAAGGCAAGGTGATTGGCGGCCGCCAGATTTCCACCGGTTTGCCAGTGGAATACGCCGGCATGGCGAAGATGTCCAAGTCGAAAAACAACGGCAAGGATCCGCAACAGGCGATTGAAGAATACGGTGCCGACACGCTGCGTCTGTTCTCCATGTTTGCTGCGCCGCCGGATCAGACTCTGGAGTGGACCGAGTCAGGCGTGCAGGGCGCGCAGAAATTTTTGCAGCGCCTGTGGCGCGCTGTGCATCAGTTGGTTGAAGGCGGTGATATTGCCAAACTGGATGTGGCGGCACTCAGCGACGATCAGAAAACACTGCGTCGTAAAACCCACGAAACCATCGTTGGTGTCACGGCCGATTTTGGTGAGCGCAAAACCTTTAATACCGCCATCGCCAAGGTGATGGAATTGCTCAACGCGGTGAACAAGTTCGAAGCCAAAGACGCCCAGGATCGTGCCGTTATCAGCGAGGCTCTGGAGACCGCTGTACGGGTTTTGGCGCCGATCGTGCCGCACATCACTCAGGTGCTGTGGAACGAACTGGGCCACGACGGTTTAATCCTCGACGTCAGTTGGCCGCAAGCCGATGACAGCGCGCTGGTCAAAGATACTCTGCTCTATGTGCTGCAGGTCAACGGCAAGGTGCGTGGTCGCGTTGAAGTGCCGGCCGATGCCGATAAAGCCAGCGTCGAAGCCGCCGCCATGGCCGATGAAAATGTGCAGCGTTTTATCGGCGATGCCACGGTGCGCAAAGTGATTGTTGTGCCCAACAAGTTGGTGAACATCGTTGCGAATTAATGCGTTGATCAAACAGAGTGTTCTGGTTGTGTTGCTGGCCGCAGTGCTCACGGGTTGCGGCTATCAGCTGAAAGGCCAGTTTCGTTTTGCCGAAGGGCTCAGCCCTTTGGTGTGGCAGGCCAGTGGTAATCAGGATGAGCTCTACCTGATCACCCGCGATATCTTTGCCATCTATGGCTTGGCGCTGTCGGAACGACCGGCCGATACTCTGTTACAGATTCATCGTGTTGAAGATGCCAACGTTGAGTTGAGCGAAGCCGAAGTGCTGACGCTTGAGGTCGAATGGAGCCTGGTGAATGCTCAGGGTGTGGCGGTAATTGATCATCGCCGCACTCGTTCGGAAACGCGTTTGAGCCTGAGCCCGGAAGTCGACGAAGACGATGCACGAATCGAACGCCAATCCTTCCTGCGTCAGCGTATTGCCTTGCGCTTGCTTGACCAGCTTGAAGCCATTTCCGACGCAGAACTGAACCGGGTGCCGGAGTCGCGCTGATGAAAATCACCGCCCAACAGCTGACTCAGCAACTGCAGCAGAACCTGCCAGCCATTATCTGGATCAGCGGTGATGAGCCCTTGTTGACTCTGGAAGCGGCCGATCAGGTGCGCATGGCGGCGCGAGCAGCCGGCATCAATGAACGCCAGGTGTTTCATGCCGACACCAACTTTGACTGGAATTTATTGCAAGACGCCAATCAATCGATGTCGCTGTTTGGTGACCGTCAACTGCTGGAAGTTCGGCTCAGCGCCAAACTGAAAGATGACGGTCGCAAAGCCTTGGTGGCTTATGCTGCCAACGCCAATCCCGATAATATTTTGTTGGTCCAGTCGGAGCGTTTGGAAGCCGCCCAAAGCAAAGCCAAGTGGTTTAATCAGGTAATCGACCAAGGCTGGTGGCTGCCGATCTGGCCGGTAGAACGCCATCAATTACCCGCCTGGCTGCGTCAGCGACTGCAAGCTCAGGGGCTGACCATCGACGATGATGCGCTGGCATTATTGGCCGATAAAGTGGACGGCAACCTGCTCGCCGCTCGTCAGGAAATTGATAAATTATTGCTGCTCAGCGATAACACCAGCATCGATCTCGATACCGTGATTCAGTCCGTCGCTGACAGCGCCCGCTTCGATATTTTCGATTTATCCGACGCCTTTTTAAATGGTGACTTGGCGCGCAGCCAACGAGTGCTGAGAGGGCTGGCTGCCGAAGGTGTGGAAGCACCTATTGTGCTGTGGGTGTTATCACGCGAACTGCGTCATCTGGTGCAGTTGGCCGAAGCGCAACAGGCCGGTCAACAATTGCAGTCGGTATTCAAGCGACTGCGTATTTTCGACAAACGCCAAGGCCCCTACCAACAAGCGATACGCCGTGCCGGCCTTGAGCATTGGCAACACTGCCTGGTGCGTTGCGGTGAAATCGACGCCACCATCAAAGGCCGCCGCGCTGGTGATCCTTGGCATGCATTAAGTGTGGTAATCAGTGAAGTCGCGCAGCCGGGGCGCGTGCCGGCTGCGCTTTAATAACCGATTAAAACCGGTGATTAATCAGAGGTGATATTCGATACCGACTTTGAAGGTCCGGCCTGGGGTGTTGTAGTCGAAGTCGTCAGCGAAGTCGCTGGTCGTGTGGTTCAGGGTGTAGTCCGTATCCAGCAAATTGTCGATGCGACCGAATAGGCGACTTTGTCCCTGGCTGCCGAAGTTATATTGAGTTCCTAAGCCAAGCAAAACGAAGCCGTCAAAGGTTTTGCCACCAGATTTTCGCTCACCTTCCAATTGGACATCCGCACTGATTTGAGCAGCTCCGAAATGGCGTGCCAATGAAGCATCTCCGCTCCAGCTGGCTATGTTCTCCAACTCTTCGTCATCCGCATCTCGGGCATTGATATAGCTGGCGCTAACGGCCATATCGACGCTGTTAAAAGTGCGCGACCATTCCGCCTCTATGCCCTGCACTGTTGCTTCGGCAACGTTGATGGCCTTGTATTTTTGGCTTGGATCAAGTTGGATCAAGTCATCGTAGTTAGTTTGATAGAGGCTGATGCGCCAGTAGCCCATATCGGTAATTTCCCGTAAGGCCAACTCGACCGTCCTGGACTGTTCCGGATCCAGATCTGGTGAGGGTGCATAGGCGTTGTATAAGTCGGCGAAGGTGGGGGCGCGGAAGGCCGTACCGGCACTGACGATGGCGTCTATGTCATTAACGACGTTCGCTAGCAGTGCAATATTACCGCTAGGCTTGGTTCCATAGGCGCTGCTCTCATCGACTCGGGCTGATGTTTCTATTGCAAAATCGCCTGTGCTGAAGCGCGTATGGCCGAACAAGCCAAAGTTATTTCGTTCGGTCTCGTCATAATCGCTTGAGCTGTCAATACTATCGAACAACCCATCGGTGCCGAAGCTAGCACTCAGTGAGGGATTGAATGTTTTTGCGGCCAGAATGCTGTAGGACAAACGTTCTGTTGTATTTTCCGAACCATATTCCTTTTCGAACTGGTCGTCCCAGTGTCTTCCCAACTGAGCTTCAAGTTGCCAGTTATTGGCTGCCTGGTAGTTCAGGGTGATGCTTGAGGTCATTAGGGTCGTTTCATTTTCAACCTGAGTATCACAGTTGCTGGAGCAGCCATTGTTGTCATATTGAACGACACCAGACGATTGGCTATGGGCTAATCCTAATCGAAGGTTTTCGTTCAGTTCAGTATCAACGCCAATATTGGCTGACCATTGCTCGAAGCCGTCCTTGTCTTCATTGCCATTGCTGTTGAGTGTGGTGCTGTCAAAGCCATCCGTTGTCAGGTAACTGAAGCCACCTGTTGCACTGGTGTTCCCCGCTACGGCGGTAAAACCTGTGCTGAAGCGCTGCTGATTAAAGCTGCCGTATTCAGCGGCTACGAATAAATCCTCTTCTTCTGGCGTTGGTGCTTTAGTGAATATTTGTATGACACCACCAATGCCATCAGCACCATAGAGACTGGAAACCGGACCTCTAACAATTTCGATTCTTTCAATATTATTCACCGGAATTGCCGAAAGTGTTACGCCCCCGAGGGTAGCGCTGCCGACCCGAACGCCATCGATCAGTACGATCATTTGTTTGGTGCTGGCACCTCGGATTTTCAGTGAATCAGCAGAACCTAAACTGCCTGTAGGTGTTTGGGAAATACCGACGACACGAGACAATATTTCAGTCAATCTGCTATCACCAAAGCGTTGAATATCTTCCTCAGTCAACACCGTAACCGCCGCCAATGTATTCGTAATCGGCTGCTCATACCGACTGGCAGTCACCACCACCGTATTGTCTTCACCCAAAGCGAAGATTGGCAGGGAAATTAATCCCAATGCCAGAAGTGAATGTTTCATGGAATGTTCCTTTCGTTATTCATGATTGAATAAACGAAGGCGCAAAGAAGCGCAGCGCATTGTTGATGCACGCTGGTAGCCACCTTGTTGCCCTCCGCAACAACAGCGAGTGTTACAGCACCATCAAAACTCGATGTGCTGGACACATAAGGCCATCGGCCGGTCTCCGGGCTTGAGGTGTGATAAGCAGGCTTATCGGGCTTGGCGCCTTCCCACGAATAAATCGCAGTGGCTGGTTGCGTCGCGCACCTCTTACCGTTGCGGGGGCAGCATCAGCTTTGCACTGATTTCCCGTTCACCGACGGCTTTCTGTCGAGCGCGATGTTAGCGATGGGGGTGGTCTAAAACAAGCGGCCGATGCGGGTGCATCGGCCGTGAAAGGTTATTTCAAAGGGGAGCTGGAACGTCGTTATTCACCCATGTAAGAGCGATACATCCAGACGGTTTTTTCCTGTTCGCGAATATAGTCGCTCATCAGGGCGGCGGTGCCTTCGTCGCCAGCATCGGATGCGACGGCGAGCAAGCTGCGCTGTTTGCCGATCAGTGACTGGAAGGATTCCAGGATGTGACCAATGGCAACGCGACCGTCACGAATTTTAGTGTGCTCTTCAATGGACGCCTGTTTGATGTAGTCGCTGTAGCTGTGCAGCGGTTCGTGACCCAGAGTCTGAATACGCTCAGCCACTTCATCAATTTTGGTTAACAGGTCGGTGTACAGCTCTTCGAATTTGACGTGCAGTTCGAAGAAGTTGTCGCCCTTGATGTTCCAGTGATATCCCCGGGCGTTCATGTAGAAGACCTGATAGTTAGACAACAACTCATTCAGGCCTTTGGCCAGTTTTTCGGCGCTGGCGGTGTTTAAGCCAATAGCATTGGTACTCATGATTTGCCTCCTATTCAGGCTTCAATTTAATTGCTGCCTAGTGTCTTACACCTACCAGATAAGGGCGAATGAATTGGTTTAAAGGTGGCGATAGTTTTTATGATTGAAAATGAATCTTTTCAATCATAATTGTCAATTGATGAGCGGTCGCAAGACTTGCTCTGCATGCTGTGTTACTGCCTCGCGCAGCTCGCCCAGGGCGTCGCTTTCGGTCTGCCAGTAGTGCCAGTACAGCGGCACATCGAGATGATAGCCGGGGCGGATGTCGATCAACTGCCCCCGTCTAATGGCGTCGGTGACCTGCAGTTCCGGTATCATGCCGAAACCCAGGCCGGCTTGCGCCATACGCACAAAGCCTTCGGAGGTCGGGCAGCGGTGCACCCGGCCGGGCCCCGCCACGCCCTGATCGGCGAGAAAACGGTGCTGTAGTCGGTCGTCGTGATTGAAGATCAGACAGGGCGCCTGGCTCAGGGCGTTGTCGTCGCTTAAGTCGTAGCGTTGCATAAAGTCGGGACTGGCCAGGGCGCGGTAACGCAGAATACCCAAAGGCTGGACGCGGCCGCCGTTAACGCTTTGGCTCTGCGCACAGATGCAGGCCATGACTTCACCATCACGCATCCGCTTCAAACCAATGTCTTGATCTTCAACGATCAGGTCGAAATTGAACCGCTGGCTGGATTCGGCCATACCCAGTGCTGCTGGCAGCCAAGTTGCCATGGAGTCGGCATTGGCGGTCAGGCGAATGCTCAGCGGCTGATCGGCCTGGGTCAGATCGTGTTCCAGCAGACGAACCTGCTGCAGATGGTTGTTCAGCCGTCGACCCAGGTCGGTGGCAACCGGTGGCTGGGTGCGGATCAGCACCGGCTGGCCTTGCAGGCTTTCCAGTTGGCGGATGCGTTGACTGACGGCGGACTGAGTCAGATGCAGCTGTTCGGCGGCGCGTTCGAAGCCGCCGGTTTCAATCACGGCGGACAAGGCTTCCAGCAAACGATAGTCGATCATTAGAAACTCTAATTAAGCATTAAGATTATTCGTTGGATTAATGATAGTCGCAGCGCTTAGGCTGCGCCCAGTCATTCTTTCGCTGAGAGTTGTTTTTATGTTGTCGTCGCTAATGACGGGCTTTGCGGTATCCCTGGGTTTGATCGTGGCTATTGGGGCGCAGAACGCCTGGGTGTTAAGCCGCAGTCTGCGCGGTGAGCATCGGCTGGTACTGGCTTTGGTCTGTGCCGGTGTCGACGCGGTGCTGATTGTGACCGGAGTCTTTGGTCTGGACAGCGTACAACGTCTGGTGCCGGCGCTGGTGCCGGTGTTGACCTGGTTGGGCGTGGGGCTGTTGTTGTATTTAGCGGCGCAGTCACTGTTGCGCGCTTGGCAGGGGAATTCGGGTTTGCTGGCGGGACCGGCGGTCAGTGCGACGGGCGCCTGGACGCTGGCGGGTCAGGCACTGGCGATCTCGCTGCTGAACCCTCATGTCTATCTGGATACGGTGGTGTTGATCGGCAGTGTGGGTGCTCAGCAGCCGGCACCTGGCTGGTATGCCTTGGGTGCCGCTCTGGCGTCGCTGTTCTGGTTCAGTGCTCTGGCTGGCCTGGGGCGCTATTTGCAGCAGTGGCTGCGTTCGCCCTGGCACTGGCGTTGTTTCGATGCGGTGATTGGCCTGGTGATGGTGGCCGTGGCGGTATCACTGTTGGTTTAGCAACGACAGCATCGTCCTCAAGCTAGATCCCGACGCTTTGACTGGCCGATGGCGTAGTGCAGGCCCGACCCTTTGCGATGTTTGTCGTAGAGACTGGCTATGGTTTCATCCAGCAATTGCAAATACTTGCCGTCGATGGGATGAATTTCCATACCGCGTTTCGCGCATTCAGACGCAGCATGGGCGTGCTTGATGACCATAAAAGGCGTGTGGTCGTGCTCACGCAGATGAATGGCCAGTTGGCGTTTTTCGTGTTCTGTAAGACCGTCGATAAACATCCCGGTTACCCGACTCAAATAAAAGAATGCAGCCTACAAGGGGCCACCTGATCGACCAAGTTTTGTGATTCAGTCGTCTCGGAAAGTGTGATTTATATCGCCTTAAAGTACAAGTCGCGTCAATAAATTGTCGTTTCGGGTAATGGTAACGTCAGTTAGGGGCAGGATGTCAAACTATTGGATGAGTATAAGCTGAGGTGTTAACGGCCCCGGGAAGGATCCCGGGGCGCGTCTTTTATTGCGCCGCAAGCTCCCGCAAAACGTAGTGCAGGATGCCTCCGTGGCGGTAGTAATCCCACTCCACAGCGGTGTCGATGCGCACCTGAACGGTAAAGCGGGTTTGGTTGCCTTCGTCACTGGTGGCGGTGACCTCCAGTGTTTCCGGCTCACCTTCGATCGGTTGGATATCGAAGCTTTCCGCACCGCTCAGACCCAGGCTTTCGTGGTTGTCGCCGGGCTGGAACTGCAATGGCAACACGCCAAAGCCGACCAGGTTAGAGCGATGAATACGCTCGAAACTCTCGGCGATCACCGCTTTCACGCCCAGCAGATTGGTGCCTTTGGCGGCCCAGTCACGTGACGAACCGGTGCCGTACTCCTTGCCGGCCAGCACCACCAGCGGCACGCCATCTTTCTGGTACTGCATGGAGGCGTCGAAGATGCTGGTCTGCTCACCGCTCGGGAAGTGGGTGGTAAAACCGCCTTCGGTGCCCGGCGCCAACTGGTTGCGCAAGCGCACGTTGGCGAAGGTGCCGCGTACCATCACTTCGTGGTTGCCGCGGCGTGAGCCATAGCTGTTGAAGTCTTTGGGCTCGACACCGTTTTCCTGCAGGTATTTACCCGCCGGGCTGTCCGGTTTGATCGCACCAGCCGGGGAGATGTGGTCGGTGGTGATCGAATCGCCCACTTTAACCAGGCAGCGTGCGCCGGTGACCGGGGCCGGAGCTTTGGGCTCCATGGTCATGCCTTCGAAGTAGGTCGGCTGCTTGACGTAAGTGGAGTCCGGCCAGGAATAGATTTCGTCTTCCGGCACCGGCAGGTTGCGCCAGGCTTCGGTGCCGGCGAAAACGTCCTGGTATTTTTCCTGATACAGACCGGACGAGACGGCACTGTTCACGCAGTCGGCAATCTCATGCTGGCTCGGCCAGATGTCTTTTAAGTAAACCGGTTTGCCGTCGCTGCCTGTGCCCAGCGGTTCGGTGTTCAGATCGATGGCCATGGAACCGGCCAGCGCGTAAGCGACCACCAGCGGTGGCGAGGCCAGATAGTTGGTCGGCACGTCCTGGTGAATGCGGCCTTCGAAGTTGCGGTTGCCCGAGAGCACCGACGATACCTTGAGGTTACCCGAGCGAATGGCCTCGGAAATGGCGGCATCCAACGGACCGGAGTTACCGATGCAGGTGGTGCAGCCGAAGCCGACGATGTTAAAGCCCAGCTCCTGCAAGGGCGCCAGCACGCCGGCCTTTTCCAGATAGGCCGGAACCACTTGCGAGCCCGGCGCCAGTGAGGTTTTCACCCAGGGTTGTGACATCAAACCCTTCTCGCGCGCCTTCTTGGCAACCAGACCAGCGGCCATCAGCACCGCCGGGTTGGAGGTGTTGGTGCAACTGGTGATGGCGGCGATGACCACGGCGCCGTGTTTAAGCAGATGGCGGCTGCCATCCATTTCGTATTCCACCGCGCCTTTGTCCTGCAGCTTGGCGCTGTCGACCGCCGTCTGGCCGCCTTCACTGAGGAAGCGGCCATCGGCCTGATCGGAAGCGATGGTGTTTTCGTCGTCTTCCAGCAGCTTGAGGAACTCGGCTTTGGCGTTGCTCAATGGCACGCGGTCTTGCGGACGTTTCGGGCCCGCCAGGCTGGGTTCGACGGTTGAGAGGTCGAGTTCCAGCGTATCGCTGTAGTCGGCCTCGCGGGCGCCGGTTTCGCGCCACATGCCCTGTTGCTGAGCGTAGGCTTTGACCAGATCGCGGTTTTGCTGACTGCGACCCGAGAGTTCCATATAGCGCAGGGTTTCGTCGTCGATCGGGAAGATGCCGCAGGTCGCGCCATATTCCGGCGCCATATTGGCGATGGTGGCACGGTCGGCCAAGGGCAGGTTATCGAGGCCGTCGCCGTAGAATTCGACGAACTTACCGACCACCCCTTTCTTGCGCAGCATCTGGGTGACAGTCAACACCAGATCGGTGGCGGTCGCGCCTTCCGGCAGCTTGCCGTTGAATTTGAAACCGACCACTTCGGGAATCAGCATGGTGATCGGCTGGCCGAGCATGGCGGCTTCGGCTTCGATGCCACCGACACCCCAGCCGAGTACGCCCAGACCGTTAATCATGGTGGTGTGCGAATCGGTGCCGACCAGGGTATCGGGCAGTGCCCAGGTTTCGCCGTCTTTCTCTTCCGTCATCACCACTTCGGCGAGGTATTCCAGGTTCACCTGGTGCACGATGCCGGTGCCTGGCGGTACCACGCGGAAGTTATCCAGCGCCTGTTGGCCCCAGCGCAGGAATTGATAGCGCTCGTTGTTGCGTTCGAATTCTTTGTCGGTGTTTTTCTTCAGCGATTCCATATCGCCGTAGTAGTCGACCATGACCGAGTGGTCGATCACCAGGTCCACCTGGGAGCGCGGGTTAATGCGCGACGGGTCGGAGCCGAGTTTGCTCATGGCATCGCGCATGGCGGCCAGATCGACCACGGCCGGCACGCCGGTGAAATCCTGCAGCACCACACGCGCCGGCGAAAAACCGACCTGATGGCTGGGTTCGGCTTTGGCGTCCCAGTTGCACACCGCTTTAATATCCTCGGCGCTGACGTTCTTGCCGTCCTCTTTGCGCAGCAGGTTTTCCAGCAGGATTTTCAGTGAGAAGGGCAGGCGGTCGAGGTCGGTGTTATCGGCCAGTGCCTGTAGATTGTAGTAGCGGTAGGTTTTGTCACCTACTGCCAGGCTGTCGAGGGCGTTGAAGCTGTTGCTCATCGAAAATCCTCCGTCGTTGGTCCGCATTCCCTACAAGATGGGAGCTGCGCGATCAGTTGTCCACTGCCGGACCGATGAGTCTTCGCTATGAGCGCGGTTTATTTGTTTCCTCTGTTCTTGGCTTCGATCCAGCGGCTCATAAACTCTTCGGCCCGGTGCTCGGTGCGCCGCAGAATACGACCCCAGATCTGACGGTTGCGATGCTGCGCCAGATCCAGCGCCACACTGTGCAGGCGACGAACAAAGCCTGGAACATAATCTTGATGCCAAAAGCCGCTTTTCAACGCTTGCACAGCGGATCGCTGCGTTTGCTGCCAGGCAACTTTGTTCGAATAAAGCTCGACGATGTTGTTCGCCAGCTGTTGCGGAGCGTCGCTGACGCTATAGCCCCAGCTGTCCAAAGGCGCCATGGCTTCAGCGCCGATCGGCGTGGTGACGGTGGGTGTACCGCTCAGCCAGCCATCGAGAATCTTGCCTTTCTGGCCGGCACCAAAGCGCAATGGCGCCAGGTTAAGTCGATATTGTTTCAGCGTTGCCAGCGCATCTTCAGCGCGGCCTTTCAGATAAAAACCGGCCTTGGGTTGATGTTGCTGCTGGATGGCGTGGTCGGCATAGGCGCCGTAAACGTGGCATTCCAGGGTCGGTAACTGCTGACGGACTAATGGCCAGACCGCGGTGCGAAACCAGGCGACGGCGTCGCGATTCGGCGCGTGTTTGAAGCCACCGATGATCATCAGATTTTGGCGTTCATCGAAACCGGGCAGGGCGTCCAGATCGGGCAATTGGTCGACCAGAAAAGGCAGATACAGCAGTTGCTCGGCCGGGAACTGAAACTGCGTTTTTAGCAGTTCGATTTCGAATTGAGAAATCATCAGTGTTAAATCACAGCGCGCCATAGCCGCCAATTCGCGCTCGGCGGTGGCGTTAAAGAGGTTCAGCGGTTGGCCGGAAGTGAGTGCTTGCTGACGCGCTTCGCGCAGGCTGTGGAAGTCGCTGGTGTCGAGCAGTGTCATGGCGCCTGGGCATTGCTGATGCACGCGCCAGCCGAACTGTTCTTCCATCACGAAGCGGTCATAAACCACTAACGCGGGCTTGAGTTCGGCAATCCACTGATCGAAAGCTGAGTCGTTTACAGCGATAGCGTGTTGGCGGTGGCCGGTAGCGGCCTGGAACGGAGAAGCCTCTGCCGCGCTGGCAATCTCGACCTGATAACCGGCGCTTTCCAGTGCGCCAATCAGGTCGAGCGTGCGCCGCCCGGCGGCGGTCGAATTGGGCTCCGGCCAGTGCCGGGCGAGCAACAGTGCCAGGCCGGCCGAAGTGGTCATGTTCAGCCGGCGATCGGGCCGATGCCGACTTTGCGACGCACGTCGGCCATCAACGGCACCGACAAGTCACGCGCTTTTTCGGCGCCGCGTTTCAGGATGGCGTCGAGCTGAGCCGGATCGTCCATCAAGGTCAGATAATGCTCGCGTTTGTCTTTGAGTTCCTCATTGAGGAATTCAAACAACTGCTGCTTCATCTCGCCCCAGGCGATGCCGTTGGCGTATTGCTGACGCATGTCGGCAATCTGCTCGGGGCTGGCGAAGGCCGAATAAATATCGAATAAGGCAGAATCATCCGGATCTTTCGGTTCGCCCGGTTCCAGCAGGTTGGTCTTGATCTTATTGATCAGTTTGCGGAATTTTTTCTCGCCTTCGAACAACGGAATGGTGTTGTTGTAGCTCTTCGACATCTTGCGACCGTCGAGACCAGGCAGAATCATGCCCGACTCTTCAATGACCGCTTCCGGCAATTTAAAAGTATCGCCATAGATGTGGTTAAAACGACCGGCGATGTCGCGCGCCATTTCGATGTGCTGAGTCTGGTCTTTACCGACCGGAATTTTTTCACCATTGAACATCAGGATGTCGGCAGCCATCAGCACCGGATAACTGAACAAACCCATAGTAATGCCACGATCCGGGTCGGCATTGTTGTCATCGATGTTGTCCTGCACCGCCGCTTTATAAGCGTGAGCGCGGTTCATCAGACCCTTGGCGGTGACCGTGGTCAGCACCCAGGTCAGTTCGGTGATTTCCGGAATATCGGTCTGCCGATAGAAGGTCACGCGATCCGGGTCCAGGCCACAAGCCAGCCAGGTTGCTGCAATGGCGCGTACCGATTCCTGTACCCGTTCCGGCTCCTGACATTTGATCAGGGCGTGATAGTCGGCCAGGAAAAAGAAAGATTCGGTGTCCGGGTTTTGGCTGGTGGCGATGGCGGGACGAATCGCGCCGGCGTAGTTACCCAGGTGAGGAATGCCGGTCGTGGTGATGCCGGTCAGGACGCGCGTCATGCTGATGGTTCTCGATTGGCTGTAAACAGGAAGGGCGAACCTTAGCGGAAAGGGCCGCTAAAATCGAGAGCCCCGGCGCAGTGGCCGGGGCTCGAAAGGTGTTGCTTAACGCTGCCGGATCAGGATTTTTCTTCGTCCGGATCGGTCAGCCAGGAAGGCACTTCTTCTTCGTCCACCTTCTCTTTTTCCGGCGGCATCAAATCTTCTTTGGACAGCTTCAGGGTCAGCAGAATGTTAGACGCCACGTAGATGGACGAATAAGTACCGATGACGATGCCGACGATCAAGGCTTCGGCAAAACCACGAATCAATTCACCGCCAAACACACCCAGGGCGATCAATACCAATAAGGTGGTCAGAGAGGTGATGATGGTTCGATCCAGCGTTTGCGTCAGTGACAGGTTGACCAGATACGTCGGATCGTCACGGCGCACGGTACGGAAACTTTCACGCACCCGGTCGAACACCACGATGGTGTCGTTCAGCGAATAACCGATCACCGCCAGAATTGCAGCCAGTACGGTCAGGTCGAACGCAAATTGTGTGACCGAGAAAAACCCCAACACGATGGTGACATCGTGAATCAAGGCGGCAACAGCGCCTACTGCAAACTTGAACTGGAAGCGTAGCGCGATGTAGACCATCACCAGGCCGAGCGCGACGATCATGCCGATGCCGCCTTTCTCGCGCAGTTCCTCGCCCACCTGCGGGCCGACGTATTCGTTACGACGCAGTTCAACGTCATCGCGTTCGGCCGACAACAGACCCAGCACCTCGTTACCCAGGTTGGGGTTGTTGTCTTCCTGCATACGGATCAGCACATCGGTGTTATTGCCGAAATACTGCACCACCACATCGCGGTAACCGGCGTCGGTTAAAACGCTGCGCACCTGCTCGACATCGGCGGGCTGCTCGTAGCCGACTTCAATCTGAGCACCGCCGGTGAAGTCCAGACCGTAGTTCAGACCGCGCACCGCCAGCGACACTACGGAAATGATCAGCAGGGTGATGGAAAAAGCCGTCGCCAGGTGGCGGCGGCCCATAAAGTTAAAGACTTTGGGTTCACTCATGTCGGCGTCCTCAGATCGGCAGCTTTTTCAGGGCCCGACCACCAAAGGTCAGGTTTGCCAGCGCACGCGTCAGCATGATGGCCGTGAACATGGAGGTGATGATGCCCACCGACAGCGTCACCGCGAAACCTTTGACCGGGCCGGTGCCGATGGCAAACAGAATCACCGCCACGATCAAGGTGGTGATGTTGGCATCGAGAATGGTCACAAAGGCGCGGCCGTAACCGGCGTCGATGGCTGCTTGCGGTGGTCGTCCCTGGGCCAGTTCTTCGCGGATACGGCTGAAAATCAGCACGTTGGCGTCCACCGCCATACCGATGGTCAGCACGATGCCGGCAATACCGGGCAAGGTCAGGGTGGCGCCCATCAGCGACATCACCGCCACGATTAACACCAGGTTGGCGCTCAGCGCGACGCTGGCGAAGATACCGAAAACCTTGTACCAGGCGATCATAAACAGCACCACCAGGGCAAAGCCGATCAGCGCTGAGTTGGTGCCTTGGCTAATGTTTTCCGCACCCAGGCTGGGGCCGATGGTGCGTTCTTCGACAAAGCTCATCGGCGCCGCCAAGGCACCTGCGCGCAGCAACAGCGCCAGCTCGGAGGCTTCTTGCGGGCTGTCCAGACCGGTGATCACGAAAGAGTTGGAGAAGGCGCCGCGAATGGTTGCCAGCGAGATAATCTCTTTCTCTTCGACGCTGTCGTAAATCGGTACTGTTTCGCCATTCTGCTGCTCGTAACGCTGCAGCACCGACTTCTGCTCGATAAACAGCACGCCCATCGGCCGGCCGATATTGGAACGCGTTACCTGGCCCATACGCGAACCACCTTCGCCGTCCAGGCTGACCTGAACCTGCGGCAGACCGTTCTGGTCGTAAGAGGTACGCGCATCGGTGACGTTGTCGCCGGTGACGATGACATCGCGTTCCAGAGACGCCGTACCACGGCCGCCCTGGCTGGAGCGCATCGGGAAGACTTCACCACCGCTGGTGGCTTCCAGACGGAATTCCAGGTTGGCAGCTTTGCCGAGAATGTTCTTCGCCTGAGCGGTGTCTTGCACGCCCGGCAGTTCGACGACGATGCGGTTTTCACCCTGGCGCTGCACCAGCGGTTCGGCCACACCCAGTTCGTTCACCCGGTTGTTCAGGGTGGTGCGGTTCTGGCTGACGGCGTAGTCCTGCAATTCATTGATGCGGGCGTCGGTCAGCGTCAGCGACAGGCCCGGCAAGCCGCGTACTTCGATGTTCTCGTGTTGGAAATCGGGCAGGTTGTCGCGCAGCCAGTCTTCGGCCTGGTCGCGGAAATCGGTGTCGGCCAGCAGAATCTGAATGGAATCGTTGTCGAGCACATCGACGCCGCGATAACGGATATTTTCTTCGCGGAAGCTGCGCCGGATATTGGCCGAGTAACTGTTCAACTGAGTATCGATAAAGCGGTCCATATCGACTTCCAGCAGGAAGTGCACACCGCCGGACAGATCGAGACCTAAAGCCATGGGTTGCGCGCCGAGGGCGGTCAACCAGTCGGGCGTGGTCGGTGCCAGGTTCAGGGCAACGATGTAGTCGCCGCCCAGGCCGCGTTGGATAGCGGCTTTGGCGTCCAACTGATCGTTGTTGGAACGCAGTCGAACCAGCGCTGACTGACCGACGATTTCATCATCAAAATGGTCAATGCCAGCTTCGTCGAGCAAGTTGGTAATGCGATTTAGACTGGTCTGGTTCATAACCATGCCGGCGTCGGCGCCACGCACCTGCACAGCCGGGTCGGCGGGAAAGAGGTTCGGCAAGCTGTAGAGGATGCCCAACGCCAGCACAACGATGACGATGGCGTATTTCCACAGCGGATACTTGTTCAGCATGAGGGTTTCCTGAGCGATTGAGCAGGCCAGCGAGCCAGCGGGCTACCGACTTAATTGAAAACGCCGCTTCCGGGGAAGCGGCGTTAGCTGTGGCCGATTAGAGGGCCTTCAGCGTGCCCTTGGGCAGGGTGGCGACGATGGCCTGTTTTTGGAAAGTCAGTTCAACTTTCTCAGCAACTTCAACGCTGACGTAGTCGTCGCTGACTTTGGTGACCTTGCCAGCGATGCCAGCAGCGGTGGTCACTTCATCGCCTTTGCTCAGCGCAGCGATCAGCGCTTTGTGCTCTTTGGCGCGCTTGCTTTGCGGACGCCAAACCATGAACCAGAAGATCAGTACGAACAGGCCGAGCATGATCGGCAATTGCCAGGTCGGTTGTGCCGGAGCGGCAGGAGCAGCCAGGGCCAGTGCCGGGGACAGAGCCAGGGCAGCGGCGGCGAGCAGTTTTTTCATTGTGTAACTCCGAAATGCCAGAGGTTGATTGAATTTGTAATAAGCCAGAGGCAGTTAAATAGGCATAGCAGCCCCATTTGATGGGGCCGTTTGGCCAAGCCTCAAGGCTGGGTGTTCGGTTGTTGGTCGATCACAGCGTCAGCGGGGGTGTTTCCAGGCCGCGAGCCGCGTAGAAGTCGTCCACAAAGGCCGACAATTTACCCGCTTCAATGGCACCGCGCAAACCAGCCATTAAGCGCTGGTAATAACGCAGATTGTGCAGTGTGCCGAGTTGGGCGCCGAGCATTTCGCCGCATTTGTCCAGATGGTGTAAATAGGCGCGGCTGAAGTTCTGGCAGGTGTAGCAATCGCACTGGGCATCGAGCGGCGCGGTGTCGTGGCGGTGGCGCGCATTGCGGATGCGCACCACGCCGTCGGTGGTGAAGAAGTGACCGTTGCGACCGTTACGCGTCGGCATCACACAGTCGAACATATCGACACCACGGCGCACGCCTTCAACCAGATCTTCCGGCGTGCCGACGCCCATCAAGTAACGCGGCTTGTCGGTCGGCATTTTTGGAGTGACGTGGTCGAGCATGCGCATCATGTCTTCTTTCGGTTCGCCAACGCTGAGGCCGCCGATGGCGTAGCCGTCGAAACCGATGTCGGTGAGGCCGTTCAGACTGACGTCGCGCAGGTCTTCATACATGCCGCCCTGAATGATGCCGAACAGGGCTGAGGGGCTGTCGCCGTGGGCGGTCTTGGAACGCTTGGCCCAGCGCAGGCTCAGTTCCATCGACTTTTTAGCGACCTCGTGCGTGGCCGGGTGCGGCGTGCACTCATCGAAAATCATCACGATGTCGGAACCCAAAGCGCGCTGTACTTCCATGGAACGCTCCGGCGTCAGCTCGACTTTGGCGCCGTCGACCGGCGAACGGAAAGTCACGCCCTGCTCGGTGATCTTGCGCATCTTGCCCAGCGAGAACACCTGGAAACCGCCGGAGTCGGTGAGAATCGGTTTGTTCCAGCCAGCGAAATCGTGCAGGTCGCCGTGCTCTTCAATGACCTGAGTGCCCGGACGCAACATTAAATGAAAGGTGTTACCGAGAATGATGTGCGCGCCGATCTCTTCGATCTGCTGCGGCGTCATGCCTTTCACCGTGCCGTAGGTGCCGACCGGCATAAAGGCCGGCGTCTCGACTTTACCGCGCGGGAAATTCAGGGTGCCACGACGGGCAGCGCCGTCGGTGGTTTTGAGTTCAAAGTCCAAAAAGCATTGGCGGCTCATGCTAGTGTCCCGATCCGGAAGTTCGTTGATTTTTGAGGGTGTCAGCGGTGTCTGAACGAGGCGCGCGACGCAGAGCCGTAGTCATTCTACGGCCAAGTCGTGCAACGTGGTGCAGGCGCCGCTGACGCCCTCCCAAAGGGCCGGCTCGCCGGGTCCCCCCGACTGCGTTGCCAGGGCTTGACGTGGAACCACCACGCCGGCGCCCTGGCGCCTTGCGATGCGACCCGGCGGGCTCGGCAAAATTCAACGAACTTCCGGATCGGGACACTTGGTCCTCTGAATGGGGTTTGCGGCTGACAAACATGGCATCGCCATAACTGAAAAAGCGGTAGCGTTCTGCGATGGCGGCTTCATAGGCGGCCATCACCGCATCGCGGCCGGCAAAGGCGCTGATCAGCATGATCAACGTCGACTGCGGCAAATGAAAGTTGGTGACCAGCGCATCCACCACCCGGAAACGATAGCCCGGATAGATAAAAATGTTGGTGTCGCCAGTAAAGGGCTGCAATTCGCCCGAAGCGGCGGCCGATTCCAGCGACCGCACCGAGGTGGTGCCGACGGCAATAACGCGGCCACCGCGAGCGCGGGTTGCGCGCACGGCCTCGACCACGGCATCGGAGACTTCAATCCACTCCGAATGCATATGGTGGTCTTCGACCTTATCGGCTTTCACCGGCTGAAAGGTGCCGGCGCCGACGTGCAGCGTGACGAAAGCCGTGTTCACGCCCTTGTCGGCCAGCTTCTTTAATAGCGCTTCATCGAAATGCAGGCCGGCGGTCGGTGCCGCTACCGCGCCACGGCGTTCGGCGTAGACGGTCTGGTAGCGGTCACGGTCGCTGGCCTCATCGGCGCGGTCGATATAGGGCGGCAGCGGCATATGGCCGTGTTGCTCCAGCAACTCGACCAGCGGGGTGTCGTTCAGGCAACGCAGCTTAAACAGATTGTCGTCACGGCCGGTGACTTCCAGTTCGATGCCGCCTTCCAGTTGCAGGTGAGCACCTTCTTTAGGCGAGCGCGACGAACGCACATGCGCCAGCGCGGTTTGCTCGCCGGTCATGCGCTCGATCAGCACTTCGATCTTGCCACCACTGGCTTTCTGGCCGAACAGCCGCGCCGGTATCACCCGAGTATTGTTGAACACCAGCAGATCGCCGGGTTCGAGCTGGTCGAGCAAGTCCGGGAACTGGCGATGAGTGATGGCGCCGGTCGGGCCATCGAGGCACAGCAGGCGGCTGCCGGTGCGCTCAGCTGTGGGTTGGCGAGCGATCAGCTCGTCGGGCAAATTGAAGTCAAAATCGCGAACGTCCATGCGGGTCGTCGGGCCTGGAAAAAGGGCCGCGTATTTTAGGGGCTGAGCGGAGATAAAAAAAGCCGGCAGGAGCCGGCCAAAGGTTCCGAGGTTCTCCGATCGGACCGATCGGTTGCCGAGTGCTTTAACGACGAGCGCAGACTAACCCCGTTTGATGACCGCCCAATGACAGCGCCAGGAAATGAAATCTGGTAAACTCCGGCGCGCTTATTTTCACTGCTGTTACCACCTATTTAGGCCCTGTCGATGACTCAACTGACCCTGCGTACCCCGGACGATTGGCACCTGCACTTTCGCGACGATGCCATGCTGGCCGAAACTGTGCCCGCCACCGCACGCTGTTTTGCCCGCGCCATCGTCATGCCCAACCTGACCCCGCCGGTGACCACCGCCGACCTGGCCAACGCCTATCGCGAGCGCATTCTGGCGGCACGTCCGGCCGGTAGCAGTTTCGAACCCTTGATGACTATTTACCTGACCGACCGCACCACAGCCGCCGACATTCAGGCCGCCAAAGCCGCCGGAGTGGTCGCCGCCAAACTCTATCCGGCCGGTGCCACCACCAACTCCACGGCGGGTATCAGCGCCTTAGATAGCCTCGACCCCGTATTCGACGCCCTGGCCGAAGCGGGCTTGTTATTGCTGATCCACGGTGAAGTCACCGACGGCGATGTCGACATCTTCGACCGCGAACAGGTGTTTATCGACCGTCATCTGGCCGGCATTGTCGAGCGTCATCCGGGCTTAAAAGTCGTCTTCGAACACATCACCACCAAAGACGCCGCCGATTTCGTCATGGCCGCGCCCGACCGCGTCGCCGCCACGCTCACGCCGCAACACCTGATGCTCAACCGCAACGACTTGCTGGTCGGTGGCATCCGCCCGCACAACTACTGCTTGCCAGTGCTCAAGCGTCGCACTCATCAGGAAGCGCTGCGCGCCGCCGTCGCCAGCGGCTCCCCGAAATTCTTCCTGGGCACCGATTCCGCCCCACACGAACGCCACAAGAAAGAAAGCGCCTGTGGCTGCGCCGGCTGCTACTCCGCCTGGTCGGCGCTGGAGCTCTATGCGCAGGTGTTCGAAGAACTGGGCGTACTCGACAAACTCGAAGCCTTCGCCAGCGAACACGGCCCCAACTTCTACGGCCTGCCGCTGAACCAAGGCACAGTGACGCTGGTGCGCGAACCCTGGCAGCTGCCAGAACAGATCGAACTGGCCGACGGCGAGACCATCGTCCCCTTCCAAGCCGGCCGAACCATCAACTGGCGCATGAAAAGCGCAACTTGAAGTAGACAAGCCATTGACGGGCAAGGTTTTTTCGCTAGAATGCCCGTCACTTGCGAAAGCAATGCCAGAGTGGCGAAATTGGTAGACGCAGGGGATTCAAAATCCCCCGGTGGCAACACTGTGCCGGTTCGAGTCCGGCCTCTGGTACCAAATTAGATAGCCCCGATCACGTTGAGTGGTTGGGGCTTTTTTGTGCTCGGCGTCGCTACCGGACTCTCACCGTTCGGCCGATGTGTCGGACCATCGAGTCCGGCCTCTGGTACCATATTTAAGGAGCCCTGATCATTTACGGTGGTCGGGGCTTTTTTGTGCCCGGCGTCGCTAGCCGGTCTCTCACCGTTCGGCCGATGTGTCGGACCATCGAGTCCGGCCTCTGGTACCATATTTGAGAAGCCCTGATCACTTACAGTGGTCAGGGCTTTTTCGTTGCTGAGCGTCGCTAGCCGAACACGAACCGGCACGTGCCGGCCGAAGCGTCGGACCGTCGAGTCCGGCCTCGTTCGAGCACTGGCTAATCGGCCACGCCTGTGAAATTGCACAGCAGGGTCTGGACGTTCAGCGCTTGCGTGCAGATGCTCATCAATATGCCTCGTCGCTTGCGCCCAAAGCGAAACAGATGATCACAAACTGGCTGACGTTGCTGAATTAATCCGCCAGGCAAACCAGCCAACGTCCTGCTGATTGGCGCCTTTAACCGCATGGCGGTCATCATCGTGGTGGACTTTGAAATTTGCAGCACAGATATTAACTAAACTCGTACCCGAGCCTCACTTGCTGGGCAAATTTTTGTGAAAAGGACATAAACCATGACAAAGACGATTCTTGGTCTGAGCGGCAGCTTACGACGCGCCTCTTTCAATGCCGGTTTGTTGAGGGCGGCTGCAGAGCTCGCGCCTGCCGGTACAAAGATCAACGTCGGCTCAATTCGCGAGGTGCCGCTTTACGATGGCGATCTGGAAAAAGCTGAGGGTTTACCGCCCGCTGTCCAGACTCTCCAGCAGCAACTGCAGGCAGCGGATGGAGTTTTGCTTGTGACGCCGGAATACAACAACGGCATTCCGGGTGTTTTCAAGAACGCCATTGACTGGATGTCACGTGGGCCGGGTCTGCAGATGTGGGCCGGCAAGCCGGTCGCCATTATCGGCGCCTCGCCCGGTGGTTTCGGCACGATCATGGCGCAGAACCATTGGTTGCCGGTGTTGCGAACGCTTAAAGCATCCGTCTGGACTGAGGGGCGGCTTCTGGTGTCACAGGCGGGTAAAATGTTCGATGAACAGGGCGACCTGATCGATACCGCAAACCGTGACAAATTGGCCGACTTCATCAGCGGTTTTGCCAAAGTGATTTAACGACAACTGCTAATACCCACCGATTAGATTGGTCGGGACTCCTGTTGTATCGAATGTTTCATTTACATCACACCCTATGGTGATAAACGTATCTTGGTGGCCTGTGTTCCAAAGTTGGGCTTAGGTCAACCTCAAGGGTGTGCCAATCTATCCTCCGTCAATTTAACGACAGCCAGCCAGGAATCATCAGAATTTCCTGGCTGACTTTCTGCATCAATCGGCCACTCTTTTGCGTCAATTTTCCAATGGGTTCATTGGCTAATAATGTAATGATGCCTGATAAACCATCGGGACATGGGTCAGAGTTATTTTATTGTTTGGAATGACTATGAAAAAGGTGGCGCTATTCCTGGGACTTATTACGCCAATACTGGCGATGGCTGACTGGCCAATCGGCTATGGGGTGGGCTTGGAAACACAAGCTGGCGGATATCACTGGGCGACCGACAGGCGAGCAGGAGAACCCGATCAAGAGATTAATCTAGGCTCCGGAATGTACTTCTATGGTGTCGCTGTTGCGGAATTTCCGTGGCTAAGTCAGCTTGAGCTGCGCAGCCGATTGGGTGTGAAAACCAATTCAGGCGAAGATGATGATGTCGCCTATTCTAAACGCTCATTTCCAGTTGAGTTGGGCGTTCGTTACACCAATGATTGCACGATACTGACTGCACTAACCTGCGGTTTTTTTGTCGAAGCTGGTGCCGTTCATCAGTTTAATGCCCGTTACACGGCCCGCGGTAATCGATTTCAGCGTGACGAATTTTCAACGGAAGCATCCTATTCCGTTCGGGCAGGCTGGTACTTTTTCTACGTCAGCTATTGGCATCAGGAGTACCAGTTGGCAGGGGAAACCTATGATGCTTCTTCAGTGAATTTTGGTTTGGAAATAGCGCTGACTAAAGTCGGAAATTGGGCGTTCGGTCTTAAGAAATAAGCCCGTGCTTGATTCAACAGTGGATGGATCGGTTCTGGCTATGTTGGATTAAAAAATCCCAAACCGCTTCCCCTTACTGATCGCATCCCGCTTGCTGCTTACCTGCAGCACGTCGTAGATGTTTCGGATGTGTGTACGTACCGTCATTGGGCTGATGTTGAGTTCCTGAGCGATGTCTTTGTATTGGTAGCCCAACGCCAGGTAGCGAAGAATGTCACTTTGCCGTTCGGTGAGCGGAGACTTTTGTTTGGCGGTGGGTTGGAGGATTAATGACATTTTTTGCGCCAGGCCGGCACTCAGCGGTGAGCCTCCCAGCTGCAACGACTTGATTTCATGAACCAGCAATTCGTCTTGTTGACCCTTTACCAGATAACCCTTGGCACCCGACTGGAAAGCGCGAATCAATGAGTGTTCGTCATCCAGTAAACTGAGGATGCAGATACGGGTTTCGGGTGAGATCGATACAAAATCAGCCAAGGCGTCTAAAGAGTTTTCCTGATGCAGACCGAGGTCGAGCAACAGAATATCCGGCTG
Source organism: Saccharospirillum sp. HFRX-2 (assembly GCF_043196805.1). Lineage (NCBI taxonomy): Bacteria > Pseudomonadati > Pseudomonadota > Gammaproteobacteria > Oceanospirillales > Saccharospirillaceae > Saccharospirillum > Saccharospirillum sp. HFRX-2. Next base: position 1,337,814 of record NZ_JBEBMU010000001.1, read on the forward strand.
CAATTTCGCGAGTTTTGTTTTGATGTCAGTGATGGTGTCTACGATGCCGACAAGCTCGAACTCAGCTTCTAACTCAACCAGCTGGCTTAACTTATCCTGATATAGCTGTTCATCTTCGGCCAATAGTATTGAAATCATGATGAGGCCTCCTTTATCGGCATTCTCAACACAAAGCGGCAACCAGAGTTCTGGCCTGCCATCACCCGGACTCGGGCTTTTAGGTTGTTGCATCTGTGCTGGATGTTTATCAAACCGGAACCCACTGCTTGGTTGATTCTGCGGCTGTTCCAACGAAACTTCGCACCGTTGGACTGTATGCGCATTAGGATGAAATCCGCACGTTGTATTAATTCAATTCGAAATTGGTTGGCGCTGCCGTGTCGCAGGCAGTTGCTCATCCACTCTTGAAAGATTCGATACAGCTGTAATTGTGTGGGCGTAGAGAGCTGCAGTTGCGTCGAATAGACAAGCTCGGCCTTTTTATCGGCGTGTTGTTGCAAAATATTTAAGTACTGACGAATGCCATTGTGCAGACTGAACGACGAACCTTTGTGGGATTGACCCAGCAGCGATGCGAGATCGCGGGCATTGTTGAGTGCGCGTTGCAAGAGCCCGGTGGAAACCGTCTCGGTTTTATCTGGTAACGCCAGTATTGCCGTGTGAATGTCGGTGGCGATGTTGTCGTGCACCTCACGCATAAGCTGACCCATTTCCTCTTGATGCTGTTGCTGATCGCGGCGGCGAGCGCGTGATTGTTCGCGGTACAAATCCGCCAAACCCAGCGAGAACAGCAGCAGTTCGATCAGCACTACGATACGCAATAACAATAGTCGGTACGGGAATTCCGGCAACACACCGAATACCACCAGCGCTGGAACAGGAAAAACGATGGCCGACAAGCCAACGGCCACAGCCAGCCAGCGGGCTGGTCGAAAACCGTGGAACAATCCAATGCCGACTGCTACCACGCAGCTAACGACGGCCAGCAGAATGCTGACCTGATTGATCAATGAATAAGGAATGTCGCTTTCCGACGTCGGCGGTAAAAAAGGATTAATACCGATTAACAAAACCGCCACGGCGATCTGCACCTTCATGACGACGTCAAAACGCGGGGTCAGTTGTTTGATTGGCAGGAAGCTGCGAAAGAATAGCAGGGCAGTTAATACCGGTAAGTTATAGAACAGTGCGGCGGTGCCGTTGGTGGATGGCACACCGAGATGACGTAACAAGCCGGAATCAAAAACCACACCTGTAGAAACGGCCAAGGTGTATAGGCTGTAATAGGCATAAGGGCTTTTAAATAAGATAAGCGCTAACATCAGGTTGTAACCAACCATGATCAAAGCGCCACCCAGAAAAATTCCCATGCCCAGATATTCCAGCAGACTTCGTTTATAGAATTGTTGTTGGCTGAGAACATCAATCTGAAAATTCATCCGGGTACCGGCTCTGACTTTAAAAAACACCTCGGCAACGGCTGCGTCATTAAAATCCATGGTGAAAACGTAGTTGTAGTGCGCAATGGGTTGTTCATTGATGCTGAGGCGATATCCCGCCTGTTGGATTGGCTGCCCTTGCTGATACATATCGACGCTTTTCAACATCGAAGATTCAATGATGAACGCCAGTCCCGATTCGTCGGCCGACCAGATTGTTCGATCAATCTGTAAACGAAACCAATAGGGTGCCAATGTCCTGGGTAGGTTGATGCCGGTGGCTGGGGCGGGTTGGAACTGATCCAGCTGTTGCTGAACCTCAGTAATGGTCAGACTGGTGGAGGCGTCAGGCAGATAGCTCAGACGGATGCCTTTTTGCTGGGCGTCATCGCTTGAACAGCCGACTAACCCAATGAAAACACCGATACTGAGTGCTAGAAAATAGCCCAATCGAAGGTTTGTCATATCCTTGTATCCCGCTGTCAATAGATCAGGCACTTTGTCCATACCGCAACCTGCAGTATTCAATAAACGACTCTAGTTGTGGTACTAAACTGACAATGAAATGAATAGTTACTGGAAAAAATAATATTAAATACTAAGCGGTAAATTATATTCAAACCAATTTTTTATATACCACATCCTGCGGTATTCCACTTCCTTGCTCCCTGTTCAATACTCCATGCCTTCCATAGGGTTCTGTCTGGCTATACAGGAGCAAAAGATGCGGTCACTTATCAGTAAAATCACCTTGTTTCTGGTTGCTATGACTTAAAGCCTGACGTCGTATTCGGCGAATCAAACAGTGCCGTTGTAGGGTGGCGTGAGGACGTTGACTACACCTACTATCTTAGGTCAAAAATCTACGAATTCAGTGAAGGGTGGGGCGGTGTCGTTCTCTTGGCCGACGAAACAGTGGGTGACTACAGTGATGAAATTCGGGTGGTTTCAGACACTCAAGATAATGTGATTGCGTTGTGGTCACGATTGCACTTTCTCGTTGGCTCTGTACTTCAGCGTTTTTTATCCGCCATGCGGCTTCTCTGGGCATTATGAAAATGGATTATTGGCAAGGTGTAGAATAATTCGCGCAAATGTCTGAAATATAAATCAATGTTAAGTTTGCGATGAACGTTGGACCGGACCGTGTGGCTGGCCGGCTGGCGCTATCTGCTGATGGACTATTACTGAGTAGCGGCGCTTTAGGTGGCGTTGGCGCGACAGGGGCAGGGCAGATCCGGGGGCTGGATGGCACCTGGAGCCCTGCTGTGTTATGGAGCGTTTTGGCTATCAATCTTGGTTCAGGTTTACTAGCTTTCGCTTTCCATTCCCGCCATATCCATCCAAACCATTTCCCAGACATGACCATCCGGATCAGCCAGGTTGCGGTTGTACATAAAGCCCAGGTCTTGTTTGGGGTTGATGTCGGCGGTGCCGCCGTTGTTGGTGGCGGCTTCGTTCAGGGCATCCACCTGGTCGCGGCTTTCGCAGGCGAGGGCGAGCATGACTTCGCTGCTGGAGCTGGGTGGAATGGGCCGGTCGGTAAAGGTTTTCCATTTGGCGTGGGTCAGTAACATCACCATGATGGATTCACTCCATACCATGCAGGCGGCGGTTTCATCGGTGAATTGCGGGTTGTTGGTGAAGCCCAGGGCGGTGTAGAAATCCATGGCGGTGTTCAGGTTGGAGACGGGCAGGTTGACGAAGATCATCGGGGTCATCGTTACTATCCTTCTGTTGTGGATTGGCTGACTCTAGCTGGTCGAAATCCGGGCTCTATTTTCGACAAGGCAGTATTAAGCACTACGACCATCAAAGTGATGGCTGGCCAGTTGTCTTGGTTCGACGCCGTCCAGGCAATTAACATTGATGGCCGCCATTTCGCTGCCGTCGGGCATGCGACCGTAAGCAAAGCTCTCTACGCCGCAGACCGAACAGAACAGGTGCTGGATTTCGTGCTTGTTGAACAGGTACTCGGTCAGTGATTGTTCGCCGGATTGCAGCTCGAAGCTGGCTTTGGGCGCGAAGGCCAGCACCAGTCCAAGCCGTTGGCAACGTGAACAGTTGCAGGTGATGGTATTGTCCAGGTCGACATCGACGTCATACTGAACAGCGCCGCACTGGCAACTGCCATGATAGTGAGAGGTGGCCATTGGCTTCTCCTTTTGGCGTGCAGAAAGGTTTGCTGTTGGTTTGGTCGAATCAGCCGCTTCATATTCGACAAGGCCAGCAAGGAAATCCATAAAATAGCTAAGATTTAACCCGAGGCAGGCTGATGACGCCGGAACAGAGCACAGAATTTGAGGCCAAGGGCTGCCTTTATCTGGGTGAGGCCCTGTCTAAACAGGTAGTACAACCGATTAAGACCCGGATATTGGACGACCTTAAACGACTCAATATCTGGTCGTCGGGCCGTACTTTGTCGCAGCGCCTCAAAGGCGTGCCCATCTTTCAGCAGACCGACAAGCTGGGGCAGTGGATTGCCTGCCCCGAGCTGCACCAGACCTTGATGACCGCGTCTTTAAGTTCGGCCATGGAACAACTGGCACAACGGCCTCTGTTGCCAGCGCAAAGTGCTCCGCTGTTAATTTCGTTACCGCAGAAAGACGCTTGGACGCTGACTGGCCTGAACTGGCACCGCGATATCGCCCAGTCGCAGACGCGATCGATACCCGGCATCCAGGCTTTTGTATTGCTGGATGATGTGCCGGTTCACGGTGGCGCGACGCTGGCGTTGGCGGGTTCGCACCGGTTAAGCAATCCGACGACAGCCAGGCAGCGGCTTGAAGAACTGAGCAAGGGCGGTGTTATTTCTGTTGAGGGCTGCGAGTTGTCCCTCGTTGAAATGAGCGGTCGTGCTGGCGATGTTTATCTGATGGATATGCGGGTGTTGCATACACCGTCGATCAACGCATCGAAAAAACCCAGGTTAATGGCGACGATGCGACGGCTGGTCGATGCACACTGATTATTTTCAGCAGGGAGTCAGGTTGGTATGACGCAGATAAACCGCAGCGCCGATTGCGGCAATTCACCCAAAAATACCACCACGGAATGCATTGGCGTGGCGCTGGAAACGCTGGCTATGAAACAGTTGCAAGGCTTGCTGGCTGAGACTGTTATGTGGCGATTGCCAGAGGTAACACTTACCGGGATCGATGCTATTGCCGTTTATTTATCCGAACAGTCCGCGCCGATAAAACTGGATATCGACCGGGTAGCCTCACACGGCAAGGCGGGCGCGGTGAATGGTATTGCAACGCATGGCAAGACGCCGCGACGCTTTTGCCATCTGATCGAATTTACGTCGGTAAAGTGTGAGCGAGTCAGTCGTATTGAATCCTATCTGGGCTGACGTGGATTCACACTCAACTGAGCGCTGTCACAAAATAAGGTTTGCCTTGCTCAAAAGCCTGACGCATATCGTCGGGTAATAATTCCAGTTGCTGAGCGCGTTGTTCCATAAACCAGTCTGGCACGCTTTGCTGGCTGGCAACGATGGCGTGGTGGTCAAAGGCGATACTGGCTGGGCCATCCGTTGTATTGAAGGCTTCTTTAAATGCTTGCTGGAAGGTACGACCGGCTTCTATCAGGGTTTCTTTGGTCAAGTCGAGTCCTTGTTGAGTCCAGCCTTCAGCTGAACTGCCCATGATCATCCAGCCCAGCATCAGTTCGAGCTCAGGTCCGTATATCAATTCCCCGGAGTGAAGCTTTTCATCCAGTTCCTGCATGGCTTCAAGGTCCAGCGGCTCCGGCTCTTTGCCCGGCTCCTGAACCATTGAATTAACCAGCGCTTCCAGCCGGCTCAGATGTTGTGCTTTGTCGGACAGGGTGACGGCGGAATCGGTGTTGTTGGCAATACCAGGCGTCGGTGATTCCTGCTTGGCATACAGAGTGTTTTTCTGCGGATTGTTTTGCACCGAAGTGATCAGATTGGCTATCGACAGGCCGTTCACGGAGCCTCCTTACGGGCAAAACGATGCTGGTTTGCCGGTTGCTGTCCCTGCGTTGATGAACGCATATTTCGGGCCAGAATTAAGGCCGCGCGGTCTGCGGGTTTTTACGGCGTGCCGCGAGTAGACCGGCAAGGTTTTACCGGTCTGGCGGAGGGCGTTGCCGACGGCCTGAATATTATCCAGGTGTCGGTTTTGTCGATCGTTTTATGGTGGCGACTACCACCTGATCGTTAATGGCACTGACTGCCGGCACGGATTGATACATCCGATATTTCAGTCGTTGATATTCAACCGAATTGCGGGTGTTTATTTTCATCACATAGTCGTTATCACCAAAGACAAAATAACAGTCAGCGATTGCCTGTTCCTGCCGCACGAACGTCTCCAGCGAGCTGGGATCATAGCCGCGTTCGCGGCTCAGTGAGACGTACCAAAAAGCTTCAAGAATCATGGTCTTGCCTCTTGGTATCAGCGATGCAAATGGCCGTCGCGCTCGGGTTGATAGTGAATCTGGTGCAAGGTGATGGTGTGTGCTTCATCGCCATCCGGCGCTGTGCTTAACGTCTCGCCCAGCCGTGCGCCGAGCAGCGCTGTTCCAATGGGTGAAAACACCGACAGCGTCGACTGAATGTCATTTGCTTCGCGGGGATAAACCAGCGTCAGATTGAAATGTTTCCCCGATGGCGACAGGGAGAATTCAACGATGGAATTCATGCTGACCCGATCGGCTGGCATCTCGCAGGGTTTGACATAGGTGGCATTGGCCAGCTTGTACTGCAGTCCGGACAAATTCTGGATAAGGTTTTTCGGTGTTGAGTCGAGCAGTGTCTCCAGGCGTTCGCAATCCAGAGACGAAAGAATCAGTTCTGTGTTCATAACCACACCTTGCGATCTTGTTGTCACAATAAAATGGCGTCATCCCGTTCGAGCAAAGACGGGCACTGTGAGTTTTTCAGCAATGAACTGGCCGGACAGCGAGAAACCGCCCGGCTTAGATGGGGAAGGTGAGCGAGGTTTTGTGGTGTGGCTGGGCCAGGGGGTTAATCATGGCAATCAATAAACAGGTCGCGTGGGATGCTTAAACCCTAGTGTAGCCTGTGGGTAAAAGCAAGGCAGCCCTGTGGTCTGCTAATATCGCCAGCTTGGTTATTTTTTCGGTCGATACCCTAATGATGAGCAGTAAAGACAGTCAGCCTGTTGACGTCACCATCACCCCGGCTACAACGGCCGATATTCCCGATCTGGATGCCATTGCCGATGCGGCGCATCAGCACCAAATATATCCATTGCTGTCGGCCGCAGGCGTCGAAACATTGGAGCAGCAGCGATCCAGGCGCTGGCAGAGGCCGTTGAATGACGACGGTTTCGGAGCGCTTAAGGCGACGCTCGGTGATGGTACGGTTGGCTATATTCGCTGGCGTGACGATTATTTTGTGTTTGCGCTTTATGTGGCGCTGGACCATCAAGGCCAGGGTATCGGGCGTCAGTTATTGGATGCCATGCTGGCGCAATGCCCGGCGACAGACATTCATTTGCGTTCTTCCATTAACGCCGTCGGTTTTTATCAACGCTATGGTTTTGTGGCAGAAGGTGATGAAGCGGTTATAGACGGCATCCGCTTTGTGCCGATGGTGTACCGCCATCGTTAAAGCGCGGCTTCCAGTTCAAGTCGAAAATTCCGGTGGATGCTTTCCAGGTATCCCGATGCTGTCCAGTCTTCCAGCACGGCGGTCAAGGGTGCGACCAGATGCTGATGCCGTTGGTGCAGGTAGTGATAGACCGGTACTTCGGCCAGTACCGGGCCAATGGCGTGCGTATTTGTCAGGCCGCTGTCGTTAATGATGCCCAGGCCCTCGGTGTAGGGCAGCAGGACCAGATCGAGGCGTTGCCGGTCGACCATGCGCATCATCTGCTTTGGATTGTTGATAGCCACGAAGCTGAGGTCGTTAGGCAGTGCCGCGCGAGCGTCATTGTCAATGATGCCTCTGAGCACACCCAGCGTGAGGCCGGCAGGCAGTGGCCACTCAAGATCGTCGCGGCTGGTAAACAGACGCAGTCTGACGGCGGTAATCGGCACCGGCAGGCGGATAAATTCAGCCTGGGTTCGTTCCAGCCCTTCGGGATAGACAATGATGGCGTCGACCTTCTGTTGTGACAGCATCATCGCCTGACGTGGTGCTGGAACGGCCAGGGTGGCAACCTCGACACCCACTTGCCGGTAGAGTTCTTCAATCAGTGGAATGCCGATTTTGTTATAACTGGATTCCGGCAAGGTGACGACTGTCAGAGGTTCTGCCAGGGCCGTGGTGGTCAGCAACAGGAGAGTCAACCCATACAGAAGGCGGTGCAACATCCGGCGTTCCTGAGGTTTTGAATCGGTGTACACAGAAGTCTAGTCGCCGCTGAGGGGTTTTGCTGTCATCGAACCGTCATAAAATCTTCATAGACTGCGCGCCACGATACTCCGGGACGACGCGGTCATAACGGCCGTCGTCGCCAGGACGATTCCTCCTCGATTCGAGCGTGGTTAAAGGCCACGGTTGTCGGTGGTTCGAGAGCAAAATGCCCCTGCATTTACGTTGGAAAGACAGTTTAACGGACCGTTGGACCTGGCTGGTCAGCCTGATGTTGATGGTGATTCCGGTTACGCTGGTCTGTTTATTGATGTTGTCGACGGTACGCAGCCATCAGGCCGATCAGGCCAGAGAGACTTCGCTGGCGGTGCTGGCTGATCTGGATATCCTGCTCGACCACGTCAACGGCAGTTTGATCAATCTGCAACTCGATAACAGCGCCGGCTGCTCTGTTGAACGTCGTCAGATGATGCAGCGGGAGGCCTATGGCCTGCCGGGTATCGAGGGCTTTTTGCGCATCAATGCGGGCTACCGTCTGGTCTGCACCAGTTGGGGAGCTTTGGACCAAGCGCAACCTTTAACCGCACTGCGCGACGGCCTGGGCCTGCATCTGTCGCTGGAGCGCTATATCCCGGTGGTAGAGCGTCCCGGACTGTTGATCTACCGCTGGGATGCCCGGGGCGTGGCCACGGCGGCAGTGCTGTCTTCGGCGGCGTTGCGACAGCTGTTCGACCGCGTCCGTCAAGCCAATGAAGCCATCATGATTGGTCACCGCGATCAACGTCGACCGCTGCTGGTTGAAGGCGCTATATCGTCACTCAATCGCCAGGCGGCGGAAGCCGTGCTGGAGCGCAATGACACCCTGATCGAAACTGCTTTAAGCCCACATGCACGCCTGGTGCAGGTGCGCTCCAGTCAGGATGCCAAGCTCAGTGTGTCACTTATTTATCCGCCGGAAACACTCTGGTCGGTGATCAGACTGGAGCGCTGGGCGGTGTTCAGCATTCTTTTGCTCAGCTGTGCGCTGACCGTGGCCTGGGTGCTGTTGCGTCGCCATCGTCTGGAACAGGTCAGTCATCAGATTCGTTTAGGGCTGGCACGGCAAGAATTCGAAGCCTGGTTTCAACCCATTGTCGATCTGCATTCTGGACAATGGCTGGGTGCGGAAGCCTTGGCACGCTGGCGCCGTAATGGTCAGTTTGTGTTGCCGCCGGTGGAGTTTATTGCCGAGGCCGAAAGCAGCGATCAGATCCGCCCGCTGACCGCCATCATCGCCTGGCAAAGCTGTGAGTTACTCAATCGGTTGATGCCGCAAGCACCGGATTGCTATATCTCCATCAATGCGTCGCCACTTGCCTTGGGTGCGCATAGCCAGGAATTCGCCGCTCGACTACAGCGTTATTTTCCGGCGTTAAGGCCGCATCATCTGCGTGTGGAAATGACCGAATCGGCGCTCGATCCCGGCCATCGGGGTCAGGTGCGCGAGGCGTTGGTTAAACTGGATGCTCTGGGTTGCATCCTTGGCATCGACGACTTTGGCACCGGTCAGGCCGGTCTCGATTATCTGAGCGACCTGCCGTTTCATTTCCTGAAACTCGATCGCCGCTATGTGCAGGCAATCGGCACCGACAGCATCGATTTCCGTTTGCTGCAAAGCATTATTCAACTGGCTTGGTCGCTCGACTTAACGCTGGTCGCTGAAGGTGTGGAGACAGAGCAACAAGCCGAATGGTTACGCGCCCAGGGCGTTAATTACGCCCAGGGCTGGCTCTATGGTAAGCCGATGCCTGCCGATGAATTTTACAGCGCCTTTGTCGCCAATCGACGCCAGCGCAAGGCTGCCTAGAACGTCGCTACCAACCAATCGCTTCGGGCAACCAGGTTGCCAGACCGGGCAGATTAAACATCACCAGCAAGGCCAATAATTGCAGCAATACAAAGGGAATGACACCGACATAAATATCGCGGGTGGTAACACCCGGCGGCGCCACGCCTTTGAGAAAGAACAGCGCCCAACCGAAAGGCGGCGTTAAAAACGACATCTGCAAATTCATCGCGATCAGAATCGATAGCCACACCATGTCGGTGCCGTAGTTGAGAAAAACCGGCAAAAACATCGGCAAGGCAATGTAGGAAATTTCGATCCATTCGAGAAAAAATCCAAGCACAAAAAGCAGCGCCATTAAAAAGATCAGCGCGCCTAATTCGCCGCCGGGAACCTGGGCAAACAACGCCTGCACCATCTGATCGCCACCGAGTCCGCGAAACGCCAGTGAAAATGGCTGAGCACAGAGCAGGATAAAAAACACCATCGCCGAAATGGTTAAGGTGCCGTGAGTCACATCGCGCAATAACGACAATTTTAATCGACCAAATAACGCCGCTATTAAAATCGACCCCAGCGCGCCCATCGACGCCGCTTCGGTCGGCGCCGCGATACCACCAACAATAGAACCCAGTACTGCTACCACCAACAGCAGCGGCGGCACTACATTGCGCAGTAACTTTATCGCCAGTTGTTTGGCATTGACCTGGGCACGTTCCTCTTTGGGAATGGCCGGTACCCAATCGGGTTTAAACACGCCCAGTAATAACAGGTAAGCCATATAAATCAGCGCCAGCACCAGGCCGGGAATAAAGGCCGCTGCGAACAAAGTGCCGACCGATTCACCGACGATATCGGACAGCAAAATCAGCACTAAACTGGGTGGAATAATTTGCCCCAGAGTACCGGATGCGCAGATGGTGCCAGTGGCAACGCTGGGTGCGTAACCGCGACGAATCAGGGACGGTAAAGTGAGCAGACCGACGGTCACCACCGTAGCGCCGACGATGCCGGTGGAGGCGCCCATCAAGACACCGACCAGAATAATCGCCAACCCCATACCACCGCGCAGTCCGCCCATGGCGGTGCCGATGGTTTCGAGCATGTCTTCGGCGACGCGCGATTTTTCCAGCATAACGCCCATAAATACAAAGAGTGGAATGGCGAGCAGGGTGTAGTTGGTGACCACCCCGGTTAAACGCGCCGGCATCAGGCTGAAGAGCAACGGACCGAAACCGATAAAACCGGCAACAAAACCCGACACCGCCAGCGAAATCGCCACCGGAATGCCGATCATCATCATGCCCAGGAAACCGACGATCATGCCGATGATTAACCATTCATTACCGGTCATGTTCAGGCTCTCCTGCGGACTGGAATTTGGCCGGTAGTAATTCCGTGATGGCGTGCAAAATATTGGCGATAGCCTGCAACGCCAGCAACGCAAAACCGAGCGGGATAAAGACTTTTAACAGATAGCGGTAAGGCAACCCACCGGGGTTGGGTGAGCCTTCCATCATGCGAAAAGATTGCAGCACATAAGGCAGCGCCAGCTTGGTGATGATGACACCAACAGCAAGCGTTAATAACGCCGCAACTAAGTCGACCAGGGCGCGGCCGCGCGGACCAAAACGGTCATAAATAAAATCCACTCGAACGTCGGCTTTATGCTTCATGGTATAAGCCAGGCCGAGCAGGGCGATGGGCGAAATCAGATGCCATTCCAGTTCCTGCAAGGCAACCGGACCGATGGAAAACAGATAACGCAGGATGACATTGGTGGCGACCAAAAAAACCAGGGCCAGCACGCACAGGCGCGCCAGCCCTCCGAAAGCCTCCACCAGCCATTCAATCAAGGCAATGGCTTGCTTCATAAAACGACTTCCTAGATTTGACGTTGAGAAACGCTAAGTTCAGACAATATTGAGAAACGGCTTCTCACTCAGTGCCGCCCAGGCCAGATGTTTCTGACGGAAAGCCATAAAGGCGTCGTACACTTGGCGGGTTTGTTCGTCGGCATTGGCCATGCTTTCCAACGTGTCGAAAGTGGCCTCTTTCAGGCGCGCGACGATGTCGGCATTGAGTGGCTGGGCGATAACGCCTTCGTTTTCAACCAGATCGGTCATGGCTTCGGAGTTAACGCTTTCCGACCAGGACAGACTTTCCAGCACGCCGGCTTGTGACGCCGCGCGGATGATGGCTTTGATGTCATCGGGGAAGCTGTCCCAAACCTCTTTATTGATCAGCAATTCGGTCAGGTTGGTCGGCTCGTGCCAGCCGGTGGTGTAGTAATATTTGGCGGCGTTATGCAGGCCCAGACGACGATCCTGATAGGGGCCGACAAACTCCGCCGCATCAATAACGCCACGTTCCAGCGCCGGGAAAATTTCACCGCCGGGCAGCAACTGCACCGATACACCCAGCTCGCTGTATACCTGACCCGCCAGACCCGGGATGCGCATTTTCAGGCCGTTGAAATCGTCGATCGATTCAATCGGTTCGCGGAACCAGCCGGTCATCTGCACGCCGGTGTTGCCCATTGGGAAGGCGACCAGACCAAAGGGTTCGTAGAGTTCCTGCCACAATTCCAGGCCGCCGCCATGGTAGATCCAGGCGTGCATGCCCTGGCTGTTCATACCGAAGGGTACGGTGGTAAAAAACTGAGCCGCTGGAATTTTGCCCGCCCAGTAGTAAGCATTGGCCGCGTTCATTTCCACCAGACCGGCAGAGACCGCATCGAAACCTTCCAGGGCAGGAATCAATTCACCGGCGGCGAAGTGTTGAATATTCAGACGACCACCGGACATCACGCGCACGCGCTCGCAAAAATCGGTCGGGCTGCCTGGCCCTTGCACATAGAAGGGTGAACCCGGGCCGTAAGCGTTGGTCATGCGGATATTAAAAGTCGCCGCGGATTCGGCGCGGGCGATCATGGGTGCGCCCAGTGTCAGACCGGCGCCGCCAGAGGCAGCCAGTGCCGTTTTAAGAAACTTACGTCGATCGGAAGTCATGCTAGTGCCTCATCGGTGATGGCTGGATTGAGAATTAAAGGTTGATTGGCATCCCTGATGAGCGAAATTGCAGCTTCTGTGCCAGCGGACTTTTTGCGCTTAACTGATTGAATAATAAAAAGAATTTAGAAATATCGACGCTGAGTTTTATGGTCTGTTAAGAGGCGTCTGACGAGCCCTGTCTGGTCATTAAAAAACGTCATGAACACCAATCATAGGATTGACGGTCGAATGTTTGATGAACCGGCTGGCGCCACGTGCATTTGTCATTTTTTACGGCCTGAAGATGCCAAATGTATGCTTTGCCACATTATCGACAGGGCCGGGTGGTGACCGCCCTATAATCGGGCACCACCGCGACGATGTTTGACTCTTTTGAACAGACTTTTGCAATCGATGTAGCTGATGTCGGGGTTGTTCAATAAATGGCGGCTGGCGAAATCGGCAAAGGCCTCGCTGTCTTCGGTCAGCGTATGAATATGCAGACTTTGCAGGTCGGACATGATGTACAGGCTGACCACTTCGGTTTGTTCGGCCAGATGCTCGGCGAGCATTTCGATGCGTGCGGGCAGTACTTTCAGATCGACAAAGGTCGAGACCATCTTGCCGGTTTTTTCCGGGTTAACCACGGCGGTGAATTTTTCAATAACGCCGCTGTCGACCAGAAACTGAACCCGGCTGCGGGCGTGGGCGCGGGAAACATTCAGTTGGCGGGCAATGTCGGCAAAGGACAATCGGGCGTCTTTTATTAATAGATTAAGCAGCGCTGCATCGAGAGTGTTCATCGGTGGGTAACCTCGAAACCATGGACCCCGAAGGAGAGGCGATAAGCGCAGCAACTAGCAGGCCAGTTGATCGAGGTGATGCAGTAACGAAGCGTTCGTGCGGTGGGATGGGGAATGCCAGCGCCGCTGACATTCCCTCGGTCTACATGATTCTCTGAGTCGCGAACTATTCGAGCGCTTCGTAAGGCAGGCCGACGTAATTTTCGGCAATGGTGGTTAAGCCCGCCTGCGAACTGGTGACGTAATCCAGTTCGGCCTGGGTGATGCGCTGATCGAAATCTTCATCGCCAAAACGATGCAGCATTGAGGTCATCCACCAGGAAAAACGCTCGGCTTTCCAGATGCGGCGCAGGCAGATTTCGGAATATTTTTCCAGCAAATCGGCGCGGCCGTCTTTGTAGGTGGCGGTCAAAGCGCGGTACAGCGTACTGACATCGCTGGCCGCCAGGTTCAAACCTTTGGCGCCAGTGGGCGGCACAATATGAGCGGCGTCGCCAACCAAAAACAGGTTGCCGAATTTCATCGGCTCGGCAACAAAAGAACGCAGCGGTGCGATGCTTTTTTCGATCGACGGACCGGTGATCAGTTTTTCGGCGGTTTCCGGCGGCAGGCGTTTTTTCAGCTCGTCCCAGAAGCGTTCGTCCGACCAGTCTTCGACTTTTTCATCCTGCGGCACCTGGACGTAGTAACGACTGCGCGTGGCCGAACGCATGGAGCACAGCGCAAAACCGCGGTCGTGTTTGGCGTAGATCAATTCGTCCGAGACCGGTGGCGTGTCTGACAAAACGCCGAGCCAGCCAAAGGGATAAACGCGTTCGAAAGTTTTCAGTTTGTCCTGCGGTACTGATTTGCGCGAGATGCCGTGAAAACCATCGCAACCGGCGATGTAATCGCACGCCAAAGTGACCGTTTCGCCGTTTTTGCGGAAGCTGACGGTGGGGGCGTCGGAATAGAAATCGTGCGGCTGCACATCGCTGGCTTCGTAGATGGTGGTGAGGCCAGCGGCGGCGCGGGCGTCCATCAGGTCTTTGGTGACTTCGGTCTGGCCGTACACCATAACGGTGTCGCCGCCGGTCAGGCCGGCGAGATCAACGCGCACTTTCTTGCCGTTGAACGCCAGGAAGACGCCTTCGTGGACATCGCCTTCGCGGTCCATACGTTCGCTGGCACCGGCTTCGCGTACCAGATCAACCATGCCCTGTTCGAGCACGCCGGCGCGAATACGACCGAGCACATAGTCCTGGCTGCGCTGTTCGATGATGACGTTGTCGATGCCCTGTTGGTGCAGTAACTGACCGAGCAACAGGCCGGATGGACCGGAGCCAATAATGGCGACTTGAGTTTTCATGGAGGCCTCCACAGATGCCGGCTTGTACAACGCTCCGGCTTTGTTGTTATGGATTTGTTGTTATGGCTTTGTTTTTCTGGAATTGTCATTTTCATCGATGCGGTGGCGCTTTGAATGGCTAAATCGACCTAATACTTGTACATTTGAAAACTTCTGATGATTTTTTGATCTAAGGAGTCTGCTATCCAGACGGTCCCGGTTTTCAAACTCTATGGTGAGCATCAGGACTGGCCGACGCCGGACTTGCTGCACTGCGAAGCCATCGCCGAGCGCAGTCGCCCGCTCGACTGGGTAATTCGGCCGCATCGCCACTCTGGTTTGTATCAACTGCTGTATCTGCGCCAGGGACGGGCGCGGGTGCAGCATGAATCCCAGCTTCATGAGCTGGGACCGGGTGGTCTGGTGGTGGTGCCGGAAATGAGCGTGCACGGTTTCGAGTTTGATGCCGATGCCCAGGGGCTGGTGTTAACGCTGGCCAATCCGTTGGTGCAGCGTTTGGCCGAGCGTGTCAGCTCAGCATTGCTGACGCAGTTGTTTACCGAGTTTCGGCTCTGTGCTTTGGTGGCGTCGCCGCAGCACGCGGCCATCGATGATGCACTGCTGCAGATTCACAGCGAGTACATTGCTCAGGCACCGGGGCGGGCGGCGTTAATGGAGGCGCAACTGGCTGCCTTGATGGTGCGGCTGATTCGGCATTGTCTGCCGGCCGGCGGTTTGTTGGTCGAGCCGGCGGCAGCGGGCGTGGATCATTTTGGCGACTTCAACCGCTTGATTGAACAGCATTACACCGCCGGCTGGACGGTGGCGCAGTACGCCCGCGAATTGGGTATTACCAGCGCGCATCTGAACGGTATTTGCCGGCGCACGGTGGGGCAGTCGGCGCTGCAGTTGGTGCATCAGCGCATCTTGCTAGAGGCCAAGCGGTTGCTGGTCTATACCGCTCAGACGGTGGCGCAGGTGGGCGACCGGCTGGGGTTCAACGATCCGGGTTATTTCACGCGTTTTTTTAAACGTCAGACCGGCCAGTCGCCGCGTGATTTTCGGCGTTTTGCCGGGACGTCTCGTTGGTAGACAGGGCTGGCTTAGTCGTCGGACGCTGCCAAAGCTTCGCCGCAGTAACGGCAGTGGTCGGCATCCATTTCGTGGCCGGTTTTGCCGCAGCCGGGACAGCCGCGCGAATCGCGTTTGATGCGAATCTGGTTGGCCAGTTCAGCGGTGTAGATGCCGGTTGGCACGGCAATGATGGCGTAGCCGGTGATCATCACTGCCGAGGCGATAAACTGGCCGATGGCTGTGAGCGGGGTGATGTCGCCATAGCCGACGGTGGTCAGGGTGACAATGGCCCAGTAGACCGAACGCGGGATGGAGGTGAAGCCGTGAGCCGGACCTTCAATCAGATACATGATTGAACCGAAGACGATGACCATGGTGATCACCGCATAGAGAAACACCAGAATTTTGCGGTAGCCGGTGCGCATCGCCTGCAACAGCATTTCCGCTTCGTTGAGGTAACGAAACAGCTTAAGTACCCGGAAGACGCGCAGAATACGCAGCACACGAATCACCAGCAGCGAATTGACGCCGGGAATCAGCAGGCTCAAATAAGTCGGGATAATCGACAGCAGATCGACGATGCCGAAAAAGCTGGTGGCGTAACGCCAAGGGTGACGCACGCACACCAAGCGCAGTCCGTATTCGACGGTAAACGCCAGCGTGAAGAACCATTCCAGTCGCACCAGCGCTCGACCGTGTTCAGCCTGAACCGGGCCGACGGTTTCCAGCATCACCGCCCCAACCGACATCAGGATGGCAATAATCAGTGCTATATCGAAGGCTTTGCCGGGCGCTGATTCGGCGCCGAAGATGATGTCGTTCAGGGTCAGCCGCCAACCGGCCATGGGTTCTGGCTGGTCGGTCTGGCGGACAATGTGGAAATGGTCGGTACGACGCTGGTTCATAACCGGGTGCTGATCAGAAGGCTTCACCGACGCTGATGGTAAAGCCGAGGCTTTCGCCATCGACCAACGCCAGATCACCGCGGACGTTAAAGCGCGAATCAGGCATGACGGCATAGCGCACACCACCGCCAACAGCGGTATGGAAACGGCTCCAGGCCAGGTCGTCGGAATCGTCAGCCACCTGAGCCGCATCAATAAAACCGGTGACGGCCCAGCGGTCGGTCAGCGTATGGCGATATTCGCTTTGCAGACCGAACAGATGGTGACCGATCCAGAGGTTGCCGTCGGCGCCGCGCAATGAGGATTCACCGGAAGGACGCGGCAAGCGCGAGAAGGGGGTGTCGTCATTGCCATAGCCGTAGTTTCCGCCTACTGCCAGGACGTCATTACCCAGCGGAATGTATTGGCTGATGGCGGTGTTCACCAACAGGAATTCGTAGTCACCGCCCAGTGCTTCGCTGTACTGGCGCAGTTCGGTTTGTGCCAGGGTGCCTTGAGTCGGCCAGTCGCGATCGTCGCTGGTGTCCCAGCTGGCTTTGATGCCCATACCGGTGAATAAGCCGCCGTCAAAACCCAAGTCGTTGCTGGTCAGGATGGCGACATCGGCATCGTCTTCAATGTCTTCGGATTCGACGAAAACTAAAGCACCCAGACGCAGATTGGGCGTCACCGCATAGGCGGCTGAACCCTCAGCACTGAAGGCGGTCAGTTCGTAGGTTTCGGCATCGGCATCCAGGTCGGTGTCGTTGCTCTCGCCATAATAGGTGGTGGGCCAATATTGGGCGGATAACGAACTGCTCAGGTTCCAGTCGCCGCCAGCCACATAAAAGTCGGGCTGAATGACGGCCTGGTACTGGCCTTCGCTGGTGCCCTGCAGCAGCAACGCCAAGCGATCTTGCGGCTCGCCTTCGGCGGTCTGAGCGAACTGGTGCATCACATAGGCACCGTATTGAAAGCCGGTTTCCGGGCTGGAACCGATGGCCGGCAAAATAACCCAGCCAGCTGATTTCAAATCTTCAGCCTGGGCAGCAGCAACACCTAATGCCAGTAAGCAGCCAGTAGCGAGGACGTTTTTCATGAGTTTTACTTTGTAATTAAGGTGACCGGAGTGTAACCAGTGGTTTTCGTGAATGGAACGCGACGGCTGTTGGCGTGGCGCTAAATCACTATAATCGTGACTTTCTTCACCTCGCCTCTGGTCACTCTCCCTGATGAATCTTTAATAACTGTGCAGCAGGACGCCTTATGAAGTGGACACTGGCCGCACCGGTGCACAACGAAACCCTGATCAAGAAAAGTCGTTTTCTGGCTTGGGTTGAGCCGGTCGCCGACAAAGCTCAGGCACAGGCCCGACTGGCGCAATTGCAGCAACAGTATCCCGATGCCCGCCATCTGTGTTTCGCCTTTGCCGCCGGTGGTGATTCCGGCATGAGCGATGATGGCGAACCGTCTGGCACGGCCGGCAAACCGATCTTCAACGTGCTCAGTCACAAGCAACTCGATAATGTGCTGGCGGTGGTGGTGCGTTATTTCGGTGGTATTAAGCTGGGTGCTGGCGGCTTGGTGCGGGCTTACGGTGGCGCTGTGTCCCAGGCTTTGGAACAGGCCAATTATATCGCTCTGGAAGCCCAGCATCGGTTGACGCTGAAGCTGCCTTTTGCGTTGGAAAGTGATGCCCGGCGTTTGCTCGATCAGTCAGGTTTAACCGCTGAGCGGGTCGATTACGGCACAGAAGTGACGATGACGGTGCAGTTGCCGGACAGTCAGTTGGAGCGTTTTAAGGACGACTTTAAGGCGCTGGCGCCGGCCAATCCGGACGTGACTCTCAGTGTGACGGATTGACGCCGTGGCGT
This sequence comes from Saccharospirillum sp. HFRX-2, assembly GCF_043196805.1. NCBI lineage: Bacteria > Pseudomonadati > Pseudomonadota > Gammaproteobacteria > Oceanospirillales > Saccharospirillaceae > Saccharospirillum > Saccharospirillum sp. HFRX-2. The sequence goes on from NZ_JBEBMU010000001.1 coordinate 1,356,343, forward strand.
TCTAAGGCCCAGTCGATGTGTTCGCGCACCAGGTCGGAGACGTCATTACGACGCGCCTTTAAGGCGACGACGATGTCTGGCTGAGTCGGCGCATTACCCAGCGCCACAGCCAGATTACGCAACCACTGCTGATAACCGATACGACGAATCGCCGAGCCTTCGGTGTTGCCCAAAAACTCCGCTTCACTCCATTGAAACAAGCTCAGGAGATCGGCCTGGTCGAGGTTGTGGCGTGGTTCGAAGTCGGCCTCGCCGGTGGTCTGGCTGAACGAATTGAACGGGCAGACAATCTGGCAATCGTCGCAACCATAGATGCGGTTGCCCATCAGCGGGCGCAGTTCCGGGTCGATGGAACCGCTGTGTTCGATGGTCAGATAGCTGATGCAGCGCCGCGCATCGAGCACGCCTTCGGCAACAAAGGCGTCGGTCGGGCAGGTGGTCATGCAACGATCACAGGAGCCGCAGTGTTCGGTTTCGAAAGGCGGATCGATCGGTAGCGGCAAATTGGTAAACAGTTCACCCAGAAAAAACCAGGAGCCGGCGGTGTTGTTCAGCAGCAGGCTGTTCTTACCCAGCCAGCCCATGCCGGCTTGCTGGGCCAGTTGACGCTCCATTACCGGGGCGCTGTCGACAAAGGCGCGAAAGCCATGTTCGCCGACCCAGCTTTCGATGGTGCGCCCCAGTTGCGTCAGCCGTTTGCGCATCACTTTGTGGTAGTCGCGGCCCAAGGCATAGCGGGAGATGTAGGCTTTATTCGGGTCGTCGAGGATGGCCTGCATCGGGCCTTCGGGTCGGTAATCGAGCCGCACCGAGATGGCGCGCTCGGTGCCCGGGTGCAGCTGGGCGCCGTCGAAGCGTTTGTCGAGATTGCGCTCCATCCACTTCATCTCGCCGTTATAGCCTTTGGCCAGCCAGGCTTCATAAGCCGGACGATGGGCTTCGCTATTGGCCGAACCAATATGCACCGCCTGAAAACCCAGAGCCTGAGCTTCGGCTTTGATGCGTTCAGCCAGGGCGCTGAGATCCAGAGCGTCGATACGGGTGGCAGGAGCAGACATGGCGGTGATAGAGGTGAGTCAGCAGGAACAGGGCGCAGTGTGGTCGTTGGGCGGGTTGTCGTCAATGCGGCGGGGTGGGTTCAGCCTTTGGGCCAACCGGTGGCAATGGTACACTGCGCGCCAATTAATCTGCCCGGGTTCGGAGAAACCGCTTGTACCGACTGACTGTCGATGAATCTCAGATGCCTGCGCTCGGCCAACGGCTGGCGCGTGCGCTGATGCACCTGGACGGTGCCCGTCTCTATCTGGATGGCACCCTGGGCATGGGCAAAACCACCTTGAGCCAGGCCATTATTGCCGGCTGTGGCTGGACCGGGCGGGTAAAAAGCCCGACTTATACCCTGGTTGAGCCGTATGAATGCGAGTCCATAACAGTGGTGCATTTCGATCTGTACCGACTTGCCGATCCCGAAGAATTGGAATTTATTGGTGTGCGTGATTACTTAACGGACCATACCGCCTGGCTGGTGGAATGGCCGGAGCGTGGTGCCGGGGTCTTGCCCGGTGCTGATGTCGTGATACATTTCAGCGAAGCTGACTCCGCCCGGAGTCTGGCGTTCGAGCCCGGCACTGAGCGGGGCCAGAGTCTGATTGAATGGTTGCAGCAAGAAGGGGAATGCGCCTGATGCATCGGTTGTTGATGCTGGTCGTGATGTGCGTGCTGGCACCTGTGTCCTTGGCTGCGCAGATTGAAAGTGCGCGGGTCTGGCCTGCGCCGGATAATACGCGTCTGGTCTTCGATTTGAGCGGTCCGGTGGAGCACCGCGTCTTTACGCTGTCCAATCCCAGTCGTGTGGTGGTGGATATTGCCGGTTCTGAATTGCAAACCTCGCTGGCGTCGCTCGATTTGCAGCGCAGCGGTATTCAGCGCATTCGCAGTGGTGCCCGTCCCGATGGCGATCTGCGCATTGTGCTGGATTTGGATACCGATTTAACGCCGCGCAGTTTTACCCTCACTCCGAACGAACAATACGGTCATCGCCTGGTGCTCGATCTGGAACGCCCCAGCGGTGAAGCGCTGCAACCGCGCGAACAGCAAGTCAGCAAGACGGTGGGCGATCTGTCGGGCCAAAGACGCAACATTATTGTTGCCATTGATGCCGGTCACGGCGGTGAAGACCCCGGTGCTATTGGTGGTCGCGGCACACGCGAAAAACACATTGTGCTGGCGATAGCGCGTGAGCTGTATCGGCAACTCAGTGAGGTCGAAGGTTTCGAGCCGTTCCTGGTGCGCACCGATGACTATTACATTTCATTGCACCGTCGGCGTCAGATTGCGCGGGAACACAACGCTGATTTGTTCATCTCCATCCACGCCGATGCGTTCACCAGTCCTCGCGCTTCCGGCGCCTCGGTGTTTGCGCTGTCCTCTGGCGGCGCGACCTCAACCATGGCGGCCTATCTGGCGAACCAGGAGAATGAGGCCGATGTCATTGGTGGTATTAACGGCATCAGTCTGGAAGACAAAGACGAGGTGCTGAAATCGGTGCTGGTCGATTTATCGATGACCGCGACGATGCGTTCCAGTCTGGATGTTGGCAGCCGGGTGTTGGGTGAAATGCGCAGCGTGGCGCGACTGCATAAGTCGACCGTTGAGCAGGCTGGTTTTGCTGTCTTGAAGTCGCCCGATGTGCCCTCCATCTTGGTCGAAACCGGTTTTATCTCCAACCCGACCGAGGAAGCCAATCTGGGTTCGGCGGGCTATCGACGCCAACTGGCCAGCGCGGTGCGCGATGGTGTGATCGACTGGTTTAATGACAACCCGCCACCGGGTACCTGGGTTGCCTGGCGACAGAGCAATGGCAACGATGGCATGCGTCGTTACACCGTAGTCAGCGGCGATACGTTGTCAGGCATAGCCACGCGCAACGGCACCTCGGTGGGTCGTTTGCGCGAAGTGAATCAATTGCAGGGCAGCGCCATTCGCATCGGTCAGGTGTTGTTGATTCCTGAAGCCTGAGCCGGCGTTATTGTTACCGCAAAAGACGGCACAGTTACGTCAAAACAGCGACCACCAACACCCGCGACGACCAACAAGAGTTCTTATGAAACGAATACAGATACTGACGCCGCGTCTGGCCAACCAGATCGCTGCGGGTGAAGTGGTTGAACGACCGGCGTCGGTGATCAAGGAGCTGCTGGAAAATTCGCTCGACGCTGGTGCCAATCGCATCGATGTGGAGGTCGAAGCCGGTGGCGTGAAACTGATGCGTGTGCGCGATAATGGCGGCGGTATCGGTCGTGATGATTTGGCGTTGGCGCTGGCGCGTCATGCCACCTCCAAGATTTATAATCTGGACGATCTGGAAGCGGTGTCGTCGCTCGGTTTTCGCGGTGAAGCCCTGGCATCGGTTGCCTCTGTAGCGCGCTTGCTGCTGACCTCCAAACCGCCCGAGCAAGCCGAGGCCTGGCAGGTGAATACCCACGGCCAGGATATGGACACCGAGATCAGTCCGGCGGCGCACACCGACGGCACCAGCGTTGAAGTGCGCGATCTGTTTTTTAATACGCCGGCCCGCCGTAAATTTTTACGCACCGAAAAAACCGAATTTAATCATCTCGAAGAAGTCATCAAACGCCAGGCGCTGGCGCGGTTTGATGTCGGCTTTTCGCTGCGTCATAACAACCGCACCATTCATTCGTTGCGCGCGGCCACGACTCAGGCCGAGCAGGAACGTCGGGTTGCCCAATTGCTCAGCGCTGACTTTATGAATAATGCGCTGGTTATCGACGTTGAAGCTGCGGGTTTGCGGCTGACCGGCTGGATTGGATTGCCAACCTTTTCGCGCTCCATGCCGGATATGCAGTATTTCTTTGTGAACGGTCGGGTGGTGCGCGACAAGGTGATCGGTCATGCCGTTAAGCAGGCTTATCGCGATGTGCTCTATCACGGTCGACATCCCTGCTTTGTGTTGTATTTATCGCTCGATCCGGCCGGTGTGGATGTCAACGTTCACCCGACCAAACACGAAGTACGTTTTCGTGATCAGCGTCTGGTGCACGACTTTCTGTTCCGCCAATTGCACCGTGTGCTGGCCGATGTCCGGCCCGATGCCAATAACGATCCGGTCATGGCGCGCGCGCCCCAGCCGGCGCCGGCAACCGGTTTGGCTGCGGGTGAATTTGCCGGTCAGCAGCGCATGGATATGTCGCCGCAGAGCTATTCACCGTCCGCTTTTGCGCCTCAGGGCAATCGCTCGGAAAGCTCAGTCAGCGAGCAGATTGGTTTTTATCAATCGCTGCAGGCGAACCCTCAGCCCGGCCCACGCCTGGATGATTTGGCGTTAAACACGCCGCCGTTGCCGGAAGCAGTCGATGATGTGCCGCCGCTGGGTTTTGCGGTTGCCCAGTTGCACGGCATTTATATTTTGTCGCAAAGCCGTCTGGGTTTGATCGTCGTCGATATGCATGCCGCGCATGAGCGCATTACCTACGAGCGCATGAAAACCCAATACGATCAGCAGGGCATTCAGGCGCAGCCGGTGTTAGTGCCGCAAAAACTCTCAGTCAGTGAACGCGAAGCCGATACCGCCGAAGAATTCGCGAACTTGTTGGCGCAGTTTGGTCTGGTGATTGAACGGCTCGGTCCGGAAGCTTTGATCGTGCGGCAGACGCCGGTTTATTTGCAGCAGGCCGAAGTCGAACCGCTGGTGCGTTCAGTGCTGGCTGACTTTATGACCCACGATACTTCGGACGCCATCATCGCCCGGCGCGATGAAATTCTGTCGACCATGGCCTGTCATGGTTCGGTGCGCGCCAATCGCAAATTGACCATTCCCGAGATGAACGCCTTGCTGCGTGATATGGAGCGCACCGAGCGTTCCGGTCAGTGCAACCACGGTCGGCCGACCTGGACTCAACTGAGTCTGGACGATCTCGATAAGCTGTTTTTGCGAGGACGTTAGTGGCGACCGATCTGCCCCGCGCCATCTTCCTGACCGGCCCGACCGCGGCCGGAAAAACCGATCTGTCGTTGATGCTGGCCGATGAATTTAATGGCGAAATCGTCAGCGTCGATTCGGCGCAGGTCTATATCGGCATGGACATTGGCACCGCCAAACCCGATGCCGCCATCCAGGCACAGGTGCCGCATCATCTGCTCGATCTATGCGACCCCGCGGTCAGTTATTCAGCGGCCAATTTCCGCGATGACGCTCTGGCGGCGATGACCGATATCACCGAGCGCGGGCGATTGCCGATTCTGGTCGGTGGCACGGCGCTTTATTTCAAAGCGCTGGTGCAACCCATGGCGGCAATGCCGCCGGCCGATGCAGAAGTGCGTGCGCAATTGCAAAGCTGGCTGGATGAAGCCGGGCTCGATGCCCTGGTCGCCGAACTGCAGCGTGTCGATACCGCCGCCTGGGAACGTATTGATCGACAAAATCCGGCGCGGGTGTTGCGTGCTTTGGAAGTGCAGCGCGTCAGCGGTCGTCCCATTTCCGAATTCTGGGCGGCTTCGGCGCATGACGGCCGAGGTGGGCTGAGTGCGTCGGCGCTGGACGATTTTCCCTGGCAGGTGGTGCAGTTTGCCGTTGCGCCGGATGAACGCTCGGTTCTGCATCAACGCATCGAACAGCGTTTTCAGTTGATGTTGGCCGGTGGTTTCCAAGCCGAAGTGGAGCGCCTCTATCAGCGCGGTGACCTGCATCTGGATCTGCCTTCCATTCGCGCCGTTGGCTATCGGCAGATGTGGCACTATCTGGCGGGCGAGCTGGAACACGCTCAGATGGTGGCCTCGGGCATTGCCGCTACCCGTCAGTTGGCCAAACGTCAATTGACCTGGATGCGTGGCTGGCAGGGTTTGCATTGGCTGGATTCGCAAGCACCAGATTTGTTCGAACAAGCGCGGCAAAGGTTGCGTAAAAAGGTAACGTAAAGCGAAATTTAGGTGACTACCGACCATCCACAAGCTTCAGCTTTTCGCCTACAATGTGCGGAAGATTTTCGTGATTGCGACCGGGCCGGTTGCGGTTACTGCACTGTTAAAGCATCGCAGCGGTAACCGGGCCACCCTGCCAGACTTTTTGTCAGCCGGGTGCCCTCCAGCATGGAGGCAGATGGCGACGCTGGTGCCAATCACCTGGCGCCCGGATTACTTCGGGCGGGAACGATACTTATAATCCTTCATTAAAAGGAGTCCGACATGTCAAAAGGGCACTCGTTACAAGACCCTTTCCTGAACGCCCTGCGCAAAGAGCGCATCCCTGTCTCCATCTTTCTGGTTAACGGCATCAAGCTGCAGGGTCAGATTGAAAGCTTTGATCAGTTTGTCATTCTGCTGAAGAACACCGTCAGCCAGATGGTTTATAAGCATGCCATTTCAACCGTCGTTCCGGCCCGTAACGTCAAAATCGCTCATGAAGGCGATGAAGCGGTGGCTGAATAAAGCCGGCGTCGACGTCCTCTGTCTGGATAGCCCGGCGAAGCCGGGCTCGGAGAGTCTGATTGTTTTTTGAACGTGTCGAAGGTGGGGACCGGGCTGTCCTGGTCCACATCGACTTTCCCGAGTCCGACGATCGGGAAGATCCCCAGGAGTTCGAAGAACTGGTGGTGTCTGCGGGTGGTGAGCCGGCCGCTTTTATTGGTGGTTCGCGTTCCAGGCCGCACCCGAAGTATTTTGTCGGTCCCGGTAAGCTGGATGAAATTAAGGCGGCGGTCGCCAGTACCGACGCTGAAGTGGTGTTGTTTAACCACAGTCTCAGCCCTTCTCAGGAACGTAACGTCGAGCGCGCCGTCGAGTGCCGCGTGCTTGATCGTACCGGTCTGATTCTCGATATCTTTGCGCAACGCGCCCGCACCCACGAAGGTAAATTGCAGGTTGAGCTGGCCCAGTTGCAATACCAGAGCACTCGCCTGGTGCGTGGCTGGACCCATTTGGAGCGCCAGAAGGGTGGTATCGGTTTGCGCGGTCCGGGTGAAACCCAGCTGGAAACCGACCGCCGTCTGTTGCAGGCGCGCATCAGCAGCATTCACCGCCGTCTGGAAAAGGTGGAGAAACAGCGTAATCAGGGCCGCCGTGCGCGCACCCGTTCCGATACCCCGACCGTCTCGCTGGTGGGTTACACCAACGCCGGTAAGTCGACGCTGTTTAATGCTTTGACGCAATCTGAGGTCTATGCTGCGGATCAGTTGTTTGCGACCCTGGACCCAACGCTGCGTCGGCTCAGCATTCCCGACATGGGCGACATTGTACTGGCCGATACGGTAGGCTTTATTCGACATTTGCCGCATAAATTAGTGCAGGCATTTAAGGCAACATTGCAGGAAACGGCAGAAGCGGATCTGCTGCTGCATGTGATCGACAGCGCCGACGAAGACCGGGTTGAGAACATCGAGCAAGTTGAAGCCGTACTAGAAGAAATTGGCTCGCTCGACATTCCCCGGCTGGAAATTTTCAACAAGATCGACCTGCTGGATGACTTTGCACCAGCGATCGAACGCGACGATCAGGGCATGCCGATCCGCGTCTGGGTTTCGGCTCAGCGTGGTGACGGTTTGGCCTTGATTCAGGCGGCCATTGCCGAGCGTTTGGGTGATGACGTCATCGCCCAGCAGCTGGCATTGGCGCCGAGCGAATCGGCATTGCGCGCAGCGCTCTATCAACAGAACGCTGTGCTGGGCGAAGCCTATGACGATGCCGGCAATGCCTTACTGGATGTACGCATTCAGAAGAAAGACCTGAAGCAACTGGTCAAGCACAACGGACTTGAGTTATCGCGCTTCGGGTTGGCGGAAGCCAAAGAACATTTTGAACATTGATGGTGGGTTTTTTGAACGTTGATGCAGTGCATCGCCCGACATCGAAACGGACGGAACACTTGAGAAACGGAGACGACCATGGCGTGGAATGAACCACCAAATGGCAATAATAACGATCAGGATCCCTGGGGGAACCGTCGCCGTCGTGGCAATAACGATGGTCCGCCGGATCTGGACGAGCTGTTAAAACAATTCAACGACAAACTGAGCAAATGGTTTGGCGGTGGTAAAGGCAACAAGGGCGGTGGCTCCAATAAAGGCGGCGGCTCTGCCGGCGGCCTGGGCGCCATTGTCGGCATCCTGGTGGTGCTGGTGGTTGGCTATGCCATCTACGACTCCATCTACACCGTTGATGAATCCGAGCGCGCCGTGGTGTTGCGTCTGGGTCAGTTCCACGCGCTGGAAACGCCCGGGCTGCACTTCAAAGTGCCGTTCATCGATACCATCGACCAGAAGGTGAACGTTACCGAAGTGCGTTCTTACCGCCATCAGTCGAGCATGTTGACCGGTGATGAGAACATCGTTTCGGTCACCATGACGGTGGAATATCGTGCCGTTAATGCGCGTGACTTCGCCTTGAACGTCCGTCAGCCGGAAACCTCACTGGCTAACGCCGCTGAATCAGCGCTGCGCCACGTGATGGGTAGTGCAACCCTGGAGCAGGCGCTGACCGTCGGTCGTGACGCCATTCAGGTGGCGGTGCGCGAACGTCTGCAGAACTACCTGACGTCTTACAACGTCGGTATTGAGCTGGCGCAGTTGAACATCAACGACACCTCGCCGCCTTCCGCGGTGCAGGACGCCTTCGATGACGTGATTAAAGCGCGCGAAGACGAACAGCGTCTGATCAACCAAGCCCAGGCTTACGCCAACCAGATTCTGCCGGTCGCCGAAGGTAATGCCCGTCGGCAATTGGAAGAAGCTCAGGGTTATAAAGAGCAGGTTGTGGCACGCGCCACCGGTGAAGCGGATCGTTTCAGCGATATCCTGGCGGCTTACAACGAAGCGCCGGATGTAACGCGTCAGCGTCTGTATCTGGAAACCCTGTCGAACATCTATGAAAACGCGCCCAAGGTGCTGATGGATGTCGAGAACGGCAACAACATGATGTACCTGCCGCTGGATCAGCTGCGTCGTAACGCAACTGGCAGCAGTGGTGGCAGTGCCAGCGGCGGCGGTAACGGCGGTGGCAGCGACATTAATAATCTGTCGAGCAGCGAAATTCAGAATCTGACTGATCAGATTCTGGGTGAGCTGGATCGTCGTCGCAGTGGCAACTGAGGAGCGAGACAATGAGCAATCGTAATGCACTGGTTCTGGTCGTGCTCGCCCTCTTGGTGTTTCTCGGCATTCAGAGTCTGTTTGTCGTCACCGAAAAAGAGCGCGCCATCAAACTGAAATTTGGTGAAGTGGTTCAGGCGGATTTGCCGCCGGGGCTGCACTTCAAAATTCCGTTTATTGAAGATGTGCGCAAGTTCGACCGCCGTATCATCACCCTGGATACCGACCCGGAACGCTTTATCACCAGCGAGCAGAAAGGTCTGGAAGTCGACGCCTATATCCAATGGCGCATCGACAACGTGCGTGACTACTACACCGCCACCAGTGGTGGTGACCTGTTCCGCGCCAATTCCATTCTGGAAAGCCGGATTAACTCCGGTCTGCGTGATGCCTTCGGTCTGCGTACGCTGCGTGAAGTGGTGTCCGGCCGTGGTCAGGAAGAGCCGCTGTCGACCGGTGGTCGCATCGAAGATGAAGGTGAGCGTGATCGCTTAATGCGCCAGGTCACCCAGCAAATTAACCAGTTTGCTGATGGCCTGGGTATCGAAGTGATCGACATCCGCATCAAGGCCATCGACCTGCCGCAGGAAGTATCGCAGGACGTGTTCAGCCGGATGCGCTCCGACCGTGAACAGGAAGCGCGCCGTTTCCGTTCTAACGGTGAACGCCAGGCCGAAGAGATTCGCGCCTCGGCCGATCGTCAGCGCACGGTGATTCTGGCTGAAGCCTTCCGTGAAGCCGAGCAGCTGCGTGGTGAAGGCGATGCCCAAGCCTCGCGCATTTACTCCAGCTCCTTCGGTCAGGATGAAAACTTCTACGCCTTCTACCGCAGCTTGCAGGCCTATCGCGAAAGCTTCAGCGAAGGCAGCGACCTGATGGTGCTGGATCCGGAAAGCGACTTCTTCCGCTTTATGCGGGATCAAAATGGCGCTAACTGACGCTTAACGGGAGCGGAGCGCCGCCCGGACGGGAGACGCTGAAAAGTGAAAAACCCCTTGGGGGTTTCCCGTCCTAAGTGTAGAATTCGTTAACCGGGCTCCTTGCCCGGTTTTTTTGTGCCCAATGAATGGTTTTTTGCTGTGAGTAGCCGTCTTGGGGTTCTTTAAACGCAGATCGCAAATGGAATAGTGTCCTGGCATGACCATCGCTGAACGCTGGCTTTTGCCGGACGGCATCGAAGAAATTCTGCCGCCGGAAGCCGCACGCATCGAGGCGCTTCGCCGCCTGTTGCTCGACGAATATCGCGCCTGGGGGTATGACCTGGTTATACCGCCGAACGCCGAATACCTCGAATCCCTGTTGACCGGCGTCGGCCACGACCTGGATCTGCTGACCTACAAGCTGACCGATCAGGCCACGGGCCGGTTAATGGGCCTGTCGGCCGATAAAACCCAGCAAGTCGCCCGTCTGGATGCGCATTCGATGCCGCGCCAGGGCGTGTCTCGTTACTGCTATTCCAGCGACATTCTGCACGCCCGCGCCACGCACTTGCTGTCCAGTCGCAGCCCGATTCAGATCGGCGCTGAGCTGTACGGTTATTCCGGCCGTGAAAGCGATGTCGAAATCGTCTCGCTGATGCTGGCGTCGCTGACCAAAGCCGGCCTTGCTGAGGTATCGCTGGATTTGGGGCATATCGGCATTTACCGCGCCTTGATTGAAGGTGCCGAACTCGGCGCTGACGCTCAGGCCGAGCTGTTTGAACTGCTGCGTCTGCGGGCGCTGCCGGATCTGCGCACCTGGCTGGAAAAAGCCGAGCTGGATAAACCTTACAAAGGCTGGCTGGCGATGTTGCCGGAATGCCACGGCTCTATCGATGCATTAAGCGAATGGCGCCAGGCTTTCGACGGCGCTCCGCAAAGCGTTTTTGAAGCGCTCGATACCCTCGAAGGCATCGCGCGGCTGTTGCGTGAACGCTTCCCGGAACTGCGCATCCACCTCGATCTGGCGGAACTGCGCGATTACAACTACCACACCGGTCTGGTGTTCTCGGCGTTCGTGCCGGGCTTTGGTCAGCCGGTTGCCAAGGGCGGTCGTTACGACGCCACCGGCAAGGTGTTTGGCCGGTCGCGTCCGGCGACGGGTTTTTCTTCCGACCTGAAAATCCTCGCCAGCCAGACACTCGGTCAATGGCACGAAGCGGCCGCTATTTTGGCACCCGCTGCGGGACCGGCGGGTTTGGATGCAAAAATTACCGAGTTACGCGCCGAGGGCGAGCGGGTAATTCAGGTGTTCAGCGACCAGACGCATCTGGACGAACTGAACTGTGATCGTGAACTGGTGCAGCAAGGCGAACGCTGGACCGTACAACCTTTAACCAAGCAACAGGCAAACTAACGATGGGCAAAAACGTTGTCGTACTCGGCACCCAATGGGGTGACGAAGGCAAAGGCAAGATCGTTGATCTACTGACCGAAAAAGCCGCCGCTGTGGTGCGCTTTCAGGGCGGCCACAACGCCGGTCATACACTGGTCATTGATGGCGTCAAAACCGCACTGCATCTGATTCCATCCGGCATTTTGCGCCAAGGCGTCAGCTGCATCATCGGTAATGGCGTGGTGTTGTCCATCGAAGCGCTGTTGACTGAGATGGCCATGCTCGAAGAGCGCGGTGTTCCGGTGCGAGAGCGGCTGAACATCAGCCAGGGTTGCCCGCTGATTTTGCCGGTGCACATTGCGCTGGATCAGGCGCGTGAAAAGCGTCGCGGTAATGCAAAAATCGGTACCACAGGACGCGGTATTGGCCCGGCTTACGAAGATAAGGTCGCGCGTCGCGGCGTGCGTCTGGGCGATGTGTTCCAGGACGATTTCGAAGCCAAGCTGACTGAGTTGATGGATTACCACAACTTCGCGCTGACCGGTTATTACGGTGAGCCGGCCATCGATGTGAAGAAGACCTTGGCCGAAACCCGCGAACAGGCGGAAAAAATCCGCGATATGATCGTCGACACCGTCAGCAAGGTGCACGGTATCCGCGAAGCCGGTGGCGATATCATGTTTGAAGGCGCTCAGGGTTCGTTGCTGGATATCGATCACGGCACCTATCCCTACGTGACCTCGTCCAGCACTACCGCTGGCGGTGTGTCGACGGGTTCCGGAGTCGGTCCTTTGTATCTGGATCAGATCATGGGCATCACCAAGGCCTACACCACGCGCGTTGGTGCCGGTCCCTTCCCGACCGAATTGTTTGACGACGATGGCAAACACCTGGCCAAACAAGGCAACGAGTTTGGTACCACCACTGGCCGTCCGCGTCGCTGTGGCTGGTTCGATGCGGTGCTGGTGCGTCACTCCATTCGCATCAACTCCATCAATGCCATCTGCCTGACCAAGCTGGACGTGCTTGATAACCTCAAGACCGTCAAAGTCTGCACCGGTTATCAGGACGAAAACGGCCAGGCGGTGGAATGGCCGGCCTCTGCGGAAGCGTTTGAAAAAGTGACGCCGGTTTACGAAGAGCTGCCAGGCTGGCAACAATCAACCGTTGGCGCGCGTTCGCTGGACGACTTGCCGACCGAAGCACGCGACTATATCGCTTATTTGGAAAAGGCGATCGGGGCCCCCATCGACATCGTGTCGACCGGTCCGGACCGCACCGAAACCATAGTGTTGCGGCATTCGTTCGACATTCAGTAACGACGCACAACATACCGATGGCACTGCGGTTATACTCATCTAAAGTGATGTCAGCCGAGTGCCATCCATTATTCATTTAAGGACACTTTCCTATCAGTCGAGATTCTAACGCTGACCCGCACCACAAGCGGGAAGCTGAAAAATACGAAAACCCCATTCCCAGCCGGGAATTCATTCACGCCCACCTGGAACAACGCCAGGGGCCGGCGACGCACCCTGAACTGTGCGCCGAGCTGGGCCTCACCGGCGAAGACGATATCGAAGCGCTGCGCCGCCGTCTGATCGCCATGGTCCGTGACGGCCAATTACTCTGTTCGCGCAAAGGCGCCTTCGGCCTGATCGACAAAATGGACCTGATTAAAGGTCGCGTTCAGGGTCATCCCGACGGTTTTGGTTTTCTGATTCCAGAGCAGGGCGGCAAAGATTTTGTGCTCACCCATCGCCAGATGCGCTGCTGTTTTGACGGCGATATTGTGCTGGCGCGCAAAGGCGAGCGCGATCATCGCGGCCGAATCGAAGCCATCATTGTCGAAGTGCTGGAACAGAACACCCAGGAACTGGTCGGCCGTTATTCCAGTGAAGGCGGTTTTGGCCGCGTACTGCCGGAAAACCGCCGCGTCAGCCACGATATTTTAATTCCCCCGGGCGATGAAGCCGGCGCCCAGGAAGGCGATGTGGTTGTGGTCAGCATTATTGAGCAACCCAAAATTCGTCGTCAGCCAATCGGTAAAGTCAGCGAAGTGCTGGGCCAGCATATGGACCCGGGCATGGAAATCGACATCGCGCTGCGCACCTACGATATTCCGCACACCTGGCCGTACGAAGTTGAAGAAGAAATCACCGGCTTGAGTGACACCGTCGATGAGGCCGACAAAGCCAATCGCATCGATCTGCGCGACAAAGCCTTCGTCACCATCGATGACGAAACCGCGCGTGATTTCGACGACGCCATCTTCGCCGAACCGGTACCAGGCGGCGGCTGGAAGCTTTATGTGGCCATTGCCGATGTTTCTCATTACGTCGAAGTCGGCGCACCGCTGGATGTCGAAGCGCGTTCGCGTGGCACCTCGGTCTACTTCCCCGAGCAGGTTATTCCTATGCTGCCGGAAGTGCTGTCCAACGGTCTCTGTTCGCTGAACCCTGAAGTCGATCGACTGACGCTGGTTTGTGAAATGACCGTTACTGCACGCGGCGATATTCAGTCCTATCGTTTTATGGAAGGGCTGATTTATTCGCATGCGCGCCTGACTTATTCCAAAGTCGGCCCGGCTCTCGATCCGGAAACCGCCACCGAAGCGCGTGCTGAAATCGAACGCGATCACGGTGCCTTGGTGTTGAAAAATATCACCACCTTGCGCGAGCTGTTTAAGCTGTTCCGGTTCCAGCGTCAGCATCGCGGTGCCATCGATTTTGAGACCACCGAAACCCGCATCGTGTTCGATGACGATCGTAAGATCGATCGCATCGTGCCCAGCCAGCGCAACGACGCTCACCGCCTGGTCGAAGAGTGCATGCTCTCGGCCAACGTCTGCGCCGCGGACTTCCTGCAACAGCTGGAAATTCCTGCGCTCTATCGAGTGCACGATGTACCTTCGGCCGAACGTCTGGAAAACCTGCGCGCTTATCTGGGTCAACTGGCGTTGGATCTGTCCGGTGGTGAAAAACCCCACGCCCGCGATTACCAAAAGCTGTTGGCGACCATCAAAGGCCGGGAAGATTTCAACCTGATCCAGACCATGATGCTGCGTTCCATGAATCAGGCGGTCTATCAGCCGGACAACATCGGTCACTTCGGCTTGGCGTTCGAAGCCTACACCCATTTCACCTCGCCGATTCGTCGTTATCCGGATTTGCTGGTGCATCGCGCCATTCGTTCGGTGATTCGCTCGGACAAGAAAACCAAGCTGGTTAATCGTGTCGAGGGTGCACCCAAGCTGGATGCGCAGAACATCTATCCCTACGACTACGCCGCCATGCTGGAATTGGGCGAACATTGCTCAATGACCGAGCGTCGCGCCGACGAAGCCACCTGGGATGTGGTCGCCTGGTTGAAGTGCGAATACATGAAAGATCACGTCGGTGATGAATATGAAGGCTCGGTGTCTTCGGTCACCAACTTCGGTTTGTTCGTGCAGCTCGATGACGTCTACGTCGATGGTTTGGTGCATGTGTCGTCGCTGCAAAGTGACTACTACCAGCTCGATGAAACCGCTCACCGTCTGGTCGGTGAACGCACCCGTGTCAGCTATGGCCTGGGTGATCGTCTAACCGTGCGGGTAGTGCGCGTTGATCTGGATGATCGCAAGATCGACTTCGAACTGGCCGATGGCGAGGTGCGTAAAGTTAAGCACCCGGGTCCGGCGGCGGGCAAAAAGAAAGCCGGCGCTAAAAAGGCCGGTGCCAAAAAAGCCAGTTCCAAAAACACCCAGTCCGATAAGCCCAATCGCAAGCGCAAACGCCGTACTTAAGGTTGCTAGTTGATGTCAGACGTTCAATGGATTTATGGCTTGCACGCTTGCCAGAGCGCGCTGGAAAACCAAGCCGACCGCGTGCGCGAACTGGTGCTGCTGAAAGGTCGTCAGGATAAACGCATCCAGGCGGTGCTCGACCAGGCGCGTACCGGCGGCATCAAATTCCGCTGGCTGGAGCGTGATGCTTTCGAGCGCCTGGTGCATCAGCAGCAACTGGGCGATGCCCGTCATCAGGGTGTGTTGATTCAGATGCTGGCCGCGCCGGTGCTCGATGAAGCGGGCCTGGAAGAACTGCTGGATGGTTTGCAGCGGCCCGCCTTGTTGCTGGTGCTCGATGGAGTCACTGACCCGCATAACATCGGCGCCTGTTTGCGTTCCGCCGACGCTGCCGGCGCCGATGCGGTCATCGTACCCAAAGACAAATCCGCCAGCCTGACGCCGACGGCGGTGAAAATCGCCAGCGGCGCGGCCGATACCGTCCCCTTTGTTGTCGTCACCAACCTGGCGCGCACCCTGGAACAGATCAAGGCGCGCGGCATTTGGGTATACGGTGCGGCCGGCGAAGCCCAGGCGTCACTCTATCAGAGTGATTTCAGAGGCGCCGTTGCGCTGGTGCTGGGCGCCGAAGGTAAAGGTCTGCGGCGCTTAACGCGCGATACCTGCGATGGCCTCTTTATGATCCCCATGGCCGGTCAGGTGAGCAGCCTGAATGTCTCAGTCGCCGCCGGTATCTCCCTGTTTGAAGCGGTTCGGCAGCGTTTGCCTAGCTGAACTCCAGTTTTTTCTCTCTGCTAACGGGCGCTCTGACAGCGCCCGTTTTTCTTTGCAACTCCCCAACTCATCTCAACTCTTTTCAACCCTAGGGCGGACAGATGTGCGCCCTTTTCCATTTCCTCCCCTCACAGGCCCCGTATGCTGATAACAGGGCTGGATCGGCCCCAAGCGGCATTGCCTATAGGGACTCAAGGGAAAAGTTGGCGGTGCTCCTTTCATTCAACTTGATAGGAAGGTGAGTTCCATGATCAATCCAATCCGTACCCTGACTGCTGGCCCGGGCCTTGAAGCCCGCTACCTGATTCTTGGCGATCGGCAGGGCGATCGTCTACCGCTGGTGTATTTGGGCGGCGCATTCCAGACCTGTGAGAACGTCGAGCGGACCTTGCGCCAAATCTATGCCCATCGCCAGGTGGTCATTATCGAAATGCCGGGCTTCGGCGATACACCGGTGGTGCCGCGCAGTGTGCCGACGGCAACCATCGCCGCCAGCGTCGGCCTGGTGGTTGAGCATCTCGATATCGGTCGGTTCGATCTGATTGGCTGCAGCTATGGCGGGCTCTTTGCGTTGGATGTCGCCGCACGTTTCCCCGACTCAGTAAGGCGCGTCATTCTGGCCGGCACCAGCCCCTTTCCAGCACCCACCGAGCGCGGCCTGCATCTGTGCCTGAACCTGCTTGAGCATGGCGAATATCAGTCTTTTGCTGAGTTATTTGCGCAATTGGCGATCACCTTGCCCAACCCGACCAAACGCAAACTGTTGCGTCAGCGGTTGTTGGTATCGCTGGCCGAACGGCCCGAGTCGGTCTACGAACGCTTCCGCGAGAACACCCAGCGGCTGTTGCTGATGAAGTCGATTCCGCCATTCACCCACCATCCAACCCTATTGCTCGACGGCGAGGCCGACACCTTCACCGATCCGGGCTGGATGCTGAAACAGGCGCGGCTCAACGACAACCTCAGCGTCGACCTGCTGCCGGGTTGCGACCACTTCTTCCATATCGAAGACAAGGCCGCCACCGCCCGGGCGATAGGTGACTATCTGGATTGTGATCTAAGCCAGCCGGAGCGGCGTTTAGCCTGATTGGTTCGTTAAACAATTAAAAGGGGGAGCTAAGCTCCCCCTTTTTTGATCAGCAGATCAGTTAGGCAACCAACTCATCCAAAAAGCTGGTGCCATAATCCATGGCCGGCAGGTCGAAATAATCCGCCAGTGTCTGGCCGATGTCGGCGAAGGTTTCCCGCTCGCCCAGATTCACTGCCTGCATCTGCTTGCCGTACACCAACACCGGAATGTGCTCGCGGGTGTGGTCGCTGCCGGGCCAAGTAGGGTCGCAGCCGTGGTCGGCGGTCATCACCAGGATGTCGTCATCAGCCAGGATGTTCAGTAATTCTGGCAGGCGTTCATCAAAGCGTTCCAGGGCTGCGGCGTAACCGGCGACGTCGCGACGGTGGCCGTAGGATGAATCGAAATCGACAAAGTTGGTGAACACGATGCTGCGATCGTGCGCCGCTTTCACTTGCTCCAGGGTGGCATCGAACAGCGCATCCAGACCGGTGGCCTTTACCTTGCGGCTGATGCCGACCTGAGCGTAGATATCGGCGATCTTGCCGATGGAAATCACTTCGCCGTTGTTCTCAGTTAGCTTCTGCAAAATGGTTGGGCTCGGTGGTGGTACCGCCAGATCACGACGGTTACCGGTGCGCTGAAAGCTGTCGGCATCGGCGCCGATAAAGGGGCGGGCGATCACCCGGCCAATGTTGTATTCATCGACCAGCTCGCGCGCCACGGTGCAGACTTCCATTAAACGATCTAACCCGAAGGTCTCTTCGTGGCAGGCAATCTGAAACACACTGTCGGCCGAGGTGTAGACGATGGGTTTGCCGGTGGCGCAGTGTTCTTCGCCCAGGCGTTTGATGATTTCGGTGCCTGAAGCGTGGCAGTTGCCGAGTACGCCGGGCAGGTTGCAACGTTCAATTAAATCGTTGAGCAGACTGGGCGGAAAGGAGTTTTCTTCATCTTTAAAGTAACCCCAGTCGGTCAGCACCGGCACGCCGGCGATTTCCCAGTGGCCGCTCGGGGTGTCTTTGCCGCTCGACAGTTCGCGCGCGTAACCGAAGCTGCCGGTAAAGGCCTCGCCGGTTTGCATGCCGGCCGGCACCTGGCCGCCGGCGCTGTCGGTGGCGGCCTGAACCAGCCCAAGGCGGGTCAGGTTGGGCAGTTGCAAGGCGCCGGAGCGGCCTTTATCAGCCTTGCCTTCGGCGCACCATTGGGCGATATGGCCCAGCGTATTGGCGCCGACATCGCCAAAGCGGTCGGCGTCGGCGCTGGCGCCAATGCCGAATGAATCAAGAACCAGAATAATGGCGCGTGCCATGGCAAATCTCCTCAGTGCGCAAAGCGTTGATGGATGACGCTCAGTTCATCGATCGGCCGATCGGTGATCGGCATGGCGCTGCGCAGTCTTTGTTGCAATTCGGCCCATTGATCGTCGCTGCGCAGATGGGCGACGGCCAATGGCTCACCGGCTTCAATATAGCGGCCGGGTTTGACGATGTTGGTCAGGCCGACGGCTGCATCAATGCGTTGATCGGCCCGGGTGCGGCCACCGCCCAGCGCCACCACGGCCAGACCAATGTCGCGCACTGTCAGCGCTTGAACATAGCCGGACTGCGCTGCGGTGATGGGCTTGATAATGGGGGCTTTGGGCAGAACTTCATCCCAGCGTTCCAGAAAGTCAGCCGGGCCGCCCAGGGCACTGACCATACGCGCAAAACGTTCGGCGGCGGCACCGCTGTCGAGTGCCTTGAGCAACTGGGCGCGGGCGTTAT
This sequence comes from Saccharospirillum sp. HFRX-2, assembly GCF_043196805.1. Classification (NCBI taxonomy): domain Bacteria; kingdom Pseudomonadati; phylum Pseudomonadota; class Gammaproteobacteria; order Oceanospirillales; family Saccharospirillaceae; genus Saccharospirillum; species Saccharospirillum sp. HFRX-2. The sequence continues at coordinate 1,375,150 of NZ_JBEBMU010000001.1, forward strand.
CGAGCGAATCCGCCAGGCCACCGCTGAGCAGCATTTCCGCGCCCAGCGCCAATGTGACTTCATGCAAGGCCGCATCGCGGGGGCCGCCGGTCAGGTATTCGACTGCCTCCGCAACTTCCACCGCATTACCGGCTGAACGCGCCAGCACCTGGTTCATATCGGTGAGCAGCGCGGTGGTTTTTACCCCGGTGCCTTCGGCGACAGCGACGATGCTTTGCGCCAGTTGTTCACTCAGTTCCGGCGTCGGCATAAAGGCGCCGCTGCCAACTTTGACGTCCATGACCAGTGCATCCAGGCCTTCGGCGAGTTTTTTCGAGAGGATGGAAGCGGTGATCAGATCCAGGCTTTCCACGGTGGCGGTAACGTCGCGAATGCCATAAAAGCGCCGGTCGGCCGGTGCCAGATCGCTGGTTTGACCGATGATGGCGACGCCAAGGTCGTGCACGGTTCGTTCAAAGACGGCATTGGATGGGTAAGGGTTATAGCCGGGAATGCTTTCCAGCTTGTCGAGCGTGCCGCCGGTATGGCCGAGGCCGCGGCCGGAAATCATCGGCACATAACCGCCGCAGGCGGCGACCATGGGGCCGAGCATTAAGCTGACCACATCGCCGACACCGCCGGTGGAGTGTTTGTCGAGCACCGGGCCGGGCAGGTCCCAGCGCAGTACCTTGCCGGAATCGCGCATGGCGAGCGTCAGAGCGACACGTTCGTCCAGCGTCAGGCCATTGAAATAGACCGCCATGGCAAAAGCGCCAATCTGGCCTTCGCTGATCGATTCGTCCTTAATGCCCTGGACGAACCAGCGCAGTTCGGCATCGCTCAGTGTCTGGCCATCGCGTTTGCGACGGATGATTTCCTGCGGCAAGAACATCTCAGTAACCGTTGCCTGAAGGCGCAGACGGCGCGGCGCCCAGAGTCGTCAGCAGGTCGTTAAGCAGGCTGGACGCGCCAAAGCGGAAATGCTCGGCGTTAATCCAGTCTTTACCCATAAGACGTTCGGCCAACGCCAGATATTCACCGGCTTCTGCCGTGGTGCGGATGCCGCCGGCGGCTTTAAAACCGACGTCCTTACCACTGTCGGCAATGGCTCGCAGCATAATCTCGGTGGCTTCGAGGGTGGCGTTAACCGCTACTTTGCCAGTGCTGGTTTTAATAAAGTCGGCGCCGGCGGCGATGGCAATATCGCTGGCCTGACGAATCAGTTCAGCGCTTTCTAATTCACCGCTTTCAATGATGACCTTAAGTTTCACCGCCGCACCGCAGGCGGCTTTGCAGGCGCTCACCAGTTCGGCTGGGATTTCGGTATCGCCAGCGATCAGGCTTTTGTAGGGCAGGACAACGTCGACTTCGTGCGCACCGGCAGCGACGGCATCGCGCGTTTCGCGCACCGCACGATCGATATCGTCGCTGCCATCGGGGAAGTTGGTGACGGTGGCAACACGCACCTGGTTCAGGCCACGCTGGACCAGCGTTTTGCGCGCCACATCGATAAAGGCCGGGTAGACGCAGACCGCAGCGGGACTGCCAAAAGGCGTCTGCGCCGATTCGCACAGAGCCGCAATAATGGCTTCGTTGTCGGTGTCGTTGAGGCTGGTCAAGTCCATCAGGCTGAGCGCCTGACGGGCCAGGGAGGCATTGTCTGTCATTTATTGTCCAAATGGTCAGATTATGCGCGGCAATTTTAGGCGCAAGAACCGCCAAACACAATTGCCGCTGGCAGCGTTCTAGGGCTTTACACCCTGAGTTAGCCAAGGGCGCGATAAGACTTGTGCCGGTAATTCTCGGGTTAGCATCTTTTGACAGTTATTTATCGGTGAAAAAGATGGCAAACTGTCGCCTTTCGATGGACCAAAGAGGCGCCTGTCGCGCCATCTGTTAGGAGACAAGTGTGATTCGAGCATCGCAGTACGCCATCCTCTGGGTGGTTACCTTGATTCTTTGGGGAGCCTCATTGGTAGGTCTCCTTTTTTTTGGTTTGAACGCGCTGGATACTCAATCGTTATTGATTCTTTTGGGTCTGGTTGCGTTGGCCGGCGGCGCCTCGTTAACAGCGCTTAACCAATGCCAAAACCGGGTGACGGAAGCTTATAAGGAACTGAGCCGTGTGCGTCGCTCGTTGCAGGAAAGTCATTTGGAAATTGATCGTTATGAATACGAATCCAAGCAAAGTGCTGACCTGCGTCGTCTGGTGTTAACCTCCGCCCAGGAAAAAGATCAGGCGCTCGACAGCATGGCGCTGGCGTTGAATACCGCCATGGCAGAAGTGCTGACCTTGGCAACATCCGAAGAAGCCGATGCTCGTGATCGCATCAAAGAACGCGCTGAATTGATGCAACGTTATGCCGAAGATTTGCGCGCTCTGGCACGCCTGGAATTGAAGTCTGAAGTGCCACGCCATGAAGACGTGAATTTCCTCAATCTGGTCGAGCGGTTTTTGGATGAGTGGAACCGTTACGGTCGTTCGCGCGATGTCAAAATTAAGCTGGAACATCAGGAAGACCAACTGCCGCTGGTCTCCGACGTTAACTGGTTGCATAACCTGCTGACGCGCGCCATTCAGGCCTTGGTGCGAATGAACCGCGAGTCCACCATCGATGTGCATTTAATCGGTTATATCGATGCCGAATTGGGCGATGCCTTGCGCGTTACGTTGAATGCGCGCGGTCGTCGTCTCGATGCCGAACAGCTGGCGTCGTCGGTCTCCGGTTATACCCGCATTATCGATCAGGGTGCTGATGTCGGACCGGGCTTATCCTTTGTCGTGGCGCGTCGTCTGGCGCAAATGCTGCAGGGTTATCTGGAAGTGAACGACAGTGGCACCGGTACCGAAGTGGTGTTGGTATTGCCACGGCGTCTGGATGACGCCATGGACGAAGAAGACGCTTAATAGCGTTGCAGTCTCCGCGATAAATAAACCACAACCGCCGCCGCTTAACGCGGCGGCAGGTTGTTGAAGGTTGGCGTTACCCAGCGAGCGTCAGCTTGAACATCCGCCGGTTCATCGGCCGGATAGAAACCGATCAAACCCTGCCCATGCTCGTTGTAATCGCGGGCCATACCATCGCCCACCTGATGCAATACCAGGCGGCGACTGCCTTCTGCAATAAACTGCGATTCAAAGAAACGCACGAAGCCATCCAGACTGATGTTGTCCACTTCACCGGCCAGACGTTGACCGGTATTGAAGTTGGGATTGTCATCCATGATGGCGTTCCAATAGCGCTGACTGAGGTCGTATAAATTATCCGCCGGCGCCGTCAGACTGGTTTCCAGTCCCTGTTTGAAACTGCGGAATTCGGCTTCGCTCATGCTGCGCATCCGTTGTGCAAAACGCGTCATAAAGCGATCGGAATAAAGTTGCAGCAGAGCCGGATCGGTCGAGGGTGATTGGATATAAACCACCAGGCCGGGCCAGTCGTGTACCGAGTGCGCGCGGGCAAAGACCACATAACCGAGCTGTTCCTGAGTGCGCAGTTCGGTGAAGTAGGGGGTATTGAGCACCTGGCCGGCCAGGGCGTAGAGCGCGCGTTCGCGTAAGCTGTCATTAGTGCCCTGATAGTAGCCGAGCAGGGCGGAGTCGTTATGGTCAATGGACAGCTCATGGCGGTAGCGACGGCTCGCCAGCGCAGCGATTTGCGCTTCTACCTTCGGTGCGTTGGTCGATGGCGGCAACATCAGGCGGGCGCGATCTGCCAGGTTGATGGCGGCTTGCTGGGTCATGTTGCCGTGCACCAGCAGCGTCAGTCGATGATTGGCCAGCCAGCGGTCGCGCAGTTCATTGAGGTCGGTCGGAGTGACGTCTTCCAGCGCTGCCAACAATTCATCCGGAGTCTGCGAATCCTCAATCAGGAATTGGCTTAAGCGACGGAACAACTGATTAACCACCGGATCTTCGTCGGCGTTGCGCAGGCGTCGGGCCAGGTCGTCTTTGAGGCGTGCAAAACGATCCGGGTCAATGCTGTGCTCGGCCAACTCCACCAGAATGGTATCGAACAGGGTTGGCAAGGGTTCACTGAAGCCGTACAAACGCAGATGCATGCCGCGGCTGTTGGTGGACAGTCCATAGCCGGAACCGGCCAGGCCAGCGGCATAACGGAATTCACTCAGCGCATCGTCAACCAGGTCCAGATACAACTGCGCCATCACCCGGTCACGCGCGCTGGTGCGGGTTTCCGGTGTTTCGATGAGCATGGAAATATCCAGCTTGGGCGTGCGGAACTGGTCATCCTGTTCGAACCAGAGTTCATAACCCGGCGCCGTTTGCACGATCTGTGGCTGGTTTTTGTAGAGGCTGCTGCTCGGCCCTTGCAGTGGCAGTACGCCCAGATCGTCGGGAATAAACGGATTGGCGTCCGGTAATTTCAAGGTATCGCTGGTGTTGGGATTGCGCCATTGCGCCAGGGTGTTGCCCGACAGCGGGGTCAGGCTGTAAGGCGTGTCATACCAGCGGCTGCGCACATCCTCGGGTGCTTCGGGGTGCATCAATACCACCAGGGCGTTATCGGGCTGGAGATAGCCGAGCCAGTCGCGCAGCGTATCGTCATCGAAATCGCTCAGTTGGTAAGGCCCGCGCAATACTTCTTTGGCAGGGTAGACCGACAGCCGTTCGGCCAGCCGCTGTACCGTGGCAGCCGGGTCGACCTTTTCGGCAAACTCGAAATTCACGTCGTTGATGTCGGCCAGTTCGTCGTAGCGCCATTCGTCGAGACCTTGATCGGCAATCAACTGCAAATACTCAAACGCCAGACTCGCCACATCCTGCCAGTTTTCCAGGCCGGTTCGGGTGAGCTGGACACTGAGCGTGAACTGATCATTGCTGGCGGTTACATCGCCGCTGCGGGCACTGAGTGCCTCAGCCCAGCCGCGTGCTTTGAGCTCGGAAATTAAACTGCCACTGGTTTCCTGGCCCAACAGATAGGCAATAAATTCGCCCGGTTTGGTGTCCAGTTCATCCAGATTACCCGGTACCGGAAAACGCAGTTGCAACAGCCGGGTTTCGCGGCGCGGTTGAATTTCAACCAGGAACGGCAGATCGGCGTCTTCGAAAAACGGTTGGTCAAAAACCGGAGCTTCGGACTCGACCGAACGCACGCCGCCAAAGCGTTCATCCACCCAGGCCTTCAGGGTGGTCATATCCTGCGGCCCATAGACCGTCAGCGCCATGCGTTCGGCGACGTAATGCTGGCGATAGAAGCGCATCAGCTGGTCGCGCAGGTCGGCGACATCGAGAGTATCTTCGTTGCCGATCGCCAGGCGTGATGCCGGATGTTCACGGACGTAGAGTTCGCTCAGAACATCCTGCTGGCGACGACCGTCGTTTTGCAGGCTGGCGGTAAACTCCGAGTTCACCGCCTGGATTTCACGCTCAACGAAGTCGGCATCGAACAGCGGCGCGATAAAGAACTGCGCAAAACGATCCAGCGCCGGCTCCAGTTGCTCAGCATCGATATCGAAGTAATAGAGGGTGTTTTCCGAAGCGGTATAGGCGTTGTTGTTGCCACCACCCTGTTCGATAAACTGATGATAGCTGTCGACTTCCGGGTATTTTTCCGTGCCCAGAAACAGCACATGTTCCAGCAGATGCGCCAGGCCAGGAATCTCGGGCGGGTTGCTCCAGGAACCGACGGTGACATTCAAAGCTGCAGCCGCCTGTTCGCTGTCGGTGTCAGACACCAACAGGACTTTCAGGCCGTTACTGAGTTCATAGCTCTGAAAATGGCGGGTCTCAAAATCGCTGACCACGATATTAGACGGGTTCCGCTGGGCGATCACCTGGCTGTACCAAAGGCCGACTCCGGCCACAACGGCCACTAAAACGGCCGCTATGGCGACTCGAACGCCTCGCTTCATACTGTGCTCCTGGCTGGGCTGACAAGGCGCCGATTGTAACGGTCTACCCCGGCCCTGTCATGGCAAGGTGTCTAGCGTTGCGACCGGCGTCGCCCGGACGTTGTGATAAAGCCGTATCGCCCCTATAAAGAGGGCAATTGAATGATGATCGAGGCAGTCATGAGCCAACAAACCAGCAACGTCATTACCGTGACGGAGCAGAACTTTCAGCAGGTGATGGTCGAAGAGTCCAGCAAGCGACTGGTGGTGATGGATTTCTGGGCCGACTGGTGCGCGCCCTGTAAAGCCTTGATGCCCATCCTGGAAAAGCTGGCCGCCGAATACCCCAACCAACTCTTGCTGGCCAAGGTGAACGCCGACGAGCAGCAAAACATCGTCGCGCAGTTTGGCGTACGCAGTTTGCCGACGGTGGCCTTTATCCAGAACGGTCAGCCGGTGGATGCCTTTATGGGCGCCGAACCGGAATCGGCGATTCGTCAGCGCTTGGAAAAGTATCTGCCCAAACCCTGGGATGAACTGCTGCAACAGGCGGCAGAATTTCAGGCCGCTGGTGATCCGGGCCAGGCGTTACCGCTGGTGCAGGAAGCCTATCGACTCAGCAACGAAGACACCGAAATCGCCTTTATGCTGGCCAGCGTCTTTATCGACCTTAAGCGTGGCAATGACGCCGAAGCCATTCTCGATGCCATGACCATGCAGCAGCAGACCGAACCGCATTACAAAGAACTGCGCTCACGGTTGAAACTGCTGGCCGAAGCGTCCGAGACACCGGAAATTCAGGAATTGCAACAGCGCCTGCAAGCCAATCCGGACGATCTGGAATTGGCCTATGAATTGTCGGTGCAATACAGCCAGGCCGGACGCAGCGAAGAAGCGCTGGAAACCTTGATCGGCGTGCTCACCAAAGACCGCAACTTCCGCGACGGCGGCGCCCGCAAAACCTACCTCGATATCCTCAACGGTCTGCCCAAAGGCGACCCGCTGGCGGCACGTTATCAGCGTAAGTTGTTTACGCTGCTGTACTAAGCAAGAAGTCATCCAAATAAAGAAGGCACCCGAGGGTGCCTTCTTTATTTGTGCTTGTTAGCGTCTAACGTCTCCCGTCAGCGCAGCGAGCATTCAGCGTTTCTTTAAAACCAAACTACCAATCGAATAACCCGCGCCAAACGAACAGATCACCCCGACATCGCCACTGCGCAAATCTTCGTGGTGCAGATTGAAGGCGATAATCGAACCGGCCGAGGCGGTGTTGGCGTAGCGGTCGAGTACGATCGGTGCGAGATCGTTGCTGGCGACTTCGCCCAGCAAGCGTTTGGTAATCAACTGGTTCATGTTGATGTTGGCCTGGTGCAGCCACCAGCGTTTGACGTCGGTGACGGCCACGCCGACCTGAGCGACCTGCTGCTCCAGATGATCCGCTGCCATCGGGCAGACCTCTTTGAACACCTTACGACCTTCCTGATGAAACAACTTGTCCGGGCCGAAGGGGTCGCTTTCGTAGGCGTGTGAGATGTAGCCGAAGTTGGAGCGGATGTTGTTGGAGAACACCGTCTTGGCCTGGGTGCCGAGAATGTCGTAGACATGCTCGCCTTCGGCTTGGTCGCCGCGTTCCACCACCATGGCAGTGGCGACATCGCCAAAAATAAAGTGGCTGTCGCGATCGCGGTAATTGACCTGAGGAGAGGTCAGTTCCGGGTTGATAACCAGCACCGCACCGGCGCTGCCGGCACGAATCATTTCGTTGGCGCGATGCAAGGCAAAGGTCGCCGCTGAGCAGGCGACCAGCATGTCAAAACCAAAGCCTTCAATGCCCAAGGCATTCTGCACTTCGATGGCGATGGCCGGGTAGGCGCGGGCGGTATAGGCGCAACTGACGATGACGGCATCGATTTGCGAGCCTTCTCGTTTGGCCGCGGCCAGTGCTTTACGTGCTGCCTGCATGGCCATTTCGGCCTGATGGCTGAGTTCGTCATCGCCGCGTTCGGATAGGCGCGGACGCATCCGGTCGGTTTCCAGAATGCCGTCTTTTTCATAGACGTAACGCTGGCGAATGCCACTGGCTTTTTCGATGAATTCCGCTGAGGACGTTGCCACCGCAGACAGTTCGCCGGCGTCGATTTCCGCCTGATGCTGTTGGTTGTATTCATCGGCGTAGCGGTTGAGCACGTCGACCAATTCTTCGTTGGTTAAAACGTGTTCCGGTGTCCACAGACCAGCGCCACTGATAACGACTTCTTCGGTCGGGCGGTATGTCGGCATGGCGGTGATTCCTTCTTCGTGATGGGGTTCGAGCCATCGACGGTCGGGCGGTGACGGTCGATAAGAGCGGCAGTGTAGCACGCGCCCCAGCCTTGGTCAGGCTTTGGAAATAAGCGTTCCGTTGTGACGCTTGACTCAAAAAATTAATAGTGATCTAAGTTTTTTGGTGGGGCGTACTGGCCGATTATAGGCGGTTACAGCTTGATTGTTGGTCTGCAATTGGGTAATAATCTTTAGTCACGAAAATTTAGACAACTAATTAATTTAGACGATTGAACGCTTATCGAGGTAGTTTCCCTCACGGCTTATTCAGCTTTTTAGCCCAGAGCGAAACCATTTCGGAGCCGCCATCGTTCAAGGGGAAAAATGTCGATCAAACTGGAAGTACGACATCTCTATAAGGTGTTTGGAGGCGATCCTGAACCGGCCTTCGAACGGCTCGAAAAGGGCATTCATAAAACCGAAATTTTTGAACAAACCGGTCTGACCGTTGGCGTCCAAGACGCCAATCTGGAAGTCCACGAAGGCGAGATTTTCGTGGTGATGGGTCTGTCCGGCTCCGGTAAGTCCACACTGGTTCGTCTGCTTAATCGATTGATTGAGCCGACCCGCGGCCAGGTCTTAATCGACGGCGAAGACGTCGCTGCCATGAGCGATGCCAAGTTGCGCGACGTGCGCCGCAGCAAGATCAGCATGGTGTTCCAATCCTTTGCCTTGATGCCGCATCTGAGTGTGCTCGATAACACGGCTTTTGGTCTGGAGCTGGCCGGTGTCGATCAGTCCACTCGGCATCAGGCAGCACGCGATGCGCTGGCCCAGGTCGGCCTGGAAACCAACGCCGACAGTTACCCGGACGAACTCTCCGGTGGTATGCAGCAACGCGTCGGCCTGGCCCGGGCCTTGGCATCCAACCCGGACATCATGTTGATGGATGAAGCCTTCTCCGCGCTCGATCCGTTGATTCGCACCGAAATGCAGGATGAATTGCTTAAGCTGCAAAGCGAGCATCAACGCACCGTGGTGTTTATTTCTCACGATCTGGATGAGGCCATGCGCATCGGCGATCGCATCGCCATTATGCAAGGTGGTGAAGTGGTGCAGGTCGGTACACCCGATGAGATTCTGCATAACCCGGCCAACGACTATGTGTCGTCTTTCTTCCGCGGTGTGAACGTCGGCAATGTGTTCTCTGCCAAGGACATCGCCCGCAAGAGCCAGACCACCCTGATCAAGAAAGAAAGCAGCAGTGGCCTGCGCGCCAGTCTGAAACGGCTGCAGGATAACGACCGCGATTTTGGCTATGTGGTCGACAAGCAGAACCGCTATCTCGGTACCGTATCGATCGATTCTCTCAAGGCTCAGGTGGAGCAGGACAGCTCTCTGGAAGCCGCCTTTGTCGCCGACATTCCGGTGGTCGATGCGGCCACCTCCATCAGCGATATTCTGACCATCGTCGCCCAATCGCCCTGTGCGGTTCCGGTGGTCGATGAGCAACAGCAATACCTGGGCTCGGTCAGCCGCGCCACCTTGCTGGAAACCCTGGACCGGGAGAATGAATCATGACTGCAACGAATCCTTGGGCAACCAGCCAGCCGGAAGAGCCGGCCAATGAAGCCGCCGCCAATCCTTGGGGCGCGACCTCCGATGCCGATACCGCCAGCAGCCTTTCTTCTGCCGGCCAGCTCGACCAGGCCAGTTGGGATTTCTGGCACCCGTTTCAAGGCGAGTGGTTTCCGCTGCAGGACTGGGTAGAAACCGCCATCGATTGGGTGGTGTCGAATTTCCGTCCGGTTTTCACCGTCCTCAAACAGCCGGTCGACACCATTCTGTCGTTTTTCGATGCGCTGCTGAATGGCGTGCCGCCGTTCATTATGATCGCGCTGATTGCACTACTCGCCTGGCAGGCATCAGGACGCAAACTGGCGCTCGGTACCGTTGTCAGTCTGGTGTTGGTCGGTGCTATTGGCGCCTGGTCCGAAGCCATGACGACGCTGTCTTTGGTGCTCACCGCGGTGTTCTTCTGCATGGTCATCGGCATACCGACGGGCATCTGGATGTCGCGCAGCGATAAGGTCGCCAGTGCGATACGACCGGTACTCGACACCATGCAAACCACGCCCGCGTTCGTCTATCTGGTGCCCATCGTCATGCTGTTCGGCATCGGTAATGTGCCGGGTGTGATCGTCACCATTATCTTTGCGGTGGCACCGGTCATTCGCCTGACCAATCTGGGCATTCGCCAGGTACCGGAAGATTTGATTGAAGCGGCCAATTCCTTTGGCGCCAGCAAACCGCAGTTGCTCTACAAGGTGCAACTGCCGTTGGCGATGCCGACCATCATGGCCGGTGTTAACCAGACCTTGATGTTGAGTCTGTCGATGGTGGTCATCGCGTCAATGATTGCCGTTGGTGGTCTGGGCCTGATGGTACTGCGCGGCATCGGCCGGCTCGACGTTGGTCTGGCTTCGGTGGGTGGTATCGGCATTGTGCTGCTGGCCATCATTCTTGATCGCATGACCCAAGCGTTAGGCCGAGATGCGCGTGCCCGAGGCACCCGACATTGGTATCAGACCGGCCCGGTTGGCTTGGTGCGCAAACTGATTTTACCGCGACGCGGCGACTGAACTGTCGTCCGTCTTTTTGACCGAAAACCACGGTTTCACTGAAACATCCGAACCGACGAGGAGAGGATTATGTACGCTAAGAAAGTCCTGGGCGTTTCCGCCCTGTCTCTGACGCTGGGCCTGACGGCTCATGCTGAATCCATGCCTGGCGAAGGCGTTACCGTTCAACCGGTACAAAGCACCATCGCCGAGGAAACCTTCCAAACCATCGTTATCAACGAAGCGCTGCGCGAGCTGGGCTATGAGGTTGAAGACATTCAGGAGCTGGATTACAGCGCCGGCTACACCGCCATTGCCAATGGTGACGCCACCTTTATGGCGGTGAACTGGTATCCGCTGCACAACGGTATGTACGAAAATGCCGGCGGCGATGATGTCTTCTATCGCGAAGGCAACTACATCACCGGTGCCGCGCAAGGCTATCTGGTCGATAAAGCCACCGCCGAAGAATATGGCATCGACAACCTGGGCAATTTTGCCGATCCGGAAATCGCTGCACTGTTCGACACCAATGGCGACGGCACTGCCGATCTGACCGGTTGTAACGCTGGCTGGGGTTGTGAAGGTGTGATCGAACATCAACTGGACGAGTTCGAGCTGCGCGACAGCATCGACCACAACCAGGGTCAGTACGCGGCTCTGATCGCCGACACCATTACCCGTTACAACGATGGTGAATCCATCTTCTACTACACCTGGACACCTTACTGGGTTTCCGGCGTATTGGTTCCGGGTGAAGACGTGGTCTGGCTGGAAGTGCCTTACTCAGCCAACCCGAACGGTACCGATACCGCTCTGTCCGATGGCACCAACTACGGCTTTGAAGTGAACAGCGAGCGCATCGTTGCCAACCAGGAATGGGCTGATGAGAACCCGGCCGCAGCCAAACTGTTTGCAGTGGCTAAACTGCCGATCAACGCAGTGAGCGCTGAAAACGGTTTGATTGCCGATGGCGAAGACTCTCAGCGTGAAATCCGTCAGCACGCTCTGAACTGGATTTCAGCTAACCAGGACACCTTCGATGGCTGGCTGGAACAAGCTCGCGCTGCTGCCGACTAATGGTTGTTTGTTGATCGATTAACAACATCGATTCGCTTAAGCCGCATACTCAGCTATGCGGCTTTTTTATGGACTAACAGACAGACACTGAGGTTCGCGGTTTGCAGATCAAGCGGTTATGCTGCGCGCTTTGGTGATTACTGGATGCGTTGCCGATGCAATTTTTTTTCTCCCTGACTTTTGCGCTGCCTGAGGGCCAAACTCTGGACGCAGAACAACTGCAGGCGCAGCTGGCGTCTGTGCCATTAACGCTGGAGCCAGCCAGCGGCCAGGTTGAATCTTTTACCGCCCATTTCAGTCCGGATGGAGACAACGTTACGGTCGAGCTGGAAAAGGCGCGCCAGGATGTGGAAGACACCATCGCCGGAGCCCAGCTGGTTGGCATGGACCTGCTCGAAACGCCGTCACATTAAATGCTTGAAGGCGCGAGCGTCAGCGCTGGCCAATCATTGCCAGACTTTCCTCGGCAAAGCCGGTACCGGCTTCGGTATAAAAGTTGAAGACCTTATCGATGCCAGCTTCGATCAGCAGCAAGCGCTCATCTTCATAGCGGGCGATGGCGGCCAACTGACCCTTAAAGTTGGCGCGTTTTAACTGGTTGGTCACATTGCGACTGTCATCAATGGACGGCAGCGCCAGCAGGATCAGTTTCACCGACGACAAATCCAGATTTTCCCACAAATCGGCGTCTTCACCATCGCCTACAAAGGCTTTCATGCCTTCATCGGCCATGCGTTCAATCCGGGATGGATCGGCATCCATGCCCCAAACGTTCTCACCCATCAACTGATAGAGCGCGCGATAAGCGCCGGTCCCGACACGACCCAAACCGATCACCACAATCTGTGCATTCCTGGGTTGAGTTAACACATCTTCCGGCAAACGTTGCTGACGTTCGAATCGGGTCAGCCAGGCTTTATTGTGTGAATAAAGCGCGTGAGCGCGCGGGTACAACAAACTGGTAATGATAAAAGAGAAGGTCACAGTGAGCGCCAATATCACCAGCCACTGGGCCGGCAACCAGTCCAGATCCACCGCCAGGTCAGCGACAATCAAACCGAACTCGCTGTAGTTCGCCAGCGCCAGCGCACCCAGCCAGGCAGTACGACCGCGCAAGCGCATGGCCAGTAACAGACCGTAAAACAACAGGAACTTCAGCGGCAATAACAGCGTTAAACCGAGCGCTATGCCGACCATGCCAAGCGTCGGCAGGGCGGTAAAACCAATCGATAAAAAGAAACCGATCAGAAATAAATCTTTAAAACCCAACAAGGCTTTTGACAGCTCAGTCGCCTTGACGCTGTGGCTGAGCAGCATGCCGGCAATCAGCGCGCCCAGGTCACCTTTGACGCCGACCAGAGAGAATAATTCATAACCGCCGAGCGCCAGAAAAAACCCGGTTAACGGCAATAATTCACCATGGCCGGCGGTATCGAGCAGGCGATTGAGCAAGGGACGAAATAAGGGTAAAGCAAGCAGAGCGATGGCCCAGTACGACGGCATCTTGCCGGTGGCAAAGACCAGAAACAGCACCGCCACCACATCCTGCATGACCAGCACACCAATGGCGAGACGACCATGGCGGGTGCGCATTTCGCCACTTTCTTCGAGTAACTTGACGATGCAAACGGTGCTGCTGAAGCTAAAGGCAAAGGCTAATAAAGCGGCAGTATTCAGAGACAAACCGGAAAAATAAGGCAGCGCAGCGCTGGCAAGCGCCAGCAGAATACCGGTGCAGATAACACACCAGACGGCCATTTCACTGAGCGTACCCGCCCAGACTTCCCGGCGCAGCAAATCACCGATTTTCAATTTCAGACCGATGGTGAACAGCATCAAAGTGATGCCTAAATCGGCCAGGGTTTCCAATCCACCCCCCGGTGTTACGCCGAGAAAATGCAGTGCAAAACCGGCTAATAAATAACCGACCAAAGGAGGCAGACCCAGCGACTTAACCGCCAGACCAAAAACAAAGGCAACACAGAGCAGCAGGAAATCCATAAGGGAGGAAGGTGATTCCGTTTTTCTTTAGCTTAGCACAGCGTCACCGTTGCCTCATCCGTACAAGAATGCCAAAAAAAAACCGCCCGAAGGCGGTTTCCATCTTGGACAGGTAATCAGACCTTATTCACCAATTGCTGCACGCTGTCCTTGGCATCGCCAAACAGCATGGCGCTGTTATCGCGATAGAATAGCGGATTGGTAACACCCGCATAACCGGTGGCCATGGAGCGCTTGAGAATCACCACCTGTTTGGCGTTCCAGACTTCCAATACCGGCATGCCGGCGATCGGTGAGCCAGGCTTTTCCTTGGCGTCCGGATTGACGATGTCGTTGGCGCCGATCACCAGCACGACGTCGGTGTCCGGAAAGTCGTCGTTGATCTCGTCCATTTCCAGCACGATGTCATAAGGCACATTGGCTTCGGCCAGCAGCACGTTCATATGACCGGGCAAGCGACCGGCAACCGGATGAATCGCAAAGCGTACCGTCTTGCCCTGCTTGCGCAGTTTGTCGGTCAGATCAGCCACCGCTTGCTGGGCGTGGGCGACGGCCATACCAAAGCCCGGTGCAATCACTACCGATTCGGCGTTCTTTAACCAGTCGGCTACTTCATCATGGCTGGCGCTGCTGGCTTCGCCGTATTCGGTGTCGTCATCGGTGGCTGTCGCGTTACCGAAACCACCGAGAATCACGCTGAGAAAAGCGCGGTTCATCGCCTTACACATGATGTAACTGAGGATGGCACCGGACGAGCCGACCAGCGCACCGGTGATGATCAGCAGATCGTTGCCGAGCATAAAACCGGTGGCTGCCGCTGCCCAACCCGAGTAGGAATTGAGCATCGAAATCACCACCGGCATATCGGCGCCGCCGATGGCAGCCACCAGATGCGCACCGAGCAGCAGCGCAATGACGGTCATGGCAATCAGCAGGTTCAGATCGCCGGGGCCATGACCATCGGGCGCAAAAATTACCAGCATGACCACGGCGGCCAAAAGCGCCAACGCATTCAGGCCGTTGCGCAGTGGCAAGGTCAGCGGCTTGCTGGAAATAATGCCCTGCAATTTGCCGAAGGCGATCCAGGAACCGGTGAGGGTGACCGCACCGATAAAAATGCCCAGATAGAGTTCGGTGTTGTGGATGATGCGTTCGGCACCATCGAGATGATTGCGCGGGTCGAGATAGCCACCCCAGCCAATCATGACCGCCGCCAGACCGACGAAGGAATGCAGCATGGCAACCAGCTGTGGCATCGAGGTCATTTCAACGCGATGCGCCAACCATAAACCGATCACCGCGCCAACCACCATCGCTGTTGCCAGCAAGGCATAGGCTTCAACCGCCGCTGAAGCCACGGTGGCAACAATGGCGATCAGCATGCCGGTCATGCCGTAGAGGTTGCCGCGTCGGGCGGTTTCCTGAGAGCTCAATCCACCGAGCGAGAGAATGAAAAATACACCGGCCAAGAGGTAGGCCATGGATAAGACAGCGTTCATTCCTGACCCTCCCGACGAAACATATTGAGCATGCGGCGAGTCACATAAAAACCGCCGGCGATGTTGATCGAGGTGACCAGAATGCCGATGGCGGCGAGCACCGTAACCACGGTCGAGCCACTACCGGAGACCTGCAGCAGTGAACCGATAATGATGATCGAGGAGATCGCATTGGTGACACTCATCAGCGGCGTGTGCAGCGAATGACTGACGTTCCAGATCACCTGCCAGCCAACAAAAACCGCCAGCACAAAGACGGTGAAGTGACTGATAAAATCGGCCGGAGCGACGGCACCCAATCCCAGCAACAAGGCGCCGGCAATCAACCAATAAAGCGCGATCGGCTGAGCGCGTTTGGCGGCGGTTGTTGTTTGCGGTGTGGGTTCTGGGGCTTTGGTTTCGGCTTTCGGCGCAGCGGAAATCTGCGGCGGCGGTGCCGGCCAGATCACCTTGCCCTGATGCACGACGGTGCAACCGCGGGTGATGTCATCATCAAGGTCAAACGTCAGTTCGCCATCTTTATTTGGGCACAGATGTTCGAACAACCGCAGCACATTGTTGGATAACAACTGGCTGGCCTGGGTCGCTGCCCGCGCTGCCAGATTGGTGAAACCGATGATTTTAACGTCGTGCTGTTCGACGATTTCATCGGCCACAGTGCATTCGCAGTTACCCCCGTTGGGTGCGGCCAGATCGACCACCACGCTGCCCGGCGCCATGGCTTTAACCATCTCTTCAGTGATCAGCTTGGGCGCCGGCTTACCGGGAATCAGTGCCGTGGTGATAATGATGTCGACCTCTTTGGCCTGCTCCATAAAGAGCGCCATTTCAGCGTCAATAAACGCCTGCGACATCTCTTTGGCGTAGCCGCCGCTGCCGGAACCGTCTTCTTCCAGTTCGACCGTCAGAAACTGACCGCCCATGGATTCGACCTGTTCTTTCACTTCCTTGCGTGTATCGAAAGCGCGCACCACCGCACCGAGGCTTTTGGCGGCGCCGATGGCCGCAAGGCCGGCGACACCCGCGCCAATGATCAGTACTTTGGCCGGCGGGATTTTACCAGCCGCGGTGATCTGGCCGGTGAAGAAACGACCAAACTGGTTGGCGGCTTCGATCACCGCGCGATAACCGGCGATGTTCGCCATAGAACTGAGCACGTCCATTTTCTGCGCACGTGAAATGCGCGGAATGGCATCCAGTGAAATGGCGTTGGCACCGCGTTCGGCAAAGGTGTTCAGAGTGGCTTCGTTTTGCGCCGGGGCGAGAAAGGAAATCCAGGTTTTGTTACTGCCCAGAGCGTCCAGTTCACTGCCATCGAGCGCTGTATGCTTAGGCTGGGGTCCGTTGATCTTGACCAGAATGTCGGCCTGATCGTACAAGGCGGCAACGTCGCCAGTCACCTCGGCGCCAGCTTCAATATAACGTTCATCGGAAAATTGAGCGGCGGCGCCGGCATTGCTTTCGATGCGTACCTTAAAGCCCAGCTCAATCAGTTTTCGGGTGGTGTCGGGCGTGACGGCTATCCGGGTTTCTCCGGGTAGGCGATCGCGCGGCACGGCGATAGTCAGAGGCATGCTTACTCCCGTTTGTTGTCATCAGTTGACGTTCGGTAGTCGAATTTATTGTGATTATTGTTGTTTATGGCTGGTTGTTTTTTATTGATGTGTACCAGCTTTCTCTCAGTAAGCGCTGCTTATAGTGACGCTTGCCGGTGACCACTTCAACAAAGCTCATTCATAAAGTTGCTGGTTTTGACCATTCCACCAAAGTCTAAACCGCCCTGGAACGCCCACCTGGTTTGAGAAATCGCCAAGTCGGGGTTATTCTTTGCGGGCGAGTCACAAGCCCCTGGAAGCCAGATAACAGAAGCCAGATAACAACAGTGAAACGGCTTCAGCTCAGTTTTAAACGAGATGTTTCCATCAGTTGGATTCGGGCAGACCCCGTTACTCAAGCGAACCTTGAGCGACATCGGTTGGTCGGCGCTTGTCGTCTGGCAATTTTGAAAACTGGATACAACCAAAACTAAAAAAACCAAGAAGCTGACCTCGGCCCTTATCGCCGGTCTGTGTCAGTCTCGATCCCTAGCAGGAGAGTCAAATGAAAAGACGTGACGTCATCAAAAAGGGTCTGATGGGCGCTGGCGGTGTTGCCGCTGCAACCACTCTGTCAGCACCGGCTATCGCTGAAGAGCGTATTACCTGGCGTATGGTTACCACCTGGCCGCGTAACTTCCCGGGTCTGGGTGTGGGCGCGCAGCGTTTGGCCGACCGCATCACCGAAATGTCCGGTGGTCGTCTGACTGTTGAAGTCTATGCCGCTGGCGAACTGGTTCCGGCCTTGGGTGCTTTCGATGCCGTCATCGAAGGTTCTGCCGAAATGAGTCATGGCGCTGCCTACTACTGGCAGAACAAAAGCCGCGCCACTTCGTTCTTCACTGGTGTGCCTTACGGCATGACCTCGCGTGAACTGTCTGCCTGGATTCGCTATATGGGCGGCCAGGAAATCTGGGACGAAGTTTACGATCAGTTCGGCGTGAAAGGTTTTATGTCTGGCGATACCGGTACTCAGGCCGGTGGTTGGTTCCGCAACGAACTTAACAGCCTGGACGACATCGACGGTGTGCGTTTCCGTACGCCTGGTCTGGGTGGTCAGGTCTGGGAGCGCCTGGGCGCGACTGTGGTCAACATGGCCGGTGGCGAGATCTATCAGGCGCTGCAATCCGGTGCTTTGGATGCCGCCGAGTTCGTCGGCCCTTATAACGATCTGGCGCTGGGCTTCTATCAGGTCGCCAAGAACTACTACATGCCGTCTTTCGTTGAGCCGGGTCTGGCCACCGAAGCGGTGGTTAACAAGTCCAAGTTTGCTGAGCTGCCGGCCGATCTGCAGAAGATCGTCGAGTACGCCTGCCAGGCGGAATACGATCAGGTGGCGTCCGACTTCTACGCCAACGATCCGATTGCGCTGCAAACGCTGGTTAACCAGCACGGTGTACAGGTGCGTTACTTCCCTGAAGACATCCTGCGTGCCGGCGCTGAAGCGGCCAAGGACATTCTGGGCGAGCTGCGCGACAGCAGCGATGCACTGACCAAGAAAACCGCCGACAGCTACTTCGAATCGCTGGCGGTACTGCGGACTCGTACCGAACAGGTCGATGGTCGCTTCCTGCAAGCGCGCGAGCAGTTCTTCCAGCCCTAAGTGGTATTGGGATAACGGCAATAAAAAAACCGGCCCTTGGGCCGGTTTTTTTGTGTCTGCAAAACTTAGCTGTAGAGCAGGTTCGGCAACCAGGTGACGATGCCCGGGAAGACCACCAGGACGGCGATTACCGCCAACTGCATCACCACAAAAGGCACAGCGCCTTTGTAGATGTCGGTGGTTTTGACCGTTGCCGGGGCCACACCGCGCAGATAGAACAGCGCAAAACCGAACGGCGGCGTCAGGAAGCTGGTTTGCAGGTTGACCGCTACAATCACGCCCAGCCAGACCGGATCGACACCCATCATCAACAGAATCGGTGCGGTGATTGGCAGCACCATAAAGATGATCTCGAAGGTATCGAGAATAAAACCGAGCAGGAACATCAGCAGCATCACAAAGATGATGGCGCCGAATTTGCCGCCGGGCAGGGCGTTGAGGAAGTCGTGTACCAGATCATCACCGCCCATCATGCGGAACACCAGCGAGAACACCGTCGCGCCGATCAGGATGATAAAGATCATCGCCGTGGTGTTGGCAGTGGCGTACATCACTTCACGCAGGTTGCGATAGGTCAGCTTGCGATGGAAGGCAGCCAGTATCATGGCGCCGACCGCACCGACCGAGGCCGATTCGGTGGCCGTGGCAATGCCACCGAGAATGGAGCCCAGCACCGCGATGATCAGCAACAGCGGGGGTATCAGAGTGGTGATGACATCACGACCCAGACGGGCGCGATCTTCTTCGCTGGTTTCCAGCGCCGGACAGGATTCCGGATCGGTGATCGCCTTGAAAATCATATAGCCGATAAACACCACCACCAGCAGCAAACCCGGTACAAAAGCGCCAGCAAAGAGATCACCAACCGACACCGGTTTGGGTGCGAAATTACCCAGCGACATCTGCACCTGAGCGTTGATGCCGGCGAGCATGTCGCCCATAAAAATCAGCACGGTAGAAGGCGGAATAATCTGCCCCAGCGTACCTGAGGCGGTAATCACGCCGGTGGCCAGCGGCGTTTTATAACCGGCTTTCAACATCGCCGGCAGCGACAGCAGACCCATGGTGACAACGGTCGCGCCGATGATGCCGGTAGAGGCCGCCAGCAAAGCGCCGACAACAATCACCGAAATACCCAGACCACCGCGCAGGTTGCCAAACAGACGACCCATGGTAATCAGCAACCCCTGAGCGATGCCGGAGCGTTCGAGCATCATGCCCATAAAGATAAACAGCGGCACCGCCACCAAAACTTCATTGAGCATGATGCCCATATAACGCGGTGCCAGACTCGACAGGTTGGATAAATCCAGGGCACCGAAAAAGTGTGCGATGGCGGCAAAAATCAGCGAGGTGCCGGCCAGCGAAAAGGCCACCGGGAAGCCGAACATCAGCACACCGATGATGGTGAAAAACATGATCAGGGCGAGGATTTCGCCGATGAGTGAAGCGTCCATCAGGCGTGCTCCTCGTAACGATAGTCTTCAGGAACCAGGTCTTCGCGATTATTCAAAACCAGAATGCTGCGGCCGATCATGGCCAGGCCTTGCAGCGCGATCACCAGTGCAAACACCAGAATAAAACTCTTCATGACAAACAGACCGGGCATGCCGCCATAGTTGGATGAGCCTTCCCAGAAACTCCAGGAGCGCAACACATAAGGCGTGCTGTAGTGCACGATGGTGTAGATGAACGGGGCGATAAAAATCAGTGCACCGCCGATATCGACCCAGGCACGACGCTGCTTCGGCGCGGTGCGATAAAACACATCGACGCGCACATGGCCTTCACGCAGCAAGGTGTAACCGGCAATGCCCATAAACATGGCGCCATTGAGCCAGACATAGAGATCCTGCATCCAGACAAAGCCGATGGAAAAGGCGTAACGCAGCACGACGACGGTAAAGCAGACCAGCACGATGGCCAGCGTAAACCAAGAGAACACTTGCCCCAGCAAGCGATTGAGATGGCACAGCGACCTGACCATCGAGGCTAGGTATTTCATCGGGGATCCTTCAATATCATACGGGCGAATCAGCGGGGTTGGCCCCTGGTGAATTGTCGTTGTATCGTTTTGTTATCATCGTTGGGACCGGGCCAACGCGCGCTAGTTTACTGTATGACGGGCGATTGAGACCAGCCTGTAAGCTGCACAATACAGCGATAAAATGCTTTTTTAAGCCGCAGTGGATTGTAATCAAAGCAACCTTTCGCTAGTCCGGGCTGCTTTGCCAGCCAGTCATCATCAACAGCAAGGGGAATCAGGGGTGTCGCAAAACATCAGCGGACAAAATTTGAGCAACCAAAGGGACGACGATGCCCTCGGTTGGATGTACGACAAGATCACCGGCGAAGAAGACGCCCGCGTTTGCAAAGACATCCCTGATTCCGCCTGCCAACACCAACCGCGCAATTTCTTCGGCTACCTGGCCGGCAATACCTTCAGCAAGATGGCCGATGAGCTGAGCAGCGCCCGCCTGATTCTGCCCTGGCTGTTCGCTGCCTTGGGCGCACCCATGGCGCTGGTGGGATTCCTGGTGCCGATCCGTGAAGCCGGGGTGTTAATGCCGCAATTGCTGGTGGCGGCCCTGGTGCGCAGTCGACCCAAGCGCAAGGGTGTGTGGATGCTGGGCGCTTTGCTGTCGGCGCTTGCCTTGCTGGCGATGGCCGCAGCGGCCTTAACGCTGGACGGTTTTGTCGCCGGTCTGTGCTTGCTGGTGCTGTTGGTGATTTACAGTCTGGCGCGTGGCCTGTGTTCCGTTGCCGCCAAGGATGTGTTGGGCAAAACCGTGTCCAAAACCCGGCGCGGTACGCTGATGGGTTACAGCTCAGGCGTGTCCGGTTTGCTGGTGTTGGCCTTGGGGCTGGGCTTGATGTTCTTTCCCGAGCTCAAGCAAAACGCCGTCTTGCTCGGGGTGTTTTTGCTGGTGGCAGCGCTGTGCTGGGCGGTTGGCTTGCTGGGCTTTGCGTTTATTCGTGAACAGCCCGGTTCGACCGAAGGCGGTGGTAATGCGCTGCAGGTTGCTGTTTCGCAACTGGCGCTGTTGCGCAGCGATCAACATTTTAGGCGCTTTGTCTGGGCGCGAGCTTTATTGCTCAGCCTGGCGCTGGCGCCTCCTTTCTATGTGGTGATGGTGCAGCAGCAAGGCGGTAACTGGCTGGGGCTCGGTGCTTTGTTGATGTTGAGTGGTCTGGCCGCCAGTTGCAGTGGGCCGGTCTGGGGGCGCTTAAGTGATCGCTCCAGTCGTTGGGTGATGGCGCTGGCAGCGAGCGGCGCTGCGCTGGCCGGTCTGGGGGTGTGGATCAGCACGCTGTTGATGGGTGCCGATGCGGTGTCGCCACTGTTGATCGCAGTGCTCTATTTTGTGGTCATGATTTGTCACGGTGGTGTGCGCCTGGGGCGTAAGGCGTACCTGGTCGATCTGGCCAATGCCGATAACCGTGCTGCTTATGTGGCGGTCAGCAATACGCTGATTGGTGGCTTGATGCTACTGGCTGGCTGGGTAGGTCTGTTGGGTGATCAGTGGGGACCAGCGGGGGTATTGGGTGTGTTGGGCGCGGTGGCAATGCTGGCGGTGATTCAGGTGTTACGCTTGCCTGAGGTGGAGTGAGCGAAGGTCGTGCCGGGCTCAGGCAGCCCGGCCGGATTGACGTTTACAGCAGGTGAGGATTCATGCGTTTGTATTCACGCAGTGATTTGCGAGCGAGTTCGACTTTATTGTAGAGACGCATCCGTTCGGTTTTGTCACCGCTGCCGTTGGGGTTTTCCTGTACAAACTGACGCTTGGCTTCTTCGGCATCAACGATGGCTTGTTCAAGCTCTAGCAACTTCTGATCCATATTTTCCCTCATTAAACCCGTCGGACTGGCGCTAACCCGGTCTTAAAAACGAACCAACGCCAATTCGTGGCACCTTGCCTGTACGAACTGAAACGAAGATTAGTTCAGTGCGCCCATTCG
This sequence comes from Saccharospirillum sp. HFRX-2, assembly GCF_043196805.1. Lineage (NCBI taxonomy): Bacteria > Pseudomonadati > Pseudomonadota > Gammaproteobacteria > Oceanospirillales > Saccharospirillaceae > Saccharospirillum > Saccharospirillum sp. HFRX-2. Next base: position 1,397,600 of record NZ_JBEBMU010000001.1, read on the forward strand.
CGCTATGACCGGTCCAGTGACCAGGATATCGGCGCTAAGCCGTTGTCTGACTGGCGTCCCTGTAAACTGCAATTGAGCCTTGCCCTGGTTCGTCGGCCTTTGAAGAAGTCCCTGCATGGGCCCGACGTTAGTGGCCTTGTGGGCCGCTATCCTTTTTCGTTGATCATTAACATGACACGCTATTGAATCTAGTTTTGTGAACCAATTCAAACTTTTAGCCGAGTCTAACGGTGGTAGATTTCGGCGCTTTTAACAAAGTTGGAACGACATCGAAGCAACAATCACCGTTCCAATTAATGTGGTGTGTGAACGATGCATTGCAAGGTCTGGACAGCGCTATGCGTGGCCTTCAGGCTCATAGCGAATAAACTGTAGTGCCACCATTACGTTAATATCGGCGGCAAATGCGGGTTATGTCTTGTATTTCGAACGCAGCGACCCAAGCCTTGGCTCCCTGTGATCACCCGACCCTTTGGGTTTGTTTTTCCGAGGAGAATTGAATGTCCCGTTCTTTACTGACCGCTTTACCGGCACAACTGGAGTCTCTGCGTGAGCAGGGGTTGTACAAGTCTGAGCGTATTATTCAGTCGCCTCAGTCTGCCTCGGTTGAATTGAGTAAAGGCTCGGTGATCAATTTGTGCGCCAACAATTATCTGGGTCTGGCCGATGACAGCAGCCTGATAAAAGCTGCCAAGGCTGGCCTGGACGATTACGGTTATGGCGCAGCCTCAGTGCGTTTTATCTGCGGTACGCTGCAAGTTCATAAAGATCTGGAAGCGCGCATCAGCGATTTTCTGGGCCTCGAAGACACCATTCTTTATTCCAGCTGTTTCGACGCCAACACTGGTTTGTTTGAAACTCTGCTCGATGGCGAAGACGCCATCATTTCCGATGCGCTCAATCATGCCTCGATCATTGATGGCGTTCGCCTGTGCAAAGCGCAGCGTTATCGTTACGCCAATAACGACATGGCCGAGTTGGAGCGTTGCCTGCAGCAAAGTCAGGACGCGCGTTATCGGCTGATCGTGACTGACGGTGTGTTTTCGATGGACGGCGTTATTGCCAATCTGCCGGCGATTTGCGATCTGGCGGAAAAATACGATGCGCTGGTGATGGTTGATGACAGCCATGCGGTCGGTTTTATGGGCGAGGGCGGTCGCGGTACACCGGAATATCATGGCGTGATGGATCGCGTCGATATCATCACCGGCACACTGGGCAAGGCGCTCGGCGGCGCCAGCGGTGGTTACACCAGTGCGGCCAAACCCATCGTCGATTGGTTGCGTCAGCGCTCGCGTCCTTATCTGTTTTCCAATTCGCTGGCGCCGAGTATTGCCGCGGCCAGTTTGCAGGCGCTGGATCTGATTGCCGATGGCGCGGCCTTGCGTCAGAAACTCTGGGACAACACCACCTATTTCCGCGACAGCCTGAGTCAGGCCGGCTTTAAACTCAGTGGCGGTGATCATCCGATTATCCCGGTGATGGTTGGCGATGCGGCCCTGGCCGGACGCATGGCAGAACGTTTATTGGAGCGCGGTATCTATGTGGTGGGCTTCAGCTATCCGGTAGTGCCGCAAGGTCAGGCGCGTATTCGCACGCAAATGAGCGCCGGTCTCGATCGTGAACAACTCGAATACGCGGTAACCGCTTTTATTGAAGTCGGCCGTGAACTGGAGATTATTGCATGAAGGCGCTGGCCAAACTGAAACCCGAAACCGGCATCTGGATGACCGAGGTAGCCGAACCGGAAGTCGGTCATAACGACTTGCTGATCAAGATCCGCCAGACCGCCATCTGCGGTACCGATGTGCATATCTATAACTGGGATCGCTGGTCGCAACAGACCGTGCCGCTCGGTCTGGTGACCGGCCACGAATACGTTGGCGAAGTCGTCGGCATGGGTCAGGAAGTGACCGGCTTTAACATCGGCGACCGCGTCAGTGGTGAAGGTCATATCACCTGCGGTTATTGCCGTAATTGCCGCGCCGGTCGCCGTCATCTGTGCCGCAACACCCAGGGCGTGGGTGTGAATCGCGCCGGGGCTTTTGCTGAATATCTGGTTATTCCAGCGTTCAATGCGTTCAAATTACCGGACGAAGTCAGCGATGAAATGGCGGCGATTTTCGATCCGTTCGGTAACGCCGTCCACACCGCCTTGAGTTTTAATCTGGTCGGTGAAGATGTACTGATCACCGGCGCCGGACCTATCGGTATGATGGCGGCAGCAGTCGCCAAACACGCCGGTGCGCGTCATGTAGTGGTTACCGACGTGAACGATTACCGGCTCGATCTGGCGAAAAAAATGGGCGCCAGTCGGGTGGTCAATGTCAGTCAGGAATCGCTCAAGGATGTGGTCAACAGCCTGCATATGACCGAAGGCTTTGACGTTGGTCTGGAAATGTCCGGCGTGCCCTCGGCGTTTCGCTCCATGCTCGATGCCATGAACCACGGCGGCAAGATCGCCATGCTCGGTATTCCGCCGGATGACATGGCCATCGATTGGAGCAAAATCATTTTTAAAGGCTTGGAAGTGAAGGGCATCTATGGCCGCGAAATGTTTGAAACCTGGTACAAGATGGCGAGCTTAATTCAATCCGGCCTGGATCTGTCACCAATGATTACCCACCGTTTCAAAGTCGACGATTTCGAAATCGGTTTTGAAACCATGCGCTCCGGTCAGTCGGGCAAGGTGTTGTTGGACTGGACGGCATGAGCACGGCTTTTCTTAACGCCCTGGCCAGTTTTTTTGTTGTTATCGATCCAATCGGCACGGCGCTGATTTTTTATTCGCTGACCGTTGGTCGTCCTTTTGCGTCGCGTTTTAAAACGCTGATTAAAGCCACGGCCATCGCCGCCAGCATTATTCTGCTGTTTGCCTGGGCGGGTGAAACTTTGCTCACCGCACTCGGCATTAGCATGGATGCCTTGCGCGTGGCCGGCGGGATACTGCTGTTTAACACCGCCTTTCGCATGATCACCTCAGCGCCGGTGCCGGACAAACCCACCGAACGCCCCTTGGGTGACATCAGTGTTTATCCGTTAGCCATTCCGTTGATGTCTGGCCCGGGTACGCTGACGCTGACCGTGCTGCTGATGGCCGATGCCGAAGGTTTGAGTGGTCAGGGAATCGTGATCGCCGCCGCCATGCTGGTGCTGGCAGTGACCATGGCTGGCGCCTTGATGGCCACCCAAATTCGTCGCCTGGTCGGTAAGACCGGCGACGATATTATTCAGCGTTTGTTGGGGGTTATTCTGGCAGCCCTGGCGATTCAGTTTGTGGCCAATGGTATTAACGGTTTGTTCTGAGGGTTAGGTTAAAAGTCGGTGCCGATCGACAAGAGCGGGCCAATGCCATATTGATAACCAAAACCGGCGGTGACTGTGCCGAAGTTATAGAGCACACCAGCACCGGGAATCAGTTCAGCGCCTAAGCGTCGACCTTCACAATAGCGGTTGCCACTGGGAGATTTCTCAACAATGTCGCACTCGTTCCACATTAATAATCCCAGGCTGGTATAAAGCGCAATTCGGTCGTTAGGTGCGTAACCTTTTAGCACCGAAATATAAAAAGGCCAGCCGGTTTGAACATTGTTTTCAATGGTTGTATTTGTTGACTGTGGCGGTGGTGGCGTTTCATAGATAACCGATCCGCTGTATTCCGAATGCCCCACAAAACCAAGCTCAGCGCCCCAGCTGTTGGCCATAAAACCAACGCCGAAATAGGGCGCATCAAAGTAGCCTTGATGACCGCCATAGCTGCCCCAGAAATAATCGTCTTTAGCCGACGCCTGCGCGCTGACCAGTACCAGTATGAACATCCAACCCAGACGTTGAATCATCGTTACTTCTCCATGGTTGCAAACGTCAGCGAGCTTGCCACGTGCAAACTGAACCGGGCATGACTGCGGTTAAGCAAACATCAAACTTTAAAGCGAGTAACTCAGCCCCAGGCCAAAAGAGCTGCCCAGCCCCAGTCGGTAATGATAGTTCGCCATCAGCGATAAATGATCCCAATCGCGCTGGCGGTTCAGTTGCAGCAGCTTGGCGTGCACACCAACACCCGGTATCAGCCGAAGATAGGAATCGTTATGGCGACAATACTGATCGACGCTGTTTTTCACCACTTCGCAGCGTTCCCAGTACATCAAACCCAGAGAAGTGTAGGTTGTCAGCCGTTCGTTGACATCAAAGCCTGCCATCATACCGACATGAAGAGGCACGAATACTAAGCCCTCGCTATCGACGGTTTCGGTGGCAAAGGTCGGGTCGTCATCGCTGACAAAGTAGAGTTTTTCATGCGCAATCACGGTGCCGACCTGCACACCAATATGGCCTTTGTAAGTGGAAAATCCCAGGTAGGTCCCGTCGAGTTCGTTATCGACGTTGCCCGCTTCGAGCCAGGTGTTGATTTCATCGGCCCGCAGCCCGGTGGTGCAAAAAATGAGTAGACAGCAAACAACTCGTTTCACAGCAAGCCTCCACAGTAGAACGATCATTATGCATGTTTCGGCGCATCGGCGTAGATCGATAGCCTAGTTGTTGCCCCGGCATAGCCTTATTAAATAAACAACAATATTTATATAATAAAGAATCCGAGTATCATAAGCGCATAGATTGGAATGGATTGGATCAGCCACTGAGGCAGATCCAAGCAAGGTGTCACCGGCTCGGTATCGCATGGACTGACGCCACTGCGATGCACCCTTTTAACGATTGTGTAACTAACAGACAGAGGACTAAATCATGAGCTTCACCCTTCCCGAACTGCCGTACGCCAAAGATGCCCTGGAACCGCACATTTCCCAGGAAACCCTGGAATACCACCACGGCAAACACCACAACACCTACGTCACCAAGCTCAACGGCATGGT
>NZ_JBEBMU010000014.1:0-38061 GCF_043196805.1 Saccharospirillum sp. HFRX-2
TGGTAGCGGGGGCAGGATTTGAACCTACGACCTTCGGGTTATGAGCCCGACGAGCTACCAGACTGCTCCACCCCGCATCAAACTTTCAGGTTATTTGTATCCCGGAACCTGGCCGGGTCGGTCTCATAAGCCGAAGGTCGTTAAAACTCCCTTCGACTTTTGCGGTGTAGGAGCCCGACGAGCTACCAGACTGCTCCACCCCGCATCAAACTTTCAGGTTAATTTATATCCCGGAACCTGTTTCCGGTGGCCTCAAACTGGGTGACTCCCACTAAGGATCATCCCACGGGCGGCGCGAATTATAGGGATGCGTCACTCGACTTTCAAGGCTGCCCAGACCAAAGAGTCCGGGAGAAAGAAAACGGGCCTGGAAACCAGGCCCGGGTATTGGTGCCGACGACTAGACTCGAACTAGCACGGGCAAAAGCCCACCACCCCCTCAAGATGGCGTGTCTACCAATTCCACCACGTCGGCAAAACTTACTCGGCAGGTACTTCCGATGTTGAACTGCCTTCACCAGCCGGGATCTCACCAAGATCACCCGCCGTTTCGGACTGAGTATTCACGCTCTGTTCTGCAGCGGGAATATCCAGGCCCAAATCATCCAGACCACTTGCCTTTTGCTTGGCAATATAAGCCAGGCCAAAGCTGGTCAGGAAAAAGCCGGTTGCCAAAATGGCGGTGGTGCGAGTCAGGAAGTTACCGCTGCCGCCACTGCCAAAAACCGTCTGAGATGCGCCGCCACCAAAGGAAGCACCAGCATCCGCACCCTTACCGCGCTGGATCAGCACGAAACCGACCACAGCAACGGCCAGGCAGACGTGCACAACCAAAACCAGATTCTCAACCATCATATCCGTTAGACCTCTGCTGCAGCCTGACAGATGGCAACGAACTCATCAGCCAACAGGGAAGCCCCGCCGACCAGCCCGCCATCAATATCCGGCTGCTGAAACAATTCCTGAGCGTTAGCGGCCTTAACACTGCCGCCGTATAAAACACGACTCTGCGCCGCCACTTCCGCATCAGCCTGAGCCAGGCGACCGCGAATAAAAGCATGCACGGCCTGAGCCTGTTCCGGCGATGCTGTCTTGCCCGTACCGATCGCCCAAACCGGCTCGTATGCGATAACGATGCGCTTGAACGCAGCAATACCCACTTCGTTCAGTACCGCATCCAGCTGCTCACCAACCACCTGTTCGGTGGTGTCGGTTTCACGTTCTGCCAGCGTCTCACCAACGCACAGCATCGGCGTTACATCCGCAGCCAGTGCCGCTGCCACCTTGGTCGCCGTATCGGCGTTGCTCTCTGCAAAGAGTTCACGACGCTCGGAGTGACCAATCAATACATAGCGACAGCCAAAATCTTTCACCATGCCCAGAGACAGTTCACCGGTGTAGGCGCCCTTCTCTGCGGCATGAACGTTTTGAGTGCCCCACTCGATGCCGGTGCCGTTTAACATCTGGGCAACCTGAGCAACGTACAACGCGGGTGGAAACACCACCGCGTCCATGGCTTTTGCATCAATGCCGGCAACAAAAGCATTTAACAGACTCTCAGTCTGAGCTTTGCTGCCATTCATCTTCCAGTTTGCGGCTACCAGCTTGCGGCGCATTGCAGGCCTCCCTCAAAACGGGCGCAGAGTGTACTTCCTTTGCCTGCCATGGGCAAGCTGATCTCAAAAAAGAGTGGTTTCAAAACAAGGGCTTAGCCCAGAAGCCTTAAACGGCTTCCTGCACAGCGGCTTCCACCTGAGCGGCCAATTCACGACAGGTGCGCTTGACCAGTGCTACGTCTTCGCCTTCAACCATCACCCGAACCAGCGGCTCAGTTCCTGACGGACGCAACAAGACACGACCGCTGCGCCCAAGAGTGGCTTCTGCATGAGCCACGGCATTGACCACAGATGGCAATGACAGGACGTCTTTTTTCTGCGGCATTTGAACGTTAATCATCACCTGCGGAAATTTGCGCATACCCGATTTGGCTTGCGACAGCGTCTGATCCGCCTGGATCAGCGCGCACAAAACCTGCAACGCTGAAACGATACCGTCACCCGTGGTGGTGACATGTTTGCACACCAGGTGACCTGAATTTTCACCACCCAGATTCCAGCCACGCTCGTTCAGTTGCTCCAGCACGTAACGATCACCAACCTGAGCGCGAACCAACTCAATACCTTCGCGCTCCAGCGCCACCACCAGTCCGAGATTGGTCATCAAAGTACCAACGACGCCACCGGCCAGTTGGCCCGTTGCTTTCATGTGCACGGCGAGGATGTACAGCAACTCATCGCCATCGACCAATTCGCCATCCCCATCAACCATTAATAACCGGTCGCCGTCACCATCGAAGGCGATACCCAGGTCAGCCTGCTGTTCCAGAACGGCACGCTGAAGGTTGGCCGGATGAGTCGAGCCCACCCCTTCGTTAATGTTCAAACCGTCTGGCTGAGCACCGATAACGCTGACCTTGGCGCCTAGCTCCCGAAACACCTTGGGAGCCACGTCGTAAGTGGCACCATGGGCACAATCGAGCACGATCTTCAGCCCACCCAAACCGATATAGCCGGCGGTGCTTTTGCAGAATTCGACATAACGACCACCGGCATCGGGAATGCGATTGGCTTTACCCAGCTGATCGCTTTCCGCCGTCGTCAACGCTAATTCAAGTTCTGCTTCGATAGCCAGTTCAAGCTCATCGGGCAGTTTGGTACCGGCGGCGGAAAAGAACTTAATGCCATTGTCGTAGTAGGGATTGTGTGACGCTGAAATAACGATGCCGGCATCGGCGTGAAAAGCGCGCGTCAGGTAGGCAATGGCTGGCGTCGGCATCGGCCCGACCAGCAAGCTGTCGCAACCCGCCGCCGACAAGCCTGATTCCAATACCGATTCGAACATATAGCCGGAAATACGGGTGTCTTTACCGATCAGAATGCGGCCCTTGCCTTCACGCGCAAAAACACGACCGGCCGCCCAACCCAGCTTCAACACAAAGTCAGGAGTGATCACACCCTGGCCAACCCGACCCCGAATACCATCGGTTCCAAAATAACGTTTTACGTCACTCACCTGGAGTGTTTCTCCCTATAAAGCGGTGCTAATCGACACCGTGCTGGACGGCGTTGGTCATGGTGATGGCATCGACGGTTTCAGCCACATCGTGCACCCGCACAATGGCCGCCCCTTTCAAAGCCGCGGTAACGGCGACGGCCAAGCTGCCATACAGACGCTGATCGACCGGTTTCCCCAAAACATCACCAATCATGGATTTGCGCGACATACCCACCAGAATCGGGCAATCGAAAGCGCGGAAACGAGCCAGTTGATCAAGCAGCGCCAGATTGTGACCTACCGTTTTGCCAAAGCCAAACCCCGGGTCAACCATAAGTTGTTGACGACGCAGACCGGCGGCCTCACAGGCAGCGATACGCTCGCCTAAATAGCGCTCGACTTCCGCCACCACATCGGCGTATTGCGGGCTCAATTGCATGGTGCCCGGTTGTCCCTGCATGTGCATCAGACAGACCGGCAAGCCCGTATCGACCGCCGCCTGTATCGCACCGGGGCGGGATAAAGCGCGCACGTCATTGATCAGATGCGCGCCCAGTCGAGCACTGTCACGCATCACTTCCGGCGTACTGGTATCAACCGACAAGGCCGCATCGACCCGTCCTGCCAAGGCTTCAACCACCGGCAAAACCCGATCCAACTCCTGCTGCACGCTGACTTCGGCAGCACCGGGCCGCGTGCTTTCGCCGCCGATATCGATCAAGGCAGCGCCGGCCTCCACCATAGCCTCGGCGTGGCGAATGGCTGCGTCTTGACCGACAAACCGACCACCATCGGAAAAGCTGTCCGGGGTCACATTCAGCACACCCATGACCTGAGTGCGACTCAAGTCCAGGGTTCGATTACCACAACGCCACTGCTGCCAACTGTTCATTCCACTCTCTCACTGGTGCGCGCACATAAAAAAACGGCGCCGGAGCGCCGTTTAATCTGGCTTGTCAGTTCCTACTTACTCCGCCTGACCTTCGCGATTCAGCTCGCTATCATCATCAGCCGTTTGACCAGCCGGTGCCGGATCAGGGTCCGGGCCGCCTTTGTTGCGATCTTCCCAACCTTTCGGCGGGTTCGGCTTATTGCCGTTCATGATCGCTTCGATCTGTTCGGCGTCGATGGTTTCATATTCCATCAACGCATCTTTCATCGCTTCGAGCTTGTCACGATTACCTTCCAACAGGTCGTAAGCGGTTTTGTAGCACTTATCGAGAATCCGTTTGATCTCGGCATCCACTGCCTTGGCCGTTTCACCGGAGACTTTGGACATGGAGCCCTGGTCACCCAGATAACCCTGCTGCTCTTCTTCAAACTGCTGAGCACCGAGTTCACTCAGGCCCCACTTGGTAACCATATTGCGCGCCAACTGCGTCGCCCGTTCGATGTCGTTCGACGCGCCGGTGGTCACGCCATCGACGCCGTTGGTCATCTCCTCGGCAATACGACCGCCGTAGAGGCTGCAAATCTGGCTTTCCAGATGACGTTTGCTGACCGAGTAACGATCTTCTTCAGGCAAGTACATGGTCACACCCAAGGCACGACCGCGCGGGATGATCGACACCTTATAGACCGGGTCATGCTCAGGCACCAGACGGCCAATAATGGCGTGGCCGGATTCGTGATAGGCGGTATTAATCTTTTCTTTCTCAGACATCACCATGGATTTGCGCTCAGCGCCCATCATGATTTTGTCTTTGGCCCGATCAAACTCTTCCATGCTGACCACGCGACGACTCAGACGAGCGGCAAACAAGGAGGCTTCGTTACAGAGGTTAGCCAGATCGGCACCGGAGAAACCGGGCGTACCACGAGCAATCACCGCAGCATTCACATCGTCAGCCACCGGAATCTTGCGCATGTGCACTTTCAGAATTTGCTCACGACCACGGATATCGGGCAGGCCGACCACGACCTGACGGTCGAAACGACCCGGACGCAGCAAGGCGGGGTCGAGCACGTCGGGACGGTTGGTTGCAGCAATAACGATGACGCCATCGTTAACTTCAAAGCCGTCCATTTCGACCAGCAACTGGTTCAATGTCTGCTCGCGTTCGTCGTTGCCGCCGCCGATGCCAACACCGCGCGAACGGCCAACGGCATCAATCTCATCGATAAAGATAATGCACGGCGCTTGTTTCTTAGCCTGGTCAAACATGTCGCGGACACGGGATGCACCCACACCGACGAACATCTCAACGAAGTCAGAACCGGAAATGGAGAAGAACGGTACCTTGGCTTCACCGGCAATGGCTTTAGCCAGCAGCGTTTTACCAGTACCAGGAGGGCCCACCATCAGCACGCCACGCGGAATGGTGCCGCCCAGACGCTGGTATTTACCCGGATCGCGCAGGAACTCAACCAGTTCCTGTACGTCTTCTTTGGCTTCTTCTACACCCGCCACATCGGCGAAGGTGGTTTTGATCTGATCTTCACTGAGCATCTTGGCTTTGCTTTTACCAAAGCTCATCGGGCCTTTGCCGCCGCCCGCGCCGCCTTGCATCTGGCGCATAAAGAACATGAATACCGCCAGAATGATCAGGATTGGGAAAGCTGCGACCAGCAACTGAGTCCAGATGCTCTGCTGCTCCGGCTGCTTGGACACCACATCGACGTTGTGCTGGATCATCTGGTCGATCAGTTGGGAGTCATCCACATAAGGCGGGCGAACGGTATCGAAACTCGAACCATCGCGACGAATGCCCTGGATGTTCAAACCCTGATAGGTCACTGAACGGATCTGGTCCTGCTCGACCTGTTGGACGAAGCGGGAGTAGCTCATCTCTTCGGTACTGGGCGCCATGTCGAAGTTATTGAACACCGCCAGCAGCACCGCCGCTATGATCAACCAGAGAACTAGATTCTTAGCCATAAGGTTCTACTTTACTCATTCTTTGCAGCATCGCTGCGTTGTCGCTTAACCCCGGAACCCCTGGGCAACCAGATAAGTCTCGCGGGAGCGGGCACGTGATGATTTCGGTTTGCGCATCACCACACGCGTGAAAGCCTGACGGGCGGCCTTGACGTAGTCGTCGAAGCCTTCGCCGTGAAAGACCTTGGCAACAAAATTACCGCCGGGCCTCAGGATAGCTGTTGCCATCTCCATTGCCAATTCGACCAGGTAGATGGCAGCCGGTTGGTCAACCGCAGCCACTCCGCTCATGTTGGGGGCCATGTCGGAGATTACAAGATCCACCGGACGCTCGCCGATCAGCGCCAGCAGGGCGTCGTAGACGTCCTGTTCGGTAAAGTCACCCTGAATGAATTCGACGCCAGGAACCGGGTCCATATCCAGAATATCGGACGCAAAGACGCGCCCCTCGTCACCGACGGCGCGAGCAGCCACTTGTGACCAACCACCGGGCGCTGAGCCCAAGTCAACCACAGTCATGCCCGGCTTGAGCAGATTGTCTTTCTCTATGATCTCAATCAGTTTGTAGCTGGCGCGACTGCGGAAGCCATCCTGCTGCGCTTGGCGCACATACTGATCATCAAAATGTTCGCGCAGCCAGTCATTGCTGCTTTTAGATCGGGCCACGGGTTTCCTCGTTTGGGCGGTTGTAACGTACAATGGCGCGCTTGCACGCATCGAGTTGGAATTAAGTGAAATGAGTTTGAATCAGGAACAGAAAAAACGCTACCGGGCCATCGGTCACGACTTGAATCCTTTGGTCACCGTTGCCGAAAAGGGCCTGACCGAATCCGTTCTGGCGGAAATCGACCGGGCGCTGCGCGATCACGAACTGATCAAGATTAAGGTCAACCTGGCTGACCGCGATGAGAAGAAGGCCGCCATTGCTTCGGTTTGCGAACAACTGGACGCTACTCTGGTGCAGTCCATTGGGCACGTCGCACTCTTGCTACGCCGCGAAGACAAGCCGAATCCGAAGTTGTCTAATTTGTTAAGAGTTTAGGAAGACGCTGAACGGGAGACGGGAGACGCAAAATAGCGTTAAGCGTCTCCCGTTCTGCGTTCAGCCCACTGGCGTCAGCCAGTTGTGCTCATCCGGCGCTTCGCCCCACTGCACCTGATTCAGCGCCAGGCGCAATGCTTCAGTGGTCGGGCCGGGTTTGCCGGCGCCCACCGGATAGGACTCACCATGACGGATCAATCGACTGACCGGTGTTAGCACGGCTGCAGTTCCCGACAGAGCCGCTTCGGTGCCGGGTTTGGCCGCACGTTCCAGCAACTCATCAACCGTCAAGTTGCGTTCGCTCACCGTCATGCCGCGATCCCGCGCCAATGTCAGCAATGAATCGCGGGTAATACCGTGCAGGAAGGAACGATCCAGGCCTTTGGTGATGATTTCGTTGCCGTCGATCAAAATAAAGTTGGCCGCGCCAGTTTCCTGGACATCACCGCCCGGACAGAACAATACCTGATCGGCTTCGTACTCGGCCTTGGCCGTCAGAATGGGCGTCAAGGCAGAGGCGTAGTTACCACCGCTTTTGACCATGCCCATATGAGCCGCGCAACGCATGCCGTCCTCTTCCAGCAACAACGTCAGACCGCCACCGCCGCCACTGAAATAATCACCCACGGGTGACAACAACACATAGAGCAGCGACGTATCGGTCGGTGCAGCGGCCTTACCGATGGCCGCTTCGGTGCCGATATGGGTCGGGCGAATATACATCGAGCCCGGCGCTTGCGGCACTTCATCTTTAAAGCGCGCCACAATATCAACAATCATCTCAGTCAATTGGGCTTTATCGATCGCCGGTAAATTCAGCAAACGGCTGCTCTGGGCCAAACGCTCTACGTTGGCTTCCACACGAAACAGCTTCACCGAACCATCGGCGTGGCGAAAGGCTTTCAGGCCTTCAAAACAGGTACTGGAATAATGCAGAACATGCGCGCCAGGATGGAGCGTAAGCGCGTCGGACGGGACGATTTCAGTCGACGACCAACGCCCACCCTCGTACCGGGCCTGCGCCATCTGCGGCATAAAAACGGTTCCAAATGCGGCCATCTTGATTTCCAAATTTCCAGGGTCCGGACGGACCATTAACAGCGCCGGCGACACCGGCGACCCTTAAGGAGTCTTTGAGTAATCCCCCAAAGCTCCTTCACATCACTCCGAACGGCGCTCAGGCTGACGGGGCGACGCTTCCATCAGGGCTTGCCAGCAGTCAGTGACTGCCTCGCGAACGCCGGCAAGTTCAGCACTGATCTGCGCACCTTCAAGCACATTAGCCTCGCGCTGCAAAATACGTTGATGCACCTCGCGGCGCAAAACCAGGTAGGCAGACAGCAAACGACGATGCTCAGCTTCGCTCAGATAACCCACTCGATGCAGTTGCTCAAGACAACGAATGTTGTCCGACCAGCGCGTCAGTTCCGGGTAGTCCGCAGCCCATGATAAGACGCCATATTGCACCATAAATTCCACATCGACGATACCGCCGGCATCCTGCTTTATATCGAACAGAGTGTTGTCTGAACTGCTCAGATGGCGGGTCATCTTGGCGCGCATCTTAACCACTTCCTGGCGCAGCGTTTCCCGATCGCGATGATGCTGCAATACGTCCGCGCGAATCTGTTCAAAGTGCTGTTTAATTTCAGGATCCCCGGCAATGCAACGCGCCCGCACCAGGGCTTGGTGTTCCCAGGTCCAGGCCTGGTTGTTCTGATATTTGGCAAAGGCCGCCAGGCTGCTGACCAGCAAGCCAGAATTGCCCGATGGCCGCAAGCGGGCGTCGACTTCATAAAGGTTGCCGGACGGTGTTTGTGCCGACAACAGATGAATCAGTTTCTGGCCCAGGCGCGCCATAAACAGACTGTTGTCGATGACTTTAGGCCCTTCGGTTTCACCCTGACTGGCGGCATCGTGCAAAAACACCAGATCGAGATCCGATTCATAAGACAACTCCAGACCGCCCATCTTGCCGTAGGCAATGACCGCGAAATCCAGCTCGCACCAATCACCGTTATCGCGACTGGGGCGACCATGCCGCTCCACCATCTGCTGCCAGGCCAGCGCCAAAGCCTGCTCCACCACGACCTCGCCCACCCAGGCGAGATAATCAGAAATGTTCATCAGCGGCAAAGATTCGGTGACTTCGCAGGCCGCAGCCCGCAGTACCCGGCCATGACGAAAATGACGCATCACCTCCATCTGCTGCTCCAGATCGTCGCCGGGAATGCGCAACAACATCTGCAACAGCTCGTCTTTTAATTCGACCTTATCGGGCAAACGATACAGGCTGTCCGGGTCGGTCAGCTCATCAAGCAAATAGGGTTTGTTTTCCAGCAGATCGGCAATCCAGGATGACGCTGGCGCCAGACGACACAACTGACGCAACGCCTCCGGATTTTCCACCAGCAGCACAAAATAAACGCTGCGCCGCAACACCGCTTCGAGAATGGGACGAATGGCGATAAAACCATTGTCCAGTTGATGGGTGCGCGCCAGTTCGGTCAACAGCAGGGGCATTAACCGATCCAGATTGGCGCGACCTTCACCTTCCAGCCGAACCACCGCCGGTTCATTACGAAATGCCTGCACCGCTTCGGCGGCAGCCTCGGGTAATTGTTCCGGTTGCGCGGTCGGGTCTTGCCAATAGGCCAGCCAGTGAGACTCGGCATCAGCATCGGCGGCGCTGTCTTCGGCGACAACCTGACTGAAATGAAAGTGAATGCGTTCGCGGTGCTGCTCAAGCTTGGCGAGTAGGGCTTCGGTATTGGCCAGCCCCAGACTGAACGCCAAACGTTCCAGGTCCTTTGGGTCAGCAGGAAGACGCTGGGTTTGTTCGTCATGAAGCGCCTGAATGCGGTGTTCCAGGTCGCGTAAAAAGTCGTACCCGGCGGTTAATTCCTCGACCACGCCCGCGGGCAAATAGCCTTCGCCGGACAATAATTTCAGCACCGGCCAGGTTCCGGTCTGCTGCAAGTCGGTATCCTGTCCGCCGCGAATTAATTGAAACGCCTGGGTGATAAATTCGACTTCGCGAATCCCACCACGGCCGAGTTTGATGTTGTCTTCCAAACCCTGACGCCGAACTTCTTTTTGAATCAAATCTTTGAGTCGGCGCAGCGCACCCAGCGCCTGAAAATCGACATAGCGCCGATAAACAAAAGGCTTTAATTCCGCCATCAGCGCTTCGCAGGCAGCGGGCGCGCCAGTGACCGGCCGCGCCTTGATCATGGCGTAGCGCTCCCACTCACGACCTTGCTGAGTGTAGTAACGCTGCATGGCGTTGAAGTTGCTGACCAGTGCGCCGCTTTGTCCCCAGGGGCGCAATCGCATATCGACGCGAAACACAAAACCGTCTTCGGTACGCACATCCAACAGCTGAATCAGCTTGCGCCCGACGCGGGTAAAAAACGCTTCGTGGCTGTTACCGGCACTGGTTTCACCCTGACTGGGAAAGGCAAAAATCAAATCGATGTCGGACGATAAATTCAGTTCGCGCGCGCCATGTTTACCCATGGCCAAAACCACCAACTGCTGTTGATCTTCACCGTAATCGGAAGGTCCGGGTTCACCCCACTGTTGCGCCCAAAAACGATGCGCATAATCCAGCGCCTCGCCAATGGCAACATCGGCCAGATCGGAAACCGCCCGGGCCGTTTGGCGCACATTACTTAAGCCCGCAGCATCGCGTACGATCAGCCGCGCCAGGTGCCAGTTGCGCCATTGACGTAAATCGGCAAGCACCTGAGCTTCGTTATCCAGCGACCAATCCCGACTGCGCGCTCGCAACTGCTCAACAGCGTCTACATCAACTTGCAGACTGTTGGCGAAATCAACCCATTGCGACTCACGACCTTCCAGCCATTGCGCCAACCACGGACTGCACAGCACCGCTTTTTCAAGCACCTGTTGTTGATCTTCTGTCAGGGCTTGCCAGGCAGCCTGGTCGGTCAGCGGGTGATTGGCGTCGATCATCAGGAACTCCTAAATCCAAGGGCACACAGGCTCGGCAGCCGGGTACAGACTGTCAAGCCTAGCGCCAGCCAAACGACAGTCATCCAAATGCATAGCGACAACGAATTAAGGAACTTTAGACCCCAAGACGCCGTCTGCTTGAGGTACCATCATTCGCCGTGATCGATCCCTGCTTAAGGATATTCCATGAAACGCTTAGCATTGCTGTTCACCACTCTTACTGCCCTGAGTTGTTCTACCTGGGCTGACGACTGGCAAGACATACTCGACGAAGCCAACGGCCAAACGGTTTATTTCCATGCCTGGGGCGGCAGCCAGCCGATCAACGATTACCTGAGCTGGGTTGCTGATCGAGTGGAGCAGGAATACGGCGTTAATCTGGAGCACGTCAAAGTGGCGGAAACCGGTGCTGTGGTCAGCCAGGTGTTGTCGGAGAAAACCGCGGGCCGCGATGCCAACGGCTCGGTCGATCTGGTTTGGATCAACGGCGAAAACTTCGCCGCCATGAAAGCCAATGATTTGTTGTTCGGTCCCTTCACTCAAGACCTGCCGAACTACGCCCTGGTGGATACCGAGAACAAACCGACGACTCGCTTCGATTTCACCACCCCGGTCGATCATCTCGAAGCGCCCTGGGGCATGGCACAACTGGTGTTTATGTACGACAGCGCGCGACTGGATACGCCACCGGCATCCATGGCGCAACTGCTGGAGTTTGCCCATGACAATCCGGGCCGCTTCACCTACCCGGCACCGCCCGCCTTTCATGGCACCACCTTTTTGAAGCAGGCGTTGCTGGAGTTAACGGCTTCGCCCGACGCTCTCTATCAGCCGGTCGAGCAGGCTGATTTCGATGCAGTTACCGAACCGTTGTGGGCGTTTCTGGATGAACTGCATCCGCTGATGTGGCGTCGCGGCCAGACCTTCACTAACGGCGCACCGGAAATGCAGCGGCTGCTGGCCGACGGTGAAATCGTCATTTCCCTGAGCTTTAATCCCAACGACGCCAGTAACGCCATCGCCAATGGCGAACTGCCCGACAGCGTGCGCACCTACGTGCACGATGCCGGCTCCATCGGCAACACCCACTTTGTCGCCATTCCTTACAACAGCAGCCACAGCGCCGCCGCGCAAGTGGTTGCCAACTTCCTGATGTCGCCAGAAGCTCAGGCACGCAAAGCCAACACCAACGTCTGGGGTGATCCCACTGTGCTGGCGATGAACAAACTGAGCGCCGAACAAAGCGCCCTGTTTGAGGCTCTGCCACTGGGCGCTGCCACCTTATCGCCGGACGAGTTGGGCGCCGTATTGCGCGAGCCACACGCCTCTTGGGTCGGCGCTCTGGAACAAGCCTGGCTGGAACGCTACGCCCGTTGAGTTGGGCGCCACGCTTCAATCTCAGTTGGGTCCCCACCCTGACGCTGGCGGTGTTTTTGATACCGGTCAGCGTCGGCCTGGCCGGCACCTGGCTGCCGGCTTTTGGCTGGTTTCCGGCGCTGGGCCAATACCGTTTTAGCCTGCAACCCTGGTACGACCTCTTCGCTTATCCGGGTTTTTTCAGCGCCGTCCAACTGACCCTGATCACCGGCCTCGGCTCCGCCTTATTGGCGCTCACGGCCATGTTGCTGATGCTGATGGCGTTCTATCCATCGCGCTTGTTTCGTCGTCTGGAGCGTTGGCTGGCGCCGGTGCTGTCGGTACCTCATGCCGCCTTTGCCATCGGTTTGGGGTTTCTCATCACGCCCAGCGGCTGGTTGATGCGGCTCTTTGCCAGCCTCACTGGTGTGCCAGCATACCCGCCCAATTGGCTGACCTTTCAGGATCCCTGGGGCATCAGTTTAATGCTGGTGCTGGCGTTGAAAGAGACGCCTTTTCTACTCTTTATGGCGCTGGCGTCACTGCCGTCGCTCAAGGTGTCGCAGACACTCTGGCTCGGACGCAGTCTGGGTTATGGCCGCGCTAAAATCTGGCTGACCCTGCTCTGGCCTCAGCTGTATCCCCGCTTGCGACTGCCTTTTTTTGCCGTCGCGGCCTATAACCTTTCCGTCGTCGATCTGGCGCTGATCGCCGGGCCGACCACGCCACCGACGCTGGCGGTGCTGGTCAACCGACTCTTTAACGACCCCGATCTGTTGTTGCGCTTACCCGGCGCAGCCGGCGCCACCGCCTTGCTGGCACTGACCTTGGCGGTACTGCTCTGCCTGCGCTTGCTGGAACCGCTGGTGCGTTTCTGGCGACAGCAGTCAGTCCGTTCGGGTCAGCGCTGGCGGCGTTCGCCTGGCTTGCGGCCGTTGGCCACTCTAGTGCTCGGGATTGGCGCTGTGGCTTACGGTGGCGCTCTGCTGGTGCTGCTATTGTGGTCACTGGCCGGAGCCTGGCGCTTTCCCGATGCCTTGCCGCAGTTCGATCTGAGTCACTGGCAAAACGCGCCACAGCAACTCGGCTCAGCGCTTTGGCTGACCTTAAGTACCGGCCTCTGTGCGGCCATGATTGCGTTGGTTTTGGTGATGGCAGCGCTGGAAAACGAGGTCCGGCTGAACTATCAACGACGTGATTTTAACGCTCAGCGTCTGCTCTGGTTGCTGTACTTGCCGTTGCTGGTACCGCAGATCGCCTTTCTGTTTGGCTTTCAGGTGACGCTGATCTGGTTCAATCTGGATCGTCACTGGTGGGTTCTGGTCTGGTCACATCTGGTGTTTGTGCTGCCCTATACCTTTCTCACGCTCAGCGGCCCCTACCGCGCCTTTGATGATCGCTACAGCTGGCTGGCGCAAACCCTCAGCGGCTCGCGCTGGCACGCCTGGTGGCGCATCAAGCTGGGCATGTTATGGCGGCCGATCGGCTACACGCTGGCCACTGGGTTCGCCGTTTCGGTGGCGCAATATCTGCCGACACTCTTTATTGGCGGCGGGCGCTTTGCCAGCCTCACCACCGAAGCTGTCAGTCTCGCCAGTGGCAGCGATCGTCGCACCGCAGCCGTCTATGCACTGGCGCAACAAGGTTTGCCGTTACTGGGCTTTGCCCTGGCGGCGCTGGTAGTGAGCTGGCGTTATCGTCGTCATCGCAACTTGCAACAGGGTGGGTTTTGATCCGCATGAGTTTTGAATTACAGCAACTGACTATCTGCCTCGATCAGCAACCGCTGTTTCAGCCACTCAACGTGCAACTGGCTGCTGGAGAAATTGCCACGGTCATGGGCCCCAGCGGTTCGGGAAAGTCGACCTTGCTGGCCGCTATTTGCGGCACGCTCCTGCCGGCGTTTCAATGCCAAGGTGATATACAACTGAACGGCCGCGACTTAACGGAACTGCCATTAGAAGATCGAGGCGTCGGCATTCTGTTTCAGGACGACCTGCTGTTTCCGCATCTGGATGTTTTCCATAACCTGGCGTTCGGGTTACCGGCGGGCTTAAACAAAACCGAACGGCGTTTGCGCATTGAATCGGCACTGGCGAGCGCTGGCCTGGCAGGCCAGGGAGGTCGAGATGTCGCTACCCTGTCCGGGGGCCAGCGCGCCCGCGTCAGCCTGTTGCGCACGCTGTTGGCCGAACCACAACTGATTTTGCTCGACGAACCCTTTGCCAAGCTCGATCAGCAATTGCGGGAGAGTTTTCGCGACTGGGTGTTTGCCCGCATCACTGAGCTGGGTATTCCGGCCTTGCTGGTCACCCACGATCCAACGGACCGCCCTGACCAGGGCCCCTTACTGCAACTGATCGCCCCAAGCGGAGAATAACCATGCTCGATCGCTGGACCTTGCGACTGATCAAAAGCCCCTTACAAAGCGTTGCTCGCCAGTTGGATAAGCGCAATGTCACCGCCAATCAGGTCACCCTTGGCGGTTTTGCTGTCGGTCTGTTGGCGGTACCGCTGCTGGCCGTTGAATGGTACGGCCTGGCGCTGCTGGCGATCGCCCTGAACCGCATCGCCGACGGACTGGATGGCGAACTGGCCCGGCTTAATCAACCCAACGACAGCGGCGCCTTTCTCGATATCGTGCTCGACTTTCTGTTCTATGCCGCCATCATTGCCGGCTTTGCGCTGGCGCGGCCAGATACCAACGCCTTACCCGCCGCCCTGCTGTTGTTCGGTTTTATGGGCACGGGCAGCAGCTTTCTGGCCTTTGCTATCCAGGCCGAACGTCGCGGTCTAACCAGCATGAGCTATCCAAACAAAGGCTTTTACTATCTGGGCGGCATCACCGAAGGCACCGAAACCATCGCTTTCTTTGTGTTGATGTGCCTGTTTCCTGACACCTTTGTGCTGCTCGCCAGCCTGTTTTTTGTCCTCTGCGTGATCACCACAGCCACTCGCGTCATCGGGGGCTTTCACACTTTGCGCACTTGAGTATGCTAGGCGCCCGCAATCAGGGTTTGCAGGCATGCGCATTGCTTGCTACCCGACAAGCGGTTTAGGCTGCTGTCGTTCACCAACCAAGGGCCAGACATGTACATCGCCTTTTTAATCAACGCCTGGGAAGACATCGAACCGGGTAAGAGCTCGACTCTGGTCATGATCCAGGAATGCCTGATGCGTCAGCATAAGGTGGCCCTGCTGTATCCGCAGAATCTGACCGTACGCAACAATGTGGTTCACGGTTTCTCGCGCATCATTCAGCCGATGCAAAAAGTGCCTGAAAGCGTGTCAACGCTGTATAAACGGGTACAATTCGACGAGAAGATGCTGCCGCTGCACGCTTTCGACTGCATCATGGTGCGCAAGGATCCGCCGATTGAACCAACCTTGCTCAGCTTTCTCGATGCGGTCAAAAACGAAACGCTGGTCATCAACGATGTGGATGGTCTGCGCAAGGCCAGCAATAAGCTGTACAACACCACCTTCCACGATCCGTCCAACGACTTCCTGCCGGAGACGCATGTTTCCAAAAACAAGGATTACCTCAAGCGGGTCATCCGCGAGAGCAAACAGGATCGGATGATTCTCAAACCACTCGATGGCAGTGGCGGCCACGGTGTCATCGTGCTGGAAAAATCGGCCCAGTCGAGCATCAATTCGCTGCTCGATTTCTACATCGATCGCGAACGCAATAACTACGTCATCCTGCAGGAATACATCGAAGGCGCAGAAGACGGCGACGTGCGCGTGCTGATGCTCAACGGCAAGGCCATCGGTGCCTACCACCGCAAACCGGCCGAAGGCGATGTCCGCGCCAACATTCAGGCCGGCGGCAGTGCGCATCCGTGGAAGCTGACCGAAGGCCAAAAGCGAGTCTGTCGTAAAATCGGTCCCAAACTGGTGGCTGACGGCCTGGATTTTGTCGGCCTGGATCTGATCGGTGAACGGCTGCTGGAAGTGAACGTCTGCAACCCGGGCGGCATCACCAATATCAACCGCCTGAGCAAAACCAAACTGCAGCGTCAGGTCATCGATTTCCTCGAAGATCGGGTCAATGAACGTCAGGAAAAACACGCTGAACTGGAGCACCTGATGAAGCGTCTGTCCGATTTGCGTTCCCGTGATCTGCTCGATAACGACCCGACGGACGGATGACGCCAGTCCCCCCAGTTATCGACTGGCTGTCCGACGCCACACTCAAAGAGTTGTTGGCGCGGCCAGACCAGTGCCGGGAGTTATTCGGTACCGCCGCCCTGGTCGAAAAGCTGATCGACAAGCTCGCCCCGGCCAGCCGCGAAGCCCAGTGGTACCGTCCTGCCGGAATCTGGATGGACTATCGCTGGGTGGCCGCAGGCGGCTTCAAAGGAGTGCCGCAGCAAGGTTGTGTTGAAATCGGCTACCGGGTACACGCCCATTATCGTCGGCGCGGCCTGGCTTCAGCCCTGGTGCACTGGTTATGCCAGCGCGCGGCAAGCGCCGACCTGTCTCAGGTTTTGGCGGTCACTCAGCCGGATAACCTTCCCAGTCAGGCGGTACTGAGCCAGCAAGGCTTTGAACAGCGTGGTGATTTTCTCGACGATCAGGGTGAAAGACTGCAACGCTGGCAGCGCTCGCTCGATAACCTCAGTCGTTAGTGGTGAATCGCTGCCAGCGCGCCTGGCGAATCCCGAACCTTCTTCTAATCTGCGCGGCAGAATGACCATCGACAATCAACCGATGTTCAGGCTCGACGCTATTGAAACGTCCGTTATAGCGCCCGCTGTTAATCTGGGCGGCACTCGAGGTATTGAATGAGTCAATCCAAGTCCATCGCCGCTCGCCTCATCACCGATGACGGCCGGCTCAATACCTTGCACGAACGGGCGCCTTGCCGTGTTTAATCGTCACACTCTGGCGACCGGGCTGGCGCTAAGCTGGCTGGTGCTGATCACCCTGGCATTCTGGTGGTTTCAGTTTCGTTTGATTCAGGATTTCGACGCCGACCAACGCATTCTGCAAAGCTATCCCGATCTGGATCAATACGTGACCGAACTGACCGCCCTGCTGCCCACACCCGCACTGCGAGAACCGCTGACGGTAACCATAGTGCGCACTGACGACTGCCGATGTAATCGTTTTTCGGTTGATCACTTGGAGGATCTGACTCAACGCTACGGCCAGCACGCCCGGTTTCGTTATCAACAACTGACCGACCTGCCCGCCGGCCTGCGGTCACTGGTCCCCGCCACACCCTTCGCGGCCATTCAGAACAGCCAGGGTGAACTGCTCTACGCCGGGCCGATCAATACCGGCCTGGAATGCACTTCCGGTTCGAGTTTATTGGAAAACTATTTAAGCGAGCCTGACAGCGCCCCCCTGCAGGTGCCGCTACTGGCGCGTGGCTGCTATTGCTCGGCGTGAAGCTCAGTCAGTAAAAACACGATTTTCCTGTTCCTGAACGCGAATAAAGGTGGTGCGCTTGGTCAGCTCACGCAGCTCGGACGCACCGACATAGGTACAGGTCGAACGCACGCCACCCAGAATATCCTGCAAGGTCGCCGCCAGCGGACCACGGTATGGCACCTTGACCGTCTTGCCTTCACTGGCCCGATAGTTAGCAACACCGCCTTGATATTTGCCCATGGCGGTGTCCGAGCTCATGCCATAAAACTGCCGATACTGACGGCCATCGATTTCGATCGGCTCACCACCGCTTTCATCGTGACCGGCCAACATGCCACCGAGCATGACAAAGTCAGCCCCGGCGCCAAAGGCTTTGGAGACATCACCCGGACAGGTACAGCCACCGTCGGATATAACATGTCCATTCAAACCGTGAGCGGCATCGGCGCACTCAATCACTGCGCTGATCTGCGGATAGCCAACCCCGGTTTTAATGCGGGTGGTACAGACCGAACCCGGCCCGATGCCGACCTTGATCACATCGGCGCCAGCCAGTAACAACTCTTCAGTCATTTCGCCGGTCACCACATTGCCCGCCACTATGGTGTGCGAGGGGAAAGCCTGGCGCACCTTGGCGACAAATTGCACAAAGTGTTCGGAATAGCCATTAGCCACGTCGACGCAGATAAAAGCCAGCCGACTGTCGAGCGCCAGGATGTCACCGAGCTGTTTGAAATCCTGATCGGAGGTGCCTGAACTGACCATCAGACCGGTGCAATCCGCGTCGCTGGCCTGAGTCAGAAACTGACGCCAATCGTCGAGTGAGTAATGCTTGTGCACCGCAGTAAGCAGTTGCGATTGGGCCAGCGCCGTTGCAGTGGCAAAGGTGCCGACGGTGTCCATATTGGCAGCGATAATGGGCACGCCGGACCACCGTCGCCGGCTGTTGCGAAACTGATAGTGGCGTTCCAGCGATACCTGAGAACGGCTACTGAGAGTGGATCGTTTGGGACGAATCATCACGTCCTTAAAGCCCAGCTTGACCTCGTCTTCAACACGCATCATCAAACTCCTGTGGCATTCATCCGAGCGGATGTTTGCAGCATATCAGTGCCTGGATGCGTCACCAATGCTGCCCGTCGACACTCGCTTGGGTGTAAACTGCGCCACCATTCACTGGGCCAGCCGAGGTCCAGTCCGCGAACGTTTCAGGAGTTGCTCATGCACACCACCCGCTTACCGCTACCGGCGCCAGCGCCGGGCCATCAGCGCTTTTTAACCGTGCACGAATTTGGCCAGGGCGAACACAAAGCCTATCTGCAGGCGGGCTTGCATGCCGATGAATGGCCGGGTCTGCTGACCATCCAGATATTGCTTGAGGAGCTGCAAAAGCTGGATGCGGCAGGTCTTATTGAGCAACGCATCGTGATCGTGCCTTACGCCAATCCGGTGGGTCTTAACCAACGTCTGTTCGGCAAATTCCCCGGCCGTTTTGATGCCACAACCGGGCAGAATTTCAATCGCGGTATGGCCATCGACAGCGATGAGCTGATTGACCGGCTCAGTGATCAACTGGGTGATAACGCCGCCGAAAATGATCAAAAAGTACGCGCCGAACTGCGTCGACTGGTGGCAGAAAAGACTGCCCATTATGAAATCGATGCGCTGCACAAAGCGCTGCTCAGTCAGTCGCTTGATGCCACTGTGGTTCTTGATCTGCACTGTGATGATGCCGCCCTGCCGCATCTGTTTTACGGCAATCACCAGAACGACATCGGCAGTCAGTTGGCCGACTGTCTGGGCTTTCCGGTGCGGTTGGAAGAAGACGTGCGCGGCACCGTGGCTTTCGATGGCAGTCATACCCAGCCCTGGGTGCGGCTCGCCAGCGCTTTCAACGCCCCTTTGGATCGACCCTGTTTTGCGGCCACCCTCGAACTGCGTGGTCGACAGGATGTGAATGAAACCTTCGCCCGACGTGACGCTCAGGGCATCCTGGCGTTTCTGGAAAAACAGGGTTTTGTGCGCAACAGCGGTGCCCAGGCACAGGCGAGCGAACTGGGTTTGCCGCCAACCCGCATCAATGTCGATCAGGTCAAAGTCGTATCGTCGAACAGCAACGGTCTGGTGGTGTATCGACGCGAGCTGGGTGAGCAAATCCGCCAGGGCGATCACCTGGCTGACGTCGTTCTGCTCGATGGTGAAGGGGCGCAACGTGAGGCGGTTTATGCGCCGGCCGATGGTCTGTTATTCGGCCGTACGCAAAGTTACATTGCCTATCCGGGTTCGCAGTTGGCGATGATCGCGACGCAGCAACGCCAGATCAGGCCTGGAACCCAGTTGACTAACTGATCGTCAGTCTTCTTCCTGGTGATAAATTTCCTTTAGCGCCTGTTGCACGTAGGGATGCACCATCTTGGTGACATCTCCACGCAACAGCGAAATTTCCCGCACAAAGGTTGAGGAAATAAAGGAGAACTGTTCAGACGGGGTTAAAAACAGACTTTCGATATCCGGCGCCAGGGCACGATACATATTGGCCAGCTGGAATTCATATTCGAAATCGCTGACCACCCGCAGACCGCGCAAAATGGTGAAGGCATTTTGCTCGCGGGCAAAATCGACCAGCAGATTGCGAAAGCCTTCGACCTGGACATTGCCAAAGTCTTTGGTGACTTCGCGCGCCATTTCCACGCGCTGATCCAAGCTGAACAAAGGCTTCTTCTTGGGACTGGCGGCAACCGCCACTATCACCTTATCGAACTGGCGCAAGGCACGTTCGACCAGGTCCATATGGCCCAGGGTAATGGGGTCAAAGGTGCCTGGGTAAACGACGGTTCGGCTCATTCAAGACTCCGGAGTTTAAACGCCGGCGAATGGTAACCCAGCCGCCATAGGCGCACAAATGCGCGCACTCAGCGCAGCATCAGCCATTGGATCAGGCGATGAATCCAGCGGCCATAAGGCGGATACACCAGCTTCAACGTCGACAAGCGCCCTTTTACCATAACTGACTTCAGCTGCGACAGGCGCTCAAAACCAGCCCGGTCATGATAATTGCCCATGCCGCTGGCACCGACGCCACCAAAGGGAAGGTTTTCCTGGGCGGCCTGGATCAAAGCGTCATTAAACACCAGGGATCCGCTGTGGGTTTGTTGTCGGAACAAAGGCTGCAAGGAGCGCGCATAACCAAATACATAGAGCGCCAGCGGCCTGGGGCGCTGATTGATAAAGTGCACCGCCGCTGCGGCATCTGAGCATGGCAACACGGGCAGCAAGGGGCCAAAAATTTCGTCTTGCATAAGCGCACTTTGGGCATCGACACCGGTCAGTATGACCGGTGGCAGTTTCGCGGCAACATCATCCAGATCGGGCGCGGCACTCGGCCAATGCAACTGGCCACCAGACTGTTCAGCCTGTTTTAGATAGGCCGTCAAACGCTGATGCTGACGCTCATTGATAATGGCTGAATAGTCGCTGCTGAGCCGAGGGTCAGCGCCATACTGACGGCGAACTTCAGCCAGATAGGCCTCGGTAAAAGCCGCAATCCGATCGGGCGGACACAACACATAATCCGGCGCCACACAGGTCTGGCCGGCGTTGGAGCACTTGGCGAAAACCAGACGCTGCGCCGCTTCTTGCACCGGAATACTCGGATCGATCCAGGCCGGGCTTTTGCCACCCAATTCCAGTGTCACCGGGGTCAGGTTGGTCGCCGCTGCGGCCATAATATGACGACCGACCGCAGTCGAGCCGGTGAACACCAGGTGATCAAACGGCAGGGCTGCGAAGGCCTGGGCGACGTCGATTTCACCATTGATCACCACCACCTCTTCCGGCGTGAAATAGTCGGCTACCAGCCGCGCCATCAGCTCACCAAAATGCGGCGTCAGTTCCGACAGCTTAATCATGCAGCGATTGCCCGCCGCCAAAGCAGAGATCAAAGGCCCGCAGGCCAACAACAGCCCGTAATTCCAAGGCACCATGATGCCGACCACGCCCAAAGGCTGTGACCAGACGCCGCCGCTTGCCGGCTGATATAACCAATGAATCAGCCGTCGCTGCGGCTTCATCCAGCGGCGCAAGGAGCGCAGGGTATGATTGATGTTGGTAATAACGGGCAGCACTTCGATAAAGCGCGTCTCATAAAACGCCCGACCCCCGAAATCGGCATTCAAGGCGTCTGCAATAGCCGTTTCATTGTCCAGGATTAGGCGTTTGAGTTGGCGCAACCGAGCTTTGCGCTCGGCCAGACTGCTGTAGGGTTGCTGTATAAAAGCCTGCTGTTGGGCTGCAAAAAGAGCATTGAGATCAGACA
This sequence comes from Saccharospirillum sp. HFRX-2, assembly GCF_043196805.1. Lineage (NCBI taxonomy): Bacteria > Pseudomonadati > Pseudomonadota > Gammaproteobacteria > Oceanospirillales > Saccharospirillaceae > Saccharospirillum > Saccharospirillum sp. HFRX-2. The sequence continues at coordinate 22,006 of NZ_JBEBMU010000014.1, forward strand.
TCGTACTGACTCTCGGAGACAGAGATGCCGACGCTAACAACTAACTGACCATCGGTCAATTACGCTGTGTAACGGTACAGGCGTTGCACGACCTCACCGCTGGTTTTCTCTTTGCTCAACTGCAGTTGCGCGGGGACCTGAGGGCTCCAACTGACCGGAGCTTCCACATAAACCCAGGCGTTATCGCGTAACAACGGCCGTGCTAACAGAGCTTCCAATGTGGATTGCCACAGCTGAGCCGCAAAAGGCGGGTCGACAAAGACGCCATCAAAAGGGCCATCTTCAGTACGAGCCAGCCAATCCAGAGCGTCCGTTGCCAGAACGTCGGCATCGGACTGCAGTTGCGCAACGGCGGCTTTCAAGGCAGCAACCGCCTGCGGATGCCGCTCGATCAACCAGACCTGCTGCGCGCCCCTCGAAGAGGCTTCCAGCCCTAAGGCACCCGTACCGGCATAGAGGTCCGCGACCCGACTGCCAGCCAACTCAAACTGCAACCAGTTAAACAGCGTTTCGCGCTGTCGGTCTCCGGTCGGTCGCAAGCCATCGAGGTTGGCGATAGACAATCGCCGCCCGCGATGCTGACCACCAATCAAACGAACCAGACCAGCACCACGGCCGGGATTGGGGCGATTTCTGCGTGCCATCTAACGGGATTCCATAGTCTGTTGACGTTGTTGATTGACTGCCGCCAGATCCACCTGCGCCAGCCGTTCCGGTTGGCGCAATAAGAAATCCAGCGGCAGTTGATAGACGGCAGTGGTCACCAGGTAACGATGAATCTGATCAGCCCGACGCTCGCGTTGCGCCGCTGCATTGCGATAGGCCGACAGCACCGGCGCCAGTTCTTCTTCGCTGACGGGAGCAAACAACGATGGCGCCAAGGTCTGGTTAAACAACACCTGGCTGCGGGCAGCGCGATGATCCCAGCGAACCTCTGGCTGATAACCACCCAGACGCTGCTCCAGCACATCGACCCAGATCAGAAACGCCAGCTGCTCATCACTGCCCATCGGCGGCGCGGTCAGTCGCGATACCGCCGCCGCCGGCTGGATCTCAGTTTGGCGAGCCTCACCCTGCAATTGACCATTTAGCGGTGCCAGTGCCGCCAGCCATTCATCGTTTAACGAACCGGACACGACGATGCGCCGATTATCGCTGTCCGGCAGCCAATCGACCAGAAAATCGACACTGGTTTCCAGCAACTGCAGCCTGGCCGGATTAACCACTGTGACCACAAATTGCCCACCCTGACGAGTGAGACTGAGCCCGGTAGAATCACCGCTTGCCAATGTCTGCGCCGGCGCCTGAGGCTGAATGATACTGAGCCAGATTTGCTCAGCCTGCGGTAAATCCACCTGCCAGCGATTAGCGTTCTGTTGAAAATCGATGTCATCCAGTGACCAGCGCTGCTCAACGCTCTGTACTGAATCCGAATCGGGCTCACCGCCCAACTGATTTAAAATGAAGATCAGCGGAATGGTGACGTAAATAATGATCCACAGCGTTCGACGACTGAAATGAAACATGCTCGACCCAGAATGATTGATAATAGCCGCGCACGGCTTGGCGGCGATGCAAAACGTTCTGTGACCCGGCAAACGTTTTGTGGCGACAAATGTACCGAAGCGCCGCTTCAGATGCCACGCTAGACAGATCGCTTTGGCTGACCGAGCGCTTTTGCTAGCATAGGTCGGCTTGGGGCCGCCATCGGCCTGTCATCTATTAGAAGGTTTGATCCTACATGTTCGGCTTTGGCAAAAAGCGCTCTAACACACCGACCGACACTCCCGATAACGATGCCTCCTGGTTTGGCCGGGTCCGTCAGGGCCTGGGCCGTACCCGGGGCAACCTGACTTCAGGTCTCGCCGCCGCCTTAGGAGGCAAGAAGCAGATTGACGATGATTTGCTGGAAGAACTGGAAACCCTGCTGTTGACCGCGGACGTCGGTATAGAAGCAACCAGTGCCATCCTGGAATCGCTCACCAACACTCTCGGACGTCGTGAACTCAAAGACAGCGATGCGCTGGTCTCGGCTTTGCGTGACACCCTGGTCAGCGAACTAAAAACCGTCGAAGCCCCGTTGCAGATTGACCGCAGCAAGACGCCTTATGTAATTCTGGTGGTCGGGGTCAATGGCGTTGGCAAGACTACGACCATCGGCAAACTGAGCAAACGACTGGAAAAAGAAGGTTACTCAGTGCTGCTCGCTGCCGGCGATACTTTCCGGGCTGCCGCCGTTGAACAACTCCAGACCTGGGGTGAACGCAACAACATTCCGGTGATCGCCCAGCACACCGGCGCCGACAGCGCCTCGGTGATTTTCGATGCCGTTCAAGCCGCCCAGGCGCGCGATATCGATGTGGTCATCGCCGATACCGCCGGCCGTCTGCACAACAAAGACAACCTGATGCAGGAACTGAGCAAGGTGGTGCGGGTGATGAAAAAACTCGATGACACCGCGCCCCACGAAGTTCTGCTGGTGTTGGATGCGGGAACCGGTCAGAACGCCATCAGCCAGGCACAAAGCTTTACCGATGCGGTTAATCTAACCGGCCTGGCGCTGACCAAGCTGGACGGCACGGCACGCGGCGGTGTGATCTTCGCACTGGCGCGCAAACTGGGTATTCCCGTGCGTTTTATTGGTGTGGGCGAACAGGTCGATGATCTGCGACCGTTCGAAGCCGACACCTTTGTCGACGCGCTGCTGGATCAGGACAGCGAATGATTCACTTCGATCAGGTCAGCAAACGCTATGATGGCGGCCACGAAGCCATCGCCAGCGTCAATTTGCATATCGAACGCGGCGAAATGGTCTTTTTAACCGGTCACAGTGGCGCCGGCAAAAGCACCTTGCTGAAACTGATCATGCGCATCGAAAAACCCTCGTCTGGCCAACTCAGGGTCAACGGCCATTTGCTCAATCGTTTAGGCAAAAGCCGGGTGCCGTTCTTCCGCCGCGATCTGGGCATCGTCCACCAGGACCATCAACTGCTGATGGACCAGACGGTTTTCGACAACGTGGCGCTGCCGTTAGTGATTGCCGGTGAACATCCGCGCGATGTCACTCGCCGGGTGCGGGCGGCGCTCGATAAAGTCGGTCTGCTCGAACGCGAAAACTACCGCCCCATTCAACTGTCCGGCGGGGAGCAACAACGCGTCGGCATCGCCCGGGCGGTGGTTCGCAAACCGGCACTGCTGCTAGCCGACGAGCCGACCGGTAATCTCGATCCTGCCTTGTCGCGCGACATCATGGCGCTGTTTTCGGAATTCAATCGCGTTGGCACCACCGTGCTGATCGCCAGTCACGACCTGGGCTTGATCGCACGGCTGAATTATCGAGTGGTCTCCTTACAGGAAGGTCGTCTGCTGACCACGCCGTTCAGCGGAGGCCGTTCATGACCGCACAACGTCAACAAGCCAAGAACCGCCGCCGTGACGAACCGGCTCAGGGCGCAACCACGGCCTGGATTCGTCATCATCGCGACTGCGCTGTATCCGCTTTGATGCGCTTGGTCCGCAACCCGGTTTCCAGCGCGTTAACCTGGCTGGTGATCGCCATCTCACTGACGCTGCCAACGTTATTTTATCTGGCCCTGGCTTCGCTCGAACACCAGACCGAACGCTGGCAGGCCGGTGGTCAGATCACTCTTTACCTGACCGACAGTACCAGTCTGGATGAGGGTCGCACGCTCACCGAAGAACTCGGACAGCGCCCGGAAGTTATCAGCACGCGTTACGTCGGCGCCGACGAAGCCTGGCAGAGTTTCAGTCAGTCACTGACGCTGGATGACGATCGCTTGCAGTTGCAGAGTAACCCGCTGCCCGCCAGCATCGTCGTGGTCCCTGATGGTCAAAGTGCCGCCGATCTGGAAGCGTTGCAGTTGCTGATTGAAAGCTTGCCTCAGGTTGAGGATGTTCAGCTCGATCTGGCCTGGATCGACCGGCTGAATCGTTTTCTGGAGTTAATTGCCACCGGGGTTACCGGCCTGGCCATTCTGCTGGGTGTCGCCGTTTTACTGGTCGTCGGCAATACCATTCGCCTGGCCATCGAATCGCGCAAAGAAGAAATTCGCATCGTCAAACTGCTGGGCGCTACCGAAGCCTTTATCAAGCGTCCTTTTCTTTATTTGGGACTCTGGTATGGCCTGCTCGGTGGCATCGCCGCCTGGATTCTGGTCAGCGCTATTGCCTGGTGGCTACACGCCCCTCTCAGCGCCTTCCTGGATACCTATGGACTGGACGCACACGTCACCTGGCTGGACTTTGGCGAGACTCTCATCCTCTTGCTCAGCGCTACCCTGGTAAGCCTGGCGGGGACCCATATCGCCTTGTGGCGCCACTTGCGCGAAGCCGAACCGCGTTAGATTGATCCACAACGGTCTGTGCTGCGTAGGTGACTTTGTTCACTGGCAGGACGATGCAATTTCGCTATCGTTACCATCCAAACTGAACCCTGGTTTTTCAGGTCCTTTACTGGCGATACTAGGGTCGTACCGCGGTTTTCTGATAGTATTAGTGACACATAAACCGCATCCACCGTTACAAACGCGTGATGGGGAGGAGACAACGTGAAACTGAACAGCAGTGTTCCGGCTCTAGCTCTGGATTCTTTGGCTCCGGGCCAAAATTTGGAGTCTTACATCCAATCAGTCAACGCCTTCGATCTGCTGACCGCAGAAGAAGAGAAAGAGTTGGCCGAGCGGCTCTATTATCAGGAAGACATCGATGCAGCCCGTCGGTTGGTCCTGTCACACCTGCGTTTCGTGGTTCATATCGCTAAAAGCTATTCCGGTTATGGCCTGAATCAGGGTGACCTGATCCAAGAAGGCAACGTTGGTTTGATGAAAGCAGTGCGTCGCTTCAACCCGGAAGTTGGTGTTCGTCTGGTGTCCTTTGCGGTGCATTGGATCAAGGCAGAAATCCACGAATTTATTCTGCGTAACTGGCGTATCGTCAAGGTTGCGACCACCAAGGCTCAACGCAAACTGTTCTTCAACCTGCGCTCCTCCAAGAAGCGTCTGGGCTGGCTGAATGAGCGCGAAGCTCAAGCCATTGCTGACGATCTGGGCGTCAATCTGAAGACTGTTTATGAGATGGAAGGTCGACTGACGGCTCACGACGCCACCTTCGATGCTCCGACTGACGACGATGACGAAGGCCCGGCGCTGTCCCCAGTTCATTATCTGGTGGCCCAGGGTGCTGATCCGGCCGCAGTCGTCGAACAGGAAGACTACGAAACCGACGCCAATGAGCAGCTATTTGCCGCTCTGGCTGACCTGGATGATCGCTCTAAAGACATCATCCAACGTCGCTGGCTGAACGAAAACAAGGCCACCCTGCACGAATTGGCCGATGTTTACGGCGTCTCTGCAGAGCGTATTCGTCAGCTCGAAAAGAACGCCATGAAGAAAGTTAAAAAGGTTATGAGCATCGACTTCTAACCTTCCGGTTTCTTCAGGCAATTATTAAAGCCGCTGTGTTATCAGCGGCTTTTTTACGTTTAAACGAACAGCGAAATCACCATGAATGCAAATTCCCGGCTAATCCTGATCACAGCTGCAACGCTGGCAGGCCTTGGCGTTGCCTTGGGTGCTTTTGGAAGCCATGCACTGGAAAATCTGGTTGATGGCCAACGTCTGGAGACCTGGCAAACGGCCGTGCGTTATCAACTCTTCCATGCCTTGGCATTGCTGTCTGTTGGCGCCATTCAATTGCACGCTACCGAACAAAAACTGATCGGCCCCGCCTACTGCCTGGCACTGGGCAGCGTTATATTCAGCGGCAGTCTTTATGCTCTGGTGCTGCTCGATTTGCCAATACTCGGCGTCTTAACGCCCATCGGTGGTTTAAGCCAACTGGCCGGCTGGTTATGGTTTGTATTAATTCTGTGGCGCTGGCGCCCGACTCGATAATCAAAGGATTCATCATGACCGAGGAAAGAGCGCCCATTCAGCGCAAAATTCGTAGTTTTGTCATGCGTACCGGGCGCATGACTGAAGGCCAGAAGTTAGCCTTAGATTCTGGCTGGGGCGACTATGGTTTGGAACACAAGATGGGTCTGCTTGATCTTAGCCAGGTGTTTGGCAATACCGCACCGGTCATCTTTGAGATTGGTTTTGGTAACGGCGACTCATTGGCCGAAATGGCACGCGTTCGGCCGCAGGCTAATTTTATTGGCGTCGAAGTACACACCCCGGGCGTCGGTCGACTGCTGCATCATATCCAGCAAGATAACCTGACCAATATCCGCGTTTTTCGCGAAGACGCGGTGGAGATACTGCACGACAATATTCCGGACCACAGCCTGGATTGCGTACAGCTGTTCTTTCCCGATCCGTGGCATAAAAAGCGTCATCACAAACGGCGTATCGTCCAGCCGGAATTCGCGCAATTATTGCGCCGCAAGCTCGTCCAAGGCGGTACCTTCCACATGGCGACCGACTGGCAAAACTACGCGGAACACATGCTGGAAGTCATGGATGCGGCTGAAGGATTTGAAAACACCGCAGGCACCGGAAACTATCAGGCGGGTCGCCCTGAACATCGACCTGTGACCAAATTCGAACAGCGCGGCCAGCGCCTGGGTCATGGCGTATGGGACTTAATTTACCGAACTTGCTAGGTGAGAATCAGGGCCAGCATTCGCTGGCCCTGCACTACTCAATTATTGATCCAATCTTCGATCAATTGATCATAAGGAACCGTGGTTCCCTGCGGCATTTCATTAGCCAGTTTGGCTTTCGGCGAACCGGGTTGAGATAACCAGTATTCCGGATCCCGCTCTTCATTCAACTTCGGCGCGTATTGATCAAAGACATTCGCCCGCGCCAAACGCGCCATGATGTCATCCATCTCTTCCGCCAAGTTGTCCAAGGCTTCCTGAGCACTGATATCACCATTTACCGCCGGCGCCAGGTTCTGCCACCACAGCGGCGCCATACGCGGGTAGTCAGGCACGTTAGTGGATGAAGGTGTCCACCAGTTTTCGTTCTCACTGCGATAGAACTCAACCAGCCCACCGAGGCGCGGCGCCATGGCACCAAATTGTTCCGACTCGATATCGGAACGACGAATCGGCGTCAGACCAGTCAACAGCTTTTGCAAGGAAACGGATTTAGCCGTGGTGAATTGTGCAAACAACCAGGCCGCAGTACGGCGATCCTCTGGCGTCGATTCAAAGAACGTCCAGGAACCCACATCCTGATAACCCACCTTCATACCTTCTTCCCAATAAGGTCCGGTCGGTGATGGCGCCATACGCCACAGTGGACCCTCGTCGCTGTTGACCGGTAAATCCGGATCAATCATGTCGGCCGTGAAGGTCGTATACCAGAACATCTGCTGAGCAATATTACCCTGAGCAGGAACCGGACCCGCTTCACCAAAGGTCATCCCCTGGGCTTCAGGCGGCGCATAATCACGTAGCCATTCGACCATCTTGGTCACGGCGAAGATCGACGCTGGCGAGTTGGTTGCCCCACCTCGTGAAACACTGGCGCCAACCGGATTGCTGTCCTCATCGACACGAATACCCCAGTCATCCACCGGATTACCAAAAGGCACGCCCGGGCTGCCCATGCCGGCCATCGACAACCAGGAATCATGGAAGCGCCAACCTAAGGAAGGATCGCGACGGCCATAATCCATGTGGCCATAAACCTTGCGGCCATCAATTTCGCCAACATGCTCGGTAAAGAACTCCGCAATATCTTCGTACGCCGTCCAGTTGGTGGGAACGCCCAAGTCATAACCATAGATGTCATGGAATTGCTGTTGGAAGTCAGCACGCTGGAACCAGTCGTAGCGGAACCAATAAAGGTTAGCGAACTGCTGCGTCGGTAACTGGTAGATGCTACCGTCTGGGCCAGTGGTGTATTGGATACCAATAAAGTCATCCAGATCGAGCGTTGGCAGGGTGTAATCCGCCCACTCGTTTTCCATGGCTCGGGAAATGTTAGTGGTCACACCGTAACGAATATGGGTACCAATGGCGTCGGAGTCATTGACGAAGCCATCGTAAATATTACGACCCGACTGCATTTGCGTCTGCATGGTATCGACAACATCACCTTCACCGATGATGTTATGCGTGACTTCAATACCGGTAATTTCCGCAAAGGCCTTGGCCAAAACATTGGCTTCATACTCATGCGTCGTTAGACCTTCAGCGACGGTGTTAATCTGCATGCCACGAAAGGGTTCTGCGGCCTCGGCAAACCATTCCAGCTCCGTAATCTGTTGCTCACGGGTCAAGGTCGATTGTTGAAACTCTTCGTCAACCCAGCGCTCAATAACCGCACGCCGGTCTTCTGCCTGAATACTGCCTGATGCCATTAAAGCACTGAGTGCAAGCGTAGATAGGTAGGGGATCTTATTGTTATTCATAGCCACCTCATTGCTATCGAGAACAGTCATCCTTGACGTTTATCTCGTCCATGATTGTTAATTTGACTTAACCCCAGCGCATTAGAATCGCCATCCATACAGCCGAAGCCGCTAAGGCAAACCAAATTGAGATGTCGGTAAAACCGACCACAGCCAAGTGCAAATAAGCCGCACACAACAGGCCAATAAACAGCCGATCGCCACGGGTTGTGACAATGGGCAGAAAACCTTTTCGTTCAATTGTCGGAACCCACAACTGCCATAGGGTCATCCCAAACAACATCACCGCTATCGCCGTAAAAAAGACGGCTGTTGGTAAGGTCCAAACCATCCACTGAAGCATGTCACCTCTCCTTTCAGGTTCGACCCAGAGCAAAGCCCTTGGCGATATAGTTGCGCACGAAATAGACCACCATGACACCAGGTAGGATGGTCAAAGTGCCGGCCGCAGCCAGTAACGACCAATCAATGCCTGAGGCACCTCGGGTCCGTGTCATGATGGCGCCAATCGGTTGAGCATCAGTCGCGGTCAGCGTTCTGGCCAGCAATAGCTCGACCCAGGAAAACATAAACAAAAAGAACAGCGTGACGCCGATACCCGAGCGGATCATGGGAATAAAGACACGGATAAAAAAACGCGGAAAACTGTAACCATCAATGTAGGCCGTCTCATCCACTTCCTTGGGCACGCCACTCATAAAGCCTTCGAGAATCCAGACCGCCAGCGGGATATTAAAAAGACAGTGCGCTAAAGCGACGGCTATATGAGTGTCAAACAAACCCACTGAGTAATAGAGCTGGAAGTACGGCAACAAAAACACCGCAGGTGGCGCCATCAGATTGGTCAGCAGCCAAAAGAACAGATGTTTATCACCAATAAATTTATACCGACTAAAGGCATAAGCAGCTGGCAAGGCGACCAGGATGCTGATCACCATATTAGTAACAACGTACATCAGCGAATTAACATAACCCATGTACCAACTGGGATCTGTTAATATTTCAATATAACTGGCAAAGGTCAGATTCTTCGGAAATAACGAAAAGCCCGAGAGAATTTCGGTATTGGTCTTAAACGACATGCTCACCAGCCAATAAATAGGCAGCAGCAGAAAAATCAGAAATAGCCCGAGCAGAAATCGTTGTCGCCAGCGCTGAAAAACAGGGTTGTTAACGGATCTGCGTTTAGCAAACGCGACTTTAGGCGCCGTCGATTGATGATTTGAAGTCGTCATAAGCTTACCTCGACTGCGACGTGTTCTTGTCACGCCCCATATTTAAGATGGCCACATAGAAGCAATAGCAGACCGCTAAAATGATCAGGAAATAAATAATGGAGAAAGCGGCAGACGGACCCAGGTCCTGTTGCCCAATGGCCATGGTCGTTAACGTCTGGCTAAGAAAGGTCGTCGAGCTTCCGGGTCCACCACCGGTTAAAACGAAGGGTTCGGCATAAATCATGAAGGAGTGCATAAATCGCAGCAGCACCCCAATGACCAATACATTGGTCAGCTTGGGCAGCTGGATATAGCGGAAAATGGCCCAGCGTGATGCGCGATCAATTCGCGCTGCCTGATAATAAGCTTGAGGAATCGCCTGCAATCCGCTGTAGCACAACAGCGCGATCAATGGCGTCCAATGCCAAACATCCATCAAGACAATGGTCGCCCAGGCGTCGCCATCATTACGCGTAATGTTATAGGCATACCCCAATTCCCGAAGACCAACGCCGGCCAGACCGATATCCGTCCGGGTAAAGATCAACCAGATGGTTCCCACTACATTCCAGGGCACCAATAAAGGCAGCGTTACCAGAATCAAAACTAAGGATGCGCGCCAACCGTTCTTGGGCATCATCAAAGCGACGCCGATCCCCAGTGGCACTTCAATCGCAAGAATTGTGAATGAGAAAATAAATTGCCGGATAAGCGCTTGCTGTAGCTGACTGTCGTTAAGAATGTCTTTAAACCATTCCGTGCCTACGAAATAGGCGCTGCTGCCCAAAATGTCCTGAACCGAATAGTTCACAACGGTCATCAGCGGAATAATGGCCGAGAACGCCACCAGTAGCAGCATGGGCAGAACCAAAAACCAGGCTTTATTGTTCTCCACTTTATTCATCTTCACCTCCCACCCGGTATTCATCCACGTAGATATTCAACCATTGCTCAGGAAAGCTGACGTAGGCCTTTTGTGAAGGAACCGCTTGATCCTCGTTCAAGCGGGCCTTGACGATCTGATCTCCTAAAAAGAACGACAGAATTCGATAGGTACCCAGGTCTTCAACATCCTGTACGTCAACTTCAAAAGCCTCGTCATTTGGGTCATCCCAGACATGGATAAACTCTGGCCGTATGCCCGCTTTGATATTGGACGAACCAGAAGCGATGGCAGTCTGAAGGCGGCGCGGATCAGCAGGAATCTTCAACCCGGAGAAATGAACACTCTGGGCATCGACCGACACATCCAGAAAGTTCATTCCCGGACTGCCAATAAAAAAACCAACGAAGGTGTGCGCGGGGCGCTCGAACAGTTCTCGTGGCGTGCCAAACTGGACAATCTGACCGTCGTACATAACGGCAATTTTTTCAGCAAAGGTCGAGGCTTCGAGCTGATCATGCGTCACGTAAATCATGGTGATGTTGAATCGCTCATGGATTTGCTTGAGCTTACGCCGCAGCTTCCATTTTAACTGAGGGTCGATAACGGTTAATGGCTCATCGAATAAAATGGCTGACACATCATCACGTACCAATCCTCGCCCCATCGACACTTTTTGTTTTTCATCGGCACTGAGGTTCTTGGCTTTGCGATGCAGCACCGAGGTTAATTCCAGAATGTCGGCAACTTCATGAACCTTGGCGGGAATCAGATGCTTGGCCATACCGATGTTTTTCAATGGAAAGGCCAGGTTGTCATAGACCGTCATGGTGTCGTACACCACCGGAAACTGAAAAACCTGAGCAATGTTGCGTTCTTCCGGCGACAGTTCGTTTACGCGTTCGGTATCGAATAACACCTCGCCTTGCGAAGGACTCAGCAAGCCCGAGATGATGTTCAGCATCGTTGATTTGCCGCAGCCTGAAGGCCCCAACAAAGCGTAAGCACCGCCCTGATGCCAAACATGATCCATTTGCCGAATGGCATAATCCGAGTCGGAGTTAGCGTTGGCATCGTAGGTATGTGCCAGACTTCTTAAAATAATTTCCGCCATATCACCGACCTCCTAAACGTGTCGGCACATGCACAACAGCGCCGGTCGAGTCGAAGACATAAATTTTGTGGGTCGGAAAGTAGACCTTCACTTCCTGATCAACGGCATACTCGTGCACACCCGACAGGTGCAAAATCAGCTCAAATTGTTCACTGCGTACGTGCAGAAAGGTTTCTGAACCGCTGATCTCGGCGAGATCGACACGCACCGTCAGTTCGAGATCATCGTCGGCATGGGGCACCAAACCAATGTGGGATGCCCGCACGCCAAATTGGTAATTGCCTGGCTTGAGCCCGCTTAAATCCTGATTCAGCTTGAAGTGCACCGATTCATCAAAAGTCACCTCCGATTCCGTTACTCGGCCAGCGACAATATTGATCGGCGGCTCGGAGAACATCTGGGCGGTCAGGATGTCTTTGGGGCGGTGATAAACATCGGGTGTTTTACCGTACTGCAGCAATTCACCTTCATGCAGAACGGCGGTGTGACCACCGAGAGCCAATGCTTCATTCGGTTCGGTCGTGGCATAAACAGCGATGCAGTGCTTGGCTTTAAACAATTCGCGCAATTCCTCACGGAACTCTTCGCGCAGTTTGTAATCGAGATTCACCAGGGGTTCGTCAAAGAGTATCAAGTCGGCATCTTTAACCAGAGCTCGTGCCATGGCCGTACGCTGCTGTTGTCCACCAGAAAGCTCCAATGGAAAACGCTCCAGATGAGATTCGATATGCAGCATTTGCGCAGTTTCACGCACGCGTTGGTCAATAACGTTTTTCGGCAATCGGGCCAGACGTAATGGTGAGGCTATATTTTCGTACACCGTCTGGTCGGGGTAGTTTATGAACTGCTGGTAGACCATCGACAGGTTGCGCTTGCGAACGGGCATACCGGTCACATCGACACCGTTCATTATGACGGAGCCTGACGTCGGACGTTCCAGGCCGGCCATCAGCCGCATCAAGCTGGTTTTACCCGCCAGAGTGCGCCCAAGCAGCACATTAAAGGAACCCGGCTCCAGCGTCAGACTGATGTCTTTGATCCATTCCTGACCGCCAACGGCTTTGCTGACGCGCTCAAGGGTTAAGGACATTGCTGTTTCTCTATTGTTGTTATTTTTGGTGCCTGCTGTTCATTGACGTGCCAGCAGGTCGCCTTTTCAGTGTTCTCCAGCTGTTGTTACAACTTCGGTGCCAACAATACGAAACAAAACGAACAAATTTTTATTGTTATATTTTTCAAATACTTAGCACAGAACCAAAGCAAAACAGCGCAAACGGCACTTTTTGAAGCTGTTCATTTATGTTCATATTCAGACAGTGGTGTTCAACAGTTGTTCAGACTTATGAACAGTAGCGGTTGAACCGACTTCAGGTATGCTGGAAGCGCCTGATAAGGCTGGAAGAAGTACAACAATAACGAAACTTCTACCTGAGAATGGCAATGACAGAGATGGATGAGGCCCTGCTCCAGGGCTTGCAATCGAGCCAGTCAGATACGGCTGACTTACCCCACCATAAAGTCATCGAGAACTCCTGGTCCCGGTGCGAATCTTATGGTCTATCACACAGCAGCCAGCCGCAGTTTGGCGAGGTTCGCCAAGGTCATGTGGCGGCTTTACTCGATGAACATCACAACCTGGTACACACCACTGAAAACGAGGTTCTGCCCCACTACCAGAACATTCTGTCCAACTCGGCCTGCCTGATTGTTCTGGCCGACAACCAAGGACAAGTGCTGAATACCTGGGGATCGAACCGGTTCCATGACAGTGACCGTCACGGCTTGCTTCCGGGTTATCAATGGCGCGAAGTGGGCACCGGAACCAATGCCATCGGCACCGCCTTAGCAACGGGTCAGGCCGTCCAGGTCAGCCGGGACGAACATTTTCTGCGCGCGAATCGTTATATGGTCGGTTCAGCCTCGCCGATTTACGACACTCATAAAAAGATGATCGGTGTGCTCGATATTTCATCCGATGCTTACCTGCCTCAGGATCACACCCTTGGCATGGTAAAACTGATGTCGCTGAGTGTTGAGAATCAGTTGATCTATGCCGCGTTCCAGCGGGAACACTTTATTGTCACCTTCAGCGCCAACATCAGTGGGCTGGATTCTCATTGGTCCGGCATGCTGGTGTTAGATGACAGTGGCAAGGTTATCTCCGCCAATCGGCGCGCCTGGGCAATGCTGGCACAAGACCTGGCGCTGCTGAACATCGAACAAATATTTGACTGCCGTTTTCTCGAACTATGTCATCAACCCGCCAATACGCCCCTGTCATTAAAGGCATTCGGTCAATATCACACCTGGGTAAGAGTACAGCCACCGTTAGCGCCACCGCTAAAAATACCGGATTATCGACAAGCTCAAGCCGAGCAAACACCAACAGAACCTAAAGCGGCCAGTACCCCTAAACCTCACCGACTGCCAGCCGATGTCGTTCCGTTTAATGAATTAGAACATGGTGATCCGGTTGTTAGGCAGGTCTTACTTCAACTCAGCAAGGTCATCGAAAAAGACATTCCGGTGCTGATCCACGGCGAGACCGGGGCGGGAAAAGAAATACTGGTTCGGTCGCTGCATTACCATGGCAGTCGCCGCAACAAGAACTTGGTCGCAGTAAACTGCGCCTCCATTCCTGCTGATCTGATTGAATCCGAACTCTTTGGCTATCACAAAGGCGCTTTTACCGGTGCCAGCCAGGAAGGCGCTGTCGGTTTAATCCGGCGTGCAGATGGCGGCACGCTGTTTCTCGATGAGATCGGAGAGATGCCAATTACCATGCAAGCAAGGTTATTACGGGTTTTGCAAGAAAGAGTCGTGACACCACTAGGGTCAACCGAAACCTATCCGATCGATATTCGCCTGGTATCAGCCACTAATCGCGACCTGAAGCAAGCCGTGCAGCAAGGCACCTTTCGCCAGGACCTGTATTACCGATTAGCTGGACTGAATGTCACCATACCACCTCTTCGACAACGCACGGATAAAGCGGAACTCATCAACTACGCAACGCAAAGACTGCAACCAGGAAACCCAAATCAAACACGCTTGTCACCCGCCGTGCTGGATCTCTTTTTACAACATCCTTGGCCCGGCAACATGCGTCAGTTAAGCAACGTTTTGAAAGTCGCCAGCGCGATGAGCGACGACGGCATTATTAAAGCGGAACATCTGCCTAAAGATTTTTACGACGATTTAAATACACCACCAGAATATAGACAGCCTCAAGCACCGGATAGCAATCCGGCAGATGCTATTCAGACATCGCAGGCAGAAAAGATACGGACCTATTATCAACAGACCGGAGGCAATATCAGTCGAACAGCTCGCCTGGCTGGAGTCAGTCGTAATACTGTTTATAAATATCTACGCTGAAGCAGCCATGATGCATTGCTGAATACAAATCACCAAAGGCGCAACAACACGGCCATCAGTTCAGGTGAGCAGTCCTGGGAACCTGTGAGAATAAAAGGGCATTATTAATAACGCCCATGCTGCTGTAAAAGTCAGCGTCTTCTAGGCCAGAAAAATAGTCGCCAATCAATCGATCACCCTGAAATACCTTCAAGGCCACGCCGCGTCCCATACCCCCAGATTCGACAACATAGTAGTAATAGTCGCCGTTGTTAAAATAAAACATCTGCTCATATACACGGCCAATGCTTTGCTCAAAGTATGCAAAGGGGTGCTCTGCAGTAGCCGTACGTTCCAGCCCTACATCACCAATCGCGCCATAACGATAGGTCAGGCTTTCATCCGTCATGCACAGCGACAAAATCTTATCCGTCGGCTGAAGTTCATAACTAAAACCAGACTCGGGGTTTCTATTAACCTTCTGCATTTTTGCTGACAGATAAACAGTTTCTCCCGCCAGGCAATGATGCGCGAGCGCTATTGTTTCAATAACACCTTGATCATGCTCACCACCAACAGCCTCAGTTTTAACCGGCTCTGGGTGCACTTTAGTGTCGGCATCTGAAGCGGGATTGCAGGCAGCCAAAAGCATGACCGCCAGACTCTTAAGACTAGCATTCCATAAACTATTCATAACCTTACCCAGCAAGATATATCCAGTAACTCTAACAACTTCAATACGTCGAAGAGAGTTAAAAATACAGCGGGATTAGCAGAGCAAGAATGTCGTTAACGGTTTCCGGGCAATAAAAAATCGATGTGTCGAACCACCCAAACCATCTCTGACCTGGGGTTCGCAATAAAAGCTTGACGATGATCTGGGCGGCACTCCGTCGGCCGGCGCCCCGGTTGGTCCGACACATCGGCTCGTAGAGTCCCGGGACTCGTAGAGGAGGTCATCGTGGTGCTTGTGTTCTCCAAGCAATAAAAAACCCCAGGCCATTTCTGACCTGGGGTTCGCAATAAAAGCTTGACGATGACCTACTCTCACATGGGGAAGCCCCACACTACCATCGGCGAGGCTGCGTTTCACGACTGAG